>NZ_JBXAQY010000003.1:0-750511 GCF_058807735.1 Flavobacterium sp. GW821-FHT12A05 | reverse complement strand
AGGCTATAGATGTAAAGGCAGTAATGTCATAGTCGAGTAGTACTAATAATCCGTAAGCTTATGTACACCCTTTTCTCTCCTGTCCAAAAGACGGGAGAGAAGAAACTTTCTAAAATAGTAAATAAAAGTCTTTTCTTTATCTCAGTATGTTAAAATATTGTTTAATTGATAATTAACAATTTATAATTGATAATTAATAATTAAAAGTTACCCAAAGTAACTAACAGCCTTAAGGTGGTTATTGCGGCGGGGCTCACCTCTTCCCATCCCGAACAGAGTAGTTAAGCCCGCCTGCGCAGATGGTACTGCAGTATTGTGGGAGAGTATGTCGTCGCCTTTCTTTAAAAACCCTATCCAATCAGGATAGGGTTTTTTGTTTTATAATGTTTTTAACGATGAAACGGTTAAACGCAAATAATAATAGAAATAAAAAAAGCCATCTCAGGAATTTGAACTGAGACGGCTTTTTTATACTGACAAACGGCTTTAAAAATTGAACTATTTTAAACCTAGCATAAACTCCAATTTTTATCCAGAAATTCATCCTCTCCAGGCTCTTCTGTTTTATAAGCAATTGCTTCAGGAATAGATGTTTTAGGTAGGTTTACATGTACAATGGTGTTTTCTTTAATATCGTCAAGCTGCTTTATAACCTCCTCGAGTTCATCAAGACTGCTGACTTCAAAACCTTTGCCTCCAAATACATCAACGAGTTTCGCATATTTCCAACGATGCATTTCGTTGTAATTATAAACATTGTTTAAATCGGGAATACTATATTCTACTTTGTCTTCACCACGAAACGGATTTGGATTAACAAGCATTTGTTCAATTCCATAAATACCATTATCTAAAACAAAAACAATAGTGTCGTGTTTTAGTTTATTCTGGGTAGATATGGCCTGACAGGTTTCTTGAAAAGCACCGTCCCCAACAAATACCACTGGTCTTTTATCAGGTCTGGCACATTTTATGCCGGTTGCCGCAGGAACAGAATAACCTATCGAAAGCCATGAGGCCTGTGCTACGAATCCGTTTGGTTCTGCAATACGAATGCCTTGAGCACCCAATAAAGGAAAACCCGCATCGGCAACCACTATATGTCTCTCGTCTATAAAACTATTGATTCGCTTGAAAAAGGTATCATAAGTAAGTGCTGGTTTCTCTCTTTTTGTTATCCTGTTGTCAGCTAGAAAAAATGATTCAGGCAGCTTCTTTTTGTCATACATTTCGTAAGCACTAAAAGTAACTTTGATAAGTTCTTCTTTCAGGAATATCATAAAATCTCTTAGCGATACATTAGCGATATAAGAAGCACCGATTCTTACACCACTGTGATTGGCAAGTACAGTATCTTCTTTCCAGACATCAAAACCACCCAGATTTTTACCGGTGGTCCATACGCCAAGACCAATTTTTAGCTCGGCTTTTTCGAATTGTTCCTTAACATCTTTTGGAGATGCCTTGCCATTAAATACACCTTTAAATTTAGGGTGGTTTTCGGATACAATTGATTTTCCGAGAATAGAGGTCACAAATTCTGTATTGGAAGTTTCGATCAGATCCAGGAATTCTTTTTGAATGCCGTAGCGCTGGATTTCAATACCGCCCCAGAAGATAATTTCTTTTCCTCGTGCCATTGCGGCTACTCTTTGCGCAGCCTTGCGCGCACTTGTTTGGCATTTAGATGTCTCTCTTTCTGCCAATGGAGCGATAGGCGGATTGCATTCCATTCGCCATGCATCTTCAAAAACCTCAAGATATACCGGTCTTCCATATAAAATACAGGCATTTAGCACCGCATCAATTTTATAAGGAGCATCTGATGAGCCTGTAACTTGTTCTGCTGCAACGGTGACGTTTCGAAATACATTAATGTTGCTGTACATATCACCTGTCATATGTGATGCGAGCATACCCTGAACTAGACTTCGCTGTTGGTCTTTGTTTGTTGGAGCTCCATTAATAACTAATACAGGACAATGTTCTACATAAGAACCTGCAACGGAATTGAGCAGGGTAAACGCTCCCACGCCGTACGTTACCGCTACTGCGGCGAAACCGTTTTGACGTGCGTAGGCATCAGTGCAATGCCCCGCGTTTATTTCGTTTGTGTCATTAACGATTTTAATTTTTGCATTTTTGTCTTCGTGAATTGTATTTAAAAACGGCGCGGTATAATTGCCGGCAATTCCAAATAAATGCGTGAGTCCTAATTGTTCCAGACGTATTTGCAGGTATTTTGCAACGGTGATTTTTTGCTGTGACATCTTAAATAGGATTATTCAGGTTACCAGTATTTTCGTTAACTTCAAGTGCAGTGCGAATTCCGGATTCGATGGCACCTTCAATCCAGGCATGTTTCAGGGAAGTATGTTCTCCGGCAAAATGTGCTTTTCCATTCCATTCGGTTGAGATAATATGACGCTGCAATAATTGTAACTGACCCGGATTAAATATTGCCGCTTCGCCATAGGCATACGGGTCACGCATCCAGCTTTGTGTTGCACCACCAATTAATTTTCCGCCTTTCGTTTTGTATTCCTTAATGCTCGAACTAATTACGGCAAGGTCGATAATACGCTGTTGTTCTTTCTCGTCATCGGAGTGCATGATGGCTAGGTTTTTAAGTGCATAAAAATACCTGTCGTCGTCGTCCATAGAATCCCAGCGGCTTGCTTCGTCAGACCAGCAATAAGATGCCAGTACGACACCATGTCCTTTCGCTCCCAAATCATTGCTTGGGTAATAGGTAAAACGGTTTGAAAAATCAGTAATCGTACCGCCTCCAACAATATTATAAGGTGCTTCCTGCCACCATTTTTCACGAAATTCCAGTAATATTTTAGTAGCAGAATCGTAGTGTAGCTCTCGAATCGCTTTTCGTTTTTGCTGCTTGAATTGTGGTGTTACATACACATGTCTTAATGCCGAAAAGGGTATGGTAACAATTACTTCATCAAATTCAAGTTCGCTTACGGGTGTTTTTAATGCTTTGAACCCTGCGTCTTCATAAAACTGAAAATCACGTTGTACTTCAATATCTACTTCTATTTTTACCTTGTCGTTAACGAGCTTCATTTTGGTCATTCTGCAATCAAAATAGGTGTTTTCTTCAAGGCTGTGGGCTTTAAAGAATGCATTCGGAAGCAGGTCGCTTCCGCCTGCAATTTCCATGAACTTGGTAGAATCTTTGATAATGTTTTGTTCGATAAAACTCTGAATAAAATCATAAGCCATTCTGGATTCCAGATTTTGCATAACCCCAATCATCTCAATGGCATTCTCTGAATACATTGAATTTTCTTTTAAAAAACGGCGCATTGAATATTCTCCGTAACGCTCGATCAGCAAAGGCCAGTTTTTTTCAGGATCTTCGGCAATAAAAGCTTTAAGCGGATTAATAAGATTAGCCATTAATTGGTCTGCACGCATGTTTTCGCTGCTGCCCAGATGAAAGTCCAATAGTTTGTTTACATCTACCTTAGTTCCATCTTTTCGGATATATTCATTTTGCACAACACGTTTACGGTTAACGTAGAAAAGAGAATTCCTGGTAACATCCGGTTCCGGTTTGGCTGGATCTGCCTGATGCGCAATTGCTTGTTCTTTATCGACAGAGAGATAATAAAAAGGTTCGGTTTTGAGTCCGAGTTTATCAATGTATTTGAGGACCATCTGGTGTATGGTTGGGATTCGCATCGCACCAGCTTCACCATAAACACTGTCGTCTTCAAAATATTTTTTGTTCTCAGAATTTCTGAAAGTCTTAATCCTGCCGCCAACACGAGTGTTCGATTCAACTATCGTAACATTATGACCGGCTTGTTTTAACAAAGCAGCTGCCACCATTCCGGCCATTCCGGCACCAATGATTAATACATCTTTTGATTTATCTGTACGTGGAATTCCCTCGTCAATATACTTTAAGTATTGCTGGATAATAGGGTCGTTGTCTTCGTCGAGTAGGCCGTGTAAATAGTTTTCCATTATTAGGTAGTTTAGTTATTGGTTTTTTATGAAATTGTTTAGAAATAAACTCAGTAAATCTGAGTTTCGAATTTGAGTTATCATTAAACGCGGAAAAAATTAGCAGCTATCCAGTATTCTTTCCATTTGCTCCAAACTTCATCAAATACAGGGGGATTTTCTTTGTATTGAGTTTTAATAAGTTCTTTTGCTGTAATAATATCGTTTTGTTCTTTTAGATAGCTTAAAAGCTCAAATTGTTCTTTATGTAAATCGTAAATTGCTAATTTAAATTTGTGCCTCAAAACGACACAATAACTTTCGCTTTCAGAAGGCAAGTTTGGGTGTTCTTCATTTTTAAATTCAGAATAGTATTTTCGAACAGGAAACTTAAATTTGAACAATTCACATATAGGTACAAGTTTTAGTTCGTTTTCATCTGTATCGATTGTGGCCAATTGGTAATTTTCTTCGGCTTTCATTTCGAAAATAACACCTATGGCATATTCAAATCGGGCGAGTTCAATTATGAAATCAATCCAATCTTCTTTGATGGTTTCGTGAGCATCGGGTCTATTGTTTTCCAGATAGTCTGCAAAATGAGCTCCTAAATAGGCTAAATTATAGTTATGGGAAGGTTTTGAGGCGAGATAATCATCGGCGAAAGCGCAAAAAATAGCTTCGCCTAAGGCATATTCTAAGGCACTAAATTGTTGTGACATACAATTTCGTAAACGGGCAATATAACTTCTTTGGTAAATACCCAAATGTTCCTGTGCGGTAAGTTTTTCAGAATGACAAATCACATCTTCAATCGAAGCAGTATTGAATTGATCTGAAAGTAAATCACTGGGATTAATTCCGGTTTGCTGATATGGATCTAGTAACAGCTGCTGCATCCACTGTTGGAAATTTTTTAGTGGTATTTTGACCGTTTTCTGCATTTTTTGTATTTATAAAAATTTATCCATTTCAAAAAGATTCAATGGGTTTGAAACCTGTTCTTTATCGGTAAACCGAACTTCATTTTCAACACCAACAAATGCCGCGTCCATATATTGTTTTGATTTAAGCAATTCAGAATGATACACATCGAAGGACGGAATATTACCATCCCATTCTAATAAAACCGATGCTTCGTTTGCCAGTTGATATGCCAATTGAAACAATTTCCATACTTGAGAATTTACTTCTCTATCGTGTGTGTCAATAATATAATTACCGCAATTTTGATGACCAGCTAAGTGCATTTGTACAATCTTTTCATGCGGAATTCCTTTGATATATTCGACAGGATCAAAATCATTATTAAAAGAAGATACATAGATATTGTTTACATCCAGAAGTAATCCACAGCCTGTTTCTTCGGTCATTATTCGTAAAAATTCCCATTCCGGAAATGTAGAATTATTAAAGGATGCGTAAGTGCTTGGATTCTCAATAATCAGTGGTCGTTCTAAATAATCCTGCGCCTGAATGATTCGATTACAAACATGTATTAATGATTCTTCATTTAGCGGAAGCGGAAGTAAATCGTGCGAATTGGTCGTTAAAACTCCGGTCCAGCATAAATGGTCGCTAATCCAGGCTGGTTGTACTTCGGCAGCTAATTGTTTTAAACTCTTTAGATAATCAAAATTTAAAGGATCAGTACTTCCTATAGACAATGATACCCCGTGCATGACCACGGGATATCGTTCTGCTATTTGATGTAAGATGTATCTTGGTCGTCCATGCGAATCCATAAAATTCTCAGAAATTACCTCAAACCAATCTACGGCGGGATTCTTTTTCAGAATATGCTCAAAATGCTGGCTTCTAAGTCCTAAACCCAATCCTAAATTGGGTAATCCGAGTCTAGTAACCATTCTTTTTTGGTTTACAATTTGAAAGACTCTCTGGTAGTTTTTCGGCACTTTCTTGTTCCATTTTCAAAACTCTTAGATCGGCAGCAATCTTTCTTTCAGCAGGATTGTTTATGTAAGAGCAAGATCTTGAACCGCTTTGTCCGCAAGAAGAATAATCCTGACCAGTTGTACCGCGAAGGGTGTTTACATAGTCATTACTTGGTCCGTATGGTTGAGGAGCTTCACCAAATGGTTCGTCATTTTCTTTTCTTTTTTCTTCGAAGCGTATTCTGGCTAATTGCCAAACACTAAGTCCTTTATTAGGACCTTGAGCCATAAAGCGAGAAGATAAAATGGGTACACCACAGCTGCCTTGATAACGGCATTCGTTTTGACCCGGATGACAAAATTCTTCGGTAGTTCCAAAAATACCGCAGCCTCCTTGTCCTTTGCACTCGTTTAAAGTGTGGCACGGATGACCAACTGCTGTTGAGCAGTCGCCCATTCCTGCACAATCATTATTTCCTGAATATCCTGTATTTTTGCATGAATTAAGCCCCATACACACATGAAGCTCTCTGTTTACTAATTCTGACATAATATGTTTTTTAATGATGAGTATAAGGTGTACTTGGAACTTTTGGCACATCGGCTATAATGCTGTAATCTAGTCCTACATCTGGCAGAGCTGGAAAATAACTGTCGTATTTGTTTTGTGTTGCCCAAATCCAGCCAGGATCTGCTTTAGCCAATTGATCAACTAAATTCATAATTTGTGCTTTGGGTCTTAAGGAACTTTGCTCAAACGAATAAGGTTCAAATGTCAGAGCACCTCTGTAGGCTTCATTGTCTTTGGCATACGTATATTTATTGATTTTGTTTCCAACTTCGCTTAAAAGCCAGATCATCGATTTGTGAATACCGTACATGAATAAATCGTATTGGGTACTTTCGTCTTTGTAATAGCAGGTTTCAATCATTAAAAGAATATAAGCAAAAACGGCATTACCTAATTCTGAACACAATGCCAGTGCCTTGTTATTGGAAGCAGTATAATCGGCTATTTTAGGATTAGCATCAGTATCATATACAAAATAGCTGAAGAAATCGTCTAAGCCATGAATTTTACTAAACTTTTCCTGATAGTAACCACCAAAAGTGTAGACTTCCAGAAACTTGGCAAAATGAGCCAATTCTTTTCCGGTATCATCATAATCACCTTTCCAAAAAACTGCTTTTCCATCAACAATTTCCATTGGTACAGGCATTTTATTTTCGCCCCATTCTAAGATATGTTGTTGGTCATCACTTTTTCCTTCTCCCTGTTCAATGATACGTCCTATAGCTTCAATTGCTGATTTAGCATCATACACTCCAAGAAGTCCGCCACTTTCATCTTCATTTGCAAACTGAGGATTGTGCTCTCTGTCATAATGTACAGTATTCATAGAATTTTGAGAATAGAATGGTCTCGCACGTCCTGAATCATCCGGAGGAAGCAATTGTGGTCTGTAATCATATGGTCCGGGAAAATCTTCTTTTATACAGGCAATAATTAATTCATATAAGCGACCAATAGTTTTATATTCAATTGTATTTAATAATTGTTTGTCTTTGTAAGGATCTTCAAATGGTTCAGGGCTTTCTATCTGCAGGAAAGTAGTTAATTGATTTAATGATAATTTTGCGGCATTAATTTGAAACTCTGGAATATGTCCGTCTAATTGTGTTGGAAATGATAATATTTTTCCAATTCCCATAAGGTCTGGTGCAGTTTGACAAACAGCTTGTTTGACATTGCATGCGAGAGCAAGGTGCAGCATTTCTTCAATAACAACACTCATGATTAAGGCTGCTGCTTTATTGGAATAAACCAATATGTCCACTTTCAGTTCTTGTGCCAATTCATCAATTTTTGCAGGACTAAGTATGCCGGATTGAGAAAGCTGCCCATGAATTTTAGCATACAATGCGTCCTGATCCTGTGCTCTGTTTATCGAATAATAGGTAGATAAATACGTTGGGATAGTAGCAAGTTCAAGCGCGATTGCCTGTTGCATTACTTCCTTGATATTTTCCTTTGTTACCGTATCCGAAAATGTAAAAAGTTTTTTTGTTTTCATGTAGTTTTTTTTTGGAGGGAATAGGTTTGTTTTTTTGGTTTTTATTGTTTTTGATTTTTATACGCAGCTGTAAACTGCCAGTGTTAATTGGCGGATTATTTACTTATAAAATTACTACGATAGAAGTGTGAATTTAAAAAATGGGCATGAGTGCCTAATTTTTGCGCATAGAAGAGCGAAATAGCGCCATGAGTGCCTTTTTTTGAATTTTGAAAGGTGATGGATAACTAAAGGTAAATTTTGTAGTAGAAAAGGAATTAGTTTCAGGCTTAAAAAATGATATGAACACGAAGTGAGGATTTGTTCGATTTTAAAAAATCTGAAAAGCAGTATAAAACAAAAAAACCTGCAAATCCTTAGATTCGCAGGTTTTTTGTTTTTATATAAATTTTGAAATTTACGTATAAAAAAAGTCCTAATTTTCATTAGGACTTTTTTGGTGGGGAGAGCAGGATTCGAACCTGCGAAGTTCACACAGCAGATTTACAGTCTGCCCTCGTTGGCCGCTTGAGTATCTCCCCTTAAGCTTGTATTGTTGTGCTTTGTTGTTCTAAGCGGTTGCAAAGATAGGAACGTTTTCTACATTTCCAAACAAAAAAATGACTTAATTTTAAGTTATTTTAAAGTTATTTTTTAATTCGTTGGAATTGAATAAAATAAAAAAGACGAAATTTGAACTTTTTTTTAATTTGTTTCAAAATATAGGATTATTCTTAAGATGAAATGATCTGTTTTTCAGCTTTTAATTTTAAAAATTGAAGTTCAGAACATCCATTTTTCCTCAGAAATAATGAATAAAAGAGCTAAAATAATTTTATTTTTTGGAACGTATTTACTCCTTTAAAAAAAACAGAAACTAATGTTTGTCGTTGCTCTCTTTTCTGATAAATTTTTAAGAATGCTAATGCATTCTTTGAGGAATAACCAAACTGGTTTCGTTGCCTGCTAATTTATTTAAAAAACGTCTTTAAAACTTAATTATTAAATTGCATTTACTTTTAAAACGACTTTTTTGAATTGTTGGGTGCTGCGTAAAAACAAAAAAATCTCCACTAGGGAGATTTTTTGTTTTAATCTGAATTGATATTATTTAGCTAAAAGCTCTAATATTTTTGCTCTTAATTCCGGACCTCTTAAGTCTTGAGCAACTACTTTTCCTGATGCATCAAGAATAAAAGTTGCAGGAATAGATTCAACATTATATTGTTTTGCAATTGGTTCGTCCCAAAATTTTAAGTTTGAAACGTGTGTCCATGTTAAACCATCTTTTGCGATAGCTTCAGTCCACTTGCTTTTTTCTTTATCTAAAGAAACACCAATTATATTTAGTCCTTTTGAATGTAACTCTTTATATATAGCTACAACATTTGGATTTTCTTTACGACATGGTCCACACCATGAAGCCCAAAAATCAACGATAGTTACTTTACCTAAACTTTCTTTAAGCGAAACTACTTTTCCTTCTGGATTTGGAGCCGAAAAATCTGCTCTTCATTTAGCGTTACCAACAGCAGGAGCTGACGCACCAACTGCAGGCATTTTTGCTTGACCTAGTTTAGTTTTGATTTCTTTACCAGGAGTTGTGTTTTTTACAGATTCGTCTAAAGCGTTGTATAAACTTTCTGCTTTTTTCATGTCTGTACTTGGATCATTGATCATTCCTTGTAGGATCAATACAGAGATATAAGATTTTGGGTGACCTTCAGCGTAAGCTAAATATTTCTTTTTGCTGTTAGCTTGAACTTCTGTTTGAATTTCCATGTATTGTTTCATCAAGCCATTGATAGTTGCTGTATCTTGAGCTTGTTGAGCTTGCTGCATTTTTTGAGTATTTTTTTTCTGAAAATCAATTAAGCTTTTTTGAGTTTTTGTAAGATCTTCGTTGAATGTAGTGTACTCGTCATTGTTATAAGTTCCAGAAACTTTAGATTTGTGGATACTGTCTTTGTCAATGTCAACTTTTATTTCTCCTGTTTCTAAGATAAAAGGAAATGGCTGGTTAGCACCTTGAATAATTAATGTATGGAAAGCAGGTTCTGCAACTTTACCTTTAATTTCAAATTTTCCGTTTTCAACTTTTACTGTATCAAGCGCGATTGTCATTCTTGTAGTTGGGTCCTGACCTTGAAGAATGATTGTTTTTCCGTTTTCAATTCCTTTTGCAGTACCTGTAATTAAGTATTCGCCGTCTTTAACTTTGCTGCATGAAATGATAGCCACAGAAGCCGTAAGTAAAAAAAGTATTTTTTTCATTATAAAAAATTAATTAGTTAATTGATTTGTGCAACAAAAGTATCTAAAATTATAAAACATAAAGAATTTTGGAACCTAAAATTTTGTTATAGTTTTTTTGTATCTAAATGTCCTGTAATCAAGGGTTTTGGTGCGTTAATTTGATTTAAAACTCTTATTCTTATTTTGTTTTGAGCGCTAATATAGAGTTTTTTTAATAGTAAGACATAAAAAAAGCACTCTGTAAGAAGAGTGCTTTTTGAATATTTTTGAATAAATCTATTCCTGATTTGTTTTTTTTCTCCAAGTAAAAGAGTTCAAAATGTGTCTTTTTGCAAATCTTCCAGGAGAATCTGCATTTACCATTTTCACGTAAGTTGCTTTAGGAACACTAATGTATTCGTAAACACTTCCGTTAGAAAAATCGATAATTAAACGACCTTCAACAAATTTATAATCTGTAATAGTACAAGTTGAAATAGTTTCAGTGTACTCAGGTAAATTAAGTTTAATAGTATCAGGATGAATACTTACTAAAAAGTGGTAAGCTTCAATGATTGTTTTACTTTTTTCTTCTGCCTCTTTTAAACCAGCGTCGTCTCCTACAAATTTATCAGGATGAGATTCTTTCATCGCATTACGATAAATTGTTTTTAAATCTTTTAACTCTGCAGTTTTTTCTACGTTTAGTAACTTGCGGTATTCAACTATTTTTTTCATAAATAAAAGGTAACTACTTGTCTATTAGTTTGAAATCGATATTAATTAGTTCAAATCGACAAATTTTTTGCAAAGGTACACTTTTTTTTAACTTTTCAGTTTTCAACTAAAAAATATTAAAAAAAGTTAATGATAAATTGATTGTAATTTTATTTAACCGCAAAGAGCGCAAGGATTTTTTATTTATGCTTATGTATACAAACGCAAAGTTCGCAAAGCTTTGTCTACACAAAGCTTTGCGAACTTTTTAAATCTAATACTTGCACACGATAAAAAAAACCTTGCGCTCTTTGCGGTTAAAAATTCCCCTCATTTCAACCTGAAACTTTCAACCTGAAACCTGAAACAAAAAATACTTATTCCGGCTTACGATTAGCCTTATCGAAGTTTCTAGATTTCTTTGGATATTTATCGTAGCTGATATCGCTTGGATTTTCGATTACAGATTTAATTGTAACCCAATCGCCAATATTAAAGTTAGTATGTGCAATTTTATAATCTAAAAGATACTCACCACAGAAATAATTGTTGTTTTCATCTTTTTCGATAATGCCGGTATAAACTCCTTTTTGAGGCATTTTTTCTTGTGAATCTTTAGACATGTTTTTTTTATTTTAAATTGATGCAGCAAAGTTAATCAATTTATGTTTGTTTTAGGGAGTTCGCGGCAATCTGAGTATATTTGCACATGCAGAAAAATTTTAAACCACATCCTAATTCTTTCAAGAATACATTTTGTGTTTTTAATGAAGTCCTTCCAAATGAAATTGAAGGTTTGAAAAAACAGTTTGAAAGCAAAGCGGGAAGTACCTATTATTATACCGAAGCCGGAATGTACCGCGTTTCGAATCATTGGGGAAGATTAGCCAATAGCAAATGGCGTTTAGTTGCCCGTGAACCGGAAACCGAATCGAAAACAAAAATTGGTTTTGCAGCATGGAATGAGTTTTATCCTGATAATGCCGAGGAAAAACTGTATTATATAGAAGCCGATTTCGAAAAGAACCTTGCCAATTATCAGCATAGAAATAATCCAAAATACGATCAAAAAGCAGTGTTGAGAACCAGTTTTGAAACCACAAAGAGGTTAAAACAAATACGAAACCTGCAGCAATTAACTTCTTGGGCAAAATATTTTGATTATGATGATATTGCCGATTTAAGAAAGCAGCTTATTAACGAATTGATTTTTACCGAAAAAAGTTTAGAAGAAATTAAAAGAGAAATATAATGGGACGCAACAACGAAAAGAATATCAAAATTCATAATGATAAATTGCACAAAGCCCAGGCTAAGAAAAAACAAGCCGAAGTTTCGCGCAAAGAAAAGCTGAAAGAAATTGTGAAGAAATTCAACGAAAATAAAAAAGAAGAATAAAATAGTTTCAAGTTACAACAGAACGTGAAACCTGAAATAAAAAATTAAACATATTTTTCGCCACGAATTTCACGAATTACCACGAATTAATTTTTAAGTTTTGTATTCAATTCAAATTAAAAATTAGTGCTAATTTGTGAAATTCGTGGCAAACAAAAAACAAAAAAAGATTATGAGTAATAAATTCGAAACCTTAAAAGCGAGCGTACAGGAAATCATTGATTTAATTGCAGCAGGAGATTCCAGAGAAGCAAATAATAAACTATTAGATGTAAGCGAAGTATTAGACGAAATGATTGATTTTGCTGAAGAAGATGAAGAAGTGAGAGAAATAAGCCGATATCAGGTTTTATTGAATCAGCTGCACGTAAAACTTAACGGAGAAGAAGAAGTAGATGGCGACGCATAAATGTTATTGCGATACTGGATTACCGTTTGAAAATTGCTGCGGCTTGTATCTCGAAAATAACCAAAAAGCGCCGACAGCTTTGGCTTTAATGCGTTCTCGATATTCGGCTTATGCAACTCACAATGCCGATTATCTTTTGCAAACTACTTATATTTCGGAAAGAAAATATTATTCGAAAACCGAAATTTTAAAATGGGCGACCGCTAATAAATGGCAAAAGCTGGAAATTTTAAGTTTCACAGAAAATACAGTTGAGTTTAAAGCTTATTTTTTAGATTCAGATAGCAAACCACAGACTCATTATGAGTTTTCAACCTTTAAGTTTGAAAATAACGAATGGTTTTATGTTGATGGAAAGTTTGAATAATCATTATATCTAACACTGTTAGCTGTAGATTTTGGTTAAATATTTTAACTAAAAATTAATAAACGTTTCGTTTTTCATAATTCTAAAAAACCGTAATTTTAAAATTATGAAAAACGAATTTAAAAAAGGTTTTTATTTTAAGTCGTACGAAGCCCCTTTTCAGTCTCCGTTTGAAAAACTTTTTGGCATTTTCAAAGAGCTTATCACCCATACTTCGGGCGATTTTGATGAAGCAATCAGCTGGCTTCGGGAGTTGGATATAGAATATAAACTGACCGATGAGAACTACACAATCGATGATTTTATCGAAGATTTAAAAAAGAAAGGTTACATAAAAGACGAAGTTAAAGAAGACGGAAGCGGTGGTTTTGGTATAACTGCTAAAACAGAACGTGCCATTCGTCAGCAGGCTTTAGATCAAATTTTTGGGAACCTGAAACGTTCCGGAAACGGAAATCACAAAACAAAACATGCCGGAAATGGCGATGAACATACAGGAGAATTTCGCGAATTTAATTTTGGCGATGGTTTAGAACGTATTTCATTAACCGAAAGTCTGCGAAACGCCCAAATCAATAATGGAGTAGAAAGTTTCATGCTGACTGAAAATGATTTGGTTATCGAAGAAACGCAGTACAAAGCACAAATGAGTACCGTTTTAATGATCGACATCAGCCATAGTATGATTTTGTATGGAGAAGATAGAATTACGCCGGCCAAAAAAGTAGCCATGGCTTTGGCTGAATTAATCACAACGCGTTATCCAAAAGATACGCTTGATATTCTGGTTTTTGGAAACGACGCCTGGACAATTCCAATTAAAGATCTGCCATATCTGCAAGTCGGTCCATATCATACCAATACGGTTGCAGGCCTTCAGTTAGCGATGGATATTTTACGCCGAAAACGAAATACCAACAAACAAATTTTCATGATTACCGACGGAAAGCCAAGCTGCGTGCGTGAACGCGACGGTTCGTATTATATGAACAGCAACGGTCTTGACGAATATATTGTAGACAAATGCTACACACAGGCACAGCAGGCCAGAAAATTACATATTCCAATTACGACTTTCATGATTGCAAATGATCCTTATTTACAGCGTTTTGTAAATCATTTTACCGAAGCAAATCAAGGAAAAGCATTTTATACCGGATTAAAAGGTCTTGGCGAAATGATTTTTGAAGATTACGAAACGAATAGGAAGAAACGAGTTAGATAGTTTTCAGTGTTCAGTCGCAGTATTCAGTGTTCAGTTGTAAGTGTTCAGTTGTAAGTGTTCAGTCTCAGTTTTCAGTGTAGAGATGCACAGAAATGCGTCTAAGCAGTTGTCACGCTGAGCGAAGTCGAAGCGCTGTGCTATTGGTTAATGATTAATTTAACAAACAACGCATATCGTAGAGACGCACCGCAGTGCGTCTACGCAAAGTAATGACACAATGTTGATTTAGGGTCAAAGTTGCAAAGGTTCGAAGTTTTTTAAAAGAGATTAATTTATAAATAAAGCATATCGTAGAGACGCACAGCAGTGCGTCTACACACAGTAATGACACAATACATGGTCATTTAAAATCAATAATAAAATCGATATTTCAATAAAAATGGAAATAAACAATATAAAAACATTAGGGCAGTTAAAAGCTGCAGGATATAAGAGCACAAGTATTAAAGACGAATTACGAAATAATCTTCGTGAGAAAATCAAAACGGGGAAACCTGTTTTTGAAGGTGTTCACGGATTCGAAAATACGGTAATTCCGGAGTTGGAACGTGCGATTTTGTCTCGCCATAATATCAATTTATTAGGTCTTCGCGGACAGGCAAAAACACGTTTGGCGCGCAAAATGGTAGAATTGCTGGATGAGTATATTCCGTTTGTAACGGGCTCAGAAATCAACGACGATCCGTTAAATCCAATTTCGCGATTTGCTAAAGATTTAATTGAAGAAAAAGGCGATGAAACTCCAATTTCGTGGTTACACAGAAACGAACGTTTCTTCGAAAAACTAGCAACGCCGGATGTTACCGTTGCCGATTTAATTGGAGACGTTGACCCGATAAAAGCGGCGAATTTAAAATTATCTTACGCTGATGATCGTGTTATTCACTTTGGAATGATTCCGAGAGCCAATCGCAGTATTTTTGTTATTAATGAATTACCGGATTTACAAGCCAGAATTCAGGTAGCGTTATTTAATATTCTGCAGGAAGGTGATATTCAAATTCGCGGTTTTAAATTGAGAATGCCTCTTGATATGCAGTTTATTTTTACCGCAAACCCAGAAGATTATACCAACAGAGGAAGTATCGTTACACCTCTTAAAGATAGAATTGGTTCGCAGATTTTAACGCATTATCCTGAAACGGTTGCAATTGCAAGAACTATTACGGAACAAGAAGCAAAACTAGACGAAAACCAAAGTGATATAGTCTATGTGCCAAATTTGGCCAAAGATATTTTAGAACAAATAAGTTTTGAAGCGCGTGAAAGCGAATATATAGACAATAAAAGTGGTGTAAGTGCCAGAATGAGTATTACCGCTTTTGAAAATTTAATTAGTACTGCAGAACGCCGTGCTTTAAAATCAGGTGCAGATAAAACAGTTTTACGTTTATCAGATTTTATCGGAATTATTCCGGCCATTACAGGAAAAGTAGAATTGGTTTATGAAGGCGAGCAGGAGGGAGCTGCTTTTGTAGCACAGCATTTAATAGGAATGGCAATTCGAACTTTGTTCCCAACGTTGTTTCCTAAAATTGAAAAATTAGAAAAACCGGGAGAAAAAACACCTTATTCTGATTTGATTGAATGGTTTTTTGCCGAAAGTGGTTTCGAATTATTAGATGATGCCTCAGATGCTGAATACCAAAGTATTTTAGATGAAGTTACGCCATTGGATATTTTATTGAAAAAATACCAGCCTGAATTAGATAAAAAAGATCAATACTTCATGAAAGAATTCGTTTTATGGGCATTGGTAGAATATAAAAAACTAAGCAAAGACCGTTTTGCGCAAGGACATCAATTTAAAGATATGTATGGAAGTTATATTAGTAAATTGTAAATTATAAATTGTTAATTATTAACGTAGTTACTAAACCCGACAGGTTTTTAAAACCTGTCGGGTTTTTTATGGGCTGTTGTTTCTTTATTTGTTTAAAAATAAAGTAATTACCAGTTTTAATTCCTTTACCTTGCTGCGTTGGCTGTATTTGCAGTTTTCCCAAAAAAGAAATGAATGATAGTTTCGAAGATTTGATCGCAAGTTATATAGAGAATAAAATTGGAATATCAGAACGTTTTATGAGCGATGCTCTCGCAGACAATCTCAAGAAGAATTTAATCGATTTAAATGCTGCAAGTCTGTTACTGACGGCAGGAATAGGCAATTCAGAGAAGTTTGCTCTGGATGGAACCGTTAGAAAAGACACGATTTACTGGCTGGATAAAAAGCATAACAATGTTTTCGAAAATGAGTTTTTTGATATCATCGATGCTTTCGTATTGTATTTAAACGAAAGTTGTTTTGCCGGAATTACGGGTTATGAGTTTCATTATTCCTTATATGAAAAAGGCGATTTTTATTTAAAACACCTCGATCAGTTCAAAAACAATTCGAGCCGTAAATACTCAATGATCAGTTATCTAAACAGCAGTTGGATAGAAAGTGACGGAGGAGAATTAATGATTCACCAAAATAACAGCCAGCAGAAAATTTCGCCGATTCAGGGAAAAACTGTTTTCTTTAAAAGTAACGAATTGGTTCACGAAGTATTAGTAACCCAAAATACCCGAATGAGTATTACCGGCTGGTTAAAGAGCGATTAATATGTTTTTTTTGAAAGTATAAAACAGATAAACACTATTTTTGTTCTCAAAAATTTAATTCTATGTTATTTCTAATTTTAAGCATTTTATGCAGTGTAACGGTTGGTGTAATTTTCAAAATAACCCGTAAATACAATGCAAATCCAATTCAAATAATAGCTTTCAATTATATAACGGCAATATTACTCTGCTACTTTACTTTTAGCCCTGATTTAACAGCAGTTCATGCAGATGCACCATGGAATATCTATGCAGCTGTTGGTGTTATACTGCCAATCGTTTTTCTGTTTTTATTTACTTCGATAAAATATATGGGAATCGTAAAAACAGATGCCGCACAGCGTTTGTCGTTGTTTATTCCGATAATCGCCGCCTGGTTAGTTTTTAAAGAAGAATTTAATTCCTATAAAGTTATCGGATTAATAATTGGTTTTGTCGCGCTTTTATTCATCTTAAGAAAACAATCTATAAACGACCAAAACAAATGGATTTATCCTGCAGCGGTGTTTCTGGGTTTTGGAATTGTAGATATCCTATTTAAGCAAATTGCACTTTATACCGCTTTGCCTTATACAACTTCACTATTTATAGTTTTTGATATTGCTCTGGCTGTTTCTCTGCTGGTTGTAGTGTATGATGTGGTTTTGAAAAAGGTGAATTTAAATTCAAAAAACATTCTTTTTGGGGCTTTAGTAGGTATTTTTAATTTTGGAAATATTCTATTTTACTTAAAAGCCCACAAAGCATTTGCCGAAAATCCGTCTACTGTTTTTGCCGGAATGAATATGGGAGTTATTGTTTTAGGAAGTCTTGTAGGCTTGCTTTTCTTTAAAGAAAAACTATCAAAAATCAACTTTTTTGGTATTGCATTGGCTTTAATTGCCATTGTTTTTATTGTTTTTTCTCAATTTGCATAATTTTTTTTGACTCTTTAAGTCTTTAATTTACAGCTTATTTAATGTTAAGTTTGAAAAATTTTTAAATAAACTCTACTAATTCGATAGAATTTATAAAATATATTTATAAATTTGTCCTAACAATGAAAAACTATAGTCTAAATATCATCCCGTTTATGTGCAGCTTGACGATGTGCTGTATGTCAAACCATACGATGAAATGGCGTTAATAGAGAAAGTACTTGTTAGTTATTTTTTTTTTGAGCCTTTCATGCACCATGAAAGGCTTTTTTTTAGAACCATTAAAACAAATAAAATGAGATCAAATAGAAACATAAATAGTATGATGCATTGCTGCCAGACAAAAATTCCTTGTTGTATGTGCATCACTTGTCAATTTTTATTGAGACCTAACATTTTATTAAACCCAAATCCTGATAAACCCAAATTTTAAAAATAAATACTATGAGTACACAAATTATAAAACAGAATCCCTTTCAATCTATGATTGATCGTTTTAATATAGCAGCCGATATTCTTAATCTTGATGAATCGATAAGACAAAAGCTGCAACGTCCGGAAAAACAAATTGTGGTAAATTTTTCTATCACATTAGATAATGGCACAGAGCAAAACTTCGAAGGATACCGTGTTATTCACAACACAGCTTTAGGACCGTCAAAAGGCGGAATCCGTTATGATACTGCTGTAAACCTTGATGAAGTTAAAGCACTTGCGGCCTGGATGACCTGGAAATCTGCGGTAACCGGAATTCCTTTTGGAGGAGCAAAAGGCGGTATTATCTGCGATCCAAGAACACTTTCTAAAACCGAATTAGAAAGAATTACAAGAGCGTATACAAAAGCATTAGCAGATATTTTTGGACCTGAAAAAGATGTTCCTGCACCAGATATGGGAACAGGTCCTGACGAAATGGGCTGGCTGATGGATGAATTTTCGTTAGTACACGGAAAAACAATTCATGCGGTTGTTACCGGAAAACACCTGCATTCTGGAGGTTCTCTTGGAAGGGTAGAAGCAACCGGAAGAGGCGTAAGCATTATTAGTTTACTGGCATTGGAAAAATTAAAAATCAGACCGGCAAGATCAACTGCAGCAATTCAGGGATTTGGAAATGTTGGTTTGCATTCGGCTTTATTTTTATATGAAAAAGGAGTAAAAATTGTAGCGGTAAGCGATGTTTCGGAAGCTTTTTATAATCCGGATGGAATCAATATTCCGGAGCTGATTTTGTATTACAATCTCAACAATAAAACTATTAAAGGATATCCAAATTCAGTGGCAATTAAACACGAAGATTTATTGCTTTTAGATGTTGATGTTTTGATTCCGGCGGCAAAAGAAGATGTCATTACACAAAAAAATGCCAAAGACATCCGCGCTAAAATAATTATTGAGGCCGCAAATGGACCCGTTTCTTCAGATGCCGATAAAATTCTGCATGAAAATAACGTTTTGGTCGTTCCGGATATTTTAGCAAATGCGGGAGGTGTTACCGTTTCGTATTTCGAATGGCTTCAGAATTCATTATTAGAATCATGGAGAATTCACCAGATTAATAAGCGTTTAGAAGATATTTTGGAGAAAGGTTTTGAAACCGTATTTAGAGTAGCAGCTAAACATGATGTAACGCCAAGAATTGCAGCTTACATAATTGCTTTGAAGAAAGTGGCAGAGACACAATCTGTAAAAGAAGTGGCGCTAGAAGCACCAAAATTCAAACAGAATTAATTTTTTAATGCACCCAAGATTATTTTCATCAATTACTAAAACGTGTAAAAACATGTTTTTTTAGTTGATGAAATGTCTTTTTTAGTTCCTATTCCATATAAAGTAATTTATAAAAATGAAAAATATCAATTTTCTTGCTTTTGCAATGCCTGCTTTCTTCCTGTTTTTATTCTTAGAATACAAGCTGGCACAACGAAAAAAAAGACCTGAAATTTTTAATTATGAAAGTTCTGTTTCTAATATCAGCATTGGTATTGCGGAGCGATTGATTAATTTATTTGTTGCGGCAAGTTTTTATCAATTGTATTATTTGATTTACGACGATTATCGGATTTTCGAAATTCCAAGCGGCGTTTTAGTCTGGATTGCCTTGATTCTCGCAACAGATTTTGTTTGGTATTGGTACCACAGACTAGGTCATGAAGTCAATTTTTTCTGGGCAGCACACATTGTGCATCACCACAGCGAAGAATTTAATTTTACCGCCGCTGCCAGGATTACCACTTTTCAGGCTGTAGTCCGAACGGGATTTTGGTGTATTCTGCCCCTGGTTGGTTTTCATCCCACAATGGTAATAACCATGCTTATTGTACATGGTGCCTATTCTTTCTTTACCCATACACAACTTATTGGCAGCATAAAATGGCTCGAATATGTTTTTGTAACACCATCGATTCATGGTGTTCATCATGCCTCTGACGAAAAATATCTCGATAAAAATTACGGAGATATGTTTACTTTTTGGGATCGTCTTTTTGGTACTTTTCAGCAAGAAGAAGAAAAACCAAAGTACGGATTAACACATCCTCTTAAAAGTTATAGTTTCCTGTGGCAGCACTTTCATTATTATTTTGAAATTTTTGAATTGTGGAAACGTTCCAAAGGTTTTAAAGCTAGATGGAAAGCCGTTTTTGGAAGTCCCGCCCACATGGATCAGGATATTCGTCCAACTTTAGAAAAACGTTTTCTACAGGATAAAAGCAATCCGCATCAAAGACTTCGTTTTCGTAATTACCTTTATATTCAATTGGCGGTCTCTACTTTATTACTGACTGTTTTTACGTATTATTTTGATCATTTAGAAGCCTACGATAAGATTTTTGTTTTATCTATTATCATCATCACTTTAATCAATTGCGGCGCGATATTAGAACAGCGAAAATGGATTTATTATCTCGAATATACACGTATTTTTATGGTAACAACTTATTTCCTGTACGCAGAAAATCTAACCATGTTTTTCTTTGTTCCGTTAGCCATTATGATTTTTGCCGAGCAATTATTCTCGCTTAGCAAATATTATCAAAATATGATTTTACAATTAGAATCTTCGGAATAATAAACATAAAAACCGCCACGAATTCACGAATTATTTTAAATATAAATTCGTGATTTGTGGCGGTTTTTTTTTAATGTATAAAAAAAACTTAGTCCCTTAGCCTCTCAGCCTCTTAGAGCCTTAGTATCTCAGCCCTTTAAATCGTTTTAATCGCCATAATTTTCTCTTCGAAAGTATCTTTAAAATCAGATTTGCTTTTGATTCTGGTTTTGTACGTATAAATTGTAGCTACAGAAAGTTCCAGGAATTCAGCCATTTGACTGCTGTCCTGAATCCCTAATCGATATAAAGCGAAAATGCGTAGTTCTGTATTCAAAAGTTCGCCTTTCTTTACAATACATTTATGATCGTTTGGAAATAAATGATTAAAATCGGTTACAAAAGTGGGGAACAATTTCAGGAAGATTTCATCAAATTGATGAAAAAGATTCTCTCTTTCTTCCTTTACATTATAACGTTTTAAACTCGCAATAACTTCATCGGTTTTCTTGGTAATAATTTTATGAAGCGTACTTTTCTGAATATGATCTATCTTATTAATAAACGCCGATGTGGCCTTAATAAAATACGTAATATATTCTTCCTTAATGGCATTTGCCTCGCTCAAACTAATGTTCATTTCCTGCAGCTGTGCGTAGGACGAAGCCATTATTTTTCGGGCTTTATTTTTTTCTTTTAATTGTTTAAAAATGATGATAGAGAACAGGATAATAATAAGAGTTAAAATCGTCAATAAAATAATAATCTTCTCCAGCTTATCATTCTTATCTTTTACATTATTCAGCTGCGCTTTTTCGATAATAGGCAGTATCGACGAAATTTCAATTTTACGATGTCTGGCATTGTAAAAAGTAGCATCGTCCATGGCAATATTAATATATTCATTGGCTTTGTCTAAATAGCCCATTTTAAAGAGTTCGTTGGCTAGATTTCTAAGCGCAACGGTTTCTTTGGTCGCATTTTTAACATCGGCAATAGCGGCAAGTGCGAGATAATGAATGGCTTTTTTGGTGTATCCTCTTTCAGAATAAATATAACCAAGACTCGAAGTAGCAATTCCGTAATAATCCGGCGGAAGGTGGTAGTTGTTTATCCAATAACTGAAGGCAAATTCGGCACCGCGCCAATCCTGCTGTTTTAAACGTTTTAGACTTTCGGCCGCCCAATATTCATTCGTATTGGTTCCAATTAATTCCAATGCTTTTTTTAGAAAATGATTTCCCTGCTGTACATAATGAATATTAAAACGCTGATCGCGGTTGTAATCGGCTAAATCATAATAAGCTCGGGCTTTAATATTATAGTATTCAAATTTATTTTTCAGATCAAGTTTGGTATCATCAATAACATTAAGTGTATCGATGGCTTCTTTAAAAAGCCCGGACGAAAGCAGTACGAAACCTTCCTTAATTCGGCTTTTAGATAAAAACTTGGGATCTTTTAAAACTTTGGCCTTGATTTTCGCTTCTTCTAAATAATAATAAGCCGAATCGTATTTGAATGATTTGTACTCATCAAACAAAGACATATAGGTATTATAAAGCTGTTCGTTGTTTTGGCTGACGGTAAACTTTGAAACGTTCTTTTTTAAAGTTTCAATTTTTCGATATTTCTGTTTAAGGTAAACTTCTTTTTTGAGAAGCACATTATCTAATTCTTCAAGAATAGGATTCGTCTCTTTCGCAGTTAGAGAAAAGCCCATAATGAAAAAATACAAAATGAATATTTTTTGCATGGTTTGGTTGTGGTTTTAGGGTAAGATAATTTATGGTGTGAGCTAATTCGTTTAAAGTCAAAATTAATGAAAAACTGATGATTTTCAGTTTTTAGAATAAAGAGCAGCTTGTTGAGATTTTCTTAAGAAAAGCATCTTAGAGGCCTAGAATAGGCTTTGGAATGTTAAAAGTACTCTAATTATTTGCAATTATACAATAAAAAGTGGTTATATCTGTGTATAGTGAAAAAATATTCATATAAAATTTTCATATTGTCATATTTACCATTTATTATTGCCACTTTTTTATCTAGACAGTACCTTGATTTTTATGTTTTTACTAAAATCTTAAAATACTGATAATCAATTTTTTAATTACGGAAACGTTTGAATTATATCTTGATTTTTCGCAGATATTTTTTTTTAGATTTATTTAACATCTAGTTTCGTACTGTCCTTTTAAGAGGATGAAAAACTAACAAAAACCAAAAATTTATGAGAAGTAAAAGTTATTATTGGTTAGCTCTTTTTATGTGTTTTTTCGCCATTAGCTGCGATAATACAGAAGACGGCAGCTACGTTAATCCTATTACCCTTTATGAGAAAGTAAATGGAAACTGGGGATTAACCAATTTGAAGATGGTCGATGAAGTTGCGAAGGCAAGTAACATCGAGCCAAAAGAAGAAAACTTGAGTACTTTTTTTAACTACGAAGATTTTAAAATCAAATTTAACGTAGACGAAAAAAACAATCCTACAAGTTATGAAGTAACGGGTAATGTTCCTCCTTTGTTTGCCCCAAAAGGATACTGGCAGCTGAGCTCAGATTTTCAGCCAACAAATCCAAGTCCAGTTAAAATCTACTTGTATAGCGACGCGCAAAAAACTCAAAAAACAGACGAACTTAAAATATCATCAGTTCCTGGAAAGAATGGCGAAATGGAATTTCAGTTAGCACATTCTTCCGGCGGAGTTTCTATTGTGACTTATGTATTCAAATTAAATGCTATTAATTAAAAAGTAATATGAAAAAATTTCTATATACAATTTTACTTGCCCTGTTGATGGCTCCAACTTTTACTAAGGCACAAGAAAATGCGGGAGCTGTAGGAGCAATGTCATCATTTCCTGTAGTGTACAAATATGATGAAAAAGTAACCTGGTACTTCGATCTTGCGGGTACTACATTTGCTGAAAACGAAGATTTATACATGTGGATCTGGTCTCCCTCTGAACCGGATGCAAACCACTGGGAAAACTCATCTGATTTTGCAAAATTGAAATACGAAGGAAACAAAGTATGGAGTTTTACTTTAACTCCAACTTTATACTTTACTAAAACCCCAGCCGAAATTGCAGCAAGCGCAGGATTTTGGTTTCGTTTAAAAAACAAAAACGGATCTAAACAAAGCGACGTGGCCAATATGGTCTATACTGATTTCACAACATTTTATACGGCGAATGAGCTGATCAGAGCTTATCCGACAAAACCAACTATTGATAAAGGCGTAAGTATCTTGTTTAATGCCAATTTAGCTCCGGGATTTGCAGGCGCAACCAGCGTACACATGCACAGCGGACTGAACGATTGGGATGTTAAACAAGAATACCAATCATGGCTGCCGGAAATTGCAGCAAAAACAAAATTAAAAGATTTAGGAAACGGTTTTTATAAAATGGATTTAGTTCCAAAAGACTATTACAATGCGCCAGATGGTTACGAGATGAAAAATTTAGTTTTCCTGATGGTAAAAGACGATTGGGCAGGAACTATTCCGGATCAGGTTTTATATGCAGGAGCTTACGTTCCGCCGCCAGCACCGGTTTTTGGATATTTCCCTTTACAAATCAGCCAAAAAGATTTCTTAGGAATTTATAGAAAAAACAATGAGCCGGGTGTAAACAAATTAATTTACACGATTACTGCCGGTACAAAAACAATTTCTGGTGAGTTTACTGGAGGAGTTGCAGAGATAAAAGGATTTGTCAATTTAGTTTCTGAACTAAAAGATTCTCCAAGTTTAAGTGAAATTCATGTTGTGGTTAAAGACAACAAAGACAAAACAATTTCAGACACGACAATTCCGCTTAAAACTCTAGACAAATAATTCACTATCAAATTAAAACATCATTCTAATGAATAGTAAAAATAAAAGAATAGTCCTGCATCAAATGTGGACTACTAAATCGCTGGTATTCATGATTTTCATGCTTTTTCTTTCGGCAGGAATGTTTGCTCAGGGAAAAAAACTGATTACAGGTACCGTTTATGACAATACGGGCACGGTATTACCGGGGGCTTCGGTATTAGAAACTGGAACCAGAAATGCAACTACAACAGATTTTGACGGAAAATTTACACTGGAGGTAGCCGTAGGTGGTTCTATCGAAGTTTCGTTTATTGGATCAACAACTCAAAAAGTTCAAATTACAGCATCGTCTTCAAAATTAGATATTCATTTACAAAATGATGGATACCAATTAAATGAAGTTCAGGTGGTATCTGTCGGTTATGGAACGCAGAAGAAATCTGATTTAACAGGAGCTATTTCGACCGTTACTGCAGAAAATTTATTAAAAGGAACGATTTCTTCTACAGAGCAGGTTTTGCAGGGAAAAGTAGCAGGGCTTAACATTATTCGTCCTTCGGGAGATCCTGCTGCGGGAGCAACAATACGTTTGCGTGGAGGAACTTCATTAACAGCAAGCAACAGTCCGCTTATTGTAGTTGACGGAATCGCTGGTGTTGATATCAACGTGGTACAGCCTTCAGATATTAAATCAGTAGATGTTCTTAAAGATGCTTCGGCAACAGCCATTTATGGATCAAGAGGAGCAAACGGAGTTATCATTATTACAACTAAATCAGGAACAAAAGGAGTTTCTGTAACGTACAGCGGTTTATCAAGTATTGGTTATGTTACAGACAATTTAGATCTTCTTTCTGCAAACCAATGGAGAGGCTACATGCGCGAAACCGGAAATAAAGATGCAATTGATTTTGGAGCTAATACAAACTGGCAGAAAGCAATTGAGCAGACAGCGATTTCTCAGTCTCATACTTTAAGCATTAATTCCGGAAAAACAGACAGTGGTTTTAGAGCTTCACTTTCGTACTTAAACAACGAAGGGGTTATTAAAAAATCAGGATTGGAAAGAATCAGCGGAAACGTAAGCGCTTATCAATATCTTGGAGATAACAAAGATGTAAAATTTGATATGGGATTATTTGCTAATATAGACAAATGGCATCCTATTGATTACACTATTTTTGAGCGTGCTTACAACTTAAATCCAACAATTCCGGTTTATGATGCAAACGGAAATTTTACTGCTGTTAATTATACGCTTTATGAAAACCCGGTAGAAATTTTAACCAACAGAACAGTGGATAACGAAAGACACAGACTTTTAGGTTATTTTAAAACTGAAGTTAAATTTTTGAATGATTTTCAGGCAGTTGCTAATATTTCATTAGAACATAACGCAGTAAAAGGCGGTTCTTATATTCCAACTTATGCTGTTATTACGGGCCGTACTGAATCTGGCCGTGCTCAAAGAACTTACGCAGAATATACAAATGCACAAGGAGAACTTTATGTAAATTATAATAAAGTGATCGACAAACACAATATCAGCGCTCTTGCGGGTTATTCTTATCTTGAGAATATTTACGAAGGTTTTGGAGCACAGCGTTCTGGCTTTGTAACAGATGCTTTTAGTTATAATAACTTAGGCGGAGGTTCTAACTACCGTTTAGGAGATGTGTATTCATACAAAGGAAAATCAAATTTAGTTTCTTTCTACGCACGTGCTAATTACGGGTACGATGGAAGATACCTGCTTACTGCGACAGTAAGACGTGATGGTTCAAGCCGTTTTGGAGAAAACAATAAATGGGGAACTTTTCCATCAGCATCTGCGGCGTGGAGAATTTCTAACGAAGAATTCATGAGCGGAACCAAAGACTGGTTAGGATCTTTAAAACTAAGAGTAGGTTATGGAGTTACAGGTAATCAGGACGGAATTGGCGAATACAAATCGTTATCAATTTTAGGAGTTGGAAGCGACAGTTATTACGATCCGGTTACAGGAAGATGGAGTTTAGCATATTCTCCAACACAAAATCCAAACCCTGATTTGAAATGGGAATCAACAAGACAATTAAATATTGGGGTAGATTTTACTTTATTCGACAGAATTACAGGTTCATTTGAATGGTACCAAAAAAATACAGACGATTTATTGTATACATACGAAGTTCCTCAGCCGCCATATTTAGTTGGAACAATGCTGGCAAACGTTGGAGAAATGTCTAACAAAGGAGTGGAACTTACTTTAAATGCTGATATCGTAAGAGGCGATAAATTTACATGGAATGCTAATTTAACGCTTGGACACAATGTTCAAAAAATCGAAAAACTGTCAAATCCTACCTATAAAACAGATGTTATTTACAGTGGTTCATTACACGGTTTATCTGGTATGTCTGGTCAATATTCTCAAATTATTGCGGAAGGATATCCAGTTGGAACTTTCTGGGGATTCAGAAATGCAGGACTTGATCCAAACGGAAAAATTCAATACTATAATGCTGCAGGAGATATCGTAGCAGAAAATGCTTTAGTAGATGGAGATAAAACAGATTTAGGAAATATTCAGCCTGATTTAACTTTAGGTATTGGTATGAACTTTACATACAAAAACTTCGACCTTGGAATTTCCGGATACGGAATGTTCGGTCAAAAAGCTTTAAATGCTACAAATATGATGTTGAACGATCCTAACAGATTACCAACTTATAACGTACCGGATGATTTCTTAAAAAGCGGTATTACATCTGCTCCAAAATATTCTGATTACTGGATCGAAGATGCTTCATTCTTTAGATTACAAACAGTATCTGTAGGTTATACACTGCCTTTAAAATACAAAAGCTCTAAGTTGAGATTTTACTTAATGGGAGAAAACCTTGCAGTATTTACGAAATACAAAGGAGTAGATCCGGAGATTGGATTAAATGCGCAAAACGGAGTAGGTCAAACAGGAGTAGTAGACCAAACAGGATTAGCAGGACCAGGTATAGAAAAATTCAACAATTACCCTAGACCAACTACAATTTCTGTTGGATTAAATTTCACGCTGAATAATTAAGCGATTAACTCAAAAATATAAAAAATGAAAATCAAAATAACAGCAGCATTATTAGTAAGCATGCTTTTTACGATATCATGTACCAATTTAAATGAGGATTTATACGATAAGGTACAGGATGGAAATTTTGGAAATACTCCAAAAGAAGTTGATGCATTGGTTGGTGGGGCTTATTCTTCGTTAAGAGGATTTGCTGATAATATTTCAAATAACTACCCAACCTGTGAATTTGTATTCTTTTTGAACGAAACCGTTTCAGACGAAGCTACAATTCCAACCAGAGGTACAAACTGGTACGATGGCGGTCAGTATCAGGATGCGCAAAAACATACCTGGAAAGCAGACAACCGTTTGATCCTTGCAGCCTGGCGTTACAACTACACCGGAATTGCAAAAATCAACGCTATTATTTATCAAATCGATAAATCGTCATTGGCAGCTAACGCAAAAGCACCAATTTACGCAGAATTAAAAGCGCTAAGAGCATATTACTATTATAATCTTTTAGATGCATTTGGAAATGTGCCAATCGTTACCAATTTTGAAGACACATCGCTGCCGTCAAATTCTACAAGAAAACAAGTTTACGATTTTGTAGAAAAAGAATTTCTGGATGCAATTCCTTATTTAACATCAAATGTGGTGTATTCAAAAATGACAAAAAATGTGGCCTATTCTATCTTAGCAAGATTATATCTTAACTCAGAAGTTTACATAGGAACACCACGCTGGCAAGATTGTATCAATATGTGCCAAAAAGTTGCCGGTTACACATTGACACCTGATTTCTTTGCCAATTTTGCAACAGAAAATCAGAAATCATCTGAAATTATTTTTGCAATTCCTTACGATTCAAAAGCAGGAACTGTTGGAAATTATATGAACTCAATGTCTTGCCACTACTTGCATAAATTAACCGTTTCTGCAACGGGAGATTATCCTTGGAGCGCTAACGGAATGTGTGCACAGCCGGGAGTATATTCTGCTTTTGCCGATACAGATAAAAGAAAGAAATGCATGGTGGCCGGAGAACAAATCAATCTGGCTACAGGAAACGTGATTATTATGGATAACGGAGAACCTCTTATCTATACAGAAGCCGTTACAAGTGTAGCTGCTGCCAAAGATAACGAAGGAGTTCGTTTAGGAAAATACGAAATGAAAGAGGGAGAAACCTGGGAACGTGACCACGATTTAGTATTAATTCGTTATGCCGAAATTTTAATGATGCAGGCAGAATGTTATGTACGTTTAGGTTCTCCAGATATGGCAAAACCTTTTGTACAGCAGATAACATCTCGCGCTGGTGCCGAAATGCCGGCAACAATCGACCTTCATTTTATCGATCAGGAATTACTTAGAGAATTTACTTTTGAAGGAAGAAGAAGAACAGATAATATTCGTTTTGGAACATTCTTCCTGCCATGGTGGGAAAAAGGACCAACAGAAAAATACAGAGGAATTTTCCCTATTCCAAGTACAGTAATAACTTCTAATAAAAATCTGGTACAAAATCCTGGGTATCCGGTGAATTAGGTTTCTTGAATGTCAGTCTTCCATGTTGGTTAGTCGTGGAAGGCTGACATACTTTTAAAAAACAAACATCAATATGAAAAGATATATCACATTATTGTTTTTTGGTATAATGAACATTTTAGTCACTTCCGGATGCAGCAGTGACGACAAAGGTTCAGATGAACCTGTAAAACCAGAAGCAATTGCACCGGTTGCAATTGAAAAAACAAACAGTACTAAAATTTACGTTCATTATATGCCTTGGTTTGAAACCAATGAAAGCAGCGCCGACAAAAAATGGGGCTATCACTGGACAATGGCAAACAAAAACCCGAATACAATAGGAGCAAACAACCGCAGAGAAATTGCATCGTATTATTATCCTCTTATCGGGCCGTATCATTCAGGCGATAAAAATGTGATTGAAAATCATTTATTATTGATGAAATATTCAGGAATTGATGGTGTATTAATCGATTGGTATGGCACTTATGACGTCAATGATTACAGAATGGTAAAAGAAAATACAGAACAGCTTATTGCAATGCTGGATAAAGTGGGATTAGAATATGCCATTGTTTACGAAGACAGGGTAACAACAAATGTTGTAAATGCCGGAAAAGCAATTTCGGTAACCAGCGCAGCAAAAACAGATTTAGCTTATATGGAGAAAAATTACTTTGACGATAAAAATTACATCAAAGTAAACGGAAAACCTTTATTGTTGAATTTTGGACCAATCGTATTGCAAACGCCTGCCGAATGGACAAACGTTTTCAATACCTTAACTACAAAACCTACTTTTTTAACACTATGGGATCAATCTATAGAAGCTGGGGCAAATGCCTCTGGAGAATATGCCTGGGTTTACAAAGACAATAGTTTCTTAACCAATTTTTACACCAATACAAAACCAAAACTTTCTGTTGCAATAGGAAGCGCTTATCCTGGTTTTAAAGATTTTTATGCCGAAGGCGGAGGCGGCACAGCAATAGGATGGACAATAGATCATAAAAACGGTGCAACTTTAGACGAAACACTTTCCTTAGCCAAAAATGCCAATCTAAACTATCTGCAGCTCATTACCTGGAACGACTTTGGAGAAGGTACCATGTTCGAACCAACGCTTGAATTTGGATACACTTACATCGAAAAAGTAAAAGCATTTGCCGGAGTAAAAAACACCGAATCTGTTTTTCCGGATATCAGTAAAATGTATAACCTGCGTGTAGAAAAGAAATCCAACGCCGATGCTCAGAAAAAACTAGATCAGGCCTTTAATTATTTTGTTTCGATGCAGCCAGCAAAAGCAAAACAGTTAATAAACGAAATAAAATAAGAGCCGTAATTAATACCAATACATAATGAGAAACATAAGATATAGATACTGTATAATCGCTTTAGCTTCAATGCTGGTTTTAGCCTGCAGTACTAAAAAAACATATAAAATCAATTCACCTGGAAAAGTTACCGAATTACTATTTGAATTAACACCATCAGGACAGCCGCAATACAGTTTTTCTAAAAACGGAAAATCAGTGATAGAACCTTCATTAATGGGATTTGAATTTCAGGGAATTCAAAAAATGACCGAAGGTTTTGAAGTGGTTTCCACCGAAGAAAAAACAGCCGATGAAACCTGGGAACAGCCTTGGGGTGAATTTAAAAAGGTTCGCGACCACCACAACGAATTGATTGTTCACTTAAAAGAATCAAAAGGAGAAGAACGTCTGGTTGATATTATTTTCAGGGTTTTTGATGATGGAGTAGGATTTCGATATGAGTTTCCAAAACAGCCTAATTTAGGAAAAGTGAAAATCTCAAATGAAATTACACAGTTTACTTTTAAATCAAATAACGATGTTTGGTGGATTCCCGTGCACCGCGAAAACAGTTATTATGAAAGTGAATACCGTAAAACGCCAGTTAGTAAAACCGATACGATTAATACGCCGGCAACTTTTGAAACAAAAGAAAAATTATACGTTGCGATTCACGAAGCCAATCTAACCGATTTTGCTTCGATGACGCTTTTAAAAACAAATGATAAACAATACAAAAGTGATTTAGTGCCGTGGGCAGATGGTGTAAAAGTATATGCCGAAACGCCATTTAAAACACCTTGGAGAACAATTGTTGTAGGTGAAAATCCGGGAGAGGTTGCCACTTCCACGATCATGCTGAATTTAAATGAACCTTCAAAAATTGAAGATCTTTCCTGGATTACACCTTCAAAATACATTGGAATCTGGTGGGGAATGCATTTAGAAAAATTCACCTGGGGGCAAGGACCAAAACACGGTGCTACAACAAAAAATACAAAAGAATATATTGATTTTGCTGCGAAAAACAATTTTGACGGCGTTCTGGTAGAAGGCTGGAACGAGGGCTGGGACGGCGACTGGACTGCCGATGGAACTGCATTTAGTTTTGTAAAAGCATACCCAGATTTTAATTTGGAAGAAATTACAAAATATGCTGCCATGAAAAATGTTCGTTTAATAGGACATCACGAAACAGCAGGCGCTTCTAAACATTATGAAAGCCAATTAGAAGATGCCTTTAAATTGTATCAAAAAATGGGCGTGAATTCAGTTAAAACGGGTTACGTAAACAAATATTTGGATAAAAAAGAATGGCACGACAGCCAGTATGCATCACGTCATTACAGAAAAGTAATCGAAACGGCTGCCAAATATCATATCATGATCGACAACCACGAACCAATTAAAGGAACAGGTTTACAGCGTACGTATCCAAACTTTATGTCTCAGGAAGGCGGTAGAGGACAGGAATACAATGCGTGGTCTGTAGACGGCGGAAACACGCCGCAGCATTTAACAACTTTACCGTTTACAAGAATGCTTTCGGGTCCGTTTGATTATACGCCGGGTAATTTCAATTTTGATTATAAAACGCCATCTGGAGCGCGTGTACAAACGACTTTAGCAAATCAATTGGCCTTATATGTTATTATTTTCAGTCCGCTGCAAATGGCTTCAGATTTACCGGAGAATTATGTAAACAAACCTGAATTTCAATTCATAAAAGAGGTGCCTTGCACCTGGTCTGATACTAAAGTTTTAGATTCAAAAATTGGAGAATACACGACAATCGCACGTAAAGACTGGGACGAGAAAAACTGGTACTTGGGTTCTATTACAAACAAAGATGCCAGAGATCTTAAAGTAACTTTATCTTTCTTAGATGCAGGAAAAGAATACGAAGCCGAAATTTATGCCGATGGAGCAGGAGCTGATTATAAAATAAATCCGTATCCGGTTACGATTTCAAAACAAAAAGTAAATAACAAAACAGTTTTAAATATCAAATTGGCAGCTGGAGGAGGAACAGCTATAAAATTTACTCCAATCGAGAAATAAGTAGTTTAGTTTGAGTTAAGTTAAGTTTGATGAACCCGATATCTTGAAAGAGATGTCGGGTTTGTTTTTTTGTTTCAAACGTAGATTTAACCGCAAAGCACACAAAGAATATTATATTGATTGCGCATAGAAAACACAAAGTTCGCAAAGCTTTATGTAGATTAAGCTTTCCGAACTTTGCGTTTTTATAAAATCCTTTATAATAAACCTTAGCTCCCGATAGCTATCGGGATTGCGGTTAAATTACCAAGGAGATTTCTAAGTTTAGAATTTATCCATTTCAATAAATTCACAATCCACAATTATCAATTATCAATTATCAATTATCAATCCACAATTATCAATTATAAATTATCAATTCACCATTAATAATTCACAATTAATCCTAGTGTTTATAAAACTTAACATGATTTCCAAAGCTGTAGGTTGCGGCAATCGTTGGGCCGTTGTAACCCCATTTAAAGAAACCATCGATTTTGGGTCTGGTAACATCTAGTCTGAAATTTAGTCCTGTGTAACCCGCTGTTAAACTGAAATCTTTGTAAACATTATACAAAACCGATAAATTATAGCTGATGATTCGGCCGTCGATATCGTCTATGGTAAGGGCAAAGTAATTTATGTTGGCATATAAACCCACTTTTTTGCCCAAAACAAATTCTCCCCAAATTCCAATATCAGGTAAAGGAGCGGTGAAGTTTACCGCGTCGTGATATTGTAATTCCTGGGTGTTAGCTTCTAGTCTTATACCTACATCGGCAAGCATTACGTGGGCACCAATCAATAAACCCAATTCGTATTTTGGTTTAGAGATAATGGCATATCCATAAGCAAACCGAATCATTTGGTTGTCTAAAAAAGACGAAACCCTTGCATCGATTGGATAAGTATGATCTTTAAATTCAATTTCTTTTTGAAGTGTTTTTGAAGCATTTCTTTTTAAATAAAAATACTCCAGATTAAAGCGGGATCTTCGCGAAGCACGCCATTCAAAAGTGCCAAAAAAGGAAGCAGTATTGGTATTAAAACCTAAATCACGTTCAAAATCAATATCAGTTCCAATTCTGCCATTTGTTCCGTTTACTTCAACTTCGGTATTGTTTACAGGAAAAAAGGCACCAGCTGTGACTTTGAATCTTCTTCCGTGCCAAGGCAGGTCATCGTCACTATAATTCTGAAGTTTATCTGAATTATACTGCGCATTAAGTAAGGTATTTTCTTCGGTTATTTCGGCAGTAGTTTGGGCATTTGCTGAAAGAAAGGAAAGGGGAATTATCAAAAAATAAACTAATTTTTTCATGAGATTGATGTTTAGGTTTATTAATGAAATTTTAACAATTAAAGTTAACAAAAAAAATCATTCAATTTTAATTTATCGTGTTTTATTATTTTGATATTCAGATGTATATGGGTTTTGTTTTGAAAATGTGACCGCGTGAGGGATAGGAACTGGCTGCCGAAGCAGCGTGTATAGCCCGACAGCATTCTGATAAGAGGGCACATAAGCGCAAAGTAAATTAGCCCTCTTATCAGGATGGTGGCACGCCCAGATTATAATATTAATTTGGATCGTTGAAATTTAAGTTTTAGAATTGATTTTTGCTATTGCCGATGTCATTTCCTATATTTGAATATAAACCCTTTGATATGAACAAAAATTTAAAACAATACTTCGTTAAGTCTTTTATTATTTTGGCCGTAATACATCTGGCTTATTTTTTATACGGTTATTTTACGTTTGAAGGAATTAAGAATATTGATATTTATTCGGAGTTTTACAGGTTTAAGTTTTATGATGATGTTTCGATTTCGCATTTTTTTGTGAGTGGTTTGTTCCTGTTTTTCTTTTTGATTTTTTTACTAAAAAACCATGCAAGACAACATTATTCTTTTGGTAAAATAGTACCAATTGGATTTTTATTACTGCTTATTTCCTTTTTTACTTTTACGTTTTTTGTTAGTTTTAGTTTCGGTCAAAATGCCAAACTTAGAGGAGAATTATCGCAGGAAAGTTATAATGAAGATAAAACGCTGCTGAATGTTCTAAATCCGTTTTTATACGGTTCAAGCTCGTATCATTCTGAAAAACTGTTCAATTACGAGAATATTTTATATCCAAAACCGTATCCGGTTATTAAAGAGGAAAAGCAGGTTTTAATTTACCACGATCAGTTTAATACTGAAACGACTTATTATAGTATTGATACTTTGAAGGTTTTAACAGAAACCTACAATAAAGTTTCCGGAAAGACTGATTCGATTCTGGATTTTGTGGGACTTGATAAAAATATTCTGAAAGATAGAATCATCAAAAAAATAATTGTTGGCGACAGTACGCAGGTTGTTTTTAAAGGTCAGGAAGTAAGTCCTGAATATGATAAAGACATTTGTATTTTCTTGCAGAATAAGTCTTTATACATGCCAATTCATAACGATTCGGTTAAAAAACAGCAATATCAGGCCGCCGTAAAACGCTATAAATTATTGTATAAATACAAACAGGATTCGCTTGAATATCAGTTTGCGAAATTGGATACTTTGTTTAAAAAATATAATATTGAAAGCTACGTAAAACCAAAGATAATTGTACCTGAAATTTTCTATTATGTAGAAAATCCCGACAGGTTATTTGGCGGACTAGATAGTAATTTTGATCACAAAGCTCTTCATGAAAAATTCCAGACTTTAGAGCGTTATTTTTACACTCCAAACTACCTGCATCCCACAATATTACCGATATTTTTTGCGGTCATATTTTCGGTTTGGATCGTTTTGTTTCTGTTTTATGTAGTGTTTAATAAAAAGAAACAGAAAGCTTAAGTAATAGCTTGTACACTCCTGCAAGGTTTCCAAAACCTTGTAGGTTTCTATATTATTTTATTGTTTTGCGAGTTATACCTACAAGGTTTTGGAAACCTTGCAGGAAAGCTCTTCGACTTCGCTCAGAGTGACAATCTAAAATCTAAAATCTACAATCTAAAATCAGCAATTCTAAACTCTATTATAATCTGCTCTCCAGTGTACGATTCCTTTTTTGATGGCGTCTCCCGTTAGGTTGTTTTTTAAGGCATCTTCTAAAAGAGGCAAGATTTCATCGTCTGGAGCAAATCGCAGGGCAAATATCTGATCGTCGGTTAGTTTGTGTTCAAACTCTTCCAGACGTTTTCCGGTTAAGGTGAAATAACGATAACGAAGTTCGAGGCGCACAATTCGGTTTTGTAAAGTAAGCGCATAATGCTGTCTGAGCATAAAAGCAAGACAAAACAGAAACACAAAAACAACGCTTATAAACGACCAGATAAGATAATCGCTTGTCGTACAAGCAAAGTAAATACTAAAGGCCAAAAACACCGTTAAAACCGGATAATACACGAAATGGTGCGGTATGTAAAATCGAATATGATTGTAATAAGTTTGAATTTTCATAATTAGGTGATTTGAAAATGTGTATAAAAAAAACAAAGCTACCCTAGAAATCTAGAATAGCTTTTTTCTCAAAAATAAACTAACATAACCAATGTTCTCTTTATAATCTAAACTTGTCACAGTTTGTCTTAGTAATATCTGTAATTTAAAAAAAGCCTTCCGTCATCATCAATCCGTATCATCCTGGCTTTGATTTCTTGATTGTAAAATTATAGCATGATGCGAAATTTCGTGTTATATTTTAAAGTTCAAAAGTTACATTATTTCAATATTTAGATTTTTTTTGTCACGAATTTATATTTATAATGAACCAATAATCTTCCATTCATCTAGTTTGGATTGAAACGATTTGCTGGCGTTTGCCGGACTTGTTGATGGAAGTGTAATAAGAGTATAAGTATTTTTTAAATGAACGTATTTTTTGAAGAATGCTGCAGCTTTTTGTCCGTTAAATAATATGGTCTTTATTTTTGGATGCTGTTTTAAAAATGTTTCAAAATCATTGGCGATTTCGTTTTTTATCGCGCTGTCTAAACTTCCTACGCGGTCGCAATATTGCAATACATCCCAAAGTGCAATTTTATTTTTTAGCAAAAGCGCTTTTTTAGTTTCATAATCGGCTGAAGGATTTTCATTGAAAATGGTAAACATAAATTTCCAGAAGTTGTTCTGGTTGTGTCCATAATATTGATTTAACTCTAAAGATTTGGTTCCGGGCATAGTGCCTAAAATCAATATGTTAGAATCTGGAGAACTTATAGGAGAAAAAGAATAGCTTTTCATTTATTGAATTAAGAAATAGTTTGTTTGAGTTAAAATTATCATTGATAAGTAATTATAAAACAATTGCAGAAAATTATATAACAATTTTGGTTTACGATTGAGCGAACTTTGAATTTGATTTTTAAACGGAATAACATTGGTTTAAAAATCTCATTTAAAATTACAGAATTTAAATCGAAACAAGATGAAAATAGTTACTATACATACAGAGAAAATTCAAAACATATTTGAAGAGTTGAATACAAACTTCGGCGGAAAAGTAACTTTTGACGTTGATGAGTATACACTAGAAGTAAATAACGGTTTTGCAAAAGGATCGATCAGCGGTGCGTCTTTTAATGATAATATTTCATACGTTCAGTTTGATATGACTTTTTCAGCCGATTTTAAATTGAATGTGATCAATGGAATATCATCTCCTATATATTTTGCATACTGCTCTAAAGGAAATCTTTCGCATAGTTTTGGACTTTCAGGCGAAGAACGAAAACTTAAAACGTTCCAGACTGCGATTGTTACTTCAAAGCTAAATCAGGATAATGTTTTGTTTTTTGAAAAAGATAAAAAAACAAAATTCACTTTAATAATTGTAGGAACACAATTGGAACCAAGCCATGCAAGTTCTTTGAATCAAATGGTAAGAGAAACCTTTTTTCAGGAAAAGCAGGAAGAAGAATTTTTTTATGCGGGTTCTTATAACTTGAAAATTGGAGAAAAAATAGAACAGTTAAATGCCATAACACAAACTGGAATTGTTAGGAATTTATTGAAAGAAGGAATTTTGAGAATTATTCTGGCAATGGAAATCCAACAACATACAGACGACTTAAATTCATTTGTAAAAGAAACAAACTGTTTGAATTTAAGAGAAATGGAAGAAATAAAAGAACTTTCGGAAGTTATAAAAGCCAATCCCGAAGAGCCTTTTACCATCAAATCTTTGAGTAAAAAATCAGGTCTTTCTCCAAACAAACTTCAGGAAGGTTTTAAAATGATCCACAACAGAACGGTAAACGATTATATCACACACATGCGCGTTCTAAAAGCCGAAATCTTAATTAGAACTTCTGACCTAAATATTTCCGAAATCGTATACTGCATTGGCTTTACCAGCAGAAGTTATTTCTCTAAAATCTTTAAAGAAAAATTTAACTGCAGCCCAAAAGAGTATAAGTTTAATTTGAATCCGTTGGCTATTACGGCCTAGGAAGGTGCAAAGGTTCAGAGGGACATAGGTACAAAGGTTTTTATTTGTATCTCTAAAAAATTAATGTCGTTAGCTATAAGCAACATATATTCCAAAATAATAAGGTTCTAAGTCTGTTAGATTTTAAGTAAAAGCTTAAATTTAAAGGGATTTAGAATCTTATTTTTTTGTAAAAAATAGAAAACAAAGAGAAAAAACCTTTGCACCTATGTCCCTTTGTAACTTTGCCCCTAAAAAAATCTTTTCCAAAAAGATTTTTTTATACATTTGCATAACTAGTTATATAATTAATTATAATATGGATTTTTTTGACAAAGTAGGCAAAGCGGCATTAGGAAGCCGTTTGCGTTTAATGACGGCAGTTATTACAGATGATGCTTCGAAGATTTATGAATTGTATGGGGCAGATTTTGTTCCGAAGTGGTTTCCGGTGTTTTATATTCTGACCGAAGAAAGAGAGTTGACTATTACCGAAATAGCGAATGAAATTGGACATTCTCAGCCTTCTGTGAGTAAAATTATTCAGGAAATGATGGGTGCAGAATTGGTTCAGGAGAGTTTAAAAACGGACGATAAACGAAAAAATAATGTGGTTTTAACCGAGAAAGGACTTTTGCTGGCCAAGAATATTCAGCAGCAATTAAAAGATATTGATGTAGCCATTGAGGCTTTAATTGCGGAGTCGAAACACAATCTTTGGGCTGCGCTTGAGGAATGGGAATTTTTATTGCAGCAAAAATCGATGTTTAAACGTGTAAGCGATGAAAAAAAACGCCGCGAAAGCAAAGACGTTAAAATAGTAGAATATACGCCTCAATACCATGAAGCTTTTAGGGCGTTGAATAAGGAATGGATTTCAACTTATTTTGAAATGGAAGAAGCAGATTATAAAGCTTTGGATAATCCGGAAGAATATATTCTGAAAAAAGGCGGAAAAATTCTGGTAGCTTTATATCATGATGAACCGGTTGGAGTTTGCGCGCTTATAAAAATGAACAATCCTGATTACGATTATGAAATGGCAAAAATGGCGGTTTCTCCAAAAGCGCAAGGCAAAAACATAGGCTGGTTATTAGGTCAGGCAATCGCAGCAAAAGCAAAAGAACTCGGAGCAAAAAAGATATACCTTGAAAGCAACACCATCTTAAAACCAGCGATAAACTTGTATTATAAGTTAGGTTTCGAGAAAGTATTTGGTCTGGAAACACCTTATAAAAGATGTAATATCCAGATGGAGTTAGTTCTTTAGGGAGAGGTGCAAAGGTTCAGAGGTTCAAAGCGACAAAGGTTTTTTAGGGGAGGTTCAAAGGTTCAGAGGTTCAAAGCGACAAAGGTTTTTTTAGGAGAGTTGCAAAGGTGCAGAGTTGCAAAGCAACAAAGGCTTAAAAACTTTGTCCCTCTGAACCTCTGAACCTCTGAACCTTTGAACCTTTGCACCTAAATCAACGCCCAAACCTATAATACTCTAAATCCAGATTTTTTTTATTGTTTAAAGAATCTACGATTGAATTCATACCGATTACGCTGAAGGTGATTCCGTTACCGCCGAAACCCAGAACGTAGTGTTCATTTTTCTTTGGGTTTGGTTTTCCGAAATAGGGAAGTCCGTCTTTAGTTTCACCAAAAGTTCCCGCCCAGGAATAATCCAGTTTGAAGTTTACATCAGGAAATCGTCTTCTAAATTGTCTCATTAAAGAAGCTTCTTTTTTCGGAATTAATTTATCACGTTTTTTAGCATCTCTAAATTCTTCATCGCCGCCACCCATAATAATTCGGTTGTCGGCAGTAGCGCGGTAATAATAATAGGGCGAAGAAGTATCCCAAATCACGGCGTTTCTTAAAATCGCCGGCAATTCTGGTACACTTTCAGATGCGAGTGCATACGTACTTTTTAAATCGACTATTTTTTCTTCTACCGTTTCAGTGCTTTCGTAACCGCTGCAATGAATGACATGATCTGCGGTTATGGTGCATTTGTTTTCGGTATGGGCAACACATTTTCCTTTTTGAGTCTGAATGGAAGTAATATTTGTTCTGTCAAAAATCTTCATCCCATTTTGATAGCAATAGTACAATAAGTCGCTGGCAAGTTTAAACGGATCCATTACAGCAGCTGTTTTCGATTCGATTGCGGCAATAGCATTTAATCCCATTTTTTCCAGTTCGTATTTGTTGAGCCAGGTAACATCAAAATCATGTTGTTTTCGGGCTTTAAATTCATTCTTTAAAAACGGAATATCTTTTTTATATGAAGTAAAATAGATACTCTTTTTAAATTCAAATCCGCAGTCGCTTTCTATTGTATCAATTATATTTCGCAGATCGAAAATGGCTTTTTTCCCGTTTCTATAACTGTCTACTGCGCATTTTTCGCCCCGAAGCTTGATTAATTCATGCAGCGGCACATCAATTTCATATTGCAGTAAAGCCGTACTTGCGGCCGTACTTCCGTTGCAGACGTCACGTCGGTCTACTAATACTATTTTTTTTCCCTGAGTAATTAATTTATAAGCCATTAAAGCACCTGTTATGCCTCCTCCAACAATTAAAATTTCGGTTTTAATATCGGAATCAATTGAAGGATAACTGGTGTTCATGGCATTTTTTAAGGGCCAGAAAGTTTCTGTTGAACGTAATTTCATTTTTTATCTGTATTTCGTGCAGCACGATGCTTGGTTCTGTTTTTATCTTTAAACTCATGTTGCGAATGCGCTTCGGCAATCGAGTGAGAAGTTCTTATGCTTTCGTCTTTTTTAGCGAGTTCGCCCAAATGATGGTAATATTTTTGAATGATAATCATTTCTTCTTCGGTCATATTTTCAATATCAACCAGACTATTACTGGAGCGTTCGTTTGAAGCTACTAACTCGTTTAGTTTTAATTGAATGGCCAGCGAATCTTTATTTTGTGCTTTCTGTATTAGAAAAACCATTAAAAAAGTAATAATAGTTGTTCCGGTATTGATGACCAGCTGCCAGGTTTCGGAATAATCGAAAATAGGTCCTGAAATGGCCCATGCCACAACAATTACAAAAGCGCCTATAAAGGCCGTGGTGCTTCCTGCCGCTTTTGAAACTTTCGAAGCAAATTTTTCAAATGCACTTCCTCCATTTTGTTTTTTCTTTTTCATTGCATTTTAATTAGGATTTCTTTTTGCTTACTTTTTCTTTTTTAATGACTTTGTTGTGCTTTTCATCGTAAACAGCGCCCATAATTTTTTGGCCTGTTTTACTGAATATTTTAATTTTAGGTGCTTCGTGCGTTCCGGTAATTACAATTGGAAAACCAATAATACCGCCCGGCGGTAATCCTAAACGCATACGCAAATCTAAAAGGCCGTCAAAACTGGTTGTTCCTTTAATAGTTGGTTTAAAACTCGCTACACTAAACGTAAAAGGCTCGATATGAATTAAATTATGATCGATATTCGACTTGATTTCGATTCCTTCCATTTTTGGATCGTCTAAGCCTTTTTGTCCAGTTTGAGAACTAACGCTTTCAAATAATTTTAAACCTTTAATTTTTACATCACGAAGATTAATGGTTCCGTCTCCTTGAAGCGATTCATAAATTGGCCCCATATTTCCGTTTAAATCACCTTTAATTTTATAATCTACAGAAATAATTCCTTGTGCTTTTTCGGCAGCTGTAACCATATCATGAAACATCGGAATTTCTTTGTAAGCACGCTGTACGCTGAAATCTTTTGCTGTGAAATGGGCATCAAAATGAGCAGAGGTAGGCGATTCGTCTTTGTATGTTGCATTAATTCCAAGAATACAATCGATGATATTTAAAGTTGTATTTTCTAAATAGAAATTACCTTTTGTAATACCTGCTTTTCCGGAAAGTTTATTAAGGTTCAATCCGTTATATTCTACTTTATCTGCATTTGCGGTAAGCGAAACATTTAAGTTTTTTGGAACCATAACAACACCGCTCATTTTTGGATGATCTTCTTTTGCATATTCTACTTCGAGTTTTCGATCTTTATTTTCGCCTTTTTCAAGCGCCATAAATTCATCTACATTAATCAGTTTCGATTTCATGTTGAAGTCACCGCTCAAAGTTCCGTGCGATTCCAGGAAATAATTAATGGTATTTAAAAGATATCCGTTAATGTCAAAATCAGATTTTCCGTAAGAAGCATAGAATTTGTCAAACCACATTTTCTCATTTTGAAAACGGAAATTTCCTTGTTTGATGAAAAAGGATTTCGGAAATAATTCTGATGTTGCTTTGATGTTTTTCAGCAGAATCGTACCTCGATTATCGAGTTTACTGTATTGTCCGGTTGTGGCGTAAATTTGTTTTCCTTTAAGAGATAAATCAGCTTTTGCGTACCCCGTTACATCAAGGCCTTTTTGCGAAAATACCTGATAGATGCGGCCAACGTTTAGTTCTCCTTTAATTTTGGCATTATAAGCCAGATCACTAAAATCGGATAAAGCCATATTTACATACATCGGATTTCCTTCAAAAACAAAAGAAGCAGGTGAAACGGCCACGATTAAATCCTGATATGTTCCGGCTTTGTTTAACACATTGGCAACAAAAGTAATATCCGTAATTGGATTAGGATAGTAATCTGTTTTCAATGATCCGTTTCTAAGCGAAATACCGCCAATTGTTTTAGGAAATAGTTTTTTTGATGTACTGAAAAGTCCTTTTGCCTGAATGTTGGTTTTTAAAATTCCCTTTAAATCAATTTTTTCAAGACCAATTGCAGCATCGACAACAGCAAGATCTAAAGCGCCTTTTATACTGGCATCAATATTCATTTCAGTTAACCCTTTACTGTGTAAATAAGCGTTGAAATAATCTTTTTCGCCCACTTTAAATCGCAGGGTTCTAAGGTTTACCAATAATTGTTCTGTATCGAGTGAAGGCAGGATCGCATTCAAATCCATTTGGAAATCGGTTAACGGAACAGGTGCATTTTGATAATTAACTGCGCCGTCTTTTACTTTTAGATTGAAAGCCAAATTGGGTTTCTGTTTTTTCGAAACGTTGTAATTTCCTTTAAAAGAAAGCACCAAATCACTTTTTCCCGAAATTTCAGTTTCGTCCAGCCAGGTTAAATATTCCGGCGGCATTACAGAAAGTAAATCTTTTACGGTTGTATTTTGTGAAGCCGCTTTGATGTTAATTTTATAACCCTCTTTTAAAATGGTAAATAAACCGGTAAAAGTCAAAGGAAGTTTATTGATCTTCAATTCATTTTTTTGAAGAATAAACGAAAGTGCGTGAGTATTGATTCGGGTAATTAAATCGGCTTGTACGGCTTTTTTTCTAAGATAAGCAGTTCTGTTATAATAGAAATCCAGCGTATCAATCTTAGCATCGGTATTTAAATCGAAAATATCATCGCTTAGATTTCCTTTTCCAACATAATTAAAACCTTTGGCATCAATTAAAATTTTAGCCGAACGGTCGTTGTATTTTACATGACAGTTTTCTAAATCAATTCGTTCTAATTTTATTGCTGTGCCTTCTTCGGGCGCATTTGGATCTTCTTTTTCCTTTTTTCTGTCTTCGGGTGCGATATAAATGTTGTAATTGGCTTGTCCTTTTTCATTGACCATTACATTTATCAAGGCATTAGAAACGTATAATTTATTGATTTTAACTTCGCTGTCAAAAATCAGTCTTTTTAAATTTATTCCAAACGCCACCTGATCTGCTTTTAATAACGTATCGTTTCCAAATGGTTTAGAACCCGTCATCGATAAATCGTCAAGCGAAACAGTCAACGAAGGAAAATGTGTGAAAAACGAAAGTTTGGACTTCGAAAAATCCAATTTTGTGTCTAAACGTTCGTTTGCAATTTTTTTAACTTCTGCGGCCACTTTTCCGGGAAATAGAAGTGGAATCAAAAAAAGTAATAGCAGAATTCCTGCTATTACGATTCCCGTCCATTTGAGTATTTTAAGGCTTATATTTTTATACGAAGTTTTCATGGCGTCGAGTTTAATTATTTCTTCTCAGGCTCTTTCTTGGCATCTTCCTGCTTTTGCTTTTCTTCTTTTTTCTCTTCTTTTTTTGCTTCCTTAGCTTTTTCCTGATTTTCTTTTTCCTCTTTAGCCTTGGCTTCTTTGGCTTCCTTTTCTTCTTTCGCTTTTTCCTGTCTTTCTTCTTTTTTCTCTTTTTGTTCTTCTCTCTGTTTTTCTTTTTCTTTCTCTTTTTTCTTGAAGTAACCTCTAAACAGGAAATTACTTTTTGCCGCTTCCATATTTTCGCTGAAACCTTTTGTTCCGGTTTCCAGATTAGAAAGCGTATTCGAAACGCTGTTTGCCATTTTATCGTCTCTTACTAATCTTGCCAAAGCACCGTTTCCGTTGTTCATGCTGTGGCTGAAAATGGCCAGTTCTTCGGAAATAACCCCCACATTGTCAACGCTTTTCTTAACACTTTTCATGATATCATTCATTTCGATTCCGTTGATAGAAGCGATGGCGCCATTGTCTTCAATGACTTTTGTCGATTTTACGCCCGGAGTAATAGTTAGGACTTTATCGCCCATTAATCCGTCAGAACCAATGCTGGCACGGGCATCTGTTTTTATGAATTCACGTACTTCATCTTTTATAACCATCGAAACCACTACCGAAGAATCGTTTATTAATCTGATTTCTTCGACTGTACCAATGTTAATACCAGAAAAACGGACATTATTTCCTACTTCTAAACCGCTTACTGTTTTAAATTGTGATGTAATGTGAAACGTTGAACCAAATAGGTTTTTTTGTTTTCCAATAAAATAAATGGCTATTATAAAAAGCAGCAGCCCCACTGTTACAAACATTCCTAATTTCCAAGTATATCCAGATTGCTTCTCCATGATTTCTAGTATTTTATTTTGCTTTTTTATTCAAAAAATGAGCGTACCCATTCGTCTTCGTCTTTTTCTAATTCTTGGTAAGTTCCTTCGGCATGAATAACACCGTCTTTTAGAACCATAATTCTGTCAGCTGTCATTTTAGCGCAGGCCATGTCGTGCGTAATAATGATCGATGAGGTTTTTTGTTTGTGTTTGATATCCAGAATTAATTCGCTTATTTCTCTCGAAGTAATCGTATCTAATCCTGTTGTTGGTTCGTCGTATAAAATAATTTCCGGTTTTAAAATCAGCGTTCTGGCTAAACCAATTCTCTTTCTCATTCCGCCTGATAATTCGGCCGGCATTTTATCGATTGCATCACCAAGACCAACACTTTCAAGGGCTTCTACGACTTCATTTTCGACTTCTTCTTCGGTTAATTCTCTTTTGTGCGCTCGTAATGTAAAAGCGAGATTTTCTCTAACCGACATTGAGTCGTATAAGGCGCCGCTTTGAAACAGAAACCCAATTTTTACTCTAACCTCGTTTAACTCCTTTTTGGACATTTCCAGCAGGTTTTGCCCAAAAACATTTATTTCTCCTTTGTCTGGCTCGATTAATCCCACAATACATTTTATGGTTACCGATTTTCCAGAACCGGAACGGCCTAAAATCACCAAATCTTCCCCTTTATTCACCGTAAGGTTTACGCCTTTTAGAATGGTGTTGTCTTTGCCAAAAGTTTTATGCAGATCCTTAATCTCAATCATAGGAGCTTGTTTTTTATCTTTTGATTTTGGTTCGGTATTTTTTTCTTCCTTTATCATCTTAAAAAAATAAATCGGTTATTTGTACGGCTACCATATCAATAATAAATATGCTTAAAGAGGCTGTAACTACGGCAGAGTTGGCAGCGCGTCCTACACTTTCGGTTCCGTTTGCGGCATTAAAACCTTTATAACATCCAATCATCCCAATGAAAAATCCAAAGAAGAAGGTTTTAATCGTGGCCGGAATGAGATCTAAAAATTCCAATGACTGGACAATTTGGGTTAAATAGCGGTAGAAATTCACATCACCGTGAATGTTTATACCCACATAACCACCTACAATACCAATGGCATCGGCAAAAAATACTAATATGGGCACCATTAAGGTACAGGCTAATATTCTGGTTACTACTAAATAATTGTACGGATTAATGGCCGAAACTTCCATGGCATCGATTTGCTCTGTTACTTTCATAGAACCTAGTTCGGCACCAATTCCTGACGAAATTTTTCCGGCACAGATTAAAGCTGTAATAACCGGAGCGATTTCTCTAATTAAAGAAAGTGCCACCATACCCGGAAGCCAGCTTTCGGCTCCAAATTTGACCAGAGTAGGTCTTGACTGCAGCGTAAGCACCAAGCCCATAATAAAACCGGTAATGGCAACTAAAGGCAATGATTTGTATCCGATGATGTAACATTGTTTCAAAAACTCTTTTGCCTCATAAGGAGGAATAAAAACCTCCTTAAAAAACCTTTTGGCAAACAAGGCTGCATCTCCAATTTGTGCGAATGTATTTTTTAAGATGAGAATCAAAATGTTTAGTTTTAAGTTAGGTGTAATTTGAAAATCAATTATTTAACAGTTTTTACCGCTTTTTAAATTATAGATGAAAGTTACCTCTATACTTGTTAAAAAAAATTACACAACTTTTTTTGAGCCTTATATAATTTTCATTAACTCACAATATTCACAACAAATTGGCGTTGCGGTTTGTACCAACAAAAAATCCCTTTCATTAAGAAAGGGATTTTCCGGGTTTAATAGAATTTTGGCTAGTATTTTAAAATATATAATCTTTAAATTCCAAATTTGAAAATTCCAAATTCCAAATTCCAAATTCCAAATTCCAAATCCAAAATTGGAATTTAAAAAATTGATTTTTTTATGAGTTAATCGCAACACCGGTTCTGGATTTCATTAAGGGAATAACTTTTGACTCTGAAAGCGAAAATTTTTCCATTAACAATCTTGCGGTTAAATAACATACAGTCGATTCTGCACCTTGATTTAAGTTTACGTTTTCTTTTTCAAGTCCGTCATATCCGCCTCCGCTTACCGGATTGTACATAATTTGATTTAAATGATTTTTACCTAAAAACCAGTTAAAGGCAGTTTTCATTTTCTTTTTGTATTCCGGAGTTTTAAAGGCATCATAAAACGCATTTAAAGTCTGAATGGTATAGGTAACATCAATTGGCTGTTCGCCGTATTCCTGAGGTTCTGCACCTTTATGATACCAGCTTTGGTTAGAAATGGCTTTAAAGTTTCCGTCGATAAATGTTTTAGACATTAAGAAATCTAACGAATCCAGGGCTACTTTTTTATAAACAGCTTTATTGGTAATTAAGTAAGCGTATAACATAGATTCTGGCAGTACTCCATTTCCGTATGTTAGATAATTTTCAAACCACTGCCAGTCTTCAGAAGCTGTTTCTTCATAGTGAGCCAGTAATTTAGAGTTTAATTTATTGATGATGGCTGCCACATATAAATTTGGAATGGCGTTATGATACAAATACAAACCTTTGGTAGCGAAACCAATAGAACGAGGAGATTGAATATTTTCGGCCCATTTTAAGGAATTCAAGAAACATTTTGCTGCTTTTTTGGAAATGTTTTCCGGCAGAATATCCGCATTAGAAACTACTGTTCCTAAAGCCCAAATGGCTCTTGCGTTTGAATCTTCTAAATTAACTTCGGCATTTTGTTCTACGTGTTCGCGATTTTCCTGATCTACATAGTTGATAAAATCTCCTTTTGGTTTCTGACATCTTTCGATGAAGTCAAGATAAATTAAAATATACGGAAGATCGTCTTTGTCTTTTGTCAGCTTGTAGTGCATACAAAATGCAATCAAAGCACGCGCATTATCATCAAGGGTATAACCAGAATCTAAATCGGGAACCGAAATTTTACTGAACTGAATAATACCAAGATCTGTAGTTAATTTTTTAATATGTCGTAACTGAATATCCGGATAGCTGTATTTAATATCAGCTGGATTTTCAATTAATGTTTTATACGTATTCATGTGTGTCAATCCGGCGTTTTCCCAAGACGAAGCTCTCATTTTTGTAAAAGCCTGAATTCCCATTTCGTGTCTTAAATTTTCATCGGCAATAAGTTTTAAAGTGGCTTCTGCAAATTGATCTACGTTTCCGATATCAACTAAAACCCCGCAATCTTCAGTTAAAACTTCTCTTGTATGCGGAATTTTTGATGCCACCATTGGACAAGCACAGCTCATTGCATAAGCAAAAGTGCCGCTTACGGCCTGGTTTGGATCTTTTGAAGTAAACAAATAAATATCGGTCGCTTTTAAATATTCTAGAAGTTCCTCGGTATCTAAATATTGATTAATGAAACGAACATTTTTGCGTAAATCTAATTCATCAACAATTGCTTCGAGTTTATCGCGATAAGTGTCAACACCGTCTTTAATTAAATTTGGATGCGTTTTGCCTATAATCAAGTAAAGAACATCTGGTTCTTTTTTAACGATTTTAGCCAAAGCCTGCAAACCGGTTTCGATATTTTTTCCTTCACCTAAAAGTCCAAAAGTAGAAAGGACAATTTTGTTTTGAATATCGAATTTTGTTTTTGCCTGTTCCGGGGTTTCATAAATTACAATATGGGTTCCGTGAGGCACGCATGTAATGATTTCTTCGTTGATATTATAATCGTTAATCAAAATTTCTTTTGATTGGTTTGTCATTACAAAAACCGAATTGCTGTAGCTTAAAAGTAACTTTACAAAAGTTTTCAATTCGTTATTCGGGTTTGGAATAACGCTGTGAAAAGTATAAGTTACCGGTTTTTTTATTGTATTTAAAAAGTCTAATAAATGATCTCCGTAATTACCTCCAAATAAACCAAATTCATGTTGAATATGAACTAATTTTACATTTTTGTCTTTGTTAATTTCTTCGGCAACTTTTGCATATTCTGCTCTATCTTTTGTATTTAAAGTAAAGGCTTGTGTAGGATTTGCTTTTGGTTCGTTGACCAATTCGCAGATTTCACAAGTTATAGATTTACCAAAAACATCGGTAATTCCCTTTATAGTATCTTGCGTATAAGTTGCGATTCCACATTGTGTTGGCGGAAATGTAGAAAGAAAAACAATTTTCGATTTATTTGATATCGTCTTCATGGGAGTTCTGTTTTAGTTCGTTTAATAAGTCGTTAAGGTTCAGAGAAGCCACCGCAATCTTGTCATCGGCAGCACCGTAATAAATATATAATTGGTCATTAAAAATGGCTGTTCCGGTAGGGAAAACAACATAATTTACATAACCGTGTCTTTCATAATATTCAGATGGCGTAATAATGGGGTTTGTTAAACGCCCTATTACTTTACTCGGATCATCGAGATCCAACAAAGCAGCACAGGCGTGGTAAACAAGACCTTTTTCGCGTTTTTCGGCAGCGTGATAAATCAACAGCCATCCATCTTTTGTTTCAATTGGCGGAGCGCCCGGCCCGATATGACTTGTTTCATGATCGTATTTGGGTTCCATTACAATATGATCTGGCAGGTTTTTGAGGTAATTTTCCCAAAAATCTACCGTCAGCTCTTTTTTGTTTTCAAAAGAAACGATTTGAATTGAAGGAAATAATCTGTGTAAAGCCACAAATTTTCCGTCTATTTTTTTAGGGAAAAGAACCATGTTTTTGTCCCAAACAAATAAATTATCTTTTATGGTTTCGCTTAAAGGATAATTTTTTTCTGTATTAAAAGCTAGTATTCTGGCAACACTTGGGTTTTGTAAATGTTTGCGAATCAAATTGGTGAATTCGTGTAAAATGAATTTTGGCGTTATAATTCCTTTCTTTTTAAACGAAATTAAATCTTTTGATACTGCAAGAGCACCGCAGGCATTTAAACCATCGTATGTTACGTAGGTCATGTAATACATGTCGTCGATTTTTGTAATCCTGGGATCTTCGACTCCATGAATTTCATAAATATATTCCGGTACAAAAACAGGTTCGGTGCGACGTTCTGCGAGAGTTGTCGGACCTTCAAATCTACAGTAGCCAATAGTTGAAAAATTTCCTCTTTTTGCTGCTCTGTAAAACATATGAACGTTATTTCCATCTTGAAATATGGCCGGATTTAAAACACCTAATTCTTCGAAAGGTCTGTCTGTTTTTTCTAAAATCACACCTAGTTTTACAGCTAAAATGTGTTGTGTTTTGACCAATTCCATACCGCTTTTTAATTTTGATTAAAATTACCATGTGAACAGAGCCACGATTAACTCTATCGATCAAAAAATTGACTCTAAAGCATTTACATGGGAATTGTATAAGGTTAAAACTAAAATTCTAAAAAAGGCAGATAAAATTATGATTTGTAGTTGATTGGGCTAAAAAATATCGTATTTGAGTTAATAGTTTTTGTAAGTAAAAAGGAACTTTGAGAGACAAACAAATCAGACTTGCAAAAAGTCATATTTTCTAACTTAAATTTTATTGTTATGTTACGTTGGACAGTCACATTTATAATTTTGGCTATAGTAGCCGGAATTTTTGGTTTTGGCGGTATTGCTGCCGGAGCTGCTAGTATCGCAAAAATTTTATTCTTTATATTCTTAGTCTTATTTGTTATTTCATTAATAAGCGGAAGAACAAGAGTTTAAACTTTTATTGTTAAATCAAAAAAAGCGAAGTTGACTTTAGGGTTGATTTCGCTTTTGTTTTTATTTGTTTCAGGTTTCAGGTTTTTTAAACTGAACTTAAACTTTTAATGTCTTGTATAGAACTTCTTGGTTACGTACGCAATGGGAAGACCAATACAGAATATCAATATTAATATGGAAAGCAATAAAGGGAAATCGAATTGTTTTGGCGGCAGTTTCGGGAAAACGATTGGCAGTACAATTAGATTCATCACAATCCAAACGAAGAGACCGTAGATAAATCCCGAAAGTAAAAGGCTTTTCTGCAGAAAAGGAAAATGAGGGTATATTTTAAAATAAATATAAGAGAATATAAACGCAATAAAATAATGGAGCAGCAATCCGTAAAAAGCCATTTGCGATCCGCTGGTATAAGCTTCTTTTTTAAAAACACCGCTTGCAATAGACTGCAGAATTTTTACTGCGGTGGTTTGATGTAATAGTACCGCATAAATTAAAATGGCTGCCAGTATATCTAAAGTACCAGATAACAAACCGGAATACAAAATGGTTCTGGATTTTGATCTCATATTTTAAAGTTTAGTTATATACTGAAAAATATTATTCAATTGATGGGTATGTCTTTGTGTATGGACTAATGCAAAATCAATCCATTCGTACATCGTAAATGTATCAAAACCAGGAACCTGAAAATCAAGACAAGTCAGCGTTAAATCGTATTTTTCGGCACAATCTAACAACTCTGATTCGATTTTGAGTAAATCTATATTTAAAGCATTTTTGCTGTATTCTTTTTTCTCTGGTTTAAGAAATACCGGAGCATCCATTTTAATATTAAAGTTTAAAAATAATCCGTCAATATCTTTGATTTTTTCATCGGGTTTTCGGGTAGTTTTTTCGGTTTTACCTGCAAATAATTCCGGATATCCTGAGCAGGCCAAAATAATATGCTGCGCTGTTTGTCCGGCTGTCCAGCTTCCTTGATAAGGAACGAGATTCAATTCGCTTTCAGAAAATTTAGAAAGCGTCTCGTTTAGTTTTTTGAATGTTTCAACAATATCTTTTTGCACATCTGTCTTCATATTATTGATTTTTTAAATTGATTATTATAGAGAAGTTATCCACCACACATTTCCAAACGGATCTGTTACACCGCAGGTTCTTCCGTAATGTTTATCGCTTAATTCCATTAGAGTAACGGCTCCGTTTTCTAATGCTTTTTTGTAAGTTTCATCGGCATTGGGTACATAAACAAATAAATGAGAAGTCTGTTTTGCCCAGTCTTCAATTTCATCTGTAATCATGATCGTGCTCCCGTTTAAAGTCACTTCGGCATGTATAATGGTTCCGTCTTCACGTACTGATTTGGTATTGGTTTCTGATGCGCCAAATACATTTTGTGTAAAATCAATGAACTTCGAGGCATTTTTTAAAATCAAATAAGGCATTATGGTTTGATGTTCTGCTGGAATATTCATTTTTTGATATTTTAAAAATTGGGATTTTAAAAGTACGATTTTTATTTTAATATTTTGTGAATCAGTAAATTAAGATTTCACAAAAGTACTTCGCAATGAAAGCCATACGAATTTAGAAGTTCGATTATCTTATGGTTGGAAATAGAGGAGGCGTGAACCCTAAGGATTTTATCACAATCTTCGAGATCAAAATTGACAACACTGGTGGGGAAATGTTCAAGAAGTTTCCCCACAATCATTATAGATTGGTCGACTTCCTGAACATTTGTTTTGAAAACTTCTATCATCGTAAAGGTGTTTTACAAAGCGATATTTTTGTATCGCTCTATTTTGTGATAATAGATATACGAAATTGCGAGAATCACTAAAAAGATCAAAGGGAAAAAGCTTTGAAAATTGACTCCGTCAACTGCAAAATGACTTATTGAAGCAAATATAAAATCGAAACCAAATCCGGCATAAGCCCATTCTTTTACATTTTTAGGAATAGATGGAATGACCAATACCAAAACGCCCAATATTTTGAAAATTACCAGTGCATTTCCAAAATATTCCGGATAACCTAAATGTCTGATTCCTTCTTTTGCCAATTCGGTCTGAGAAGTCAAGGCTGGCATAACGCCTTCAAAAAGGAAAATAATAGTAGTTGTAATCCAAAAAATAATTTTTGCTTTTTTCATGTGGTTTATTTTTAAATAGTTATTAGTTAATGTATTACAAATGTACTATTCTTATTTTTTCATGAAATAGGTATTTACGACTATTTTAGGGGCATTTGGGACAAGTTTAATTGTTAGTTGTTAGTTGTTAGTTGTTAGTTGTTAGTTGTTAGTTGTTAGTTTGGAACTTAACATACAGTTTGTCATCCTGAGCGAAGTCGAAGGATCGCACAGAGGCTCTACAAAGATTATCGATTTTGATTACATGGGCTTCGACTTCGCTCAGCCTGACATAAAATACGAAAGAATTAGAATAAAAAAAACTTCGTCAAATTTTGAAACTTTGACAAGATTGTATTGAACGCTTCGGCTACGCTCAACATGACAAAACAAGATAAAAAATCCGCGCTAATCCGTGTTTTGGTAAAGCGAATCCGCGTCATCAGTGTGTTATTATTCAGCGCTTAAAACATAATTCTTAATCAAAAACAAATCCTCAAAACCTAATCGTGTATAAATGTCTTTTCCCATTGCTGAGGCTTGCAGCTGTGCATAATCAGCATTTAAATCGATGGATAAGTTTAGGGCGAATTTCATGATTTCTTCGGCGAAACCTTTTCTTCGCATTTCCGGAATTACGCCTACACCATGAATTCCAATTGTATCTTCGGTTTGAAAAAGCATAAAAGTTCCAATTGGTTTTTTTTCCAATGAAACCAAATAAAAATGAACGTTATTATGATTGTGAACGAGTATTTCTTTACTGATTACGTATCCAAAAGCATTCGGATATAAATCAGACCAGATTTTGGCATCTTCTTCATTTACAACTTTTTTAAAACTCAGATTGTTTTGCAAAGTAAACTTTTGATCTAGTTTTAAGACCATTGCCACTTGTTCTGATTTTAAGGTAAAACCATAAGCTTCGAGTATTTCATAGGCTTTTGAGTCGTAAATATCAAAGTAAGGCAAAACCAAACCTGAAGTCGATTGCATGGTTTGGGTAATTGCTGTCAGGTCATTTTTGGTAATATCTTTGCGAAGCCATAATTTATTTGGCCAGCCCGAATTTTCGATTTTGCAGTATTCAAAAGAATCAATTTTATGATTGGATAGGAAAGGAGCTCCAACGGTTTTCCATAAACCGGTAAGATTGTCAATATTATCTTCGATGAGGTTTATATTTTTCATTTTAAAGACGAATTTAATTATACAGACAAAGATAAAACTACGGTTTCGGGAAAGCCTTTACATATGTTGATTTACCAATCTTTTTCGAGACTTTTTCTAATTCGGCTTAACTGCGTTGGAGTAATGCCTAAATGAGATGCGATATGCAATAGCGGAATCCGTTCTGCAATATCCGGGTGTTTTTCGAGAAGCTTTATATACCTTTCGGTTGCGTTTTGCATGACCAAAGCAATTTCTCTCTGCTCTTTTTCGATTACCCAGTTTTTCTCTAAATAAGCGATATAGAAGTTTTTTAAATCGTCATTTTCGAAAATAAGGTCGCGGTATTTTTTATAATTCATTTTTAGAAGAAGAGAATCTTCCAGGGCTTCAATCGAAAACTCCGATGGACTTCGTTGTAAAGAAGAGGCCGTAGAACCCGCAAAATTGCCTTCCAGAAAAATATTTTTGTTGTAAATATTTCCCGCGGCATCTATAATAAAAGCCCTTAATGCGCCTTGAGCAATAAAATACAAATCTTTCGCCACCTGTCCGTTCTGTAAAAGTAATTCTCCTTTTTGAACGGATTGAAATGTTGCAATATTTTCTATCAATTCCCAGGATTTATTGGAGATTGGAGCGTAACTGTTGAAAGTTAGTTTTAGGTTTTTGAGATACGTTTCTTTACTTAAAGTCATTTTTTTGGGTGGTTTTGCGGCTAAGGCGCTAAGACACGAAGTTTGCTTTTTCAAAAATAAGAAATAAGCACAAGATTTATTGTACAATGTTAGTCATTGCGAGGAACGAAGCAACCACACTAATATAAAGTGGCTAATTTAATTTAGCAAATGAGATTGCTTCGTTCCTCGCAATGACATAAAAAAACCGTTTTAATCTGCGCTTTCGCCAAAGCGAATCCGTGTTATCCGTGTGCCATCACAACTGTAAATTAAAAAACGCCATGAAACCTAAGTCTCACAGCGTTTTCATCTCAAAAAATAAATAATTAACGGGTAACGGGTATTATTTCCGGCCGCCGCCTAGAGCGCGGTACAAGTCTGTATTGGCTGTAAGTTGTTGTCTTTTAATATCGGCAAGTTCTAGTTCGCTTTGCAATAAATTGGCTTGCGCAGTTAAAACTTCAAGATATTCTGCCATACCGTTTTTGAACAAAAGGTTAGCATTTTTAATCGCTTGTTGTAATGTTTTTACTTTTTCTTTTAAGAAAGTTTCCTGTTGTTGTAATTTCTCTACTTTAACCAAAGCATCCGAAACTTCGCTTACGGCAACCAAAACCGATTGTCTAAAGCTTAAAACGGCTTTTTCTCTTTCCGCGACAGCGATATTATATTGCGTTCTAACTCTTTTGTTGTTAAAAATAGGCTGTGTTAAACCTCCAGCAACAGTTCCGAATAATGAAGCCGGAATGTTAAACCAATTGCTGGTTTCAAATGAGTTTACACCACCTTGAGCCGTAATTCTGAGAGCTGGGTATAAATCCGCTTTCGTGATACCGACATTTGCGTTCGCAGCTTTAAGGGCCAGTTCGGCACTTTTTACATCAGGTCTTCTGCTTACTAATGAAGACGGAATTCCAACTGCTGTATTGTGTTTTACTTCAATTGCGCTTAAACGAATTGATCTTTCTTTTGAATTTGGGAAAGAACCCGTTAAAACACTCAAAGCATTTTCCTGAATCGCAATGTTTTGTTCCAATAACGGAATCAATTGCGCTGAGTTTAATTTCTGTGCTTCCGATTGTTGAATCGCTAAAGTGGTTACCTGACCAGCATCGTATTTTAATTTGATAATATTCGTTGTACTATCATTTAAACGAAGATTTTGTCTGGCAATATCCAATTGTGCGTCCAGCATTAAAAGGTTGTAATATCCTCTTGAAACATTTGCCACAATATTAGTCTGCAATGCTTTTTTAACTTCTGCAGATTGAAGGTATCCTGCGTAAGCTCCTTTCTTTTGGTTTCTGATTTTTCCCCAGATATCAGCTTCCCAAGAAAGTGAAGCTCCAGCAGAATAGTCGTCGATATGTTTTGCTCCAATTGCCTGATTTAGGTTTAATCCAGTAAAACTATTGTCAGACGGATTGCTTGTGCTGGCATTTACAAATAAATTAACCTGAGGTACATTTCCCCATTTAGACTGCGTAAAACGGTATTGCGCAATTTCAATGTTCTTTTCGGCAATCTGTAAATCGTTGTTTCTGGCAACGGCGCTGTCGATCAATTTGATAATATCTTTTTCTGTAAAGAAGTTTTTCCACTCCACATCGGCAATACTAGTTGTATCACTTGAAACCGATGCATTCCTGAAATTCTCAGGAAATGCATCTTTTGGAGTTTCAATATCCTTCGAAACTTTACAGGATATTAAAGTGGTGATCAAAATGGCGATGATCACAATTTTGGTTATATGATTTTTCATTAGTTTTTTCATTAAATTTCTGTACAAGTATCTTTTCTGTTTTCAAGATCTTTTGAGATTCTGTACGATATATAAGCGATGCCCATTATTATGGCGACCAAAGCTGTTGTTATATAGTTTTCCATTTATTATTTTTCTTCGTTATGAATTACGGCAACTGGTTTTCCAGAAACCTTTTCTTGTAAATGCTGGAAGATGATGAATAAAACAGGAATGATAAACAATCCTAGAATTACCCCTGAAATCATACCTCCCGCAGCACCAATACTGATGGAGTGATTTCCCTGAGCCGATGGTCCTTTTGCGCTCATCATTGGCACTAAACCAACAATAAAGGCAAGAGATGTCATGATAATTGGTCTTAAACGTAATTTTGCAGCATCGATAGAAGCTCTAATTAACGCTTGTCCCGATTTTCTTTTTTGCGAAGCGAACTCCACAATCAGGATGGCATTTTTGGCCAGAAGTCCTATCAGCATGACTAATGCAACTTGTACGTAAATGTTGTTTTCAATACCAGTTAAACCAATAGCTACGAATACTCCAAAAATACCTGCAGGGATCGATAAGATTACTGCCAAAGGCAAAATGTAACTTTCGTACTGTGCAGCAAGTAAGAAATAAATGAATATCAAACACAGTAAGAATATTGTTGCCGATTGCCCTCCGGATGAAATCTCCTCACGAGTCTGGCCCGAGAATTCAAACCCGTAACCTGCAGGTAATTGTTGTGCTGCTACTTCTTCAATTGCTTTAATGGCATCTCCGGAACTAAATCCTGGTTTCGGAATGGCATTAATAGAAATTGAGTTAAATAAATTATATCTGGAAGCGGTTTCTGAACCATAAATACGAGTTAGTTTTACTAATGTATTAATTGGCACCATTTCGCCTGTTTTGTTTTTTACAAAAACTCTGTCAATTGAGGTTGGATCAGCTCTGTCTTCAATATCGGCCTGAACTACAACACGGTAATATTTACCAAATCTGTTGAAATCTGAAGCCTGCGCACTACCAAAGTATGCCTGCATCGTTTGTAAAATGTCTTTTACATTTACCCCTAATTGATTTGCTTTTTCATCATTAACTTCTAATTGTAATTGCGGATAATCTGCTTTGAAAGAAGTGAAGGCAACGGCAATTTCCGGGCGTTTCATTAATTCTCCGATAAAGTTTTGAGAAATACCGCTGAATTTATCCAGTTTTCCTCCTGTTTTATCCTGCAATACTAAATCTAAAGCCTCAACATTACTAAATCCTGGAACGGTTGGGAAACTGAATACGAAGAAACTTCCGCCGGAAATACCGCCCAGTTTACCACGAACCTGATTCATGAATTCGTCAATGTTTTTTATTTCGCCGCGTTCTTCGTTTGGTTTAAGCAATACGAAAATTACAGCAGAAGATGGACTTGTAGAGTTTGTCAATAAGTTGAAACCTGAAATTGCGGTTACAAATCGTGAAGCTTCTAATGATTTTAAAGTATTTTCGGCTTCGGTCATTACCTTTTGAGTTCCGTCTAGTGATGTTCCAGATGGCGTATTTACTGCAATCGCAATAAATCCTTGATCTTCTGTTGGAATAAATCCTGCAGGAGTTGTTTTTACCATTACAACAGTTGCTACTGTAATTAAAGCTAATCCGCCTAAACTCAACCATTTTCTTCTGATTAAGAATTTCAATCCGCCTACATAACGGTTTGTCAACGATTCAAAGCTTTTGTTGAAAGCCGTAAAGAATTTTTCTTTAAATCCTTTTTTCTCGTGAGGGGCATCGTGATCGTGTGCCGAGTGATTATCTTTTAAGAATAATGCTGCAAGCGCCGGACTCAATGTTAAGGCATTAACAGCCGAAATTACAATTGCAATTGCCATCGTAAAGGCAAACTGACGATAGAAAACTCCTGTAGAACCTTCCATAAAACCAACCGGCAGGAAAACAGCAGCCATTACCAGCGTAATCGAGATAATAGCACCCGTTATTTCGTGCATTGCTTCATGGGTTGCGATTTTTGGAGACAAGCGTTTGTGCTCCATTTTCGCATGCACCGCTTCGACTACCACAATGGCATCATCGACCACAATACCAATCGCCAGAATTAATGCGAAAAGCGTTAAAAGATTGATCGAAAATCCGAATAACTGCATGAAGAAGAACGTTCCTAAAATTGCTACAGGTACAGCAATAGCCGGGATTAATGTTGATCTAAAATCTTGCAAGAAGATAAATACCACAATAAATACCAGTATAAAAGCTTCTAGTAATGTATGCTCTACTTGTTCAATAGATTGGTCAAGAGATACTTTTGTACTATAGAAAATATTGTGTTTTATGCCTTTTGGAAAATCTTTAGAAGCTTTTTCCATCATTTTGTTAATGGCAATCTGAATATCATTTGAGTTTGATCCCGCTAACTGGATCACCCCAATTACAATTCCTTTTTTACCATTTAAACGTGTTAAACTGTTATAAGAGTAAGCACCAAGTTCAACTCTCGCTACATCTTTTAAGCGAAGTACTGAACCATCTGCATTAGAACGTATAGCAATATTTTCATAATCTTCTGGTTTAGTTAATTTCCCTTTATATTTAATAACGTATTCAAAAACTTCTTTGCTTCGTTCTCCAAATTTCCCCGGAGCCGCTTCCAAACTCTTGTCCTGAATCGCCGCCATAACTTCGCTTGGCGTTACTTTATAAGTAGACATTTGCGTTGGGTTTAACCAAACACGCATAGAGTAATCTTTTACACCACCAAAGATACTGGCAGAACCTACACCCGGAATACGTTTTAGTTCCGGAATAATATTAATTTGTGCATAGTTGGCAACAAAAGTCTGATCGTATTTTGCTTCATCATCAGTATACATACCAATTGCCATGATGAAACTGTTTTGCTGTTTTGCTGTAACAATACCTTGTTGAACAACTTCGGCAGGAAGCTGACTCGTTGCCTGAGCAACTCTGTTTTGTACGTTTACTGCAGCCTGGTCAGCATCTGTACCTAGTTTAAAGAAAACAGTAATAGCTAAAGTACCGTCGTTACTGGCTGTAGAACTCATGTAAGTCATGTTTTCTACACCATTTATAGATTCTTCGATAGAAGGTGCCACAGAACGTAAAACCGTTTCTGCGTTGGCTCCCGGATATACCGCCGTTACCAAAACCGATGGAGGCGCAATATCTGGAAACTGTTGTAATGGCAGTTTAGTTAAACCCAATACCCCCAGAATAACCAATAAAATGGAAATTACGGTTGCCAGTACTGGTCTTTGTATAAATATTTTGAACATTTTCGTTTAGAATTATTTTTTATTAGTTACTTGGGCAACTTTAGTTGATTTTTCCGGCTGAATCGCTTGTCCATCCTGAAGTTTATCAATACCGCTTAATACGATTTGGTCGCCAGTTTTTACACCTTCTTTAATTAAATAATTGGTACCGTTTTTACCTACAACTGTAATAGGCATTTTGGTTACTTTGTTGTCTTTACCTACAGTGAAAACAAACACTTTATCCTGCATTTCAACAGTAGCCGACTGTGGCACTAAAATCGCATCGTCGTGTTGTAACCCTAAACGGATTCTTCCTGTGTTTCCAGAACGTAAGGTTCCGTTTGCATTTGGGAAAGTCGCTCTAATAGTGATCGCACCTGTAGTTTTATCAAACTGACCGTCAACCATATCGATTTTTCCGGTTTGAGGATAAGCGTTGTTATCAGCTAAAATCAAAGTAACCGGAGGTAATTTTTTGATTTTATCGCCAAGTGAGCTTCCTTTATATTGCTCTTTAAAGTTGATGAAATCAGTTTCACCTAAGGAGAAATAAGCAAATACTTCATGAACATCAGATAAAGTAGTAAGCGCTTCAACATCAGATGCTGATACTAAACTTCCTTGTTTTTTAGGTAATCTTCCTATGTATCCGCTTACTGGAGCAGTTACATTTGTATATCCTAAATTAATTTTAGCAGAACCTACCATTGCTTTTGCCTGTTCGATATTGGCAGCAGCAATTTTTTGAGAAGCTTTAGCTGTTTTCAATTGATAATCAGAGACTACTTTGTTTTGAACTAATGGCGTCAGTTTATCAACTTCTAAATTAGCGTTGATTAAAGCCGCTTCTGCTGCATGGAGACTAGCTAAAGCATTGTTTAACTGCTCACGGTATGGACGTTCGTTTATTTTAAATAAAGTTTGTCCTTTGCTCACATAAGCACCTTCGTCTACAAAAATTCTGTCAAGGTTTCCACTTACCTGCGGACGAATCTCAACGTCTACAGTTCCTTGTATAGCGGCTGGATATTCAGCATCAGTAGTTGTATTTGCACTTGTGATCGCTAAAACTGGTAAAACCGGTGGAGGTGGAGCAGTAGGTGCCTGATTTTTATCGGCACAGCTGCTTAATACTAAGGCCAGAATAAAACTGGTTATAATTACATTTTTCATTTTATTGGTTTTAATTGGTTGAACATTCTCTCGGATTAAATTTTTAGGTATTCTGGCATTCTCGGGATTCATATCTAATTAAATTAAATTATCTAACGTTGTTAAGTAAATGCGCGCAAATTTTCATACAGTAAGTCCTTTCTAATTCTATACTAAAGCAGTATTAAATTATCTAACGATGTTAAGTAAAGGAGTAAAAAAACTCGGTTTTACCTTTATTAAATTTTCTAACAGTGTTAAGTTAAGGTTATAAAAAAAAGGATTTTATGTTATCCAGATTAAATTATTTTACACTGTTAAGTAAAAATTGAAAAAAAATCTACTGTATTGATTTGATGATACCACCAATGGCATCTTTCAAAATTTGAGCATTTATAGTTTCTAAAATATCACTTTTGTTAATGATGTTGATGGCGATTAAACCATGAATAACAGAAAAGAAAGTAAAATATTTTTGTTTAATGATATCTTCACTAGGATTGCTGTCTTTCATTACTTCAGCAATAACACCAGTGAACAATTTGTAAGGTGCTTCCTGAGCCGAACATCGCTGTGCACAGCAGGTCATTTGAACACCAAACATCAGTTGGTACATTTCAGTATTAGTAAAAGCGAAATCCCAGTAAGTCATCCACATGGCTTCTAACTGATCTTCGGGTTTTTCAAATTTGTCTATTGCAATTTGCAATTCTTTAGTCAGCTTGATAAAACCTTTGCCTGTTAGTTCTTCTAATATTGCTTCTTTATTCGAAAAGTATTCATAAATAATAGGAGCAGTATATTCTATTCTGTCGGCAATTTTACGCATACTCAAACCATTCCAGCCTTCTTCTTTTACGATATCATAAGCAGCGCCAAGGATGTTGTTCCTTGTCTCTTCTTTTTGTCTTAAAATTCGATCTTTGCTAGCCATTATATTCGAGTATTAAATTGTTTAACACTGTTAGGCAAATGTATGGCGGTTTTTCTAATTATGAAATATTTTTATCATAATATTTTCTTATCGTGTCATAGATCATTTTAAAAAACTTTGTGAAGCCTTTATTTTATTGAACTTTATTATCGCGTGATTTTTTTAAGGAGCAGCAATTTTTCGGTTTTTAAGACCATTTGTCCTGCTCTTCACTCTATCTTTTTTGTCTCGTTTAAAAAAAACGAGACAAAAAAGGATGCCGTTTCGATCAGGGCTAAGAGAGAACGTGTATTTTTCATTAGATTTCACCGAAATTTGAGTAGGAACAAAACTTTGTCAAAGTTGGCAAGAACAGTTTTCTGTCAATTAAATTCCAGAGGAATGAAATATTTATAGATTATTATATATGCGATTTACAAAAGCTCCGTAGGAGCGATATATTTCTTATCTGAAAAATTATAAAATATGTCACCTCTATGGGGTTCTTATAAAATGGGTTTTCTGTTTCTATAAATATTTCGTCCCGCTGGGACGTGATGAATAAACTTATTATTGTTTCGGTTTTAATTTTTTAGTTAAAAATAGTAATACTGTAAAATATTTAAAAAGTTTACTCACTCTCCAGTATACCAAGTAAGTTTCTAATTTATCTAATAATTTCTCTAAAGTTGCAAATAGAATCACAGCAATAAAAAATTGAACAGAAATGTCATTGAAATATGAGAAATGTGGCTCAAGAATAAGACCCAAATAATAAGAAGAGAAAAATGATATCCCAAATATAATAAGTTGAATAATCGTTTTCGTGACTTCATATTTTAAAAAGATATTGAATATTCGATTTGTTACTATTATTTTTTTTTGTTGTTCTAGAAACTCTGAATATATAGAATCAAACTCTTTTTTATCTTCGTCGTTCCAAAAATTTTTAGAACTTTCAAGACCAGCAATTATTTGATCTCCACGTTTTTCAAGTTCTTCATTAGAAAGATTTTCAATTTCTTCAGCATATTTAGATAATTCATCTACAGATTTACCAAAAGCATCTAATTTTTTAGAAAGATTTTTTTCAAATTTTTTTCTTGATATTTCATTGGATTCAATTTCTTTCGAAGAAATTTCAAATAAATCTTCCTGTTTTTTGATTAATTTAATTGTGGTTAATTCCCATTGTTCTACAACAATGTTTTTGTCGTCTAAATATTTTTTCAGTGCTTTTATGGTCATTGTTATTATGATAATTTACTCTTTATTGGACTTAGAAGAATAATTGGGGTCAAATAAAATTATAGAAAACCCCAAAACAAATGGTTTACTAGAAAAGAATTTCATTTTATCAAAAATATCAATTTAAGAATCTAAATAAGCACGTATTTTTACCTATTTTATTCATTGCTATTTATTAGAATATTAAACTAAAAATTATTGACAAAAAAACCTTCAAAATAAATATTTCAAAGGCTTTCAAAAATTTTTAATTAAACCATCACTTCAAAATCACAACCTCCTCTGGAACCAAAAACAGCAACGTACATCCCGTTCTTGAAAACACAGAATGCGTACTTCCGGGAGGCATATACAAATAATCGCCTGTTTTTAATTCGTCTTTTCCGGAGCGGACTTCGCCCTCGAGAACATAGATTTCTTCCCCGGCTGGGTGAACGTGGTTGGGGTACGAAGCGCCGGGTTCAAATTTTAATAAAAAAGTGGTAGGTCTTTTGGCAATGTTATCGTAACATAAAATTTTTGCCGAAATGCCGTCTGTGTTTATGCCTTCTTCAATTAGAGGTTTCCAATTAAGTTCGCTTGATCTTGTGATTTGTTTTTCCATTTTTATTGATTTTTAATTAGTTATTGTTACTGTTTTTAGAAATGATTTGATCCAGACTCCATTTATATTCGGCAATTGTCGACAACAGAAAAGAAGCCATAGAAAAGCTAAAGACCGAATAATCCAGCGGATCTTTTAACCCAAAAGAGCAAGTCATGGCGAGTGCAAATGCAAAAGTTAGAATTGAAGCACTAATTGCGGCTAGTTTGGTTTGATAACCAATTAATAGGAGTGAGGCTAAAGCAGCTTCAAGTAGTGTGGCGATTATAGCAATGGTTGGAATAACACTTTTCGGAACAAAAGAATTTACTTTTTCGGTATAAGCTAAAAAACTTTCCCAGCCGGACGAATATTCTCCCCACAAACCTAACCGACTTAAAACGGCGGATAAAAATCCTGCTCCAAGTGCAATCCGCAAAAGCAAAACGGCATAATCCTGATATCTTTTCATAAACTATTTTATTAGTAATTATTAGAGATACAAAGATCTTGTAAGCACTTTGGCTAAAGAATAGACAATCTTAGAAAAAGCATGTAATAAAAATTTTGAGTGTTGTTTTTAACACATAGAAACATAGATTTACTTTCTTTAAAAAAGGCGTTTCACTTTTTAAAATAAACATAGCAATATCTATGTGTTTAAAGAACTTTATAAATCAACAGCTTTTTCTTTAAAGGATTTCGGAGAAGTATTGGTATGCTTTTTAAAGAAGTTCGAAAAGTAAAAAGGATCATTAAAACCCAAAGCATAAGCAACTTCTTTTACTGATAATTTTTCATAAGTAAACAATCGTTTTGCTTCAGAAATAATCAATCCGAAAATGATGTTTTGTGCTGTTTTATTGCAATGCAGTTTTGAAAGTTCGTTGAGTTTGGCTTCGGTTGAGCCAATTAAATTAGCGGTCTCTGCTACCGAAAGATTTTTGTCTAAGTTTTGTATTACGGTTTCCAGGAATTGCAGGAACAAAGCATCGGGTTTGTAGATTTCGTCACCGCGGTTGATTTTGGTTCGGTTGATTTCGATTAAAATCAATTCGATTCGGCTGTGAACCGAAATTAAATATTGATATGGTTTTTCTAGTGTTTCTTTTCGAATTTCTTCTAATTCTTTAATAACAATCTGCGGATTATCGACTTTGATCATTTCATTCATTGCAAAATGACAGAACAATCCGTTATGGAAAATGAGTTCCATGTCGTTGTCGTCTTTGCAGAAAAAAGCATAAGTAAATTCAAGAACAAATCCTGTGGCGTTTTGTATGTTTCTAAAGTAATGAATCTGCCCGGAAGTAATGGTTAAAACGCAGTTTTGGGTCAATATAAATTCATTTTCATCAACAGAAACAGTCGTTTCTCCCGAGGTGCAAAATACGAGTACATATTTTAAAACACGTCGGGGATTTTCTAAATCTGCCGCCTGATTAAATGTTTTTATATCAATCATTTGTTTTTGTTTTATTCAAAAGTAAGCATATTTTTTTGCTCAGATTATTGAATTTGAAATTTGATTCTGAAATACTGTAAAAAGTATCTTACGATTTATTTGTTGAACTGAAAAATAATAATTACATTGCTTCATAATGAAGCAATATGAAAAAATAAAAGATAAAAAAAATATTAGCATGAAAAGGATAATGATTACAGCCAGTTTGGCTTTCTTTTTAAGCAGTACATTACATGCACAGAAAGAAAATTTTATTATAGTAAAAAACAATAAAGGAGCTGATTTAGGATATGCTGCTGCATCGGGTATAAAAATACTAACGATAAACGGTAAGAGTTTTAAGGATTTAAATAAAAACGGAAAACTGGATAAATACGAAGATTGGCGTCTTTCTGCAGATGAACGGGCCAAAGATTTAGCTTCGAAAATGTCTATTGAGGAAATAGCCGGATTAATGCTTTACAGCCGTCATCAGTCTTTGCCGGCAGGAGTTTCTGGTTTTATGGCAGGAACATACAACGGAAAATCATTTCCTGAGACTAATGCAAAAGCGTATGATTTGACAGATCAGCAAAAAGCTTTTTTGAAAGATGATAATCTTCGTCATGTATTAATCACGCAGGTAGAAAGCCCGGAAACAGCCGCTTTATGGAACAATCAAATGCAGGCTTTTGTTGAGGGAATTGGTTTAGGAATTCCGGCTAATACGAGTACAGATCCGCGTCATAATGCTGCTGTAACAGCAGAGTTTAATGCGGGAGCGGGAGGTACAATCTCAATGTGGCCGGATGGTCTTGGAATGGCCGCAACTTTTGACCCTAAAATTGTAGAGCAGTTTGGACAAATTGCCGCTAAAGAATATCGCGCATTAGGAATTGCCACTGCTTTATCACCTCAAATAGACTTAGGATCGGAACCAAGATGGTATAGAATTTCTATGACTTTCGGCGAAAGCCCGGCTTTAACCCGAGATATGGGACGTGCGTATATTGATGGTTTTCAAACTTCTTACGGAAAGGATGAAATTAAGGATGGCTGGGGTTATAAAAGTGTAAATGCTATGGTAAAACATTGGCCAAGCGGTGGTGCCGAAGAAGGTGGCCGCGATGGGCATTGGGCTTATGGAAAGTTTGCGGTCTATCCGGGAAATAACTTGCAAGAGCATATTGATCCTTTTATTAATGGTGCATTTAAATTAAAAGGAAAAACAAGTAAAGCTTCGGCAGTAATGCCTTATTACACGATTACTTTTGATCAGGATAAAAAATACAATGAAAATGTTGCCAATGGATATAGCAAATACATCATTACAGATTTACTAAGAGATAAATACGGCTACGATGGGGTCGTTTGTACCGATTGGTTAATTACAGCCGATGAAGGAAAAACGCCTGATGTTTTTGCAGGAAAGCCTTGGGGTGTAGAGAATTTATCTATTGCCGACAGACATTACAAAGCGATTATCGCCGGTGTAGATCAATTTGGTGGAAACAATGATAAAAAACCGGTTTTAGAAGCCTACAATATGGGCGTAAAAGAATTTGGAGAAGAATTCATGAGAGCACGTTTCGAGAGATCGGCAGTGCGATTGCTTAAAAATATTTTTAGAGTGGGACTTTTTGAAAATCCATATTTAAATATAGAGGAAACAAAACAAATTGTAGGGAATGCTGAATTTATGAAAGCAGGATATGAAGCGCAGGTAAAATCGGTTGTTTTATTAAAAAACAAAAAGGCTGTTCTTCCTGTAAAAGAAAAAAAGACGGTTTTTATTCCTAAAATTTATACGGCTTCGACCAAAGATTGGTGGGGAATTCAGAGTCAGCCAAAACTAGATTATCCTGTAAATCTGGATCAGGTAAAGAAATATTATAATGTTACCGATGATCCTGCAAAAGCTGATTTTGCTATTGTTTTTGTTACCAGTCCACAAAGTTTAGAAGGAGGATATCATCTAAACGATCGAAAAAACGGAAGTAACGGTTATGTTCCTATTTCTCTGCAGTACGGAACTTATACAGCAACTCAGGCCAGAGATAAAAGTATTGCAGCAGGAGATCAGGTTATTGATCCCACCATTACCGACAGATCGTATAAAAACAAAACGGTTACGGCTGCCAATACAATGGATTTAAGAACAATTTTGGATACCAAAGAAATGATGAACGGAAAACCGGTTATCGTTTCGGTGACGGCTTCAAAACCAATGATTTTTAATGAATTTGAAAAACAAGTAGACGGAATTGTTTTAAATTTTGGAGTTTCTACTCAGGCCGTTTTAGATATTATTTCGGGTAAAACAGAACCATCGGGATTATTACCAGTTCAGATGCCGGCTAATATGGAAACGGTCGAGAAACAATTTGAAGATGCTCCTTTTGATATGCTTTCGCATAAAGACAGCGAAGGAAATGTTTATGATTTCGGATATGGATTAAACTGGAAAGGCACTATAAAAGATGCCAGAACAGCAGCATATAAAAAGAAATAGACAAAATAGAATGAAATAAAAAACCTAGCAGCTTTAAAACTGCTAGGTTTTTTTATGTTTAAATCGTTGTGCAGACGCACTGCTTTGCGTCTCTACAGAAAAAATTATAATACTTTTTTCCCTTTTTCAATATAGCTGATATCACCAAAGGATTCTACTGTAAATTTTCCATTTTCATAAATCACTTTACAGATAGAAGCATTTGCCATATGAGGGCGGGCTACTTCTTCTCCAGATATATTAGAAAGCATTGTACCTATCGCCATTCCGTGCCCTACCATAAATATATTGCCGCCTCCAGAAGCGGCTTCTTTTTCGGCAATCTCTTTTAGTGCGTTTTGAGTACGTGTTCTAACTTGTTCGTAATCTTCGGCCATATTGAGTTTGTCGAGTATCTTTACCACTTTTAAAGGTTCGTTTACGCCATGAATTTTTACATCGGTAAAAAGATCATCGGTGTTTTTAAAATGAAGATAAATAGCGATATCTCCCCACATTTTTGAATTTAGATCGCCTTCGTAACTTCCAAAATTAGTTTCTCTCAATCCATCCATTTCTGTAATTGGAATTTTTTTATCTCCTTTTGCTTTTAATACAATATTGGTTGTTTGAGTGGCACGTCCTAAATCGCTTGTATAGGCAGCTTTAAAATTAATGCCTTTAAGACCTTTTCCTAAATATTCTGCAACTTCAATTCCTTCAGGAGTTAAGGGTGCGTCAGACCAGCCTTGTACTCTGTCGAGTGTGTTAAGCATCGTTTTTCCGTGGCGTGCAATATAAAAGGTAACTGCTTTTTTCGCAGTCGTTTCTTTTTTAGATTTCTGCGCTGTACTAATTGAAGTTCCTCCAAAAAGAAAAACTAATAATAAGAAGATTTTATATGTTTTCATGGTGTGATAGTTTAGTTGTTAAAAATTATAATTTTGCTTTAATTCCAAATTCTACTGTAAAAGGACGGATATAAGTTCCTACCAGCGGTTTGCCATCATAAGTTTGTGCTTGTTCGATAGTTGTAGTATTGGCTCCGGAAATAGAACCCTGCGCTCCTTTTTGATTTAAGAAGTTAACCACATTTAGATTTAGATCAATTTTTTTGTTCAGCTTACGCGAAACTCCTCCAAATGTTTCCCAGCGGCTTGCAAAGAATAAGGTATTAGGATAATTCGCAGCTTCTTTGCTGAAATAACGTGCACTAAGCCATAACTTCCAGTCATTATAAGAATAACTAGGATCTAATTCTATCAGCACTTTTGAAACACTTCTTGCCGTACCGCCGCTAAAATCGTAAATCTTATTTCCTTCGGCAGGAACTTCGCTTAAATCGACTATGAAATTTTTATATTCCGGATTTTGAAGCGTCAGCAAAGCATGAAATTTAAAATTCTTGAAAGGTTTCAGTTCCATATCAGTTGTCCATCCTATGGTTTGAATATCATACGTAATGGTTTGTTTGTGTCCTCCTTGAAAAGAAGAATTGTTTTTAAAATTATTACGTTGTATGTAGGTAATTTTAGAAACCAGACTTACCAGCGGATGGTTAAAATAAGTTCCTACAGAAGCACCCGGAATTTGTGATGGCGTTACTTTTGGATCATCGGCACCAGAATAACTGCTTAAGTTTCCTGCTACTTCGGTATAAGAAAGATCAGCCAGGAAGCCTAAATTGCTAAATGTTTTATGAAGAAAACTTGCGGTGAAAGCTTTATTAAACCAATCTTTTTGAATGTTTTGTCTTCTTGACATATCAATTTGATTGTTTACAAAACCATCTGCTTTAGCGGCATCTCTACTAGATTTTGGATACCACATTCCATCGATACGCTGCCATTCTAATCTGGCTCCAAAAGAAACATCAATTTTTGGGTTTACGATCCATTTTTCTGTAGCATAAAGTGCAAGCTTGTTTTCTTTTCCGGTGTAATATTGCAAAGCGCCGTTATAACCTGAGTTTCCATAACTATCAACTCCGGCTGCGTTCTGCCAATTTCCGTTAATGTCTTTTGTCTGAGTGATAAGTTTGGCAGGATTATCAGCTACTTCCTGAACCATGTTATAAGTGGCTTGGTAGTAATTATCGATGTCATAGTAGTAATCACTTAAACCTACTAACCAATGATGGTTATTTGTTTTTTTGCTTAAATCAAATTTCCCCATAATCGTATTTTGGGTAATTTTTGGGGTGGCTAACATGGCCACTCCTTGTACATAATCTCCCTGATATACTTCGTTTGGATTATCTGCATAAACAAAACGGTTTTTATCCGTATCAATTCTTCCTAAATTGGTGTAATACGGATTGTACAATCCTGATTTTGCATTTTGAAAACGAACAATATAGTCCATTTTTAAACCATTATTTAAGGTGTTTTTTCCCATTACATCAACCACGTTTGTAGTAGATCCCATATCGCTCATTTGATCGAGCGTTTGACGTTGTCCTGTAATAGGATTTATAATAGTCGATTTTCCGGATTGTTCCAGATAAGAATCCCGGCCTATTTTAAAATCTCCAAACTGGCTGATTGTTCCATCTAAATTATAGGTATACGGACTCACTTTTGAAGTAATAGATTTAGAATCTGCGAATTTGTATTGAACAGAAATTTCGCCTTTACCGTCATTGTATTTTTTAGTAATTACACCTTTATAAATTTGTGTTTTATCAAAATAATTAGTGAAATCAGATTTAAAAGTACCGGGATCAAAATTCAGAAATACGCTGGCTGCATAATACCAGTTGTTTTTTAAAGGCCCGCTGACACTTACATCTCCTCTTAATAATCCAAAACTATTGGTATTAAAAGCCAAATTCTGTTCGTGTTTTTCTGTTCCTCTATTTGAATAAGTACTTACCGAAACTCCAACATCTCCAATAGAAATGGCTGTTTCGCCCACTGTAAGTACCTGAAATTTACTAAAGCCGGATCCTGCACGCCATACACTTGTAGGGCTTTGTCCTGACCAATTATAGACTACAGGAAGTCCGTTCTCTAATATTGTTGTGCCGCCAATACTCGCCGGCAGACCAATATTTACATTTCGGGGTCCGTTATCGTTAGAAGCGTTCAACATCACATTTTGAGCTTCCTCCTTTACTAATTTTACCACTTTTTTGTCTTTTTCAACAGGAATACTGTCTTTTTTTACCTGAGCATAACCGGTAATACCAAAAATTAAATTGGCTGCAATAATTCCATAAATCATTTTGCATCTCATCTTTTGCATTTTTTAATTATTACTATTTCTTTTAGTGTTTTTGGGAGATTTTAATATTTCAGGCCGAAATATCATTATGATTCAGAATGAAAGCAGTAGTATTTTTTCATTGTATCATTTGGAAGCAATGTAAAAATATTATTTAAATAAATTAAGTTTAATACTGTTAAAATTAACTTTTGAATAAGAAAAAGTTATAAACAAAAAAGCACCTCTAAACAAAAATGTCTAAAGGTGCTTTTCCAATTTATTTAAGTAAGATTAAGATGCTGTGTTGCTTGGATCCTTTTTACGGTATACCAGATAAAATACCTGCGGTAAAACCGTTAGGGATAAAATCATACAAGTTATTAGTCCTCCCACAATCATGATGGCTAATGGTTTTTGTACTTCAGAACCCATTCCTGTCGATAATGCTGCAGGTAATAAACCTAAAGATCCCATAAGGGCGATCATGACGATAGGACGAATTCTGCTATGGATTCCGTGTGAAATAGCATCTCTTAAATGCATTCCGGCTCGCATATTTTCCCTTATCATCCCAATGAGGACAATACTGTCAATCGCGCTGACTCCAAAGAGAATAATAAATCCAATTCCTGCCGAGATTCCGAATACAGTTCCGGTTACCCAAAGCGATAAAAATCCGCCAATAAAAGCATAAGGCATCGCACTAATCGCAACTAAAGTATCTTTAAAATTACCAAAGTTAAAATACAGCAGACATAAGATCAATACCAAAACAACCGGAACAATCATAGCCAATTGTTTTGAAGCTCTTTCTTTACTTTCAAATTCTCCTGCCCATTTCATTATATTTTCTTTAGGAAGTTTTACTTCGGCAGCTACTTTTTTCTGAGCTTTATCGATAGTACTTCCAAGGTCTCGCCCTTCAATACTAAATCCTACGGCAATATAACGGCTGTTTCCTTCGCGATAAATAAAGGTTGGACCCGTTTTGTATTCTACCGTTGCAATTTCTTTTAACGGCACTTTTTTACCATTCATAGTTGGAATAAGAATGCCTTCGATTTTTTCTTTTGAGTCACGGTATTCTTTTTCAAAACGAAGCGTGATATCAAAAATCTTTTCGTCGTCATAGAACTTCGTTGCAGCTTGTCCGCCAATCGTCATTCGGATAACGGCTTGCGCATCGGCAGTTGTAATTGCGTAACGCGCCATTTTTTCGTCATCAAGCTGAATTCTCAATTCGGGTAAACCAATGTTTTTATAGACGTTGATATCTTCAATTCCTTTTACGTCTTTAATTGAATTGGCCACTTTCGCCGCCATTTCTTCCAGTTGAAAAAGATCATTTCCGAATATCTTAATTACGAGCGGACTTTTTACTCCGGCAACATATTCTTCGACATTATCCTGAATAGGCTGGCTAAATCCAAATCCAATTCCGGGATATACATCCAGTTCTTTTTTGATTTCGGCAATCAGTTCTTCTTTACTGATGTTTCGTTTCCATTCGTCCTGATGTTTTAATTCGATGTGGAATTCGATATTAAAAAATCCTGTTGGATCTGTTCCGTCATTTGGCCTTCCGGTTTGCGTTAAAACAAATTTTACTTCTTCAAACTTCCTGATCTTGGCTTTCATTTCTTTAGTCAATCTCACCGATTCATCAAGGTTGATGCTATTTGGCAGTGTGGCTCTAACATAAATTGCACCTTCATTCAGCTTCGGAATAAATTCTGATCCGTAAAAAGCAAACTTTGTACAGCAAATAGCCAATAAAGCTAAAAATGCATATATAGTGGTTTTACGATGTTTGGTACTCCATTGAAATAGCTTATAAAGGTTTTCTCTAAAGAAACGTGAGATCATATTTTCTTTCTCGACAATATTTTTTGTCAACATTACTTTACACATTGCCGGAACGTAAGTAAGCGATAAAATCAATGATCCTAATAGCGCATAACTTAACGTAAAGGCTAGGGGAGAGAACATTTTTCCTTCTACTTTAGTGAAAGAGAAAATAGGCATTAAGGCCACAATTAAAATAATTAAGGCAAAGAAAATATACGTGGCAACACTTCCCACACTTTTCTTAATCAATCCCATTTTACTCATGCTGTTAAAGCGTTCCATGCCCACTTTATGCGCTTTCTTTTCGAGCGACACAAAGACCTGTTCGACAATAACGAGCGTTCCTTCGAGCAGTAATCCAAAATCCAATGCTCCCATCGAAATTAAATTGGCCGGTAATCCCTGAATTCTAAGCATTACAATAGCAAACAAAAACGAAAGCGGAATTACAGAAGCTACAATTAAAGAGGTTCTCCAGTTGTAAAGGAAAATAAATACGATAAGCGATACCAGTAAAATACCTTCAACAAGGTTTTTAGTAACGGTTTTTACGGTTGTATTAACCAACTCGGTACGATCGATAAACGGAATTATTTTTACATTATCCGGTAAAACTCTTTCGTTAAGTTCGGCCAGACGATCTTTAAGCCTTTTGATAACTTCTCCCGGATTTTCACCGCGTAACATTACCACAATTCCTTCTACAACATCATCCTGATCGTCTAGTCCAACTTGTCCTAATCTTGGTTTTGCCGAAATAGAAACCTCGGCTACGTGTTTTACTAATATGGGCGATGACCCTTTGGTTTCTATTAAAATATTGCCAATATCTTCGACTTTATTAATTAACCCGACACCACGCACTACATAAGCCTGATCGCCGCGCTGAATTACATCACCACCAACGTTGATATTACTTTTAGAAACGGCTTCGTAAACGTCTAAAGCCGAAAGATTGTAATTTTCTAACTGTGTTGGATTAATTTTGATTTCGAACATTTTTTCTTCACCACCAAAACTTACTACATCGGCAACTCCGGGAACGGCGATTAATTCTCTTTCGATAACCCAATCCTGAATGGCTTTGATTTCTCTAATTGGCAGATCACTTTTAATAACATATCGGAATATTTCTCCAGTTGCTCCAGACGGCGGTTCGATATCTACATCGGCACCTTCCGGAAGATCTAATCCGTTAAGGCGATTCGAAGCGTATTGCTGTGCGTAGAAATCTTCTACATCATCATCAAATAATACGGTTACAACCGATAATCCGAAAAGCGAAATCGAACGTACTTCCGCTTTTTTCGGAATGGTGTTCATTTGTTTTGAAATAGGAAGCGTGATGAATTTTTCTACTTCTTCGGCACTTCTTCCCGGCCATTGTGTAATGATTCTTGCCCTTGTGTTGGTTACATCCGGGAAAGCTTCAATAGGCGTGTGGATATAGCTTACTATACCGGCGACTAATAGTATAGCTGTCAGGAAAAAAACTATGAGAGAGTTTTTTAGCGAGAAAGCAACTAAACCTTGTACAAATTTTTTCATGTCTTGTATTGTGTTTATCCGTTTTTAGGGATAATTAGTTTTTTAATCTTTCGTGAATCAAAAGCTGGTTTTTAGTAATCACCATTTCGCCTTCGTTAACTCCTTTATCAAAATAAACCCAGTTGTTGTTTTTAATTACAGGATTAATTTCTCTGGTTTCGATCGTGCAGTCGTTTTTATAAATTAAAATATGATCGCGATTGTTGTCAAAAATGACCGCTTTTGCAGGAACTGCGGCCAGCATATCACCGCCCAGACTTTTATCAATAGTAATATCTGCTGTCATTCCTGGTTTTAGTTTCAGGTTTTTGTTTTCCATTACAATTCTGGCTTTCAAAACATGTTCATCTGCATCAAAAACTTTGGCCATCATTTTTATTTTTCCTTTAAAAATTTCTCCCGGATAAGCTGGTGTTGTAACATCTACAGGCATGTTTTCGGATACATTTTTTAAGTTACTGGTATAAACATTTACCAAAACCCAGATTTCTTTTAAGTCAGATATAGTAAAAAGCGGTTCGCTGCTATCTGTAATCTGCATTCCCGGGCTTATGTTTTTGTCTACAATATACCCTTCAGTAGGTGCTTTGATTAGAAAAACCGATCTTTCGCTGCTAGCACTGAACATCGCTAAATTTGCTCGTACATTTTCTAGAGAAGATTTTAAAACGTCGAGTTCGCTTTGTGCCTGCATTAAATCCTTTTGTGAAGCGATTCCATCTTCAAACATCGATTTAACCGATTGTAAATTACGTTGTGCCACTGCAATTTGCGATTGAAACGATTTACTTTCAGACTGCATGCTGTTTAATTCGGTACTTTTTATCTCGGCCAAAACCTGACCTTTTTTTACATAATCGCCCAGAGAAAAAGTAGTTTTGGTTATAATACCTTCAACAAGACTGTTAAACTGAACCACGTGATCGCCATTGTAAGTAATGTTTCCCGTTAGGTTTATAGATTCGCTCACAGCTCGTTTTTGAACCGGTTCGATTGTAATTTTTTCTTTTAAATTTTTATCGATGCAAAACTTTTCGTCTTTAGTCTCTTTTATTTCTTCTTTTTTGCCGCATCCGTAAGCGAGCATTAACCCAAGCATTGGGAGTAAAATAAATTTCTTCATTAGGTTTGTTTTTATTTTCAGATTATAAGTGCTGTATTCAATCAGGATTAGTTAATTTCTTCTCCTGAGATATAGCGCAGTTCTTCAAGGTTTTTATTCAGATCTTTTTTAGAATTCAGCAGGATCGATTTGTTATCTAAATAGGCATCAACAAAATCCAGATATTCGAGCATGCTGGTATTTTTCTGCATGAAGTTCTTGCGATAGGCTTCTAAAAGTTTATCCAGATCGCCTTCGTAATCAGCTTCTACACTTTCGTATAATTTTTTGGTAGCCAGTAAATCTTCATAAGATTGCAATACCTCAGATTGTATGCTGATCGTTTTTTCTTCGGTCAATAATTTTCCCTGATCTATGGCAAGCTTTGCCGCTTTTATACTTCCTTGATTTCTATTAAAAAACGGAAGATCAAGAGAGAAACCAACACCTACGAAATCATTCATTAAACTGGCACCACGGTCATAACTTACACCAAGAGTAACATCGGGAGTTCGCATGGCTTTTTCGTATTTGTATTTATTGTCGTTATATTCATTTCCGAGTTTAATGACTTTCATATCAGGTCGGTTTTCTACAGCCGAAGTCAAAAGATTTCCTAAGTTTATGTTTTCAATTTTAGAGTTCTCAGGAACAAAACCTTCATCAGTAAGTTTGATAAAGCTCGCTGCAGGCAGATTCATTAAAACTTTAAGTTCTTTCTGCAAGGCGTTATTTTCCTTTTGCAAATCGCTGATTTCTTTTAAAAACTGAAGTTCAGTAGCTTTTAGCCTGATATATTCGCCTTTGCCAACATTGCCTTGTTTTACCTGATTGCCATAAGCTTTAAGTAAGGTCTGCATGGATGAAAGCTGTTTTTTATAAATTGCTTGCTGTGCCTGAGTATATTGCAGTTCCGTTAAATTACCTCTAAATTCGATTTTTAGATTGCGTAAAAAGGTTTTGAAATATTCTTTGGCAATATCAACTCCCACTTTTTCCATGGCAATTAACTTTTTGCGTTTTCCGGCTGTTTGAATAAGCTGTTCTAATTCGGCTGTAACTTGCGAGGTTTTACCAAAATTTCCCCATAAAGGAGGAAGTTCCTGAGCCGTAGCATTGTTCCAAAGGTTGATTTCGCCAATTGTAAGCGTAGGATTAGGCCATAGTTTAGCCTGAATAACCTGTGCATCGGCAATGTCGATATTCAGTTTTTCTGAAATAATAGAAATATTCTTGTCCAGAAACAAAGCCTCGGCCTGTGTTCTGGAAAGCACAATTGTATCGTTTATTGCAGCAATTTGTGCCGCACTTTTTTGCGATACAATAACGAGTAGGGTTAAAAGTATACGTTTCAAATTAAGTAGTTTTAATATTCTGCAAAGTTATCTGCGGTATATTAGCCCTTAATTTGATGTGTGTTATAAGACGGTTAGAGCAACATTAGAAAACGATTAGAGTGGCGGAAATAATAGTGTTACCGTCGTTCCTTGGTCTTTTTTGGATGAAATATTAAAATCGATATTGTTTTGTTTAAAGATAATATTAGCCAAAGAAAGCCCAACGCCGCTGCCTTTTATATCTTTTACATTTTTACCTCTGAAAAAGGTTTGTTTGATAAAGACTAAATCATCTTCGCTAATACCGCTTCCGTGATCTTCAATGACAATTTTAAGCTGATTATCTTCTTGAAGCAGACTTATTTTGATAGGATTTCCGTTAGAATATTTTACGGCATTTTCTATAATATTGTATAAAGCAATTTTAATTTCGTTGCTGTTTCCTTTTATCGAAAGCAGTTTGTCATTCACTACTTCCAGAACAATTTGTATTTGAGAACTTTTCAGCTCATAAACATCCGGCAGTTGATCGTTAATATCCCAAACGAGTTCGTCTACTCTGAAAATTTCATTGAGTTGTGTATTGTTTCGCAATCCCGAAAGCATCATGAGGGTATTCATGGTGTCTTCGATCTGATAGACATTTTCTAATACTTTTTCGGACATTTCTTTATATTCTGCGCTTGATCTGTCTTTTTGGGCAAATACTTCCAGATTTCCTGAAATAGCCGTTAAAGGCGTTTTAAACTCATGCGAAACATAATTGATAAAGTTTTTCTGGATGATAAAAGTATCCGATAAACGTTTAAATAAATTATTGTACGTTTCTACCAATTCCTGTATATCATCTTTTGTATTGGGAGAAACAATCTGACGATCGAGAGACGAAGCCTGAATTTCGTTTACCTGATTCACAATGTTTTTTATTGGACTATAAGCCAGATTAGAAAGTACGCGGCTTACAATATAAATCGTAATTAACCCAATAATTAAAACCATAATCATGATAAGCTGTAAACGATCTGTCATGGTTTTAAATTCGATATCATTTTTTTTAACGAAAACCACAAAATCGCCTTGATTGTCATGATAATAACTCCCAAAATAGAAATGATGCTTCGATTTAAACTGCAGTTTTCTGTTTTTTCTAATGTAATCGAGTTTTTGTGCGTCTATATTCGAATCGACTTTTTTATCGCCGTAAACGATCTGATTTTTATTGTTGTAAACACGCGTTATAATTTCCAGTGAATTTTCTCTGAATTGCTGGCCAATTATTAAATGCTGCTTTTCGGGAAGTTCGTCTTTTTCCAGATAGAAAATTCCAGTAAGCAGACACGTTTTTTGCAATTCGTTATAAATAATTTTTTCCGAATAACTATAAAAAGAAAAATACGTGATAACCGAAGCAATTACAAATACAACGCTAAAAGTAGCAGACGATATTAAGGTAAACCTATTGCGTATTTTCATAATTCTTCTTTAAGCATATATCCCGTTCCTTTTATGGTATGGATAAATTTATGATTTTGCTCAATTTTGTTTCGCAGATACGAAATGTATACATCAACAACATTCGTATTATTGTCGTAATTAATGCCCCAAACGGCATTTAAAATCTGAGTTCTCGGAATAACTTTGTTTCTGTTTTCTAATAAAAACAACAGCAGTTTGTATTCTCTCGGCGATAAATCGATGAGGTTATTGTTTTCGGTAACCTTATGTTCTTCAGGGTTTATGGTTAAACTTCCTAAAGTGTACAAGGTTTCTACTTTGTCGTAGTTAAATTTAGTTCTGCGCGTAAGAGCGTTAACTCTCGAAATTAATTCCTTAAAATGAAATGGTTTTATCAAATAATCATCGGCACCGGAATCTAAGGCATTTACTTTATCATCGGTATCGCTCAAAGCGCTTAACATTAAAACAGGCGTATGATTTTTTTTAAAACGCATTAGTTTTACAAGCTGAATTCCGTCAATTCCCGGAAGCATAATATCCATTAAAATAATATCCCAAATATCCTGCTGAATGAGGTCTCTGGCAATCTCGCCCGTTTCGGCCAGATGCACAGTAAAGTTGTTTTCCTCCAAACCTTTTACTATAAATTCGCTGATGCGTTTATCATCTTCAATGAGTAAAACATTCATAAATGGTATATTATAATGGTTGCTGTTTTGATTAAAACGGAAATGTTTTAATCGTCTGATAAGTTGTTTTCAAAAAAATAGGATTATCAAAAATAGCAATTATTTTTTGAACGGTATAAAGGGCAGGTAAGTTATTGAAGGTTTTTATTGTAAACGTATTATTTGTCATTTCGACTGAAGGGAGAAATCTCCACAAGTAGCTCGACAAAGATTAGCAATGAATAGCCCCTAGTTTTAACTAGGGGATTTGATGAGAATTTATAATAAGAAGGGTTTACCCAAATGCGCATTTTTTGGCTAAAGTCTTTTTCCAGCTTTTATTTATATCTCCAGCTAAAGCAGGAGGCAATTTGATTTTTTAATTAAATGAGAATAAATCTTTGCGTTCCTCTGGTTGAAACCAGAGGCTATATTCTGAGATAATTAGGAATATTTTGCTTCTTACTTTCGCGAATGTCTCGTTCATATATAGTCGAAATGTGCCTGTAAACAGAAAATTCCGTTAGGAATGAAAAATATTGTAGCAACGTTCCCATAGCTATCGGGATTAATCCGTTGAATGTAAAAACCGCATCATACGAAAGTTCCGCAGGAACGGTATATATTAATAACGCATAGAATATGTTTCGATCCTACGGATCTTTCGGGATATGGGATTCTATAATAACCGGATTAATCCCGATAGCTATCGGGACGGCTTGCAATATTGATCGAGCCCAATGGCTCTTTTATTTTGTTGGATATTTTGCAGGATGCTGTGAAGTATGAAAAACTGCATTTAGAAAAACAGTTTTCGATAATTCGTCTACAATAAAAAAAGTAATATATGGGAATTTTTTAAATGGTAGAAAACGATAATTATTATCGTGAAATTGGTAAAAAGGATTTAATTGTAAAGCTTTGTATACCTTTTTGTAATCATTCAAAAAGTCTAAAGCGACCTTTTTGCTTGCTTTTAAAATATAATATTCAACAGTTTCTTCAATGTTTTTTAATGCAATTGGCGAAACGATTATTTTATAGCTCATACTTCTTTTTTAAATCAGTATATAATGATTCAGCATCTGTATAAAGACTTTTATCTAGATTAACCTGATTATCTAAAATCTCCTGTTGTTCAGCGGATAATTCATAAGACTTTACATTTGCTATTTCAAATTTTATCTTTAGTGCTTTCATAAAAGCTTTTACAGCTTCTATTTGAGAAGCATCTTCTGTATATGCTGTGATGTTAATTGCTTGCATGAGATTAATTTACTAAAGTTGATTTACAAAGTTAAGACAAAACTCTAATTTTAATGTTAATGAGAATAATTTATTTTTTTGAATTAATCTTTCTGAACAAACATCTCATTCTTGCAAACAGTGCTTCGACTTCGCTCAGCCTGACAAATGTTTCATGTTTTTTACGTTCTGTTTGTCATTGCGAGGAACGAAGCAACCACATTTGCAAAATCAAACTTTGTGTCTTTGGTTAGTGCGGTTGCTTCGTTCCTCGCAATGACAAAAATGCGATAAATACTTGCTGAAATATAGATTTCTTATATTTGATAAAAGGAATATGTTAATTGAAAGAAAAATCTTTCTTTTTAAAACAGTTTTCTCTACATTTGAAGTTCCTAAAATATTACGACTTTAAATTAGAACAAGATTTGCCCTTGTATTATGTGTACGGTATCGGAAACGACCGTAAACGCCGTCGTAAGCGTTAGGAACACTAAGATACAAGGGCTTTTATATTCCTAATATTACGACATTATGAGTACAAAAAACACCCTTTCCAAAGAAGCCGAAACAAGGCTGATTGATTTTTTTAACCATATTATAAATCCAGAAGATATGGCTAAAATTCTAAGACAAGTAAATTGCATTTTAGCTCTCGCTGTAATGCGACAACACGAAACCCTCCAAATTGGACTAACAAATTTTGAAGACAATTATTATTGGCTTAATGAATTGGCGGAGATTTTGAATCCTTATTTAAGTGAGGAGTAAAAGTTTATAAAATGGAAAAACCTCGACTTTTTTTAAGGTCGAGGTTTTAATTTAAATGCGATAATCTTTTTCAAGTAATGATTTTATATCAGTGAACTCTTTTATGTAATTATTCTTTACTTCCATAATATCCTTTGAATACTGTTCTCTTATTGTTTCCTTTGAAGGCTCATAATCCAAATTTTCTAAATGATAAATTTTGATGTGAGATAATATTTCGTCTAAATTTTTTAGTGAAAAATAATCACTTTCTTCTTCCATTTTTAAAATTATGTTTTCGGTATGATTTATTAAAATATTTTTTACTTCATCTGAAATTATAAACTCATTAAAATCAAGAAAGCCAAACATATCTATTAATATATTATCGATGTTTTGAACGAGTTCTTTTTTTAGTTCAATAAAATCTTTATTATCATTTTTAAGTTCTTCAAAGAGGAAAATATAAAATACCAACAAAAAGCCATCTTTGACCCAAAGCTTTCCATATTTATATTCTAATTGACTTTCAGAAGGCATACATTATAGATTTTAATACACTGAATGTTATTTGTAAAAACCAAATTTATAAAAAGTTTATCATTTTCCTAATTGTCTTTGGTTGTTGTTCTTTTGAAGTTCAGGAATAGAATGTTTGCTCTAGAAGAAATGGCTAAAATTCTAAGACAAGTAAATTGCATTTTAGCTCTAGCCGTAATGCGACAACACGAAACCCTCCAAATTGGACTAACCAATTTTGAAGACAATTATTATTGGCTCAATGAATTGGCGGAGATTTTGAATCCTTATTTAAGTGAGGAGTAGAAGTTTATAAAATGAAAAACCTCGACTTTTAGGTCGAGGTTTTTTATTTTTATTGTATTCATTTATTTGTAGCACTAGTGTGAACTAAATTTATTTTTGCAAATATATTTTTTGTCATTTCTAAAGCATCTCCCAATTCGTTAATTATCAAATCTAATACTTCAATATATTGTTTTTTTGCTTCTTTCAAAGTTGAATGATTATTTGGAATACCATTTACTGTATTTCTTAAATTAATAAAAGTACTTAATGCATAATCAATTTGATTTGGTACATGCTCAATGAAATTTACATCATCTACAAAATCTTCTAATTTAAAACTCATGAACTGGATGCCTATTATAAGCTTTTCAAATGCACTCATTCCAACAGAATATAATTGAGAAAATAATTCAATCTCAGTTTCAGATCTTCTGGCTGTTAAATTCATTGATTTACCTAAAGCTTTATAGGTATTTATTAATTCCGAGTTTAAATCCGGGGATTTTTTTTCAATAAAATGGTTTAGTTTTTCCGTTAAATGATTTGTTTCTGTTGTTTGTGAATTTAGAAAGGCACTGATATTATTTATACATATTGTAGCGTCAGTAATAGACTTTATGTCTTCATTGATTTCATCAATATCATTCGAATCTACTCTGCCTCTGAAGACATCGAACTTCTTCTCATTTTTAAGAGATAAAATTTGAACAAGTCTGCTTTCTGATTTTTCATTAAGTTTTTGTTTTAATGGAATTTCAATTTTCCATCTTTTTTTACTTTTCTTTAAATTTTCGGTCGTTATTGCTTGCCAATAAGTTTCATCTTCATTCGGTAAATGAGCAACAAGGATTATTGGGATGTTTAGATTTAGCCAGTAATTATAATGGACATTGCTAACATAATAGGTTAAACCTTTTTCGGTTTTATAAAAATTGCCCAAACCACTCTTAATTTGAATCGCAATAAATTTACCAGTGGGTTCTCCATTTTGAACTTGTTCTATTATTCCATCTATTCCAACATCAGCTATAGATTGTTCTCTAAAAATCCAACCAAGATTTTTAGTTATAATTTTCTCAGTTGCATTGACACCTAACCTTTCTGTCGGATCAAATCTTTTCATCGCATATTTTTTTACTTTTTATAAATGTGAAAAATTAAGTTATTATTTACGGCATCCCATAAAATTGTTTTATTAAGGAGGCAAGTAAATTTGCTGAAACTTCAGTTGCAATTTTACCAATACCGTTTAAAGATTTATTTATAATTTTTGAAATCCATCCATTAGCATTTTCACCCAGTCTTTGTTCTTCATTATTTGGTGCTTCAAGATTAATAATTTCATTCAATTCCTGAATATCGTCATTGTCAATTCCATATTTTTGAAGTTCAGTTTGTAATTTTTCAAAATTACCTTTGTATAGATTTACATTACTAGTAATTTTATTTTCATTTCCTGTATTAATAGTGTTTCCGTCTCCAGAATTGTTAATAATTGTATTCATTTGATTTATAATTGTTTGGTTGTTAATTTCTCTTTTATTATTGAAAGATTCGATCTCAATATCATAACCAAAAATTTCCCCTATAGAAAATACAAATTCCAAGAGCCGTGTTCTAATAGCATTTGGAATTTCAAAAATAATGTTTGCATTTCCACTTATACGAGCACCTACTACATCAATTCTAACATCACTCTTATATATCTTTCTAGTAGGTTCTTGAAATATATGCAACATTTCCATGGGAATTATTGTGGAAAGCTCATGTTCGAAATCTTTTTTTTCAGAATCTTTAGTCATTTTTTCAATAGAAGAAATACCCTCTCTTACATAAACATATTGTAGAGCACTTTTGTAAGGTTCTTCTAGTATTGAAATAGGCAATTGTACAGTATGTCTATTCATGTAAGCTTGAATGTCAATATATAAAGTTCCTAAAGTTTTTCTGTAAATTGGAATTTCTCTTGAATCTTTCTTATAACCATTTAATTCTTCAGAAGTATAATTTATTAATTCAGTATTTTTAGTTAATCTTCCAAAATAATTGAGTTTCATTAATGGAGCTGATAAATTCTCTTTTGTATTAATTAAGTCATTTATAACTTCTTGAATAATAAAAGTTTGATTCATAAAGCACGGAGTTTTTATTAGATACGTTTAATCTAAGCAAAAAGGTTTTTTACTTAGAAAGGTATATTTTTTTGTAAGATTTATATTTGTGTAATATTATAAAAAGTTTTTCTTTTTATAGTGAAATTATTTAAAAAAAAACAGCTCCCAAATTCATGAGAGCTGTCCTAGCAAATTTTAAATTTGCATTCCTAAGAATGCGTACAGTTTTTGGTAATCACTAAATTGAAGACTAAAACGCAGGTTATTCGTTTATGACATCGCCTTCTTTAGTTTCTTCGCTGGCAATTTTTACCAGTTTATCTTTAGGGTTCAAATCGCCGAAAATTTCGATTTTATCGTCGATTTCTCTACCTTTTTTAATTTCAACTCTAGTTGCTTTGTGGTTAACGACTTTAATCACAAACAAACCTTCTGCAGAACTCACCACTGCCGATTTTGGAACTACAAATGTGCTGTCTTTTGCATTAAGCGGTAATAAAACTTCGGCTACCATTCCAGGTAATAAATTTCCTTTTGTGTTGTGAACGTCCATTTCAACTCTTTCAGAACGAAGTTTTAAATCTAATGCGCCAGACATTCTGGTAATTTTAGCTGTAAAAGTTTCCGGTAACGATTTTACATTAAAACTCATTTCGTCGCCCGGGTGTAAATATCCGGTGTACAATTCCGGAACAGAAACGGCTAAACGTAATTTACTTTGCTCCTGAATCGTTAATAAAGGCAAATCAGATCCTTTTCCTGCTGGACCTACAAATGTTCCTAAGTTTACATTTCTGGCTGCTACAACACCATCAAAAGGAGCACGAATTTCTAAGTAACCTCTCATAATCGAAACTTCTTTGTGTGCTGCGATTGCGGCTTGATATTGTGCGTAATCAGAATTCTTTTTTCCGCTTGCCATTTCTAAATCGTTTTTAGAAATCGTTCCTTCCACCTTGCTTGTTTCATACAAACGGTTGTAGGTGCTTTTGCTGGTTGCGTAAATCGCTTCCATAGATTTCAATCTCGATTCGGCAGCAGCCAATTGCGAACTGATTTCAGGTGCTTCTAAAACAATTAAAAGCTGTCCTTTTTTTACTTTCGTACCAATATCAACTTTTAAAACTTTTACAAAACTGCTTACTTTGGCATACAAATCTACTTGTTGAAAACCAGTTAATTCGGCTGGCAAACGCAATTCTGTACTCAGTTTTTGTTTTTCTAAAAGAAAGGTTTCAGTTTTAGGTTCGATTTCTGCAGTAACAGTTTCTTCTTTTTTAGAATTACAGCTGTTAAGGAAAAATAATGCTGTAAAAAACAGCGCGCTATATTTTATAATTTTAGTGTTCATTTTTTGGTTTTAGTGATGAGATATAATGGATACTTTCTTCGTCTTCAGGATCTAAAGAAACAGATTGTGTCGTTGTTTTTTCTTGTGCCCACGCAAATATCTGCGGAAGGATTAATAATACGGCAAAAGTAGAAAATAATAATCCTCCAATAACCGCTCTTCCTAACGGAGAAACCTGATCGCCTCCTTCGCCGTGACCAATTGCCATTGGTAACATTCCCGCAATCATCGCAACCGAAGTCATGATAATAGGACGAAGACGAAGCGCCGCTGCTTCACGCGCAGATTCTAATGCATTGCCATTTATTTTTCGAAGCTGTTCGGCATTCGTAACCAGTAAAACGGCATTGGCAATCGAAACTCCAACCGACATAATGATTCCCATATACGATTGTAAGTTTAGTGTAGAACCTGTAATAGTAAGCATTAATAAAGCTCCTAAAACTACCGCCGGAACCGTCGTTAAAATTACTAATGAAACTTTGAACGACTGGAAATTAGCGGCCAACATTAAGAAGATTACAAAAACGGCAACCAATAACCCCGATTGCAAACTGCTTAATGTTTCTGTAAGTACAGTACTTAATCCAATAGGCGTAATAAACAAACCACGTGGCAATTCGCCTAATGAACTAATTGTTTTGCCAACATCTTTTGTTGCCGTACCTAAATCGGTTTGGTTGATGTTTGCTGTAACGGTAATGTACGGCATGGCCCCTAAGTTATCATTTTCACCACTTACTACAGTTGGTGTAATTTTAGCAACGTCGCTTAAAACCGGACGAAGCGAATTTTTTAATACCGGAATTTCTCCAATATCGGTTTTGCTTTTCATTTTGTTCAACGGTACCTGAACCTGAACGTTGTATGATAATCCGGCTCTTTCATCGACCCAGGTATTTTTTTCTGTGTATCGTGATGATGAGGTAGAAGCAACCAATGAACGGGAAATATCATTCATATCGACTCCTAATTCGGCAGCACGGGTTCTGTCAATATCAATATTCATAGCCGGATAATGAATTGGCTGTCCAATTTGTACGTCTCTGAAATATGAAATCGCTTTTAGTTTATCTACAATTTGAGTGGCGTATAATTCATTTCGTTTTTTGTCTTTTCCTGCTACTCGAATTTCGATTGGAGTAGGAGAACCCTGGCTTAAAACTTTATCAGTCAATTCGATTGGTTCAAAAGAAAGTTTCGTATCAGGAAGTACTTTTTTAAGTCTTGCTCTGAAATCATCTTTAAACTCATCCATATCCAAATGAATGTCTTTTAAACTTACCTGAAAAACAGCTTCATGAGAACCTGCCATGAACAAATAAATTGGGTTGATCGAGAATAAAGACGGGTGCTGCCCTACATAAACAGAAGATATTCCGATATGTTCTTTACCTACCATTTTTTGAAGTTCTTTTAAAACAATAACGGCCTGTTCTTCTGTTCTTTCTAAACGAGTTCCATCGGGAGCGCGCATTCTCAGCTGAAACTGACTTGAATTTGTTTTCGGGAATACATCTTTTCCAATAAAACCAATTAAAACAATAGCCAAGACTGTAGCCGAAACCAGATAGACAACCGTCGTTATTTTTTTATGTACAAATAAACGGTCCAGCGTTCTCATGAAACGAATTTTAAAACGCTCAAAGAGACTGATTTTTCCGTCGTTGTTGGTGTCTTCTCTTTCTACATAATGTTTTTTCTGAGAGATAATATTTTGCTCTGATTCTGGAGTTAAACCGCAGGCATTAAACTCGGCTTCATCGTCTGTAATTTCCGGAGTATGTTCGTGTTTAACGTGATCTTTCATCATCCAGTTGGCCATTACAGGAACGAATGTCTGCGAAAGCAGGAAAGAAATTACCATTGAAAATCCAATTGCTAATGCTAAAGGAAGGAACAACGCTCCCGGAATTCCCACCATCGTAAATGCCGGAGCAAATACAGCCAGAATACAAAGTAAGATCAATAATTTAGGTAAAGCGATTTCCTGACAGGCATCCCAAATGGCGAGCGCTTTTGGTTTTCCCATATCGAGATGCTGGTGAATATTTTCGATCGTTACCGTACTTTCATCCACCAAAATACCAATTGCCAGCGCTAGTCCTGATAATGACATTAAGTTGATCGTCTGCCCGAATAATTTCAGGAATAAAACTCCCGAGATAATCGAAATAGGAATCGTCATAATTACAATCAAAGCCGCACGACGGTCGCCCAAGAATAATAAAACCATTAATCCGGTTAAAACCGCACCAATAATTCCTTCTGTAATCAAACTTTTAACCGAGTTGATTACATAAACCGACTGGTCAAATTCATAAGATAATTTTACGTCTTCAGGTAATGTACTCTGAATTTTAGGCAGTTCCGATTTTAATTTCTGAACCACATCCCAAGTCGAAGCGTCTCCGGCCTTTGCAATACTAATATAAACCGAACGTTTTCCGTTTACCAAAGCATAACCCGCTGTAATATCGGCACCGTCTTTTACAGTAGCCACATCGCCCAGTTTTAAGTTTTGAACACTTCCTTTAAATAACGGAATCTGCTCAAAATCTTTAACTTCTTTAATTGTATTATTAGTCGGCGTAATATAATTTTTGTCGCCCATTCTCACGTTTCCTGATGGAGCCGTTTGATTGTTTAAACGAATCGCTTCTACAATTTGATCTGGCGTCATATTGTGCGAACGCAATAAATCCGGATCAACGTTTACTTCAATAGTTCTTGGGCTTCCGCCGAAAGGAGCAGGTGATAATAAACCTGGAATAGAAGTAAAGGAAGCACGAACATAAACGTTGGCTAAATCCTGTAATTCGTTGTTTGAACGTATTTTACTGCTCAAAACCAATTGACCAATTGGAAGAGAAGAAGCATCAAAACGAATGATAAACGGCGGTTGTGTTCCCGGAGGAAAAACGGCCTGGATTCTGTTAGAAAGCGCACTTAACTCGGCAGCAGCCTGAGCCATGTTGGTTCCTTCGTAATAGGTTAATTTCATAATCATTAACCCTTGTATGTTTTTGGTTTCTACTGATTTGATACCGTTCGAGAAAGGTAAAACGTTTACGTAGTTTTTGGCAAAATAAGCCTCCATCTGGTCTGGCGTGTAACCTCCAAAAGGATGCGCAATATAGATAACCGGCAAGTTCATTTTTGGCAGAATATCTACTTTAATGTCTTTGATGGCACCAATTCCGAAGAAAAATAGACCCGCAACCAATACTAATATGGAAATGGGTTTGCGGAGTGCAAAACGTATTAAATTCATTTGGATCTATAATTAAAATTCATTTATAAATAAGTCAAAATTGCCTGTTGCAGCAACTTTCAGCAAATACGACTGCCATACATTATTGTTGACAATATCACGATCGATTTCGGCACGGTTTAAAGTGTAAATCGTTTGTGTTAAATCGGTTAAGTCTGTTAAGCCGTTTTTGTATAAAGTCGATTTTTGTATGTAAGCTCTTTTTGCAGCGTCAACCTGAATAGGTGCCTCGGCATAATTTTCCAAAGTAATTTTGATCTTATCTTCGGCAAAAGTCAACTGCGATTTCAATTCTCTGTCAGCCTGATTGTATTCTTCCTGCAAAGCCTGAGAAACAAATTTCTGGGCGCTTACTTGTTTGCTTGATCTAAAAGGCGTGGTTAAATTCCATGTAATTCCAACTCCAACTAAATAATTGGTACGATCCGGATTTACACCATCCCAGTAATTTCTGCTAAAAGCATGCTGGTCTGTGGCATAACTATTTTCAAATCCCGAAGCCCTGGTTTGTAAAACACCAAAAGCAGTCATAGTGGGATAATAAAAACGTTTGTACAATTTAACCTGCTGATTGCTGTAATCGATCTTGGTTTTATAGTATTGCAACAAAGGATGAAGGCTGTCTGTTGCAGCGTTTTCTTTAATTAATTCTTTTGGAATCTGAGTTACAAAAAGCGTATCGGTTACAAAATCCTGAGGCGCAACGCCCATTAAATCGACCAATTTGTTGTTTTGCTCCTTAACGAAATTTCTCGCCAGGTTTAAGGCAATTTTTGCTTTCGAAACTTCGGCAGTTGCCAATGTAGAATCTACTCCGGCCAATAATCCGTTTTTAACTCTTGCCACGGCAGTTTTTTTGAAAACTTCGGCGCGATCCAGATTTTTTTGCTGCGAAATTAACAATCTCTGGCTTGCCAATAGATTTAAATAAGCAGCAGAAATTTTGATTTCCTGCTGGAATTTTTCCTGCTGTAAATCTTTTTCTTTGGCCTGAACATCAATTTTAGATAAATTGATTTTTTCCTGTGTTTTTCCAAAAGTGAAAAAATCCCAGTTCATGTTGACCAGGTAAAGTGCGCCAAATGCCGAATTCCAGTTTTGTTCCGGCAGAGGAAGTCCTGATGAAGCAACTCCAAGACCTCCAAAACCATAAAGCGGCCCATTCTGGCCATTTACAGTTCCGTAATCCTGCTGTGCCGATAAATTTAGGTTAGGCAGGTAATCACGTCGAGATTGTTTGAGCGTCTCTTTTGATGCATTGGTGTAATTGTTTTTTGCTCTAATCGAACCGTAGTTTTCAAGCCCAGTTTTTACTGCTTCTTTTAAAGAAAGGGTTTGAGCGTAACCGATTGAGGCAAAAATCAAGAAAAATAATAAGGTAATTTTTTTGAAATACATAAACTCAAGGTGTGAAATTATAGCACAAATTTATTTGTCTTATGCTGATAAAAGTCATGTTAAGTGATGTACTGCAATGATAAATGACCAATTGAATTGGTCATTTTTACGAAATAATAATTAAATTTTTGTCCGTACTTTGTAAACTATTTAAGTTTTAAAAATGAGCAGAAAATTTGATAATATACTGGATAACAAATGGTGGCAGGAAATTGCCGTCGTCGGTTTTTCCTTTACCATATACACCTTAAAAAACGACTGGATGTTATTTAGTTCTATAACTTCGGTCTTAATGGGCATTTTTTTCTACTTCATTCTTTATATGCACGCCCAGTTTAATCGTTTTTTTCTTCTTCCTATTTTATTCAAAACCCGTCGTCCGGCAACTTATATATTCTTAACGCTTTTTGGAGTTCTCGTTTTCTCGATAGTATTATATGAGATTACAATGCTGGATATGTTCAGTAATTGTCATTTGTATCAAAACTCGCATCAAAGAAGTTATGTATATCAGCTGGCCAGCGTTTTAGGGACTTTGGTTTGTATTTTGAGTCCTATTATTGTTTTTAAATTCTACAGAATTCATAGAAAACGTACCGAAGAAGCACTGTTGCTGAATCAAATGCAGTTGAATTCTCTAAAAGGACAATTGAATCCGCACTTTTTATTTAATACCTTTAATACGCTTTACGGAATCAGTTTAGAATTTCCGGACAGAACGCCGGATTTGATCATGAAAGTTTCGCAGTTAATGCGTTATCAATTAGATAGTAACAGTAAACAATGCGTATCTTTAGAAGAGGAATTAGAATTTATAAACAGTTATGTACAGCTTGAAAAAGAACGAGTAGGATATCGATGCGATATTACGTTTGATTCTAAAGTAGACAATCAAAATGCTTATAAAATTTCACCGATGCTTTTAATTGCTTTTATTGAAAATGCATTTAAACACGGAACCTGTGCCATAGAAAAGTGTTTTGTTCAAATTTTTATTACAGTAGAAGAAGGGCAGCTTCATCTTCATGTTGTAAATTCAATTCCGAAGAAAACCGATGTTGTGGTTTCGACTAAAATTGGTTTGAAAAATACGATTGAAAGACTGAATTTGATTTTTGGAAAAAACTATAATCTCGATATTCAGGATAATAAAAATACCTATATAGTAGATTTAAAACTGCAACTGAAAAGATTTACTAATGAGAGATCCTAAAAAATGTATAATTGTCGATGATGAGCCCGCCGCTCATTATGTTTTGGCGAACTATATCAAACAGAATCCGCAGTTAGAATTGGTTTTTCAAGGCTATAACGGCATTGAAGCAATGGATTATCTCAGAGAGCACAAAGTCGATTTAATGTTTTTGGATATCAATATGCCGGAGATTTCCGGAATGGAATTGTTGAAGATTATTCCCAATCATCCTAAAACGATTTTAACGACCGCATATTCTGAATTTGCATTAGAAAGTTATGATTACGGTGTAATTGATTATTTGCTGAAACCGATTTATTTTCCAAGATTTTTAAAAGCGGTAGATCGTTTTTTTTCTACAGAAACTGTAAAAACGAAAGAAGAAGAAATAATTATAAATACAGTTAGTGTAAAGGTGGACGGTTATTTTATCGAGATCGAATTAGACCAGCTTTTGTTTGCACAGAGTTTTGGAAATTACGTAAAACTGCATACCACAAAGCGAACTTATTTAGGATCGATTACCACAACTGAATTGGAGAAGTGTCTGCCGGAGAAGAATTTTATGAGAATTCATAAATCGTATATAGTCGCTTTGGATAAAATTGAAACAACAGATAAAGATTTTGTTGTGATTAAAAATGAAAAATTACCTATTGGAATAACCTACAAAAGGGAATTGACAGATAGATTAAAAAAGTAATATTCTTTTTAATAAAAAATATTTGAAATTTATTTTAAAAGTAATACTTTTATTACGATCATTTCAATCGTCAATTTAAATATTCAGGCAATGAAAAACGTATTTTTAATTATAGTTTTATTCTGGAGCAGTTTTTTAATTGGACAAAACGAGGTAGTAACACCGCCAGAAAAAGTGAAATTTGCTTTTGAAAAAGAATATCCAAACAAAGTTCCGGTGTGGTCCTTAAAATATGTTGGAGACGATGATGATGAAATTAGATACGAAGCAAAATTCAATACTGATAAAAATACCAAAGCGCTTGCCGTTTATGATAACTTGGGACTTTTAAAAGCATACGAATTGCAGATTCCGCTAAGTCAGCTTCCTGCTAAAGCACAAGCTTATTTAAAGAAAAATTATAAAGCAAAAGCAATTAAAGAAATTGCAGTTGTGGTAGATGATAAAAATAAAACCACTTACGAAGTGGGGGTAGAAAAAGACTCAAAATTCTATGATGTTGTTTTTGATAAAAACGGAGGATTTGATGTCGCAGTCCAAAAGGACTAAAAAGCGTACTTACTAATTCAATATATTTGAAACGGCAAACCCGGCAAGTTTTTTACAGCTTGTCGGGTTTTGTTTTTTTATGAGTTATGAGTTATGAATTATGATGATGAACCATCAACCATCAACAATTAACCATTAACCATTAACCATTAACCATTAACAATCAACCATTAACAATTAACAATTAACAATTAATTAAAGCATCATTCCACCAGAAGCTTCAATTCGCTGTGCATTTACCCAGCGTGCGTCTTCGGTACATAAAAATGCTACTACACCGCCAATATCGTCAGGTAAACCCACTCTTCCCAGCGCTGTAACCGAGGCAATCTGCTGATTCATTTGTTCATTATCACGAACTACGCCGCCTCCAAAATCAGTTTCTATGGCACCCGGAGCCACTACATTAACTCTGATTTTTCTTTGACCTAATTCTTTTGCTTGATATTTAGTTAAGGTTTCAATTGCACCTTTCATAGAAGCATAAGCGGCATAACCAGGGAAAGAAAATCTAGCCAAACCTGTCGAAATATTTACGATGCCGCCACCGTCATTCATTACATTTAATCCTTTTTGTGTTAGGAAAAAGGGCCCTTTAAACTGAATGTTGGTTAATTGATCAAACTCAGCTTCGGTTGTGCCAATGAATGAATTGTGAATTCCAATTCCGGCATTGTTGATTAGAAAATCGAATTTGTCTGTTTTAAAAACGTTTTTTAAAGTGCTTTCTACTTCTGTAAAGAAAGAATCAAAAGTACCTGATTCAGCTACGTTTAATTGCAGTGAAGCCGCTTTTTGACCTAAACTTTCGATTTCTTTTACCACCAGTTCAGCTTCTTCTTTTTTACTGTTGTAGGTTATAATTACATCAATTCCTTTTTTAGCAATCGCAATTGCCATATTTTTTCCTAAACCTCTGCTTCCGCCTGTAACCAGAGCTATTTTTGTATTTACTGCCATATTTTTTAATTGTTAATTGTTAATTGTGAGTTGTTAATTATTAATTATTAATTGTGAATGGTTAATTATTAGATTTGAAATTTTGACTTTTCAATTTACAATTAACCATTCACAATTAACAATTACGAATGCATTGCATTAAAATGATTTCTTAAATCTTCTGCGCTTGCGTTTAATCTGGTTTCGCTGGTTCCGAAAGTAAGTTCTGTTTTTCCTTCTTTTAACTGCTCAAAAATAGATTCGATAAAACTGCTTACGCTTGGATGTGCGTCATGCAAACCAATTCCTCCTAAATCGGTATTAAGCGCAGGCGGAATAATCTCGATTACTTCGATGTTTTCCGCTTTTAATAAATGACGAAGTGAAAGCGTAAACGATCTGAAAAACGCTTTTGTAGCCGAATAAACCGGAACTTTTGCAAAAGGAGAAAAAGCGAGTCCGGAAGTTACATTCATTATCGTTGTCAAAGATTTTAACTGAATAAATAAAGAAGTTAAATGCAATGGTGCTTCGATATTGGTGTTGATTTCAGCTTTTGTACTTTCGTAGAAATCAGGATCCGTAACAGAAACCCATTTTTGAATCCCGGCATTGTTTATTAAAACATTTAAATCAGGATGACTTTCAGAAATCCAGTTGTAAAGTGCGATTCGTTCCTGCTCTATAGATAAGTCGCAGACTTTTGTAATTACAGAGGGAAATTTTGCTTTTACTTCGTTTAAAACAGATTCTCTTCTGCCGCAGATTATTACGGTATTGTTTTCCTGAATAAATCGTTCGGTAAGTCCAAATCCAATGCCGCTTGCACCGCCCGTTATTAAAATTTTGTTGTTTGATAAATTCATCTTTTCGATCTTTTAAATTGATAAGACAAAGGTAGGAGTGAGGCAGCGTTGGGGAATTGTAAATTTCAAACCGATGTTTGCGAAATTCAAATTAGAGTTAAAAATATCAATAATAAAATTCCAAATTTCAATTAGTCTTTGCGAGGAACGAAGCAATCTCATTTGCTAAATAAAACAGGTGGCTTATATTAGTGCGGTTGCTTCGTTCCTCGCAATGACAAGCTTTGTGATAACGATCGTCAATAATCTAAAATCTACAATCTAAAATTAAGATCTAAAAGCCAGTGGCGTTAACGAGGTTTGTTTTTTAAAGAAATTAGAAAAATGCGCTAATTCTTCGAAACCCAGAGAAAAAGCGATTTCAGATATGTTCCAATCCGTTTGTTTTAAAAGAATTTTAGCCTCATTTGTCAATCTGCTGCTGATTAATTCGGTTGTGGTTTTTCCGGTATTTTCTTTTAAAACCTTGTTTAAATGATTTACATGAACGGATAGTCGTGTTGCAAAATCCTTTGCAGTTCGTAATTCTAATCTTTGATTTGGAGATTCTCTAGGGAATTGTCTTTCTAATAATTCAGCAAATAAAGAAGAAACTCTCGCCGCCGAATTGTGTTTAGAATATAAGGCCGTTATAGGTTGTAATTTTTGTCCGAAATGAATTAATTCTGCCACATAATTTCGGATTAAATCGTATTTGTAAATATAATCAGAATTGATTTCTTTTTGTATTTTATTGAAAATCAAAGCGACTTCTTCGACTTCTTCATCTGATAATTGAAAAATAGGATAACCGTCTGAGGCAAAAATAGGAAGTTCATCCAAGTCGATACCGCTTTTGGATTTGGATAAAAACTCGCTGGTAAAAACACAAAACTGCCCAGATTGATTGGTGTCCTGCGGTAAATAATTATACGGAATTTTTGGCGTAGCAAATAAAAGTCCCTGTTTTTCAATGTCGATTATTTTATCGGCATATTCGGCTCTGTTATGGCCTCTTATCAAACTTATTTTATAATAAGCTCTTCTGTCATAAGGCATTCCAGGCTTTCCTTTCATACGTTCCAGAAGTTCTTTTATATCAAAAACATTAAAATGACCAATCTCTTTTTGAATGTCATTTGGTAATAATGAATTGGGTTCAACAGTTGAGCCTTCAGTAATATCCTGGTAAAATGAATCTAGAGATTTCATATTTGTGAATTGTAAAATTCAAATATACGAAAAAATGTATTGTGGTTTTTGCCACTAAGGCACTAAGACACAAAGATTATTTTGCAAAACTCTCAAAATATGTCATTGCGAGGAACGAAGCAACCGCACTAACAAAAATCACAAATTAATTTAGCGGATGAGATTGCTTCGTTTCTCGCAATGACATCAAAAAACTTTGCGCCTTAGTGCCTTAGCGGCATAACCATTAAAACAAACTTCCTTGCACAAATTCTGGCTCAGGATTACTTCCAAATTTAAAAACATCAATTACAAAAAACTGTTTTACTATGGGATCAAATTCTCTTAAAACAATTTCATTGCATTCAAATTGAAGATCAATTGTAGTAAAAAGTTCAGAAGCAATTTTAAGGTTTTCAGGAGTTAATCTTCGTCCGATTGACAGATGCGGATTATCACTTTTATGCTTTAAAGGTTTTAACGTTTCGTGAGTCTTTTTCATTATTGGTACAAAATGATTTTTTGAATCTTCATTTACACCAATAAAAAAAGCACCAGCATTCGGAAAAGAATCAAAATGATCTAAATTTACTTGGAAAGGCGTAAAAGTATCTGAGATTTTGGCAAGTTTTTGTTTGAATGAATCTAGCTGCGATTCATCAATTGTAAATTCACAAATCGTAATATGTGCTTCAGAATTGCAGCTGTTGTACCATTTAATTTTGCTTCTTAAAAAGTCTTTCAATTTTTTAACTGGCTCAACCAATGTTTTAGAATAAAATACAACCGAATATGTTTTTTCCATTTTTAGGACTTTGAATCACACAAAATTAAAATTTAAATTGAGCAGTCAAAGCAGCATAAAAATAATCTTTTCCGGTACCAACTTCTTTTAAGAAAGGACCCGCATTAAACCAGCCGGTTTCTAAGGTAAAGGCTAAAAAATCATTTGTGGCATAATCTAAATTTGAAATTAACTGCGAACCTATAAAGCGTTCGGTGGTGTTTTTTCCAGAATATAAAAGCTGCATATTTGGTGCATATAAACCATCGCTTCTGGTTTGTCTCCAGAAAATATCATAATCAATTCCGAGACCCCATTTTTCGGATAAGGTAAAATTGATTGAAGGATGAATATCAATTAAATTCGATGGACCGATTAAAGCGACTAATCCGAAATAGGCACCTCTTGGATATAAAGGGTTAAAGGTTTCTAAATGAGTGTCACCAGAGTGTTTATCTCCTGAAATAATTTCGGTTTTAAGTCCTATTTCGGGATTGAATTTTATGTTTTCGAAAGTATAACAGGCAAAAGAAGAAATCGTCCACGCCGAGATTGTCTTTTGATTGATGTTCCCGAATTGGTAAACGCCTTCAAAATCGTATTTCCAGTTTCCTTTGTTTTTCCAGATTCGGGTTCCTATCGATTGTCTGTTTTCTTCTCCAATCGCATCATTAAAAATGGCTCGGCTTTTCCACAATCCTAGATAATAGAAATCGATATTCTGGATAAAAGGAACTTTATGGATTACTGTATAACTTCCCCAAAACTGAGCATTTTCATTAAAGCTGTCATTAAAAGTTCCGGGCTTATTGGCGATTGGATGTGTATAAAAAGCATCTGTCTGCCAATTGTTGTTTTTATAAAAAAGTTTGACAGCATCAAAAGCAAGTCGGCTGTTAGGACCTTCACGCACTGCGATTAAACGCTGCGAACCGTACATCATTTCCTGTCTTCCAGTACGTAATGTTAACTGCTGTTTTTCTTTTCGAATAAAATCAATATCGAGAAAGGCCTGATGAATGTCTAACTGATTTTCGTCAACCGGACTCGGATCGACTTTACTGTTGGCTAAACTGCTCTGCAATTCAAAAAAAGTTCTAAAAATGCCCAAATGAACATCGGCATGAAGCAGATAACGGGAAAGTAAATATCCATCGCCTTCATCAGATTCGTCGCCCCATTTATCATTTACGGTGTTGGTATACTGCAGTCTGGCTTCACCTCCAAAAGAGGCAAAATAATTTTCGTTTCGACTTAATGGAATGTATTTGATTTTCTCGTACCAGTTTCTGGAAGAATCTTTCAAATAAGTTACATCATCGTCATATCGCAGCTTTTGAAATACAGCTTTCTGTTGTGCATTTGCGGAAAAAACGAATCCCAAAAGCAGCCATAATCGGAAAATAGTTTTCATAATTTAGTTTTTTTGATAGCCTCCAAAGTAATTTACCGGACTCCAATCCGGAATTGCTTTTGGTGTTTCGTTTGCAAATGTTCTAAATTCATTATCAGCGTACACGACTTTTCCGTTTACAACCGTAAGTTTTGATTCGATGTTTAGGATTTTGTCTTCCGGAGTTGAAAAATAATCATCAGAAAGAATCGAAAAATCGGCTAATTTATCTGCAGTCAGCATACCGCGGTCTTTTTCAATATTGATTAACTGCGCGCTTCCGTAAGTAAATAATTTTAGCGCCGTTGTTCTGTCTACAATATTTTCATCGGCCATATATTTTAAACCGCCCAGAGTTTTTCCGGTAGTTAACCAATATAATCCCACCCACGGATTGTAACTTGCTACACGGGTTCCGTCAGTTCCCATTCCTACTTTAATTCCTAATTCTAAAATTTTCTTTAACGGAACTGTATTCGCTGCCGCGGCTTTTCCGTATCTTTTAATGAAATTTTCGCCCTGATACGCCATTCTGTGCTGAATCGCCAATCCGCCGTTTAAAGCTTTTATGCGCTTTAGATTTTCTAAAGAAACTGTTTCGCCGTGATCAAAGAACCATAAAAGTCCGTTTAAAGGCGTTTCTTTGTTTATGTCTTCAATTACATTTAAAAACCTTGTAATGCTTTCGTTATAAGTAGCGTGAATTCTAAACGGCCATCTGTTTTTAATTAATAAAGACAGCACTTCTTTTAATTGTCCTTCCATTGCCGGGCTTAATTCCGGACGCGGTTTGTCGAAGTTTTCAAAATCTCCGGCACTCATTACTAAATTTTCTCCAGCGCCCTGAACGTGGTATTCTACTTTATCTGAATGATGATCATCGTCGCAGCCTTCGCCAATTTCAACGGTATTAATCCATTTTGTGTAGTCGTTTAGTTCGCTTCCTGCTTTTTGTGCAAATAAATAATAAGGCATTCTAATCGTTAAATCGCTGTCTTTGCATAAACCATTTGTTACGCCGTAATCGTCTGGAAAATTTTGAAATCCGCCTCCTGCATCCATAATGGCGGTTACGCCAAGACGGTTCATTTCGGTCATAAATTGTTTTGTGGAGTTTATTTTTTCTTCTGGTGATAATTCCGGAAGTTTAGAAAGTGTTGAGTATAAAATAAAGGCATTTGGCTCGGCAACTAATAATCCGGTTGGGTTTCCGTTAGGATCTTTTTCGATTAATCCAGCATTTGGATTTGGTGTATTGGCATCGATTTTTAAAGCTTCTAAACCTGCTTTGTTTAAATAAGCGTGTCCGTATAAATGAAGAATAAACGCAGGAACATCGCCTGTTGCTTCGTTAATTTCGGCTAAAGTAGGGAGTCTTTTTTCTTCAAACTGATACGCGTTCCATCCGCCTACAACGCGAACCCATTGTCCTTTTGGGGTTCTTTGTGCTTGTTCTTTCAGCATTGCCAAAGCTCTTTTTAGAGAACGAACGCCATCCCAGCGTAATTCGGTATTAAAGAATCTGCCGCCTCGGATGATGTGCATGTGAGAATCGAATATTCCGGGAATAATTACCTTTCCTTTAGCATCAATAATCGTAGTTTTTTTGTCTTTTAATTTTAAGATTTCGCTGTTTTTTCCCGTTTTCAGGATTTTTCCATCGGCGACAGCCATAGCTTCGACAATTGTGTTTTTATCGTCTAAAGTGTGAATCACAGCATGATGAACGATAAGTGTGGCTTTTTTGCCTTGAGCGAAAACAGGAAGGGAAATGATGAAAAGAAAGGCTAATATTTTGAAAGAGAGTTTCATAATAGTGGTATTTTTAGTTGGTTTTGGGAGAAAAAAAGACTGTGCGGTTACACAGCCTTTCTTTGTTTTTCTGGAAGTATTTTTGGCCCGCGGATTTTACTGATTTGCTTTGCAAAGACGCGGATAAAAGCGGATTTAAAATTTATACAATTGCATATGAAAAATCTGTGTAAATCTGCGTTTTCGCGAAGCGAATTCGTGTCATCCGTGTTTCATCTAAAATTTAGTGTTTCAACATTTTGTGAGCATATTGTACACCTACACCATAAGCACCGCCGTATTTTTTAACTAAATCTGTTACTGGTACATAAGTTTCCTGACGAGCCCAGTCGCGTTGTAATTCTAATAAGTATTGTAATGAAGTTATTGGGTGTGCACCAGCCTGAACCATACGAGTTATTGCCATTTCGTGTGCTTCTTTAGAAACATCGCCGCTTGCATCTGTGATTACATAAACATCATATCCTTCGTTGATGGCTGACAAAGCTGGTCCAACGATACAAACGCTTGTCCATAATCCGCCTAAAACAATTTTCTTTTTACCTTTTGCTACTATAGCTTTGTATGCAGGAACATCTTCCCAGGTGTTCATTGAAGTACGATCGATATAGTTGGATGTTTTTTGTGGATAAAATTCTTCGATTTCTTTAAAAACGGGTCCGCTGAAAGATTCTTCGGCAACGGTTGTTACAATGGTTGGAACTTTGAATATTTTAGAGGCTCCTGCCACTAATGCCGTGTTGTTTCTAAGCTGATCGATTGGAATATTGCTTACTGCAAAGGCCATTTGGCTTTCGTAATCAATTAAAACTAAGGTATGATTTGTTGGATCTAATTGTGCCGGGCTTGGTTTTTGTGCGAAACCAATAAATGTTACGAATAATAAAGCTGCTGTAAGGATTAATTTTTTCATGAGAATTTGATTTTGTTGTTAATTAAAGGTTTTAAAATATTTTGTATTTGATTTTCAATGTTATGCATTCAAATTAAATGCCTTGTTTGTAATGTGTTGATTTTAAAAGGTTTTTCAGAAAAGGCAATAGTGATCCTAGCGATATATCGTCAATAAAAATTGGATATTCGTTACTAAATTTTCGTAATGCTTTTAGTGAATTTTAAAAGAGAAAAATTCTGGTACCTAAATTTTTCCTTTTAGATGTAAACGGTGGAGTATTTCTGATTTTAATAAACCGCTTCCTCCTCCAAAATGTTCAATTACTTCTACTTCTGGCTGATGTTTTAAGCAAAATGAAGTGAACTCTTTCTCAACATGATCTTCGATTCCGGAACTCAAAAGAACAATATCGATTTTGTGATTCTGAAAATATTCCTGAGCTTCTTTCTCGTGATGAAATGCAACTGCATTCCAGTTTTCATCTGCATTTACAAGACGAAGTAATATGGCCAGGATTGCTTCGTTTTTTCCGAGTAATAAGAATTCAAGTGTTTTCATTTTTTCTAAGGTTCTAAGATTCTAAGATACTGAGGTTCTAAGTTTTTTTACTTTGAAATTCCAGTTTCGCAGAACTTGTGATTTTACTATGCAAATTTATTCGTTTTGTTTTTTCTTTAACTTAATCTAGGATAAGAAAGGTACTAAGGGACTAAGATGCTAAGGCACTGAGGTTTTCTTTTCTATTTGGTTTCAGTTTTTTGACAGAACTTGTAATTTACTATGCAAATTTATTCGTTTTGTTTTTTCTTCAACTTAATCTAGGACAAGAAAGGTACTAAGGTACTAAGATACTAAGGTTCTAAGATGCCGCGCTTTTTCTTTTCTATTGTTTCAGTTTTTGACAGAACTTATAATTTGTTTGACAAAGATATTTGTTAAGTAAAGAGGAATCACTTAATCTAGAATAAGAAGTAAGATAACTAAGATGCTAAGCTGCTGAGATGCTAAGTTTTTTGATAAAGAAAATTTCTATTAATGTGTTAAAAATGAAAAGGTTTAAAATTGTAGTTGCTTAGAACCTTGTGTTTTAAAATGTTAAAAGGAAAAATCTTTTATTGGAATGTGGGAAACCGTATAGATATTTGAAAAAGTGCTTTTAGCTTTGCCATGTAGAAATCAAGGAATGATACTTTACCTTTTTAGAATTCTTTAATGATTTTTACAAGTTAAGAATGTTTTTGGAGAGACAATTTTTAATTTTTTTAAAATTTGACATATTCATTTGATCGTGGGTACTTGTACAATTTACAATTATACAGTAATGTCCAATTTTTTTAGGTTTTTAGGTTTGGTTATTTTATAACTTAATCTAAAAACCTTTTTTTTGTTAAATAAGCAGCAGTATTCCCGAAATCCAGAAGTAGATAAACTCTAAATGACTTTTGAATTTTTGTGGAGAAGAACCATAGAAACTCTTAAATGCGGCCGAGAAATGAGAAATATCCTTGTAACCGCATTTATAAGCTACTTCGCTTACGGTTGATGTTTTTTCTTTGAACAATTCCTTAGCATATTCCATTCGGAGTTTGATGATATAGCTTTTAACAGTTGTTCCAAAACAGGCTTTAAATCCTTTTTTTAATTTGAATTCATTTAATGAAATCAGCCTCGAAAGTTCTGATAGGGAAGGCGCGTGAACATAATCTTTTTCGAGAATCTGTTTTGCTTCCTGGAGTTTGGTATAATCTTCTTCGTCTATTCCATCGTTTGCTTTGGGCTTTGTTATAATAGATTCAAGCTGATGTATAAGCAGTTCCCGAATTTTGGTTTCGATGTACATTTTTTTGATAGCTCCTTTACGGCTGCAGTTTTTTATTTCAGAAAGTGTCCATTGAATAGAAGGCGTAAACGGAGTATATTTTGACGTTAAATAACCTGATTTCTTGAAAAGTATGTTTTTCGAAAATTTTTCATGAAGTTTCCAATCTTCGTTTATAATGTTGTAATAGAATTCTTTAGAGAAAATAATCGCCAGATAATTGACTTGTTCGAAGGCCGGAATTTTAAAAGTTCCTCTAAATTTTGTGGTGTAAAAAATATTATGGGTATTTTCTCTAAGATATTTTTCGCTTTCTAGCTGATCTATTTGGGTTTCGATATTATTGCAGCTTATAAAATCCATAACAACACATTCGTCGCTAATTTCAAATAAATCTGTTTGTGGTTTCGAAAAATACATTTGAGTATCAATAAGTACCATTCCGTCAGTAGATAGAATATGACTTTTTATTTCTTCTAAATTTTCGGTTTTTATATCAATATTTTCTTCTTTCAAAATGCTGTTAGCATGATATTGATCGGAAATTTCTATGGCAAATATTGGTTTTTCGTGGGCTGATAATGTCGATTTGATTTTCAAAATATAATCCGTTTTTACAAAATAATAATCCGTTTTTCCCTAACTTTTTTAATGCAGTTGATGGTACTTTTGCGCCAAAGTTATTTATAATTAGTCTAATTAAATATATGGCAACTCACAAAATTTTATTTTTTATTTTATTTTTCCTTTCTACGTTCTTATCATTTTCCCAGCAGAAACAAGGCTTAACGATATCTGGACAGGTTGCTGAAAAATCTGGACAAACAATTCCGTATGCTACGATTGTGGTTGAAAAAACTGACTTAAGCGTTATTTCGGATGAAAACGGAAAGTTTGTTTTCAAAAATGTTAAGCCGGGAAAGTATACTTTAAAAATTTCAGCGATTGGTTTTTCAAACCTTAAAAAAAATATTGAAGTTTTAGATAAAGATGTTAACGCATCCTTTCAGTTAGAAAGCGAATTAAACGAATTGCAAAGCGTAACGGTTATTGGTCGTACAGCAACCGAAAAAGTCAATAAACAAGCTTACAGCGTAACAGCAATCGATGCTAAAAAATTACATAATACAACGCTCGACTTGTCTCATGCTTTAGATCGTGTATCCGGGGTTCGTGTTCGTGAGCAGGGCGGCGTAGGTTCTCAGTCAGAACTTTCGATTAATGGGTTTTCTGGTAATCAGATTAAAGTTTTTATTGATGGAATTCCAATGGATAATTTTGGTTCTTCTTTTCAGCTCAATAATATTCCAATCAATCTGGCAGATCGTGTAGAAGTTTACAAAGGTGTAGTGCCTATCTGGCTTGGAGGCGATGCTTTGGGAGGTGCCGTAAATATTGTAACAAACACCAAACCGAGAACCTATTTTGATGCTTCTTATTCATTTGGTTCTTTCAATACACACAAAACAGCTGTTAATGCCGGCTACACTTCAAAAAGCGGTTTTACGACAGAAATTAATGCTTTTCAAAACTATTCTGATAATAATTATTGGGTAAATGTTGAGGCAGCTGATTTAAAAACCGGAGAATATTTCCCAAATGCAAGAGTCAGAAGATTTCATGATACCTATCATAATGAAACCGTAATTGTAAATATTGGTTTAACAGGAAAAAAATATGCCGACAGGTTGTTGTTTGGTTTTACAGCCGGACAAAATAAGGCTGATATTCAGACAGGAGCAAGAATGAAAAGTGTATTTGGAAGCCGTTATACCCAAGGCAATATTTTAATGCCTACAGTAAAATATCAGGTAAAGGATTTGTTTACAAAAGGGCTGAATGTGAGTATAACCGGAAATTATAATTTTGGTGAAGAGCAAACTGTCGATACTGTTTTTAGAAAATACAATTGGTTTGGCGATTACATTCAATATCCTGGTTTGGGTGGCGAAAAAGGAAGGACTCTGATGAAAATGAGAGACAACAATGGTATTGCAACAGCCAATGCTACTTATAGTCTTGGAGAACGTCATTCGTTTATGCTGAACAATACTTTTACAACTTTTAACCGTAAGCAGGAAGACGAATTAGTTCCGGAATCTATCGCTTATAAACAGCCTAGAAAAACGCAGAAGAATATTTTAGGACTTGGTTACAAATTCGATTACAATCAAAAATGGAGTACTTCGATATTTTTAAAACACTACAATTTAAATACAAGTTATTCCAGAAGTTATAACCCAAGCGGTAATACAGGAGATATTGCGTATCAAAAATTCGATGACAATAGTTCTACCCTGGGATATGGTATTGCGAGCAGTTATTACTTGCGTCCTAATTTACAGGTAAAAGGTTCGTTTGAAAAAAGTTACCGACTTCCGGCTTCACGCGAGCTTTTTGGAAACCCAAACGAAAATGTTGCTGGAAATCTTGATTTAAAGCCAGAAGCCAGTTACAACTACAATCTTGGATTAAGCTACCAAACTAATTTTTATAAAGTCAATGCCTTAACTTTTGATGTAAACTTTATGTATCGCGGTGCCAAAGATTTTATCCGAAACACCTTGTTTACGAATCAAGTAGACAGTTATTCTGTAAACCTTGGACAAATGACCAATTATGGTGTTGATGGGGAGGTTAGATATTCGTACCGTAACAGATTTACTGCCGGTTTTAATATGACGTATCAAAACCTGAGAAATATGACGGAGTATGAGCCGAATCAAAACTATGTGTCTCCATTTTACAAAGACAGAATTCCAAACATACCTTATCTTTTTGGAAACGTAGATGCCACCGTATTTTTTAATGATTTGTTTAAAAAAGGCAACAATTTATCTGTTGGTTATAACCTGCTTTATGTACATACTTACTATTTATCATGGCCAAGTATGGGCAGTAAGGACAGCAAATTAGAAATTCCGAAGCAGTTCAATCACGACTTAAATGCAGTTTATACACTGGCAAACGGTAAATACAATATTGCTTTTGAGTGTAAAAACGTATTCGACAATAAGCTTTATGACAATTTCTCATTACAGAAACCAAGCCGTGCTTTTTATATAAAGTTTAGATACTTCTTCAATAGATCAAAATAATAATTTTAAAACCCTATATAACATGAAAAAAGGAAGCAAATTAGCCTCATTGGCCGCTTTAATAGCTTTTACAACATTTTCTTGCAGCAGTGACGAAAATAAATCAGGAGAGAACACAGGAGGAGTTGATACAGGTAAAACAAAATATATCATTACGGCCACTACCGGAGCAGTAGGAATTGCAGATTATTTACTAACTGCAGATGATATTACAAAAGGAACCATTAGTACAATTGGCAACGGTATTGAGCAAGACGGAACATACCGTTATTATATCACAGCTCAAAACAACTTTTTCAGCTTGCTTTACGGACAAGGAAATCCGGGTGCTGTAACAACGTATAATTTAAATGCAGATGGGAAATTGATTAAAAAATCAGATTTTCAGGCAGAAACGGTACATGTTTTCGCAGCTGTTAACAAAGATCTTTTAACCGTTAAAGTTCCAAGAAGCGGTGCAGCATCTATTGCCATGATGTACAAAATTGATGCTGAAAAATCGCTTATTAAAGGCGAAGCACAGCAAGACACTAAAAAACTGGCAGGAAACGGAGAAAGAGCTTTCTTTACCTGGGCAACACAAGTAGGAGATAAAGTATTTATGCCTTACATGAGTATTAAGGGTGACGGAGTGGATAATTTTGGAACTAAAAACCCGGATAGTACTTGGGTTGCTGTTTACAATTATCCGGAACTTAAATTAGAAAAAGTAATCAAAGATAACCGTACAAGTTATTTAGGAGCTTATTTTACAAACGGATTATTTCAGGACGAAAACGGCGATGCTTACGGTTTCTCTGGTGCAGTTGCTACAAGTAATTCGGTTTTGGTTTCTACAAAACCTTCGGCTGTTGTAAAAATCAAAAAAGGAACCACAGAATTTGATAAAAGCTATTTCTTTAACGTTCAGGAAAAATCGGGCGGTTATAAAATTTCTTCTACTAGTTATATCTCAAAAGGAAAATTCTTATTGTTGATGTACGGAAATGCAGGTAAAAATAATGGAGCAGTTAAATTGGCTGTAGCCGATGTTTACAATCAGACTTTTAAATGGGTAACGAATGGCCCTGCAATTTTAAATTCGGCTACAAGTCGTTATAACATTACTACAGAAGACGGAAATTCTGCTGTAATTGGTCTTAATACACCTGATGGAAACTGGATTTATACTATCGATGGTACTACTGCTGCTGCCACAAAAGGTATGAAAGTTGAAGGTGGTGAAATTACTGCTATTCAAAAATTAAAATATTAATTATTTTTTTAAACCGTAAGTCTTTTGGCGGGGACTTACGGTTTTTTTATTTATCCTATTTATCTATCAAAAATATGTTTTCTTCTTCCAAACCAAAACCCAATACTAAGAAAAAAAGTAAAAAATCGCTTTTCAAGCGTGTTATGGCATGGCTGCATTTGTGGCTCGGATTAGCCTCTGGAATTATTGTAGTTATTGTCAGCCTTACGGGCTGCATTTATGTTTTCGAAAATGAGATTAAAGATTTTATCGAAGACTGGCGTTGCGTAAAACCACAGGAAAAAGCATTTTTACTTCCCTCTCAGCTGGCAGCAATCGCAGATAAAACCATGAAAGGCAATCATGCAACCAGTGTAACTTTTGGATCAAAAGACGAAGCGGCTATTGTGGGATACTTTATCGAGAAAAAAGAAGATAAAGAAAAAGGTGAAAAAGGAAAAGCAGACTTAAAACCGCAGGGAAAGAGTAAGGAAAAAGGTAAAAAGGAAGAAAAGCCCAGAAAAAGAAGAAATGGTGTTTTTACAAGCATTTATATGAATCCGTATACCGGAGAAATATTAAATGTAAAATCGTTTTCAAGAGGCGATTCGCCGGATTTTTTCAGATGGATTTTAAACGGACACCGTGCATTGTGGCTTCCTTATGATATAGGAAGACCTATTGTAGGCGTTGCCGTTATCATTTTTGTTATTCTATTAATCTCGGGTATTGTACTTTGGTGGCCAACCAAATGGATAAAGTCTATTATTAATAAAAGTTTTAAAATAAAAACAGATGCCAGCTTTAAACGTGTTAATTATGATTTGCATAATGTATTAGGCTTTTACAGCTGTATTTTTCTGTTTTTTATTGCCGTAACAGGTTTGGTATGGAGTTTTGGCTGGTGGAGTAAATCCTTATATTGGGTTACATCAGGAGGAAAACCGCTGGTAGAAAGCCGTGAATCTCCAACATCAGATACAACACATATTAAGACTTTTAATATTACTACCGCTGACAGGGTTTTATTAAAGATGAACAAAGAAAATCCTGAGGCTGCCGGAATCATGATTTCGATTCCTGCTAAACCTGCAGATCCTATTGGGGCTTTTGTTTACAAACAAAGAAATACCTACTATAATATGGACAGGTATAATTTTGATCAGCAGTCTTTAAAAGAGATTTCTATAAAATCGCCTTTTTCAGGAAAATATATAGATGCTAATATACCAGACAAAATCCGAAGAATGAATTATGATATTCACGTAGGAAGCGTATTGGGGCTTACAGGAAAAATTATTGCTTTTTTAGCCAGTTTAATTTCGGCCAGTTTACCTATTACAGGGTTTATTATTTGGTGGGGGAAACAAAAATTTGGTAAAAAAGCACCTGCTGCAAAACCTAAACCTGTAAGCAAAGCTATTTCTGCAGCGAAACAAAATATAGCAGAAGAAGCTGTTGTATAAGACTTTAAAATTGGTTTTTAATTCCTTCTTTGTTTTTTTGATCAAAGGCAAAACTTATTAAGTTTTGCCTTTTTTTATTTTTATTGATAACCATTTGCTTTCAGCCACTCTTCGCAGTCTCTCGTCCAGAATTTGCTGGTGTCGTTTACTCCTAAACCAAAACCGTGGCCTCCTTTTTCATATAAATGTAACTCGGCTGCAACTCCATTTTTTTTAAGTGCCAAATAGTAATTGATGCTGTTTTCAGGCAGAACCGTAGTATCGTCAGTAGCGTGAATTAGAAAGGCTGGAGGCGTTTGTGCTGTAACTCTCTTTTCATTAGAAAAAGAATCGATTAATTCCTGCGAAGGGTTATTTCCTAATAAACTAGTCTGCGAACCTTTGTGTGTCGTTTGATTTTCCATAGAAATTACAGGATACAGCAAAAGAGAAAAATCAGGACGAGCGCTTACTTTATAGGCAGATTCGTAAACTTTATCATCATAATGCGTAGATAAAGTAGAAGCCAAATGGCCGCCGGCAGAAAAACCTAGTATACCAATTTTGTTAGGATCAAGATTCCATTTTGCTGCATTTTGTCTTACATAGCGCAAAGCTTCCTGCGCATCTTGTAATGGCCCCACATTTTTATTCTTCATAATTAAATCATTGGGAAGTCTGTATTTCAGCACAAAAGCCGGGATTCCTAAACTATTCAGCCATTGCGCCACTTTTGTTCCTTCTTTATCAATAGCCAAATGCTGATAACCTCCGCCAGGCAGAATAATTACAGCAGTTTGATTGGGCTTTGTAACTGCTGGAAAAAAAGCCGTCAGGGTTGGAATTGTAACTAAACTGGTACTTTGAACCTTTCCGTCTTTTAGTATTTCTTTCTCTTTATAATCTGCAGTTTTTATTTCATCCGGAACTTTATTCCATAATGTAATTACTTGATTTTGGGCGCTGGCATGGAATAATACTCCTGATAAAAGCATAATATTTAAAGCGATTTTTCTTAGATATTGATTTTTTGTATTTTTCAATTTAAAATGTAATTAATTGTTATTCAGTTTGTTGTTTAATTGTTTGATGTGTTTGTTTCAAGAATGGAAAGATAAGTAAAATCGATTTGAAAACGATCTGGTTTCGGGACAATTTTACCCCTAAATACGGATGAATTTCACCTGTTAGCTTTTAACAAATATATTGCTTAATGTGTAATTTTGAGTTCTTTTTTTTATGCAATATGTTAATTAGTATAGTTGAAATAATTTTTTATATAATTTATTTGGAATATAAAGATTAAAAACTATATTTGTGCAATCGATTACATTATTACAATTTTATAATTTTAAGATATTGATTTTAATGTGTTTAAATTATGCGTATTGTGTATAGATTTTCCAGAAAAAATATCTAACTATAATAAACCGTTACCATGAGTCAAACCGATGCTGTTACAGTAAATGAAACCGTTAAATCTGCAGGAAGATACCGCTGGAGTATTTGTGCACTTCTTTTTTTTGCCACTACAATTAATTACCTAGATCGACAAGTTCTTTCGTTAACCTGGAGCGATTTTATTGCGCCGGAATTTCACTGGACCAATAACGATTACGGAAATATTACAGCACTTTTCTCTATTTTTTATGCCGTTTCTTTATTGTTTGCCGGAAGATTTGTAGACTGGCTGGACACTAAAAAAGGTTTTCTCTGGGCTATTGGTATTTGGTCTATTGGAGCTTGTTTACATGCCTTCTGCGGCATCGCAACTTCTGGAATTATTACAGGAGAATGGTTCGTAGGATTTCACGGTTCAAAAGAAATAATCAGCACCGTAAGTGATACTGCATTGGTAATTAATGTAAGTGTTACATTGTTCATTTTTGCGCGTTTTATTTTGGCCGTTGGCGAAGCGGGTAATTTTCCTGCGGCAATCAAAACAACAGCCGAATATTTTCCTAAAAAAGATAGAGCTTTCTCTACCAGTATATTTAATGCCGGTGCTACAGTGGGTGCATTGGCAGCTCCAATTACAATTCCGTTTATTGCAAAATCTTTCGGATGGGAAATGTCTTTTATCATCATTGGAGCTTTAGGTTTCATCTGGATGGGATTTTGGATTTTTATGTACGATAAACCAGAAAGACACCCAAGAGTAAGTGCCGAAGAATTAGCTTATATTCAGCAGGATGATATTGCAGACAGCAAATTAGTGGGTTACGTTCCGGAAACAAAAACAAAAGTTTCTTTTGTAGACTGCTTTAAATACAAACAAACCTGGGCTTTTGCTTTTGGTAAATTTATGACAGATGGTGTATGGTGGTTTTTCTTATTCTGGACTCCGGCTTACCTAAGCTCAGTTTACGGAATGGATTCTACACAAGCTGCCCTGCCGTTATTTGTATTGTACATGATTACATTATTGTCTATCATTGGCGGATGGCTTCCAACTTATTTTGTAGAAAAGAAAGGAATGAATCCGTATGAAGGAAGAATGAGAGCCATGCTTATTTTTGCATTTTTTCCTTTATTAGCCCTTATTGCACAGCCTTTAGGCTACATTAGTTACTGGATTCCAGTTGTTATTATTGGTATTGCTGGAGCAGCGCACCAATCTTGGTCGGCTAATATTTTTACTACAGTAGGAGATATGTTTCCTAAAAAAGCCATTGCAACCATTACAGGAATTGGAGGTTTAGCAGGAGGAGTAGGATCAACCTTTATAAATAAAGGATCAGGATTGCTTTTTGATTATGCCAAAGAAACTAATATGGTTTTTATGGGATTTAAAGGAATTGAAGCAGGATACTTTATAATTTTCTCAATTTGTGCCGTTTGTTACTTAACTGGCTGGATTGTAATGAAATCTCTTGTGCCAAGATACAGCCCAATTACAAACTTGTAAAAGATAATTTGTCTAAATAGCATAATTTTATTCATTTCAATTATGCTATTTGAATATAAAAAATTAATTTTGTGCAATCGATTACATTAAAATAAATATTATGACAAAATATAGTTCAAGATACGCGTCAAGCCCGGAAGCAGTAAAAAAATATGATACACAGCAATTAAGAGAAGAATTCTTGATTGATGATTTAATGCAGGAAGATGAAGTGGTATTGGTTTATTCGCATTATGACAGATACATTGCAGGATCTGCAGTTCCGGTAAAAGGTGACTTGGCTTTAGAAACAATCGATCCTCTTAAAGCGCCTTATTTTTTAGAGCGTAGAGAATTAGGAATTATTAATGTTGGAGGAAGTGGTTCTGTTGTAGTAGAAGGAACTTCTTATGAGTTAGGTTTTAAAGATGCTCTATACATTGGAAGCGGGAATAAAGAAGTGATCTTTAAAAGTGCCGACAGTAAAAATCCAGCTAAATTCTATTTGAACTCTGCACCGGCTCACACAACTTATCCAACAGTAAAAGTAAGTTTGGCAGAAGCAAATAAATTAGAGTTAGGTACAATGGAAACGGCGAATCACCGTACCGTAAACCAAATGATTATTGGAAGTGTGGTAACAACCTGCCAATTGCAGATGGGAATGACAGAATTGAGACCGGGAAGTGTTTGGAATACCATGCCGGCTCACGTACACGATCGCAGAATGGAAGTGTATTTCTATTTAGATATTCCTGAAAATCAAGCAGTATGTCACTTTATGGGACAGCCTCAGGAAACAAGACACATCTGGATGAACAATCATCAGGCCGTAATTTCACCGCCTTGGTCTATTCACTCAGGTTCAGGAACCAGCAACTATACTTTTATCTGGGGAATGGCGGGTGAGAACTTAGATTACGGAGATATGGATGTTTGCAAAATCACAGATTTAAGATAAAAATCATGACAAACTTATTTGATATAAAAGGAAAAGTTGCCCTTATTACAGGAAGTACACACGGACTGGGAATGGCAATGGCAAAAGGATTAGGTCAGGCGGGAGCTACAATTGTAGTGAACGGAAATTCATCGCAGCAAAAAATTGACGATGCTGTGGCTGAACTTAAAGGTGAAGGAATCAATGCGGTAGGTTATAAATTTAATGTAACCGAAGAAAAAGAAGTTATTGAAGCAGTTCAAAAAATTGAAAGTGAAGTAGGACCAATCGCTATTTTAATCAACAACGCCGGAATCATCAAAAGAATTCCGCTTCTGGAAATGGAAGTTGCTGATTTTAGAGAAGTAATCGATATTGATTTAGTAAGTCCGTTTATCGTTTCTAAGCATGTTGCCAAAGGAATGATCGAAAGACGACAAGGAAAAATAATCAACATTTGCTCTATGATGAGTGAGTTGGGCCGTAATACAGTTTCAGCTTATGCCGCTGCAAAAGGAGGCTTAAAAATGCTGACTAAAAATATGGCAACAGAGTGGGCAAAATACAATGTACAGATCAACGGAATCGGACCTGGATATTTTGCTACAGAACAAACAAAACCTATTAGAGTTGACGGACATCCGTTTAATGATTTTATCATCAGCAGAACACCAGCGGCAAAATGGGGAGATCCAAGCGATTTAGCAGGAGCAGCGATATTTTTATCTTCAAAAGCTAGTGATTTTGTTAATGGCCACATTTTATATGTTGATGGCGGAATCCTTGCTACAATTGGAAAACCTTCAAACGAAGAATAATTCTCAAATTATATTTTAAAAAGACATGAGCGCGAATCAGACATTCATAAACGATAATTTTTTATTAGAAAATAAATATGCAGAAGAGTTATATCATAACTATTCTAAAAATCAGCCTATAATTGATTATCACAATCACCTAAACCCGCAGTTTATTGCCGAAGATAAAATCTTTGACAACATTACGCAGGTTTGGATTAACGGAGATCACTACAAATGGCGTGCAATGCGTACATTAGGAATTAATGAGCAGTTTGTAACCGGAAATGGATCTGATAAAGATAAGTTCTTAAACTGGGGAAAAACGGTTCCTTACACGATGCGTAATCCGTTGTATCACTGGACACATTTAGAGCTTGCTCGTTATTTTGATATTTATGATTTGTTAAACGAAAAATCAGCAGAAAAGATTTATATCGAAACTACTGAAAAAATAAATTCGCAGGCTTACAGCACACAAAACCTTCTTAAAAAAGTAAATGCTGAATTGGTTTGTACAACAGAAGATCCAATCGATAGTTTAGAGTTTCATCAAAAACTGGCTCAAAACCCAATTGGAACTAAAATGAGTACGGCTTTCAGACCTGATAAAGCCATCTTAATTTCTAATGATGGTTATAATGCATATCTGGACACATTAGGGGATGTGTCCGGAGTTGCAATTAACACTTTTGCTGATTTGCAGACAGCCTTGAGAAAAAGAATTGAATTCTTTAATGCAAACGGATGCAAATTGAGCGATCACGGTTTAGATCAGATTTATTTTGAAGAATTTACAGAAACTGAAATCAATTCAATTTTCAAAAAGAAAAGAGAAAACAGAATTATATCGCCAGAGGAAGCTTTAAAATTCCAAAGCGCCGTTTTATTATTCTTGTCTGAAACGTATCACGAATTTGGATGGGTGCAGCAGTTTCACTTAGGTGCATTGCGAAATAATAATGCGCGTATGCACAGAATTTTAGGTCCTGATACCGGATGGGATTCTATTGGAGATTATCCGCAGGCACAAAAATTATCAAGCTTTTTAAATGCATTAGACAGCAAAGATAAATTGACAAAAACGATTATCTATAATTTAAATCCGGCTGATAACGAAGTTATGGCTACGATGATTGGAAATTTCAACGACGGAAGCGTTCGCGGAAAAGTACAATTTGGATCGGGATGGTGGTTTTTAGATCAAAAAGATGGAATGACAAAACAGTTGAATGCCCTTTCTAATATGGGATTAATAAGCTGCTTTGTTGGAATGCTTACAGATTCAAGAAGCTTTTTATCTTTCCCAAGACACGAATACTTCAGACGTATTTTATGTAATCTTTTGGGAGATGAAATCAAAAGAGGAGAACTTCCAAATGATATGGAATGGATTGGAAAATTAGTTTCTGATATTTCATACAACAACGCTAAAGAATATTTTAAGTTTTAGTTAAGAAAATAGAAAATAGAAAATAGAAAATAGAAAAAAGAATTTTAACGTTCAGACTAAAATCTTTTTAATCATTATAATCTGTGGCAAAAAAAATATATAAATAATGAGTAGAGTAGTTGCATTTGGAGAAATCATGCTGCGTTTATCAACAGAAAGGCATTTACGTTTTTCACAATCTACAGCATTCGGAGCTACGTATGGAGGTGGTGAATTTAACGTATGTGTTTCCTTGGCGAATTATGGCATCAATGCCGAATTTGTAACAAGACTGCCTGAAAACGAAATAGGTTTATCGGCCTTGAAAGAAATGCGAAAAATGAACGTCGAGTCTAAAAACATTGTTTATGGAGGAGAACGTTTAGGAATCTATTTTCTTGAAACCGGAGCCGGAACACGCGGCAGTAATGTGGTGTACGACCGTGCTCACAGTGCCATGTCGACCATTGAAAAAGGAATGGTAGACTGGGAAAAAGTACTGGCAGGAGCAGAATGGTTTCATTGGAGCGGTATTACGCCAGCCATTTCTCAAAGCGCTGCAGATGCTTGTTTAGAAGCTATTAAAGTGGCTCATAAGCTTGGAATTAAAATTTCATGCGACTTAAATTACAGATCAAAACTTTGGCAGTACGGTAAAACTCCAAGCGAAGTTATGCCGGAAATGCTGCAATACAGCAATGTTATTTTAGGAGACATTGATACCGCTTATTTCATGTTAGGAATTCCAAAAGTGAACCCTAATTATCAGGATGAAAAATCACTTCCTGTTTTATACACGAAGTTATTTGATTTAATTCCGAATTTAAAAATTGCAGCCACAACACTTCGTTATTCGGTTAGTGCTTCGCACCAAAGAATCGGCGGTGTTTTGTTTGACGGAAAAGCAATTTATCAGGCAGCGGTAAAAGAAGTAACTCCTGTTGTAGACAGGGTAGGCAGCGGTGATGCTTTTATGGGCGGATTGATTTACGGACTGTTAGAATATCAAAATAATAACCAGAGAGCGTTAGACTTTGCAGTAGCGGCTTGTTGTTTAAAACATACCATTGCAGGCGATTACAATTTGGTTACTTTAAAAGAAGTTGAAAATATGATTGATGGTGATGGATCTGCATTAGTATCAAGATAATTAATTAAAGAAATGGCAAAATATTCAAGAATAGAAGTGGCTCAAACAATGAAAGATAACGGAATGGTACCGCTATTTTTTCATTCGGATATCGAAGTAAGCAAAAAAGTTTTAAAAGCTTGTTATGACGGTGGATCAAGATTAATGGAATTTACAAGCAGAGGAGACTTTGCGCATGAAGTTTTTGGAGCTTTGAACAAATATGCTTTGGCAGAATTACCTGGAATGATCCTGGGTGTAGGTTCTATTACAGATGCTGCTTCGGCATCCTTATACATGAGTTTAGGCGCTAATTTTATTGTAACTCCGGTTTTTAGAGAAGATATCGCAATTGCCTGTAATCGTCGTAAAGTGCTTTGGTCTCCGGGTTGCGGCACGCTTACTGAAATTGCAAGAGCAGAAGAATTAGGATGCGAAATTGTAAAACTATTTCCTGGTGATATTTATGGACCAGAGTTTATCAAAGCAATAAAAGGGCCTTGTCCGTGGACCTCGATAATGCCAACTGGAGGTGTGCTGCCAACAGTAGAAAGTTTAAGTTCGTGGTTTAATGCCGGTGTAACTTGTGTAGGTATAGGGTCGCAATTGATTTCTAAAGATATTTTAGATAAAAACGATTACGACGCATTAAAAACGAAAGTAAGTCAGGTTCTTGACATTATAAAAAATATAAGAAAATAAATAAGGAGTAATCATGCCAATCCTTATTTAAATAAGTTTTTTTTAGATTTTAGAGATTGTAATTGAGCATTACGCTTGCAAAATGATTCCTGTGACTCCTCACAGCAGGTTTTGTTTTACATTCAAGTGTAATGTTTCATTTACAATGTTATAAAGTGATGAATAAGGAATTAAGTGGTTATTTATAACAACTTTAATGAGATAATAAAAATGGAAAAAATAAACAGATCCAATTCAGAGTTTTCAAACAAACTTCCTATAAAAGTAGTTCAATTTGGTGAGGGTAATTTCTTAAGAGCCTTTGTTGAATACGCAATCCAAAAATTAAATCAAAAAGCTGATTTTAATGCCGGAATTGCCGTAGTACAGCCTATTGATAAAGGTTTGGTGAATATGATCAATGCGCAGGACGGATTGTATACTCTATTCATGAAAGGAGTAAAAAAAGGTGAGGAAATTCAGGAAAAAGAATTGATTACCAATATTGTAAAAGCAATTGATCCTTATGCCTCTTTTCAAGAGTATTTGTCTTTGGCTAAAGAAGAAGAACTGGCTTTTATTATCTCTAATACTACCGAAGCAGGTATCGAATACATTGCTTCAGATCTTCCTACAATGACGCCTCCGGTATCTTTCCCTGCAAAATTAACAGTGCTTTTGCATGAAAGATTCAAGCATTTTAATGGAGCTGCAGATAAAGGATTAACGATTATTCCTTGTGAATTAATCAATTATAATTCAGATACTTTAAAAGAAATTATTTTCAAATACAGTGCAGACTGGAAATTAGACGAAGCCTTTGTTTCATGGCTTAAAAACAGCTGTTCTTTTCATAATACATTGGTTGACAGAATTGTTCCGGGTTATCCAAAAGATCAAATCGAAGAATATAATGCACAGCTTTCATACAAAGATGATTTGATTGTAAGCGCAGAATCTTTCTTTTTATGGGTAATTGAAGGAGATGATAAACTGAAAGCAAAACTTCCGTTTGATAAAACAGATTTAGATGTAAAAATCGTAGCCGATATGCAGCCGTACCGTACACGTAAGGTAAGAATCTTAAATGGTGCGCATACTGCAATGGTTCCATTTTCACTGCTTTACGGAAACGAAACCGTAAAAGAAACAGTTGATAATCCGTTTACGGGAGAATTCATCAACAAAGCTGTTTTTGAAGAAATCAACGAAACATTAAACATGGACAAAGCGGAATTAGCGAGTTTCTCTGAAGAAATTCTGGACCGTTTTAGAAATCCGTTTATCAAGCATTTATTATCGTCTATCGCTTTAAATTCAATTTCTAAATTTAAAGTACGTGTTTTACCAAGTTTAACAGGTTATGTAGACATTCATAAAACACTTCCGGTTCATTTAACTTTTGCTTTTGCAGCTTTAATTCGTTTCTATAAAGGAACTTGGAACGGCGAGAGTTTACCGGTTAATGACAGTGAAGATATCGTTTCATTTTTTGATGGTTTATGGAAATCAGATGACTATGAGAAAATAGCAAGACTTACATTGCAGAACAAAAGTTTCTGGGATGAAGATTTAACTGAAATACCTGGATTAACAAAAGCGATAACCATTGCTTTAGAAGAAATTGATTCAAATGGAATCGAAGCTGGTTTTGCTAAGTTTCAGGAAAGAATAAAATAGAAAAAAAACAAAAGAACAAGGGTTAATTATGGCAACGCAGAAAAAATTAATAAAAGTTCACCCAACCGATAATGTAGCGGTTGCTTTGGTGAATCTTACAGCAGGCGAAGTAATTGATTTTGAAGGAGAATCAGTTACTGTTGAGTCTGATGTTAAGATGAAACATAAGATTGCAATGGTTCCTTTTAATGTAGGAGACAGAATCATTATGTACGGAGTTTTAGTAGGTAAGGCAAGTGCAAGAATCGAAAGAGGAGGTTTGCTTTCTACTTCAAATGTAAAACATGAAAGTGATAAAGTTACTGGTAAAACAGAAACGATTGGCTGGACTGCTCCAAATGTTGACAAATGGAAAGACAGAACATGGCAGGGATATCATAGAGAAGACGGACAGGTTGGGACTGAAAATGTGTGGTTGTTTTTTCCTTTAGTATTTTGTGAAAACAGAAACATCGAAATCTTAAAAGATATTTTTGAGAAAGAATTGATGAAACCTAAAGAAAACGATTATCAATTACTGCTTCGTTCTTTGGTAAAATCAGAAACGGGAGGAGCAGGAAATCAGGAAGCTTCAAATGATGCTAATTTATTCAACAATATCGAAGTAAAATTCATTACACACCAAGGCGGTTGCGGCGGAATTCGTCAGGATTCTCATAGTCTGGCTAAATTGTTGGCTGGTTATGTAAACAATCCAAACGTTGCCGGAGCTACAGTTTTGAGTTTAGGATGTCAGAATCTTCAAATTCAGATTTTCAAAGATGCTTTAGATGCGATTAATCCAAACAGTAAAAAGCCTGTTTTAATTTACGATCAGCAATCTATCGGTACAATCGAAACGATGTTGAGCAGTGTTGTAAAAGATACTTTTGAGGCAATTAAAAAAGCTAACGAAATAAAAAGAGAACCAGCTCCATTATCTAAACTGAGAATTGGTTTAGAGTGCGGTGGATCTGATGGATTCTCTGGAATTTCTGCAAATCCTACTTTAGGGGTAACTTCGGATTTATTGGCTGCTTTAGGCGGTACAACAATTCTTTCTGAGTTTCCTGAATTATGCGGTGTGGAACAGGAATTAGTAAACAGATGCGTTGAAGACGAAAGTGGAAAACGTTTCTTAGACTTGATGCAATGGTATGAAAAAACTGTTGTAGATGCAGGTTCTGGATTTGATATGAATCCATCTCCGGGTAACATTAAAGATGGTTTAATTACAGATGCAATGAAATCTGCAGGAGCGGCTAAAAAAGGAGGAACTTCGCCTATTACAGGGGTTTTTGATTATGGTGAATACATTACAAAACCAGGATTAACTTTACTTTGTACACCAGGAAATGACGTAGAATGTACAACAGCAATGGTAGGTTCTGGTGCTAATATGGTATTGTTTACAACAGGATTAGGAACGCCGACAGGAAACCCGATTGCTCCAGTTGTAAAAATTTCATCAAACACACAGTTAGCGGCAAAAATGTCGGATATTATCGATATTGACACCGGCGGCATTATCACAGGAGAAAAATCAATTGATGAAATGGCCGATGAAATGTTAGAGTTTATTATCGATGTTGCAAGTGGTACAATTAAAACCAAAGCGGCAATTTTAAATCAAAATGATTTTATTCCTTGGAAAAGAGGGGTATCGCTTTAATTTTTTAGGTACAGAGGTACAGAGAGGCAAAGCGACAAAGATTTATAGTAGAGACGCACAGCAGTGCGTCTTTCTTTTTTTTTTCACCATATAAGTGATATAAGTTCATTTTAGATTATAGTTAGAATAAAAAAAACAGCTCCATAGGAGCTGTTTTTTATTGTTACAAAAGCAAACTTAAATTTACTTATATCACTTATATGGTTTTATTTTATCTAGAAGTTGGATCTTGACGAAGATTTACGAATATGTAATTCTGGTGCCAGAACCACCTTTTTTTCAATTTTAATGGTATCGGTTTTGTCTACTTGTTCTAAGAAAACGCGGGCTGCCATTTTTCCCATTTCAAGTGGAGACTGATCTACAGAAGTAATCGATAATTCCATGAATTTGGTAAAAGGCTCGTTACTAAAACCAGCTACACAAAACTCATTAGGAATACTGATGTTTCTTTCTTTCAGTTCCTGAATAGCACCTAATGCAGCAAAATCACTCGATGAAAATATAGCATCAGGTGGTGTTTCTAATTGTAATAGTTTATCGACTGCTTCTTTTCCGGCATCTACCATACTTTTTACAGGAACCACATATTCCTCATTAAAAGTAATTCCGTGGTCTAAAAGAGCTTGTTTGTAGCCCAGAAACCTGTTTTTGAAAATTTCCAGCGACTGATCTCCTGAAAAATGGGCAATATGCCTGCATCCTTCGTTGATTAAATGTTTGGTGGTTAAATAACCGCCTCTAAAATCGTTTATAGTTACAGAGCTTACCCCGTCGATATGCTTGCTTCTATCAAAAAAGATCAACGGAACGTTCTTTTTCAATACATTATTAAAAGCATCGTCGTTTTCGTTTGTTACATCTGTTACAGACATAAGTATGCCGTCGACCTGAGCGTCAATTAAGGTATATAGATTTTCGTTTTCTCTCTTTTTACTTTCGTGGGTCTGGCAAATAATGACCTGATAACCATGAGGGTGAAGTTCTTCTTCGATACCACGAATAACAGAAGCAAAAAAGTTGCTGTCAATACGCGGTACAATTACTCCAATATTATTACTTCGGCCGCTTTTTAATGCTAAAGCAAGCTTATTCTGCTTATAGTTCATTGAGGCAGCAGTTTTAATAACCAACTCACGAGTACTTTCTTTAATCTTCGGGTTGTTATTCAATGCTCTGGAAACAGTAGCTGCAGTGATATTTAATTTTTCGGCAATATCATAAATGGTTACTTTTTCACTCATTAAAAAGGGTTTTACAAGTTAAATTCTACGACAAAAATACGTTTTTTTTATTAATCTAATATTTAATGTTATCGATTACCATATCGAATTACTATAACGTTTTATATTCTACAATGATAATAAATTATAATAATTATTGCATTAAATGTAATTATAATTCTTAATAAAAATTAAAAATACAATTTATTTCTAAATAAATTTGGTTCATTAGAACATATTTTCTACTTTCGTGTAATCGATTACATGATTATTGATATTTTCGTCTCTTTAAACCAGAAACTCCACACAAATGATTACAAGTAAGGTTATAGCGTTAAGATCCTTTGTTTTTTTAAGCATAACAGTCATTTTGACTATATCGTGCTCTAAAAAAGTGAATGCTGTTTCTGAATCTGATCCGTGGAAAAAAATGGAATTGGTTATTAAAAGTATTCCTCAAACCAACTTTCAGGATAAAACCTATAATATAAATGATTTTGGGGCTGTAGCCGATGGCAAAACGCTGAACACAACAGCATTTGAAAAAGCAATTAAAACCTGTGCAGCAAACGGAGGTGGAAAAGTACTGGTACCAAATGGAAAATACCTAACCGGAGCCATTCATTTAGAAAGTAACGTCAATCTGCATTTAGAAGATCAAGCTGAGATTCTTTTCAGCTTAAATCCAAAGGATTATCCAATTGTTCATACTTCGTGGGAAGGAACAGAAGTAATGAATTATTCACCGCTTATTTATGCTAAAAACAAAACCAATGTTGCCGTAACCGGAAAAGGAACTTTAAATGGTCAGGCCGACAGCACAAACTGGTGGATTTGGTCCGGCGGAAAAGGATACGGCTGGAAAAAAGGAATTCCATCTCAAAATGACCCGGCAAACCGCGAAGTTTTAGTTGATATGGCCGAAAAAGGAATTCCGGTTGCAGAAAGAGTTTTTGGAGAAGGAAGATACCTGAGACCAAACTTTATCGAGTTTTTTGAATGCAATACGGTTTTGGTAAAAGATGTTACGGTGATCAATTCTCCTTTTTGGATTTTGCATCCCATAAAAACCAATAACATGATTATCGACGGCGTAACGGTAAACAGCCACGGACCAAACAACGACGGCTGTGATCCCGAATATTCTCAAAACATTATAATTAAAAACTGCACATTCAATACCGGTGACGATTGTATTGCTATTAAAGCCGGACGCGATGCCGATGGAAGGAGAGTAGCGATTCCGAGTAAAAATATTATCGTTCAAAACTGTAAAATGATTGACGGACACGGAGGTGTCGTTATTGGAAGCGAAATATCGGCTGGTGTAAATAATGTTTTTGTAGAGAACTGTGTAATGGACAGTCCAAATCTGGATCGCGCCATCCGCATTAAAACCAATTCAAAACGAGGTGGTGTTATCGAAGATATTTTTGTTAGAAACCTTGATGTTGGAACAGTAAAAGAATGTGTTTTGAAACTGAATATGTTTTACAATGTTTACGGGTCACAAACAGGAAACTTTATACCAACCATAAGAAACGTAATTCTGGAGAATGTAAACGTAAAAAACGGCGGAAAATACAGCGTCTGGGCAGAAGGTTATGAAACCTCTCCTGTAGAAAATATTACGCTGAAAAACGTAAAAATTCAAAAAGTAGACTCGGTCTATTTATTAAAAAATGTAAAGAATATCAATTTTATAAATACCTATATCAATGAGAAGAAAGTAGAATCTATTAAAAACTAATAACTATTAACCAAAAAACCACTTAACAAGATTATGAACATTGTAAAACAAGTAAAGAAAAAAATAAAATACAACCTTGTATTTTTATTTTTCCTGAATTTTCTCCTGAGCAATACTGTAAACGCTCAATCGACCACAATAGAAGGGAAAATTACAGATGCCACAGGATTATCACTGCCAGGTGTAAATATCCAGGAAAAAGGAACTAAAAATGGAACTTCTACAGACTTTGAGGGAAGTTTTAAGATAAATGTAACGAGTAATAAAGCTGTTTTAATTGTCAGCTATTTAGGTTTTCAAACGCAGGAAGTAAGCGTTGCCGGAAAAACAAAAATTAATGTAAGCTTAGCTGAACAATCCAATTCTTTAAATGAAGTGGTGGTTGTAGGGTACGGTTCTGTAAAGAAAACAGATCTTACAGGTTCTGTAAGTACAATCAGCGCAGCAACTATTACAGAAAGAAACACTACAAGCGCACTTGAAGCCATTCAGGGAAGCACGCCTGGGGTTCAGATTTCGTCAAGTTCAGGACGTTCGGGAGATGGATTTAAGGTAGTAATTAGAGGAAATAACTCCTTAGTTGGTTCTTCGCCATTATATGTTGTAGATGGTGTTCCGGTTGATAATATCGACTTTTTGAATCCGCAGGATATTGCCAGAATGGACGTTTTAAAAGATGCTTCGTCTGCGGCGATTTATGGTTCAAGAGGAGCAAGCGGGGTTATCATTGTTACCACTAAAAGCGGTGCCAATGTAAAATCAGGAATCAATGTAACTTTTGATTCTTCTTACGGAACTAAAACAGCAGCAAGACTTCCAAAAATGATGAATGGAGAACAATGGTGGAAATTTCACCAGGTTGCTTATATGAGTGCAACTCCGGCAACTCAAACTCCGGCTCAGTTAGCTGCATTAGCAGGAAATCAAAGTCCGTTATTGGTTTCAAGAGCCAACAGCGGTTACAATTTTGACTGGGCAGATGCGGTTCTAAAACCAGGTATGACCCAAAACAATTACTTGAATGTTACAGGCCGTTCAGATTCTGGGCTGAGTTATAACTTAGGATTTGGAGTTCAGAGTGACGAAGGTTTAATTGATAATGATTCAACAGATAAATATTCTTTTAAACTGGGTTTAAATCATAAAATAAACGATAAATTTTCTACAGGAGCTAATGTTACTATTGCACGTCTTGATACACAATTAGGAAGCGATTTAGCGATGCAGGATGCTTTTAGATTGAGTCCTTTGATGTCGCCTTGGGCAGTAGACGCAAAAGGAAATGATCAGGTAGGCAATTTATTTTTCCTTCCGGGAAAACTAACTTATCCTGATGGTTCATGGGCAATTAATAAAACATCGACTGTAAATCCGTTAATGGAGATTGCGAATTCTTCTCAAACAGAAAAAACATGGCAGACCGTTGGAAATGTTTTCTTTCAATACCAGCCTTTAAAATGGCTTTCGTTTAAAACAACTTTTGCGGCCGGAATCGAAAATACGGTTACAAGTACCGCTTATTCAGCACAGACAAATGCCGGAGTTACTTTAAACGGAAAAAATTCGGCTTCAATTAAAAATTTCAACAACTTCAATTATACCTGGGACAATCAAATTGACTTAAAACATACTTTTAACGAAGTTCATGATTTTAGCGTTTTATTATTGCAGAGTTTGTACTCAAATGTAGACGAAACCTCTTATATGTATTCTAACAATCAGCCTTTTGATGTTGGTTCAAACAATATGGGATCCGGAGTTCAAACCAGTTACAATATCAGTTCAGGATATCAAAAAAATACATTGAGTTCTTATGCTGTTCGTTTAAACTATAGTTTCAGAGACAAATATTTATTAACGGCTTCTACAAGATGGGACGGCTCATCTGTATTATCTGAAGGAAATAAATGGCAGAGTTTCCCTTCTGTAGCTTTAGGATGGAAAATCAGTAAAGAATCTTTTCTGGCTAACAGTTCTGTAATTTCAGACTTAAAACTGCGTGCGAGTTTAGGTTATACCGGAAATGACAACGTAGCGCCTTATACTTCTCAGGCTTTATTAAATCAGCAGACTTTTTATGCAAACGGTGCCAATGTGGTTTCGGGATGGCAGACAGAGAATTTAGCGAATCAGGCTTTGACTTGGGAAAAAACAAGAGAGCTTAACTTTGGACTTGATTTTGGATTCTTAAAAAACAGAATTTCGGGAAGCGTTGATGTTTATGACAGATTATCAGACAAGTTAATTTACAAACAGCAGTTGCCGGCAGAATCAGGTTACAAAAATACGTTTGCTAACGTTGGTTCTGTAAGCAATAAAGGTATTGAGGTTTTATTAACTACAAAAAACATCAAAAGTGAGAAAGTAAACTGGGAAACCACTTTTACTTTCACTAAAAACGTAAACAAATTAGAGTCCATTTACAATCAGGATCAGGTAAGTGATATTGGTAATAAATTAATTTTAGGATCTCCTTTAAACCCTAATTACAATTATGTTTATGATGGTGTTTGGCAGGAAAGCCAGGCGGCAGAAGCAGCAAAATACAATATGCTTCCGGGTCAGGCAAAACCAAAAGACTTAAACGGAGACGGTAAATTTAATACCGATGACAGAACAGTTATCGGGAATCCAAATCCGGAATGGCAGGGAAGTTTGTACTCTAAACTTACAGTTGGTCAGTTTGATTTCAATTTCTCTGTAATTACAAGTCAGGGACAAACGGTATTGAGTACTTTCCACCAAAATTTTGCCGATGTAAGCGATAGAGGACGCCAGAAATTAGCCATGGATTACTTTATTCCAACAAACGGCGCGGGTATTGAGGCTAATGCAAATAATACAAACCCAAGACCAGGACCAGTTGCAACAGGAGCGGGAGCGTATTGGACTTCATTATTTGCTTACTACAGAGACGTTTCTTACGTAAAAATTAAAAATATATCTTTAGGATACACACTGGATTCTGAATTATTGAAAAGATTAAAAATCAGTAATTTAAGAATATATGTAAATGTTTTAGACCCATTTGTATTTACAGATTTCGATGGATATGATCCGGAATGGGCAGCTTCTTCTTTTGGAGTAAACCGTCCGGCATCAGTAACAACGCAATTGGGAATAAGTGTTAAATTTTAATAAAGATATCAAATGAAAAAATTCATCATAATATTAGGAATGATTGTGACAAGCTTAAGTTCTTGCAGCAATTATATTGAAGAGGAAAGTTTATCAAATGTTCCTGCCGATGCCACTTATAAAACGGCATCTGGATTTCAGTTATTAATAAATTCTAATTATGCTTGGCTTAAAAGCATTTACGGAGGAAATCCGTGGTTGTTTGAAGCCGGAACCGATATGTATGCAGAAGGAAGAACTCCGGAACCAGCCGGTTTAAGCCAATATGCACTATTAATACCAACATCAGATAATGTGTCTGATTTGTATACTCCTTGTTATCAGTTGATTCAGTCGGTAAATAAAGCAGTTTATTATTCGACTATAACAGAACAGGCTCCAAATTTAAATACGCTGGTAGGCGAAGCAAGATTTTTAAGAGCACAGGCTTACTTTTTGTTAGTGCAGACTTATGGCGGCGTTCCTATTGTAAACGAACATATTACAACACCGGTATTGTCTTTTCATAGAAATACGGCCGAAGAAGTGTACGGACAAATTATTGCCGATTTAGATTTTGCTTTAGCTAATGTTGGAACTTCAGTTTACAGCACATCAGGAAAAGTAAACAAAAGAGCCGTAAACGATTTATTGGCCAAAGTGTATTTAACCAGAGGATACGAAACTTTTGGTAAAGCCGATGATTTCTCTAAAGCAGCTGCTTATGCCGATGCTGCAATTGCTGGTCAGGCATTAAACATCGCTTTTAACCAATTATTCGTGACAACTTCTACTGGTGATAACGATTTGAATGCAGAAACCATTTTTTCTGTACAATACGATAAAGCTTCGACAAGTACAGATCCAACAAAATTAGGAAACAATCAGTTTTACTATTTCAGTTCGTATTTAGGAGGTGCAGAAACAGGCGCTCCGTTAAGAAGTTACAATTTATGTCCTACAGATTATGCTTTGGGTTTATATGAAAAAGGAGATAAAAGATGGGATGCAACTTTCATGACCGAAATACTTGAAGAAACAGTAACGGTTGATGGAAAAGCAAAAACAACACTTTATTATCCTTATTACAGACCAACAAATGCCAGTGCAGTAAAAGTGAGACATTTTTATGAACCAAAATGGTTTACACCTGCGGATAAAACGGCTTGGATGACAACGAATGCTTCTAGATTAGCTTCCACATTTGTTTATCATCCTTGGGGAGAATATTCAGCAGCGCATACTTTAATTAAAAACTTAGATTGTTACACAATTCCGGTTAAGAAATTTGATGACGCAAATCCAACAACGCCTTCAAGCACAGGTCCGGTTAGTACAAGAGATATTATTGTTTCGAGATTAGGTGAAACGTATTTAATTGCTGCCGAAGCCTATTTAAAAGCTGGTGTGCCTTCTACAGGTTTAGATCGTTTAAACGAAGTAAGAAGAAGAGCCGGCGTAGCAAATGCAACGATTGGACAATTCAACATCGATTATATTTTAGATGAAAGAGGAAGAGAATTATTAGGCGAATATAAAAGATGGTTTGATTTAAAACGTACCGGAACTTTAGTAGCAAGAGCATCTGCACATAATTATAAAATTAAGGCCGCTAATTTTGTTGGAATCGACGGTCAGCTTAAAATATTAAGACCAATTCCTCAAACGGCATTGGATTTAAACCAAAATAAAGACTTTCCTCAAAATCCTGGTTATTAGTAATTTGGTAGTTTTTTGAGACTATTTGTTTTTTTGAAGAAGTTAAAAAGGAGTCTGGCCAAAGTGCCCGACTCCTTTCTTAACTAAAAAGTAAATTGATTGTAATGCGAAAAATGGTATTGATTTTATTATTGCTTTCCTGTGTTCTAAGAGCGCAGCAGACTTACAGTGTCGACACGTCGTATACGGTAAAAAGCACCTATAATAAATTGATAAAAAAATACCCGTCGATAACCATTCCTGTTATCGATAAAAATGAAAACGTCGATCAAATTGAGGATATTATTTATAATGAAACAGACAGAGCATTGCATTTAGATGCTTTTGTAAATAAGAAACAAAAACAAAATCCGGCGGTTATTATGATTCACGGCGGAGGCTGGAGATCGGGAAATAAAAGTCAGATGAATCCGTTGGCGCAGGAAATAGCATCACACGGTTATTCTTGTTTTACAATAGAATACAGATTATCGCTCGAGGCAAAATATCCGTATGGAGTTTATGATGTAAAAAATGCGATTCGGTTTATAAAAGATAATGCAGGAAAATTCAATGTAGATCCAGACAAAATTGCGGTTTTAGGCTGTTCTTCGGGAGGTCAGATGGCAGCTTTGATTGGTACAACAAATGGAAATTCAACTTTTGATGATCCTTCAAATAAAAGTAAATCATCTTCAAAAGTAAATGCCATTATTAATGTAGACGGCATTTTAGCATTCAGACATCCGGAATCTTCTGAGGGAGAAATGGCATCCTTTTGGCTTGGAGGTTCTTATGAACAAAAAACAGACAATTGGAAAAATGCATCGGCTTTAAGCCATACCAATAAAAAAACACCGCCCGTATTGTTTATAAACAGCAGTATCGACAGGTTTCATGCCGGAAGAGACGATATGATAAAGATTTTAAATCAATATAAAATTTACAATGAGGGGCATACTATCGAAAACTCGCCTCATTCTTTCTGGTTTTTTCAGCCTTGGTTTAATCAAACCGCTGATTTTACAATTAATTTTTTAAAAAAGACATTCAAATAATTGCAATAAAATGAAAACAAAAATTACAGCCGCAGCTTTATTTTTAATCGGTTTAACATCAGTAAATGCTCAAAAGTATAATATAAAAACGGCTAAAACGTATGCCGAAATTTCAGCAAAAACAGACGGACATTGGGAAGGAAGAAAATACAAAGGCGGTACGACTTTTAAAAATGTTGACCGGCTAAAACTGGCACCGGAACATACAGACCATTCTTTTGATATTCGTTATGAAGGTCCGGGCTGGGAAAGCAACAGAATTGGTTACCGTTTATATCTGGATTGGAGAAATGCAATTGACATCTTCGGAAAGAAAACTTCTGAAATGATTTTACCAATTGTGGGTCAGGATAATTTTGATTCGTACCACGAAATGAGCGATTGGGGAGCCGATATTTTAAAAGCCGGAAAAGGAATTGGAATTGGTTCTATAGATCGTTATTTAAACAACGAAAAACTGCATTTCCGCGAAGTCGATTCTACAATTGCAACGGTTGTAAATAAAAACAACGAATCTGGCGTAAAGGTGAATTACTATGGATGGAAAACAGCTTCGGATAAAATTGATTTCACATCAGTTTTAACCATAAAACCAGATCAGTTGTATACGAAACATACGATTCAGGCTTCAAAAGAAATTAAAGGAATTTGTACCGGAATCGTAAAACAGAAAAATACAGAACTGCTTAAAAAAGAAAGTAAAAACAAAAAATGGGCTTATCTGGCCACTTATGGCGTACAGTCTTTAGTTCCGGACAAATTGGGAATGGCTATTTTTTATGAAGTTAATACAATCGAAAATATCGCCGATACGGATTTAGATTATTTACTGGTTTTTAAACCCACCACAAAAGCAACTGCATTTTATCTTTTAGGAGCTTGGGAACAAGAAAAAAACGGAATCAAATCTCAGGAAGAATTCGTTAAATATTTAGATACGCAATTAGAAGTGTTGAACAAAAAAGGAAAGATGTAAATTGTCTTTTTTGCCACTCCTGATAGCTATCGGGATACAGGATTTAAAAGATTTTTGAAATTAAAAATTAAAGATTAAAAATCTGCTGGATCTGCTGAATCTGCGTGAAAATATTTAACACATAGAAACATAGAATTATTGTATTTTCAAAGAGTATAAAAGAAACAAGTCTATGTTTGTTAATACAAGTGAAACGCCTTTTATTAAGTACCAAAAACTATGTTTCTATGTTAAAACAAGCAACGAATAATCCAAATAATCTATTATCCCGATAGCTATCGGGAGTGGCAAAAAAATATATAATATGAATTGTAAAAAAACAGCCGTTTTATTATTTCTGCTTTTGAATGTTTTTGCAATTGCACAAAACAATCCCGAAAATGCACTGCCGGATAACTTAAAGTGGTCTGAGAGAACTGCGCTTTCTATTTTGGACAAATATCCCGAAGCATGGAAACTAGACGGAAATGACAGTCCGAAATGGGATTATAAAATGGGTTTTGTTTTGTCTGGTTTTGAGAAATTATATCAGGAAACAAAGGATAAAAAATATCTGGACTACATTAAAAAGTATGTTGACGGTATGATTGACACCGACGGAAATATTAAAAAATACGACGTTAAAGAATACAATATTGATTGTTTGAATCCGGGGAAACTATTGTTTAATTTATATGATGTAACAAAAGATTCACGCTATTTTGAAATTACTGGAAAATTGAGAAATCAATTAGAAAGTCAGCCAAGAACACACAGTGGCGGATTTTGGCACAAACAGATTTATCCCAATCAAATGTGGATTGACGGCTTGTATATGGCTGAACCTTTTTACGCACAATTTACAATGAAATATGAAAAGGGAAGAAGTTTAGACGATATTGCCAAACAATTTGAATTGGTTCACGATCACATGATCGATAAGAAAAGCGGACTGGTTTATCAGGCTTGGAATGAAAGTAAAGAAATTGCCTGGGCCGACAAACAAACCGGAACTTCGCCAACTGTTTGGGGACGTGGTATTGGGTGGTATATGACAGCGTTGGTAGAAACGTTAGATTATTTTCCGAAATCGCATCCGAAATATAAAGTTCTGGTTCAGTATTTAAATGAAATTGCAGCGTCTGCAGATCAGTACAAAAGCGATACAGGATTATGGTACCAAGTGGCAGATAAAACACAGTTATATGCCAATTATACAGAGCCGTCTGCCTCGGGAATGATCATTTATGCTTTTGCAAAAGGAGCACGCAAAGGCTATTTGCCTTCCAGTTATAAAAAAACAGCAAAGAAATCATTTGACAGTTTTGTAAAAGAATTTGTAAAGGTCGATAAAAAAGGTGAAGTAAATATTTTAAACGTGTCATCAAATGTAGGTTTAGGAGGAAAACCTTTTAGAGACGGTACGAATGATTATTATCTTATTGCGAAAACAAAAGAGAATGGTGCAATAGGTTTGGGAGCCTTTTTATTGAGTGCTATAGAATTGAATAAATAAAACGATTTATTATGATAAAGAAAAGCCATTTTAGTTTTGCCGGAATTGTCCTCCTTGGTGTAATTGTGTTTTCATTTAATGAAATGAAGGCACAATCTTCTGCTATTTCAAAAGATTTAAAATGGTCAGATCGAATGGCACTTTCTGTTATAAAACGTGCACCGCTGGCCTGGCAGGTCGATAATAACGAAAAACCAAAATGGGATTATAAACTGGGTTTATTGATGACTTCTTTTGAAAAGCTGTATCAAAAAACAAACAATCCTATTTATGCAGATTATATTAAAGCTTATGGTGAAACCGTAATTAATCCTTCAGGAGAAATTTTGAATTACAAACTCGAAGATTATAATATAGATTATGTTAATCCGGGTAAGTTTTTGTTTGAACTTTATAAAAGAACGAATGACAATCGTTATTTAACTGCGATGCAAACATTGCGCAGACAATTAGAAACACATCCAAGAACAAATTCGGGAGGATTTTGGCACAAAAAAATATATCCGTATCAAATGTGGCTGGATGGTTTGTATATGGGAACACCTTTTTATGCACGTTATACCGTTGAATTTGATAACGGAAAAGATTTAGATGACGTTGCCAAACAATTTGAGCAAATACAGCTGCATACGCTGGATAAAAAAACAGGATTGCTTTTTCATGCCTGGGATGAAAGTAAACAAATGCCTTGGGCTGATAAAGAAACCGGAACTTCACCTAATTTTTGGTCACGTTCTATTGGCTGGTACATGATGGCTTTAATTGATGTTTTGGATTATATGCCAAAAGAACATCCAAAGAGAAAAGAGCTTATTGAGTACCTAAATGATATTTCAAAAGCAGTGGCAAAATATCAGGACAAATCAGGATTGTGGTATCAGGTTACAGATGCAGGAAATAAAAAAGGAAATTATCTTGAAGCTTCGGGATCTGAAATGTTTGTTTACGCTTTTGCAAAAGGAGCAAACAAAGGATATTTACCTTTAAGTTATAAAAAACTCGCGGTAAAAGGCTTTAATGCTATTACTCAAAAATTGATCACAGTTGATGAAGATGGCGAAATCCATATTACGCAGGTTTGTGCCAGTGCAGGATTAGGCGGAAATCCGTATCGTGATGGTTCTTTTGAATATTATATTAAAGAAAAAATAAAGACAGACAACTCACATGGGTTAGGGCCATTTATTTTGGCCGCATTAGAAGTAGAACAATAGTAGAATTAAAATATATTTTGAAATGAAAAAGAGTAGAAAACACAGTTTTATGTCGGTTTTATTAGTTTGCATGATGGCTTTAACAGGCTGTAAAGCAACTTCACAGGAAACTGCAAAAAAAGAAATCGTTATTTCTAAAGACATGAAATGGTCAGATAAAATGGCTTTAACTTTAATGAAACGTCATCCGGAAGCTTATATGCTCGATGATGCTAAAAAGCCAAAATGGGATTATGTTCATGCTTTGGTTTTACATTCAATAGAAGAGTTGAACAAGAAAAATCCAGATCCTCGCTACAAAGCTTACATAAGAGGTTATGTAGACGAATTAGTGCAGGAAGACGGAACGATTAAAACTTACGAATTCGATAAATACAATATTGATTTGGTGGTTCCTGGACGTTTGCTTTTTGCCATTTATGACGAAACAAAACAAGATAGATATTTAAAAGCCATGCAGTTGGTTCGCAAACAATTGGCAGAGCAGCCTCGCACGGCAAGCGGTGGATTCTGGCACAAACAAATTTATCCAAATCAAATGTGGTTAGATGGTTTGTATATGGGAGAACCATTTTACGCGCAGTATACTTTGACATACGAAAACGGAAAAAGTTTTGATGATATCGCGAAACAATTTGAGCTGATTCAATTGCACGCTACAGATCCTAAAACGGGATTATTATATCACGGCTGGGATGAAAGCAAAGCAATGCCTTGGGCAGATAAAGTAACAGGAAACTCTCCAAATTTCTGGTCGAGAGCTTTAGGCTGGTATGTAATGGCATTGGTTGATGTTTTAGATTATATGCCAAAAGAACATCCAAAAAGAGCAGAGTTAATTCAATATTTAAACAATGCTTCGGCTGCTTTGGCTAAATATCAGGATAAATCTGGATTGTGGTATCAGGTTACAGACAAAGGCGGAGAAAAAGGAAACTATTTAGAAGCGTCAGGATCTGCTATGTTTGCGTATGCTTTTGCAAAAGGTGCAAACAAAGGATATTTACCTGCAAAATATAAAAAACTAGCCAACAAAGCTTTTGACGGATTGACTAAAATTTTAATCAAAAAAGTAGATGAAGACGGCGGTATTACCTTAACAAATTGCTGCCAGGTGGCTGGTTTAGGAGGAACTCCATATCGTGACGGTTCTTACGATTATTATGTAAACGAAAGAAAAAAAGACAACGATCCTAAAGCAACGGGCCCTTTTATCTTAGCGGCCTTAGAATTGAATAGATAGTTTTTTTTAATTGTTAATTGTTAATTATGAATTATGAATTGTAGTTTATTGTCTTGCTGAGCGATCCCGAGGCTTCGGGAGAAGCATGGTGTAGTAAATCAATAAAGTAATTCCATACGTCTTAATTCCATCGCGATACAAACCCGACAGGTTTTTAAAACTTGTCGGGTTTAAGTAAAAAGTTAATCACTACAAAATGAAAAACATAAAAATCGTTATTCTTTTTCTTTCTGTTTTTTCTTTTCAGAAAAATACGGCACAGGTCTGGACACCGGATAATGGAGACGGAACGTACACGAACCCCATTATTCATGCCGATTATTCAGATCCTGATGTTGTGAGGGTGGGAGACGATTTTTATATGACAGCATCGTCTTTTAACTGCATTCCGGGGTTACCCATTTTACATTCTAAAGATTTGGTAAACTGGAAAATTCTTAGCTATGCGCTGCCAAAACAACCGCCCTTTGAAACCTTTAATAAAGTACAGCACGGAAATGGTGTCTGGGCGCCAAGTATTACTTTTCATAAAAATGAATTTTATATTTATTACCCTGATCCTGATTTCGGAATTTATATGATTAAAGCCAAAAAAGCAGAAGGGCCTTGGTCTGAACCACTTTTGGTAAAAGCTGGAATTGGGTTAATCGATCCTAGTCCGCTTTGGGATGATGACGGAAAAGCGTATCTGGCGCATGCATTTGCAGGAAGCCGCGCCCAAATTAAAAGTTTACTGGTTGTATGTACTATGAATGATGAAGGAACCATTGCTAATAATGACGAAGTAATGGTAATTGACGGACACGATGGCGAAGGCACGATTGAAGGACCAAAATTCTACAAACGAAATAATTACTATTACATTTTTGCTCCGGCCGGCGGTGTTGCAACTGGCTGGCAGACGATTTTAAGATCTAAAAATGTATTTGGACCTTATGAAAAGAAAAAAGTTTTAGAGCAGGGATCGACTAAAATAAACGGTCCGCATCAGGGCGCTTGGGTGCAGACGCAAACAGGTGAAGACTGGTTTATTCATTTTCAGGATAAAGGCGCTTACGGAAGAATTGTGTATTTGCAACCCATGAAATGGGAAAAAGACTGGCCGGTTATGGGAAAGGATTTTGATAAAAACGGAATTGGAGAACCGGTTGCAACCTATAAAAAGCCCAATGTCGGCAAAAAATATCCAATAGAAAATCCTGCAGCGTCAGATGAATTCAATGAACCAAAATTAGGATTGCAATGGCAGTGGCAGGCCAATTCGCAGATAAATTGGGGTTTCCCGACAAGTCTTGGTTATTTGAATTTGTTTTGCGTAAAAACTACTAAAGACAGTAAAAGCATTTTTGATGCCCCAAACTTATTGCTTCAAAAATTTCCTGCTGAAGAATTTTCGGCTACAGCCAAAATAACTTTCAACACAAGGTTAAACGGAGAAACAACCGGACTGATTATTATGGGATTGGATTATAGTTATTTATGTCTGAAAAATGAAGATGGAAAATTATATCTCAACCAAAAAACAGGAACTTTTAACAAAACGGTTTCAGAAACAGAAACAAAACCAGTTTTAATTTCTAATAATACCATTTACCTGAGAGTGAAAGTTAAAAGAGGCGGCGTTTGTAATTTCTTTTATAGTTTAGATGATAAAAATTATCAGTCCATTGGAACTGACTTTACAGCTAAAGAAGGAAAATGGATTGGTGCCAAAATAGGACTTTTTGCTTTAAGCGAAAAAGTAACAAACGATTCCGGAAATGTGGCCATCGATTGGTTTAGAGTAACGAAATGAAAAAGCACTAAAATTTAAAAATATTTTTTTTCAGCTAAAAAACGGCTTCAATAAATGAGATATAATTAAAGAATTAAAAAAATTAATAGTTCGATATATTTGAATATAAAATACGAGCTAAAAATAGTGTTTAAATAGTTTTTTCTTACAAAAGTGAATTTTAGAACCTTTTTTTGAGTAAAATTGAGTTTTCATTCCATTTGAATAAATAATTACAGACGATTATCGCAAAAGAAAATAAAATGATTCAGTTAAAAAAAATATTGTTTTTTATTATCGCTTTGAACTTTGGTACACAGGCGCAGAATAGTTACAAAAACTGGCCGGATGTCATTCGCAAAAATGATGCATCGTGGTTTGGTACCGAAGAAGCCAAAAAGATTGCCGAAAATGTACTGCTTTATCAAAGAGATATAGGAGGATGGCCCAAAAATATTCAAATGCAGAACGAGCTGATTCCTTCGCAGCAAAAGGATTTGCTCGAAATTAAAAAGACCACAAAAGAAACCACAACAGACAATGGAGCAACCACTCAGGAAATGCTTTTTATGTCTAAAATGTACGCTCAGGTTAAAGACGAACGTTACAAAGAATCGTTTTTAAAAGGCCTGAATTATTTACTGGAAGCGCAATATAGAAATGGCGGCTGGCCTCAGTTTTATCCATTAAAAAAAGGATATTACACGCATATTACCTACAATGACGATTCGATGGTGCGTATTTTAGATGTGATGAAAGAAGTAAGTGAACAAACTGATTTTTACAGTATTAAGCCATCAAAAGAGATCATTTTAAAAACAAAAACAGCTTTTGATAAAGGAATTGACTGTATCATCAAAACACAATACAAACAAAACGGAGTTTTAACGGCTTGGTGTGCGCAGCATGATGAAGTTACTTTACTGCCTGCAAAAGCCAGAGCGTATGAACTTCCTTCGCTGAGCGGAAAAGAATCGGCTAAGATTGTTTTGCTTTTAATGTCAATTAAAAATCCGTCACCGGAAATTATTACGGCTGTAAAAAGTGCCAATACCTGGTTTGAAAAAACAAAAATTACCAATCTTGAAGAGAAACGTGTTTTAAATGATGCAGGGAAAATCATCGATAAAAAAATGATTCCAGTTCAAAATGCGGCGCCAATCTGGGCCAGATTTATGGACTTGGATACGAACGAACCGTTCTTTTGCGACCGTGACGGAATCAAAAAGAAATCGCTTGATGAGATTGGTGCAGAACGTAGAAACGGTTACGCCTGGTATACCGATGAACCTAAAGAAGTATTGAAAAAATACACTTCATGGGCCGTTAAAAACGGAGTGAAAGTTTCGGAAACATCGGATAAAAAAAAAGCTGATTTTTTAACTGTTGCACAAGATGGTTCCGGAGATTTTACCAAAATACAAGATGCGATATATGCAAGTCCGTCTTTTCCTTATCAAAAAGTAACGATATTCATTAAAAACGGAACCTATAAAGAAAAGTTGAGAGTACCGGAATGGAACACTCATTTGGTTTTATTAGGCGAAAGCAAAGAAAACACGATCATTACTTTTGATGATAATTTTTCGAAAATTAATTTAGGCAGAAACAGCACTTTTTATACGTCAACACTTTTAGTGGAAGCAGACGATTTTTCGGCATCTAATATAACCATTAAAAATGCTTCGGGCGATTATGGTCAGGCCATCGCTTTATCGGTTGTGGGGAATCGTACTAAAATTTCAAACTGCATTATTTCGGGAAATCAGGATACGTTGTATTTATCGGGAAAAAATGCCAAACAATATTTTAAAGACTGTTATATCGAAGGCACAACCGATTTTATTTTTGGAGGCGCAACGGCTTTATTCGAAAATTGTATCATTCACAGTATTAAAAGTTCGTATGTTACAGCAGCTTCAACTCCGGAAGGCGTGGATTATGGTTTCGTTTTTAAAAACTGTAAGCTGACTGCAGAAGCTTCTGCTAATGCCGTGTATCTGGGCAGACCCTGGCGTATTTATGCCAAAACCGTTTTTATAAACTGCGAATTAGGAAAACAAATAAAACCAGAAGGCTGGGAAAACTGGTCAAAACCGGATGCAGAAAAAAATGCCTTTTATGCGGAGTACAATAACAGCGGTGAAGGATTTCAGCCCAATAAAAGAGTATCATGGTCACATCAGCTTACAAAAACAGAAGCAGATCAATATTCGATAGAAAATATTCTAAAAGATACTGCTGTTAAGTGGTATTTAGAATAAGGTGCTGAGGGACTAAGGTTCTAAGGTGCTAAGTTTTTTTGATGCACAACAGTGCATCTCTACAGAAAAACCTTTGAACCTTTGTATCTCTGCAACTTTGCCCCTAAAAAAAACAATAAGAAAACTCAGAACCTTAGTATCTCAGAACCTCAGAACCTCTAAAAAAAATGAAATATCTAATCCTTTTACTCCTTTCCTGCACTTGTTTTGCCCAGAAAAATGAATTTCCAACCGCAAAAGTTGATTCAATTGTAAAGAGAATACAATTGCCAGTTTTTCCGGCTTATGAAATAAACGTTCTAAAATTAGGAGCAAAAGGAGATTCTATTTTTAATAATAAAACCATTTTTGATAAAGCAATGGCTTTGTGCCAAAAGAAAGGCGGCGGTACTATTATTGTCCCAAAAGGGATTTACAAAATAAACGGACCAATTCATTTTGTGAGCAATGTAAACTTGAAAATTGAAAAAGGAGCCAAAATAAAATTCAGTGACAATCCTAAAGATTATCCTTTGGTTTTAACCAGTTGGGAAGGTACAATGTTGTACAATTACAGTCCGCTGATTTATGCGAATGAATGTACCAATATTGCGATAACAGGCGAAGGAACAATTGACGGCGAAGGAGGAAATGTCTGGAAAAGTTTTAAAGCAAAAGAAGGAGAGGGAAAAAATCGAAGCCGAGATATGAACCATAATAACACGCCTTTAAAAGACAGGAAATTTGGTGAAGGTTATTATCTGCGTCCGCAAATGATTCAGTTTTTGAATTGTAAAAATATACTTATTGAGAATATTAGGATCGAGAATTCGCCATTTTGGTGTCTGCATCTTTTAAAATCGCAAAGTATTACCGTTAGAGGCATCAGCTATAAATCATTAAATTATAACAATGACGGAATAGATCCTGAATATGCCAAAGATGTTTTAATCGAAAATGTGACCTTTAATAATGGCGATGATAATGTAGCCATAAAAGCAGGGCGAGATCACGAAGGCAGAGCCAATATGGCAACGCCAAGTGAGAATATCGTAATTAGAAATTGTAATTTTAAAGGACTTCACGGCGTAGTAATTGGCAGCGAAATGTCGGCTGGAGTTCAGAATGTTTTTGTAGAAAACTGCAGAACAATCGGCTATTTAAAAAGAGGGATTTACTTGAAAACCAATGCTGATCGCGGCGGTTTTATTAAAAATGTTTTTGTTCGAAATATACAGCTCGATGCCGTAGAAGATTGTTTGTATATGACGGCAAATTATCATGGAGAAGGAAAAGGATACCAATCTGAGATTTCAAATATTCATTTTTCGAATATTAGCTGCAATAAAGCATCAGAATCGGGAATTGTAATTCAGGGTTTCCCGGAGAAAAAAATCCAAAATATCTCTTTTAAAAACATAGAAATCAAAGAAGCCAAAAATGCTTTGTCTAATGAAAATGCAGAAAACGTTCTTATGACGGACGTTTTTATTGGAAATAGAGCAGGGGTGCCTTCGGCGGTTTCGAAACATTAAATTTTTTTTTAACCGCAAAGTGCGCAAAGATTTTTATCAGTACACTGTATAATAAAACACAAAGTTCGCAAAGCTGGAAATAAATGAAAAAACTTAGCGCTCTTTGCGGTTAAAAACAACAAACCAAAAACAAAATGAAAAAATACATCATCTTAACATTACTAATCTCTACCGTTTGTTTGGCACAGAAAACAACTTTATACACTATAGGCGATTCTACGATGGCCAATAAAAAAGATCCTGATCGAAACCCTGAGCATGGCTGGGCACAGGTTTTACAGCCGTTTTTTAAGGATGATATTGTGGTGGTAAACAAAGCGGTAAACGGACGAAGCACCAAGAGTTTCATTAATGAAAAACGCTGGGATTCGATTTATAAAAAGCTAAAAAAAGGAGATTATGTTTTTATTGAATTCGGACATAACGATGAAAAAATAGAAGATTCTGTGCGTTATACCAATCCGCATACGGCATATCGATATAATTTGATTCGGTTTGTAAAAGAGAGCAGGGAGAAAGGAGCAATTCCGGTTTTATTGACTTCTATTGCCCGACGCAATTTTAATGAAAAAGGAGTTTTGATTCCCACTCATGGCGATTATCCGCTGGAAACAAGATTAGTATCGCAGGAATACAAAGTACCTTTTATAGATTTAGAGTATTATACTGAATTACTGGAACAGTCTTTTGGACCGGAAAAATCGAAACAATTGCATTTGCATTTTAAAGCCGGAGAAAATCCGTATTACGATAAAGACAAGACCGATGATACACATCTTTCTTTGTTAGGTGCAACAAAAATTGCCCAGATCGTAATTAATCAGATTAAAGAACAGAAAGATCCGTCTTTGGAAAAACTAAAAAAAGGAATTCGATAACAGGACAGGATCTATGTTTTAAAATCCAAAATTTAAAATCCAAAATCTCAAATTCTACAATCTACAATCTACAATCTAAAATCTAAAATCTACAATCTAAAATCTAAAATCTACAATCTACAATCTACAATCTACAATCTACAATCTAAAATCTAAAACATGTCTTATAATGCAAGTTTTAAAGCTTTTAGCGGCAATAAAAGGATTGGGATAGTAAGATATTTGCAACCGTAAAATCAGCCTGGTTGTGAAATTCTCGGAATTGATTTTTTTACATTTTTTATGGTGAAAAGAGAAGACTTATAGTTTTCTCTTTTTTTTGTGCCTTATCTAAAAGATTAAAAAAAGGATACTATTATTTTCTTCTCGTATAAAATTTTAAGTCTGTTTTACTTTATAAACTCCTGTTTTTTTTCTCGAGAATGTCTCTTAATAACATTTTTTATCAAATATATGTATGGAATTAGTAATGGGAACAAAAATTTGTCTGAGGCTTTTATTTTGCTGACAAATGGGATAAGTTTTTAATAAATCATAAAACTAAAAGTTGTTTCATATTATAATTTGAAACAACTTAAAAGTTTGAAAAACTGCTGAATTTGAATATTTGATTTATTTTTATCATTGATAATCAAAGGATTGCTTTTTTTATGAAAGTGATGTTTCGTGCTTTACTTCTTTTTTTATCAGATCGTATATAAACCTTCTTCTAAAATTACCCGCCAAAACTATTGATACAATATAAGCTTTGCATCAAATGTTGTTTTGTATCAGGTTTTCAATGTTCATTTTTAAGTTAAAATATAAATCAAAGCGTATTTGAATAAGAATATGCACTATATATTCCGATGAAAAGATAGTTATAAATGCAGTCTTTTTGTAATTAATATATTATGGAAAGCTGAAATACTATAAGCCTTTAAAATTATTTTTTGCCTGTAACTGTCAATAATATAGGATCTAAGATGTAATTTTTTTAGTTGAAATTTAAAAATACCACGTATGGCTTATACTTCTACTTTTTCTTTTACAAGAATGTCTTTTTTGTTTTCTTGCCTGGCAGTTTTATCAGTACTACAGACAACTTTGGCGCAAGCTCCGGGAGGAGTTTCAAGCAGTCTTAAATTATGGCTGAAAGCAAATTCGAGTGTTACCCCCGCCACACAGGGTGCAGCAATTACAGCATGGAACGATTTAAGCGGAGGCAGTAATCATGCAACAATTCCAGTATTAACTCCAATTGTATTAAACCCGACTTTTCAGCAAAATACGCTCAACTTTAATCCTTCGGTGCGTTTTGCAGGAACGAGTAATCTTAGTTTCTCGGCATTGTCCGGGCTTTTAACACCGGCGGTAACGAGCAACAATGTATCGGTTTATACTGTTTTTTTAATGAATAGTACAACGAGTGCACCGGGAAGGGTGGTAATGGTTTCGCAAAATCCGCTTACTTCTGACTGGCAGAATATGGCCGGTGCTAATTTTATAAATCGTAATGGTACAAGTATTAACGGCTACAGAAATGGTATTGGAGGTCCTTCTGTGGGACCTGTTGTTGATACGCCGGTTATTGCGTCTACCCATTTTACAGCATCAAATCAATGGAAAACCGAAATTAATGGAAATGCTTTTACATCATCGGCTTTCACTACTACAGCATTTAATGCAGGCTACTTTCGTTTAGGACAGAGTACTTACAGCAATGATGATTATTTTAACGGAGATATAGCAGAGGTTATTTTATATACTTCAGACCAATCATCACTGGCGAGTCATAACCAGATAGAAAGTTATCTGGCTGTTAAATACGGTATTCATAAAACAGGGAGTTATGTAAACAGTTCAGGCACGAATATTTGGGATGCAACAGCTAATGCTGCTTATCATAATGATGTATTTGGTATAGGGCAGGATAATGCATCGGGATTGCTGCAAAGCCAGTCAAACAGTACGAATACGGGTAGTGGTAATGGTACGGGACAAAGCGGAAAAGGGAATATTACCATCAGTAATCCTTCTTCATTAGCTAATAATGCATTTTTAATGATTGGGCACAATACTGGAGCACTTACACGATAATAAAGGTGTTTTTTTAAAGATGTTTAAGAGAAAATTTAAAAATGAATTTGATTTTTGCGAAGACTCATTTCTATTAGAAAGCGAAAGAAGTTTAAAAGATTTTGACCGTTCTATATTCGTTGTATATGATAAAGAAGAATTAATTGATTTTTTAAAATTAGAGAAAAAAGGAAGAAATGTTATGGTGTGCTTATTTGATAAGCAATTGCATAAAAACTTCTCTTTTTTTAAAGACATTAAAAATTTGTTTTTAGTGGATGGTTCAAAAAGCAGAACAGAAATGTTTGAAGATCTTAATGCATACTTTAAAAGCAAATCAGATTTTGTTCCTAAAATACCCAATTTAAATTTTTTAAGCAGGAATACAAGTCAGGCGCAATTTGATAATTTTCAGAGAGCCTTGTTTTTTATGGTGTGATTTATTTTGTAATTAGTTTTTTTATAGAAAAAGGTGAATGCGGTAGTAGGTGTTCGCCTTTTTTGCTTTTAATAACAATGCTCCCAAAACAAATTCGTTCTATGAGTTTTTTTATTTCGATTAAATGAGTAAATTGTTTTCAATAAAAAGTAATAGAGTAATGAAAAGTACAATCCAGCTTTATGTTCCAATTGCATTTTCGATTTTAGTTTTTGCAAACGGTAATGCACAGAAAAAAACAACAGGAAATACAATCGTTTTAAAAAATACTTCCAATTTAGAACTGCCTCAAAAAGCCATTTCTATTAAAAGAAACCAGCTTTCTCTACAAAACAATTCCGGAACTTATCCTATTTTAATTTATAAAAAAGATACAATTCCGGCACAGTTGAATGATTTAGACGGCGACGGAAAATGGGATGAATTGTTTCTGGTAACTGATTTTGCTCCAAAAGAAGAAAAAAAAGCTGTTTTAAGCTGGTCTGACAAAGACCCTAAATTTACAATAAGAACGAGTGTTAGATTTGGGAAAAGGGAAGGGAAAAACCTGCCCGTTCACCCGGATACTCAGGAAGTTTTATTAGCCAATGAGGTGCATAAAAAACTCGGGTATCAAAAATACCAAACCGACGGTCCAACCTGGGAAAATGATAAAGTAGGTTTCAGACATTATTTAGATGGAAGAAACTGTAAAGATGTTTTCGGAAAAAAAACACCCGGAATCACACCGGAAGATGTGGGAATAAACAGCAATGGTGCTGTTGAAGACAACTACCACGTAATGCACGATTGGGGAAGAGATATTTTTCCTGTAGGAAATTCAGCCGGATTAGGTGGTTTTGCTTTGTTGACAGAAAATAATAAAGTAAACAGACTCGGTATTTTAGGCAATGATACCATAAATAATATTCAGAAAACCACCTTTAAAATTGTAAGCGAAGGCCCGGTAAATTCAGTTCTAAATTATAAATACCAAAACTGGGAAGCATCAGGAAATCTATATCAGGCAGAAGAAACAGCTTCGATCTGGCCGGGAATGTACGGTTACAAAAACACAGTTTCTATAAACGGTTTAAAAGGAAACGACACACTTTTGATTACGCTTTCAAACCTGAACAATCAAAACCCAATGCAGGTAATCGATTCAGGAGATTTTGTTTGTCTCGTTCAGCATGATAAATTAACCTACGAACGCCAATGGATTTTAGGAACGGCCATACTAATTCCGAAAAATGTTTATAAAGGTTATATAGAAGCACCAAAAACAGGGCAATTAACAGATTCGTATTTGATAAAAGTTTCGGTAAAAAATAATCAGGAAGTAAGTTATTACCCAATAGCCGGCTGGGAACTAAGTGCGGATAAGAATTTTAAAGATGCCGCTTATTTTACCAATTATGTAACAACTCTGGCCAAGCAGTTATCTGCTAAAATTAAAGTAGATGTGAAAAAGTAATAATGGAGTAAAATTTTATCAAATGAATATTGATAAAAGTGTAATAAACGGTATTGTTTTTAAGAATGCACAGCTGAATAAATAGTTAATTGGGTAATTTCTCCTCACATTCTCAATCTCAAATCATAATGTTTTTAGCCAAAATCTTATGATTTGGGATTTTTTTTCACAGATAGAAGAAAAAAAATACAACGGGCTGTAAACCGCATAGAAATGGTCTGATTTTTAAAATTGATAATAAATGTCTGATTAATAGTTTATTGCGTAAATGTGATTTTACAAAATCGAATAAGTAAATTTATCGTTAAGTAAAAGCGTAAAAAACTATGCTAATTTTAACAGCAATTTTATTGTAACTATCGATCAAACTTCTATTTTTGCGCCTTAATTTAATAATTATAAGCATGAAAGATCTATTAGTAAAAATCAACGCCGAAATTGACGCATTTAAAGCAGAAGCTGAATCTTTAACTGAAAAAGGTATCAAAGCTGCAGGACCAAGAGCACGTAAAGCTACTTTAGAAATTGAAAAACTTTTAAAAGAATTCAGAAAAGTTTCTATCGAAGAATCAAAAAAATAATACAACTAAACCTCGTCAATCGGCGAGGTTTTTTTTTGGTTTGAGCAAAGCGAAAAGCTCTAGTAAGAAAACCTCAGAACCTTAGCTCCTCAGTCCCTAAGAACCTCCTAAATAGAATTTCGGTCAATAAAATTAAAAGGCACTTTAACCTGACCTTTCTCTTTATTCAAAATCATTCGTGCGGCCGTTTCTCCCATTATATTAAAATCGGTAGACATAACCGTAATGCCTAATAAATCTTTTAGAGGAGTGTCATTATAAGAGATAACACCAATATCTTTGCCTAAAACAAACTCTTCGTCCCGAATTTGTTTCACTAAATTCACCAGATCCGATTCTTCAATCGTGATAAACAAATCTCCTTTTTTAAGAATCATATCGTCATAGACTTCGCTTAAAATCTCAAAATTGATTTCATGTTCTACGCAGAATTTCCTGAATCCGTGCAGAATCCTTCTTGGATAGGGGTAAACTGCTTTATCAGGATAAACCAAAATCAAGCGTTTGTATTTAGATACTTTTTCTAAACCTTCCTTTAAAGCATTGTAAATATCATTTTCAAAATCCTGATATATTTTAATAACATTATCTCCCGTTCCCAGTTTTATATTGTCCAGAACAACCAGTTTATCTTGCGGGATTTTTTTAATGGCATCGACAACTTCATCTGTAAAACTTAAATGTTTTAATTCATCTGTTTTAAAATGAGTAGTGATTACATAATAATCATAAGCGCCATCAAACTTGTCCAGAATATTTAAAAAAAGCGTTTCATCGCAATGATAAATCTGAAGATCGACATGCGCATTGGCCCCTAAAGTATTAATAAAAGCACTGTAGGTTTTCATTTTATACGAACTCAGTTTATTGGTCAAAAAAAGAATATTAACTTTAGATTCCAGTTTTGTGCGTGTGATATAATATCCTTTTCCCCTAATAGAAGAAATAATTTTTCTCTCTTTTAAAATATTATAAGCTTTTTCAACAGTATCACGCGACATATAAAACTCTTCGCTAAAACTGTTTATAGAAGGAATTTTTTGGTTTATTTTTAAATTTCCGTTAGCAATATTTTGTAAAATCGAGTCAACAATCTGTTTGTATTTAGGAACCCTCGAATCTTCGTCTATTTTAATTAATTTAATCATGCTTGTATTTTGCAAATCTGGTTCATGTTTTACCATGACACATAATTTTTTAATTATAATTTTATAAAAGCATGTTTTAAAAAACTGCTTATGTATTGATTTTGTTACTTTCCTTACAAATCATAGAAATTAAATAAGGCTTACTTTATTTTCCTTTATTTAATATTAAACTGAGGATATTATAATTACGAAATCGATTGCTAAAATAAGGTTTTTAAATTTATTTTTTCAATATAACGCAATTGTTCTTTGCAATTAGCAAGTACTTTTAACATAATTTACCCAAATCATAAAGGATAGTACAGGACAGTTTTAATTTTTACATTCTATTATTTTACAAAACCAAACTAACTGTCACAATTAACCAAAAACAGAATTATTAAATGGAATCATTATTAGGAATTATTTTTCATTCTATCGGAGGATTTTCTTCGGGTAGTTTTTATATGCCTTTTAAAAAAGTTAAAGATTGGGCTTGGGAAAGCTACTGGCTTGTGGGCGGTTTTTTCTCTTGGTTAATCGTACCGCCAATTGCCGCTTATTTAACGATTCCAAATTTTACAGATATTATTATTGCCGCTTCTCCATCCATTAAAGCCTTTACTTTTTTAATGGGATTAATTTGGGGAATTGGAGGTTTAACTTACGGTTTGGGCGTTCGCTACTTAGGAATGTCTTTAGGAAACTCAATTACATTAGGATTCTGTTCTGCTTTTGGAGCTTTAGTTCCATCAATTTATTATGATATTGTTCCAACTGAGGGGAAAATTTCATTTACACATATGCTTTCTAATCCTGGCGGACAACTGGTTTTATTTGGAGTTGTAGTATATCTTGTTGGGATTGCTATTTCTGGAAAAGCAGGAATGCTGAAAGAAAAGGATTTTGCCACAGGTCATGAAGATAAGGATAAAGATTTTAATCTGGTAAAAGGTTTAATTGTAGCTGTAATTTCAGGAATATTAAGTTCATTTTTCAATTACGGAATCGAAGCTGGAAAATCAATGGCAGAACATGCTGTAGTAAATGGTGCAAATCCGTTATTCCAAAACAATGTAACCTATGTTGTTCTGCTTTGGGGAGGACTTACAAGCAACTTTATCTGGTGTCTTTATTTGAACTTTAAAAATAAAACAATTAAAAACTATACTGATAAATCTACTCCAATAACTAAAAACGTTTTGTTTTCAGCACTTGCCGGAACGATGTGGTTTTTACAGTTTTTCTTTTACGGAATGGGAGAGAGCAAATTAGGAAATGGTGCCAGTTCATGGATCCTGCACATGGCAACCATCATTTTAACAGCAAACTTTTGGGGTTTTTATTTGAAAGAATGGAAAGGAGTTTCTAAAAAAACATTAAGGACTTTTTTCTGGGGAATTGGGCTTATTATGCTTGCGATCATTTTAGTCGGAATTGGAAACTCATTATAAATAATACAAGAAATAATTATAAAGTATATGTCGAATACAAAAACAATTAATACAAATTTTAAGCACGTAAGCTATCTTTGGGATGATGCTAAAGCAGCAGCATTAGCAGGAGATGAAGTAGCACTTTTCATTTATCGTTCTAATTTATTAGGAGCCGATTTAAGATTAACGAACTATGGGGGAGGAAATACTTCTGTAAAAATTACAGACAAAGATCCGTTAACAGGAACGAGCTCAGAAGTAATGTGGATTAAAGGTTCTGGCGGTGATATTGGAACACTTACAAAATCGGGCTGTGCAGCATTATATTTAGACAGACTTCGTAATCTTGAAAATGTATATCGCGGTATTGAGTTTGAAGATGAAATGGTAGAATTATTCAATCATTGTATTTTTGATTTGGCTTCAAAAGCACCTTCTATCGATACGCCTCTGCATGGATTTTTACCATTCAAACATATCGATCACCTGCATCCTGATGCGGCTATTGCAATCGCTGCTGCAAAAGACGGAGCAAAAATTACCGAAGAATTATTTGATGGAGAAATTGGCTGGGTAGGATGGCAGCGTCCTGGTTTTGACTTAGGACTTCAATTAAGAAGCTGTTTAGAAGAAGCTGAAAAGAAAGGTAAAAAACTAAGAGGGATTATGTTAGGTTCTCACGGTTTATTTACCTGGGGAGATACAGCATACGAAAGCTACATCAACACATTAGAAGTAATCGAAAAATGTGCTGAATACCTGGAAAGCAACTACGGAAAAAAACGCCCAGTTTTTGGAGGTCAGAAAATTGGAAGCCTTCCAGAAGCAGATCGTAAATTAAAAGCAGCAAAAGTGGCACCAATTTTAAGAGGTTTCTGTTCATCAGAACGTCAGATGATTGGTCACTATACAGATGATGCAAGAGTATTGGAATTCATTAATTCTAATGATTTAGCAAAATTAGCTCCATTAGGAACTTCTTGTCCGGATCACTTTTTAAGAACGAAGATCAGTCCGCTGGTTTTAGAATTAGATCCAAACGAAGATTTATTTGATATAAATGCGGTTAAAGCAAAATTAGCTCCGGCTTTTGAGGCCTACCGTGCAATGTACAAAGACTATTACAATGCCTGCAAGAAATCGAATTCTCCAGCAATGCGTGACCCAAATCCGGTTGTGATTTTATATCCGGGAGTAGGAATGTTCACTTTTGCAAAAGACAAAACGATGGCGCGTCTGGCATCAGAATATTATGTAAATGCAGTAAATGTAATGAAAGGTGCCGAAGCCGTTTCAGAATATACTTCATTACCGCACCAGGAAGCTTTCGATATTGAATATTGGTTATTAGAAGAAGCAAAATTACAACGTATGCCAAAACCAAAAGCATTGTCTGGCAGAGTAGCTGTAATTACAGGTTCTGCTGGTGGAATTGGTAAAGCTATTGCGAAGAAATTTGCACAGGAAGGCGCTTGTGTTGTAATCAACGATATTAATGAAGAACGTCTTGAAGGTGCAACAGCCGAGTTTATTAAATCATTTGGAAAAGATGCCGTTTCGAGCACTTTATTAAATGTAACAGACGAAGCAAGTACAGAAAAAGCATTAGACCAAGCTTCATTAGCTTTTGGCGGTGTAGATATTATTGTAAACAATGCCGGAATCAGTATTTCTAAATCTATCGCAGAACATACTCTTGAAGAATGGGACAGATTATACGATATTTTGGTAAAAGGACAATTTATTGTTTCTAAAGCCGGAATCGAAGTAATGCGCAAGCAAGGTTTTGGAGGAGATATTGTAAACATTGTTTCTAAAAATGCGGTTGTAGCGGGGCCAAATAACCCGGGTTACGGTTCTGCAAAAGCAGCACAGGCACATTTAACACGTTTAATGGCCGCCGAATTAGGAGCCGATAAAATTCGTGTAAACACAGTAAATCCAGATGCCGTAATCTCAGACTCAAATATTTGGTCTGGCGGATGGGCAGAAGGTCGTGCAAAAGCATACGGAGTAACGGTAGAAGAACTTCCGGCTTACTATGCAAAACGTACGTTATTAAATGAAATTATATTGCCGGATGATATTGCAAACGCTTGTTTTGCCTTTGTTGGAGGTTTACTGGGTAAATCAACAGGAAACGCCTTAAACGTAGACGGCGGTGTTGCAATGGGCTTTTATAGATAAAAAAGTTTTTTTATAAGTTTGTTTAAGCAAAAGTGGTTTTTTGTGGTCTAACGTTCGATATTTCGAGCGTTAGATTTTTTTTACAGACCACACATTTCGAGACAAACCAGATACCATTAAAATATAAAGTTAAACAAGGGTTTACATTATATCAATTCATATTCAAAAGCTATTTTCAATCTACAGAAACATAGTTTTTCTTAAGATTTTAGAGCAGAAAACATTAGTCACGATTACTTATTAATAAGAGTTTTGATGCTGAAATTGCTCCGTCTTTAATTTTATGTGTTAAAAATACACATATAAAATAAAATTGCATATCTTGTACACACTATTCAAATACAAAGTAATATGATAATCGGGTCCAATAATATTGAATCTCATAATGAGGGATTATTAAAAAAACATCAGAATAAATTAGTTTTTACAGCATCAGAAATTGATAATACAGAAGCGATAATTCAAAAGCTAATCGATTTTCAAATTGCGATTCCATCTTGGGCTTTAGGAACAGGAGGAACCAGATTCGGACGTTTTGCCGGAGGAGGAGAACCGCGTTCAATCGAAGAAAAAATCGAAGATGTTGGGCTGCTTCATAAATTAAACAATGCTTCAGGCGCCATCTCGCTTCATATTCCGTGGGATATTCCACAGGATTATAAAACCATAAAAGCACTTGCAGCGCAGCACAATTTAAAGTTTGATGCCATGAATTCGAATACATTTCAGGATCAGGCAAGTTCAGAGCATACTTATAAATACGGATCATTACAAAACGTAAATAAAGCAGTTCGCAAACAGGCAATTGCCCACAATATTGAAGTTATCAAACACGGAATCGAACTAGGATCACAATCCTTAACGATTTGGCTTGCCGATGGTTCTAATTTTCCGGGACAGTTAAATTTTAGAAAAGCCTATCAAAATACATTAGAAAGTTTAGAAGAAATCTACGACGCATTACCTGCAGACTGGAAATTATTTTTAGAATATAAATGTGCTGAGCCTAACTTTTATTCAACGACCGTAGCAGATTGGGGGCAGTCTTATTCGTATGTAAAAAAGTTAGGCGATAAAGCACAGACATTAGTCGACTTAGGACATCATTTACCAAATGCCAATATCGAGCAGATTGTTTCTTTATTATTAATGGAAAACAAACTGGGCGGTTTTCATTTCAACGATTCAAAATACGGCGACGACGATTTAACTGCCGGAGCTTTAAAACCATATCAATTATTTTTGATTTTCAATGAATTGGTAGAAGGAATGGATGCAAGAGGAATGAACCACGCCAAAGATTTGGGCTGGATGATCGACGCATCACACAACATCAAAGATCCGTTAGAAGATTTACTGCAGTCTGTAGAAGCTATTATGATTGCTTATGCACAGGCACTTTCTGTAGACAGAAAAGCATTAGAAAAAGCACAGGAAGAAAATGATGTAGTAAAAGCACAAGAGATTCTTCAAAACGCTTTCCGTACAGATGTCCGCGCATTAGTTGCCGAAGCTCGTTTACGTTCAGGTGCCGCTTTAAATCCGGTAGAATTATATAGAAGCCTTTCGGTTAGAAAAAATCTAATTGGAGAAAGAGGATTAAAAACATTGGCAACAGGACTATAATTATCAATTAACAATTGATAATTCACAATTTACAATTAAAAAAATGAATGTAGTTGCAATTTTTGATATTGGTAAAACAAACAAAAAAGTATTCTTATTTGATGAAAACTATAGAATTGTTTGGGAGAAATCAGTCAATTTAGACGAAACGACAGATGAAGACGGTTTTCCCTGCGAGAATATAGAAGTGCTTAAAAACTGGATTTTTGAACGCTTATCAGAAATAAAAGCTTTAACCAATTATGTTTTAAAAGCTATCAATTTCAGCACCTATGGAGCAAGTTTTGTCTACATTGATAAGGAAGGAAAAGTTTTAACTCCTCTGTATAATTATTTAAAAGAGTATCCGGAGGATTTAAAAAATGACTTTTACAACAAATATAAAGGCAAAGAAAAATTTGCAGTAAAAACAGCTTCTCCGGTTTTAGGAAGCTTAAATTCAGGAATGCAGCTGTATCGTTTAAAAGAAGAAAAACCAAAACTATTCAGTAAAGTAGAATATTGTTTACACCTGCCTCAGTTTTTGAGTTTTCTTTTAACCAATGAAGCCTATGCCGATATTACAAGCGTAGGCTGCCATACCAATCTTTGGAATTTCAAAAAAATGAAATACCATAAATGGCTGACAAATGAAGGTATTTCGGGTAAAATCCCGCCGTTTCAATCTGGAAAAGAAGTTATAAAAACAAAAGACGGTTTAGCAGTAGGAGCAGGGCTTCACGATAGTTCATCGGCGATAATTCCGTATACCATAAACTTTACTGAGCCTTTTGTATTGTTATCAACCGGAACCTGGAGTATTTCTTTAAATCCGTTCAATAATAAAGCCTTGACTTTTGAGGAATTACAGCACGATTGTTTGTGTTATTTACAATACACCGAAAAGCCTGTAAAAGCCGCCAGACTTTTTGCCGGAAACGAACACGAAATACAAACCAAAAGATTGGCTGAACATTTTAACGTTCCGCTGGATACGTACAAAGATGTCTATTTTGATAAGAACATTGTATCTAATTTAAGAGCACTGAATTTTCAGATTATTTACCCTAAAAAGTATAATTTTGATATACTGAAAGAATGTCCTTTTCAAAAAAGAGACCTTTCAACATTTAAAACCTACGAAATCGCCTATCATCAATTGATGTTAGATTTGGTAGAACAACAAGTATTTTCAACTAATTTAGTCATTCATAACAGCCCTGTAAAGAAGATTTTTGTAGACGGAGGTTTCAGCAAAAATTCGATTTATATGAATTTATTAGCAGAAGCTTTCCCAGATGTAGAAGTTTACGCCGCATCGATGGCGCAGGCAAGTGCTTTGGGCGCTGCATTGGCCATTCATCAAAACTGGAATCCAAAACCCATTCAGAATGATTTGATTGATTTGAAATTTTACAAACATTAAATTGTGCCACAGATTAATGGATTAAATTGATTTTGATTCACGCAGATTCTGCAGATTATAGCAGATTTAATTTTAGAAAATCTGCGTGCATCTGTTTAATCTGCCAAATCTGGGGCTAAATAAAATAATAAGAAATGAAAATCGGGCTATTTATACCGTGTTATGTCGATCAGTTTTATCCAAAAGTGGGTATAGCGACATACGAACTTTTACAGAAATTAGGCTGTGAAGTTCATTTTCCGATGGGACAAACCTGTTGCGGCCAGCCAATGGCAAACAGCGGTTATGCACACCTTACAAAAGGCTGCGATGCCAACTTTGTGACCAATTTTTCCGGATTCGATTATATTGTATGCCCTTCCGGAAGCTGTGTTTTGCATGTAAAAGAACATTTGCATGATGATAAAAATGAAGAAGCAGCAACAAAAATTAGAAACAGCGTTTTTGAATTAACAGAATTTATAACTGATATTTTAAAAATTGACCATATCGAAGGCAGTTTTCCTTTTAAAGTAGGAATGCATGTAAGCTGCCATGGACAACGCGGTTTAAAGCTTTCGCAGATGTCAGAATTAAACGCACCATTTTTCTCCAAACCAGAACAATTGCTTCACAAGATAAAAGGACTTGATTTAGTTGCCTTAACCAGAAAAGACGAATGCTGTGGTTTTGGTGGAACATTTTGTGTGACCGAAGAAGCTGTTTCTGTAAAAATGGGCCAAGACCGAATTAAAGATCACGAAAGCCACGATGTCGATTATATTACAGGAGGCGATATGTCTTGTTTAATGCATTTAGACGGAATTTTAAAAAGACAGAAAAGCAGAATAAAAACCATCCATATTGCTGAAATATTAAATTCACTCGAAAATTAATATTTTGAAACACTTATAAAGATGTCATCAGAAAAAACAATATCGCACAGCGAAGCCGCATCAAAATTCAACAAAAATGTAGAGCGTGTCAACTGGCACGACGAAACACTTTGGTTTGTTCGTGCGAAACGCGATAAATCGGCACATCAAATTGAGGATTGGGAATTATTGCGTGAAACAGCTTCACAAATCAAAGCCAATGTACTTTCTAATATTCACGATTATTTAGTAGAATTTGAAGCCAACGCACAAAGAAACGGAATCATTGTACATTGGGCTGCCGATGCAAAAGAGCATAACGAAATAGTACATTCGATTCTGGCAAAACACGATGTAAAGCAAATGGTGAAATCAAAATCGATGCTTACAGAAGAATGCCATTTAAACGATTATCTAGCCGAAAAAGGCATAGAAGTTATCGACTCAGATTTAGGCGAATATATTGTACAGCTTCGTAAAGAACCGCCTAGTCATATTGTTTTGCCAGCCATTCACCTTAAAAAAGAAGATGTAAGCGAAACCTTTCACGAACATTTGGGAACCGAAAAAGGAAATTTTAATCCGCAGTATTTAACCGAATCGGCACGCCATAGTTTACGAAATACCTTTTTAACTAGAAAAGCAGCTTTAACCGGAGTGAATTTTGCCGTTGCAGAAACAGGCGAATTTGTGGTTTGCACCAATGAAGGAAATGCCGATATGGGCGCGCATTTAGCTGATGTTCATATTGCCTGCATGGGATTTGAAAAACTGATTCCACAGCGCAAACACTTAGGCGTTTTCCTTAGATTATTGGCTAGAAGTGCTACAGGACAGCCTATAACAACCTTTTCAAGCCATTTTAAAAAACCAAGAGACGGAAAAGAACTTCATATTGTAATTGTCGATAACGGCAGAAGCAAACAATTAGGACGTGAAGATTTTAGAAATTCATTAAAATGTATTCGTTGCGGCGCCTGCATGAATACCTGCCCGGTTTACAGACGAAGCGGCGGACATAGTTACCATAATGCGGTTGCGGGACCAATTGGTTCTATTTTGGCACCCAATTTAGATATGAGCAAAAATGCCGATCTGCCTTTTGCAAGTACACTTTGTGGTTCTTGTACCAATGTTTGTCCTGTAAAAATTGATATTCACGACCAATTGTACAAATGGCGTCAGGTTTTGGTAAAAGATGGATATACGCCAAAAGCCAAAACCATAGCCATGAAAACAATGGCAACGGTATTGGCCAATCCCACGATTTTTAACATTGCAGGAAAATCAGGAAGATTTGTAATGAAAAACATTCCGGCAATGGTCAATAATAAAATGAACAAATGGTACGACCAGCGCGAAATGCCCGATGTTCCTCAGGAATCTTTTAGAGAATGGTACAAGAAAAATTCAAGAGAATCTAAAGCAAAAGACAATGAGCAGTAAAGCCGAAATTTTAAACAGAATAAAACTAAACCAGCCCAATTTAGTTACAGAACTGCCGGATTTAAGTTTTTTAGGTTCCGAGAACTTTGATGTACTAGAAACCTATAAAACGGTTTTAAAAGGAATTGGAGGCGATCCAGTTGAGGTTTCCAATAATCAGGAAATAATCGAGTATATAAAAGCCAATTATAATCTTGAGAAAAGAATTATAACAACACTTCCCGAGCTTTCAGAAATTGCTTCATTAGACTGGAATAATGCCGATCCGCATTCGCTCCAGGATGTTGAATTAACGGTTGTAAAAGCACATTTTGGAGTAGCCGAAAACAGTGCGCTCTGGGTAACCGATGAGATTTTAGGACAGCGAGTTTCGCCTTTTATTGCACAGTATTTAGCCATAATTGTTCATAAAAATGATATTGTACGCACAATGCAGCAAGCCTACGACAGAATTGGAAATCAGGAATACGGTTTCGGAACTTTTATTGCAGGTCCTTCTAAAACTGCCGATATAGAACAATCACTCGTTTTAGGTGCACACGGCGCAAGAGGACTGATTGTCTTTTTATTAGATTAAATAAAAAATCAATTCATTATTATAGTAAGCCATTCCCAGAAAGGAGTGGCTTTTTTATTGTTTTATATTTGTTACTTTTGACCGCGTTAAAAATTAAATATGAAAAAAATAGTTAGTCTCTTAAGTTTTACTTTTCTAGTTCTTTCTTCTTGTTCGAGTGATAATGACGAATCATCAAATTTGTCGAATCCAATTTTGGTAAAAGAAATTGAAGTTACTTATGAAGGGAAAACCTTTATACAAAAGAATACTTACGACGGAAATAAAATAAAAAATACTACTTCACAAACGGGACTTATAGTTAATTATACGTACACCGGTGATGTGATTACAAAAAAGGAAGATATTGATGTGCAAAAAGGAGTTTCTTCAGTTAGTGAGTATACTTATAAAGATGGAAAAGTTATTTCTGTTTTAAATAGTGTTATTCTTGATTACTATTTAAAACCCGTGTACGAAAACCTGAGGAAATATACATATAACGAAGATGGAACCGTTTCGTATCAAGTATACAAAGTGAATTCAGTAACAGGAGCGGAAGAGGAGAAAGATGATATTTCGGGTAAATTGACCTTAAAAAATGGAAACATTGTAAGAGATGATTTCACTAATGTGACGTTTATATTTGAGTACGATAATAAGAATAACGTGTATAAAAATATTTTGGGATATAACTTGTTAATGGAAGTTGATAGCGGTCTTAATAATTTAGTAAAATCTTTTAGTATTTATAATGATAAAGCGAGCGATCCAAATATTAATTTATATGAATATAATTCAGAAGGATATCCTTCTAAAAAGCTGGTTGGCGTTGTTAACGGAGTTCCAATCGTAGAATTAAAATATATCTATTAAAAAATTGAGCAGATTTTAGAAAATACTATTTCTCTTATATCAAAAGCCATTTCCTGTATTGAAAATGGCTTTTTTTATTTTTATAAGCCAAAATATTTAAATACAATATATAGGTAAAATCTCAAATGAAATTATCGAAAATATAAGTAAAAAATGATAAATAGAATTAATTACAACCTCTGGTTATATTCTATAAGCTGACTTGTAAGAAAAAAAAGGTGATTATGCGTAATATTGCGATATGATGTGCTGATGAACTTTTCAGCGCGTCCAAAATTAATTTTTTTTAAGCCGAAAACAAATTTTTAGAGCGCTTCTTGAAGCTTTCTTTAAATAGAATCTTGTATTTTTTAATTATTTATTATTATGTTCATTTCCCTTACTCATGATCAAGTACAGTTTTGCTACGGATCACAAAATTGGCAGTACAGTTTTAATGAAATTGTAGAACTTGGACTGCTCAAAAAAAAGAGAACCTATCTTTTTGAAAATGGAGCTTTTATCTCAGTTACCGCTTTGGCCTATTACTGCATGATCTTTACCAATTTAATGGAGCTCTATTACATCATTCCAGCTTTACTTTGTTACGCTTTTTTAATCATCCTGAGATTTCACAACAACACAGAATTTGATTATTTCGTTATCGTAAAAGATATTTATCAAAAAGAAACGAAAGTAAAAATAAATGCTTCAGACCGACCTATGATTGGCCGGCAGATCGACAATTATCTCAATTTCGAATTTAACCGAGTTTTACAGCAGACAAAAAAATAAATACCACAATGAATCGATTATTGAACGAAGTTTCTATTTACGATTTCATGTTTATTATTATTGCTCTCGTATACGGTTTTATCGTAATAATTAGAAAAAAATAAACAAATCCAGCTTCATTTTACCTACATATTGAGGCAGTATTTTAGATTCCAAAAATAAAGATATAGCTGCAATACCCCTAAGTTTAGCAGTGGCTGTTTCAGCTATACATGCCCGTCTCCCAAATAAAACTTATGGCAACAACTTCAATAAAAAGCAAAATAAAAAGCATTAGAGAGTTAAAAAATTACACTCAGGAATATATGGCAGATCAACTCGGCGTGACCCAGGCAGGTTATAGTAAAATTGAAAAAGGAAAAACGATTTTATCCTACGTAAAACTGGTAGAAATTGCCAAAATTCTGGAAGTCAGTGTAGAAGATATTATTAGCTTTGACAGTCAAAGATACTTTAACAGCTTTAACACTGTCAAAGGAAACAATAATAACGGAAGTATATTAATTAATTCCAGCAACGACGAAGCGCTAAAAGAACTTTATGAAGATAAAATAAAACTTTTAGAAAAGCTTTTAAATAAAACAGAAGAAGAATTAAACCGCTATAAACGTAAGTTTGGTCAGATTTAAAACAAAAAAACGAGGTCTGAAAAGCCTCGTTTTTTAATTTTTATATTTTTACTTAAGCTGTCTGATCGTCTACTGCTGCATCAGGTGCATTTGTTTTTACTGACGCAATTCCGTTATCTCTCGCACTTGTACTTTCATACATTTCGCTTGATCCAATAATCTGGCCATTGCCGGCCTTTAAATTAAAGTACGGTTTTCCGCTTTTAGATTCCAGCTTATCAAATTTAGAATCATCCTGCGAGTTTGTTTTTACAGATTCGATTCCGTTTGTTGCGGCCGCTTTAGTTGTATAGCCTTCACTTGTTAAAATTGTCTGGCCGTTGCCAGCTTTCAAATTAAATTGAAATTCACCATTGGTTCTTTTAGTAATCACAAATTTTCCCATGTAGTTTTTTTATTTAAGTTAACTATAATATTTTGCTATTGATAAAAATACAAAACTTCATCGTATAAATGATATTGTAAGAAAAAATAATCCTTTATTATTTGTTAAGCATCATTTTCAGATCGTTAAACAGTGCTTTTTTGTGATACGACGTAAGAATTTTGGTATATTTGATAGAAAAATAAATCTAAAGAATATGAAAAATGTAGTTATTTTATTAGTAATTGCAATTCAGTTAACAGCTTGCAATTCGAAAAAAAAGGAAGAAGAAGTAAAGGCAACCCTAGTAGATTCAACATCAGTAAGTGCTGAAAAAACTGAGGTTCAAAATGTTTGGGTTTACGCAGGTTTACTGCCATGTGCAGACTGCAGCGGCATTCAGACTGTCTTGAAAATTGCTCAGGGAGATGGTACAATGGAAGGTCAAAAATTTGAATTGTCCAGCATTTACAAAGGAAAATCACCTGAAAAAGAGTTTGTTGAAAAAGGAAAATTCAATACAGAACGAGGTTTAGAAAACGACCCAGACGGAACAATATTTATTCTGAACTATGATAAACCTGTAGAAAAACAAATTTATTACGGTTATTTGAGTTCAGATACCAAAAAGATTTATATGCTCGACCGCGATAAAAAAATAATAAAATCAAAACTCAATTATTCTTTAGATCTGAAAAAATAAAAGAATCGCGGATTTTTAAAATTTAGAATATTATAAACTTAAATGACTTTACTGCGCTTAAGTTTATAATATTTTTTATTTTTAGAGTATTAAAAAGAATCATCGATGCTAATTTTTGTTGATGGTCATTTATTTTATGAAGGAAATCAACGAAATTCTAAAAGCATACTCAAAAGCAAAATCCGAAGGAAAAAGAACTGCTTTGGCCACAGTCGTTAAAGTAGAAGGATCATCATACAGACAACCCGGAGCCCGAATGCTGGTTACAGAAGAAGGTCAGCTTACCGGAGCCATCAGTGGAGGCTGTCTCGAAGGAGATGCATTGCGCAAAGCACTGCTTTCAATCAACCAGAAGCAAAACAAACTTATTACCTATAACACCAATAATGAAGATGATATCGAATTAGGTTTACAGCTTGGGTGCAACGGAATTGTGCATATACTCTTTGAATATATCGACGACGAAACACCAAACAACCCGATACAGCTTTTACAGCAGTTAGAATTAGAAAGAAAAGAAGCCGTAATCGTTACCGTTTTCTCCCTCAAAAGAAACGCACAACAAATAGGAACTGTTTTGTTCTTTAGAAAAGACAGTCCCGTTTTAACCTATGAAAACCATATTTTAAATTTAATTTCAGATGTAAAAGAAGTCTTGAGAACCAAGACCTCCATCATAAAAAAACTTCTGCCAGAAAATGACAGTGAGGCTTTAATCGAATACATAAAACCGCCCATTTCGCTGGTTATTGCCGGAGCAGGAAACGATGTACAGCCTTTGGTTAAAATGGCCGCAATACTCGGCTGGAAAATTACCATTGGCGACGGACGCGCAACACATGCAGTACCAAAACGATTTCCGCATGCAGACAATGTAAAGGCCGTAAAAACCGAACAGTTTTTAGAAAATATTGTAATCGACGATCAAACCTGTGTCGTTTTAATGACGCACAATTACAAATACGATTTGGCCGTTTTGAAATCGTTACTTGAAACCAATTGTCGTTACATTGGAATCCTCGGCCCGAAAACCAAATTAAACCGAATGCTTGATGATCTTCAAAATGAAGGAATACAAGTCAGTGAGGAACAATTACAACGTATTTACAGTCCCGTAGGTTTAGATATTGGTGCCGAAACATCCGAAGAAATAGCCTTATCAATTGTGTCAGAAATTAAAGCTTTTTCTACAGGAAAATCGGGAACATCCTTAAAATACAAACAAGGAAAAATACACGATGAAATTCATTATGAGTAATAAATTTCAAAATAAAACCGGTATTATCATTTTAGCAGCAGGGAATTCCTCAAGATTAGGAAGACCAAAACAATTGCTTGAATACAAAGAAACCACACTTTTAAAGAACATCATTTTTGAAGTTTCGAAGGTACCGGATTCTTTTGCAATTGTAGTTACAGGTGCTAATCATGATTTAATAGAAAAAGACCTCAATAGCAAAGAACTAAACTGCTGTTTCAATCCTGATTGGGAAACCGGAATGGCATCTTCAATAGTAAAAGGGCTTCAGGAACTTTTATCTCTAAACCCCGATTGTGATCATTGTATTTTCACGGTCTGCGATCAGCCTTATGTAACCAATTTAATTTTCGAAAACCTGATTAGTGAATACCACAAAACCGGAAAAGGAATTACAGCGTCTGCCTATTCCGAAACCTTAGGATCGCCAGTTTTATTCCATAAAAAATACTTCAGTGAATTATTGGACTTAAAAGGGCAGGAAGGAGCTAAAAAAATCATTAAAAAATACGCAGAAGATACCGCCTCAATTCCTTTCGAAAAAGGCAGTATTGATATCGATACCGAGGAAGATTATGATAAGTTGATTTCTTGATAGAGGTTCAAAGGTTCAAAGAGGCAAAGGGGCAAAGGTTCAGAGGTTATTTTCAAACATAGCCCGTGGTTTCAACCACGGGGATACAATATTTTCACACCCTGTATTGTATTTCTGTGATTGAAACAACAGGCAATATTGTCACGCGTCGTATTGTGTTCCTGTGGTTGAAACCACAGGCTATGTTGGATTTGACAAATCTGTAAGTTTCTTTATGAATTGCCTCCATCTTTAGCTGGAGGTTTTCTAAGCAATAATAGAAAAGGCTTTAGCCAAACTAGCAGAAGTTTGGCTAAAGCCCTTTAAACCTTAATCTATTTCTTCCTCCAGTTAAAACTGGAGGCAATTCATAAAATCGTTGCTCCCGAAGCCTCGGGATTGCGACTTCGCGAGATTATAAAATAAAAAACTTACTGCCTTAGTGTCTTAGTGGCAAACTCTCCAGACAAAGCCAAAATCCGTTCCACCGCAATATCAATTTCTTCTTCTGTAGTAAATCGGCCGAGACTAAAACGAATAGAACTCAAAGCTTGTTCATGAGACAACCCCATTGCTTTTAAAACATGAGACGGCTCAGAGGTAACCGCCGAACACGAAGCCCCATTAGAAACCGAAATATTCCCCAAAGCCATAATCAACTGTTCGGAATTTACGCCCGGAAAACAAATATTCGTAGTATTATAAATTCGGTTTTCGGTACTTCCATTTACAAAAGCACCTTCAAATTGCAGTAAACCATTTTCTAATGTATTGCGCAGTTTTTCAATCTGGATTTTATCTTTTTCTAAATCATTTAAAGCAATTTCGGCAGCTTTACCTAAACCAATAATACCCGGAACGTTTAAAGTACCGCTTCGTAATTTTCGCTGTTGTCCGCCACCAAGAATTTGAGGAAGCAGTTTTATTTTGGCTTTCGCCGAAACATACAAAGCGCCGATACCCTTTGGGCCGTAAAATTTATGTGCAGAAAAAGTCAGAAAATCAATTCCTAAAGTTTTTACATCAACAGTAATCTTTCCGACTGCCTGAGTGGCATCGCACATAAAAAGTACATTTCTGCTTTTCAGAATGCTGGAAATTTCACTGACATTTTGTATGACACCCGTTTCATTATTAGAAAGCATTCCTATGAAAACCAGTGTTTTATCCGTAATAGTTTCATCTAAAAGATGAAGATCTAAAAGTCCGTCCTTACTAACAGGTAAATAACTGATTTCGAAACCCATACTTTCCATGAAAGTACAGGTTTCGAGCACCGCTTTATGTTCAGTGGCAACCGTTATGATATGTTTTCGATCTTGGTTTGCCAAACCCTTAATTGCTAAATTAATTGCTTCAGTAGCTCCCGAAGTAAAGGTAATTTCCTCTGCATCGGCATTTATTAAATCTGCGACTTGCCAGGCAGCATTTTCTACAGCTTCATTTACCGTAAGTCCCGCAATATGTTTACTGGTAGAATTAGAATATAATTGGGTAAAATACGGAAGCATAGCCTCGAGAACGCGTTCATCAACACGGGTTGTGGCATTATTATCCAGATAAATATTTTGTTGATGCGGCATAAATCAAAACTTAGTTTTGTAAAAGTACAATTTTCAATGTAAAAATAAATGTGTGTATTTAACCGCAAAGAACGCTAAGAATGTTTCTCTTAGTTATCTATAGAAACCACAAAGTTCGCAAAGCTTTATCTACACAAAGCTTTGCGAACTTTGTGGTTTTATCACCGATCTATAATAAAAAACCTTTGCGTCCTTTGCGGTTAAATCTCAAAGAGAAATTGTAATTATTCTAAATAAGAGTAATGTTTGAATTTTATAATTTTTTACGACTTAAGATTGTTAAATTTGTTAGAATACCAAAGTGATTTTGCTAATTTAAAAGATAGATGGAATGGCTTCTAAGAAAACAAATTTAAATAAAGTGACGGAGAACGATTCGAATTCCCGACGTGACTTTATAAAAAAATCAGGACTTTTTACCGCTCTCGCCTTGACACCGCCTTCATTGGTAATGGCATCCGAGAAGAAATGGGATGAAAAAATTGCTGAATATTTAGAGACAGTGCCGCTTTCTATTGAAGTAAATGGCAAAAAACACAATCTTAACATCGAACCCAGAACTACTTTACTGGATTTGTTAAGAGAGCAGTTACAGCTTACCGGAACCAAAAAAGGCTGTGATCATGGTCAATGTGGTGCATGTACCGTTCACGTAAACGGAACCCGAATTTTATCTTGTTTGACTTTGGCCTCTATGCAGCAAAATGCACAGGTAACCACAATTGAAGGACTTTCAAAAGGCAAAAAACTGCACCCAATGCAGGAAGCTTTTATTAAACACGATGGTTTTCAGTGTGGATATTGTACACCGGGACAAATCATGTCGGGAATTGCCTGTATCAAAGAAGGTCATGCTAACAGCAGAGAAGAAATCAGTGAATATATGAGCGGTAATATCTGCCGATGCGGTGCTTATCATAATATCGTTGACGCTATAACCGAAGTGAAGGAAGGAGGGAAGGAACTATGAAAAACTTTCAGATAATTAAAGCATTGTCATCAGGTTCAGCCGTGTCAAGCGTCAGCAAAGAAAAAGAAGCGATGTTTATTGCGGGAGGAACCAATCTGGTTGATTTAATGAAAAAGAACGTAATCGCTCCAGACAAACTGGTCGACATAAACGGACTGAATCTTAAAAAAATAGAATTTCTAAAAGGAAAAGTTTCGATAGGCGCTTTGGCAAAAAACAGTCAGGTAGCCGAAGATACATCCATTAAAGAAAAACAGCCGCTGCTGGCTTTGGCTTTAGCGGCCGGAGCATCTCAGCAAATACGACACATGGCAACGGTTGGCGGCAATATGCTGCAAAAAACACGCTGTTCGTATTTTTATAATACCGATATGCCGTGCAACAAACGAGTTCCCAAAAGTGGTTGCGGTGCGATTGGCGGTTCAAACAGAATGTCGGCTATTTTTGGTGCCTCAGACAGCTGTATTGCTGTTCATCCAAGTGATATGTGTGTGGCTTTGGCCGCATTAGACGCGCAGGTTTTGGTAGAAGGACCAAAAGGGAAACGACAAATTAAGTTTACCGATTTTCATCGTCTTCCGGGAAATACCCCCGAAAAAGACAATACTTTAGAACCTAAGGAATTAATTACTTCAGTTGAAATTCCGGATAATAATTTCACTAAAAATGTTCATTATCTAAAAGTTCGCGACAGAACGAGTTATGCCTTTGCATTGGTTTCGGTTGCTGTGGCTTTAGACCTAAAAAATAATGTTATAAATGATGTTAGACTGGCTATGGGCGGTGTTGCACATAAACCTTGGAGATTAACGGAAGCTGAAGAATTCCTGAAAGGGAAAACAATTTCAGAAGAAACATTTAGACAAGCAGCCAATTTATCAATGAAAGGTGCAAGAGGATACGGTGATAATGATTTTAAAATTACACTGGGAGCCAATGCCATAACAGAAGCACTTACAATAGCAGCATCAAAATAATTAGAATTATGAGCAAGACAAGTAATATTAATAGAGTTGACGGATTTGCTAAAGTAACGGGTTCAGCGACTTATTCGGCAGAATACAAAACGGCTGGCGTTGTGTATGCCTGTTTGGTTGGAAGCACGATTGCAAAAGGAAGAATCAAAACCATTGATACTAAAAAAGCCGAATGGGCGCCGGGAGTTTTGGCGGTTATTACGCATTTAAATGTAGATAAACCTGTTGGCTACGAAAAAGCAAAAGACAAACATAATTTCGGGCAGCCGCTGCAGATTTTCAAAGATGATTCGGTTTTGTATTACGATCAGCCAATTGCTTTGGTTATTGCCGATACTTTCGAACGTATGCAATATGCCGCGAGTTTAATTAAAGCCGATTATTTTAAAGAAGAACATTCGACTGAACTTAAAAAAGCTGCCGATAAAGAGAAAAAAGTTGAAACAGATAAAGGAAATGATTACCATCGCGGTGAACATGACGGATATAAAAATGCAGAAGTAGTTTTAGAAGCCGAATACACGATTCCAACCGAAGTTCATAATCCAATGGAGCTGGCGAATATTATTGCTAAATGGGAAGGAAATAAACCTGTTTTATATACCAAAAGTCAAGGTGTTGAAGGAACGCGAAAAAGTGTTGCCGGAGTTTTTGGAGTTCCGGTTGAAGACGTTGAGGTTCATTCAGAATATCTTGGAGGAGCATTCGGGATGGGATTACACACCTGGCCGTATGAAATTGCAGCATTAATTGGTTCTAAGAAATTAAATCGTCCGGTAAAATTAGTTTTACACCGCGAGCAGATGTTTACAAACGTAGGTTTTAGACCTTACACGATTCAGAAAATGGGTCTTGGCGCAACAAAAGCCGGAAAACTGACAGGATTAACTCATGAAGCGGTTGCCATGACTTCGAGCTATGAGGATTTTATGGAAGGAACGGTAAACATGTCCCGATTTATTTATGATTGTGCCAATGTTTCGACACGTTACAGAATTGTGCCTTTGGATACCTGCACACCAATTTGGATGCGCGGTCCGGGAGAGGCTACGGGTTCTTTTGCATTAGAATCGGCTATGGACGAACTGGCGCATAAATTAAATATGGATCCAATTGAATTTCGAAAGCTGAATTATGCCGAGAAAGATTTGGAACAAAATAAACCCTGGAGCAGTAAATATCTTCTGGAGTGTTACGAGGGCGGAATGGAACGCATTGGCTGGAAAAACCGTAAAAATGAACCGGGTTCTGTCAAAGAAGGAAACTGGCTGGTTGGCTACGGAATGGGAACAGGAACTTTTGGCTGTTATAGAAGCCCGACTTCTGTAAAAGCAAAATTTTTACCCGATGGAAATTTAGTACTGCAATGCAGTGTAAACGATATGGGACCTGGAACTGCAACCATGATGACGGCAATTGGAGCCGAAATTACAGGTCTTCCTGCCGAGAATGTCATCATTGAAATGGGAAAAAGCGGATTGCCAAAAGGCCCGACACAGGGAGGATCGGCAACGACTTCGTCTGTGGGTTCTGCTGTGCATGATTCTTGTAATTTATTAGTTAGTAAAGTATTAGAATTGGCAACACAAAACCCAACTTTTAAAGGAATCGCTATTACAGATTTAACTTTTGAAAATGGTTTGATTTCATCTAAAAAAGATAAAACTAAAACGCTTACTTTAACTTCTTTATTGAGTGCTAATAAACTAGACGGATTAGAAGTTGAAAATCTCTCAAAAGGAGCAGAAGAAGCGAAGAAATACTCCATTTATTCGTTTTCAGTTCACTTTGTAAAAGTATTGGTGAATCCGAATTTAGGTAAAATACGATTGGCGCACGTGGTTTCTTGTGCCGATATAGGAACGGTTATCAACCAAAAAACATCAGCTGGGCAAATGTACGGCGGTGCAGTGGGAGGAATAGGAATGGGGTTAATGGAAGCATTGGAAATAGATCATCGTTTTGGTCGTCCAATCAACAATAATTTTGCCGATTACCATGTTCCCGTAAATGCTGATATTGAAAAACAGGAAGTTTTCTTCGTTAATAAAAAAGACCCCATCAGCAACCCAATGGGAACCAAAGGTCTTGGTGAAACTGCTTTGGTAGGAATGGCGCCCGCAATTGCAAATGCGGTTTTTAACGCAACCGGAAAACGCGTAAGGGATTTACCAATTACGCTGGATAAAATTATAGAAACTGTTGCTTAAATTTTTAGCCACAGATTAAAGAGGATTAAAAATGATTTTTTTTATAGCAACGAATTACACGAATTTGCACTAATTTTTTTTCCAATTGATAATTTAAATTTGTGTAATTGCTTCGCCTGTTCGCTATCGCTCGGGTCGTGGCAAAAAAAGAAAAGTCGCAAAGCTTAAAAAAACTTTGCGACTTTGTGCCTTCGTGGCATATATCATTAAAACTTATTTAACCGTAATTGGCAATTCAACAGTTGTTTTATCCCATCCAATAACTAAATTAGCTGTAGAACCCTGAGCTGTAAAAGCAATTGATAAAGCTTCGATTACTTCATTTACTGGTTTTACAGGAACTGAAACTCTTACCACGTCTTTGCTTTCGTCGTAAGCATAAGCACCCCATAAATCGATTTCTTTATTGATAATAATAGTCCATTTGTCTTTTTCAGGAATAGCAAATAAGCTGTAAGTTCCTGCTGGAATATTTTTACCGCCAATTGTTACGGCTTTATAAAATTTAATTTCAGTGTTTTCATTAGCACCAACTCTCCAAACTTCTCCAAACTTAACGATATCACCAAAAATAGTGCGTCCTTTTGCTGAAGGTCTGGCGTAAGTCACTTTTACAACAGGATTTGGATTGTCTGTTTTTTTGAATTTAACTGCTTTGTTAGGGAAATAAGAAATATCAACCGGACTAGCATCAAGCGGAGCAAATTTTGCCACATCTTGAGCCTGTACTGTAAAGGCAGCGAACAAAGTAACTGCCAATAAACATAATTTTTTCATAGGTTTACAATTTTTAGAATAACCACAAAGTAAGTTAATAATGAAGAAAAATCATATAAAAATAGTTTGTTTTTTGTTAATGAATTGGTAATGGCTGTTAAATTTAATTTTGCTCTTTTTTCTTTTTAGCATACCAATCCTGCATGATGTAAAAAGCTTTCTTCTTTTCACCGTCGTTTGAAATCAAACCTTTACGATTGTAACCGTCCTGAATTCCTGGAAGTAATCGTTTTGGTGATCTGAAATCAACTAAAATCCAAGGACTCGTTCCGCTTAAGTGTGGAATCTTTTCGATCATTTTTAAATTCTGGATGTATAAATATTCCTGATATTCTTCTGTCCAACGCTCGTTTTTCTCTCCGTGAAAGCCCGCTTTTGCATCACCTCCAAATTCAGAAACAAAAACAGGTTTGTTGTATGGCGTAGTCCAGAATGTTTTCTCGGCATTTTCTAAGTTACCGCCGTACCAGCCTAAATATTGATTAAAAGCAATAATGTCAAGCGATTTACCAATTTCATCGTCAATTTTTCCATTGTGTGTTAATAAAGCCGCACTGATTAACCTTGTATTATCTAATGATTTTGTATGATTTACCAAATTTGTGATAAAAGTATTTCGAGCGTCAGAAACCGGAGTTTCATTTGCCATAGACCAAATCACAATACTGGCTCTGTTTTTATCTCTTGTAATAGCGGCAGTTAACTGATCTTGGGCATTTTTATAGGTATTTTCATTTTTAAATTCAACTGTCCAGTAAACCGGAATTTCTTCCCAAACCATTAATCCCATTTTATCAGCCTCTCTAACCATGTTTTCGTTATGCGGATAATGTGCCAGACGAACATAATTACAGCCTAATTCTTTTGCCCAGTTTAGTAAACGCAAAGCATCTTCTTCAGAATTAGCACGTCCGCCTTTAGCATTTTCCTCATGAATAGAGATTCCTCTTAAAAAGACTGGTTTTCCGTTTAATAAGATTTTGTCTCCTTGAGTTTCAATAGTTCTAAAACCAATTTTATCGTTTAATTTTTGTCCGTTAAAAGTAACGGCAACATCATATAATTTTGGACTTTCAGGCGACCAGTAAGAGATTTTTTTCGCTGGAATTTCAAAATTTAAAATTCCGTCAGCACCAATTTTTCCTTTATAATTAATTTTTAATTCTGGAATAGCAATCGAAACCTGATTTTTTGCCGGATCCAAATTGTTGATTTTAATAAATCCGGAAATAACATTGGCATTCCCTTTTTTCAGCTGAATATTATAATCTTCAATAAAAGAAGCTTCTTCTTCAATTAAAGTAACATCGCGTGTAATCCCGCCGTAATTCCACCAATCGGTATTAACTGTAGGAACATCTTCTTTATGACGCGTATTATCAACTTTAATGACCAAAAAGTTGTCTTTTGGTTGTACGATTGAAGTAACTTCATAATTAAACGGAGTAAAACCGCCTTCGTGAGTTCCGAGTTTTTTTCCGTTTAAATAAACAACGGCTTTGTAATTAATGGCTCCCAAATACACAAAAAGACGTTTGTTAGCGGCCAGATTGTAATCGAAAGACTTTTTAAACCAAACATTTCCTTCGTAATATTTCAGTTCGGGAACTTGTGAATTCCAGTCGCCCGGAATATTGATAGTGGGTGATTTATCAAAATCATATTCTACTAATTCCTGTTTGTTTACTGCGTGATAATTAGTAAAAAAGGCTCCTTTAGCCGGTTTTTCCTGTTTGTCGTATTGGTCAAGGTGAAAGCTGTAAAAACCAGTTTGGTAAGGATCGACAATGTAATTCCAAACGCCGTTTAATGATGTGGTGTTTCGGTTTGGCACATTGGAGATTAAACCTTGAGATTGTCCAATAAAGGCTGATGTCAGCAGTAAAAGGGTAATTAGTTTTTTCATTTGTAATATTTATTTTTTAATCATTTTTATACCTTTCGAAAAGGTATTCTCTTTTTTGAATTTGATAATATAAAGCCCCGATTTCAAAGACGATATATTCACATTTTCAGATAGGGTATCATGGGTAATAACTTGTTTGCCGCTGCTGTCGTAAATTCGTAATCCTGAATATTGATTTAAGATAACTTCTGACAGCTGTAATTTATCTCCAACAGGGTTTGGAAATTGTATAGACGTTTTTTCTTCTGCATGTTCTTTTGAAGATAAAGTAGTCAATTCTTCAATGCTAAAATCAGAAAAACGCATAGCTTCGTCTCTCATATTGGCAATATCGGCCAGACTGCGATAAATTCCCCATTTTGGTCGAATAAAAGAATTGGCTGCATATACAACGCCTGTTGCTGATGTGTATGCAGGACGAATTGTTTGAATATTAGCATTGCTGTAATCCATCAAAACAGTTCCGTCGCTTACTTTTTTTATAATTATAGAATAAGTTCCCTGCAATCCGACCTTTACGGTTTCTACAGCTTCAACCCAAATTCCTTCAAACAAAGACATGTTTAGATTTTGATATTTTATGGTTGCCGCTGCCGCATCTTTATCATAAATTAATTCCAATCTTGTTCCTCCGTTAGATAATTTTCGCAGTGTTAAAGTAAACAGAGGATCGTCATCGTCACCATCTACTGCTTTTACCTGATGAATGTGCGTAAAACTTGTAGTAGGCTTAAATCCTGCCGGCACTTTAAAACGCCATTTGTATTGAACCGTTTCACCAATTACGGCTTTTAAATTATCAGGAGAAGGATTGTACGATTTAATCTCAACACGCTGTCTGTCCGTTTTTCCCGCTACAGGTTCATTATCTGGAGGCGTATTACTCACATGAGAATAAAACTCAAAAACATTTTTGTTCAGTTCCGTATCAAAAACCTCGGCAATATGACGTCCAAAACCGGGATGAATCGCATCTGGAGCTTCAATTGCTCCGTTTGCCGTTCCAGGAGCTAATGCATTTGTAATAAGCTCGTAAGTACCAACTCCGTCAGGGCCATCGGCATTTAAGGTTACTACTTGTGCATTACCAGCAAAACTTGTCAATACTAAAACGATAATGTAAAAAGGGGTATTTTTCATAAGTATTTAGTTTAATTGATTGTTTTTCTCATTTTGTCGAGTCACGCGTGAGATCCTTCGTTCCTCAGGATGACAAGATTGTGTGTAAACTTTGCTCCCGATAGCTATCGGGATTCCGGTTAAGCTAATTAACCGGAATCTTCAAATATTCTCCTTTAAAACTTTGGTTCAGCGCTGTCATTTCAATTGGATTACCTGAACCATCCGGGATTACTTCGATCGAAGCTTTTCCGTTTGCCATTTTTATAGATTCGCTTCCTGTTGGTGTTCCTTGGTTTTTTAAGGTTTTACCGCCTTTTAAGCATTGAAAATAAACACTTTCCTCATAATCTAAACAACGTAAATTACTATTGTCAATTGCAATTGCTGTAACCAGATAATTACCATTTTTTAATTTTTCCGAAGACAATTGAAGCGAAGAAGCCGTATCATTTTTATTGAAACGATAATTCACTTTTATGGTATCAGAAACCGTTTTTCCATCTTTGGTTTTACCAATGGCAATTAGAATATTTTCTCCTTTTTTAAAGTTGACATCCCAAGTTAAACCATTTGCAGGATATAGAGAAAGGTTGCGCTGTTTCTCTCCAAGTGCTTTTCCGTCATGGAATAAAGTTACTTTTTCGCAATTGCTGAAAACGCTGATTGTTCTCGGCAGATTCTCAGGACCTTGACGTTCTGTCCAGGTATGCGATTCTATGTAAGCGAAAGGTTCTTTTGCCCAATAACTTTTAAAAACATAATACGCATCTTTCGGAATTCCGTTTCGGTCTACAAGTCCTTTTTGATTCATGTACGGAATATCATCTTCCGGACGTAACGGCGTTGCAAAATCCTTAAATGCCCATTGAACATTACCCACGAACTCCGGATCATTCTCGGATATATGCAAATGCCAGTCAAATAAATCTACGATATAATTTTCGCTCCAGTCACCAATTTGTGCAATATTGGCCACTTTCGTCTGTACGATTGCTTCTTCCCAGCCTTCTGATTTTATTACATTTTCGCCTGTTACCGGATTCTCGCTGTGACGCCCTACGTGGCTGTCACCGCCATATTCGGCATGAATGAAATGTTTGTATTCTTTTTTGTAAACATCAATTGCTTTTTGGTAGCTTTTATAACTTCCGGAATACCAGCCAGACCATATAGAAGGGGAGAACACATCTACAATATGAGAGCCTTCGTAATATTTTCTAATTGCTGTTTTTCTGGTTGGATCAAGTTTATGTGCAATGTCGTTTAACTCAGATAAAATAACATTTGTTTTTTCGGTATTATCGCCGTCAGGAAAATCAGGAAGCCAGTTCATTTCATTTCCAAGCGACCAGATTATAATACTTGGATGATTGTAATTTTGATTGATGATTTCTGCCAGCATATTTTTGGTATTCGTTTTCCAAACTTCATTACCAATACCGCCGCGGCACCAAGGCAGTTCGTCCCAAACCAATAAACCAAGTTCGTCACAGGCTTTGTAAACTTCCGGATCTTGCGGATAATGCGCCAGACGAACAAAATTAGCGCCCATGTTTTTGATCGATCTCATATCTGCCCAATGCTGTTCGTTGCTCATAGCAGCGCCAACTCCGGCTTGTTCTTCATGACGGTGCGTACCACGAATTAATAAACGTTTTCCGTTAAGGTAAAAAGGGCCGTGATCTTTAAATTCAAACCATCTAAAACCTACTTTTTCGGCAACGCTGTCTCTAACTTGATTTTTTTCGGATAAAACAGCAGTTAGTTTGTATAAATTCGGTTTTTCGGTATCCCAAAGTTCTGGGTTTTTGATGTTTTCGAAAGTAATTGTCGAAGTTTTATCCGTTACAGGAATCGTTTTGCTTGCCACCTTTTTTCCTTTTGGAGTTTTAAGTGTTACCGTTAACGATAAATCTTTTGAATTATCGGCATTTACAAAAGAAGAAACGATTTCTACCGAAGCTTTTTTAGCCGAAACTTCGGGAGTTGTAATCTTTAAATTCTCGATATGGTTTTTGTATTTTGAAACCAGCCATACATCGCGCGTGATTCCTCCGTAAATAAAGAAATCACTTTTTTGAGACGGAATAATTTCGATGTCGTAACTATTATCAACGCGAACAAAAATATCGTTGTTTCCTTCTTTAATGAAGTTGGTAATGTCTATTGAAAAGCCAATATAACCGCCAATATGACCTCCGGCTTCTTTACCGTTTACATATACTTTTGTGGTCACGTTTGAACCTTCAAAGTATAACGAATAGACTTTGTTTTTATCGATCTGCGAAATATTTAATTTCTTTTGATACCAGCTGGCATCGCGTCTGTAACCCGGATTTAAATCGGTTGCATCTTCGGCGTTCCAGGTATGCGGTAAATTCAGAGAAGTCCAGTTTGTCGCTTTCTGTGCTTCGTTGAGGTTTGAGGTATGATTTTCTAAATAAAGCCAATTGTCGTTAATATTCATCTTTGTCTGAGCAAAACTGCTGCTCAGACAAATCTGAAAAAAAACAAAAAGCGCAAAAATTGAAAATGTATTATTTTGATATAATGAGTTCTTCATAGGTTTTTTTTAGGTTCTGAGGTTCTAAGGTACTGAGGTGCTGAGGCTAAAAACCTTAGTTCCTTAGCACCTTAGTCCCTTAGTTACTTTCTTCTTAATAATGCTTCCAGAAAATAATAATCGGCGTAGATTATTGGTTCGTCAATTTCATCATGTTTTGGCCAGTTTCCTGTGCTGTGATCAAAAAGAAAAGGCGCCTTAATTTTAGAATCTAAAATATATTTGTCGGTTTGTACCGATGCCATCAGTTTATCGGCGAAAGCCAGATAAGTTTGATTTTTAGTATAGCCGTATAATTCATATAATGCCGATGCCATCACCATTGCGGCAGAAACATCGCGCGGTGAATTTGGAATACTTGGATCTTTAAAATCCCAATACGGAATTCCGTCTTCAGGCAGATTTTTATTTGTCATAAAAAATTTTGCTGTTGCCTCGGCCTGCTTTAAATAGGCAGGATCTTTTGTGTAGCGATAAGACATCGTAAATCCGTAAACGGCCCATCCTTGGCCTCGTGCCCAAACCGAATCGTCATTGTAACCCTGAAGTGTTGTTTTCTTTCTAACTTCGCCTGTATTTGGGTTATAATCGATAACATGGTAACAGCTGTTATCTTCTCTAAACTGATTTTTCAGTGTTGTATTAGCGTGTTGAATCGCTACGTCACGGTATTTTGGATTTCCTGATAATTTAGAAGCTTCAAAAAGCAATTCCAGATTCATCATATTATCGATGATAACCGGATAATCCCAAATCTCTTTATTGAAATCCCAAGAACGAATGGAACCCACTTTTGGATTGAATCTTTTGCATAAAGTTTCGGCGCCTTTAATAATTACGGCTTCGTAGTCTTTCTTGTCTTCCACTTTTAGGGCTTCTCCAAAACTGCAAAACACTTTAAAACCTACGTCATGCGAATTACTGTTGACACTTTCTTTCTTGCTGAAAGGAGTCCATTTTTGAGCTTGTTCCTTATATTTTGAGTCGCCTGTTAAACGGTATAACTGCCAAAGATTTCCGGCAAAAAAACCGCTTGTCCAGTCTCTCGAAGGGACTTTGCGAATCTCATTGGTTTTGATATTCATACTTCTGGGCATCGACATAGAATCTACCGGATAATCGAGTAACATTTTGTAACGCGTTTCCAAGAGGCTGTTTGCTGCCGTTGTGTTTTTTGTTTGAGAGTTAATCCCAGGTTTGCATGCTGTTACCAGCGATGCAAAGCCAAGAATTAAACAAATGAAACTAACTTTATTCATGTGCAGGTATTATTTTTTTAATGGAATATGATATCGCCACTTTTCAGTTTTATGCCGAATCATGGCGATCTCTTACTAATTAATATAACCTGTAGCGTGTATTCTAACAGATAGAGACATAGCTTAAAAATCTATGCTTCTATGAATTCGATATTTCACGCAGCAGCTATATTAATTTTAATCTTTTAGTAACCAGGATTGTTTGGTTTTAAATTAGGGTTAATGGCCAATTCTGTTCCTGGTAACGGCCATAAATAATCTTTGTTTGGATCAAAATTAGCGTGTGGTTCAAGACCTGCAGGACCAAATACTTCCGGACCATTTTTAAGTCTCTTAATATCGTACCATCTTACGTATTCAAAAGCCAGTTCTAATCTTCTTTCATCAATAACCATTTTTCTAAAATCGGCCTGAGATAATCCCGGTGTTACGTTTGCAGGGAAAGAAACCAGTCTTCCTGCTTTATTTCTCGCTCTTGCACGAACACGGTTTACATATCCATCTGCTTCTGTAGTTCCCGGTGTAATTTCGTTTAAAGCTTCGGCAGCAGTAAGTAAAACTTCGGCAAAACGCATCGTGATGTAATTGTGCTGTGAAGTTCTTCCGTTAGCGCCTGCTTTTCCAGGAAAACGGAAATACTTAGCAATATGCGGACGAGGCGCTTTTTCGTTATCGCTTGAAGGGAAAACCTGCAAAGCACCGCCCGGACCTGTTTTCTTTCTAATAATGGTATCAAAACTTACGGCTCTTCTGTAATCTCTTTGATCCCAGGTGTTGAATACTTTTAAAGAAGGAACGGCAACAGAAAATCCTTGTCCGTAGCTGTAACTGTCATCTTTTAATGATCCTGTAAAGAATGCTGTATAATCCTGACCGTAATTTCCAGAAGTTAAATTGTTGAAATCGACTGTAAATAATGGTTCTTTTAATGAAGCTGTTTTTGTAGCATTAAATAAATCCTGAAAATCAGCATCAAGACCTAAACCAAATTTTGCCTCGTTTGTTATTACATATTTAGCTTCGTCATAAGCTTTTTGGTATTGTCCTAAAGTCAAATAAACAGAGGATAAGTAACCTGCAGCTGTACCTTTTCCAGGAACGGCTTTTACTTTTGGTTTGTCTTCAAGCCATTTTTTGGCAAATTCTAAATCGGCAATAATTTTTGGGTACACATCAGCTTCTTTGGTTTTGCTTAATGAATTTACCTGTCCTACATCGTTTACAACAAAATCAATGTATGGAATGTCTCCAAAAAGACGCACCAAATGATAGTAAGCAAATGCTCTTGCAAAATAAGCCTGAGCCACAATTGCGTTTACTTTTGCAGGATCTCCAGGTGTTTTTTTAGCGCCTTCAATTGCCTGATTTGCTGCCGTAATGATAATATACGATTGAGGCCAGAAGTTTGCCACAAGTGCATTGGTATCATTCATTGTCATATCGTTGACATCAATACGTGCCGCCTGAGTGGTTCTATCACCAATGTCGGCCATATCATCGCGAAGCATTAACGCAATTGTAAATTCTCTTCCCCAATAGTTATTGTGTGCAATGTTAGCAAAAGCTCCGTTTACGGCCGCTTGTAAATCATCTGTATTATTGAAAAAGTTTTCTGGACGAATAACTCCTACCGGATGTTCTTCCAGATCAGAACAGGCAAAAAAAGTGAGTGTTCCGATGAAAAGAAAAGCTATATATTTTTTCATAGTATTTTTATTAGACTAAAATTTTACATTAAATCCTATTGTAAACGTTCTCACGTTAGGATATCCTCCATAATCCAATCCTAAATTGGTATTACTTCTTGAGTTGTTGTCGTTTAAGTAACTGGTTTCAGGATCTGTTCCCGGATAATTGGTAATCGTCCAAAGGTTTTGCCCGCTGATGTAAAAACGAACCTTGCTTAAACCCATTTTAGAAACAATTTTGTCATCTAAGCTGTATCCTAAAGAGATGTTTTTCAAACGAACGTAACTTCCGTCGTAAACAAATCTCGAAGTAACTCTTTTAGTTCTCGCCGCATTAATAGGCACATTTGTGTTTGTATTTGTTGGAGTCCATGAGTTTAAAACTTCTGTTGTAGCATTGTTGTTACCAGAAGCCAGTTCCATTAATGTATAATTTAAGATTTCGCCTCCTTGAGAACCTTGAAAGAAGATATTTAAATCAAGATTTTTATAAGTGAAATCATTATTTAATCCAAAGATGAAATCAGGATTTGGATTTCCTATGATAGTTTTGTCATTAGAATCTAATTTTCCGTCACCATTAACATCTCTAAATTTTTCTCCTCCTGCAATTGTTTCAAAGTTTCCTGGTAAAACAGCTTCACCTTGTTGAATAACGCCGTCATAAATAAACCCGAAGAAAGAACCAACCGGCTGACCCACTCTTAAAATCTGAGATTCTGTAGCCAGGAAGTGACCCGGAGTAGAGTTGATTAATAAATCTTTATTATCGGCTAATTTTAATACTTTGTTTTTGTTTGATGAGATATTAAAGCTGGTAGACCAAGTGAAATCTGCTCCAATAAAGTTTTTAGAATTAATAGCCAATTCCCATCCTTTGTTTTCTAATTCTCCAACGTTTTGAAGCTGAGAAGCAATTCCCGAAACTCCCGGAAGCGGTCTGTTAAACAATAAATCTTTTGTGATTGTTTTGTAATAATCTGCCGTAATACTGATTCGGTTATCAAATAAACCTAAATCAATTCCGTAATCCTGCTGATAAGAAGTTTCCCATTTCAAATTCGGATTATCTAAAGAAGTTAACTGAACCGCATTTACAATTACGTCACCGCTCACATCATAAATTTCTGAGAATCTCGAAAGAGTAGTGTAAGGACCAATTGACGGATTTCCTGTTGCACCATAACTGGCTCTTAATTTAAGGTTTGAAACCGTTTTGCTGTCTTTTAAGAAATTTTCTTTACCAATATTCCATCCAATTGCTCCAGAAGGGAAAGTTCCGTATTTGTAATTTTTACTAAAGCTTGAAGAACCGTCTCGTCTGGCCGTAAATGTTAGTAAATATTTATCATCATAATCAAAATTCAACCTTCCGAAAGCAGAAATTAATTCCGTCTCAGATAAATTAGAATCTGGTTTTAAAAATACAGTTCCGGCACCAAGATTACGATAAGAATTAGTATTGGTTAAAAATCCTCGTGAAGCAGCATACGAACTTTCGTTTTTGTTTTTTTGATACGAGTAACCAGCCAAAACCGTTAAAACTCCTTTTTCTATAACTTCACGTTTAAAAGTCAAATAGTTTTCTGTTAAGAAAGAAGAAAATCTGGTGTTGTTTACAGAAGCTTCTCCTTTGATGTTTTTCCCTGCAATTAAAGTAGAAGGAATAAATCTTCCGGTCTGCGAATTATTATCAGTTAAACCTAAAGTGGTTTTAAAATTAAGGTCTTTTGTAATTTGATACGATGCAAAGAAGTTGTTTCTGTTTACGATAGAAACAGTTTCAAGAATGTTTTCCATTGCCGTAGCATACGGGTTATCGATATCATCACCAATTGGAGCCGTTGTTGTAAAAGTTCCATCGGCATTATAAATTCCTTTGTCTGGCATGAATCTGTAAGCAGAAGCAATTACACCCGCAGCACCAGTTCCTCCAGCGCCTGTCTGGCTCACAATTCCGTCTTTGTTTTGTTTGCTTGTAAACGTGTTTAAACCTACTTTAAATTTAGGAGATAAATCGGCTTCAAGATTACTTACAATGGTATATCTGTCAATTCCAGAATTAATTACAACTCCATTTTGGTTGAAATACGTTCCGGAAACATAATATTTCACGGCATCAGATCCGCCTGAAAATGACAATTGTGTATTCGAAATCATTCCATCACGATAAATAACATCCTGCCAGTCTGTATTTGCAGGTCCTTGTGTATGTGTGGTAAAACTTTTTCTGTACGCCGCAAACTGATCTGCATTTAATAAGTGCAGTTTATTATTTACAGATTGTACTGATGTAGAGTTGCTGAATTCAATTACCGGTTTTCCTGGTTTCCCTTTTTTAGTGGTAACCATAATAACCCCATTTGATCCTCTTGATCCGTAAATGGCTGTTGCCGAAGCATCTTTTAAAACTTCGATAGAAGCAATATCCTGAGGTGCCGGCATTGAAACTCCTGCAAATCCATCCACTACTACAAGGGCATCACCGCTCGCATTGATAGAAGTACCGCCGCGGACTCTGATTTTTACCGGAGCGCCAGGCTCACCGCCATTATTACTTTGTACCGAAACCCCTGCTGCACGGCCTTGTAAAGCCTGCTCAGCACTTAAAACAGGATAAGCAGTAAGCTCTTTTGCTGTTACAGAAGAAACAGAACCGGTAATGTCGCTCTTTTTACGAGTACCGTAACCTACTACAATTACTTCATCAAGATTTTTAGTGTCTGGTTTTAAACTTACATTTATTACCGTTTTATTTCCTACCGGAATTTCGACTGTTTGATAACCCACGAAATTGAAAACTAAAACAGGATTTTTCTCTGAAATGATAACAGTATAATTTCCATCCATATCTGCAGATGCTCCAACTGAGGAGTTTTTAATATAGACATTCGCACCAGGCAGCCCGAGTAAATCTTCGCTTGAAGTTACTTTTCCGGTAACTTTTCGTTCCTGTGCATTCATCACGATATTTACCAGTAAAAAAGTTACCAGTAAAAACCATTTAAACGGTTTGATTTTTTGGTTTGTCAACATTCATTTTTTGGTTTTAAGGTTAATGTTAGATAAAGTAGAAAAGCAATAAACTCATTCCGATTATAATAATCACAAATAGAATTTGCAGCAATAATAGGTTTGTTTTTTTGATTTTCATATCGCAAATGTATACCCCGAAAACGATATAGAAATACAAAAAAGGGTATCTAAAAATACAGATACCCTTTTTTAAACCCTTAAAACACTAGGTTTTTATAATACAACCGTCGATTTGTAAAATTTATCTGAGTATTGAGATGGAGTTTCTCCATACTTTTTTTGAAAGCATTTACTAAAGTATTTCGGATTGTTGAAACCAACCTTATAACTGATTTCTGAAATGTTTAATTTGTTTTGTTCCAATAATTGAGCGGCGCGTTTTAACCTGATTTCATGAATGAATTCATTTGGCGTAAAATTCGTCCACGCTTTTACTTTTAAAAATAACATGGTGCGGCTTACACCTAATTCTGAACAGAAAAACGGAATATCAAATTGTTCATTCGAAATGTTTTCTTCTACAATTTTAAATGCTTTTTTCAATAGTTCTTCATCCAGAGACGAAACCGTAATTTCCGAAGGAATAAAACTGTCTTCGCTCGAAAACTTGATTTTTAAACGTTCGGTTGTGTTTAAAAGGTTTTTAACGCGGAGCTTAAACTCCATCAAATTAAATGGTTTACTGATGTAATCATCGGCACCGCTTTCAAGTCCTTCAAATTTATAAACCAATGAAGATCTCGAAGTCAGCAAAATAACCGGAATATGGCTGGTTTTAATGTTTTCCTTAATTTTAGAACAAAGCTCAGTTCCTACCATTTCCGGCATAATAACGTCGCTTATAATTAAATTAGGCACATATTTTTGTGCTTTTTCAAAAGCAATTCTGCCATTTTCGGCCTCAATAATATTGTAATCTTTTTTGAGCAGGTTTTTCATGAACTTTCTCAAAACCTTATGATCTTCAACAAGTAAAATAGTCTGCTTTTCGTCGTTAACAATTAAGTCGTCGATATCTTCATTTTCTATTGTTTCGGCCGGTTCCAGCTGAGCAGCATATTGCTCGATATCATCACTGATTTTAAAATCAGGAATAATTTCGGTGTCTAAAAGATGTTCGCGTCCAAGCGGTAACGTTACTTTAAAAATAACACCACCCGAAGTTTTATTGGTAACATCAATGCTTCCTTTATGCAGTTTTACGATGTTTTTTACGATAGAAAGTCCAATTCCGGTTCCTTTATTGTAGTTTTTCTGAACCTGATTGTGCATCGGAATCTCAAAAAACAAATTAAAAATTTTATCGATATGTTCTTCCGAAATTCCCACTCCTGAATCTTCAACGGCAATAAACAGATTTTCCTGATCGTGATCTATTTTAATGCTGATAGAACCGCCTTTCGGCGTATATCGAAACGCATTCGAAATCAAATTATAAAATACACGTTCGAGTTTATATCGATCAAAATAAACCAGAATTTCATCATCCGAAGATTCGAAATTATAGTCGTAACCGCCATCTTTGGCATATTCTATAAAAGATAAAAAGATTTCTTTGGTGAATTTTACAATATTTCCGTTAGCCGATTCGAGCGTTGCCTGATCGTTTTCTAGTTTTCTAAAATCCATTAAACGGTTAATTAAACTCAAAAGATGATTCGCGCTTCCTTCAATCACCAACAGCTTTTTGTACATTTCGTTAGTTCCGTTATAATCGGATAAAATTTGCTGCAACGGCCCTAAAATCAAAGTTAAAGGTGTTCTGAATTCATGCGAAATATTGGTAAAGAAATCCAGCTTTGCACGGTTGTTTTCTTCAATACGTTTGGTTTCCAGATATTCCAGTTCCAGTTTCTGTTTCAATCTGGCTTTCGATTTCATGATCCAGATTAAACCATATAAACCAAGTCCAATTATAATTCCGTACAATAAAAACGCCCAAATACTGCGCCACGGAGCCGGATTTACAATAACGGTTAGCGTTGTTGGGTTTTTGTTCCAAACACCGTCATTATTAGCGCCGCGAACTTCAAAAGTATAAGTTCCTGGATTTTGAATAGCAAAATTGGCTTCGGCATTTTTGGTCGTGGTCCAGTTGTTTTCCAAACCGGTTAAACGATAACTGTATTGATTGTTTTTGGATCGAATATAATTAGGAATCGCAAAATTTATCGAGAAATTCGCCTTATCATAATCCAGCGTAATGGTTTGGGTAAAACCAATGCTTTTTTCTAAAATTCCATCTTTATCGTTGGCATGTATGGTTTCGTTTTTGATTTTTAAATCGGTAATTAAAACCTGCGGGGCATATTGATTTAAGGAAATTTTTGTGGCATCAAAATAAGTCGCACCAGACGGACTTCCGAAATAAAACTTATTCGAATCTAGTTTTAAAGCCGAATTATCGTTGAATTCATTACTGGCCAAACCGTCTTTTTGATCGTAAATCACAACCGTTTTCAGGTTTGTATTGTATTTAATGATTCCCTGATTGGTACTGATCCAAAGGTTTTTATCGTCATCTTCTAAAATAGAATGTATGGAGGTAATAACCGTATTTCCTATTCTGAGGTTAATGCGGTTGAATTTTTTTCCATCAAAATAATGCAGTCCTTTTGCTTTTGTTCCTACCCAGATTCTGTTTTGAGAATCCTGAAATAAAGTCAAAATATCATCGCCGGATAAAGCGCTGTGATCATAAAAGAAATGCTGAATGGAATATTGCTGCGGATTAAAATTGCGTAAAGGAATACGGTTTAAACCATTTTGAGTTCCAACCCAAAGTGAGTTTTGTTTGTCGACTAAAATAGTTCGAATGATATTATTGGTCAGGAAAACGGGTTTTGTATTATCGTTGCCAATAACCTGAAACGTTTTATTTGCTGTATCATAACGAATTAAGCCTTTTCCGAAAGTTCCAATCCATAAAATAGGACCTTCGGTTTTAAGCGAATAAACGCCGCTTTCTTTTAATGACGTGAGTAAATCCGGAGTAATTCGGTTGTCTTCAATTCTTTTTGAAACGGTATTGTAAGCTGATAATCCTTTAGAGAAAGTTCCAATCCATAAAATATGATCCTCAGAAAGACACATTGATTTAATGTCATTTTTGTTCGATTGGCCCGTTTTGCTGTTGATGTAACTCGTCGCTTCGGTTTTTTTATTGTAAATCGTGATACCGCCGCCTTCGGTACCAAAATAAATATTATCGTTTTTATCGGCAATAATCGAACTGACAACATCAAAACTCATCGGAATCTTTTTTGAATTCTGATTGTAATTAGAGAAATTGACATTTGAAATATCCCAAAGATTAACGCCTTTGTAATAACAGCCAATCCAGATGGAGCCTTTTTTATCCATATAAACCGACTTTACTTTGTCGATTCCGTTGCTGTTGTTGCTGTTGTTTATTTTTTGCAGACTTTTATCTAAACCTAAAATATAGATTCCATCGTAAGTTCCAATCCATAAAGAACCATGGCTGTCAGTCACTAAAGCACGAATATCAGTATTGATTTCGCTGTATTTGGCAGGATCTAAGAAAGAAACAAACGCTTTTTGTTTTTGATCGAATTTTAAAAGTCCTTTATTTTTTGTTCCTACCCATAAATTACCGTTTTTATCTTCGATTACAGATTGAACATTTAATAAATCAGTCGTATTAAGGGGATAATTTTTAAACGAAAATTTATCGCCTTTTCTGCTCGTTAACAGGCATAAACCTTTTGTGGTTCCAATCCAGATTTCGCCTTTTTTGGTTTTTAAAATACTTAAAATATTATTGCTCGGAAGAGAAGAAGTATCTGTATCAGAATGAAAAATAGAAGTAAAGTTTCCTGTGCTTTTATTTAAAATCGTTAATCCTTTTGAAGTTCCAAACCACATTTCGCCTCCAATTTCCTTAATGCTCCAAACTGCATTATTGCTTATGGTATGATTGGCTTTGGTATGAAGATATCTTGTAAATTTATTCGAAACAGGATCGTAACAATTTAAACCATTGTAAGTTCCAACCCATATTTTTCCTAAATTATCCTCGGCAATGGCTAAAATATCATTGTTGCTGATGGAAGATTTATCATTAACATCGTTTCTAAAAACAGTAAATCGGCTGCCATCGTATTTGTTTAGACCATCGCGCGTACCAAACCACATCTGACCCAATTTATCCTGATGTATGGCAATGACAGAACTCTGCGAAAGTCCGTCGGTGGTAGAAAAGTTTTTAAGGCGGTATTTATTTTGGGAAAACAGATTTCCGGAAACAAATAAAATTACGAGAAAAGCTACTTTATATTTCATAGCGGTATTATTTTAAGGTTCAAAGTGGCAAAGGAGCAGAGGTTCAAAGGCTTAACAAAGAAAACTTTGCACCTTTGTACCTCTGAGCCTTTGATCCTATTTTAAGCGTCTGCTTAATTGATAATCATACAAAGACGGAATTTTTTCTACAGGCGCGTTTAAAAATTCAATATAAGCGTCGGGTTCGTATTTTACTTCAAATTTGGTATTTCCGTGTACACCAATAATTCTGGCCAAAGGGCCGTCTTTCATTCCGTACAGCAAAACCGGTTTTGTTTGATCCGGATTTGAAACCTGAACGTTTAAATTCCAAAATGTACTGAAAGGCCCGTGTGAAGGCTTCCAGTAATCTGCACCGCCGCCGCCAAATAAGTAATAGCTGTTGTTTTTATCAGCCGTTATGTGAACCGTAATATTATCAAATAGATTTTGATGATTCGCCCCAGAATGCTGATCTAAAAGCGGATCTGCAAACAGCTCACAATTTTGATATACGTTTTTTGTCGCAAAAGTGTTGAAACTTAATGGATGAACCGTTTTATTGTAAATTTTTAAATTCTTCACGAGCACATTATGTACACCGCCTAAAGTAACGGTATAATGTGATAAATGCGGGCCATCGGTAATAATATCCTGAACCGTAACATTTGCGATTTCTTCGCCCAGAATACCGCTGTCGGCATTGGTAATTTTTACATCTTTTACCCAGCTGTTAAAAAGACGCGTTAAGAAAATAGCATTACTTCCCGGCTCAACATGATGCGCCACTCTTGGAATATCTGGAAAAGTAAAACGCAGCTGTTCGATTCCTACTTCATTTAAATGTTTCCATTCGACCAATTGTGCCTGATAACTTGGTTTTACTGAGATAGTCAAAGGCGTTTTAATAGTGATTTTTGAACCCGAAATTTTAACGATTTCAACCTGCTGTCTTACGATAGGGAGTTTTGGAAATTTCCAGTGATGTGATCCTGGTTTTACGTTGGCACCTTGATACAAGTCTTTAATGATTTCGCCGTTTTCACCGTCTTTATTAAACAATTGTAATTCGACGATATCACCAATTTTTAGATTTTTTACCTCAGAAACCGTAATAATATGTTCGGCCATTTTACCAGAACTTACTTTGGCCAAAACATTTGGTTCCGGCTCGTATTTATCCAGATATGATTTTACGCGCTCACCCGGAATTTGTGTCCAGATAAAACCACCCGACCACGCATATTGAGAAAAAGGCAGATCGACATTATTTTCCGGTTCGCGTTGTCTTTTGTCAAAAGTCGTTAGATATTCGCGAAGTTCCGCCAGAGATTCCGAATCTTTTAAATACATCATCGGTCTCGGAAAATAAATTTCAGTTCCGTTTTCGCCAGAACCCGCACCGCGAAGTACAAAATTGCTTCTTTCGATATATAGAATATCACTAAGAATAATTCGGCCTTCCGGTAATTGTAAAATGACATTTCCCTCAACTGCATTTGCTGCTTTTAAAGCTTTTAACAGTGCCTTTGAATCGTCTAAATTGTCATTTGCTTTTACGCCAAAATCGACAGCGTTAATAATTTTTCCCTGACTTTCTGGAAGTTTGCTTTCTCCAAAATGATATCCGGCATAACTAAAATCCGGAAGATAATTTGTTTTTGAAGTAACAATTTTGGGTATTTCCTGCGCCAGTAAAGTGTTCATAAAAAGGCAGCAGGATATAAGTATGGTTTGGCGAATCATGGTTTTGTGGTTTTTGTGGTTAGTTAGTTTTTTTGTTTTGCCACGAAGGCGCTAAGGCACGAATTTTTTTTAGCCACAGATTAAAAGGATTAAAAAGATTTTTTTTTACGCAGATTTGGCAGATTATAGCAGATTTTATTATGTATAAATTATCTGCGTTCATCTGCCTAAATCTTTTTAAATCTGCGTAAAAAAAATAAAAAACTTTGCGTCTTAGCGTCTTTGTGGCAAATAAATTATATAGATCGCTTAATCCCTAATTCAAGTCCTCGTAATTCTGCTAAACCTCTTAAACGGCCAATTGCAGAATATCCGGGATTCGTTTTTTTCTTTAAATCATCCAGCATTTGGTGCCCGTGATCCGGACGCATTGGCAATTTGCTGTTGTTTCTTTTCTCTACTTCCAAAATCGCTTTTACAACTTCGTACATATCAACATCACCTTCAAGATGATTGGCTTCGTAGAAACTTCCTTCTTCGTCTCGCTGTGTGCTTCTTAAGTGAATAAAATTCATTTTATCGCCGTGGCGTCTCACAATTCCCGGTAAATCATTATCGGCTCTAACGCCGTAGGAACCAGTACACATAGTAAACCCATTTGATTTAGAAGGCGCAGCGTTCATTAATTCTACTAAATCTTCTTCTGTACTTACGACTCTCGGTAAGCCTAAAATAGGGTAGGGCGGGTCGTCTGGGTGAATGGCCATTAAAACCCCTTTACTCTCGGCAACCGGAATAATTTCTTTTAAAAAGAAGAAAAGATTGTCTTTTAAAGCCTGTCTGTCAATATGATTATAAGCACTTAAGGTTACCAGAAAATCTTCAACCGTATAGGCTTCTTCAGCACCCGGAAGTCCAGCCAGAATATTGCGCTGTAATTTTACTTTATCTTCATCGGTCATAGCGTCAAAATAGCTTTTGGCTTTTTGAGTTTGCTCTGCCGAATATTCGTTTTCTGCTCCCGGTCTTTTTAAAATAAACAATTCAAAAGCAGCAAAAGCGTTAATATCAAAACGAAGTGCTTTTGATCCATCTTCAACCGTGTACGATAAATCAGTTCTTGACCAGTCCAGAACCGGCATGAAATTATAACAAACACAGTGAATACCGCATAAGGCCAGATTGCGGATGCTTTCTTTGTAATTTTCAATATATTGAAGATAATTCCCCGTTTGCTTTTTAATATCCTCGTGAACCGGAATACTTTCTACAACCGACCAAGTCAAGCCCGAAGCACCTTTTTTAGGATCACCGTCCTGATGTTCGATTTCAACTTTGCGTTTAATGATTTCGTCAATGCTCCAAACTTCTCCGTTTGGAATATGGTGTAAAGCCGTTACAATTCCGGTTGCTCCGGTTTGCGCAATATCTTGTAAAGAAACAGGATCATTTGGTCCGAACCATCTTAATGTTTGTTCCATTTTGTATTATGTTGTTTTGTGAATTAGTTTTTTTAAATACTCGTTGCGGCAAATCCACCGTCAACTTTTAAGATTGTTCCGGTTACGAATTTTGACATATCGCTGCATAAAAATAAAAGTGCACCGTCAATATCTTCCGGAGTTCCAAATCTTCCCATTGGCGTGTGATCTATGATTTTTTCGCCTCTAGGAGTCAGTTTTCCTTCTGGTGTAAGCAATAAAGCACGGTTTTGTTCTCCAATAAAAAATCCCGGAGAAATGGCATTTACACGAATTCCTTCGCCGTATTTTTGAGCCAGTTCTACCGCCATCCATTGTGTAAAGTTGTCAATTGCCGCTTTTGAAGCAGAATATCCAACCACTCTCGTTAAAGGTCTTTGTGCAGATGCCGATGATATATTAATGATGTTTCCAGATTTCTGATTGGCAAAAAGTTCTGAAAAAACCTGAGTTGGAAGCATTGTTCCAATGATATTCAAGTCGACTACTTTTTGTAAATCATCGGTTTTCATGTCATAAACCGCCTGATCCGGCTGAATCGTTGCGCCCGGCATATTTCCTCCGGCAGCATTAATTAAAATGTCAAGACGATCGTATTTTTCAACGATAAAATCTTTTGCCTTTTCTAATTCTTCTTTGTTTAAAACATTCGCCTGAATCGCAAATGCCTGTCCGCCATTCGTTTCTATATGCTGTACGGTTTTTTCCGCTTTTTCAATCGATTGAGAGACAATCCCGACGATAACGCCCTGTTTGGCCAAAACGTTTGCAAAGTTGCTTCCTAATACGCCGGCACCGCCTGTTATAAGTGCAATTTTTCCTTTTAGATTAAATATTGAATCCATTTAGTTTTATTTAAAATTTTTAATGCTTTAAATTCCAAATTCCAATTTTTGGAAAGTAAAGTATGTTATATAGGTTTATTTTAATGTTTATTTTTTTCTAAACACATAGAAACATAGTTATAGAACTTGTTAAACGCGTTTCACTTGCATCAACAAACATAGTTTTGCGTCAGCTATGTGTGAAAACTTGTTTTTTTGACAATCTTTTAGACTAATAAAGTCTATGTTTCTATGTGTTTAATTTTTATGTTTAAGCTTCTTACTTGGAATTTGGAATTTGGATTTTCAAAATTTTATATTCTAACCTTAAACACCAGTTTTTTCAAAAAGCCTTCGCCAATCATGGCAGCGTGAACATCTTCTGGGAATAAAATTGCAAATTGTTTTTCCTGAAGTTCAAAAAACATATCCGGTTTGTCATGAAAAAAGCGAACATCTCTTTCGTGGCTGTATGTTCCATTTGGACTCACACATTTCTCTCTCGGTTTCCAGGCATACGTTTCCGGTCCTTGTATTAAAATCTGAATGTCTATGTTTTTATCATGGCATTCAAAACCTTTTATGCTTTCTTCTCTCGTATTTCCTTCACCTTGAATTACAATTAATTTCAAGCCTTCGCTGATTTCAAATGCACCTTCTTCCAGATTGGCAATATCGGTTTGATTGACGTACTCAAATGCTTTTTGAAAATTAGGATGCAGACCAAAATATTTTGGTGCATTTTGTAATGAATCTATAATCATTTTATGGTGTTATTTTGGTTTTTTAAGATAAATATTATAAAAAAACGTTTGCCATTTATATAATATGTGTAATTTTACGTGTACGCACACGGTATTTTACAAATGTATGTAAAATGTAATGTAAAACAACTTATTTTTGATAAAATAAATTAATTTTACAACTGGTCATTTATAATTTTAACTAAAAAAGAATCAATATCATAACAATTAAAAAGATTGCCGAGTTAGCCAATGTTTCTCCGGGAACTGTAGACAGGATTATTCATAATCGTGGTCAGGCCGCACAGGAAACTGTAGATAAAGTCAATTCTATAATTGAAGAATTTGGGTACAAGCGAAATATTCTCGCAAGTAATCTGGCCTTAAACAAGAAGTTTCATTTTGCTGTCTTTCTTCCAAAATCAGAAAAACTGGAATATTGGAAAAGTCAGGTAGAAGGAATCGAAAAAGCAGCTCAGGAATTTAGCAAATTCGGTATTGTTCTGGATTACTTTTTTTATGATTATGATTTGGCTTCTTTTAAAGAATCGGTTAAAAAGGTGATGGAGTTTGACTGCGACGGATTATTGTTTGCACCTATTTTTTATCAGGATTCGGTTCAGTTTTTAAACGACTATAAAAAGAAAGACATTCCCGTTGTCATGATCGATTCGAATATTTCAAATGAAGATGATCATGCGTATATAGGTCAGGACGCATTTCAAAGCGGTTATCTGGCCGGAAGGCTGATTAGTTTTGCGGTAAAAAACGAAAGACATGTGCTGATTTTTAAAATTACCAGAGAGATCGAAAGCACATCGGTTTATTTACAGCGTATTAAAGGATTTTATTCTTTTTTTGAAGATAATGAGGAGCTTACGAACTTTAAATTTTCAGAAGTTACGCTGAAAGATTCCGGAATCGATCAGCTTAATTTGGATTTGTTTTCTGGAATAAGCAGTGTTTTTGTGCCCAATTCAAGAGCTTATTTAGTTGCTGGATTTTTGGAACAAAATCAGATAAAAGGCATCCGAATTATTGGCTACGATTTATTAAAAGAGAACATCGAATACCTAAACAAAGGCGTAATCGATTTTTTAATCAACCAAAGACCCGAAGATCAAGGTTATATGGGAATTAGTTATTTATATAAAAAACTGGTTCTCAAAGAAGAGGCAGAACGCACGCATTATATTCCGCTGGAAATTATTTTAAAAGAGAATTATTTTCCTGTGAGGAAGTAAAAAAATAGCCCGCGGTTTTTACGGATTGTACTGATTGACACTGATAATTTTAAAATAAACCAGTGTAAACTCGTTTAATCCGTAAAACCCGCGGACCATATCTCAACTATTTCTTAACCTTTACAATCAAAGGATTATTTACTTTTTCGGCGAAAGAACTTAAATAAGCTTCCCATTCTTGTTTGGTTTGAAACGGACTTCCTTTTTTCCATCCAAAACCAACATAATAAATTGCTTTTCCGTTTTTAACCGCGATATTTCCGTAAAGATTACTCAAATCTTTTTCGTCTGTAACATGATTATCAAAACTCGTCAGCGTATTATTTGGAGCTACTAAACCGGTTCCAATTTCAGAATCCTCAAGCGGTTCCCAATAACTCAGCCAGCCTTTTTTTAGATCAGTTCCTATAGTTCCTTTTTTATCATGAAGTGTTAATCCGGCAGCAATAGATTTAGTCCCTGTAATATTGATTTCAAAACGCGAAAGCTGGCTTCCGTAATCTAAACTGATTAATTTCGATTCAGTTATTTTATTGCCTTTAGCATCCCAGTCGGCGTAAGTTAAAATAAAACTCGTTCTGATTGGTCCCGTTGTAATGGTTTTCCAGCTTGTGAAATTCTTCGAAAAATAATATTTACCATCGACATTTACAGCAATACCGCCCACGCCTCGGCTGTCACCCACATGAAAGTTATCCAAACCTTCGCCCGTATCTTTATGATACGTTCCCGTTCCGTTAGTTGCTTTTTCGTACCATTTATTTATGATAGGATAATCGACTCTTTTTAACCACGCATCAATACCGCTGGTTAAAGTACCGCCCGGAACTTTGTCTTCAACCATTTTTTGCGCTACAGGTCCGTAAGTTCTAAAAGCAACTTTATTGTTTTCCCAGGCATAATCATCGGTTCTTTCCGGTACAAATCTCGAATAGCAGTTTACCACTTTAGATGCCGTTGGATTGGTTCCAACGAAAACTTCAAAATCCTGTTTAGACGAAGCTTTTATTTGAGGTTGAAATAAAAGTACGTCCATGATTCCGTCACCATCATTATCTACCGTTTGGGTTTCTAAAAATGAATTTGTGCTGCTGTTTTTTACAGCATAATTTTCAAGTTTTGCATCTGATGCTAATCCGAGGGATTTTTTAGTAAGTTCTACCGTTTCAAATTCCCGGTCCACTTTTAAATTATTACTGATTGTGATGATTTTATTTTGAGACTGAACTGTAAAACTGCCCGCCAGAATTGCGCTGAATAAAAGATGTTTTTTCAAAATAGGTATTTTTTAATTGCTGCTTTTTTTATTTCATAAAAATACAAATCTAAATGCAGGTATAAATACATAAAAGGAGTAATTATGTACAAAATATTGATAATGAATTTGTTGTCGATGATAAGTGAATTTTAGCTAATTGTATTTAAATTATTGATTTGTAGTGTTTTAATGAGTTATTTATTATATTTAACTGATCAATTCAAATACCAAAAGAAAATGATAAATAACCATTTATGGATTGTAATCCTGTTTTTGTTTTTTTCAAAATCCTTTGCGCAAGAGTCTATAAGCAAAGATGCCGAACCATGGATTGAAAAATTAAAAGCTGTAAATAGTGAATTAGCGGCTGCTTTTGTAAATAAAGATATCAATGTTATCATGAAGTATTATGATGACAAAGAACCCACCTGCATGCCGGAATATTACACAACAATATATACTAAAAATGGTATAAAATCCTATTATGAGCAATGGTTTGAAAATGTTACAATCAATACTTATAAAAGGGATATTTATGAAGTTTCATTAATCAAAAATTACTTAATTGAAATAGGAACTTTCACGAATAATTTTACCAGAATTGGCAGCACGCCATTAAACTATGAAGGAAAATATATGAATGTTTGGAGAATTGAAAAGAATCAGGATCTTAAACTCATTTCTGAAATCTGGGGGGCTAATAGCGCTGTTGACAAATCTAATTTTTCATTTTTAAAACCCGAAGCCACTATTATGCCAACGCTTACAACAACTAAAACCTTAGGAGAGGAAGTAAAAAAACGTAATAAGCGCATTGCAGAACTTGTTAAAAAAAGAGATGGCGAGAAACATGCCACAGAATTTTTTGAAAAAGATGCCATCTATATGACCTATGATACGCCCATGCTGGTGGGAATAGACAATATAAAACTTTATTTTCAGGAACACGAAAAGCCAAACGGTGTATCAATTGACGCTATAGAAATCAAAGCAAGCTCTATGATTTCGCTTGGTAAGTTTATTATAGAATACGGTTATTATTATGTAGAGGTTTCGTGGGATAATAAAAAAGGAAGTGCGATTGTTACCGGAAAAAGCACCAATCTCTGGAAAAGGAATGAAAACGGAATTTTGATGCTGTATCGTCAAATGGTTAATCACAATTAAATAACGGATATTCCAAAAAGTATCACGACATTTATATTCTAGGTTAAAAAACAACAACAACTTCATGAAACAAAGCGCCGGCCTATTACTGTATAAATTCGTAGACAAAACGGTTTTTTTCTTTTTGGTTCATCCAGGCGGACCGTTTTGGAAAAATAAAGATTTAGAAAGCTGGTCGATTCCAAAAGGAGAATTTACAAACGACGAAGAACCGCTTGATGCCGCGATACGTGAGTTTAAAGAAGAAACCGGTTTTGAAGCCGATGGCGATTTTATCAAACTGGAGCATGTAAAGCTTAAATCAGGTAAAATAGTGTATGCCTGGGCGGTCGATTTTGATTTGGATGAAACCTTGATAAAAAGCAATACTTTTGAAATGGAATGGCCTCCAAAATCCGGAAAATTAGAAAGTTTTCCCGAAGTTGATAAAGGAGAATGGTTTCAAACCGACGAGGCTTTAAAGAAAATTAATCCTGCACAGGCCGATTTTATTGTTCAAATGATTTCTAAAATTTCGGCAACTCTTTAAAAGGAATACCGCTTTATGATATAATTTTTGTAATTTACATTCTTGTCATCTGATTGTGTTTATCAGATTAATTAAAATTGTAAATAAAGATTATGGAAGTGAAATGTATTATTTTCGACTGCGATGGAGTTTTAGTAGATACAGAAAAAATTGGTAACGGAATATTGCTCGAAATGGCAGCTGAACACGGATTCAAAATGGAAATTGAAGATGCTTATCGCCATTTTAACGGCCGTAATTTAAAAGATTGTTTTAGACATATTGAAGAAGCAATCGACCAAAAACTTCCCGAAACTTTTGAAGCCGAATACCGCCAGAGAAGTTTTAACGCATTTAAAACTCAGGTAAAACCAATGGAAGGCGTGGTTTCGTTTATCGAAAAATTAAAGATTCCGTATTGTGTAGCTTCGAGCGGGCCGGTTGACAAAATCATATTAAATCTTGAAGTTGCGGGTTTACTGGATAAATTCGAGAATAAAATATTTAGTTCTTATCAAATAAACAGCTGGAAACCGGAGCCGGGAATTTTTCTGCATGCTGCAAAAGAAATGGGTTTTGATGTAAAAGACTGCATCGTTCTGGAAGACAGCAAAGCAGGCGTAAAAGCCGGAGTTAGCGGCGGATTTAAAGTATACGGTTTTGCCAACGGTTACAACAACACAGATCTGGAAGATGAAGGAGCGGTTCTTTTTCATAGTTATGAAGAATTGAGCGAACTGCTGGAGTTTTAAATTTTGTTTCAAGTTTGTTTTGTTTCAAGTTTCAGGTTAAACCCGACAGGTTTTTAAAACCTGTCGGGTTTAGTTGTACTAAGACGGCTTCGACTTCGCTCAGCCTGACAGTATTAAAGTTGTCAGCCTGAGCGAAGTCGAAGGCACGCAAAGTATATTCGTAATTTAGTTATTGAAAATTTAACCTTACAATTACTAATTTGTTATATTAAAATGTAATTTGTTGCATTAAAATAAAATTTTATATATTTGAATTTCGACATTCTCTTTTTTAGTTTGATAATAATGAATAATTGTTATTGATACATTTAAAAAAGAATGTTTTTTTGCCTAGAAAGTGACTTTCCCAAAGGGTCATTTTTGAAGTTGTGATTTCCTAAAAAAATCACGCCATAACCTACAGACAGAAACCAAATGACGAAATTTATAATTAGAATTTTAGTTCTATCACTATTACTCATTTTTCCGGTCAAAGCCCAAATTAAAAAAATTGGGGTTCCTTTTATAACCAATTATAACCCGAAAACGTACAAAGCCGCTTCAGAAAACTGGGATGTCCTGCAGAATTCTAAAGGCATGATGTTTTTTGCCAATCATTTTGGAATCCTGCAATTCGACGGTGTTCGCTGGAATATTGTAACACAACCGGCAAATAAGAGTATGGTTCGCTCTATGGCGATCGACAAAACCGATAAAATATATGTGGGTGCTCAGGGCGATTTTGGTTTCACCATACAGCTCGCAAACGGGCAGTATCAATATACATCTTTGGTAAAACTGATTACGGAATCGGCGCGAAATTTTGGCGATGTGGTGCGTACTTTTATTCGTAAGAATGATATTGTTTTCTTGTCTTATGAAGGAATATTTATTTACAAAAACAATAAAATCCAGGTTTTAAAGTCTAAAGCTCATTTTGAGGATTTCTTTGAAGTCAATAAGGAGATTTATGTTTTAGACAATGTAAACGGACTGCAAAAATTAAAAGACGATGTTTTAGTTCCTATTTCAAACGGAGAAAAATTTGCAGGAATGAAGATTCGGAAAATTTTTCAAACCGAAAAAGGTCTTTTACTCTTTACGCAAAAAGAAGGTCTTTTTATTTTTAAAGACAATCTGATGCAGCCTTTTGTAACAGAAGCCGATTATTTGCTGAAACAAAATCAAATTACGGCTGCAATTGAGCTTTCTGATGGATATTTAGGAATTGGAACCCGTCGATCTGGGTTGATAGTTTTAGATCGTTCCGGAAATATGATACAGCATGTTGACAAACAAATGGGGATGCAGAATGAATATGTAACCAATTTGAAAGTCGATAAAGAAGGGAATTTATGGGTAACGCTTAAAGAAGGGATTTCGCTTATTCAGATTTCTTCGCCATTATCACGAATTTTGGATACTTCAAATTCAGAAACCAAAATATACTGCAGTCAGATTTATCAGAATAAATTATATATTGCCACAGATAATGGTTTGTTTTGGCTGGACTGGCAGGCTTATAAAAATGGAAAACGCGAGAATGCAAACTATCAGCATATTTCTGGAATGTCTGAAAATGTTTGGAATATTGGCGTTTTCGGAAATTCGCTTTTGGCTTTTGAAAAAAACGGAGTATTTGAAGTTTCGGGCAATTCGGCAAAAATCCTGGCAAAAGTAGACGGCGCCTGGCAGGGTATATTAATTCCCAATCGTTCTGATTTATTACTTGTAGGAGGTTACAACGGTTTGCATCTTCTTAAAAAAATAAACAATTCATGGGTATATCAGCATAAAATAAAAGGTTTTGAAGAAAGCAGCCGTGTTATCGAAACCGATAAAAATGGCAATATCTGGATCGCCCACGGCTATAAAGGAATTTTCAAACTTCAGTTTAATACCGAATTTGATGCAGTTTCAAAAGCAGAGTTTTACAATCAGAAGAATGGTTTTCCGTCGAGTTTATTTTTGAATACCTTTAAAATCGATAATCAAATTCTTTTTGGAACCACAAAGGGAGTTTACAAACAAAATTCGGCTTCGGGCAAAATGATTCCGGATCCGGTTTTTGAGAAATACCTCGGATTGAAAAGCCATATTAGATTATTAAAATCAGATAATCAAAATAATATCTGGTACATCTCAGGAGAAAATACCGGAAAAATGATCAAAAAAGCTAACGGAGGTTTTGAGGTTGAAGAACTTCCGTTTAGAAAACTACGATATTTATATATTCCGGGTTTCGAAAATATTCAAACCACAACCAGCGGTGATGTGTTTTTTGGTACGCAGGACGGTTTAATTCATTATAATACTGTTAAGAACAAGAAATATCAAACGAAATATAAAGCCTTAATTTCTGAAGTTAAATGTATTTTTCCTAAAGACAGTCTGCTGTTTTCAAGCCGATATGATGTACTTCCAAATAAAGAAAAATCAAGTGATGATAAGCTTTCTACTGTTTTATCGTATGGCAATAATGCATTGCATTTTTCTTTTTCATCCCTTTTTTATGATGAAGCCGATGCGACAGAATACGAATACTGGCTGGAAGGTTTTGAACCAAAATGGTCAGAATACAGTCTGCAGACCGAGAAAGAATATACCAATTTACCCGAAAAAGAATATGTTTTTCACGTAAGGGCAAAAAACATTTACGATGTTGTAAGCGAAGAAGCTGTTTTTCGATTTGAAATTTTACCGCCTTGGTACAGAACGATCTGGGCTTATATTTTGTATTTTATATTGTACAGCGTTGTAATTTATTTGATTATTAGATATCAGAAATCGGTAGCCGAGCGAGATCGCCAGCAGTTGATACAAAATCAGGAAAAAGAACTGCTTCGAAGCCGTGCAGAGCTTAACGAACAGAAACTAACACTGGAACACGAAAACATGGCCATTATTCGTGAAAATCTCGAGGCTACCATCAACCTTAAAAATGCTAAAGTTGCATCGAGTACCGTGAATCTTATTCATTTAAATGAAATTCTGCTTTCGATAAAAGAACTTATTGGGCAGATGGACAAGAAGAATGATGCAAATGTGAATTTTAGTTTATTAACCAAAATAAACAAAGTAATCGATCACGAATTGCAGGGAGATAAACAATGGAACGAGTTTGAAGAAATCTTCAATCAGCTTCATGATAATTTCATGCAGCGTTTAAAAACAAGTTATCCTGAACTCACGCCGCGCGATATGCGATTGTGTGCTTATCTGCGAATGAATTTCAATACAAAAGAAATTGCACCGCTTTTAGGAATCTCTGTCCGCGGGGTAGAAGATACCCGATACCGTATTCGAAAAAAATTACAGCTTCCGTCGGATGCGAACATAACCGAATTCATTTTAAATTTTTAGTTTTTTATTGTGAAGTAAAATCTCAGGTACTTTTACGCTTTTTGAGCGCTAATTATTACATTTTTTTATCACCACCGTAGTCAAACCGTACCCAAAAATGTAAGTCTAGCCTGATTTATTTGTTAATATTGTCGGATTATTACTGAGATAATGATCTGTTTTTCACGAAACAGGTTTTTGTCAACGAATATTGCTTTACTAACAAAAAACTAAAAAAATGAATCAAAATGACTCTTTTTTCGGCCGACCACCGAAAGACAATCTCTATTATTTAAAAAGATTTTCAATTGCAGTATTATTTGTATTGCTGCCCTTTTTGAAAGTTCAGGCACAATGTAATACATTGGTCTGGTCAGATGAATTTAACGGCACTACAGTCGATTTAACCAAATGGCAGAGTATCTCCGGAAACGGATGTCCTTCACTCTGCGGATTCGGAAATGCTGAGGCACAGCGCTACGATCCAAATCAAGCTACAATTGTAAAAGAAGGCACAAACAGTTACCTGAACATTCAAGCAAAATATGAGCCGAATGCTTCATTTCCGGATCAGCCGTATGCTTCTTCAAAATTAACTACTGAAGGAAAATATTCGCTTAAATACGGAAGGGTTGAAGCTCGTATGAAATTATCAAACGGGCAGGGCGCCTGGCCGGCATTCTGGATGCTTCCAGTTGGAGGAAACTGGCCGTTTACGGGTGAAATTGACATTATGGAAGCCAAACACAGAAACCCAAAATCGGTAGACGGAACAATTCATTACGACGGAAACGGCTATCATTTTACAGGCAGAAGCTACAGCTCGCCAACTGATTTGTCTTCTGATTTTCATGTTTATGCGGTAGAATGGGGACCAAATTTTATCAAATGGTTTATCGATGATATTTTATTTCATACCGCAACGCCTAATACAACTGTAAACGGCGGATGGCCTTTTAATGACAATCAGTTTTATATCATTTTAAATCTGGCTGTTGGTAGTGCTGGAACGCCTTATACAAGCGTAAATGGTGCGGGAGTACCGCCAATTCCGGGTGATTTTCCAGCTAAACTGCAAGTAGATTATGTTCGTGTTTATGACGGAAGTTATAAGTATGCCGTAGCAGGAGATGCAAAAGTATATCAAAACGAAACAAGCAAAACGTATTCTATTACTGCAATTACCGGAGCAGCCTACAATTGGTCAGTTCCTGCAGGAGCCACAATTACTTCGGGACAAGGAACAAATGCAGTAACGGTAAATTGGGGAACAACTGGCGGAGACGTTTCGGTAACAGCCACAACTTCGGGTTGTACTGCCAATACGTATAAACTGGCTGTAACAACAGAAGCTGTAATTCCTGTAGAGAAAATACATGAAGATTTTCAAAGCAACCGCAATGTATTGTATCCTGTAAAAACCGGAGTTTTAACAGAAGCCGTTGCCAATCCTTCTGCAATAGGAATTAACACATCGGCTTTGGTTGGAAAATACGTTCGAAATTCAAGCGAATTATATGATGTTTTGAATATTAGAAACGTAACCATCACAAACGCCAACGATTATGTTTACGGAAGAAAAAGACTTTCTTTTGATATTTATACATCGGCGCCTGTTGGAACAAAAATTTCAATGCAGTTAGAAAATAGTCTGGTAACCACAGCAACAAACTATCCGTCAGGAAGACACAGCGGTTACAAAGCGACAACAACGGTTCAGAACAAATGGGAAACCATTGAATTTGAGTTCGAAAAAATAATTGATCCAAATACAAGTGCTTTGACAATCAATAATGTAGTTTTCCTTTTCGAATCCAATTCAAATTCGGGAGCCACCTATTATTTCGATAATTTGTTGACAAAAGCAGCACCGGAAAAACCAATTATTGCTACAGATGTTTTGCAGAATTACGACGGTATCAATAAAATCATAAAAGGAACGACAACCGGAGTATATTCTGTTGCGGCAAATCCGGGTTCAAATTCGGTTAACGCTTCCGCGAATGTGGCGAAGTACGTTAGAAACGTAACAGAACAATACGATGTACTTTTCTTTAATACCCAAAGCACGATCGAAGATGCCGGGTTATTCAAAAGTCAGACCAATAAAATCATGATCGATGTATATACAACGGCACCAATTGGAACAGTTGTAAGTATGAATTTTGAGAACAGCGCCACATCACTTCCGGCCAATTATCCAACGGGAAGAAACAGTAATTATGTAGCGATTACAACCAAACAAAATCAATGGGAAACGCTGACTTTTTACTACAATTCAAGTCCGGATGCCGGAACTTCAAACCTGGCAGTAAACCAAATGGTTTTATTATTTAACTCTGGTTCTTATACAAACGATACTTATTATTTCGATAATATCAGAATTGGTTCTACTAAACTTCCGGATACTTTTACGCCTGGAGTAGTGTACGAAGATTATCAAAATACGCACAATATTACGTTTAGAGATGCTATTGGAACGTATACGCCAAACACAGTAAATCCAAGTGCAACGGGAATTAATACTTCTTCAAATGTTGGAAAATACCTGAGAAAATCAACAGAATTGTATGATAATTTCTCATTCAATACAACCTTAACTAATATTGGAGATTTTAAAGCAGGAACGAAAAAATTCGCAATGGATGTGTATACTTCTGCTCCGGTTGGATCTATTATTTCGTGGCAGGCAGAAAGCAGTGCTTCGGTTCCGGCCAATTATCCGGTTGGAAGACATAGTATTTATCAGGGAGTTGTAAAACAAACGAATACCTGGCATACGATTACTTTTACATACGCAAGTACGCCAGATGCTTCGACTTTAGACAGCGAAGTAAACCGTTTTGTTTTCTTGTTTGAACCGGGAACAAGTTCCGGAAACACGTATTATTTTGATAATCTAAGAGCTTTAAATTTAGTTTCTACAGAAAATCCGCCGGCTGGACTGCCTTCCCCTTGGATTAGTACAGATTTAGGTGCGGTAACACCTGCAGGAGAAGCGACACATGCCAGCGGAACTTTTACCATTAAAGGTTCAGGAACAGATATTTGGGAAACAAGCGATCAATTTCAGTTTGTAAACCAATCTATTACGGGTGATGGTGAGATTATTGCCAAAGTAAATTCGCTTACCAATACCAATACGTATGCAAAAGCGGGAGTAATGTTTAGAGAAACGCTTACACCAACTTCTAAACACGCTATGACTGATATTACGGCAGCGGCTGGAGTTGAATTTTTAACAAGAAATGCTGTTTCGGGAGTTACTGCAGCTGATGTTGCAGCCGGAACATCTCCAAAATGGCTTCGTGTAGTACGTTCAGGAAATGTATTTACTTCTTATACTTCTGACAACGGAACAACGTGGACACAGCTTGGAACTCCAAAAACAATTGCAATGGCAAATACCATTTATGTGGGATTGGCCGTTACTTCTCACGCAAACGGAACTTTGGCCACCGGAGTTTTCAGCGATGTTACGGTTCGAAATATTACAGCAAATCCTACCGTTAATTTGGCTTTAGGAAAAACAGCAACCGCTTCTACAGAAGAAAATCCAACGTTGTCTGCCAATAAAGCAACAGACGGAGACGGAACCGTATCAAGATGGGCAAGTTCATTTGCCAATGCTACCGAGTGGATTTATGTGGATTTAGGAAGTAATTACAACCTTAATCGTGTAGTTCTAAAATGGGAAGCTGCTTTTGCAACGCAATATAAAGTACAGCTTTCAACTGATAATGTTTTCACAGAAAATGAAACCATAAACACGCAGACAGCCAGCGACGGAGGAACAGATGATTTAACGGTAAGTGGAACAGGAAGATACCTTCGCATTTTATGTACAGCAAAAGCTTTGGCTCCTTACGGATATTCATTGTATGAAATTGAAGCTTACGGAGCAGCATCAGCGGCTAAAAAAACCAACGTTGCTGTAGAAGAAGTTCAGGCAGAAGAAACCGTTTTTGCAGTATATCCAAACCCTGCGAGCAGTTATATTCAGGTTGCAGTGCCAGAAAATCTGGATAATAAAATCATTACGATTTATGATAATTCAGGAACGCCGGTGCTTCAAAATAAAGTACAGGCAGGAGCGAATGAAAGCGTAATTGATATCAGCCGACTGACAAAAGGAATTTACATTTTGAATTTCAAATCAGATCAAAAAAGCTGGACTAAAAAGCTGATCAAAAAATAATTAAAAATCTGCTGGGTGTAATTCATTTAAAAAAATAGCCCCAAAATTCAATAGCTGGAATAAAATTTAAAAAGGATAGCACCAAGAATTACGCCTGGCAGATTATAAAGTCATTATTAAAAAATGGCTTTGGTTTAGAATCTATTTATGTAACCCCAAAAATTTTTACATATGAAAAACAATAAACTTCAAAGATTATCCATTTTGGCAGCACTGTTTCTGGTGTTTTCAAATCTAATGTATGGGCAGGGAGCGATTCCCTTTACCATAAATAATACTTCTCCGTTTAACGATAACGAATTATATGTAGCCATTGTTGGTATTGATTATACAACCGGAAACCATGTTTGGGTTAATGCCAAAACGAGTCAGGTTTTACCCATGAATCCGTCTTATAATACCGTAACCGGACCTACAATTGGCGGTAACACCGGACCGGGACAAAACTCAAAATATGCGGCTTGTTTTACCAAGCTGAGCGAAATTCCAAATAAAACGTTCACTTTGCCATTAATTGCAGGATGCAGGGTTTTTATTGCCAAAGGACAACAGTTGTATTTTTACTTTTTTGGTGCTAATGGAGCTCCATCGGGATACACATCGCCAAATCCGTTAAATGCTACAGATCCAAATCAGGGCATTTTATATGAAATCATCGAATTGACCAATAATCAGTATGGTTTCTTTGGAAATCCAACAAGAGTAGATTCATATAAATACCCAATGGGATTGGAATTGTTTGGTGCCAATGGTTACCAAAAGAAAGTAGGCGATTTAAAAAAACACGCCGATATTGTAGCGGCTTTTAAAGCCAATGTTCCGGCAGAATTTCAAGGATGCGTTAATGATGCAACAGGCGAAATTACAGCGCCTTCTAAAACTCCGGCTTTCGCAGATGGATCAGGCGGAACTTCAGTTGGACCTCAGGCTAATTATTTAAAATCGTATATCGATGCTATTTGGAATAAATACAAAAATGAAGATTTAATTTTTTACGCAGGAGATGCCGGAGTTTTTAAAGGAAGAGTTATTGGCGAACAGCTCGAAATGGTTGGACAATCAGGAGGTTTTGTCGGCCGTACCGGAAGAGTGCAAAACAGACCTACAACTCAGGAAGCTCTTGAAGGAAAAGGTGTTCTGGACAGAAGATTAGTCGACGGTGATTTAGATCTTGTAATTCAGGCGCAGTTAACGGCCGCAATTAACAGACATGTTGTAAACACTACAACTCCAAATCCGGGACAGCAAAACTGGTACGATGCCTCAAAATATTATCAGGTAAGTCCAACGAATCATTATTCTAAATTCTGGCATTTACCGGGAATAAGTGTTGATAATCTGGCTTACGGATTTGCTTATGATGATGTGGCAGACCAGTCGCCATCGCTTCATACACCACAGCCAACAAAAGTAATTGCTGTTTTTGGAGGTTATGCAGGAACGGTGCCTTCTGTGCCGGCTTCTACAGATGTGGTTACAGTTTATAAAGATTGCAATTACACAGGATTTTCAGGCGGATTAACAATTGGAGATTATAATCTGGCCCGTTTAAATTCACTTGGAGTTTTAAATGATGATATTTCTTCGCTGAAAATCACGCAGGGTTATCAGGCCATTTTGTATCAGGATGATAATTTTACCGGAGCTTCAACTGTAATTAATTCTGATAATTCTTGCTTAAACACAACTTGGAATGACAAGGTAACTTCTATTAGAATTTTGGCAAACGGAACCACAACTTTAGGAAACCAGACTTTCTTTTTACAAAACAGAAACAGTGGTTTATATATGGATGTTTGGAACGCAAGTTTATCTAATGGTGCAGGAATCAACCAAGGTGCTTTGAATTCAGGAAACAACCAGAAATTTACTTTTACGCATTTAGGTGATGGATTGTATAAAATTATAGCCAATCACAGCGGACAATCTTTAGATGTAAATAATTTCAATAAAGCCAATGGTGCACGTGTAGAGCAATATCCGTACAACGCCACAACAAATCAGCAGTTTGTTTTGGTTTCTACTGGAGATGGTTTCTATAAAATTGTAGCCAGACACAGCGGCCGAATTGTTGAGGTAGCAGGAGCAAGCACGGCTTCTGGCGCTATTGTACAACAATGGGATAATAACAACCAAACTTGCGGACAATGGAAATTAGTTCCGGCAGCAAGTTCTCAAACTTCCGTTTTAATTCAGGCAGAAGATTATTCAGCTATGAGCGGTATTCAGGTTGAAGCTACTACAGATACCGGAGGAGGATCGAATGTAGGATATACTGAAACGGGCGATTGGTTAGCGTATAACAGCATTAATTTCCCAACAACTGGTTCGTATTTAATTGAATACAGAGTGGCAAGTGCCGTTACTGGAGGAAGATTATCATCTGATTTAAACGGTGGAACAATTGTTTTAGGAAATGTTGATATTCCAAATACAGGAGGATGGCAAAACTGGCAGACAGTTTCGCAAACGGTAAATGTAAATGCAGGAACATATAATTTCGGAATCTACATTCAAAATACCGGAATGAACATCAACTGGATTAAAATTACAAAAGTAGGAGCAGGATTAGCAGCTAAATCGGCTTTGGTTCAAACAGAAGAAGAAGCGCCTGCAGAAACTGTTTTAAATGTTTATCCAAGTCCGGTTGAGAACATCTTATTTACTACAACAGACCTTTCAGGAGGAAATGTAAAAATCGTAGATGCACAATCAGGAAATACTGTTTTATCGAAAAAAAGCAGTGGTAACAGCGTCGATGTTTCGCACTTAACAAAAGGAATCTATTTGATTGTTTTTGAAAAAGATGGCAAACAAACGATCAAACGTTTTATCAAAAAATAGTTTTAAATAAAAAGGATTTTAGGCTTTAGATTTTAGATAATAATGAGGCAGTTGTTAGTTCTGCAAAATTAGATTGCACAGCAGTCAAATCTAAAATCTAAAGACTGAAATCTAAAATAAAAATACAACTCAAAAACCGTCCCAACTATTTACGAGTTTATTAATCTATTAAAACAATTATTATGAAAAACAATTACAGAAGAATGCTGCAGAAATGCGTGATTATTTTAGTATTGGGTGCTTTTAATTTAGCTGCGGCCCAGAAAAAAGTAATAGCTTATATCCCAAACTGGGTTGATCTAAATGCTTTATCGAGTACAATTCAGTACAGTAAATTAACGCACATTAATCTTGCGTTTGAAAATCCCGATGCTAATGGTTATTTGAGTTTTAATTCAGGAAGTAACACCATTATTAATGCAGCACATGCTCAAAACATTAAAGTTTTTGTTTCGCTTGGAGGAGGCGCAATTTCTGAGGGCGGAGCCATTCGCGACAATTATTTTAATTTAATTAAACCGGCAAACAGAACGGCTTTTATTCAAAAAATCTACGATTATGTGGTAGCACATAATTTTGACGGAGTCGACGTAGATTTAGAAGGTCCGGCAATTAATGCCGATTATGGCGGATTTGTAATTGCTCTTGCCGCTAAACTGCATGCCAATGGTAAGTTGATTTCGGCTGCGCTTTCAGAAGGATATGGTGGTGCTAATGTACCTGCATCTACTTTTGCGGCTTATGACTGGATCAATATCATGGCATACGATGCAACAGGTCCATGGCAGCCAGGAAATCCGGGTCAGCATTCTCCATACAGTATGGCTGTAAATCAATTTAATTATTGGACTGGAAGAGGTTTACCGGCAAGTAAAGCCATCATCGGATTGCCTTTTTACGGATACGGCTTTGGAGCTTCGGCTAATCAGGGAATTTCGTATGCCAATATCGTAGCGCAATATCCGGGAGCTGAAAATCTGGATCAGGTTGGAAATACGATTTATTATAACGGAATTCCAACAATCAAAGCCAAAACAACTTTCGCTATTCAAAATGCGGGCGGTGTTATGATTTGGGAATTATCTCAAGACGCAACAGGAGCAAAATCGTTGTTAACAGCCATTAATCAGGTAATTACAGGAAGTAATCCTCCGGGAACTGGAACTTTAATTCAAGCCGAAAATTACAATACGATGAGCGGCGTTCAAACGGAAGCTACTACAGATACTGGCGGCGGATTAAATGTTGGGTACTGCGATACAGGAGACTGGATGGCATATTACAACATTAATTTCCCAACTTCTGGAAACTATGTAATTGAATACAGAGTAGCAAGTGCTGTTACCGGTGGTAGATTATCATCAGATTTAAATGCAGGATCTATTCAGCTGGGAGCGGTTAATGTACCCAATACAGGAGGATGGCAAAACTGGCAGACAGTTACCCAAACCGTAAATGTAAATGCCGGAACATATAACTTCGGAATATATGTTCAAAATACAGGCTTTAATATTAACTGGTTTAGAATCACAAAATCGGCTTCAGGTTTAGCTGCTAAATCGGCTTCAGCAGATAAAATCGAAAGTCTGACAGTTTATCCAAATCCATCAGAAGATACCCTTTTCTTTTCAGCAGAAGTTTCAGGCGGTAATGTGAGTATCATAAACTCTCAGGACGGAGCCACAATTTCTACACAAAAAGCCAGCGACAACAGTATTAATGTTTCAGGCTTAAAAAGTGGTATTTACCTAATTTTAGTAGAAAAAGACGGCGTTAAAACGGTAAGACGTTTTATTAAAAAATAACTTTTTCTATAAAGTACAGCCACAGATTAAAGGATTGATTTTTTTATCTGTAGCAAAAAATAAACTGCCACGAATTACACCAATTTTCACAAATCATTGATTAGAGCAGAAATTCGCGAAAATTAGTGTAATTCGTGGCTAAACAATGAATTTATGCCACAGATTATGAATCATTTTAATCTCTTAATCTGTGGCAAAATTCTATGTGTTTTAAAACACTCCAAGTTGATTATAACATTTTTAACCCCCAAATAAATATGAAAAACAACTACAAACTCAGCTTAACTTTATTTCTCTTTCTGGCTTTCAGCGGTTTTGTTGCCGCGCAGACTTCTTTAGGTTCGAGCAAAACATTTTTGAACAATTTAAAGAAAGAGCTTGTTACTTCTGCCACTTCAAAAAGCACAGAAAAAACAGTATTGCTTAAGGCAGCAAATTCCAAAAACTTTACAGGAAAAATAAACTACAAAGAATCAAATGAATCAAGCGAATTTTTAATTGGAGAAATTAAAAACATTGCTGAATCTTCCTTTTACGTTAAAGTAAAAGACCAATCACTTGAAGGGCATATTATTTTAAAGAAAACCAAAGAAGCCTACAAATATTACTCAGATGCAAAAGGAAATGCCTTTGTTTCTAAAGTAGACATTAATACTTTGGTTTGTATTAATTATGAAAATGTGCCTTCGAGTTCTAATGCTACAAACAAAACAGCAGCTGCAGCAGAAATTGCTCCGGCATTATTGAATTTGCAAAGTTTACCTGGTGCCGCAGGCTGTGTTTTATTAGATTTTGACGGTTATTATATGCCGGCAGGAAATCTTTGGAACAACGGTAATGCCATAAATGCCGCTGCTTCTGGAATGAGCGATGCAGCCGTACAACAGCATTGGGAAGTCGTTTCAGAAGATTATCGTCCTTTTAATCTAAACGTAACAACAAGCGAAGCCGTTTTTAATTCCTATCCAAAAAACAGAAGAATGCGTGTTGTGGTTACGCCAACAAATACTGCCGCTCCGGGCGCAGGAGGTGTAGCTTATATTGGTTCTTTTAACTGGGATAATGATGTGCCTTGCTGGGTATTTATTACTTCTGGTAAATCTGGCGGTGACGCTTCTTCGCACGAAATTGGACATACTTTTGATTTGGGCCATGACGGACGTACAAATCCTGCCGAAGATTATTTCGTAGGTTTAGACGGCACTTCATGGGCGCCAATTATGGGTGCAGGTTATTACAGACCTGTTGTGCAATGGAGTAAAGGCGAATACAATTTTGCTAATAATTTTCAAGATGATGTAGCTACAATTGCCGGTTCTAAATTTGGAGTGGGTTACCGCGGAGACGATTACGGAAATAACACCGCTTCTGCAGCAACTTTAGATTATAATGCAAACGGACAGATTAGCCAGAAAAACGGAATTATTTCAAGCGAAGCCGATTATGATTTCTTCACTTTTACAACCGGAGGCGGAAATATTTCCATAAATGCCAATACCGTTTCGAGAGATGGAAATCTGCATCTTTTAATCAGATTGTATAATTCGGCTGGAGCAGAAATGGGAACGTATTGGAATTCAGATCCATTTGCTTTAAATGCTTCTATGAATGTAAATCTTCCGGCGGGTAAATATTTTATCGGCGTTGATGGAAACGGAGCAGGAAATGCCGGAAGCGGCGGTTATTCGGCTTATGGATCTATCGGAAGTTATTCTATTACAGGAACCATTCCGCCGGGAGGCAATATCAGTCCGTCAACCGATGTGATTACGGTTTATAAAGATTGTAATTACACAGGTTTCTCTGGCGGATTAACAATTGGCGATTATAATCTGGCGCGTTTAAACTCTCTTGGAGTTTTAAATGATGATATTTCTTCGCTTAAAATTACGCAGGGTTATCAGGCGATTTTGTATCAGGATGATAATTTTACCGGAGCTTCAACCGTAATTAATTCTGATAATTCTTGTTTAAACACCACTTGGAATGACAAAGTAAGTTCTATCCGAATTCTGGCAAATGGTGTTACGACTTTAGGAAATCAGACTTTCTTTTTACAGAACAGAAACAGCGGATTATACATGGACGTATGGAACGCAAGTATGTCCAACGGAGCTGGAATTAATCAAGGAGGACTTAATTCAGGAAACAATCAGAAATTTACATTGACTCATTTAGGAGACGGAATGTATAAGATTATTGCCAACCACAGCGGGCAGTCTATGGATGTTAATGGTTTTAATGTGGCTAATGGTACACGTGTTGAACAATATCCGTATAACGGAACTACGAATCAACAGTTTATTTTAGTTTCAACAGGCGACGGATTTTATAAAATTGTGGCCCGTCACAGCGGAAGAATTGTTGAGGTTGCCGGAGCAAGTACAGCTTCAGGAGCTATTGTACAGCAATGGGATAATAACAACCAGACTTGTGGACAATGGAAACTGATTGCGACAACGACTTCTCAAACTTCAACTTTAATTCAAGCCGAAGATTATTCGGCTATGAGCGGTATTCAGGTTGAAGCTACTACAGATACTGGCGGTGGTTCAAATGTAGGTTATACCGAAACAGGTGACTGGCTGGCGTATAACAATATTAATTTCTCAACAACGGGTTCGTATTTAATCGAATATAGAGTGGCCAGCGGGGTTACAGGCGGCAGATTGTCATCTGATTTAAATGGAGGAACCATAATTCTAGGAAATGTTGATATCCCGAATACCGGAGGCTGGCAAAACTGGCAGACGGTTACGCAAACGGTAAACGTAAATGCTGGAACGTATAATTTCGGAATCTATATTCAAAATACAGGAATGAACATCAACTGGATCAGAATTACGAAAGTTGGAGCAGGAGCACCTGTTGCTTCGGCAATTACAGAAAACGAAGTGGAAGAAACGGTATTTAATATTTACCCAAACCCGGTTTCAGAAACGCTTTTCTTTACAAAAGAACTTTCGGGAGGAAATATAAAAATAGTAGATTCTCAAACGGGTTCTATAATTTCATCACAAAAAATCAGCGACAATAGCTTGAATGTTTCGAATTTGAGACAAGGAATTTATTTTGTTGTTTTTGAAAAAGATGGCGAGAAAACAATTAAACGTTTTATTAAAAAATAATTTCTTAACCCATTTGCCATAATGGTTTTAGGTACATTAAAGTTAGGTTTTAATGTAATTGAAAGGCTGTCAGAAATGACAGCCTTTTTTATTGTATCCTCTGTTGTAAAATCCTGACTTCTTGAAAAAAGAAAATAACATTTTCTTCTTAAACTCAATAATTAAAGAGGCCTTAATCAAATGTTTATTACTGCTTTAAATTCTAAATTTAGCAATAATTTAAAATTTAAAGAAAAAACTTATAACATTAAAATGTAATATAATTTTTACTATATTTGACTTAATTATTTGATGTTCAGTATCTTATGTTGTGTTTATTTATGCTTGTATCGATTCTTTTACTTCAAATAATTACGCCGATACGTTAACCCATTAAACAATTACTATGAAAAAAAATCACAAAAAGAGAAGAGGAAGGCGCATGAACTAGTATTGGAACTTTTAGGTCAGCATTCAATACAGCGAGTAATCCGCATTAATATTGCTTTTGAAAATCCCAGTACAAACTGATATTTCTAAATAATAATATAACATTAAATACTATAAAATATGAAAAACAGTACTAGATTATGGTTGAGTTTAATAGTTGTTATTGTCTTAAGTAATTTTGCAACAGCACAAACTTCTTTAGGTTCGAGTAAAACGTTTATGAGAAATTTAAAAAAAGAACTTGTAAAGAATCAAAAAACAGTTTCGCTTAAGGTAGAAAATTCAAAAACCTTTAAAGCAAAAATAAATTTTAAAGAATCTAATGCTTCCAGTATATTTTTGATTGGAGAAATCAAGGGCATTCCGGAATCTTCTTTTTTCATCAGAATAAAAAATAATATTGTAGAAGGACATATTATTTTGAAGAAAACTAAAAAAGCGTATAAATATTTTTCTGACGCACAGGGAAATGCTTTTGTTTCTAAAGTTGATATTGATACTTTGATTTGTATCGGTTACCCAAACATTCCTGAAAATACCAATAAAACGACGAATAAAACAACTGCGACAGCAATTTCTCAGGCGGTATTAAACTTACAAAGTTTACCGGGGGCGGCAGGTTGTATTTTATTAGATTATGACGGTTATTATATGCCGGCAGGAAATATATGGAATAGTGGTAACCCCATCGATGCAGCACCATCCGGAATGAGCGATGCCGATATACAACACAATTGGGAAATAGTTGCAGAAGATTACCGACCTTTTAATCTGAATGTTACAACAAGCGAAGCCGTTTTTAACACTTATCCCAAAAACAGAAGAATGCGTGCAGTAATAACTCCAACTGATACTGCGTCCGGTGGGTTGGGAGGCGTGGCTTATGGAGGTTCCTTCGGTTGGGACAGTGATGCACCGTGTTGGATATTTATGATCTCGGGTAAAATTTGTGCAAATGCCACATCGCATGAAATAGGACATACATTAGGTCTTGCTCATGATGGTCGTACAAATCCTGTAGAACCGTATTTTTATGGTATACCCAATACATCGTGGGCCCCTATTATGGGAGTTGGATATTATAATCCTGTTGTGCAATGGAGTAAAGGAGAATATAATTATGCTAGTGAGAAGCAGGACGATTTGGCGATTATTGCATCTCAATTTGGTATAGGATATCGTGTTGATGATTATGGAAATAATATTGCTACGGCAGATTATTTAGATTATAGTGCCAACGGAGCAATTAATCAAAAGAATGGGGTCATTTCAAGTGAAGCTGATTCTGATTTTTTTAGTTTTAATACTGGCGGAGGAAATATTTCTATTAACGCCAATACAATGCCAATTGATGGAATATTGCATCTTATGATTAAATTGTATAACTCAGCAGGTGTAGAAATGGGAACGTACTGGAATCCGGATCCTTATGTCTTAAACGCTTCTATGAATGTGAATTTGCCTAAAGGTAATTATTTCATTAGTATCAAAGGTACCGGAGCAGGAGATGCAGGTTATGGCGGATATTCGGCTTATAGTTCTATCGGAAGTTATTCTATTACAGGAACGATTCCGCCAGGAGGAACAATCCCTCCATCTACAAATGTAGTAACGGTTTATAAAGATTTCAATTATGATGGATTTTCCGGAGGATTGACCATCGGAGATTATGATACTAAACGTTTAAATTCTTTAGGCTTTTTAGACGATGATATTTCTTCGCTTAAAGTTGCTCAGGGATTTCAGGCAATTTTGTATCAGAATGACAATTTTACAGGAGCTTCAATAGTTATTACTTCTGATAATGCGGGTTTAAATGCAGCATGGAATGATAAAACAAGTTCTGTCCGAATTCTTGCCAACGGAGTTACCACTTTAGACAATAAGACCTTCTTTTTGCAAAACAAAAACAGCGGACTTAATATGGTTGTGTGGGATGCAAGTTTAGAAAATGGTGCCAATATTGCTCAGGGAGCCAGTAATGACGGAAACAATCAAAAATTTACGTTTGCACATTTAGGCGATGGATTGTATCAAATTATTGCCAGTCATAGCGGACAATCTCTGGATGTAGATAATTACTCTACAAACAATGGTGCCAATGTAAGGCAATATCCTTATAGCGCAGGAGCAAATCAGCAATTTATTGTGGTTGCTGCAGGCGATGGATTTTATAAAATTATTGCCAGACACAGCGGAAAAGTTGTTGATGTTGCCGGCGCAAGTACAGCCAATGGTGCCAATGTGCAGCAATGGGAAAATCTTAACCAGACTAACGGACAATGGAAATTAACTCCTACAACCGTAACAGGAATTTCGACTTTAATTCAGGCAGAAGATTATTCTTCTATGGAGGGAGGAATTACAAAGGAATTAACAACCGATGTTGGAGGAGGTCTAAACGTCACAAATACAAAACTAGGTGACTTGTTGTCCTATGACAAGATCAATTTTCCATCAGCGGGTACTTATTTAATAGAATATAGAGTAGCTACTGCTGTAGATCAAGCCAAAATATTTACAGATTTAAATGATCAGGCTATTTTTATAGGAAATGTAAATGTGCCTAATACCGGAGGATGGCAAAACTGGCAAACTGTTAAACAAACTGTAACAGTGAATTCTGGAGTCTATAAATTAGGAATCTACATTCAAAATAAAAGTACGAACATTAACTGGATCAGGATTTCTAAAATAGAACCCAATACTACAGCTTTAATTCAGGCAGAAGATTACTCATCGATGAGAGGAATTACAACCGAAGCGACAACAGATTTTGGCGGAGGTTTAAATATTACAAATACTAATTCGGTCAACTGGGCGGGGTATAGCAATATCAATTTTCCAACAACGGGGTTTTATTTAATAGAATACAGAGTAGCGAGTGCTGTTGATGGAGCTCAAGTAAGTGCAGACTTAAACTTTGGAGATTTTTTTGATTTAGTTGACATACCCAATACCGGAGGATGGCAAAAGTGGCAAACGGTTCAACAAACTGTATACGTGGCTGCGCGAACATATAATCTTAGAATCGACATTCATAATGAAAAGGCAAACATCAACTGGATCAAAATTTCTAAAATTGGAGCCGCTTCTGCCGCTTCAACAATTACTACGGAAAGAACAGCTTCAGTTGACTTGAATATTTATCCAAATCCGGTTGCAAATACACTTTTTATAACCACAGATTTAACTGGAGGAAATATAAGTATTGTAGATTCTCAAACAGGTTCTATAATATCATCACAAAAAATAAACGACAATAGTTTGAATGTTTCGCATTTGAGACAAGGAATTTATTTTGTTGTTTTTGAGAAAGATGGAATCAAAACTATAAAACGTTTTATAAAGAAATAACTATTTCAAGATATACTATTTCAAAAAGCACTATCTCTTTTTATAAAAAGAGATAGTGCTTTTCAATAATAATTAGTCGCTGTATATATTTTTTAAAAAATACAAGCATACAGGGTTTAATTAATAACATCAAAAAAAATATAAGTAAATTTCTTTCATATTAAATTATTTTTATATTTTATTTGTAGGTTAAAACTTAATTATTTGTAGTTTTTATGTATATTTGTACTTGACTCAAGTATCAAATGGATTAGATGATAATCCAAAAAAACTTAATAAAGATGAAAAAAAATTACAGATTTAGGTTAAGTTTATTCTTAATTATCGTGTTTAGCAGTTTTGCAATCGGACAAACTTCTTTAGGTTCAAGTAAATCGTTTATGAACAATTTAAAGAAAGAGTTGGCAGCTTCTGTTACTTCAAAAACTACTTCAAAAACATTTTCACTTGAGGTAGAAAATTCGAAAAGGTTTAATGGAACAATTAATTATAAAGAATCTAATGCTTCAAGTGAGCTTTTAATTGGAGAAATTAAAAATGTAGCAGAGTCTTCTTTTTACATTAAAGTGACAGATAATTCTCTGGAAGGACATATTATTTTGAAGAAAACAAAAGAAGCGTATAAATATTATTCGGACGTACAAGGAAATGCGTTTGTTTCTAAAGTTGATATTAATACTTTGATTTGTATTGATTACAAAAACGTTTCTGAAAATGTTACTAAAACAACTAATAAAGCAACTAGTAAAACTACAGCAGCAGATATTGCTCCGGCATTATTGAATTTACAAAGTTTACCTGGCGCTGCAGGCTGTGTTTTATTAGATTTTGACGGTTATTATATGCCGGCAGGAAATCTTTGGAACAACGGTAATGCCATAAATGCAGCACCATCGGGAATGAGCGATGCAGCCGTGCAACAGCATTGGGAGGTCGTTTCAGAAGATTACCGCCCTTTTAATCTAAACGTAACAACAAGCGAAGCTGTTTTTAATTCCTATCCAAAAAACAGAAGAATGCGTGTTGTGGTTACGCCAACTAATACTGCCGCTCCGGGCGCAGGAGGTGTAGCTTATATTGGTTCTTTTAACTGGGATAATGATGTGCCTTGCTGGGTATTTATTACTTCTGGTAAATCTGGCGGTGATGCTTCTTCGCACGAAGTTGGACATACTTTTGATTTGGGCCATGACGGACGTACAAATCCTGCCGAAGACTATTTCGTAGGTTTAGACGGCACTTCATGGGCGCCAATTATGGGTGCAGGTTATTACAGACCTGTTGTGCAATGGAGTAAAGGCGAATACAATTTTGCTAATAATTTTCAAGATGATGTAGCTACAATTGCAGGTTCTAAATTTGGAGTTGGTTACCGCGGAGACGATTACGGAAATAATACCGCTTCTGCAGCAACTTTAGATTATAATGCAAGCGGACAGATTAACCAGAAAAACGGAATTATTTCAAGCGAAGCCGATTCTGATTTTTTCAGTTTTATAACCGGCGGAGGAAATGTTTCCATAAATGCCAATACTGTTTCGAGAGATGGAAACCTGCATCTTTTGATTAAATTGTATAATTCGGCTGGAGCAGAAATGGGAACGTATTGGAATTCAGATCCATTTGCTTTAAACGCTTCTCTAAATGTGAATTTGCCTGCTGGTAACTATTTTATTAGTATCAAGGGTACAGGAGCAGGAAATGCAGCAGCAGGTGGATATTCGGCTTATGGTTCTCTCGGAAGTTATTCTATTACAGGAAAGATTCCGCCAGGAGGAACAATCAGTCCATCGACAAATGTAGTCACGGTTTATAAAGAGTTCAATTATGGCGGATTTTCCGGAGGATTGATTATAGGAGATTATAATACGGAACGTTTAAATTCTTTAGGTCTTTTAAACAATGATATTTCTTCGCTTAAAGTTGCCCAGGGATTTCGTGTGATTTTGTATCAGAATGACAATTTTACAGGAGCTTCGACAGTTATTAATTCTGATACTCCGAATTTAAATGCAATCTGGAATAATAATGTAAGTTCTATTCGAATTCTTGCTAATGGAGTTACGACTTTAAACAATAAGACTTTCTTTTTACAAAACAGGAACAGCGGACTTAATATGGTCGTGTGGAATGAAAGTTTAGAAAGTGGTGCCAATATTGCTCAGGGAAACATTAACGAAGGAAACAATCAAAAATATACATTTACACATTTGGGGGATGGATTATATAAAATTGTTGCCAATCATAGCGGGCAATCTTTGGATGTAGAGAATTTTTCTAAAGACAATGGTGCCAATGTGAGGCAATATCCTTATAGTGGAGATGCAAATCAGCAGTTTATTGTGGTTGCAGCAGACAATGGATTTTATAAAATTATTGCCAGACACAGCGGAAAAGTAGTTGAAGTTGCAGGAGCAAGTACAGCCAATGGTGCTAACGTACAGCAATGGGATAATGTTAACCAGACTAACGGGCAGTGGAAATTAATTCCTGCAATCGTAACAGAAAGTTCAATTTTAATTCAGGCAGAAAATTACTCTGGTATGGCTGGAGTTACAACTGAAGCAACAACAGATGTTGGCGGAGGTCTAAATGTTTCAAATATAGATAAAGGAGACGCGTTATCATATAATAATATCTATTTTCCAACTACAGGTACTTATTTAATAGAATACAGAGTAGCTACTACTCAAGATTTAGTTGTCATGTATCCTCATTTAAACGATTATAGCATTGTTTTTGGAAATATTTTTCTACCTAATACGGGAGGATGGCAAAAATGGCAGACTGTTAAACAAACAATAACTGTGACTGCTGCGGGAACCTATAAATTTGGAATCTTAATGCGAAATAACAGTATGAACCTTAACTGGATTAGGATTTCTAAAATAGAACCAGAAACTTCAGCTTTAATTCAGGCTGAAGATTATTCTGCTATGAGCGGAATTACTACTGAAGTAACAACAGATTTTGGCGGTGGTTTAAACGTTACAGATGCTGGAGTAGGAGATACGTTAACGTATAATAATATCAATTTCCCAAGTACAGGTTCTTATTTAATAGAATATAGGATAGCGAGCGCTGTAGATGGAGGTCAAATGTTTACTTACTTAAACAAAGAAGCGATTTTTTTAGGAAATGTTAATATACCCAATACTGGAGGATGGCAAAAGTGGCAGACTGTTACACAAACCGTAAACGTAAATGCCGGAACTTATAATTTTGATATATATATTCAAAATAAAAGTATGAACATCAATTGGATTAGAATTTCTAAAATTGAAACTGAACCTTCGACTTTAATTCAGGCTGAAGATTACACAGCGATGAGTGGAATTAAAACCGAAACAACAACAGATGTTGGTGGAGGTTTAAACATTACGGATACACATGTCGGCGACTGGTTGAAATATGCTAATATCAATTTTCCAACATCAGGGCCTTATCTAATAGAATATAGGGTAGCGAGTACTGTAGATGGAGCTCAAATGGCTACTTATTTAAACAAAGAAGCCATTTTTTTAGGAAATGTCAATATCCCCAATACCAAAAGATCGCAAAACTGGGAAACTGTCAAGCAAATTGTAAATGTAAATGCCGGAACCTATAATTTTACAATAGACTTTAAAAAGGAGGGCATAAACATCAACTGGATTAGGATTACTAAAATAGCTTCTCAAGAATCAACCTTAATTCAGGCTGAAGATTACTCAACTATGAAGGGAATAAAAACAGAAGCAACAACAGACGTTGGAGGAGGCTTAAATGTTACAGATACCGGAATAGGAGATACGCTAACGTATAATAATATCAATTTCCCAAGTTCGGGTTCTTATTTAATAGAATATAGGATAGCGAGTGCTGTAGATGGAGGCCAAATATTTAGTTACTTAAACACAGAAGCGATTTTTTTAGGAAATGTTAATATACCCAATACTGGAGGATGGCAAAACTGGCAGACTGTTAAACAAACTGTAAACGTAAATGCCGGAACTTATAATTTTGACATATATATTCAGAATAAAAGTATGAACATTAACTGGATTAGAATTTCTAAAATTGAACCAGAAACTACGGCTCTAATTCAGGCTGAAGATTATACAGCTATGATGGGAATTAAGACGGAAGTAACAACAGATGTTGGTGGAGGTTTAAACGTTACAGATGCAGGAATAGGAAATACGTTAACGTATGATAATATCAATTTCCCAACATCAGGTATTTATACAATAGAATATAGAGTAGCGAGTAATGGGGGTGGACAAATATTTTCTTATTTAAACAAAGAAGCGATTTTTTTAGGAAATGTTAATATACCCAATACCAGGGGATCACAAAATTGGCAAACTGTTACCCAAACTGTAAAGGTAGATGCCGGAACAACTGATCTTTTTCTATACTTTCAATCTGGTTCTGTGAATATTAATTGGATCAGAATCAGCAGAGTTGACAAAGTAGCAGGGATAGAAGCGATAGAAGCGATGAGTCCTGGAACTTCATCAATTATTACACCGCTGGAGATTAAAGATGAGGTATTAAACATATATCCAAATCCAGTTTCAGAAACACTTTTCTTTACTACAGATTTAATTGCGGGAATGGTTAAGATAGTTGATTCTCAAACAGGAACAATTATTTTAGCACAAAAAGTAAATAGCAATAGCATAGATGTTTCGCAATTAAGAACAGGTGTTTATTTTATTGTTTTGGAGAAAGACGGAATCAAAACAATAAAACGTTTTATTAAGAAATAAATAGTTAGTTATATTTATTCTAACCTTTGTCAAAGTTTAAAATTTGACAAAGGTTTTTACTCAATCAAAGGCTGTCAGAAATGACAGCCTTTTTTTGTAATGAAAATTTTACCGTAAAGGAGTGTGCAAGATTTACACAAAGTTCGCAAAGTTTTAATCTGTTTAATCTTTTAATCTGTAGCTAAAAAAGTTCGCAAAGCTTTGCGTAAATCTTTGTGGACTTTGCGTTTAAAAATGCACTTCAATAAACATTATCATTCGATAACAATACCGTAAACTCATTTCATCATTAAATCAATAAAATTGCTGTAAATTAAATGTCTGCGTCGCTTTTAATGAATTCCACATATTACAAAAGCTTAAAACCTATGAACTTAAAGTTTACTTCCCCCTTAATTATAGTCTTTACAATTTTCTTCAATTATACAATTTCAGCTCAAAATCAAAAGAATTTAGATGGCGTTCAGATTGCATTTTTATCCGATGTTCATCTACAGGATCTGTTTGGGAGCTTCTCTGATAATGATTATAAAGGTGTTTTGAATACCAAAACCGGAAAATATGCGTTAATAAGAACGATGGCCTCGCAGTTACATTCGACGAGAATTTTCAATGAAAATTATTTTGCCTTCATCGCCGCTCTTGAAGATATTGCAAAACGAAAAATAAAATACGTGGCACTTCCGGGCGATTACACAGATGACGGACAGCCGATACACGTGCGCGGATTGAAGAAAATTTTAGATCAGTACCAAAAAAAATACAATATTGAATTTTTTATAACCACCGGAAATCATGATCCGGTTGGACCATTTGCTCAGGAATCGGGAAAAGAAGATTTTTTAGGAAAAGAAGGAAAAAGCCAACCCATTTTTAGCAAAGACGGCATGTATAAGCCAAACATGAATATCGAACAGCCAGTTGTCATAACAGCCGATATTGCTAAAATGGGTTATTTAGGCATAACCAATGATCTTCAAAACTTTGGTTTTTATCCAAATAAAAAATACAAATTCTGGTCGACTCCTTTTGCCGGTTATAATTCCCAAAATTACAGTTACAACAAAGCCGTTGAAGCTTCTCAATTAACCAAAAGAGTTTATAATGTAGCACCCGGATTTGAAGTTCCAGATGTGAGTTATGTCGTAGAACCAATCGACGGACTTTGGTTAATGGCAATTGACGGAAATGTTTATATTCCGAAGAAAACCGATGGTGATCCAAAAGATTCTAAAAGTTATGCTGAAGCCAGTACGGGTTATAATAATGTACTTTCGAACAAAAAACACCTTATAAAGTGGGTTCAGGATATTTCGGCAGAAGCGAGACTTCGCGGCAAAACTTTAGTTGCTTTCAGCCATTTCCCAATGATTGATTTTAATGATGACGCTTCCGCGGAAATTAAAGAATTATTAGGCCCAAATAAATGGCAGTTAAACAGGGTTCCAGTTGAAGAAGTAGCGCAGGTTTTTGCCGATGCAGGATTGAAGATTCATTTTGGCGGCCACATGCACATCAACGATACCGGACTGCGTACCACTGCAAAAGGCAATACTTTGGTTAATATTCAAACGCCGTCTTTGGCCGCTTATATTCCGGCTTATAAATTATTAACGATCAAGAAAGACAATCTTGTCGATATCCAAACCATTACTATTGATGAGGTTAAGGGATTTGATGAACTTTTTGATTTGTATAAAATGGAATATCAGTTTTTGCAAAGCCAAAATGCAAAAGACATTTGGAATATCGATATTCTGAAAACCAAAAACTACCATGATTTCACCGATTTTCATTTGAAAGAATTAGTCCGCCTTAGATTTTTATCAGACGATTGGCCTGATGCTTTCAAAGATTTTATTCTGAATGTTTCGGGAAAGGATTTATTGGTTTTGGCTAATATCCAATCAGATAAAGATTTTGATTTTATTCTGAAAAATAAAGTTCAGTTTCAAAAAGAATGGAACGAAGCCGAGATAAAATCGGAACAAATTTTAGTTCAAAACAATCTCAAAAAAGAAGATTTTAACTGGACAGGAAATGACCTTTTAATCGACTTTTACCGTTTCAGAAGTGCCGATGAACTGGCTTTTGTTGATGTTGGAGAAAAACGTGTTGCAGCGTATAAAGTAATATCAAAATTATTTTTAGATTCTAAAGAAGATCCTTCTAAACCTCTGCAAAAACAGATGAAGTTGTTTCTTGATATCTTCAATAAATTCATGCACGAAGTTCCAGCAGATCATTTTACGGTTGATTTGAAAACAGGTGAAGTTAGGAGTGTTAAATAGTTTTCCGTCTCAGTCTCAGTTTTCAGATTGTGAGTGTGATTTTAACCGCAAAGCACGCAAAGATTTTTTATCTTAGTTTGTGCTCAGTAAACACAAAGTTCGCAAAGCTTTATCAATTATAGCTTTGCGAACTTTCATTTTTATAAAACCTTCTTTAAAAACTCTTTGCGAACTTTGCGTAAATCTTTGTGTGCTTTGCGGTTAAAAAACTGAAAACTGCGACTGAAAACTGAAAACTTACTCGCCATTAACCGGATCAACTCTCACAAAGCTCCCATCATCATATTTAACTTGATAAGGAGAATTAAAGAACGTACTTGGCAGATAATAATCGGTCGTGATGATTTGCGCGCCTGAAGTTTTTGCAGCGTTGAAATGCGTATAGTCATTTGCTCTTGCTTCTTTGGTGTCGGCATCGGCTCTCGTTCTTATAATGTAACCTTTTTTAACTAAATCGGCAATTGTAGCATCTTCTGGATTATTTCTGAAAATAGTTGCTGCTTCAGGATTTCCTGGTTCAATATTAATGAAAACCGCACGTCCTTTTAACGAAGGATGATTTAAAGCATATAAATCTCTTTTGGCTCCGTTATTATCAAGAATAAACAAGAATTTCCCTTTTGCTTTTTTCAGCGTTGGCCAGTTGTTGTTTAAAACCGCTTCTTCGAGTGTTTTATATTTGCCGCGAACCATATCGGGTGTAATTAGTTTATTTCCTAATCCTTTGCGAAGTTCTTTGTCTAAAGCGTCGAAAAGTTCCGGTGTAAATTTCTCTGCTTTTGTGCCAAGGAAACTATCATCGTCTTTTGGTTCTAAAGTAATAAAAACCGGAACGTGATCAGGATTTGCATCCGACCATTTTTTTAGTTCTGCAAGACAGTTTTGAAGCGTGTAGCAAGAAGTTCTAAAGTCGATATCAATCATGTGAAAAACTTTAAAACCCGGTTTTTTCATTTCTCCATTTGGATCGTAAGCTTCTTGCGGTTTTACAAGGTCAAGACCTTTTGGATGTGTAAATTTTCCGCCTTGAGCATCGCCCTGAACATCAATTTCTAATTGGCGCAGCCCTTTATTTAATTGATCTGTAATGCTGATGTGCGTGTATTGCAAACCTTTTAAAGAACGAGTAGTATCTTTTGCCTGAATGTAGTTGTATAAATCCGACTCGATATTATGGCGGTAACTGTTGTGCGAACCTATAACTTGTATCTGGTTGATTTTTAGGTTGTCATTTTGCGCCTGGCTTACTTGTACAGCCCCGGCAAAAAGCAATGTAAACAAAATTTGTTTCATGATTTTTAGATGAAATTAGGATTAAAAAGTATGGAGACGCAGCAAGAGAGAATTGCTAATTTTAGAGATTACTAAAGTAGAGTTGGCATTTAATTTTTGTGTTAGCTAAACGAAAAGAAATCGCAAACCGATTGTGATTTTTGCCCTAAAATCGTAGTATTAATAAAACAAAAGCATTTGAAATTTAATTTAAAGATAACTTTCAGGCAAAAACTATTCGTATAACATTTCCTTATTTTACATCACTTAATGCTACCAAAATTACCAATGAAGAATCCTGAAAATTTTGAAAAAACGTATACTGATTACTGGCAGAAACTCAATGCCTTCTCTTATACGATGACTCAGGATAGAGACTTGGCACAGAACATTGTTCAGGATGTTTTTATTGATTTATGGGAACGAAAAGACGATTTAAACATCAATGCAATCGAACCTTATTTATTCAGGGCGGTAAAAAATCAGATTTTTAAACATTACCAAAACAATCGTTTCGATAAGACGATTATGGAAGATAAATTTGAAGATTACATTATCGACAACTTCACGTCGATTGATCCTGACTTGATGGATTTACTTTATTCTTTATTAGATAAACTTCCGGAGAAAAGAAAAGAGGTTTTATTAATGTATAAATTTCAGGATATGTCAATTGATCAGATTGCAGACGAACTTGGAATTTCAAAACAAACGGTGAAAAACCAAATTTCATCGGCATTAAAACAATTACGTGAAGGCTTGAAAGATCTGGCCTGGCTGGCTCCAATTATCTTTTTTAAACAAAATTTTTAAGATAACTTTCTGTTAATGGTTTCATAATATTTAGCGATAGTACGATTTGATAATTCTGGTACTTATAGGTAACAATAAGTAGTATGATAAAAAGAATCAAGCATAGTTTAGAATATCTTATAGATAAAAGTTCAAGAAATAAAACTTCAGAGGCAGAAGAAAATCTATTGAGCAATTTCGCTTTAAGCGAATATCAAAATGCAAAATGGGACGAATCCTTAATGGGAAATTCAGACGAAGTCTCTAAAAATATATACGACGGAATTCAGCTTCGAATAGTGAAGAAGAAAACAATTAATCCGTATTTAAAATACATGGCAGCTGCCAGTATTCTTTTTCTTGTTGGTTTAGGTTTTTTCTTTAAACCAAGCATTGCAGCAGAAAAGCAATTATCATTTAAAACGTCATCGATCCCCAAATCTATCAAATTAAGTGACGGCTCGAAAATTTATCTGGCAGCAAACTCATCATTTCAGTATCCTGAAAAATTTAATGGCGGCGAAAGAAAGGTTTCTTTATTAAAAGGAAATGCTTTTTTTGAAGTAGCCAAAGACAAAAAACATCCTTTTATTATTACTTCGGGCGAAGTAAAAACGAGAGTTGTGGGAACTTCCTTCCACATTCAAATGTCAAAATCAAAATGTGAAGTAATTGTTGTTACCGGAAAAGTAAATGTGACTTCAAAAGGGCAGAGCGTAGATTTGGTTCCAAATGAAGAAGCGCTTTTTCAATCACAAAAGCTGACAAAACTACAGGCTGATAAATCCTATTTAGTCAACTGGTATTCGACAGATATAACGCTTAATCAAACTACACTTAAACAGGTTATCAGTGTTTTACAATATAAATACGGAGTTTCATTTCACTATGATAATGAGCAGGTATTAGCAACGCCGTTAACGGTATTCATTAAGAAAGACGCAACATTAGAGAATGTTTTAGAACAAATAAATTATATCACAAACCTAAAATTTAAAGTTTATGGCGAAATAGTAAAAGTGGATTAAAAACAAAAAAAGCAGTTGCTGAGAACAACTGCCATTAATAATTAAGTATCGTAAAAAAAACCAATAACTTAAATCATGTATTTTAAACCTTCTTATTTAAATCTAAAGAGTTGTATCTTTTTAGTACTAGCGTTACTGACCATTCAGGGTGGTTACAGTAAAACTAATTCAATAAAAAATTCAAAAGTAGAAAATAAAATAGAAAAAGCTACACTTGTTTCTATTTTTTCAAAATTAAGCCAGCAGACAGATTATAAATTCAGCTACGGACAAGCTGTAATTGCTGATAATACGACATATACAGTAAATTTTTCCGGAGAATCGGTTACCGCAATTTTAAGCGACCTTTCTAAAAAAGCCAATTTCAATTATAACATTAATGGCAAATTAGTTTTAATTCAGAAAGCAGCTGCGCCAAAAGCGGTTAACGTAAAAGCGGTTGACAAAATTAGAGTAAAAGGAAAAATTGTCGACGAAAACAAAGTGCCAATTCCAGGTGCAACGGTAATGGAAACAAGTACTTCAAACTCAACAGTTACTGATTTTGACGGAGTTTTTGAACTTTCTGTTGGAGAAGGAAAAACAATCGAAGTTTCGTATGTAGGTTATAAAACAAAAACGGTTGCAGCACAAACTGGTTTCATGACTATTCAGTTAGAACCAAGCACTGCCGAATTAAACGAAGTTTTAGTTGTGGGTTACGGAAAACAAGCTAAGAAAGATGTTACTGGAGCTGTTACACAATTAGAAGCCGCTAGTTTTAGACAAGGTGTAAACGTATCTGTAGATAATTTAATGCAAGGGAAAGTAGCAGGTGTTCGTGTTGTGAGTACAAGCGGTGAGCCTGGAGCTGGTGTAAATGTTACGATTCGTGGAGTTGGATCTATCAGAAGCGGAAGTACGCCTTTATTTGTTGTAGACGGAATGCCGTTGACTAATGATGATGTGAGTCCAACAGGAACGAATGTTGGATTTGGAAGTTCAACTGCAAAAAATCCATTAAACTTTTTAAATACAAGCGATATCGAATCGATTACAGTTTTGAAGGATGCTTCTGCAACAGCGATTTATGGTGCTAGAGGATCTAATGGAGTTGTTTTGGTTACCACTAAAAAAGGATCTAAAGGCGAAGGAACATTAACGTTCGACTCTTATATGGGAGTTTCTACTGTTGCTCATAAATTAGACGTTTTAGATGCAGGCCAATACAGAAAAGCGATTAAAGATCCTGCTTTTGACCATGGCGGCAACACAGACTGGCAGGATGTAATTTTTAGATCTGCGATTACGAAAAACAATGCTTTATCTTTTGCAAAACAAACAGAATCAGGTAATTATTATGCATCTATTGCACAAATGGATCAGGAAGGAGTTATTCGTAACAGTAATTTCAAACGTATTTCAGGGAGAATTAACGCAGCTGAATCATTTTTAGACAACAAACGTTTAAAATTAAAAATGAATCTTACAGCGAGCCAGACTACAGATGATGGTGTTCCTACAAGTGATGACGGAGGTTCTAACGGACAATTAATCGTTCATACTTTAATGGCAAATCCAACTCGTTCTGTATTTGATGCCAACGGAAACTACACGAACTTCAACATGAACGCGCATTACAATCCGGCTTATTTATTAAGCATTTATGAAGATCAAACGCGTACTTTAAGAGTTCTTGGAAATTTAGAGACTTCTTTTAGAATTATCGACGGATTAGAATATAAATTAAACCTTGGTATTGACCGCTCTACATCAGAAAGAAATACTACAATTTATCCAAACCTTACCGATTTAAATCCAAAAGGTAAATATGTTCAGAACAATCTTGATTCAAAAAATTCATTGATTGAACATTATCTAACTTATTCTAAGACATTAGATAAACATAAATTTGAAGTTCTTGGCGGATTCTCTTATCAAAAATTTGAAAGATCAGGAACAAGTTTCAGTATTGATGGAGTTTCAGCGCAGGGAGCAGGTGTAAAACCATCTATTAATCCAGGTTTTACAGGTACGCAGTCTGGTACAACAGGTTATGCTCAGGAAAACGAATTGCAATCTTATTTCGGAAGAGTAAATTACAGTTTTGATAATAAATACTTATTGACAGCTTCTATGAGAGCTGATGGTTCTACACGTTTTGGAGATAATAACAAATACGGTTATTTTCCTTCATTTGCTTTGGGATGGAATATTTCTAATGAAAATTTCCTAAAAGATTCTCAAACAATCAATAACTTAAAGCTTAGAGCAAGCTGGGGACAAACAGGAAATCAGGAAGTACCAAATAAACAAACTAAGGCAAGTTATTCTTTGGCTGGTCCAGACGGATATTATTTATATAATGATTTAAATCTTGTAAATGGTGTTTCTGTTTCCAGAACAGCAAATCCGGATTTAAAATGGGAAGTTGTTACACAATATAATATAGGTCTTGATTTTAATTTATGGCATGACAAATTTTATGGAACTGTAGACTATTTTAATAAAACAACTACAGATGCTATTTTGTACATACCTTCAACTCCTTTGAGCCAGACAAAATTTATCTGGACAAATATTGATGGTAAAATTGTTAATAAGGGTATTGAAATTACGCTGGGTTCTAAAATCATCGATAAAAAAGATTTCAGCTGGAATGTTGATGTGAATGGATCAACATTAAACAACAAAATTGAAAACTTACCGCTTTCAGAAATCTTAACAGGTGCTATTTCTGGTCCTGGACAATCTGGTGTAAATGCTAATATTTACAAAAGCGGTTATGCGGCAGGTTCATTCTATTTATTACAGCATATTGGTTTTGATGAAAAAGGAGGAAACATCTTTAAAGATCAAAACGGAGATGGTAAAATTGATAACAGCGACAGAGTTATTATTGAAGGAGCTTTACCAACTTTTTATTACGGTTTCAACAGTGATATGAGATATAAAAACTTTACGTTTTCATTCTCTATTATTGGACAAACGGGTGGTTATTTGTTGAACAACACAGGGTTAAATGCTTTAAATATAAACAACTTAGCATCAGATCGTAACGTAGCAACAGGATATTATGAGTCAGGAGCAAACCCAGCAAACTCACCAATTTTGTCTACGCTTTTCTTAGAAAAATCTGATTTTATAAGATTAAATGCAGCACGTATAGGTTACAATTTTGATTTGAAAGGAGTGAACTGGCTTAATGGTTTAACACTTTATGTTACAGGAAATAACCTAATTACAATTACAAAATATACAGGATTTGATCCGTTAGTAAATACTCCTAAAGCAACCGACGGTAACCAATCTATTGGAATTGATTACGCAGCTTATCCAACTTCGAGAACGTTCAGTTTCGGAGCAACTTTAAAATTATAATTATGAAGACAAAGACATTTTTAAGCATAAAAGTTTTAACATTATTCTCTTTTATTTTTCTTCTAAACAGTTGTACTAATCTGGATGAAGTCTTTTTAGATGAAATACCTGGAAATACAGTTTCAGATCCTGCAGGTTCGCTTGCTGCCGCTTATGATAGATTAGGTGACGGAACTTTTGTTGATCATGGAGCCATTTTTGCAATGCAGGAATACACTACAGATGAAGCTATTTTACCAACTCGTGGAAGTGACTGGGGAGATGGTGGGAAATGGAGAGATATGCACGAATTTACATGGAGTTCTAGTAATTCAATTGTTGTAGGTAATTGGGATTTATTAACAAATGGTATTACACGTTGTATAACAGCTATAGAATCGGCTGAAAAAAGTTCAATTCCTGAAAAGAAATTATTTTCTGCAGAAGCAAAAGCACTTATGGCTTTTTACACCTATACCACTTTAGATTTATACGGACAAGCTCCATATAAAGATCCAATGGATCCTAAAGCAACTTTACAAATTTTAAAAGCAGATACTCAAATAGATAAATTAATTACAGATGTTGAGGCTTTAATTCCGGATTTAGCTGATATTGGAACGCAGAGAACTTATCAAGGAAGATTTACAAAACAGGCAGCTTATGGTTTCTTAGCTACAATGTACTTAAACCGTGCAGTGTTTAAAGATCGTTTTAATGCTTCATCAAACTTCAATTTTAATGAACCGGCAGTAAGTGGCGGCGGAACAGATATGGATCGTGTTATTTATTACACCTCTTTATTAATAGATTCAGGTAAATTTAGTTTAGAAAGCGATTTTTTCAAAAACTTTGCAAGAGATAACAATAATGGTAAAGAACTTATTTTTGCGATTTCTCAAAAAATAGATTATATCCGTAACGGTTCGAATAGTTTTGCTTATGTATGTATGGAACGTAACCAAAGAGCATCAGCAGCAAACAGAGGAACAAATGCCGCTTGTACAACTCCTGAATTCTACGCAACATGGGATGGTAATCATGACGATCCAAGATTCGAGCAGCATTACCAATATGCTGACGGTACATGGTTCATGAACGATGGTACAGACGTAAGCGTTCCGGCAACCGACATTGTTCCTAAAAGCGCCAATTTACCTTGGTTCCATTTTAACAGAGGAATCCAGGCTGGGCTTCAATACGGTCCAATATTATTACCTTCAGGATCTCTTGAAATGATAGGTAACCGTATCAAAGTTTCTCCTTTATTTATGGAAAAAAGTACAGGAACAAGAATGAATTTTACTCCATCATTAACATTTGCTGACCCTACAAAATCTGTTTTTGCACAAAACGAAATCAATCAGGGAGCCCGTGTATTTAAATACGAATTTGACCCAGAAGGAGGAAATGGTAACAGTAATGTTGATATTCCGTTATTCCGTTTAGGAGGAATCTACGCAATGAGAGCCGAAGCATATTTTAGAAAAGGAAGTGTAGGTCTTGCAATGGATGATTTAAACAAATTGCGTACAAGCAGAAAAAGAGAGTCTTTATTTGGAAACGCAGCAGGAAAAGCACTTACTTCTTTAGATGCAGCACAATTGTACAAAGAATTAGGTTTCGAATTGTATTGGGAATTACAAAGAAGACCACAAAGCATTCGTTTTGGAAAATATGACTTACCTGGAACAGCAAAACCTGCTACACAGCCATTTAGAAGAATATTTCCAATACCTCAGACTGTTATCGACCAAAAAGTGTTTCAACAGAACCAAGGATATAATTAAGATTTTGTGTTAGTTTATTTTTTATTTTTTTGTAAAAAGCCTGTATTCGGAAGAAGCAGGCTTTTTCTTTTTTTTGAGGTTCTGAGGGACTAAGGTTCTGAGGTTCTGAGGTTCAAAGCAACAAAGCAACAAAGGTTTTTCGTAGAGACGCACTGTAGTGCGTCTAACCCAAAGATTTAAAATGTAAATCTTATTATCAAATTGAAAAATATATAAATATGGATATACGTTGCGTAGACGCACTGCGGTGCGTCTCTACGATTATGATAATGGTTATTTGAAATTGTTATAATAAATAGATTTTCCCCAGAGATGCAGCGCATCTCTAAAAAACCTTTGTCCCTTTGTTGCTTTGAACCTTTGCACCTCAGAACCTCAGAACCTTAGTCCCTCAGAACCTTTTAAAAATATAATAATCAAATGAAAAAATATAATATTTAACTATCATGTAATCAGTATATTTGAGTTAGAATTTTGATATTTTGGAAAAATCTGTTTTCTAAGATAAAATATGATATTTAAAACTCAATTAATAACTCAAAAAAAGTGTAAAAATCATGATACATCAAATTGACACTACCGATAATATAGTTGCATTTCGAGCATTGGCAGAAGTAACAAAAGATGACTTTTTAACCGCAGTAATTCCTGCAGTCGAACATTTGGTAAAGCAGACAAACGAAATTAATTTTTTATTAGTTCTGGATACTGATATCGAAAATTTCACAGCCGGCGCCTGGCTTCAGGATGCTCTTTTAGGATTAAAACATTTAGGAAAATGGAACAGAGCAGCAATTGTAACAGATTCTGAAGACATTATTTCCTTTACAAACGGATTCACTTATGTCGTTCCAGGAGAATTCCATGGATTTAAAAAAGAAGCTTTCAACAAAGCATTAAACTGGGTTGAAGGCAATATTAATCTTCCAAATTAATAATTAGAAAATGTGCCAATAGGATTATAGTCTTCAGCAAATATTAAAAACATGACATAAAAAATGCCCGTTAATAATTTAACGGGCATTTTCATTTAGCAAAATTCGCTTCCTTTTATCACTTTGCTACTTTTTTGTAAACTGCTGCAGATAATAATGGCAATGCAAGACTTCCCACAATAGCGGCAGCTTTATTATGTCCTGTTTTCTTTAAAACAGCTCCAAGTAAAAGAGAGCCAAATCCGGCGCATGCCAGTTGTTTTACTGAAAGATTGGCAGTGTTTTTTTCAAGTGGTTTGATTCCGTGCAATAATGGATCTATGAATTGTAAATTTTCCATAATTTTTAATTTTTATTTAGTTAAACGTATTTTTATTTGTTGTTAAGCTTTTCAATATCAGTTTCGTTCTCAATTTTTTCAATTTCTACTTTTTCCTTTTTTATGGCTTGTCGCAAAAGGGCAAAAAGGCTCATATAAATGTTTGCAATAAATACCAGCGAAAACCCCGCCAAAATGTAACCCCGCCAGTCGTTTAACAAAAGTTTATAATCACTAAAGATTAAAAAGCCAATTGTAACATAATGACTAAAACAATATTCGCAGGTAAAAAGATAAAAGAACTTTCTGGTGAGTAAAAATTTCTCGTTTTGAGAACGTTTTACGCACCATTCATGAGGTTCTCTAAAAATCTCTTCATGTGTTACAGTCCAGCTGATGCAGGCTATAGGAACAGCCAGGACAAAAAGCCAGATAATTTGAGTTGTTACTGCCATAGAAAGGATAATTTTAAACGAAACTCCTTATTTATTCTCTCGGATGATTTTCTGGATAATGTTCAGCATCAAAATCATCTAATTCCTCATCATTATCAAGATCTCCATCTTTTTCGAGATCATTTTCATAATCTACATCCGGATCGTAATCGTCGTTTAGATCGCTTTCTTCGCCGTCATTCGTAATCGCATCATCTTCATTGATGATTCGTTCCTCATTCGGAATATTTTCAGATCTTACATTTGTGTTTTTTTCAAAATCTTGTTCAGGATGGTTTAAATCTCCAATAAACTCTTCCTGATATTGATAGGGATCTTCGTCTCTAGCATAATTATCATTATCAATAAGAGTATTTTGTTCTATAATATCAGGATCGCTTTCGCCAAATTCCTGAATGTTCTCTTTCTTTAGTTCTTGTTTGTACTGATCTTCATTAGAATAAGTACCATCGACAAGAGTATTTTGATCTATAAAATCAGGGTCGGTTTGACCATAATCAAAATTATTTTGCTTTTCCATAACGCTGTTTTTTTAGATTAGTTTTTTAGACATTTTTTCATCTTGTACTTTTGTACTTTTTGTGTTTTTCGTGGCTTTTATACTTGATTGTTTTTAATTGCAAATTTGCATGGCTTATAAATTTCAAATGTTGTGTTTTACAAATTTACCACGCAAGACAGCCGAAAATTTTACACGAAAATAAATTATAGCTGCATAATTAACAGTTACTTATATTTTAATGGAGCTGAGAAATATTCTTTGCGATTTTTTATTTTATTAAATTTGCCTTATCGTAACACATTAAAACTTTTTACAGGAAATGTAATGCTGTAAACAATTCTAAATTTATTTTGAATTAATAGATCATTTTAAAAGTAAAAGAATATGAAAAAGCTATTTTTAATTTCGCTGTTTTTATTGCAGCTATCTGTAGTTTTTGGACAGAATCAAGTTGAAAATTCTTCATCAAAAAAGATTATAGGAACTTGGTATGCTGATGCGAACAGAAATACAAAATGGGTATTTACTACAGATGGAAAATTGTATAATTATGATAAAGATATTTTTAAAGTTCTGTTTCGTTACAGCATTTCAAATAGCTGTCAAAATAATTCAAGTGATAATTCCGAATTTTTAACTTTAAGAGATAAAGACGGCAATGAATTTTGTTTTAAAATAAATGCAATAAACGAAAATAAAAATGGCGTTTTATCCATGATTAACATGAGTAGTATGCAGCCTGTTTTGTTTGTTAATGCTGTAGATACAAAGGTTACGAAATAAAGATAATAAAAGAACTCTAATTTAATTCATATTTATTTAAAACATACGTAATTTACAAGAAAGCCCCAAAGGTTGCTCATTGGGGCTTTTTATTTTGAGATTATTTTTTGCTGTAAAGCGAACCATTTTTAATTGTCTTTTTGTCTATTTTCCCTTTACGGAATAATTCTTCTAAAATAATGGAAGCATCATTAATAGAAATATCTTGAATTACAGCATATTCCTTTGTAGCCAGCGTTGGATAAACTTCAAAAAGTGATAATGCATCCTTGTTTTCAAACTTTTTCTTCTTCGCTTCAGGAAATAAAGCCAGCAAAGCATTTTCGTATGATGAGTAAGGTTTTGAACCATAAACCTTTAATTGGTTGTTATTTTCATCAGCAAAAAACAAAGTCGGAAAGCCTCTAACACTAAGATTTTTGGCAAGATTTAAATCGTCTCGAAAAAGTTTTACACCATCGCCTTCATAATCTTTTGTTAGCTTTTCGACATCCAGATTGGCAATTTTTGCAGCTTCGGCAATATTTTCCCATTTCGCAATATTCTTCTTTTCGAGATATAATTTCTCGCGCAGCATACGCATAAATTTCACGGCTTTTTCTTTACTCTGAATCTGCGCGGCTTTCATGGCAATACAAGACGGATAAGAAGAATCCAGCGGATCTTCAAGCCATACGTTGCCATCAATTGGCATTTCATAATGCAAACTCGCTTCATCCCAATGATGCGCCACATCTGAAGGTTTGCTGATACCGCCGTTATTGTAACTCCAATCCGGAAGTAAACCGCCCATTCGGTAATCAATTTCAAAATAATCGCCGTATTCCAGTTTTAGTTTTCTCAATTGTGGTTCAATTCCCCAGCACGAAGAACAAATAGGATCTGTATAGTAAATTATTTTTACGGGTTTATTTTCTGTTTTAATGACTGTTGTTTCATTTGTGGTTTCTCCAATTGGCATTTCACAGCTTCCAGTTGCAGGATCACACAATAGCGGATTTGTTTTATTTTCGTTCATCTTTGAATTAGTTTGCGATTGACAGCTTATACTGCAAATCAAGATTAATAACAGCGACAGTATTTTCATAACAACTGCTTTTATTTACGCTTAGGTTTTTTAATTTTACGCAAAGTTCGTCCGTATTTAATCACAAGTCAATTAGTCTAAAAAACATGACTACAGAAAACAGCACAGAAAAAGAAAATGAATGTCCGGCTCAGGGACTTCTGAAATTATTATCAGGCAAATGGAAATCGCAGATTTTTCTTTTGGCTCTTGATGGGCCTTTGCGTTTCAACGGACTTTTAAGAGATCTAAAAGGCGCGAATAAACAATCTGTAGCAGTCGCACTTCGGGAACTCGAAGACTTTGGACTCTTAGATAAAAAGGTCATCAAATTGAAACCTTTACATATCGAATATACTTTATCAGAAAAAGGAAAATCGCTGATTCCGGTTTTTAGGCAATTAGAGTTTTTTTCTGAGAAATTATAAATACCAAATCGGGATTTTGTAAATCCCTTTTACAATTACCTACTATGAATTATATACAAAAAATTAAACGCCTTTATAATCTCTTTGAAAATGAAAATTACGGATTCTCAGAAATTGAGATTTTAGCTCTTGAAAATAAATTAAAAGTTACACTTCCGGCAAAACTTAAAGAATATTATCTGGAGTTAGGGAAAGAAGAAAATCTTAATTATTCTTTCAACCGATTCTTAAAGCCTGAGGATGAAGTTGATTTTTCAGATGACGGATATTTGGTTATTTATGAAGAAAATCAAGTTGTAGCATTTTGGGGAATTAAAAAAGAAGATTTAAAACTCGATAATCCGCCGGTTTATGGCAATTACGATACAATCGAAAAATCAGATTGGGAGATAGAAACTCAAACTACAGAGAACTTCTTTTTATTTATGGCTGTTTTTAGCGGAACTTTAGGCGGATTAAAATACAACGGAAATCATTTCGGCGAAATTGATTCAGATATTGTAAAGTTTGTAGAAGAAAATTGGAAATTCGTACCTGAAATAAGCAGAGACAATCAAAAAGTATATACTGATGATTTTTATGATGTAATTAGTCTGTCTTTTGACAAGGATGACAATTGCACTGCGGCTTTTATCGGAACAAGTGATCAGGAACGTTTTGATAAAATTATAGAAAATTTAGATATTGATTGGTCTTATCTTTCATACGACGATGAAGAGGAATATGAAGAAGACTAATTATAAAATCAAAAAACGACAATGAGAGAATTAAATTATCTGGTAAAAATTGAAGAAAACGAAGCACTTTTAGAAAGATTCATCGCAGCTATAAATAACGGAACCATTAAAGTTGATGAAGCATATCCAGGACCTTATGTGTTAGATTCCGGAGAGAAGTTTCTTCTGGATTCTATTGTGAAATATTTTTTTCAGACACGACCTTTCTCCAAAGAATTATATATTTCGTTTATCGAAAAACTAAGAAAACTAAGCAGTTTTAGAAGTTATGAATATACTTTAGGAAATTTAACTAAAGAGCTGATTTGCGCTGAATTCGATCGCGTTCAGAAAAATAGTTCGAGAATATTTGTTCCGAAAACTGGAGAAATACTGCCTAAAACAATTCTAACAAATGAAGAAAAAGAACTTTTAAGTTTTCTATGTTATTTAGCCGTTTCTCATATCAAATACGGACCAAGTTATGCCTCAGTTACAGCAAATCAATACTTTGATGTGGTGACGGCATTGGGTTCTGATGAAGTAGAACAGCTTAAAAAGAACGGAACAGGAAAATTACCAAAAGAATTAACCAATTATAAAGACAATGATATAACAGCAAAAGCAAACGATGTTTTTGCAACAATCAATATCAAGCTCGTTAATGATACCGAAGATGCTTATAAAAAAGCATTAATGTTTATAAATAATCTTCTTAAATCTGATTTTCCTAAGAGCTATGAAATTGCTTTTTCAGCAAAAACGAAAGAACTGCTTCCTGTAAAAGGACTTCCAAAATGCGGACAGAATTTTCTATTTGCGGGCGCTGTAAAATATCCAAATCTGCATTCTCAAATTCTGGAATATATTAATCTTACCCAACAGAAATACGAATGGTATAATAACCTGGAAGATGAAAATTGCGCCATGCCATCTACGTTTGCTGCTTTTGCCTTAGGCCTTCAAAGTGAAAAATATTTCGAAACCTTGATAGAGTATTATAAAATAGTAGATGAGGAACATCAATCGATTCAGGCAAAATTTACGCCGGTATTTTTGGAGAAATTCGGTATTAATGAGAAATCAATTAAAGTTTACATTCATGCGATTTTATCCATGCAGGAACACCCGCATAATAAAGCTTTTGTATCTTATTTCTCGAATGAAAATAGTCTGAAATTGTTATTAGATATTAAAGAAAATTTCGCGGCCTATTATTTTTCAGATGAAGATTTAAAAGAATTCTCGGATAGCGGAAATGACGCTCAGGAAATGGCAGATTATTGTTGGGAAAGTGTGATGTACACCACGTTCGGACAAAGCCAAAATTTCAGCAAAATAAGTAAACAATTAACTGAGGAAGAAAAAGTAATATTTGAAAAACTAAAATAAAACATTCCAATAGAACAAACCTCTGAGCCTTTGAACCTCTGCAACTTTGCACCTCACAAAAAAACAGCCATTAAACTTTTATTAACAAAAAGTAAGTATTCATTCTTTTATATTTGTAAGGCACAATAATCCTAAAGCATTGTACCTCATGAAAATCAAGTCTTTTTTGTATATATTTCTCTTTGGTGTTTTTTCGGTTTCGGCTTATAGTCAAAATGTTAAGCTGTTGAATATAGACCAGCTGAATGAAAGAATTAAAATGGGAAAAGACACCACTTATGTAGTGAATTTCTGGGCAACCTGGTGCGCGCCGTGCATTAAAGAATTACCTCATTTTGAAAAATTAGGTGCCGAATACAAATCGGAAAAACTGAAGGTTTTATTAGTAAGCCTTGATTTTAAATCGAAATTAGCTTCGAATGTCGTTCCGTTTGTAAAAAGAAAAAACCTGAAAAACGAAGTGTTTTTATTAAACGAAAGCAGTCCGCAAGAATACATTGACAGAATAGATCCATCGTGGTCTGGAAGCATTCCGGCAACGCTTTTTATTAAAGGCGATAAACGAAAATTTGTCGAAAGCGAATTTACCTATGAACAATTATTAACTGAATATAAAAAACTGTAAACCCGTAAACCATTATGAAAAAAATAATCTTATTATTAGCATTAGCGTTTTCTGCCTTTCTAGCTCAGGCACAAACAGGAACAACACTTAAAGCTGGAGATACCGCACCGGATTTTAAGCTGAAAAATGTAGACAATAAAGAAGTTTCTTTAGAAAGCTTTCCAAAAGCAAAAGGTTATATTATAGTTTTTACCTGCAATACCTGTCCTTATGCAGTAGGTTACGAGCAAAGAATTATCGATTTAGATAAAAAGTTCAAACCGCAGGGATATCCGGTAATTGCCATTAATCCAAACGATCCGGAAGCTTCTACAGCAGATACTTTTAATAAAATGCAGGATTTGGCAAAGGAGAAAAAATATCCTTTCCCATATTTATTTGATGCAGGACAAAAAATTACAGACGAATACGGAGCAAAACGCACACCGCATGTATTTATCGTTTCAAAATCAGCAAAAGGAAACGTAGTAGAATATGTTGGAGCAATTGATAACGATCCGGAAGGAACAAAAGCAGATAAAATAAAATACGCCGAAGATGTAATTGCATCTTTAAAAAGCGGTCAAAAGCCGGCTATAACGCAGACTAAAGAAATTGGCTGTACCGTAAAAAGAAAAGCAAAAGCTTAATTACCAGAATTTAATTTGTTAAAAATGCCTCAGTATATGAGGCATTTTTTTATAGAATAGTGTCAAGTTTCTTTTGTTCCTGAAGTTCTAATTCGGCAATGATTTGTCTTTTCATTGTGGTATGAACATAATCTTTTGCTTCGGCGTATGAAATCACATATTTCCTCGGAATATCCTGCAAACGAATAGGAAAAGGAGCTAATAATTTATCATAGTAAATATCCAGTTCTTTTTCGTCTGGCATTTCAAATTTCAGTTTAATTTGAAATCTTCGCAGTAAAGCCGTATCAATACTATTGTAAAAATTAGTAGCACAAACAAGTAAACTATCGGTTGGGAAATAATCTATTAACTGAATAATAGTGTTTACCAAACGTCTCATTTCGGCAACATCTTTGTCGTCGCTTTCGCGGCTTTTTCCAATTTGGTCAAACTCATCAAGAAACAAAACCGCTTTTTCGCGAATTGCTTTGTCGAATATTGTTTTTACATTTTTAGAAGTTTCTCCAATTTTAGCATTAATCAAAGTGCTGAGATTGATAATGACAATATTTTTATTTAAAGCCGTTGCAATTGCTTTTGCCGTTGTCGTTTTGCCGCAACCGGAATGCCCGTGAAGCAGTATTTTATTATCGACTTTTAGATCGTACTTTTTTAATTCGTCAATGTATTTATGTTCTTTTATCGTCTGAAAAAGAGCCCTTTTATTCTCTTCGCTAAAAAATAAATCGTCCAGCGCAATTTTCTCGGTATCGTTTACAACAAGTTCGTATAAATTCATTTTCAAATTTTATTTGGTGCAAAATTAGGTTTTATTCTGCAATATTTTCGTTCCAGATTTCTTTGCCTAAAAATCGGTTTCCAAAAATCGAAGTTCCTACTCGTACAATATTAGAACCTTCGGCAATAGCCAATTCTAAATCCTGAGACATTCCCATCGAAAGTTTTAAATTCATTATTCCATCAATTTGAGCTTTATAAACAGCATCTCTTATTTCTCGAAGTAAACGAAGTGATGGACGCATTTTTTCTTTCTCGACATCTAATAAACCAATCGTCATTAATCCTTTGATTTTTAAAGTATCATATTTTCTGATTTCTTTAATAAAAGCAATCACTTCTGATGGAGGAAGGCCAAATTTACTTTCTTCAAAAGAGGTATTTACCTGAATAAAAACAGCAATGGTTCGATTTTCTTTTTGAAGCTGTTTGTGTAATTCTTCGGCCAGACTTAATCGGTCAAGAGATTGAATACAGCTTACATATTTCAAAACATCTTTAACCTTATTGGTCTGCAAATGACCAATAAAATGACGTTCAATATTTAGGTCTTTCAGCTCCGAATCTTTATCTCGGAATTCCTGCATTTTATTCTCGCCAATAAGATTCTCTCCGGCTTCAATGGCAATTCGTATTTTTTCTGCAGGAACTGTTTTTGTCGCCAGCAATAATTGCACATCTGAAAGTTCTCTGCCAGAAAGTTTACAAGCTTTTTCGATTCGATCGTGAACCTGTTTCAAATTATAAATAATATCCTCTTTCATAAGCAGCAAAGTTAAAACTAATGTGGATCGTAAAAAAGATCCAGTTTTTTCTATAGGAACTAGTCCAGATAAAACGATATGCTGGACCAGAAAACTGTAGAAAATGACAAAACTGGATTATTTAATGGTTAGGTATCCTGCCTAATTTTGTCTCGGCAATAAAGTCAAATTAAAATCAAATCAAATGAGCAAATCAATTTTTTATCACGCAGGTTGTCCAGTTTGCGTAAGCGCAGAACACGACATTTTAAATTTAGTTAAAGATGTTGAAGTAGTAAACATCGGAGAAGACAGATCCCGAATTGCCGAGGCTCAAAAAGCTGGTATAAAATCAGTTCCGGCTCTGGTAACACCAAACGGAAATGTATTGCATATTAACTTTGGTGCTTCTATGGAGGAAGTGATTGGGTAATTTTAGGTAACCTTTAAACTTTGTCAAAGTTTAAAACTTTGACAAAGTTAAGTTTCCAAGTAAGTAGTAAACAGTCACGGTAAACAGTCGCAGTGAACAACAAACCAAAAACAATAAACTAAAAACAACAAACAACAAATAAAAATGAAAGTAGCAGTATGGGATACTTATGTAACCCGAAAAGATGGAAAAATAATGCATTTTGATATTTTGGTTGATGAAAATACAGACGATGCAAATCAGGTTTTTGAATATGGAAAACAATACCTTAAAACAGTTTTACAGGAAGGTCAGCCTTTGACGGCCAAAGAATGCAGCTTTTGTCATATAGATAAAGCGCCTGCAGACATTGAAAATCAAATTCTTAAAAACGGATTTTCGATTATTGAAATGGAAAACTGTTATTGATTTTTCGCTTTAGAATTATTAATTCGATAGACTGAAAGTGGGGGCTTTCAGTCTATTTTATTGAATACAATTATGAAAAACATCTTCAATTTAGAAACACAAAACAATAGTTTAGACGGCAAAATTACAGCTGGATTTGAGCGTTTGTCTCAGGTTTTCAGAGTTTTGTTATGGGAAAAAGCAAAAAAATATGATTTAAGTCCGATACAAATTCAGGTTTTGACTTTTATCAAACATCACACAAAAAATAAAGCAACTGTGAGTTATCTGGCAAAAGAATTCAATGTTACTAAAGCCACGATCAGCGATACCATCAAGATTTTGGAACAAAAGAAATACATTACAAAAACGGTAAATACCACTGATTCCAGAAGCTATACAATGGATTTAACGACAGCAGGTTTAGAAATGGTTCTTTTAACCGAAGATTTTACAGATCCTTTATTTGATTTAGTTTCGGCAGGTTCTCCAAAAGATAAATTGGTTTTGTGGAAAAATATAAGTTCGCTGATTCAGCAATTACATGATTTGCAAGTTATAAACGTTCAAAGTACTTGTTATAACTGTGGTTATTTTGCACAGCAAAACGGAAATAAACATTGTAAATTATTAGACATAAAATTAGAAACAACAGATATTAGATTAGATTGCAGCGATCATAAACCCGCTCGGTTATAAATATTTTGAAAGCGCTGTAATTCCTTCTTCCATTTGCTGCTCGGTTAAAGAAGCATATCCCAGTCTAAAACCATTTATAGGTTTGCCAAAACTAAATTTCTCGGGATTTATTAGTTTTATTCCTTTAGAAAGCAATTCGGTGCATATTTTTTCGGTGTCTACTATTTTATTCGGAACAATCCAAAATGCCAGACCGCCTTCGGGTTTACTAAAAGTAATTTTATCTTTTAAGTGAAGCTGGCAAAGGCTTTCAAAATAATCTCTTTTTGCCTTATAAATAAGGTTTGTTTTTTTGAGATGTCTTTTAATTTTTCCTTCGTTTATAAGATGCAGAACCGCTTCTTCCATAATATTGTCGCCTTGTACATCGATTATTTTACGATGATTGGCTATTTTATTAATATTTTCAGAAGAACTTGCAACATAACCAATGCGCAAAGCCGGAGCCACAATTTTACTTAAAGTACCAATGTATATGAAGTTCTTGGCGTTGCTGTAACTCGAAATAGGCAGAATTGGACGCTGTCCGAAATGAAATTCATTATCATAATCATCTTCAATAATCGTAAATCCGTATTGATTCGATAATTCAATAAGTTTTAATCTTTTTTTCAAACTCATCGTTACCGTCGTTGGAAATTGATGATGTGGTGTTACATAAATTGCTTTTATCGAAGAATGTTTTTTGAGGTGGTTTTCTACTTCTTCTAAATCTAAACCATCTTTAGTGACATTAACCGGAAGCAGACTGGCACCGGCATTTTCAAAAGCTTCCCAGGCAGGTTTATAACCTGGATTTTCGATCATTACATAATCTCCTTTCGATAATAAACAATGCGCCGCGAGATACATCGCCATTTGACTGCCTCGTGTTATACAGATTTCATCTAAAGAAACATTCATACCACGTTTAAAATTCAGCATTTGTACAATCGCTTTTCTAAATTCGGCATTACCCAGTTCATTGCTGTAACCCATAATCTGCCAGCGCGATTTTCTGTTGAATATTTCACGATAGGCACGCGCCAGATCGTTCATAGGAGCAAGACGGCTGTCAGGAAGCCCATCATCAAAAACAAGATGCGGTTTATGATCTTCACTTGCAATATTGTTTTTTGTTTCTGTCTTTTTACTGGAGTTTATTTCAGGAAGAATATCGGCAATAAAAGTTCCTTTTCGATCCATTGTAATCAGCCAGCCTTCGGCAATCAAAACATCTAAAGCTTCAATTACCGTGTTTCGGTTTACGTTTAATAGTCCAGCCAGCTGACGGCTTCCAGGCAAAGCGTTTCCGCTCGTCAGTTTTCCGGATTTAACCGCAATGATTATGGCATCAGCAATTTGCAGGTAAAGCGCCTTGTCTGATTTTTTATCTAAATGAATTTCAAATTGCCATGGTCTCAACATCTGGACTACTTGTTTATATTAAAACTGTGTTATATTGACAGTCCAAAGTTACAATATTTTTGTCTCGCAATAATGCATCAACTAAAATATAAATGAACATGGAAACCCAAGAAAAAAAATTCTCGTCTAAAGATTTTCACCAGACTTACGCACGACCAAGTTTTGTAATGCCGGACAAATTAATTCACAGAAATGTAGAAAATGCCGGAGAACACAATCAATTTTCTACAGAGAGAAAACATCCAGTATTTTTTGTAGATCTTCCTAGTAAAAATGTGAGCATGACGATTGGCGGACTGCTTCCGGGACAACTTACAAACCGACACCGACATACTTATGAAACGCTGCTATATGTAATTGAAGGTTCTGGTTATACCGAAATTGAAGATCAAAAAGTAGAATGGAAAGCCGGTGATGCGGTTTATATTCCGGCTTGGACCTGGCACAGACATCAAAATTTGAGTGATACCGAAAATGCAAAATATATCGCAACAGAAAACGCGCCTCAGTTGCAAAATTTAGGAGTAGCATTAAGAGAAGAAGAGGGTAGAGATCTATAAAACAAAAATCAGATGAAAGACACACAATTTAAAGGTATTATAGCTTATCCTATAACTCCGTTTGATGGAAATGAAAAAGTAGATATCGAACTTTACAAAAAATTATTAGAACGTTTAATCGTTTCCGGATCTCATGCCGTTGCGCCGCTTGGAAGTACTGGTGTAATGCCGTATTTGAATGATGAAGAAAAAGAAGCTATTACAGAAGCGACTGTAAAGCAAGTAAAAGGCAGAGTTCCTATTTTGGTTGGCGTTTCTAATTTAACAACAGAACGAACTATTTATCATGCAAAATCGGCAGAAAAAGCGGGTGCCGATGCAGTTATGATTATTCCGATGAGTTATTGGAAATTAAGCGATGATGAAATTGTAAAGCATTATGATGCGGTTGCAAAACAAATATCAATACCTATTATGGCGTACAACAATCCGGCTACGGCAGGAATCGATATGTCGCCTGCATTATTGAAAAGAATTCTCGAGATACCAAATGTTACGATGATTAAAGAAAGCACGGGCGACGTGCAGAGAATGCATTATTTAAAGAAAGAATTAGGAGAGAATGCCGCATTTTATAACGGATCAAATCCGCTGGCGCTTTCGGCATTTGCAGCAGGAGCAACAGGCTGGTGTACTGCAGCGCCTAATTTAATTCCGGAATTGAATATTGGGTTGTATAATGCTGTTCAGGAAAACGATTTTAAACAAGCTCAGAAATTGTTTTACAAGCAAATTAATTTACTGCGTTTTATTGTAGAAAAAGGACTTCCAAGAGCGATTAAATCTGGTTTACATCTTCAGGGAATTGAAGGCGGACAATTGAGAAAACCATTGCAGCCTCTTACCGAAAAAGAAATTAGTGATCTAAGCAGTATTTTGAAACAGGTTAGTTCTAATTAAATAAAAAAAGGCATAATCTCGATTGAAATTATGCCTTTTTTATTTTTAAAACTTATAGTAAACTACAAGCTTTTTAGTTTTTTCATGAAGACAGGAAACACTTCGTTCAATTCGTCGAATAATGGATTTTTGCGGTGTTTTAGTTTAATTTCGCTGAACAATTTTAGACCAAGTGCAAATTGTGTTGCTTCATAAGGGTTTTCAAAGATATTTTTTTCTCTTATTCGGTCAATAATTCCAAAAATCTCGTCGTGATTATCAAATTCAATCCCGAGTTCTTTTGCCGGTTCGGTATCACCGTTTGCGTATTCTTTTAAGCTTAATGTTAAATAGTATTTGTTTGATCTTTTTTCCATGGTATTAAATTCAATTTTATTTTAACCATTTATCTACAATGGTTTTAAAAGTTTCTTTGTATTGTTCGCCAACAGTAATTTCGGTTTTTCCAATAAAAATAGAGTTTTTGCTAATGGCGTTTATTTTATCCAGCGCGACAATAAAGGAGCGGTGTACGCGCATAAATTTTGCCGATGGTAATTTTTCTTCTAAAGCCTTTAAAGAAATGAGAGAAAGAATGGCTTTTTGACTGTCCTCTAAATGAACTTTTACATAATCTTTTAAACTTTCGATATATGAAATTTCTTTAAGCGAAATCCGGACCCATTGATATTCGACTTTTAGAAAGATAAATTCATCGTCGGCTGTAATAGGCTGGAAGTTATTCGAAGCTTCTTCTGTCATTTGAAGAACCTTATTTGAAGCACGCAAAAATTCTTCATAACTAAAAGGTTTTAAGAGATAATCTACGGCATTTACTTTATAACCTTCAATAGCATAATGATTGTAAGCGGTTGTAAAAACAATTTTAGGCAGAGATCCCGGCTGTTCTTGTAAAAGTCTCGCCAGTTCCATTCCAGTTAAGTTGGGCATATTAATATCCAGAAAAACTAAATCCGGTTGTTTCTCTTTTATTAAACTCATAGCTTCTACCGCATTGTCGCAGCTGGCGCACAATTCTAAAAAAGGAGTCTGCTCAATAAAAGTTTGTACTAATTTTAATGCCAGAGGCTCATCATCTACTGCTATACATTTTATTACTGTCATTATTCTAAAGTTATTTGCAGTTTAACATTATACATGCCGTCTTTGGTTACACCGCATATCAGCGAATGTTTGTGCGGATAAATTAAATGAAGTCTGCGTTTTGTGTTAGTTAACCCAATGCCGCCTTCGCTTGTGGTAGAAGATTTCTCAAAATAAGTGTTTTCTACTTCAAATTCAAGATTGCTTCCGTCTTGTCTAAGCGCAATATGAATTTCACTTTTATCTGTGGCATGAATTCCATGTTTAAAAGCATTTTCTACTAAAGGTAGCAATAACATTGGAACAATTGGGTAATCGTGTATTTTTTCTGGAATATCAGTAGTAATCGTCAGTTTACTATTAGCACGGAGTTTCATCAGGGCAATAAAGTCCTTCATAAATTCGGCTTCTTTTAGTAAAGTCGTTGTTTCTTCGGTACTATAAAGCAAGTAACGCATCATGCGGCTTAAAGTGTGAAGCGCATTTCTGGAATCTTCAATATCCGTATACGTTAAAGAATAAATACTATTTAAGGAATTAAAGAAAAAATGCGGATTTATCTGTGCTTTCAGCATCGCCAGTTCGGCCATCGTTTTATCCTGTTCCAGTTTTTGTTTGTGTTGTGCAGCTTTCTGCCAATGCTGCAACATCGCCCAACTCGTACTGATTCCTAAAACCAATAAAGTAAGCATTAAAACATAATTATCAAAATAAGGGTTTTTATACTTTTTAAAACCTAAAACCAAACTAATTTTTGTGTGAAGATCAGTCTGCGAAGTATAAAAGAAAGCAATAAGCTGCATGGCAAAAATGGTAAGAAATACCGAAACCAAAAAAGGAGAAGTATTATCTTTAATAATAGTCCTTGGAACTACGATTTTTGCATTAGTATAAAATATAGTAATTAGTAAAATCAATATGATAATCTGCCAAAGCCAAAACACAGACGGAAGCACTACATTCCAGGTTAACGGGATGTAGAACAGCATGATAAATCCCAATAATAACCAGCCCAGAATGTGCAGTCCGGTAAATAAATAAGGTCTAAAAAGGTTTGTTGCCATTAGTTTGTATTGTTTTTGTGAGACAATATTACATTTTATTTAAATGTGATTTTGAACCAATCGCTAAACAGAGTTTTACAGACCATAAAAACCATTTTAGAGCCGACGAGTTCAAAAATTAAACGCTTGTTTAATTTTAAAGAATTTCCATCGTGTGTAAGGTTATCTTTATCGATTGTTTACTGGTTTTCGTCTATTTGAAATTTTTTGTATGTATTATTTTATTTCTTTTGTCTCCATATAATCGATAATTACATATTATTTCTAATGAATAAGCAATCATTCTTAAGTATTCTCGCAGCATCAGTTCTTATCGCATCTTGCGGTAAAAATGATAAACAGGCTCAGGCCGGAGGCGCACCGCAAATTAAAGAGTATAAAACGCTGACATTACAAACACAGTCAGCCACTTTAAATACAGACTTTCCTGCAAGTATTCAGGGACAGCAAAACATAGAAATCCGACCGAGAGTAGAAGGGTATATCGATAAGATTTTTGTTGATGAAGGTGCTGTGGTAAAAGCAGGTCAGCCTTTATTTAAAATAAGCGCTCCAGAATATGAGCAGCAGGTTCGTACTGCAGCTGCAAGTATTAAAAGTGCGCAGGCTAGTTTAAGCACAGCTAAACTGGCTGTAAATAAAGTTAAACCTTTAGTTGAAAAAGGAATCATTAGTAAATACGATCTTGAATCGGCACAGTATACTTACGATTCGGCTGTAGCATCTTTGGCTCAGGCGAATGCTGCTTTGGTAAATGCTAAAACCAATTTAGGATATACTACTGTAACAAGTCCGGTAAATGGAGTTGTAGGTTCGATTCCGTTTCGTTTAGGAAGTTTAGTAAGTTCTAATACTGCTGAACCTCTAACAACGGTTTCAAGCATTGGAAACGTTTATGCTTATTTCGCAATGAATGAAAAAGCCCTGCTTAACCTTACTAAAGAAGCTTCCGGAGCTTCATTAACCCAAGCAATTAAAAAAATACCGCCTGTTTCGTTACTTCTGGCGGATGGTACTGCTTATCCTGAAAAAGGATATGTAGAAACTGTAAACGGACTTATTAATACAGCCACAGGAACTGTAAATATCAGAGCCCGTTTTCCTAATCCAAAAGGAATTATCAGAAGCGGAAGCAGTACAACAGTTAGAATTCCTAATGAAGTTAAAGATGCAATATTAGTACCTCAGAGTGCTACATTCGAACTTCAGGATAGAATATTTGCCGTTACAGTAGGAAAAGATGGTAAAACAAAAAATGTAGCCATAACCAAACTTGAAAATCCAGCAGGAAACTATTACGTTGTAACAGAAGGATTAAAAGCTGGAGATCAAATTGTATTAGAAGGAGTAGCGGCGTTGAAAGACGGAAGCGAAATAAAAGCTAATAATCAAAGTGCAGCAACAGTATATGCCGATTTAAAATAAAAAAACATGTTTAAAATATTCATACAAAGACCTGTACTTTCGACAGTAATCTCGGTTATTATTGTCATCTTAGGTGTTTTGGGCTTGGTCGAACTGCCTATTTCTCAATATCCTGATATTGCGCCACCAACGGTAAACGTTTCGGCGAGTTATACAGGTGCGAATGCCGATGTGGTATTAAAAAGTATCGTAATTCCGCTGGAAGAACAAATTAATGGTGTAGAAAACATGACGTACATGACTTCTACAGCAACCAATGACGGAAATGCATCGATAAAAATTTTCTTTAAAGTAGGAACGAATCCAGATTTAGCAGCGGTAAACGTGCAAAACAGGGTTTCGAGAGCTACCAGTTTATTACCTGTAGAGGTAACTCAGGCAGGAGTAACAGTAACAAAGAGTCAGAGTAGTAACTTGTTGATTTTCTCTTTATACAGCGATGGAAACGAGTACAGCCAGACTTTCCTTCAAAATTATGCTAAAATTAACCTTGTTCCTCAAATCCAGCGTGTAGTTGGGGTAGGAGATGTAACCGTTTTTGGTGCCAACGATTACTCGATGAGAATCTGGCTGAAACCGGATATCATGCAGCAATATAAACTGATCCCGAGTGATGTTTCGGCTGCTTTGGCAGAACAAAATATTGAGGCTGCACCAGGTAAATTTGGTGAAAACGGAAATCAGGCTTTTCAATACGTAATTAAATACAAAGGGCGTTTAACAAGTGCTCAGGAATTTGGCGATATCGTAATAAAATCTGTTGGAAACGGACAAATGTTACGCTTAAAAGATGTTGCCAAAGTGGAGTTAGGATCATTAAGTTATGCCTCTACAACCAAAACAAACGGTATACAATCTACAGCGATGGCAATCAGCCAGACGCCTGGATCTAATGCCCGTGATGTAATTATCAATTCTAAAAAGCTGATTGAAGAAGCTTCAAAGAGTTTTCCAAAAGGTGTAAAATATACCACTCTTGTAGATGTTAACGAAAATCTGGATGCTTCTATCGAAAAAGTAATCCACACTTTAATCGAAGCCTTTATATTGGTTTTCATCGTAGTATTTATTTTCCTTCAGGATTTTAGATCTACATTAATTCCGGCTATTGCCGTTCCGGTAGCGATTGTAGGAACGTTTTTCTTCCTGAATTTATTTGGGTTTACGATTAACTTATTAACGCTTTTTGCGTTGGTTCTGGCCATTGGTATTGTGGTGGATGATGCGATTGTGGTCGTCGAGGCGGTGCACGCCAAATTAGACCACGGCTACAAATCATCTAAAAAAGCGACAATTGATGCGATGGATGAAATTTCGGGAGCGATTATTTCGATCACACTTGTAATGTCGGCCGTATTTATTCCGGTAACTTTTATTACAGGATCTACAGGGGTTTTCTACAAACAGTTTGGTATTACTTTAGCCGTAGCGATTATCCTTTCGGCAATTAACGCCTTGACTTTGAGTCCGGCTTTGTGTGCTCTACTTTTAAAGCCTCACGCAGACGATCATAAACATAAAACATATTTACAAAGATTTTACACCGCGTTTAACGTTGCTTTTGATAACGTAACAGGAAAATACAAAAGATCAGTTCAGTTTCTTTCGGTTAAGAAATGGATCGTTGCCGCTTCGATTGTAATTGCCGGTGCCGCTTTATTTTATATGATGAAAACTACGCCTTCTGCTTTCGTTCCTTCGGAAGATCAGGGTACTGTTTTCGCCAACATTAGTTTACCGCCGTCTGCTTCTATGGAACGTTCAGATGTAATTGCCAAAAGGGTAGACAGTATTGCTAAAACAATTCCAGGTGTTAAAAACACCCTTCGTATTGTTGGACAGAACTTTACTGCTGGAGCCGGAAGTGCTTACAGTATGGTTATTATAAAATTAGAAACTTGGGAAAAACGTAATCTAAGTGTTAATGATGTAATTGGACAGCTGTTTGCAAAAACCAGCGGTATTCGAGAAGCTAATATTTTCTTTATTTCACCGCCAACTATTCAAGGTTTTGGACAAAGTGGCGGGTTCGAATTCCAATTGCAGGATAAAGGCGGGCATACGACAGCAGAATTCTTTAAAGTTAATAATGAATTCTTAGCTAAATTATCAGAACGTCCTGAAATACAATATGCAACAACTCCTTTTAACCCGGGATTCCCTCAATATATGATGGATGTAAACCTGGCAAAAGCAAAAGATGCAGGAGTTTCAATCAATACGATTTTGTCTACAATGCAAGGATATTACGGAGGATTGTATGCTTCGAATTTCAATAAATTCGGAAAACAATATCGTGTTATGATTCAGGCTTCTCCGGAATTCCGTACCAATACAGAAGGATTAAATAAAATCTTTGTTAGAAACAGTGCAGGAACAATGGCACCAATTACAGAGTTTGTAAAAATGACCAGAGTTTTTGGACCAGAATCTATTTCAAGATTTAACCTTTTCTCTTCTATTGCCATTACAGGAGCCCCAAAACCAGGATTTAGTTCGGGAGATGCTATTAAGGCCATTCAGGAAGTGGCAGCACAAGAGCTTCCGGCAGGTTATGGTTATGAGTTCTCTGGATTAACACGTGAGGAATTGGCATCAGGAAGTGAAACGATTTTCATCTTTATTTTATGTTTGGTTTTCGTTTATTTCTTATTAAGTGCGCAATACGAAAGTTACATTTTACCATTTGCGGTATTATTCTCAATTCCGTTTGGATTAGCAGGAGCTTATTTGTTCTCGATTATTTTCAAACTAAACAGTAATATTTACCTGCAGATTTCCTTAATTATGTTAATTGGACTTCTTGCTAAGAATGGTATTTTGATTGTAGAATTTGCCTTAGACAGAAGGCGTAAAGGAATGCCTATTGTACAAGCTGCAATCGACGGAGCTGTAGCGCGTTTAAGACCAATTTTAATGACCTCTTTTGCCTTTATTTTAGGACTTGTTCCTTTAATGTTTGCCACTGGTGCAGGAGCTGTTGGAAACAGATCGATTGGTTCAGGAGCTGTTGGAGGGATGTTAATCGGAACCATTTTAGGAGTATTTGTTATTCCGGTATTGTTTATCATTTTCCAAAGTTTACAAGAAAGAATCAGCGGTCCTGCAAAGGCAAGTTTTGATGAGGATGATGAAGATGATGAGGAAGTACAAGCGATAGAAGCTCATAAAGAGTAATAATTAAATTAAGACAGAGATGACTCATAGTTCAAATAAATATATTCTTATGGTAATGACAGCCGCACTTTTAAGTGCGTGCTCGATTACCAAAAAGTACGAACGCCCAACAACACTCTCGACAGATAAACTGTATCGTGATGAGGCTTCTGCCGATACCACAACTATTGCAGATATGCCGTGGCAGAGCGTTTTTAAAGATCAAAAACTAAATGCATTAATTCAGAAAGGATTAGATCAAAACCTTAATTTGAAAAATGCTATCGAAAACATTATACAAGCACAAGCGTCATTACGTCAAAGTAAATTAGCGTATTACCCAACTTTAAATCTGGATGCGAGTGTAACACGTAACAAACAGTCAGAAGCTGGATTAAATTTTCCTCCTGGAATTAATATCAATACCTTAACTTCAACTTATAAACTAGCTTTAAGTACGTCTTGGGAAGCTGATATCTGGGGAAAACTAAGCAGTTCTAAAAGAGCAGCTTTGGCTAGTTATTTAGCTACTGATGCAGCAAAACAAGCCATCCAGACACAGTTGATTGCGGATATTGCCAACAATTATTTTTTATTGCTTTCTTACGATAAGTCGCTTAAGATTACAGAGAAAACATTAGAAAGCCGTATCAAAAATGTTGAAACGATAAAAGACTTAAAAGAAGGCGCTATCGTTACCGGAGCAGCTGTGGTACAAAGTGAAGCCAATCAGCATGCAGCCGAAGTTTTGATTCCGGATTTAAAACGCAGCATTCGTGAAACCGAAAATGCAATTAATATCTTATTAGGACAAGCGCCAGGACCAATTGACAGAAGTGAATTAGATGCACAGATTGTTCCGGAAAGTATTGCTGTTGGAGTTCCGTCTCAGTTGTTGCAAAATCGTCCGGATGTACGTCAGGCCGAATTTAATTTCAGAGTTGCTTTCGAATCAACTAATCTGGCTAAAACGTATTTTTATCCAAGTTTAACCCTTACAGCAAGCGGTGGATTTTCGAATCTTGAAATAAAAGATTTTTTCAGCAATTCGATTTTCTACTCGATAATTGGAGGATTAACGCAGCCAATTTTTAATCAAGGAGTAAACAAAACCAGATTAACAACAGCGCAGTCAAAACAATTGCAGGCTTATAATAATTTCCAGCAAAGTCTTTTAGTGGCAGGTCAGGAAGTTTCGAATGCTTTGTTTTCGTACCAAATGGCAGCTGCAAAAGAAGATTCAAGACAAAAACAAATTGAAGCTTTAGAAAAGGCAGTCGATTTTACGCAGCAGCTTTTAGAATACAGCTCAGCTACGAATTATACAGATGTACTGACTTCTGAACAAAATCTTTTATCTGCACAATTAAGCGGTGTCAACGATAATTTACAGAAATTACAGGCTCTTGTAAACTTATACAGAGCTTTAGGCGGCGGATGGAAATAGAATTTGAAAACGACGTACTTAAATGTACGTTTGTCGTTAAAAAACGATCCTTGGTCTAAATAATAAACAATATTAAAATATTGTATTGTACCTTTGCTTTGTAAAGATTCAAATTCGAAAGCATAGCCTAAAATAAAGCGATACAATTCCAAAACAATCATGATTCCACGCATGATAATCGCTATTAATTAAATTTAAACATGACTAGAAAACGCCTCAGCAATGAGGCGTTTTTAATTTGGTATATATCGGTTTAAAAACACTATTCGTCGATTGGCATAACGTTTCTGTATAATGCATTCGATAAATGAGAATATTGGCACTACTTTCGATTAGTTTCTATTTGAAATTAATATTTAAAATCTAAAGACATGAAAAAGTTAATATTTGCCTCCGTATTATTTATGAGCGTGTTTTTTGCTCAGGCACAAGTATCCGTTAATGTAAATATCGGAACCCCTCCAAGCTGGGGACCGCAAGGATACGATGACAGCAGATACTATTATCTGCCCGATATCGACATTTATTATGATGTAGTTCAAAGTCAGTATATCTATGATAACAACGGAAGATGGGTTCGTGAAAGGAGACTTCCTGCAAAATACAGACAATATGATTTATACGGAGGTTACAAAGTAGTTTTAACCGATTACAGAGGAGATGCTCCTTATTCGTATCACTCTAAACACAGAGCAAGTTATCCAAAAGGATATCACGGAAAACCTCAAAAAAACAGAGGAGAAAAACCAGTGAAAAACAACAAATCACAAGGGAAATACAAATCGGATAAGAAAGAGAAAAAAAACTACAACGACAAAAACAATAATCACAAATCCGACAAAGATCATGATCATTCACAAGGAAATCGTCGTTAACTAAATTTAAACATAAAAAAACGCCTCATTCATGAGGCGTTTTTTTTATAATTAACCATCAACCATCAACCATCAACCATCAACCATCAACCATCAACCATCAACCATCAACCATCAACCATCAACCATCAACCATTAACCATTAACCATTAACAATTAACCATTAACAATTAACGTTTCACTTTATGCCCATACAAGCCAAACGATAAAATGATCACAAAACATAAAAGCGGAATAATATATCCAGCCTGAATATCATCGTGTTTCATATCGATTAAAGTTCCCATTCCGTACGGAAGAATCGCGCCGCCCACAATGGACATTACCAGCCACGATGAACCTGTTTCAGTATTCGATTTTAAACCAACCAATCCTAAAGAGAAGATCGTAGGAAACATAATCGACATAAAAAATCCAATACCGCCCAAAGCATAAATAACCACAATTCCGGTTCCGTAAATCGCTAATAAGCAAAGTAAAATACTCGCTGCGCAGTAAATAGAAAGCAAAGTATAGTCTTTTACAAACTTTAGAAAGAAAGTCCCAATAAAGCGCCCAGCCATAAACAAGAAACCGTAAATACCAAGATAATATCCTGCCGTTTTTTCGTCTAAATGAGCACCTTGCTGTGCAATTCTGATAAAGAAACTCGTAATACAAACCTGTGCACCCACATAAAAGAACTGTGCCGCAACGGCCCAGCTTAAATGACGAAACTTTAAAACAGAGAAAAATCCCGGTTTAATTTCAGCTTCAGTATGCTGTGGTTTCATCGAAGGCAGATGCATGAAATAGAATATAATGGCCACTAAAACCAGTACACTTCCTAAAATGATATAAGGCATTTTTACAGCAGCAGCTTCGCCTAATAAGTACGATGCTTTTTCAGCTTCTGGCATTGCTGCCATTTGTTCCGGAGTATGATTTTTTCCCGAAAGTATAAATAATGACCCCACAATTGGAGCCACCATAGCCGCTAATCCGTTGAAAGAAGCAGCCAAATTTAATCTTTTAGAAGAAGATTCGGCAGGGCCTAAAATCGCAGCATACGGATTAGCGCTTGTTTCTAAAATTGTTAAACCGCAGCCAATTACAAACAAAGCGAATAAAAACAACTCGTAGGTTCTCGTATTGGCAGCAGGAACAAATAAAAAGGCACCAGCAGCGAAAACTAATAATCCGGTAATGATGCTGTTTTTATAACCAAATCGTTTAATAAGCATTCCCGCCGGAATCGCCATTATAAAATAAGCAAAGAATACCGAAGTATCAATCAATGTCGATTGGCGGTTGTTTAATTCGCACGCCTTTTTTAAATGCGGAATTAAAATAGAATCCAGATTATGTGCCATTCCCCAAAGGAAAAATAAGCTGGTAATTAAAATAAATGGCATAAGATAGTTTGTTTTTCCACCTTCGTTTGGCACTTCGTGAAGATCGCCTGTTTGGTTTGTTATTTGCATTAGTTTTTTTTTAAAAGGTTCTAAGGTTCTGAGGGACTAAGGGTCTGAGGAACAAAGGTTCAAAGGAACAAAGATTCAAAGGTTTTTTTCTGTAGAGACGCACTGCAGTGCGTCTATTAGGTAAAGGTTTTACGAGTAGAAAAACCTCTGTCCCTTTGTTCCTTTGAACCTTTGTCCCTCCAAAAAAGAATCATTTCTTTTTGACCAAAAGAAGGTGATCACAAACCAAAACCACTTCACCTCTTTGGTTAATGATTTCGACATGTTCTGTTACGGTTCCCATTTCTGGGTTTTTTGCTTCGCCTTTTTCGGAAATAGTGATTTCAGAATGAATGGTATCGCCAATATGAACCGGTTTTACGAATCGCATTTTATCATATCCTCTGGAAAAAGCTTCGGGATTTATTTCAGAAGCCGTTAAGCCGATTCCGATAGCAAAAACCATAGTTCCGTGTGCAATACGCTGTCCGAATGGCTGTGTTTTACACCATTCTTCATCCATGTGATGCGGGAAAAAATCTCCAGTGTGTCCGGCATGAACCACAAAATCAGTTTCTGTAATGGTTCTGCCTAAGGTTACTCGTTTTTCATCAAGTTTATAATCCTCGAAAAATGTTGATTTGAAATACATATATTTTATTTTGAAAGTTGTAAAGTCCAAAGTCCAAAGCCGAAAATCCAAAATTGTAAAGTGCAATAAATCCAAGACTTTATGACTTTAGACTTTAAGACTTAAATTAAAATTCCTCCGTTATTGTTACTGATATAGCAGGCTTCGACGACTTTCATGGTATCTAAAACGTCCTGAACGCTTGCCAGTAATTTAGAATCCGAGCCTTCTTTAAAACGCATTAAATTAGACATCGTTCCTATGAAAGCTTCCGGAAACCATGAGCCTTCAAGGTTAACTTTTTTCCATTCGTATTGACCTTTTTCATCCTCAATCGCATATTCAAAAATGTCCGGAAGTCCGTCAGGATAATTCATCAATAATCCCATTTTGGCTTTGATTGCACCTTTTGTGCCTTCCCATTTTATGTAGCTTTCTTCGTGATTTGGCCCAAAGTGATGATCGTGATTCGTATTGATCACAACATGTTTATCTTCGCCATAATCTAAAATGATTGTAGAACGACTCGATGATAATTTTTTAAGCGGATGTTTCGCTGTTTTTGCCATCACACTTTTCGGATTTCCCATAAACGAACGAATGCAATCGATATAGTGAACACTATGAAAAAGAATTTCCAAGCGAGGATGTTCCTTAATCAGCGGAAACAATTCCCACGGTGTATTTACTGTTACTTTAAATTCGAAATCGTATAAATCGCCAATTAATCCTTCGTTAATTAAATATCTCGCCGCGCTTACAAAAGGGGAGAATCGAAGCTGAAAATTGATCGCAGCCACAAGGCTTTTTCTTTCGCAGACTTCTACAATTTCTCTGGCCTGAGCCAAATCATTTCCCATTGGTTTCTGAATCAAAACCGCAGCACCGTCAGGCAATTGTTCTAATATTTCGATATATTGATCCGGCAGAACCGTAATGTCATAAACGGTATTAGATGGCGCATTTTTAACCGCATCGGCCACGTTTTCAAAAACATGCTCAATCTCAAATTCTTTGGCTAAATCGTGCGCTTTTGCAATCGTTCTGTTGGTAATGCCAAAAACCGTAAAACCAGCCATTTTATAAGCAGGCAAATGCGCATCTTTTACAATACCGCTTGCCCCGATAATGATAATGGGTTGTTTGGTTTCGGGCAGTAAAGGTTTATAGGGAATATTCATTTCGTCGTCTATTTTAAGTTCAGTTAGCAGTGAAAACTTTGTCAAAGTTTAAAACTTTGAAAAAGTTGACTAAGCGAATCAATTCGTTAATTTTTCAATATTTTGCTGTGTTTCTTCTAAAAGCATTTGCGACGGAATATCCGTTTCTATCGCTTTTAAAACCATTTGATCTATCAATTCGGTTACTTTGGGCCAAATTGGCGTTTGCGGTAAAGTCAAAGCATTTTCATGCAGCATTTCCAGTTTATGATAGTACGGAATCGTTTGGTTAATTGCAGCATCATTCCAGGTTGATTTTCTGCATCCAATACCGCCTTTGGTTGTCAATAATTTATCGCTTTCGGCAGTTGTTGCAAATCGTAAAAAATCGTAGGCGAGTGCTTTATTTTTACTTCCAATGCCAATAGTGTAAAGCCAATATACATTCAATGAAGCCGTTTTGTGGTTTTCATCATGCGGTAATTCGGTAATATCAACTTTACCTTTTACTTTCGATTCCTCGATTACTTCACACATCGAGGCAAATCCAAACCAATTAATTGCCATTGCGGCTTGTCCTTCGGCGAAAGCCAATCCAGCTTCGACAGAACCAAAATTTTTCGAACCCGGATGAACCGCATTTATATTGTTGACGATTTTTCTATAATAATCTAAAGCTTCAACTGCCGGATTATGATCGATATTTATTTTATTTTGAGAATCTAAAAGAGAACCGCCGCGTGTCCATAACTGCAGGCAGAAATCGAAAACCATATTATGGCCGTCAGGATAATTGGCAAAGACACAGCCGTATAAATTGCTTTCTGGGCGATTAAAAAATGTGGCAATTTGGGTGAATTGCTCCCAAGTTTTTGGAGGGAACAATTCGTAACCAAATTGTTTCTTGAAGTTTTCTTTTTCGGATAAATCTTCAAATAAATCTTTTCTGTAAATCAAACATTCCGGTCCATCGTGAAACGGAAGTCCGTAAATATTGCCATTAATTTGCTGCAGGTTTAGTAACGATTGATGCCAGCCTTCAGGATAATCCTGCGGTGGATTTTGATTGATAAAAGATGTTAAATCCAGAACCGCTTTTTCATTCGCAGCATCAAAAATCCAATCCGTATTTAAGTGCGCGATATCCCAATTTCCATTTTTTAAGCCTTTATTGGTAATGGTTTCTTCATAAAGATCGTGCAGTTCTAATGGAACCATTTCAACCTCCATCTGAATATTGTTTTTTAGGCAAAAAGCATCCCAAAGCTTTTGCAGCGTACTTTCAAAAGGAGAAAATTTTCTAACAGCGATTCTAAATTTGTCCATATCTATGCTATAAATTCTTTTATAATTCGCTCGTTATCCTGTCCTAATTTCGGAGAACCTTTAGTCGATGTAAAATATTCGCCGTCAATTTTTATAGGGCATCTTGTCGTTTTATACGAATAGCCGTCGAGCATTTCAACTTGCTGCGTAAACTCTAAAACTTTAAAACCGTCTTCCCTAAAAAGCTGTTCGTAGTTTAGAACTCCTGCGCACCAAATGTCAGCCGGTTCTAAAATGTCCAGCCAAAATTGTGTTTCATGTGTTAATAGGTGAGAAGCCAGAATATTTTTGATCTCATCTCTAAGTGTAAATTTATTCTCAGGGAATTGTAATAATGCATCACATTGCAGCAAGGAAGCCAAAACGGGAATTGATCCCATTGCCAGAGCCAGATAGCCGTTTTTGGTCTGGTAAATTCCGTATGGCGCGCCCAAATAAGCGTGGGCATTATTAGTTTTAGTTCTAACGGGTAATTCACCGCCATCATTAAAGAAAGTCGTAATGGTTTCAAACTGAAAATCAAAAGCCGATTCGAGCATACTTACCTGAACCGTTCCGCCAATATTTTGTGCTGCTTTTCGATATAAAGCGGCTAAAATTCCCTGTGCTAAATGTGCTCCCGCAAGCATATCTACAATTGATAATCCCATTGGTACAGGGCCGTCGTCCTGATTGCCGCTCAGCCAAGTTAAAGCGGTTAAAGATTGTAATAACAAATCCTGCCCCGGTAAATCTTTAAGTTCGGGATGATTTCCAAAACCTGAAATCGAAGCGTACACCACCGTTGGATTTATCGCTTTTACATCCTCATAACTTAAACCAATGCGTTCCATAACGCCTGGTCTGAAATTGTGCATAACCACATCGGCTTTGGCTAATAATTTTTTTAATTTTTGAAGTTCCTCCGGCTGTTTAAAATCAATGGCAAATGATTCTTTATTTCTGTTTATGGTATGAAAAACAGACGATTCGCCGTTCATGATTAAGTCAGAAGTATATAAGGTTCTGCAGATATCGCCAGTTCCCGGTTTCTCAATTTTTATAACGCGCGCGCCCAAATCGGCCAAACGAAGACTCGCCGACGGACCCGAAAGAAACTGACTAAAATCTACTATTAAATAATCTTCTAAAGGTTTCATTTTTTTTGTTTAACCGTTTTATTGTTTATTCGTTTAATCGTTTAATCGTTTAATCGTTGTATTTGTTTAACCGTTTATCAATTTAAGGGGGGAATCGTTTAATCATTAATTCATCGTTTTGTTCAACACGATTAAACGATTAAACGAATCAACGATTCAACAGTTTACCGAATAAACTCTTTGTGTATTACTGCATTATCTTCGCCCACTTTTGGAGCTGCTTTTGTACTGCTTAAAATTTTACCATCCAGCTGAATGGGACTTCTGGTGGTAACCAGAGTTTCGCCATCGGAATTTTTTACGGTTTGTTTTAAGTTTAATTCCTTTACAAAAGGCTGTTGGTCCAACGTTTCATAATCGAGCACTTTTCCTGCCCAAATACCTTGTTTTTGAAGTAATTCTAACCAATAATATGCTTTTTGTTCGGCTAATTTATCGGCTAAAAGAATTCTGATTTCGTCTCTTTTTTCAAACCAAATATGCTTGTCTGCATAATTTTTTAAATCGACTCCAAGCGTATTTCCTATAAAAAGTAAATCGCCCATGGCTAGCGAAATATAATCGTCTTGTGTTTTGTAAACTCCGTAAGGCGCACTCAAAAAAGCATGTGCGCTTCCTTTAATATCGCCTCGTTCCGGCTGTTGTCCGCCATCGTTTAAAAAAGAAGTAAGCGCCTCAAACTGAACATCTAAAATAGATTCAAGTAAACTCACTTCAACCAAAACACCTTTTCCGGTTTTGGCTCTTTTTAATAAAGCGGCTAAAATTCCCTGCACGAAATGATTCCCGCACATTAAATCGGCTACAGCCAAACCAAACGGAACGGGACCCTGACTTTTTCGGCCGCTCAGCCAGCTTAAACCCGAAAGTGACTGCAAAAGCAAATCCTGTCCTGGTTTTTTTGCCCAAGGACCTTTATCGCCGTAACCAGTTATGGTTCCGTATATTATTTTTGGATTAATAGCAAGTGACGCAGTAAAATCTAATCCGATTTTTTCCATCACGCCCGGTCTGAAATTATGCGTCATGATATCCGCCTTTTCGATTAGTTTTTTGATTAAAACCAAATCGTCAGGATTTTTTAAATCGGCTGCAAACGATTCTTTGTTTCTATTAATCGTATGAAATAAAAGACTGCTGTCGTCAACAAAAAGATCTTTAATGCTTAATTGTCGGCAGGCTTCGCCTTTTACTGGACGTTCGATTTTAATTACTCGTGCGCCTAAATCGGCTAACTTTAACCCGGCAGAAGGACCCGCCAAAAACTGGCAGAACTCTAATACAATTAATCCTTCTAATGGTTTCATGAATTTTGCAGTTTTAAGGATTTAGTATAAAGTGCATTCAAGGCATCTAAAACCAGTTCTTCGCTGCCGCCATTTATTAGATAATCGCGAACCACATCGCCTGCATGATCCTGAAAATACATGTGTCCGGAATATCTTGGTCGCAGAAAAGCTCTTTCTAAAGCTGGTAAAGTATTTTTGAAATAATTATTGGTAATAGAATTGATTCGGTCGTTTTTCCAGGCTTGCAAATGCCCAGGCTGACCTCCGTTATCGGCAAAAATATTCTGCTGTACTTGAGATGAACCTGTAAATTCGGCATAACGAATCGCTTCCGGAATATGTTTACTGAAAGAAGAAACTGCTAATCCTGTTCCGCCCAGAGAACTTATCATAGACGCATTATTCAGCTTAACCAAATCATAAAAATGAAGCAGGTTTTTGCTGTATCCTGCTCTTGAATAATTAGAATATCCGTAAGCAAAAGGGCAGTAAGCAATTTCATCTGAATTGACCATCGCTTCGTAAACCTGAATTGGATTTCGGTTAAAGTTAGCCGGATCAATTAATTGTGCCAATTCCCGAAACATCTGCAAAGCTTTTTTTCCTGTTTCTATGGAAATTACTTTTTCTTCAGACTGAAACGGAGCTTCGCTTAAACTGCAGCAAAACATATAAAAACTCATTAAAACATCAACCGGAATTCCGGCAAATGCAACCAATCCTTTTTTGGCCAAAGCCAATAAATCGTCGTATGTCTGCGGAACTTTAAATCCTTTTTTTTCTAAAATATCCAAACGCGCGGCAGCAACCGGAGTCGCAGCATCAATTGGCAAAGCCCATAATTTATTGCTGAAAACATAGCTGCCGTATGATTTTCCTACGGTATTTATTTCCTGATCTTTAATATAATCGGCAGGCAGATAATCAGAGAGTGGGAGGATAGCATTAGTATACGCCCCAAAACCTGTCCACGGATGATCGATAACCAGTAGATCAAATCGCTTTGCTAAATCTTCGATCGAAGCATCTGCAAATTCTTGTAAACTTCTTTTCTCCCAGGTAATTTCGATATCCGGATTTAATTCGGTAAAGCGCTGTGCCGTTGCAACCATAGGGAGTAAACCTCTTGTATGATTCCACGTAATGCCTTTTAATACTGCCATTTGTATTGATTTTGGTGTAGGTAAAATAATAAATGTAAAAAATACAATTACAAAATTAGAAATAAGATTGGATTGCGCAAGAAAATGTAACTTTTTGCATTAAATTTTTTGATAATAGTTTTGTACGAAGCGTATTTTTTTACAAACCGAATAAAAAATGTTATAATTTATTAAAGAATGATCATTTTCTGATTTTAACATTAAAATAAAATGCAAATATTGTTATAATCGATTACATTTGTAATTGTGTTTTTTACATTTATTATTTTTGAGAGATGTTTGAAGCGCTGAAATTTGATTTCTATAATACTAAATACTATTAAAAATGTTTTCATTACAAAATAAAAAAGCAGTTATAACAGGAGGTGGCAGCGGGATTGGAAGAGCGATTGCGGCCTTGTTTGCCAAACAGGGAGCAGAAGTTCATATTATTGATTTATCTATAGAAAGTGCACAGGATGCTGTTGACGAAATTAAAAAGGCAGGAGGAAATGTGTTTTCGTATGCTTGTAATGTTTCCAGTCAAGCTGATGTTAAAGCGGTTTTTGAAAAAATTGGAAATATTAATATTCTAATCAATAATGCGGGAATTGCTAATGTTGGAAAAGCGGATACGACCTCTGAAACTGATTTTGACCGTGTAATGGATGTAAACGTAAAAGGTGTTTACAACTGCTTGTTTGCTGCGATTCCGCAATTCCGACTTTCAAATGGCGGTGTAATTTTAAATATGGCGTCGATTGCGGCCTGGGTTGGAATTTCGGACAGATTTGCTTATTCAACTGCAAAAGGAGCGGTTATGGCGATGACTTTATCTGTAGCAAGAGATTATTTGAGTGAAAATATTAGATGTAATTCTATTTCTCCGGCAAGGGTTCACACGCCTTTTGTTGATGGATTCATCTCTAAAAATTACGCCGGAAAAGAAGAAGAAATGTTCGATAAACTTTCTAAATCACAGCCAATTGGCCGTATGGGAAAACCAGACGAAATCGCCGCTTTGGCACTATACTTATGCAGCGAAGAAGCCGGATTTATCACCGGATGCGATTACCCAATTGATGGTGGATTTATTAAACTGAATAATTAATTGAAGGTTCTGAGGGACTAAGATTCTAAGGTACTAAGGAAAAAACTGAGAACCTTAGAATCTTAGTAACTCAGTACCTCAGTACCTTTAAAATAAAACCTTAGAATCTCAGAACCTCAGAACCTTAGTAACTTTAAAAAAAAATATATACAATGAAATTAATACGTTTTGGAGAAATCGGGAAAGAAAAACCAGGAGTTTTAATTAATGAAAAAAGATATGATGTTTCTTCTATCGTTTCAGACTTCAACGAAAGTTTTTTTGAAGAAAACGGATTGGAAAAACTACAAAAAGCATTAGAAAGCAATCCTTCTTTACCAGAAGTTGATGCCAATGTACGCTTGGGATCTCCGGTTGCGAGACCTTCAAAAATAATCTGTATTGGATTAAATTATGTAGATCACTGTAAAGAAACAGGTGCTCCAATTCCAACAGAACCAATTATCTTTTTTAAATCAACGACTTCTTTATGCGGCCCGGACGATGATGTAATTATCCCGAAAAACAGTGTAAAAACCGACTGGGAAGTGGAGTTAGCATTTGTAGTAGGAAAAAAAGCAAGTTATGTTGAAGAAGCAGAAGCTTTAGATTACGTTGCAGGTTACGCTTTATTGAACGATTACAGCGAAAGAGAATTTCAAATTGAGCGCGGCGGACAATGGGCAAAAGGAAAAGGCTGCGATACATTTGCGCCTCTTGGACCATTTTTGGCTACGAAAGACGAAGTAAAAGATGTTGATAATTTATCGATGTGGTTAAGCGTAAACGGTAAAAAATACCAAGACAGCAACACGCTGAATCTGGTTTTTAAAATTCCGTATTTAGTACATTATTTAAGTCAGTTTATGACTTTGCTTCCGGGCGATATCATTAGTACAGGAACGCCTCCGGGAGTTGGTTTAGGTATTAAACCAGATCCAATTTACTTAAAAGCCGGCGATGTTGTAGAACTTGGAATTGAAGGTTTGGGTACAAGTAAGCAGACTGCAGTTGCATATAAAAAGTAATCTAAAACAAAATTGAAGATGAAATTTATTGTATGCGAAAAGCCGCAAGAATTTAAATTAAAAGAAAAAGAAATTCCGGAACCAAAAGACGGTGAAGTTCTATTAAAAATAAAAAGAATTGGTATCTGCGGAACTGATATTCATGCTTTTGGCGGAACACAGCCGTATTTTGAATATCCTAGAATTTTGGGTCACGAACTGGCAGCAGAATATGTAAAAGGAAATGCAGCAGGTTTTAAACCGGGCGATAAAGTCACTTTTATTCCATATTTCAATTGCGGAACTTGTGTTGCATGCCGAAACGGATTGACAAACTGCTGTGTAAACATCAAAGTTTTTGGAGTTCACATCGATGGCGGAATGGCTGAATATGTAACAATTCCGGAACAGTATTTACTTCACGGTCAGGGATTAGATTATGACGAACTGGCTTTGGTTGAACCATTGGCAATTGCAGCGCACGGAGTACGAAGAGCAGCTGTTAAGTCAACGGATACGGTTTTGGTAATGGGAGCAGGGCCAATTGGAATTGGATTGATTCAGTTTGCTAAAATTGCCGGAGCAAAAGTGATCGTAATGGATATCAACGATTACCGATTAAATTTCTGCAAAACGGAATTAAATGCTGATGAAACTATTAATCCGTTAAACGATGATGTAGCCGCAAAACTGGCTGAATTGACAAACGGTGATATGGCCAATGTAGTTATTGACGCAACTGGAAATCAGAAAGTAATGAACAGTGCTTTTAATTATATTTCGCATGGCGGAAGATTTGTTTTAGTGGGACTTCAAAAAGGAGAATTAAGTTTCAGTCATCCTGATTTCCATAAAAGAGAATCGACTTTAATGAGCAGCAGAAATGCGACTATTGAAGATTTTGAATATGTTATGAAATGTTTGAAAGAAGGTAAAATAGATCCTAAAAAATACATTACGCACAGAACCAATTTCTCTGAAATGATTACAGATTTCGCGCAATTAATCGATCCAAAAAACAATGTAATCAAAGCGTTAATTGAGATTGACTAAGAGTATAGTTAAAGTTTTACGCAAACTTTGTCATTTCGAGGAACGAGAAATCTTCGCAAGAAACTCTACAAAGATTGGTGAATTTCAATGAGGAGCTTCTTGTGATGATCCTTCCTTCGTCAGGATGACAAAAATGTGAAAATTCAACTACTATTAAACCTTATAAATAACCACAAAAATGGATTTAAATTTAAAAAACAAAATAATTGTCGTTTCCGGTTCGGCTGGAAAAGAAGGCAGTATTGGAGAAACCATCATTAACCGAATTGCAGACGAAGGAGGAATCCCGGTTTTGGTTGATCGCAATGCCAGAGGTTTCGCTTACGCGGAAAATCTTCAAAAAAGAGGAATAGATTCTTTATTTGTGCAAACCGATGTGACTGATCCTGTTGAAATCGAAAATGCGGTTAAAACAATCGCAGCAAAATACGGAAGAATCGACGCTGTTATCAACAATGTTGGAGTTAATGACGGTGCGGGTTTAGAAGCAAGTTATGAGGAATTTATGAATTCTTTAAAGCTGAATGTAGTAAGTTACTTTTTGCTGGTTAAATACGCGCTTCCGTACTTAAAAGAATCAAAAGGAAATATACTGAATATTGGTTCAAAAGTAGCTTTAACAGGACAGGGTGGCACTTCGGGTTATGCTGCTGCAAAAGGCGGCGTTTTAGGACTTACAAGAGAATGGGCGGTAGATTTGATTCAATTCGGAATCCGTTCGAACGCCATTATTATTGCCGAAAGTTATACTCCGGCATACGAAGACTGGATTAAAACGTTGGCAGATGGAGAAACCGTTTTAAAGAAAATCAACAAAAGCATTCCGTTTGAAGGCAGAATGACCAAAACAGAAGAAATTGCAGATACGGCGCTTTTCATTATTTCGGATCGTTCTTCGCATACTACCGGACAATTTGTTTTTGTAGATGGAGGTTACGTGCATTTAGATCGTGCTTTAATCAACGATGTAAACTAATTCAAAATGAATAACCGAATTGATTCTCATCAACATTTTTGGAAATTTGACCCTGTTAGAGACAGTTGGATTGATGAAAGTATGTCGAAAATTCAAAGAGATTTCCTTCCGGAAGATTTATTGCCTCTGCTTACAGAAAACAAATTTTCAGGTTGTGTAGCGGTTCAGGCAAGTCAGTCGGAAGACGAAACCATTTTTCTTGCAGATCTGGCTTCAAAAAATGATTTTATAAAAGGAATCGTGGGCTGGGTTGATCTTCGTGCCGAAAATATATCAGAACGTTTACGTCATTTTTCTTCGAATAAAACTATTAAAGGATTCCGACATGTTGTTCAAGGTGAAGCCGATGATTTTATGTTTAGAGAAGATTTTCGCAAAGGAATCTCGGCTTTAAAAGAGTTTGATTTTACGTATGATATTCTGATTTTTCATCGTCAGTTGCCAGTAGCAATAAGCTTGGTAAAAAATTTCCCGAATCAAAAGTTTGTAATCGATCATATTGCGAAACCCGATATTAAATCAGGCAATATTGATTCCTGGAAAAGCGGTATCGAAGAAATCGCAAAATACGATAATGTATGGTGCAAAATTTCCGGAATGGTCACAGAAGCCGACTGGAAAAACTGGAAACCAGAGGATTTGAAACCGTACTTGGATGTAATTTTTGAAAATTTCCCAACAGATAAAATACTATACGGTTCAGATTGGCCTGTTCTAAATGTAGCTTCTGATTATCATGAAGTTGTAAAAACGTTAGAGGATTATATTTCGAAATTTTCTATCGAAGATCAGAATAAAATTTGGTTTGAAAATGCGGTTTCGTTTTATAGCTTGAATGATTAATTTAATATACGCAATCTTGTCATTGCGAGGAACGAAGCAATCACATTTTCTATATCCAGCTTTGTTTGGTTAATCTTAGTGAGATTGCTTCGTTCCTCGCAATGACTCTTAATTCTTCAAAACATCATTCCCAGAATCCCATTTTTTCTGCCAGGCTGCATATTTCTTGAAAACCTTTTCCGGTTTATCGGTATACCACGCATAACCGCTTCTGCGTTCTCGGCTTACTTCTGCCAAAGAATACAAAAACTGACTGTCTCTATCGCAAAATAAAGGTTTATGAGTTCCTAATTCATAATATCTCGTCCAAATTGGCGGTGCAGCAGTATCGGTTACTACACGAACATCATTGGTGATTTTTTTGTACTTCGAATCCATTTCCGGAGCCTGAAAACTTTCGACTCTGGTATTATAGATTTTTGAATCCTGAAACCATTTTACAGCACCTTGCACCGAAGCAATTATCTTTTCATCAGGATTATTGATTGCCATTAAAAAGAGTACAACATCTACACTTTCGGCATTGCAGATACTTGGCGGTTCGAACTTTCTTGCCCATGCTGGCAACAGCGTAATTTCATCATGCTGCTGACACCAGGCCGTTAGTTTTCCGTCTTCTTTAATCTGCATTTTTAAAATACAGTCAATTCCTTTTTCGTATGATGTGGTTACTTTTTTTCTGGTTTTAGCATCGATAAAAGCAAAATCAGGGTCGTTGTTTACAATCTTTTTCAACAAATTCATGATGCCCATATAAGCACCGTCATTTAAGGTAATATGTCGGCTGTAGCCTTTTTCTAAAGGGAAATATTGAGGCCAGCCTCCATTGCCGTATTGCGCTTCCAAAATAAAATCAATTCCTTTTAGTGCACCGTCTTTGTATTTAGTCTCTTTAGTCAAAGTATAAACCTGAGCCAGATAATTGACGTGCGTATAAGTGGTTTCATTGTCAAATGTGGTATGCAGAATCGGTTTGGTTTTCATAACCGTATCGATTTGCTTTGGAGTCAAAATTGCTTTCATATCGTAATTCTTCGGCCATCCGCCATTATTACGCTGAAAAAGTAAAATATTATCAGCGATTTTGGCATAATCCGTTTCAGCATATTGAGGCTGATTCGGAATCGGATTTACAATATTGGTTTTGTCTTTAATATGGTACCAATGGTTAGTTCCATCGCTAAAAACTTTGGTGCTGATTACTGATTTTTCTTCTTTGTTAGTTTGGGCATTCGAATGTAGAAACGAAAAAGCACAAAGACTTAAAACAACTGCTTTTGAACTATTGATAAATTTCATTTTTGAAATTGTGATTAAAATTTTACAGCTCCTTTTGGAACATCATTTCCTAGGGTAGTTGTTTTTGAAAAATCTAAGTTTTTAGAAGAAACCAATTCGATATTGGCGTTTCCTTCACCGTTGATATTTACAGCTTTTGCAGATGTAGAATTGAACTCAACATTTTTTAAAGACATATTTTTTACGTTGTAAACTTCAAATACATTACTGTCCTGAATATCCAGTTTTGCATTGCTGATTTTGATTCCGTTTGCATCAATAATCGAAAATCCTTTTTCGGCCGTAACCGTTAAGTTTGAGATTTCGATATTTTCAAGATTCATTTCAGGAAGACCTTGTAAATATACCGCTTGTTGAGCGCCTTTGATAGTAATATTTTTAATCGAAATATTTTTAAACTGAGGAGTTTCAACCGTTACAGGCATAGCTTTATTAACGACTTTATCACCGCCTTCCGCCAAAGTTTCGGCTATCGATTTTCCTCCATAATACAAATTAAAAGAAATAGCCTGCGACGGAATATCAGTCATAAAAACATTCGAAATAAAGATATTTTCTACAACACCACCTCTGCCGCGTGCACTTTTAAAACGTAAACCAACATCAGTTCCCATAAAAGTACAGTTGGAAACGTGCAGGTTTTTTACGCCGCCGGACATTTCACTACCAACCGTTACACCACCATGACCGTGATATACGATATTGTTTCTTACAATGATATTTTCGCACGGAATGCCTCTTTCACGTCCGTCTTTATCTTTTCCTGATTTAATACAGATGGCATCGTCACCAACATCAAAACTTGAATTTTCAACCAAGACATTTTTGCAGCATTCTATGTCAAGACCATCTCCGTTTTGTGAATACCACGGATTACGAACCGTTACATTTCTCACAATCAAATCTTCTACCATAAAAGGATGAATGTTCCAGGCAGGAGAATTTTGAAAAACAGGACCATCAAATAAAACTCTTTTGCTGTTTTGAATGCTCACTAAAACAGGGCGGAGAAAATCGTGAATCGCTTCAAAATCTTCTTTTGTTTTTAAATCTAAACGTACATTTTGATCTGCACCATTAGAACCTTTTAAGTATTGTTCTGATGGATACCAGCTGTCTTTCTTTTCATTTAAAACACCGCCAGAAGCCACAAATTTTTTCCATTGTTCGCCTGTCAGTTTACTCTTTTTAACCTGTCTCCAGGCTTCGCCGGAACCATCCCAGACACCATTTCCTGTAAAAGCTATATTTTCTAAGTTTTTTCCATAAATAGGAGAGATGCATCGCCAGGTGTTTAATCCCTCAAAATTAGTTTCGATAATAGGATACAAAGATTTGTCTGTAGAAAATTTTATTAAAGCACCGCTTTCGGCATGCAATTCAATATTGCTTTTTAAAATAATTGGACCTGTAAGCCAGATTCCCGGAGGAATAATAACTTTTCCGCCTCCTTTTTTAGAAACAGCGTCAATAGCATCGGCGAAAGCCTTCGTATTTAAAACATAACCACCATTAACCGCACCAAAATCTTTTATGTTTACGCTGTTTTTAGGAATAACCGGCTCTTTGACTTTTGACATTTTAAATTCAATGTCTTTATAAGTGTCAGCTGTTTTTTGTGCTAAAACCGGGACAGAAAAACTTGCCGCGAGAATGGTCAATGCTGCGTAGAAAAGATGGGTTAGGTTAGTTTTCATTCGTATTGTATTATGTTTAAAATTTACTTTTTCAGCTTTTTTTGAATGCTGAGTCGATTTTTTTAGAGTTAATTTTTTATTTGATGAATAAAAATGGTCGCATAAAAACAATAATCTATCAATGTAATCGATTACACAAATCTATTAAAAAATTATTATGAAATGACAATTTTGATCTAATTATGACAGATTTTTTGTGAATTTGATTTTTTTAACGAAGAATGATTTCAAATCACGATTTGAATTTTTGCTTCAAAATGGTAGTAAAGCTTACTGATACAGGAGGGTACAGGATGCTTGTCATTTTATATTCTTTTAAATTGTCCCAATTATTTGGTAAAAGTGTTAAAAATACATTTATTTGTAAAAATTATAGCTCTTTAATTTAATGCCTTGTAATTTTATCTCAAGAAAAAAATCAATACTATAAATAATGCGTTTAATTCCTTTCAACAAATTACTGGTCGTTTTTTTAATGGTATTCACACTTTCGGCAAGTGGAGCTGAAATTTGGGTTTCGCCATCAGGAAATGATTCCAACCTCGGAACAAAATCAAATCCGCTGGCAACGGTTCAAATGGCCATGCGAAAAGCCAGAGAACTCCGCCGATTAAAAGATTCATCAATAAAAGACGGAATCCGAATCGTAGTAATGAACGGAACATATTATTTAAACGAACCATTATTTGTACGACCAGAAGATTCCGGAACTGCCGAAAGTCCAACAACAATTGAAGCCGATGCAAATGCGAGACCAATTATAAGTGGCGGAATCGAAATTAAAAATTGGAAAAAAGTAAGTGTTTTAAATGGTAAAAAAGGAACATTCTGGGTTGCCGATGCGCCTCAAAAAGCGGGCTCAATCATCAATTACAGACAATTGTGGGTAAACGGAAAAAAAGCCGTTAGAGCCAAAAATACTGCAGGAAATGCAATGGACAGGATTTTGTCCTGGGATCATCAATCGCAAACCTGCTGGATTCCGTTTAAAGATAAATCGGTTAAGTTCGAACCGGGAATGGAAATGTTTATCGTGCAATGGTGGTCGATTGCGAACCTCAGAATTAAAAATATCGAAGTACAAAAAGACAGCGCCAGACTTTCGTTTGAAGAACCCGAAAGCCGTATTCAAAGTGAGCACCCGTGGCCTGCGCCGTGGATTTCTAAAAACAATGGAAATTCGGCTTTTCATTTAAACAACGCCATTTCATTATTGAACGAACCCGGAGAATGGTTTTTAGATAAAAAGAATGCTAAAATCTATTACATTCCGCGTCAAGGTGAAGAAATCAATTCGGTTACCGTTACGGCTCCGGTTTTAGAAAATCTGGTTGAAGTAAAAGGAACGATCGATTCGCCTGTTCATCATTTTCAATTTAAAGGAATTTCGTTTCAATACAGCAACTGGCTTCGACCTTCACAGCAAGGTCATGTGCCGCTGCAGTCGGGTTTGTATTTGTTAGACGCTTATAAATTGAAAGTTCCAGGAACACCCAATCAGGCGAATTTAGAAAATCAAGCTTGGGTGGGAAGACCTCGTGCAGCGGTTGAAGTGAATTATGCTAATAATATTCAGTTTGAATCGTGCCGTTTTGAGCATTTGGCTTCGACTGGTTTAGATTTAAATAAAGGAACGAATCACAATACAGTAAAGGGAAATTTATTTAAGGATATTGGCGGAAGTGCCATTAACGTTGGGATTTTTTCTGAAGAAGCTTTTGAAGCGCATTTGCCTTTAATCATAAAAGATGAAAGAGAAATGTGTTCTGATGAAGTGATTTCGGATAATTTAATCACCAACGTAACCAATGAAGATTGGGGAACTTTAGGAATCAGCGCTGGATTTGTTCGAAATATTACGATTGAACACAACGAAATTTCGGATGTATCCTATTCCGGAATGGCCATGGGCTGGGGTTGGACGCATACGCCAAACGTAATGCAGAACAATAAAATTCTGGCGAATAAAATTCATCATTATGCGAAACATTTACACGATGTTGCAGGAATTTATACGCTTTCGGCGCAGCCCAACAGCCGAATCGAAGAAAATTATATCGACAAGGTTTATAACAGTCCGTATGCACACGATCCGTTTTTATGGTTGTATTTATATACCGATGAAGGAAGCGAAGGTTTTATGATTAAAAACAACTGGATTGCCGAAAAGAAAATCCTTAAAAACCATAATGGTCCAAAAGGCAACATCTGGGAACATAACGATCCGTATGTAAACACTAAAATTAAAGACAGTGCGGGAATCAGATCGCCTTACAAAGATTTAGAAAAGGAAGTTGTCATCGATGAAAAATGGGGATTGCAGGAAATGCCAAAACCGTATGCAATCGAATTGATAGGTTCTGATTTTGATATCGAAAAAATCAAATCGACTTTGGTTGGTTTTAGAATTGTTGGTCAGGAATTGTACCAATGGAAAAATCATTTGGTGATTTACGGGAAAATGAATCAGCCCGAAAGAACAAAGCGAAAATTGGCGGGTGCTTTTCCTTCTTTAGAAATTAAAATCTATGAGGATTTAGTTTATGATTTCCAAAATTTTGAAAGATGTAAAGATTCAAAACCTGCATCGGATTGGGAAAATGTTGTTTTAACGGCCAATCTTCCTGCTGATGAAAAGCTTCAAAAAGAATATATAGAGTATCACAAAACCCAATTCGAAAAATGGCCGGAAGTTGCCAAAGGTTTCTGTAATGCTGATTTTCAGCAATTACAAGTCTTCAAAAAAGACAGACAATTGATCTTGGTAATCAGTATTCCGAAAGGGGAAAATTTGGATAAACTAAATCCAAAAACAACAGAAAATAATCCGCGCGTAGACGACTGGAATGCTTTAATGAAAAAATACCAAACAGGAATTGAAGGCGCAAAACCAGACGAAACCTGGATTTTCTTGAATAAAGTAGAAACGAAATAATGTTTATTATCCTAACAGGTTTCCAAAACCTGTTAGGTATCTCTTAAGTTCAAAGCAATATTAGCCACAGATTAAAGAATTTACACAGATTAGAAATCCTTTTTAATCTTTTAATCTGTGGCTAAAAAAAACATACCTAACAGGTTTTGGAAACCTGTTAGGATAATCATAACTATCAAAAACCTAAAATAAAGACCAATGTTAAAAATAGCCATTCTGGGACTTGGAGAAGGACGAAGCACAATGTCGGCAGCTATAGAAAGTTCAAAACTAGAACTCGTTAAAATATGCGACCGAAACGAAGAATTGTGTAAACAGCGAGCAAAAGAATTCGATTTTCATTCGTACACCACCAATTACGAGGATTTATTAAACGATTCATCAATTGATATTATAGCGATTTATACGCCAGATCATCTTCACGCACAACATGTAAAACAAGCTCTATTGCACGGAAAACATGTCGTTTGCACAAAACCGTTTATCGATGATCTTTCGGATGCCAAAGAACTCTTAGAATTAAGCAAATCAACTGGAAAGAAAGTTTTCATTGGGCAAAGTTCCCGTTTCTTCGAACCCGCCAAAAGACAAAGAGCCGATTATGAAGCAGGATTAATTGGAGATTTAATTACAATTGAAGCCCAATATCACGCCGATCACAGATGGTTTTTAAAGAAAGAATGGTCGCTTTTGCAATCGTTTAAATGGCTGTACGGAGGTTTGAGTCATCCTGTAGATTTCATCAGATGGTATTTGCCGAATATTCAGGAAGTAATGGGTTACGGAATGATCAGCAGTAACGGACAAAATGCAGGATTGAAGAATGAAGATACGATGCATTTTATCTTTAAAGCAACCGATGGAAGAATCGCACGTGTAAGCGGTGTTTATACTTCACCGACTCAGCCAGCGCAGCGCGACAGCGGCATGAGCACTATTTTAAGAGCAACAGAAGGAGCAAGCCAAGCCGATTATCATGAATTGCGCTATGCTGTTACAGACAAAACTGGTGAAGAAAAAGTGATTACCTGGGGTGATAGCACGATAAAATATTATTTCCGTTTTGAAGGACAAAGTCATCATGGCGGGGAATATCAGAATTATTTAGAATATTTTACAGACAGCATCGAGCAAGGTTTTGAAGCGTATCCAAACATGGAAGAAGGAATTGGAACCGTGGCTTTGTTACAAGCAATGGACAAATCTTTGCAAACTGGAATGCCGGTTAAAATTGCCGATATTCTTAACGAATATGGGCTATGAACAGTATCTACGATAAATTAACCACGCTCGATTTTGTAATTGTTGCGGGTTATTTAGTGGCTTTATTAGTCATTGGATATGTGGTAAGCATGAAACAGAGAAAGAAAAACGAAACGCTTTTTCTGGCCGGAAACTCCTTAAACTGGTACAGCATCGGGTTTAATATGTGGGGAACCAACGTTGGGCCTTCGTCATTATTGGCTTTTGCGAGTATTGGTTACGCTACGGGAATTGTTGCAGGAAATTTCGAATGGTATGCTTTTGTGTTTTTACTGCTTTTGGCGATGGTTTTTGCGCCGAGATATATTGCAAGTAAAGTAAGCACGATGCCCGAATATATGGGAAAACGCTACGGAGACAGTACGCAGAATATTTTGGCTTGGTATGCTTTAGTAAAAATTTTGGTAAGCTGGCTGTCTTTGGGATTATTCAGCGGAGGCGTTTTAGTACGTCAGATTCTGGGAATTCCGATGTGGCAGAGTGTTACCGTTTTAGTGATTTTCTCTGGAATTTTTACTTTCGCAGGAGGATTAAAAGCAATTGCAAAAGTGAATGTTTTTCAGATGATTCTGCTGATTGTAGTTTCATTGACGCTTTCGTTTTTAGGTCTGCAAAAACTGGGCGGAATCGATGTTTTAATTGCTAAAACACCTTCAAACTTTTGGAATTTAGTTCGTCCTTCTGATGATGCACATTATCCGTGGCCAGCAATTTTATTAGGATATCCCGTTGCAGCTGTAGCTTTCTTTTGTACCGATCAATCGATGGTGCAGAGTGTTTTGGGAGCTAAAAATCTGGAACAGGGACAATTGGGCGTAAACTTTATTGGCTGGCTAAAAGTGATGGCTTTGCCGTTGTTTATTCTTCCCGGAATTTTGTGTTATGCGTTATATCCTGAATTAGGAAGCAACTCTGATTTGGCATATATGACCATGGTTACGAATCTTTTCCCAAGCGGAATGAACGGTTTGGTAATCTGTGTGATGATTGCCGTTTTGGTAGGAACAATTGGTTCTTCGTTAAATGCTTTAAGCACCGTTTTTACGAATGATATTTATGTAAAGAAAATCAACCCATCGGCTACGATTCAGGATCAAATTAAAATTGGTCGTTTAACCATTGCTGCTGGATGTGTTTTTGCGATTTTGATTGCTGTTGCGATTGACAATATCAAAGGACAGAATTTATTCAATATTTTTCAGGCGGTTTTAGGTTTCTTGGCGCCTTCGTTATCTGTTGTTTTCCTTTTGAGTGTTTTCTGGAAACGCACTACTAAAAAAGCCGTAAATGCAACGCTTTCTTGGGGTTCTGCATTTAGTTTGTTTGTTGGGGTTTTGTATCTATGGATTTTTCCTGCTGATAAATATCCAGCTTGGCCTCACTTTTTATTGATTTCGTTTTACATTTTTGCCGTGCTTTTAATTACAGCCGTTATTATTTCTCTAACCGATAAAAATCCTGAAGTGAATGTTTCAGATGAAACGGATATTCCTAAAACGAGTAAAAAGGTAAAGATTTTGTTTGGGTTGTTAGGATTGGTGATTTTGATTTTGTATTTGGTTTTTAATGGGAATTAGAATAGTTATCAAATTTATATTATAGAAAAACGCTTCCTAATAATAGGAAGCGTTTTTTGTGTATATGTTTTAAAATATATTTTTTAAAATTGTTTGTATATTTATGTGAATTTCAAAGAAATAAAAATTAAATATGATTAAAATATATGTTGATTGGAATATAATGTCAGGAATGAGAAGTAACCACTTTCCAGAATTATTATCTATACTTTTAAACAATGATAAATTCTTGTGTTTATATTCAACATCACATATTAGTGATATTTTTCGAAGTTATTCGGATGATGAAGAACAGAAAGCAAGAATTCAAGATGATTTAGAATTCATAACAAAAATAACTAATGATTTTTGTCTCTTTAATGATGGTAAAAATATAATTCTGGACCAATATGATCCACAAGAATTACTTGATAGTAGAATTGAAGAGTCGGATATTTTTTCAGATTTATCGATCGATAATTTATTCAAAAGTGATTCCGATGATCCTGTTTTAAATTCATTATTAGAATATTTTAAAACAACCCTAAAATCTTTAGAATTAGACTCTGTTTTTAAAGAAGCATTTGAAAATCCAGAATCTGCAAAAATTTTAAATGACATATTTCCAGGATTGAAAGATGATCTTACAATGAATGGCTTTTTCAATAGCTTTAGTAAAATGAACTATAATTTAAATGAGACAGAAGGTTATAAGGATTTAAGACAAATAGTTCAAAAAATAGGTGTAAATAGTGGGCATTTTAATGAAAATAAAGATCCATTCGAGTTAATTGACAATTCATATAAAAAGAAAGGAATTGAAAATTTTAAATCTAATGAATATTTGCCAAAAGGTAAGAATGCACCAGAATGGTTTGATGATATTATGAATGAATACCTTTATCTGGATATGCATGGTTACAAATCAGATAAAGTTAAAGTATCCGAAAAAGAAAAAAATACATTTACAAATACAACTGATGACGCATCTCATTCCGCTTTTGCTTCTATTTGTAGTTTTTATCTAACTAATGACGATAAAAATTATCATAAAACAAAAGCTGTATATAAAAAACTCTCAATAGAAACAAAAGTTTTAAAACCTGCAGAATTTATAGAATACTACAACGAGTATCTAAGTATCATTCAATCTTGGATCATTTCAAATTACTATTTGAAATTTTTACTAAACCAATTTTTTATGATACAAATAATGATGAAGGACAATATTTTGGAAAAGTGGCCTATCCAAATGAATATTTTTTCAATTTTTTCAACAAAATTTGGGTTCCAATTAGTAAGGGAGAAGATTATTTTTATTTTACATTAAGTACGCTTCCTCCCAATCCAAATAAAATATATACTGCATTTAAAGAGATTGAATCATTAGTCAAAATGTTTTTCGAAGCCTTTGGTCCCGATAAAAATGGATTAGAATTATTTGAAATTTCTGAAATGCAGAATGAAATATGGGTTGGTAGACATTGGTTATCTGATGTTGGCGAGATAAAACTTGTTAGAATAAATGGATGGATACAATTGTATTATAATAATGAAGAAATAAAAAAGAAAATTACAAATGTAAAATTACCTAGTAAAAATTCTTTGCTGATGAGATTGTTAAAAGTATATAAGAGATATTTTAAATCTAAGTAATTTTTTTTTAACTTAATGTGTTTTAAAATCTATCATTATTTCCCAGTCGAAACCAACAACTCCCGAATATCAACCTTCAAATATTTAGAAACCTCATAAAGCGTTTCAATAGAAGGCTGAGCTTCATTTGTACAATAGCAAAAAGCAGTTGATTCTGTTTTTGTAAATGCAATTATGATTCAATTATTCAAGCATAGCCCGTGGTTTCAACCACGGGAAACGTAATACAATAAACATAATGTGATATACTATGCACCCCAGTGGTTGAAACCACTGGCTATGTTTTGAAAAAGATTATAAATAAACAAAAAGAGCAAAGCTGGAGGTATATGTAATAACAATAAAAAAAGGCTTTAGCCAAATTGTACATATTTTGGCTAAAGCTTTTTGAGCTTTTTTTTTTGTTTTCGTCTAGCTAAAGCTGGACGCAATTTTAAAAGTAACACTTTCTAATAAAAAACACATAGCTTTTCAATAGAAAACTATGTGTTTTATTATAAAATACCTTATTAAACCACTTTTGCTATTTGTGTGTTTACACGAATATTATTAGGAGCGTCTAAACCCGGTGTTTCATAAGTACTGAAATCTAAATTAACGCCCGGTCTAAAAAGCAAACAATGCGTTGATCCTCCAAAATGAAACATTCCCAGCTCGTCGCCTTTTTTCACAATGTCACCAGCTTTTACTGTTATTTGACAGCTGGAAACCTCTGCCATGCCCACAGGTATCACACACATAAGTCCAATGGCTGGATTATCTGCTTCAATAAATATTACAGCTCTGGTGGCAACTGCAGTTAAAAAGGGTTGTGAATTATTAGGAGCACTCGAATCGGCTCCGTCTGGATTGTAGAAACCTTGGTATAGATTTTCTAAATAGTAAGAACCGTTTATTACAGCTGTTTTTACGATTTTACCGTTTACAGGACTGTGCCAGCGATGGTAACTCAAGGCACTCAAAAAAGCCTGATAAACTGTTCCTCCATCAAATTGAGGAGCCAATTCATCAAAATTCATCATGTTTTCTAATGAATATGGCTGTCCTTTTAACCAAAATTGATCTGACAATGACACATTCTTGGCAACTTGTAAAGGTGCCGACTCGCAGGCGTTTACAATAATGGAATCATCATTAGGTGCAGTAACAGGGCGTATATTTGGGCAAAATAATCTCGTAAAAAAATCATCCCAGCTTTTGAAACCATAATATACATCTGAAGGATCTGATATAAAAACATCGGAAAATGTAGCATTGGCAGGAATAGGATTTGGTTCTAGACCTAATGCTCCTTGGGCAACCTGCATCATTTCAGATTGTGCTACTTCGCTTAACCAAGCAATTACATTCTCTGTAAGATCATTTTCTATTAAAACATATCGAGAATCCTCTGTAACCAAAAATTTAGACCAGTAGCTTAATATTTTTTTTAATTGCTGATTGACTATAGCGTTTGAAAAAACATCATAACCAAAATTGGTTGCCATTGGCCAAGCCAAAAGAGCATTAATAGGAAAACCAATCATACCGGCAGGCGTTTGATTTCCGGGAGCACCAGTTTGGTAAGCTTCGGGAGCAGTTTGCATGATTCCGTTGAGTAAAACAAGGAAATCCTCAAAAGTCATAGGTTCTGGTTCCCAAAGTAAAGGGGTTCTTTGTTTTAAGAAATGGGCTTCGGCAAACATTCCCTGCACATTGGCATACAAAACAGGATCTGAATACACTAGATTTTGAAATTCGGCAATTTCAGGAATAAGCGGCGTTGGATTTTTTTTGATATTTTTTTTGATTTTTTGAATCCAATCTTCGACAATTTGTGGGTTTTGGGGTAACCAGCCTCCCAGTAATTGTTTTGCTTTGATAAAATTAGTAGTTTCCATAGTCTTTTGGGTTAAATTCATAACTAAGGTATTTCAGAAAATAATTCAAAAACATTAATTAGTTATAGAAGACTATTTTTGTGTCATGAAGCTTTCATATTGTTGACAGGAAACGGAATATTTTGTAATAAAAAACACATAGCATTTCAACAGAACGCTATGTGTTTTTTATGAATTGCCTCCAGTTTTAACTGGAGGTATATATAATAAGAATAGAAAAGGCTTTAGCCAAACTATAGATATTTTGGCTAAAGCCTTGTGAGCTTCCTAATTAATTTGTCATCCAGCTAAAGCCGGAAGCAATTAAAACTTTTAAAAAAAACTTTGCGTCTTAGCGACTTTGTGGCATAAAAAAATTACTCAACCTTCTTTTTCTTCTCTAAATTAGGCAAGAACCCAGTAATTACCCCAATCAAAGGCAGGAACGCACAAATCTTAAATACATATTCAATACTTGTAGCATCGGCAATTTTTCCTAAAATAGCAGAACCTAAACCGCCCATTCCGAAAGCAAATCCGAAGAAAAGACCCGCAACAAGTCCCACTTTTCCAGGCATTAATTCAGTTGCATAAACTAGAATCGCTGAGAAAGCCGAAGAAAGAATTAATCCGATGATTACAGACAAAGTTCCAACCCAGAACAAAGAAACATAAGGTAACATCAAAGTAAACGGAGCAACTCCAAGAATTGAAACCCAGATTACATATTTTCTGCCGTATCGATCTCCAATTGGTCCTCCAATTAAAGTTCCTGCAGCAACAGCTCCCGAGAACAAGAATAAATAGACTTGTGACTGCTGAATCGTAATGTGGAATTTATCTATAAGGAAAAAAGTATAATAACTTGTAATACTGCTCATATAGAAATATTTAGAAAAAATCAAAACCAATAAAATAATCAGCGAACCAATTACTCGGTTTTTAGACAAATGATGCGTTTCAATTTGATGAGAAGCTTTATTAGCATTTCTTTCCGATAAATGTGCCGTGTACCAAATCGCAATTTTATACAAAGCAAAAACACCAACTAATGCAATAATACAAAACCAAGCGATGTAAGATTGTCCGTGCGGAATAATGATAAAAGCAGCTAATAAAGGTCCGATAGCACTTCCGGCATTTCCTCCCAATTGAAAAATAGACTGCGCCAAACCTCTTTTTCCGCCCGAAGCCAAATGCGCCACACGTGAAGATTCAGGATGGAAAATCGAAGATCCAATTCCGATTAAACTTACTGATAACAATAAGTAAACAAAACTCGAAGCGATTGAAACAAAGAAAAGTCCAACCATGGTAAAACACATTCCCACAATCAGCGAATATGGTTTAGAATTTTTATCGGTATACATTCCCACAAACGGCTGTAAAATAGATGCTACCATTTGGTAAGTTAAAGTAATGATACCAATTTGAGTAAAATTTAAACCAAAATTGTCTTTTAAAAGCGGATAAATGGAAGGTACAACAGCCTGTAAAAGGTCATTAATTAAGTGCGAAAAACTTATGATGAATAAGATCGAGTAGGTGGTTTTTTTAACTATGTCAGGATTTGCTTTAATAGTGTCCATGAGATATATTTTGATTTTTAAATTAGGTTAAAAAACAACAGCTGTATTATTTTTTGCAAAGATTAAAAGAATACTAATGTCAGAATTGCTATATTTGGACAATGAATAACCAGATTCGGACATATCGAATGGCGCAGGAACATGGATACAGACTTGATCCATCGATTCCTGTTATTGGCTATACCGAAATGGTAACCAACGAAATGTGTATTTCGCATTCGCATCCAAGAGGTCAGCTTATCTATGCAACACGAGGCGTAATGAACGTTGTTGTGGGCAATCATATTTGGGTGGTGAATCCGTTGCAGGGTTTGTGGCTGCCGGGCGGAGTAGAGCATCAGGTTACTTTTCAGAAAGACGTTAATTACTACAGTGTTTTTATTGATCCGTCTGCAATGGAAGGATTGCCAACCAACAGTTTTTCATTTGATATTCCGATGTTTTTAAAACAATTGGTTTTTAAAATTATTTCTTTTGGAATAGAAGGAAATTTGACTCCACCACAAAAAAGAATCATTTCTGTTTTCTTGGATGAATTAGCTTTAATCGAGCCAAGCGCCACTTTCCTGCCAACAACCAATCATGAAAGATTGCAAAAAGTAGTCGAACTTTTAATGGAAGATATTGCCAGTAAAAACACAATCGAATATTATGCTGAACTTTCTTTTATGAGCACCAGAACTTTATCCCGATTATTTATCAAAGAATTGGGAATGAATTTCAGTGATTGGCGTACACGCTTAAAATTACTCGAAGCCATAAAACGTTTAGGTGAAAAACAATCCATCAAGGAAATTGCCTTCAATTTAGGTTACGAAACTACAAGTGCCTTTATCTATATGTTTAAAAAGCATTTAGGGAAAACGCCTTCTAATTATATTTTAGAAGATGAAAACGAATCTGAAAGGATGATTGCTTAGATTGTTAGCGTAAATTAGAACGCAGATAAAGCGGATTCGCTATCGCGAAGACGCTGATTTACGCGGATTTTTTTAGTTTTATCTGGAACAAGCATAATCATTGTCATTTCGACTGAAAGGAGAAATCACACTAGTAATTCTACAAAGATTGGCGACAAACGTTGCGGAATCCCGCGTGCGATTTCTCCTTTCAGTCGAAATGACAAAAAATACGTAAATATTTAGAATCCGTCTCATCCGTGTCCCATAAAATTCTAACATCATTTTTTTTAGTACTAAAAAAGTGATAAGTCATAATTTTTCCCTTAAAAATTTATCAAGAATCATAGTTTTTTATGAAATAACAGGATACTACAGGTTGTGAAATGTAAAAATAACACTTATCTTTAGTCCCAAAATAAACTAACTATGCTAAACCGCTTTTCCATTCTTAAGACTTTACTTCTTTTTGTTGCTCTTTTCTGTTGTTCGCTGTCATCAGCGCAGGAAAAATCAAAAGAAGCGACATGGATCTGGTATCCAGGCGATTTCGAAGTTTGGTTAAGCAATAAAATGCAGGTAAGACGTACAGAACGCGAAGCCGTATTTCCTCCGCTTTGGCAATATTATAGTCCTTATGCCTTGGTCACTTTTCAAACAGAAGTAGATATTCCAAAACCAGATGAAGTGAAAATCTTTTCAGAAGGACCTTTTCAATTACTTTTAGATGGCGTTCAAATTTACGGACAGCCAAAATCAATCGCAGTTCCTGCCGGAAAACACAAAATTTCTTTTAAAGTTTACAATCAAGAAGTATTGCCTGCTATTTATATTAATGGTCAATATATTAAATCTGATGCTTCTTGGAAAGTAACCAACGAAGATAAACTTTGGATTGATGAAACCGGAAAAGCACAACAATCTGGTACACCTTGGGTTCCTGTTGGTTCTTGGAATTTTAATTCGCCAGAAAATAAACCTTCTGGGTTTAAATTAACAACCAAACCATTAAACGCTAAAAAAACAGAAAAAGTAGGAGCTGGTCAATTAGTAGATTTTGGCAAAGAAACTTTTGGTTATATTAAAATTCACGGTTTAAAAGGTAAAGGGAAACTAGCATTGTATTATGGAGAATCTCGTGAAGAAGCGCTGGATTCTGCCAAATGCGAAACTTTAGATCATTTATCTTTCGACGGAAAACAATCTGAAACCTATACACACGACGGATCGAAAGCTTTCCGTTATGTTCAGGTTCAAGCAGATGCAGGAGTAAAATACGATTCGATTTCAATGCTTTATGAATATTTGCCATTAGACTATCGTGGCGCATTCAAATCATCGGATGAGCAATTGAATAAAATTTGGGATGTGTCGGCTTACACGATGCATTTAACCTCTCGAGAATTTTTTATAGACGGAATCAAACGTGACCGCTGGGTTTGGTCTGGCGACGCTTATCAGAGTTATTTAATGAATTATTATTTATTCTTTGATTCGGCTTCTGTAGAAAGAACGCTGTTGGCCCTTCGCGGAAAAGATCCTGTAACGGCTCACATAAATATTATAATGGATTATTCGCTCTATTGGTTTGTGGGCGTTTACGATTACTACTTACACACGGGCGATACGAAATTCATCAAAACTTTTTATCCAAGAATGAAATCGCTTATGGATTTCTGCTTAGAAAGAAGAAACAAAAACGGATTTCTGGAACCATTAGAAGGCGACTGGGTTTTTATTGATTGGGCAGATGGATTACCAAAAAAAGGTGAAGTGAGTTTTGAACAAATGCTTTTAGCTAGAAGTTTAGAAGCGATGGCAGTAAGTGCAGAAATTGCTGGTAAAACTGAAGACCAAAAACAATATCAAAAATTAGGAGAAGATTTAAAAACGAAATTATTTGATGTGTTTTGGGATAAAAAAGAAAACGTCATGAAGCATCAGCGTATCGATGGTAAAATGCAAAAAATTGTAACGAGATACGCTAATATGTTTGGTATTTTCTTCAATTATTTTAATGAAGAACAAAAACAAAGCGTAAAAAAGAAAGTGTTGCTGAATAAAGATGTTCTTCAAATCACAACGCCATACATGCGTTTTTACGAATTAGAAGCGTTGTGTGCGATGGGCGAACAAGATTATGTTTTAAAAGAAATGAAAAACTATTGGGGCGGAATGCTGAATGAAGGAGCAACCTCTTTCTGGGAAGAATACAATCCGAATAAAAAAGGAACGGAACACTTAACGATGTACGGACGTCCGTACGGAAAGAGCCTTTGCCACGCTTGGGGTGCAAGTCCGATTTATTTATTAGGAAAATATTATTTAGGTGTAAAACCAACCGCTCCTGGTTATTCCCAATATGAAATCAAACCAAATCTTGGCGGTTTAAAATGGATGGAAGGAAAAGTGCCAACACCAAACGGAGAAGTTTCCGTGTATTGCAACACCAAAGAAATCATAGTAAAAGTAGGTGAAGGAGAAGGAAAATTGATTTTTGAAAGTGCAGCCAAACCCAAAACAAACTCGGGAACCATTACAGAATTAGCAAAAAATAAATATCAATTGATTGTAAAACCGAATGTGGAGTATAAAGTGAGTTATAAGGCATTATAAGTTATGAGTTATGAGTTATTAGTTTTTAGTTTATAACGTCCAGTTTGTCATTGCGAGGAACGAAGCAACCTCACTAATGATTGAGCAAAGTTTGATATAGCAAATGTGATTGCTTCGTTCCTCGCAATGACGCAAAAACAGAAATAAAAAATAAAAAACCAATGTTTCCAAAAAATACAAAATACAACTTCAAATTAAAAGCCATTTTCTTAATGCTATTCATTGTCTGCATCCAAGCAAAAGCACAAAACACCGCATGGAAACCAGCATCATTTGAAATTGTAAAATCCAATTACAAAACTTTCAAAACTACTCAATACGCTCATGTATTTTCAGGAAGCAAACACAATATTGTTCGTTTAGCTCCAGAATTGCAAGGTTTGACTGGAATTGAACTTCCTTTAGATAAATATAAAAACGGAACTAATGCTCCTTTACAGTTAAACTTTAATGAGCCTGTTACAGTTTTAATTGGGGTTTTTCAGGAAAATAGTTCAGAATATCTTCAGGCAAATAATTTAGAAAACGCAAAATTGGTTTTTAAAAACGGATTGACAATTACGGGATTACCTCCAATTAATGTGTATGCGCTTTCATTCCCAAAAGGGAAACAGACTATAAATCCGGGAAGTGGATTATTTGCATTATTAGGAGTTGTAAAAGACGGTGAAAAATTAAGTTATAGAAATGCAGAACTTCCTGACGGAAAACTTTGGAATCCAACTTTTATCGTTGAAGGATTTTCAGATGAGAAACCACTTTTCGAAATTATCGGTGGAGAAAACAAACCTGTTATTGACGAAGGAATGTCTGGAACAGAAGGTATTCAAGGCGGTTTTGAAGGCGGACGTGTGGTGAAAGTCGGCGATACGTATCATATGTTTCCAACCGAAAGAGCAGGAGAAAAAGGAGTAGATTACTATTATGATCGTGTAAAAACCAAAATCGGACATTGGACAAGTAAAGATGCCATTCATTGGAAAAGAGAATCTACAATCTATCAAGCAAGCGGAACTTATGCAGTAACCGAAGATGATAACCCAATGAACGATCGTCGTGCAGCAATTTGGTCGTATATGCCGGTTTTCAATGAAAAAGCAAACAAATGGTACGGCTATTATTTGGCTTATACCGTAAGTAAAGAAATAGAACCAAATCACTCTTTCGGAAGAATTTGGCGTTGCGAATCAACTGTAGACGGAATCAACGGAATCGGCGGTCCTTATAAAGATATGGGAATTATTATGGAACCCGGATTAGATTCTCAACCGTGGGAAGGACGTCAGGGTGTTGCTTCGTTTTTTCCGTATCAGGTTGGCGATAAGTGGTTCGGATTTTACAGTGGTGCTTATCCGTTTAATTCATGGGCAGATTATCCGAAGAAATCAGGAAAAGGCTGGTTTGTGGCTTTGGCCGAATCCAAAAGTTTAGAAGGCCCTTGGTTGAGAATGAACAAAGGCTTGGAGCCCATTAAAACCATGCATCCGCAGTTTGTAGAAAATCCAATCGTAAGTCAATTACCAAACGGTCTTTACATCGCGATTTTCGACGGAGGACCAGACGGTTGGGGACACCATTTACCTAACATGATTGCGTATTCGTTATCAGCAGACGGCGTTAATTGGTCAGAAGCGCATTATCTTCCAATAGAAACCAAAGTTGAGAAATGGTGGGATATTATGAGAACGCCACTTTGCTTAATTCCAGAAGGAAATGACGTTTACACAATAGTGTATAATGCAATCGATTTGAAGAGAAGATTTCATCCAACAGGAATGGTAAAAGTAAAACTGAACAAAGATGTAATGGATTCTCGTTTAAAAGAATTGAAAAAATAGCCCGCAGATTAAACGGATAAAACTGATTTGCACTATTTTTTTTTAAAATAAAATCAGCTCAATCTGCAAAATCTGCGAGAGAATAAAAATATAAAACCTGTGTAAATCAGTTTAACCCGCGTCATCAGCGTGCCATATAACATGAGAACAAAATACATTATTATTGCTTTTACAGCACTTGCTATAACCAGCTGTGCAACTAAATACAAAAAAAGAGAAATTACCGACAGCGTAATGCAGGAGATTTACGAAGAAATCAAAACGCCTTATAAATACGGTTTGGTAATGGTTCCCACAGACAACTCATACAAAATGGATTGCCCGAGTGTATTTAGAAAAGACGGAAAATGGTATATGACGTATTTAATTTACGACGGAAGAGGCTACGAAACATGGTTAGCAGAAAGCGAAAATCTTTTAGATTGGAAATATCTAGGAAAAGTAATGTCTTTCTCAGAAAATGAAAAGCATTGGGATGTCAATCAAAAAGCAGGATATATCTCTTTGCAAGACCCAACTTGGGGTGGAAGCTACGAATGGGAAAAGTACGATGACAAATACTGGATGAGCTATTTCGGCGGGGACAGCAAAGGTTATGAAGCAGGCGTTTTATCAATCGGAATGGCGTATACCAAAGAAGCACCGACAAAACCACATGAATTTCAGAGATTAGAAAATCCGGTTTTGACTCCAAAAGACAAAGACGCCAAGTGGTGGGACAATAGTACGATGTACAAAAACAGCGTAATTCGTGATAAAGATAAACTAACGGGACATAATTTTATCATGTATTACAATGCCCGTGGCGATAGTATCAATCCTGCAAAAGGCGCTGAGCGTATTGCTATGGCGGTTTCAAACGACATGAAAACTTGGAAGCGTTATGGCGATAAACCTTTAATCAATCATCATAAAGGAATTTCGGGAGATGCTTATATTCAGCGTATTAATGATATTTGGGTGATGTTTTATTTTGGAGCTTTCTGGACAGGTTGGAATCAAGGTGCATTTAACCGTTTTGCAGTTTCGAATGATTTAGTAAACTGGACCGACTGGAAAGGAGAAGATTTAGTTAAATCATCTGAACCTTACGATGATATGTTTGCACACAAATCATTTGTTGTAAAACATGATGGTGTTGTTTATCATTTTTATTGTGCTGTTAACAAAGCAGAGCAAAGAGGAATTGCCATTGCAACGTCTAAAGATTTAGGAAAAAGCAAATTGAATTTTGTGGCACCGCCTGAAAAGAAAGTGAAGAAATAAAATTTAGATATAGTCCCTACGGGACATTTTTGTAGATGTGATTTTTGGTTACCGATATTTAATCTCTACGAGATTTTTGATAGAGTTTAATATTATAATATAGATTAAATATTTATCTGTAAAACAACAAAGTTAATTTCTATAATTTACTCCGATAGGAGTTAAATATCGGTAGAAAAAATGATTGCCGAAAAATAAATTTTGTCCCGTAGGGACTACACAATTAGAAAACACAATGAACAATAATATAAAACCAATGTTTACGCCAAAATCAAAATACAAAAATCCATTTTTCAGTCTTCGATTTGCGACGTATACATTTTACATTTTACTATTCACAACTTACGCGCAGGCTCAATCTGTTACAGGAGAACCAGCGGGAATCCCAGAATTGCATAAAAAATACGAATTCGCACCGTGGGAAGACCCAACAATAACAAGCATTAATAGACAGCCATCCAGAGCAACATCGTATTCCTATACTTCGGTAGAAAACGCACTAAAAGGCGACAGAACCAAAAGCAGAATCCAGATGCTAAATGGGGATTGGAATTTTAAATATGCTGTTAATTTAAAAGAAGCATCAAAAGATTTCTATAAAAATACCGTTTCAGGCTGGGATAAAATAGAAGTGCCTTCCAACTGGGAAATGAAAGGATATGATAATCCAATTTACAAAAGTGCTGTTTATCCGTTTCGACCGATAAATCCGCCTTATATTCCTAAAGATTATAACGGAGTCGGCTCGTATCAACGCAGTTTTAGAGTTCCGGAAAACTGGAAAGATATGACCGTGACGTTACATTTCGGAGCTGTAAGTTCAGGTTTTGAGGTTTGGCTAAACGGGGAATTTTTAGGCTATGGTGAAGACAGTTTTCTGCCATCAGAGTTTGATATTACACCTTATTTAAAAGCAGGAGAAAATGTAGTTTCTGTTCGTGTAATTCGTTGGACAGATGGTTCTTATTTAGAAGATCAGGATCACTGGCGCATGAGCGGAATCCAGCGTGAAGTTTTCATTATGGCAGAGCCGAAATTGCGTATTCAGGATTTCTTTGTTCAAACCAAATTAGACAAAGAATACAAAGATGCTATTTTTAAACTGCGTCCGAAAGTTGAAAATTTAACTGGAGCAAAAATCAAGGATTATACGATGAACGTTCAATTGTACGATGCCAATAATACGGCAATGTTCAAAGAACCGCTTCAAAGACCTGTAATTGATTTGATTAATGAAAGTTATCCTCGTTTGGACAATGTTCGTTTCGGATTCTTTCAGGAAACCATCAAAAATCCAAAGAAATGGAGTTCAGAAGAACCGAATTTATACACGATGGTCATTTCCATAAAAGATAAAAACGGAAATATTACAGAAGCCAAAAGTTCTAAAATTGGTTTCCGTTCAATTGAATTTTCAAAAGAAAACGGTAAAATGCTCATCAACGGAAAAGAAACTTATGTATATGGCGTAAACCGTCACGATCATCATCCCACAAGAGGAAAAGCGGTTACGAGAGAAGATATCAAACAAGATATTACTACGATTAAAAAGTTCAATTTCAACTTTATACGTACGAGCCATTATCCAAATGATCCTTATTTCTACGAATTATGCGATCAATACGGCATTATGGTTATGGACGAAGCCAATCAGGAAACACACGGAATTGGCGGGAAATTGAGCAACGATCCGCTTTGGACAAATGCTTATATGGAACGTATGACGAGAATGGTCGAAAGAGATAAAAACCATCCATCGGTCGTGATGTGGAGTTTGGGTAATGAAGGTGGAAAAGGTCCAAATCATGCTGCAATGTCGGGCTGGGTTCACGATTTTGATATTACGCGTCCCGTACATTATGAACCAGCGCAGGGAAATGCAAAATTAGACGGATATATCGATCCGCTTGATTCAGGATATCCAAAAACAATCGATCACGCATATCGATTTGAAAACCCGCAGGATGATTCGTATGTTGATATGGTCAGCCGTTTTTATCCGGGCGTTTTCACACCAAAATTTTTAGTAGATCAAAAGAAAGATACTCGTCCGATTATTTTCGTTGAATATTCTCATGCCATGGGAAATTCAGTTGGAAATTTAAAAGAATTGTGGGATGAATTCCGTTCGCTTCCTCGAGTTATCGGAGGCTGTATTTGGGAATTTAAAGATCAGGGAATCGTGAAATTTGATTCCAGATCTGGTCAGAATTATTTTGCTCATGGAGGAGATTTTGGCGAAAAATACCACGACGGAAACTTCAATACAAAAGGAATTGTAGATTCTAATGGAAAACCAAAAGGTTCGATTTTTGAAAACAAATGGGTGTATCAGCCAGCGATTTCGACTTTAAACGGAAATCAGTTAGAAATTAAAAATCGTCAGGCGGTTAAATCTTTAGAAGGTTATATTCCGGTTTTAAAAGTGTTGGAAAACGGAAACGTAATTAAAACTCAGGTTTTAAAACCGCTTAAAGTAGAAGCTGGACAATCCACAACTTTAGATATCAGTTCTTATCTTCCAAAAATGAAAGCCGATGCCGAATATATTTTAAATATAGAATTCCAGCTTTCAAAAGATGAACTTTGGGCATCAAAAGGTTACGCTGTCGCGGAAGATCAGTTTATATTGAAAAAGAAAGAAGCCGTTTCTCCAGAATCTAAAAAAGAAACTTTAAACGTTTCTGAGTCAGATTCAGATTTCAAAATCAAAGGAAAAACTTTTGATATTACGATTGGAAAAGCAAACGGAGCTTTGAGTTCGTATGTTTTTAACGGAGAAGAACAAGTTTTTGTACCGCTCTTACCGAACTTCGTAAGACCACTTACAGACAACGACAAACGCGGATGGAAATCGCAAAAGCTGTTGAAACAATGGTACAAAGCAAAACCAAAATTGGTTAACATTTCAATTGACAAATCGACTTCTGAAATTAAAATTACAAGTAATTACGAAGTTATAAAAGACAGTGCAAGTGTAAACGTAGCATACAACATCAAACCAGATGGAGTAATAAAAGTAGATTACAGCTTGAAAGCTTCAAACAAACTGCCAAACATTCCAAAAATAGGAATGCAGATGGGAGTTCAAAGAAAATTCGATCAGATTTCTTGGTACGGAAAAGGGAAACTGGAAAATTACAGTGACAGAAGTTTCGGTTCGTTTGTTGGGAAATATTCACTTTCAATAAATGATTTTATTGAACATTACCCAAAACCTCAGGAAAACGGAAACCGATGCGATGTAAGATGGATGGCGCTAAGCACTTCACAGAAAAACAACGGATTTTTAGTAGTAAACGACACCAAAGTATTGAGCATGAGCGCATGGCCGTACACACAAGAAAATCTAAGCGCATCAGGACATACGTACGATTTGAAAGATCCAGGATTTCTAACTGTGAATATCGACTTAATCCAAATGGGAGTGGGAGGAAACGACAGCTGGACATTGGTTGCACAGCCTTTAGAACAATATCAGATTAAATCTGGAAATTACGAGTATAGTTTTTATTTGATGCCTTTCAGCGGTTCAAAAAATGAATTAGAAAATAGTTTGAAGAAGTTTAAGTATTAGATAATTACAATTAAAAATTAAATGGAATCTGCTAGATCTGCAAAATCTGCGTGAAAATTTTACTCTCGCAGATTTTAATGATAAGGCAGATTTGTAAAATCAATTAGAAATTAAACATACAGTTCATTTCGACGTAAGGAGAAATCTCCACAAGTAACTCCGCAAAGAAAAGCCAATCTTTGTCGAGCTTCTCACGAAGATTTCTCCTTACGTCGAAATGACAAAAAAGACAAAAAAAAATTAAAAATCTGCCAAATCAGCCAAATCTGCGAGAGTAAAATCTTCCCGCAGATTTAGCAGATAAAGCAGATTATCAAAAAAAATAATTAATAATGTTTCAAAAAAAACACCTCTTTTTTATCCTTCTTTTGGCGAGCTTGGTCTCTGCACAGGAAGTCCATAAAAAAGAATCTTTTCAGCCAACACTAGAATCCTCAAGACCTTGGGTGTATTGGTATTGGATGAAATCGGCGTATTCTAAAACCGGAATTACGGCCGATTTAGAAGCTATGAAACAAGCTGGGATTGCGGGAGCTTATTTAATGACGATTAAAGGCCCGGCCAATCCGCCATTGATAGATCCGCCAGTTTTACAGTTGACGCCTGAATTTTGGGATATGATTCATTGGGCTTTTAAAGAAGCTGATCGTTTAGGTTTGAAACTAGCTTTTCATGGAGCTGACGGATTTGCCGTTGCAGGCGGACCTTGGATTACGCCAGAAATGTCAATGCAGAAAATAGTTTGGTCAACAACTGAAATTTTAGGCGGAAAGAAAATAGCGCTAAAATTGCCAGTTGCAGAACATTACAAAGACTATTATAAAGACATTGCCACGTTTGCTATTCCGATAAAAGAATACCAAATTACTTCGCAGATGCAACTGCCAAAAGTAACCACATCAAACAACACTGATGCTTCGTTTTTGGCTGATCCTAAAAAAGATGAAAACTTCAAGTTTGCCGATGCAGGCTGGATTCAATACGAATTTGCCCAGCCTTTTACCTGCAAATCTATTGTCATTGAAACCAAAGGGAGAGATTTTCAGGCACAGCGTCTGATTGTAGAAGTGAGCGATGATGGAATCAATTTTCGATTCCACGTAAGAATGATTGCACCGCGTCACGGTTGGCAGGATATGGATTTTCCAAATACACATACGATTACACCTGTTACGGCAAAATATTTCAGATTTGTGTATGATCCAAAAGGAACAGAACCCGGAGCAGAAGATTTGGATTTTGCGAAATGGAAACAAAATCTGAAAGTCAGTAAAATTACACTTTCGAATCAATCGCTGATTAATAATTATGAAGGAAAATCAGGCGCAATTTGGCGTTTGACTCCCCAAACTACCGACAAAGAAATTCCAAATTCTGATACATTTAAAAAATCAGAAATTATCAATATCTCGAATTTTGTGGATGCCGATGGAAATCTAAACTGGAAAGCTCCAAAAGGAAAGTGGAAAATCATCCGAATGGGACATACTTCTACCGGACATGAAAATGCAACCGGAGGGGCAGGAAAAGGATTGGAAGTTGATAAATTTAACCCCGAATTAATTCGTTTTCAGTTAGATCATTGGTTTGGAGAAGCCGTTCGTTCGGCAGGCCCAGAACTAGCTTCAAAAGTTTTAGAAATTCTGCATTTTGACAGTTGGGAATGTGGAAGCCAAAACTGGTCTTCAGTTTTTCAGGCTGAATTTAAAAAGAGACGTGGTTACGATCTTGTAGAATATCTACCAGTTATGGCAGGAATTCCCGTAGAAAGTGCCGATTTCTCTGAGAAAGTTTTATACGATGTCCGTAAAACAATTGGCGATTTAGTATCCGATAATTTCTACGGAACTGTCGCTCAGATTGCCAAAGAATATAATGTTAAGTTAAGTTCAGAAAACGTCGCGCCAACCATGATGAGTGATGCTTTGCTGCATTATAAATATGTCGATTATCCAGGTGGTGAATTTTGGCTGAAAAGCCCAACGCACGACAAACCTTTTGATATGGTCGATGCCATTTCGGGTGGACATATTTACGGAAAAGATATTATTCAGGCAGAATCTTTTACCGCTCTTCGAATGGATTGGGACGAACATCCGGGAAATCTAAAAACAACGGCAGACCGCAATTATGCTTTAGGAATTAACCGTTTGTTTTATCATGTTTTTGTACATAATCCGTGGACGGATAGAAAACCGGGAATGACTTTAGACGATATCGGAACTTTTTTCCAGAGAGACCAAACTTGGTGGAAACCTGGAAAAGCTTGGTTTGATTATTGCCAAAGAGTACAGTTTCAGTTGCAAAAAGGAAAACCTGTAATTGATCTGGCATTTTTTATTGGCGAAGATTTTCCTTCCCGTTCTTTCGTGCCAGATCGACTAGTACCATTTATTCCGAATGTGTTTGGTGCAGCAAGATTAGAAAGCGAGAAAATCCGTTTAGAAAATGAAGGTCAGCCAACCGCAAAAATGCCAAAAGAAGTGACCTATTCTAAAAATATCACCGATTTATCGCAATGGATTAATCCGCTAAATGGTTATCAATATGATTCTTTTAATGCTGATGTTTTAATCAACAGAGCGAAAGTTGTAAACGAAAAAGTAACTTTTGAAGGCGGAATTGAATACGGCGCTTTATTCTTCCCAGGAAGTCATAAAATGGCACCAAATAAGATTTTGTCTTTGGCTTCCGCCGAAAAAATACTGCAATTACTAAAAGACGGCGCAACGATTTTTGTGGATGAAAAACCAGATCTTCAGCCGGGAATCCAATCAGAAGCCGATCAAAAGAAATGGCAGAATATAATTGATGAAATCTGGAATAATGCCAATTCATCAACATGGAAAATCGGAAAAGGAACGGTTATCAAATTACCGTATTTAGGAAATGATTTTGCTTCCATCGGAATCACGCAAGACGTTTATTTTCCAAATTTAAGCAGAGCCGATTCAGAAACATTGGCGTGGGCACATCGAAAATCAGATACTGAAGATATTTATTTCATTTCCAATCAAAAAGGAGAAAAACGTGCTTTTGAGGCTTCTTTTAGAATTTCAGGAAAAGTACCGCAATGGTACAATCCAGTAACAGATCAGACTTCGGCTTTAGCCAATTGGAAAATAGAAAACGGAAGAACAATTGTCTCCATAACTTTAGAGGCCAACGAATCTGGTTTTGTGATTTTTAAAGGAGAAACAAAAGAAGTTTTAGCACAACGAAAATCCTCTGAATTTGAAAAAGTGCAGACTTTAGATGAAAACTGGGAATTACAGTTTGATTCAACATTTAAAGGTCCAAAAGAAGTGGTAAAAACAAACAAACTTTTTGACTGGAGCACTTCTGAAAATGATCAAATTAAGTATTATTCTGGAACTGTAGTTTATAAAAAAGAGTTTATTTGGAAAGAAAAAGTCACCAATAAAACCTGGTTAGATTTAGGTGAAATTGCCAATATTGCCGAAATCAAAATCAACGGAAAAAATTGCGGTACACTTTGGACATTCCCTTTCAAAACAGATATTTCAAAAGCTTTACAAAAAGGGAAAAATATAATAGAAATTAAAGTCACAAATACTTGGGCTAATAGACTAATTGGTGATCAAAAATTGCCAAAAGAAGAAAGATTAACCTGGACAACAGCACCATTCCGATTAGAAGGAGAACCGTTGTTGAAAGCAGGATTGTTAGGGCCAGTAAGTATCATAAAAGAAAAATAAAAGTTAGCCACAGATTAAAAGGGTTATTTGGATTGTCACCCTGAGCGAAGTCGAAGGGCGTTCCAATTGGAATCGGGCTTCGACTTCGCTCAGCCTGACATAACTAAAACTAATAATCCTTTTTAATCCTTTAATCTGTGGCAAAAAATAAATAAAAAATGAAAAAATCAATTATTGCATTATTAACGATTTTAGCAAGTTTCCAAATCAATGCCAAAATCAAACTACCAGCTTTGTTTACTGATAACATGATGCTGCAGCAAAAATCAAATGCGCCAATTTGGGGATGGGCAGAAAAGAACGCCAATGTGGTAATCAGAACTTCTTGGGATTCTAAAACCTACAAGGTAAAAACAGATGCTTCAGGTAAATGGAAAACAGAATTAAAAACAGCTTCTTTTGGCGGTCCATACACAATTGAAGTATCGGAAGGAAACGAAAAAGTTCTAATTAAAAATGTCTTGCTGGGCGAAGTTTGGCTTTGCTCTGGACAGTCGAATATGGAAATGCCGTTGAAAGGATTTCAAGGACAGCCAGTTAAGAACGGAAACGAAATCATCGTGAAATCAACTAATAAAAACATTCGTTTGATTACAATTCCAAGAGCAACGGTTTTAGAACCTTTACAAGATTTTGAAGGAAAATGGGAAGAAGCTTCTCCAAAATCGACTTCAAATTTTAGTGCGACGGCTTGGTATTTTGGATCGCTTTTGCAGGAAGTTTTAAATGTTCCTGTTGGTTTAATTCATGTTTCTTATGGAGGTTCGAGCATGGAAGCGTGGATGAATCAGGAAATGCTGAAAGATTTTGCCAGCGCTAAAATTCCAACCACGAAAGAAGAATTGGCAAAAGACCCAAATCGTGTGCCAACGACTTTGTTTAACGGAATGCTTTCGCCTGTAATTGGCTACGGAATCAAAGGTTGTGTTTGGTACCAAGGAGAATCCAATTACGAAAGAGCAAATGAATACACGGCTTTAATGAAGAAAATGGTCAGCAGTTGGAGAACATTGTGGAATCAGGGAGATTTTCCTTTTTATTTCGCTCAAATCGCGCCATTTAATTACGCCTCATTTCATCCGAAAGATTATCAGGAAAAATACAATTCAGCTTATTTGAGAGAGGCGCAGTTTAAGGCTTCAAAGGAAATTCCAAACTCAGCAATGGCAGTTTTAATGGATGTTGGAGAAGAAAACAACATTCATCCAATGGATAAAGAAAAAGGAGGTAATCGATTGGCTTTTCAGGCTTTGGCAAGAACGTACGGAATTGAAGGTTTCGAATTCGAAAGTCCGAAATACAAATCGATGGAAATAAAAGACGGTGCTGTAACAGTTTCTTTTGATGATGTTTCTAATGGAATCACGTCTTATGACAAAGAAGTTTTAGGTTTTGAAATAGCAGGAGCAGACAAAGTTTTCTATTCAGCGAAAACGGTTGTAAGAAGAAAATCAGTAGTTCTAACTTCTGATAAAGTTAAAAATCCTGTTGCAGTAAGATATTTATGGAAGGATTTCGCGAAAGCGGAATTGTTTAGCGCAGGTGGTTTGCCGGTTTCTTCATTTAGAACAGACGAGTGGTAATTGTTAATGGTTAATTGTGAATTATGAGTTATAAGTTATAAGTTATGAGTTTAACGACTAGTTTGTCATTTCGACGAAGGAGAAATCACACTAGAAATTCCGCAACAATTATCGACAGTCTTTATGGTTACGAGTGAGATTCCTCGTTCCTCGGAATGACAACAAGAACTAAAAAATAAATGAAATACATAAAATACATACTTCTCTTCATCACGCTTTGCCTCAAAGCGCAAATCCCTGCGCTCGATAATTACAATCAGGTTTGGACAACGCAAAGCAACAATTCATCGGAATCTATGCCTTTGGGCGGCGGTGATATTGGTATGAATGTCTGGGTTGAGAAGGACGATTTGTATTTCTATTTTTCAAGAAGTGGGACTTTTGACGAACATAATACTTTATTGAAATTAGGTCGTGTAAAAGTGAGTTTGAGTCCGAATCCTTTCACAGGAAAAGAAGGTTTTCATCAGGAATTAAAACTTAAGGATGGATATGTTTTAGTAGGGCAGAATGATACTAAAATCAAACTTTGGGTAGATGTTTTTAAACCGATTATTCATGTTGATTTAGAAAGTAAAAATCCGCTGAAAATGACGGCTTCTTATGAAAGCTGGCGTTATCAGAATCATCATTCAAAAGGAAAAGAAAACAATGCCAATTCTTATAAATGGGCACCTCAGGGCGATATTATCATTTTTAAAGATTCGATTGCTTTTGAAAATAACGGTATTAAATTTTATCACAGAAATAGAGAAAATACCGTTTTTGATGTAGCCGTAAAACAGCAGAAAATGGAATCGGTTAAAGACCAAATGCTGAACCCAATTGCGAATTTGACTTTCGGCGGATTCATGAAAGGCAATAACCTAAAACCAGACGGGACATATCTTGGAAAATATCAGGATACCGATTTTAAAGGCTTTAATTTATCAAGTATAAAATCATCCAAAAAACATTCATTAGAAATTTATTTAAATACTAATCAGTCCGATTTTGCTTCTTGGGATAATGGATTGAAAAGTTTGATTTCTCAAAATAAAAATACAGCAAAACAATCCGAAAAAAATACTCAAAAATGGTGGAATAACTTCTGGAGTCGCAGTTTTATTTTCACTCAAAAAAATCAGTCAACTGCAAAAGATTCGGTGTATCAAATCGGACAGAATTATCAGTTGTTCCGATATATGTTGGGATGCAATGCGTACGGAAAATATCCAACCAAATTCAATGGCGGACTTTTTACAGTTGATCCTCTTCATACGAATAAAGACCTGAATTTTACGCCTGATTTCAGGAACTGGGGCGGAGGAACCATGACAGCTCAAAACCAGCGATTGGTATATTTTCCAATGGTAAAAGGCGGTGATTTTGATATGATGAAATCGCAATTGGATTATTATGTAAGTCTTCAAAAAAATGCCGAATTACGCTCTAAAGTGTATTGGAATCACAACGGCGCATCATTCACCGAGCAACTAGAAAATTTCGGCTTGCCAAATCCAGCAGAGTATGAATGGAAACGCCCCGCAGATTACGATCCGGGAATGGAATACAATGCATGGCTGGAATACGAATGGGATACGGTTTTAGAATTCTGTCAGATGATGCTTCAGCAGAAAGAATATGCAGGAGAAAACATTGAGAAATACAATCAATTTATTATAAGCTGTCTTCGATTTTTCGACGAACATTATCAATATTTAGCGAAACAAAGAGGAAGAAAAGCTTTAGATGGAAATGGGAAATTAATTCTTTTTCCGGGTTCGGGAGCGGAAACGTATAAAATGGCGAATAATGCCAATAGCACAATTTCGGCTTTACAGGTTATTACAGAAAATCTTTTAAACCTTTCTGGTAATCAATTGTCAAAAGAAGATTCAGAATATTTAAAAGCATTTCAATCCAGAATTCCGCCTTTAAACTTCGGACAAATTGAAAATCATAAAGTTTTACTTCCTGCCAAAACTTGGGAGAGAGTTAATAATTCCGAGGTTCCGCAATTGTATCCTGTTTATCCGTGGGGAATTTACGGTGTTGGAAAACCTGATTTGGAAACGGCTTTAAATACTTGGAAATACGATCCTGATGCTTTAAAATTCAGAAGTCATATCGGGTGGAAACAAGACAATATTTTCTCAGCTCGTTTGGGATTAACCGATGAAGCGATGAAATACAATACGCTAAAAATGGCCAATTCAGAAAGACGTTTTCCAGCTTTTTGGGGACCAGGATTTGATTGGGTTCCGGATCATAATTGGGGAGGATCGGGAATGATTGGCATGCAGGAAATGCTTTTGCAGGAAACAGACGGGAAGATTTATCTTTTTCCAGCCTGGCCAAAAGATTGGAACGTTCATTTTAAATTACATGCCAAACAAAATACAACAATTGAAGCCAAACTCGTGAATGGAGAATTGAAGGTTTTAAAAGTAATTCCAGAAGAAAGAAAAAAAGACATTATAAATCTGTTAGGAAAATCTGAAGCAGAGAAAACGAAATTAAACTAACTATTACCAAGCAAAAATGATAAAGAAATTAATAAGTGGCGCTGTTTTGTCCATGCTTTTGACCGCAAGCGGACAAGCACAATCAGTCGCAAATACTGATAAACAAATTGTAAAAGTTGACTTTGACTTTTTTCAAAGAAGACTAGAAGAAGTTCACGATCCTAGTTACGATTCGTGGGTGATTAATGAAGGAAAAGAAGCCGAAAAATCATTTAATAATGTATCATTTAAGTTGAAAGGAAACTTTACTTCAAAATGGTATAAAGTTGGAATGAGCGCACCGTTTTACAACAAATTAGGAAGTGACGGTTTGGTTACGGCTGAAAATTTAGAATTGAAAATCAGCGGACTGAAAGCCGGAAAACATACACTTTTAACATTTCATAACGCTTTTGATGTCATTACAGGAAAAACTTTTTCTCCAATCAAAATCTATGTAAACGGAAAACTTCAGGAAACGGTAAATGCAAGCCAGAGAGCCAATGCTAAAATTGATGCTTCGATGGCATATATTTCTTTTAATGCTGAGAAAGGTAAGGATGTAATCGTTCGTTTTGAAATTGATCCAACTTCAAACCCAGATATCGTCAAACAGATTGTGATCAACGGTTTTGAAATTGATACGCCAAATTTGATGAATCAGGCCAGAACTCCGGAACCTAAAAATAGAGATGAACATGTTGAAGTGGCTAAAACTTTAACCTTAAAATGGGATGCGGTAAAAAATGTAGCTTTTCATAAATTGTATTTTGGTGAAGACAAAAATGCGGTAGAAAATGCAACAGAATCTTCAAAAGAATTTAAAGGAAAACTGACGGAGAAATCGTATTCAGTTTCTGATTTATACAGTGGAACAACGTATTACTGGAGAGTCGATGAAGTGGATAATAATGGCGATGTTACATTAGGAAATGTCTGGTCGTTTAAACCTGCTCAATTGGCATTTCCGGGAGCTGAAGGTTACGGACGTTACGCAGTTGGAGGTCGTGGCGGAAAAGTGATTGAAGTAACCAATTTAAATGACGACGGTCCGGGAAGTTTACGCGATGCGATTAATCAGGAAATTGGACCAAGAACGATTGTTTTTACTGTTTCGGGAAATATAAAGCTGGCTTCGAGATTAGTAGCAAATCAGCCTTATATTACTATTGCGGGACAAACGGCTCCTGGAGAAGGAATCACAATCAGCAGAGCGCCAATTGGGTTGACAGGAAATGATGGCGTGATTCGATTTTTGAAAGTAAGAATCGGGGGCGGAACTACTTTTGACGGAATGGGATTAACGGGCGCTGATTATAGTATTATCGATCACTGCTCGATTAGCTGGACAATTGATGAATCGTTTAGTTCGCGTGGCGCACATCATATTACCTTACAGCGAACTTTAATTTCGGAAGCTTTAAATGTGGCAGGACACGATAAATATGAGGTTGGAAAAATGCACGGATTTGCTGCTACAATTGGCGGTGATATTGGTAGTTTTCATCATAATTTACTGGCTCATAATTACGGAAGAAACTGGAGTATTGGTGGTGGTTTAAACGGAGATGGCTACTACACAGGCCGACTAGATATTACCAATAATGTGGTGTACAATTGGGGACAAAGAACAACAGACGGTGGTGCAAATGAGGTGAATTTTGTAAACAATTTTTACAAACCAGGCGCTTCGACTAAGATATTTGTGGCCTTAAATGCACAGCATGAAGGTGTCGGAAAAGGAATGCAGCGTTATTATTTTAACGGAAACATTATGCCAGGTTACTTTGATGAGAAATCTCAGGATAAAGGCAGAAAATCTACAATAAGTCATAATGAAAAAGTAGAATATGAAACTTTCGTAGATAAACCATTTTTTCCTTCATACGTAGAAACGCAATCAGCGAAAGCGGCTTATAAAAATGTACTTTCGGATGTTGGAGCCAATCAGCCGTTTTTTGATAAACACGATAACAGAATTATAGACGAAACTTTAAAAGGAACATTCACTTACAAAGGAAGCAAAAGCGGTTTAGGCGGAATGATTGATAACGAACAAGATGCAGGCGGATGGCCAAATTTCGCATCAGAAACTCGTCCGGCAGATTGGGATACAGATCATGACGGATTGCCAAACTGGTGGGAAAAAGCTTTTGGTTTAAACGAAAATTCACCAGCTGGAGATTTCTCAGATGCAAATCAGGATAATGATAAAGACGGATTTACACAGTTGGATAATTATTTAGACTGGCTGGCGCAGCCTCATTATTTTGTGAATTCTGGGGAGAAAAAGACTTTAAGTGCTGCAGATTATTTCAAAGGTTATGAAAACAAACCTATTTATACTTTTTCTGATCTTAAAAATGGAAAAGTGGTATTAAAAGGAAAGGAAATTCAGTTTACAGCTGTTGAAAAAGGATTTGCTTCTTTCATCCTAATTGTAAAAGATGCAGACGGAGATTCAATGAGCAGAACCATTAATTTCTTTGTAAAATAAAAAAATGGGTTTGCCACGAATTACACTAATTTCCACGAATTAGTTTTTTGCCACAGATTAAAAGTATTAGCACAGATTATTTAGTATAAAATCAATTTAATCCTTTTAATCTGTCGCAAGAAAAAGAAAAAATTAGTGCAATTCGTGTAATTCGGGGCAAAAGAAAAATCTGCGTGAAAAATTAATCTCTCGCAGATTTTACAGATTATGCAGATAAAAAATCCGTTTTAATCCGCGTTTTTACGAAGTAAATCCGTGTCATCAGCGTTACAATCATTACAATACAAAATATTCAAAATGAAAAAGAACATCATCATATCCTCTTTATTTCTTTCAACTGTAATCTTTGCGCAGAACAAAGGTTTGGTTGCGAATTCAGAAAGTCCGTATTCGAAACTGCAGAGTGTAGGCTTGCAAGATGTAAAATGGACAAACGGTTTCTGGAAAGAACAATTTGATGTAGAAACCAAAAACACACTGCCATATATGTGGGATTTGTATCATAACGATGAGATTTCGCATGCGTATAAAAACTTTGAAATTGCAGCAGGTTTAAGCAAAGGAACGTTCAAAGGGCCTTCGTTTCATGATGGTGATTTTTATAAGATTTTTGAAGGAATGGCTGCGACTTATGCCGTTACAAAAGATAAAAAACTCGATGCGGAAATGGACAAAGCCATTGCCCTTTTCGCTAAAGTACAGCGCAAAGATGGTTATATTCATACGCCAGTTTTAATAGATGAGCGCTGGGGAACTTTAGGCCCTGAAGAAGTAAAAAAACAATTGGGTTTTGAGAAATACAATATGGGACATTTAATGACTGCAGCTTGTATTCATTATCGTGCCACAGGAAAAACAAACTTCCTTAATATTGCAAAAGGAGTGGCTGATTTCTTGTATGATTTCTACAAAAAAGCTTCACCAGAATTGGCTCGAAATGCGATTTGTCCGTCTCATTATATGGGAATTGTCGAAATGTACCGAACAACCAAGAATCCAAAATATCTTGAATTGGCCAATAATCTTATTGATATTCGCGGAACCACAAATGATGGAACCGATGACAATCAGGATAGAGTTCCGTTTAGACAGCAGACAACCGCAATGGGTCACGCCGTAAGAGCAAATTATCTTTACGCCGGAGTTGCCGATTTGTATGCCGAAACAGGAGAAAAGAAACTATTAGATAATTTGGAATCCATTTGGGATGATGTAACGTATCGTAAAATGTACATTACTGGAGGTTGCGGTTCTTTATACGACGGCGTTTCGCCAGACGGAACTTCTTATGATCCAACTGTAGTACAGAAAATTCACCAGGCTTACGGAAGACCTTTTCAATTGCCAAATGCAACAGCACATACTGAAACCTGCGCTAATATTGGAAATGTATTATGGAATTGGAGAATGCTTCAAATTACCGGAGATGCCAAATATGCTGATATTGTAGAATTGGCATTATATAACAGCGTACTTTCGGGAATGGATTTAGAAGGAGAAAAATTCTTGTATAATAATCCGCTGAATGTTTCTAACGATTTGCCATTTCATCAGCGTTGGGGAAATGAACGTGAAGGTTATATTGCATTATCAAACTGCTGTGCGCCAAACGTAACCAGAACGGTGGCTGAAGTTGGAAATTATGCATACAATATTTCGAAAGAAGGTTTGTATGTCAATTTATACGGAAGTAATCAGTTGAAAACAAAATCTTTAAACGGTGAAGAAATCGAAATTGAGCAGCAGACTAATTATCCTTGGGATGGAAAAATAATTTTGAAAATTGTAAAAGTTCCTAAAGATTTACAAAATTTCTTTTTAAGAATTCCGGGTTGGAGTCAGAATGCTGAAGTTTCGATAAACAATTCTAAAATTAATGATAAAATCGTTTCAGGAACTTATTTGCAATTAAATCAAAAATGGAAAAAAGGAGATGTTATCGAATTGAATCTTCCAATGCCGGTTGAATTGATGGAAGCTAATCCGTTGGTGGAAGAAGTTAAAAATCAGGTAGCTGTAAAAAGAGGACCTTTGGTGTATTGCTTAGAATCAGACCAGCTTCCTGCGAAAGTAAGTGTAAATGATGTGGCTTTAAATTTGAAATCGAATTTTGCAACCAACAATTTTACATTAAACAATAGAAACTTAGTAAGCATTGATGCAGAAGCTGTTATAAATTCGAATAATTTATGGAACAAAACTTTGTACAAGCCACTTTCTTCTAAGGATGCAACTTCTGTTCCTGTAAAGTTGATTCCGTATTTTGCTTGGGGAAATAAAGGAAAAGGTGAAATGACGGTTTGGATGTCGCATTAGAATTTTGGATGCGGATTATAGACGGATTTTTGATATTCATCTTTGTCAAAGTTTAAAACTTTGACAAAGATTTTAACCACACAGTTATGGTAGAGACGCACTGCAGTGCGTCTTACGTATTTTTAAAAATGTGTATACGTGACGTAGACGCACTGCAGTGCGTCTCTACAATTTCAAAACTTAAATTAAAAACATGAAATATATTCTCTCTTTATTTTTAATAACAACATTTTCCCTATCAGCACAAACGCTCGATAATAAATTGGCATTAACCGTTGCTCAGGACGGTTCCGGAGATTTCAAAACTATTCAGGAAGCGGTAAATAATGTGAAAGATAATTCAGAAAAACGTGTTGTAATTACTATAAAAACAGGGAAGTATGTGGAGAAATTGGAAATTCCTGCTTCTAAGCCTTTCATTACTTTAAAAGGTTTGGATCGAAATAAAACCATCATTTCATTTGATGATTATTCAGGGAAACCGCTTCGTGAACCAGATCCGTCAGGTAAAAAGGAATTCGGAACTTCAACATCCTATTCTTTTTTAATTAAAGGAAACGATTGCATGCTGGAAAACTTAACTATTGAAAATACAGCAGGAAGAGTAGGACAGGCGGTGGCGCTTCATATAAAAAGTGATCGCGTTATCGTGAAAAACTGTAATCTTTTAGGCAATCAGGATACTCTTTATTTATCAGAAGGAAATACCCGAACTTATTTTGAGAACTGTTTTATTAACGGTACAACCGATTTTATTTTTGGCGATGCAACAGCTTATTTCTACAAATGCACTATCGAAAGTCTGGTGAATTCTTATATTACGGCAGCTTCAACTCCACAAGGTCAGGCGTACGGATTTGTTTTTACAGATTGTAAGCTTACCGCAAAAGACAAATCGGTAGATAAAGTTTTTTTGGGAAGACCGTGGAGACCTTATGCCCAAACTGTTTTTATAAACACAGATATGGGTTCACATATTATTCCCGAAGGCTGGAATGAATGGATCGATAAAAGATTCCCAGATAAAGATAAAACGGCTTATTACGCTGAACTAGGAAGTAAAGGATTAGGAGCAAAAGATTTATCTCTAAGAGTGTCATGGTCGCATCAGCTGCCTAAATCGGAATTAAAAAAATACAGTAGAGATTTAGTTTTTAATAACTGGAATCCTGATAAATAAATTAATTATTATTCTTGCCGATTATCCTGCAAGTGGCTGACCTTACTGCATTATAGTAAGTTTTGGCCGCTTCTGTTTTTTAATTTAGTGTAAAAAACACGTTTCATTTTTTTATTGGTCAGAATTTACGTTTAAAAAAAATATTTTTTTGTGAAATATTTAAGGATTGTTTGAGGTCAAATTCGCTGAGTTGTCTTGTAAGTTTTTTACTTTTAATTGAAAATGGAATAGTAAAACTGTAAGCATTTTTTGCTGAATTAAGCCGGATATAACTTCTTTAAATACAGGCACTCGGCGAGCTATTTTGCATAAAAAAGACATAAAATTCTCTTTTGATGCATATTCTTCTTTTTTTGCTCAAAAAGCCGACTTTCCATTTAATAATACTCAAACATTTTGTTCAATTTTTCTATTTAGGGCATTTATTCTTTTCATTTTTTATTAATATTGTTTTTTTGAGTTGTTTTTTTTTAGATAATGTCATTAAAACAGGATAGAGCAGGACGGTTGTAATGTATCATCGTTATATTTTTGGAATATAAAAAATAAATGTGTTTTTAACATTTAATTTTCTTTATTTTAAGGTTTCATTTAAATCTTATAAATAGTGAGACACATTTAAAAAAAACATGACTAACTAACATAATAACCTAACCAAACAAAAAAGCATTTATGAAACAAGCACTTTTAAAGAGATGTAGTTTTCTTTTGTTTACACTTATGAGTGTGCTGAGTTATGCTCAAACCTCAAATCAAGTTACAGTAACAGGAACTGTAACTGATAATGTATCCGGCCTGCTTCCGGGGGTGAACGTGACTGAAAAATCTACAAAGAATACGGTGACGACCGATTTTAACGGTCAATTTCAAATTAAAGTAAAACCAAATGCAACTTTAGTTTTTTCTTTTATTGGAATGAGAAAGCAGGAAATAGCAGTTGGAACACGAACTATCGTTAATGCAAAATTAGAAGAAGATTCAAATGAGTTACAAAATATTGTAGTCGTTGGATATGGTGCTCAGAAAAAAGAGAAACTTACAGGAGCTATCGCTACTATTAGTGCATCGGATATTCAGGAACTTCCGGTTTCAAATTTATCTGAAGCTTTAAGAGGTCAAGTTCCTGGTTTAAGTGTTATTGATGGTGGTGGTCGTCCTGGTGATGCAGCATCTCTGGAAATTCGTCAAACTTATGGTTTTTCAAAAGATGGTAGTTCAAAAACACCTTTAATTATTATCGATGATATGATACAGGTCGATCCAATAAACGGAAGACCATCTTTAGATGCATTTAATAGATTAGATCCTTCAGAAATTGAAAGTATGACGGTTTTAAAAGATGCTTCTGCTGCTATTTACGGATCTCGTGCCTCTCAGGGAGCTATCGTAGTTAAAACTAAAAGAGGAAAAAGCGGTGTTCCTACGTTCTCATATTTTACTCAATTTGCAGTAAATGATGCAGTTAGTCATAGTAAAACTATGGACGCGTATGAATTTGGTGTTTTCTCTAATAGATTTTTTAAAGGAAATAATAATTTAGGAACTAATTCATCAAACCTTTTTACTGATAGAGAGTTAGAAGAAATGAAAAGTTTAGATTATGACTGGCTTAAAGAAGCTTGGAAACCGGCAATCCAGCAAAAACATACTTTAAGTGTAAGCGGTGGTACTGAAAAAGCTACTTATTTTGCAGGTATTAACTACTTTACACAAGGAGCAAATTTAGGAAAACAAGATTATAACAAATGGAATTTCCGTACTGGTATGACAGCAAAAATTACAAGTTCGTTAGATTTTTCTGCAGCTGTTTCAGGTAATTCTGGTGATATTGAAAAATCATTTACCAAAGCTTCAGGAAATCTTAATGACAGTAGTTATGCTTCTGCAACTGGTGGAGAACAGGCAGATTATGGACTTTTATTGCATATGCCAAAATACATTCCTTGGGAAACAACTGTAAATGATAAAATGTATTTTATGTCTCCATTTGCACGTACAACATCAACACTAGGATCTGCAAATGCAAATAACACAATTGCAGGATGGAATTATTTCGCTGGTCTAGACAATGGTTCTAAACAAGTTTCAAGCGATTTTTCATACAATGTAAATATGTCCTTAAACTGGAAAGTTCCATTCATAAAAGGATTATCTTTAAAAGGTACATACGCAAGAACTCAAACTTCTGAAAGTTCAGAGCAAGTTCAATTACCATATGATTTGGCAAGAATCATGGGATATGAGAAATTAGACAGCCACTTGGCTAGTGCTGCATTACCTGTAACTACAAATGATGGGGTTCATAATTATTATTCAATAGAAACTAATGTTCGTAACTCAAGAGTTTACTATAACAGCTCTCGTTCTAAATTTGTACAAGCGAACTTTTTTGTAGATTATAACAGAACTTTTGATAATCATGAAATTGGAGCGATGTTTTCAGTAGAGCGTTCAGAATCTGAATTCAACAGTTCAAGATTAGCCTTTGAAAATACCGGTAAAGACTATGGCGGATCTTATCAGACAGCAGGAACTTTGAGTACGAATTCAACTCAGTTAAAAGGGGAACAGGGGACTTTGTCATATTTAGGACGTTTAAATTATAGTTATAAAGGACGTTATATGCTTCAGTTTCTTTTTAGAAGTGATGCTTCTACAAAGTTTGCACCAGAAAACTATTGGGGATTTTTCCCATCGGTTCAGGCAGGATGGATTGTTTCTAAAGAAAAATGGTTTGCTGATAATGTAAAGTGGGTTGATTTTCTTAAAATTCGTTACTCTATTGGTAAAACAGGAAATGATAACATCAATGCATGGAGATGGATGACACTTTATGATGTAATTGCAGATAAAGGTTTTCAGTTTGGAAGTAATGGTGGTGTTCTTGGGGGCGGTGTAACGCCTAGAGTTGAGCCAAATAGAAATGTAGGTTGGGATACAACTATCAAAAATAACTTGGGTATTGACTTAACGGTATTAAAAAACAGATTGTCTTTGACTACAGATTTTTATTATGATAGATCAAAAGATATGCTTACAGGTATGGCTGGACAAGTTGGTGTTCCAATCTCTGTAGGAGGAGGATTTGCAGAGGAAAATTATGCAGCAGTTGATTCTTGGGGAGCAGAATTCGCTTTGACCTGGAAAGATAAGGTTAATCAAAATTTCAGTTATAATGTAGGAGTTAACTTTGGCTTATCTGATAATAAGGTTAAGAAATTTCCTGAACCAGCGTTATTGCACCCATCAAATAACTTAGTACAAGCTGGTCAATCTACATTTTTCCCACAATGGGGATTCAGAACATGGAAAGAAACTTCTACAGGAGACGGGATCTTACGTACAGATCAAGACGTTGCTAATTACTGGTCTTATTTAACACAGAATGCTGCTAGTGTAGGTGGTCAGCCTAATTATATGGGAATTTCTAATGTTGCAGATATGAGAAAAGGAATGCTGGCTTATGAAGATGCAGCAGGACAATTTAACAGTAATGATGGTACTCAGGCAGGACCAAATGGACAAATTTGGAAAAATGAGGATTATGTTAAATTAGTTAAAAAAAATAGAACATATGGATTTACAACTAATTTAGGAGCAAGATACAAGTCATTTTTCTTTAAAACTCAAATTGCAACGTCTTGGGGCGGATACCGTTCTATAGATTTTGTAAAACAAGGTACTGGATCTACGCACAATATGTGGGCACGTGAAACTTTCTGGAACGATATGTATTCAGCAGACGACAACGTAAATGGTAAATATCCTAATTTGAACTCTACAGGACAAGATTACATTGCTGCCCCATCTGATTTCTGGCAGTTAGATACTTTTAGATGTACAGTAAGAAATTTAACATTAGGATTTGATATGCCTAAAGAGCTTTTAGATAAAATTAAAATTTCAAAATGGTCAATTGGCGTAACAGGTAATAATCTTTGGGACTTATATAATCCATATCCAGATCATTACCGTAATATGTATGATAATTCTTCTGAGAATTACCCTACTCTTAGAACATGGGCTGTTACTTTTAATATTACATTCTAATTCAACTAAAGATGAAACTAAAAATTAATAAATATCTAACCTTAGCACTTTTGGTAGTGCTAAGTACTTCTTGTAGTGACAATTTTTTGGAAGAAAAGAAAAACTACGGAAGTGTAGACGACTCATTCTACCAAAGTCAGGAACGTGCAAATTGGTATGTCAATAATGTTTATTTTGATTATTATTCTGCTTTTAAATCTCCAGGTCAAAGCCTTGTAGGTTCATTTACAGATACATATTCTAAAATGACAGAAGAAATAGGAGGAATTCAGCCTCTTATTAACCCAAATCTTACTTATGTAAATGCTGCAGATGCATCTGGTTATTATGGAGGTAAACTTGAAGATAAAATCAACAATGTTCCTTATAACAGAATTAGAGATTGTAATACTTTTATTAGAGATATTGATGTTAAAGGAGCAAATTTGGATAAAACGTTTCGCGATCAGGCAAAAGGGCAGTTATTTTACTTGCGTGCTGTTCAATATTTTGACTTAATGCGTGTTTATGGAGGAGTTCCTATTGTAACAGAAGCTCAAGTTCCAAGTACACAAGATGAAACTATAAAATTGCCTAGAGCAACAGTAACAGAAGTGGTAGAACAAATTGTAAAAGATTTAGATATGGCAGCAAGTTTACTGCCTGCAAATTGGCCGGGAGAATACGGACGTGTTACAAAAGGTGCTGCTTTAGCAGTTAAATCAAGAGTGCTGTTAACGTATGCAAGCCCATTATTTAATAAAAACTGGGATGGTTCAAATGAGCGCTGGGAAGCCGCGTTGAAAGCAGGTTTAGAAGCTGAAACAGCTTTAACAGCCGCAGGATATGGTCTATACGGTAATTCGGCAAAAGACTGGCAGAATATGTTTGCACTTGGAAACAATACATTTTGTTCAGAAGCTATCACAACACAGCTTTTATCTACAAACAATACAAATCTTGGAGTTAATAACTCTTGGGAAAAAGGAATTCGTTTAATTAGTCAAGGTGGTACAGGTGCTATGGAAGCTCCAAAAGAAATGATTGATTTATTTCCTACAGACAAAGGTGAAAGACCTACAGCAGCTAATGGCTATAACCCGTTTCTATTCTTTCTTAAACGTGATCCAAGATTTTACAGAACATTTGCATTTTCTGGTGTAAGATGGGATTATAAAGAAAATGCTAAGCCTGTTGTTTGGGCTTACCGTTGGATGGATAATGCAAATAAATCTTATTACAGTGATTCAAATAATGAAACCAGCCCTGCATTGGTTAGAAAAATGACAGATGTAACTGCAACAAATGCAAGTAGTTTTCAATATTCAGGAAATGATATTTTAGAGTACCGTTATGCAGAATTATTATTGAATATTGCAGAATGTTATGCTGCATTAGGACAGACTAATAATACTATTGCCTATTTAAGCAGAATTAGAAAACGTGTTGGTATTGATGCTGCAAATAATTATGGAATAGGGACTTTAAGTGGTAAGTATGCTGCTATTGAAGCTGTATTATATGAGCGACGAGTTGAACTAGCTTACGAAGGAAAACGTTTCTGGGATGTACAAAGATGGATGCTGTACGATAATGAAACCCTTCCTGGTACAAGTGGGAATACGGTTACTAAATTAGGTTTAACGCCAATCAATGGAACACAGCGTACTGGAAACTATTTGCAATACAAAAATGTTGCAACATCTGCAGATCCATTAGCGACAGCTCGTGCAAGTATTTCTGTAGACATAGATGCAGCTAAAACGACTTTTGAATCACAATTGAATACATTGGCAGCTTTTTATACAAGTAATTTTGTATTGGCAGCACCGCCAACACCAATGGATAACGTTAACAACGTAGCAGTTAAAATAAAATTTAATCCAAATTATTATATTCAAGGATTACAAAATACAGTATTAGCACAAAATCCATGGTTGAAACAAACAATTGGATGGAAAGATGCTTCTGGTGGAGATGGAGATTATAATTACCAACAATAAATTGCATAAATAAAATGTCTTTTCGTAAGATATTTTTATTAGAAAATTAAATAGAATTTACGACAAATATCACCTGTATTCTTTACTAGAGATACAGGTGATTTGTTTAAAAAGAATTACCGCAACTAGAAATTAACATGAAAAATTCCGCATTATTTATCGCATCATCTCTGCTTTTTTTAGGAAGTGCAAAATGTTTTGCTCAATATCCGAAGATAAGCCCAGAAGTACAGGCTCAGGAAAAAGCAATTAAAGAAGAGGCTCAAAGGCTTTCTGATGAAGCTTGGACAAAAGCTTTAGTAGTTATTGAAGAAGAAGCAAAACATGGAAAACCTTATATTCCGTGGGCAGCAAGACCAACCGACTTACCTCAGGCAGAAATTCCTGCTTTCCCAGGCGCTGAAGGTGGCGGAATGTACACTTTTGGAGGTCGTGGTGGAAAAGTTTATACGGTAACTAGTTTAGAAGACCGTGGACCAGGAACATTGCGTGAAGCCTGTGAACAAGGAGGAGCGAGAATAATAGTGTTTAATGTAGCCGGAATTATCAGATTGAAAAGTCCGTTGATTATTCGTGCGCCTTACATTACAATTGCAGGGCAAACCGCTCCTGGAGATGGAATTTGTATTGCCGGAGAATCAACTTGGATTGATACGCATGATGTAATCATCAGACACGTACGTTTCCGTCGTGGAGAAACTTTCGTAGGCCGTCGTGATGATGCTATTGGAGGAAATCCTGTTGGGAATATAATGATCGACCACGTTTCTGCAACTTGGGGATTAGACGAAAACATGTCAATCTACAGACACATGTACAATCCGGGACCAGGTTATCCAGATATTAAAGTAGGAACGGTAAATATTACGATCCAAAACAGTTTATTCGGAGAAGCATTAGATACTTACAATCACGCTTTTGGAAGTACTTTGGGGGGAGAAAACTGTTCTTTCATGAGAAATATGTGGGCGAATAATGCAGGAAGAAATCCTTCTATTGGTTGGAACGGAATTTTCAATTTCGTAAATAACGTAGTTTTCAACTGGTACAATAGATCTACAGATGGCGGCGATTATACTGCAAACTACAATATTATCAACAATTTCTACAAACCAGGTCCGGTAACCGATTTGACTCAGCCAATCAGCTATAGAATTTTAAAACCAGAATCAGGAAGAAGCAAATTGCCTTATATGGTTTTCGGTAGAGCTTATGTAAATGGAAACGTTGTGAACGGAAACGAGAAAGTGACTAAAGACAACTGGGATGGCGGAATTCAGCTGGAGAATAAAAAAGGCGAATTAATGGCGTATGATGAAGCAAAAGAATACTTTTCTAAAATGAAAACCGATAAACCGTTCCCAATGCCTTGGTTCAACAAATTCATGACGGCTGAAGAATCGTACGAATTTGTACTTAAAAACGTTGGAGCAACGCTTCCAATTAGAGATAAAGTAGACGAAAGAATCGTAAGAACTGTAAAAACTGGAGTTCCAGAATATGCTAAAGGATTAGAGAAAAAAGAATTCTACCAATTCGAACACAGACGTTTACCAATGGATTCGTATAAAAAAGGTATCATTACCGATATTTCTCAAGTTGGAGGATATCCGGAATACAAAGGAAAACCTTATGTCGATACTGATAAAGACGGAATGCCGGATGCATGGGAGAAAAAATACGGTTTAAACCCAAATGATCCATCTGATGCACAAGGAGATTTAAACGGAGACGGATACAGCAATATCGAAGATTACATCAACGGTGTAAATCCTGCAATAAAAGTAGACTGGAAAGATTTGGCTAACAACAAAGAAACATTAGTTAGACCTTTATTAGATTTAAAATAGGAAAACAGAAATAATTATTTAACACATAGAAACATAGGTTTTTGTACGTGCAAAAGAATATAAAAAGAAATATATTTCTAACACATAGCTATGTTTGTTAGTACAAGTGAAACGCCTTTAAACGTTAAGAAAAGCTATGTTTCTATGTGTTTAAAATAATTATGTTAAAAAAGAAAACTCATGGCACTAAATAAATTAAACGCTGGTTTATTATCGCTTGCTTTTGCATTTTCCACTTTAAATGCGCAACAGCATTTAGATCCTGAATATGTAAAAGTTACCAACGAAAGAGCTGCAAAAATCGTTACGAAATTAGATTTAAAAAGCGAAGCAAAAGAAAAAGCAGTTTCAAATATTATCGCGCAGCAATTCAGAGATTTAACTGAAATTCAGGACGGAAGAGATGCTGAAATTAAAAAAGTGAAAGAAGATACTTCTTTAGCAAAAGAAAAGCAAAACGAAAAGATTGATAAACTGAAAGCAAAAGCAGACGAATCAATTGCAAAACTGCATAAATCTTATATCAAAAAATTAAGCAAAGAATTGTCTGAAGATAAAATCACTGAAGTGAAAGACGGAATGACCTACGGCGTGCTTCCTATCACAGTTGCAGGTTACAATGATATGCTTCCAAACTTAACAGCAGAACAAAAAGACTACATCTATAAAGCTTTAGTGGAAGCCAGAGAACACGCAATGGATGCTGGTTCATCTAAAGAAAAACACGGCTGGTTTGGTAAATACAAAGGAAGAATCAACAATTATTTATCAAAACAAGGTTACGATTTAAACAAAGAAAGTGCCGATTGGCACAAACGTATTGAAGAAAGAGAGAAAGCTAAGAATTAGTACTTAGTGCCTAGTAATTAGTGATTAGCTTTTTAAATAATTTGTTTAAAATTCATTGATGAATGTTTTCAACTAATCACTAATTACTAAGAGCTAATCACTAAAAAAACTAATCACTAAGTACTAAAAAAAAATGCGCAATATTTTCCCTAACCGTACTTTAAAAAGAACTTTTATGGCGTTGTCCTTTTGTTCTTTAGTATCATCGGCGTATGCCCAATATCCCGTAATTCCAAAACCTGTTCAGGAAAAAGCAGATGCTGTTTTAGCTGATGAAGAAAAAAGACTGAGCGAAATTTGGACTGCCAATCTTCATATAATCAAAGAAGAAGCAAAACAAGGAAAACCCTATTTACCTTGGGCTTCCTATCCAAAAGATTTTGTTCAGGCAGATATTCCTGCTTTCCCTGGTGCTGAAGGTGGTGGAGCATACACACAGGGCGGACGAGGCGGAAAAATATTTGTAGTAACCAGTTTAGAAGACAGCGGAAAAGGAACTTTTCGTGAAGCCTGCGAAGCGGTTGGAGCGAGAACAATTGTTTTCAACGTTTCAGGAATTATTCAATTGAAAAAAAGAATCAGCATGCGTGCACCATACGTAACCATTGCTGGACAAACCGCTCCGGGTGACGGAATTTGCATTGCTGGAGAAACTTTAGAAATCGATACGCATGACGTTATTATTCGTCACATGCGTTTCAGACGTGGTGCAACAGAAGTAACGAGAAGAGACGACGCATTGGGAGGAAATCCGATGGGAAATATAATCGTTGATCACTGTTCTGTAAGCTGGGGATTAGACGAAAATATTTCTTTATACAGACATCAGTTTGCTGCGAATGCAAAATCGAAACTGGAAAAATTGCCAGCTTGTAATATCACGATTCAAAACACCATTTCATCAGAAGGTTTAGACACGTATAATCATGCTTTCGGAAGTACAATTGGCGGATTAAATAGTACTTTTATGCGCAACTTATGGGCAGACAACATTTCTAGAAATGCTTCTATCGGAATGTATGGCGACTTTAATTTTGTGAATAACGTAGTATTCAATTGGTGGAATCGTACACTGGATGGCGGAGATTATCGTTCGATGTTGAACATCATTAACAATTACTTCAAACCAGGCCCAATAACGCCGACAGATCAACCAATTCGATATAGAATTGTAAAACCAGAATCTGGTTATATTGAACCAAAACAATACGGAAGGGCCTATGTTTCAGGAAACTTTATCGTAGGTTCTCCAGAAGTTACAGCAAACAACTGGAATGGCGGAGTTCAATTAGAAGATCTTCCGGAAGCAGAAACAAAAGAGTTTTTAGCAGCAATCAAACAGCCAAAACCTTTCTCAATGCCAAAATTTACTATCATGTCGGCAGAAGAAGCTTATGATTTTGTTTTAACGAATGTTGGAGCCACAATCCCAAAAAGAGATGCGGTTGACGAAAGAATTATCAAACAAGTTAAAACTGGAAAAATCGAAGTTAAAGACGGTTTAGAAAACAATATCGGAAAAGAATATATCAAAAGAAGATTACCAGCTGATTCATATAAAAAAGGAATTATAACGCATCCTGATCAAGTTGGCGGCTATCCAACTTACAAAGGAAAAGCCTATAAAGATTCTGATAATGATGGAATTCCAGATGCTTGGGAAAAGAAATTTGGTTTAAACCCAAATGACGCTTCAGACGCTAATAAAGATGCAAACGGAGACGGATATACCAACATCGAGAAATATTTTAACGGAATCGATCCAAACAGTAAAACAGATTGGACGAAAATCGAAAATAATACGGATACATTGGCTAAGCTGAAATCATTGTTGCAATAAGAGTTAGAAAATAGAGTAAAGAATATAGAAAATAGACATTAGAAAAAATGATTTAGCTTTGAAGAAATCTATATTCTTTACTCTATTTTCTATATTCTAAACATTTCTAAAAAATAATAAGGTGAATTTTATCCAGTTAAAAAATACAATCTCCCTTCAAAAAGATAAAATAGTTTTGTCTGGTTTGGCGATGCTTTTCAGTATAAACATCACAGCCCAAAACAATTTCCCAGATATCATCAAAACCAAAGAAGGAAAACTTTCTTTTACAACAGATAATCAAGGAAATCAAATCCCTGATTTTTCTTTTGCAGGATATCGAAACTCAGAAGTTGCCATTCCGAATCTGGAAAACAAAATTTTTGTTTCGAAACAAGAAGAAGATGCAACACAGAAAATCCAAAATGCAATTGATTATGTAAGTGCATTAAAACCAGATAAATCAGGTTTTCGCGGAGCAGTATTGTTAGACAAAGGAACTTTTAAAATCAGCGGCACATTATATATCAAAAAATCGGGAGTAGTTTTAAGAGGAAGCGGAAATTCCGAAAACGGAACCATACTTTTAGGAACCGGATTAGAAAGAGAAGCTTTAATTAGAATTTTAGGTGTAAACGATAAAGTGTATAAAGATTCATTTGAATTTGCAAACGCTTATACGCCACTTGGAACTCAGAAAATCCAATTAAAAAACACTTCAAAATTAAAAGTTGGAGACGAAATCGAAATTAGTAAGCCTTTAACGGATAATTTCATTAAAGAAGTAAACATGCAGGATTTCGGTGGAGAAACTTCTTGGATTGGCTGGAAAAAAGGCGATTGGATTACAACTTGGAATCGTGTCGTTACCAAAATTAACGGAAACGAAGTAACTGTAAATGCTCCAATCACAATGTCTTTAGATGATGTTTTTGGAACTTCAAAAGTAACTGTTTATTCTTGGCAGGGAAGAATTGAAAATAACGGAATTGAAAATATCTTAATAAAATCAACTTATAATCCGTCAAATTTAAAAGACGAAGAACATAGATGGCAGGCTATCAGCATTGAAAACACTAGAAACGCCTGGGTAAAGCAAGTAAATTTCAAACACTTTGCTGGCGGAGCGGTTACGATTCTAAAAACAAGTCAGCAAATTACGGTTGAAGATTGTATCGCTACAGAACCAATTTCAGAAATCGCTTCATTTAGAAGACATACCTTTTATACCGAAGGGCAGCAGACTTTATTCCAACGTTGTTATTCAGAATTTGGATATCATGATTTCGCTGTAGGCGGATTCGGAACAACGGGGCCAAATGCGTTCGTACAATGCGAATCACATTTGCCATTCGAAAACAGCGGTGCAATCGGAAGCTGGGCGACCGGAGTTTTATTTGATATTGCCAATATCGACGGAAAAGCATTAAGCTACAACAACAGAGAACAAGGCGGAAGAGGCGCTGGTTGGACAGCAGCCAATTCTGTAATCTGGGAATCATCGGCTTCAAAAGTTGAATGTTACAGTCCGCCAACAGCACAAAACTGGGCTTTTGGAGTTTGGGGACAATTTGGAGGAAACGGACATTGGAAAGACGTAAACGGACACATTAGTCCAAGAAGTTTATTCTACACACAGCTAGAAGCCAGATTAGGAAAACTTCCAGTTCAGCCATTTATTTACGATTTAGGTTCAGAACCATCTTCGAGTCCAAGTATCGAAGTGGCAGCAGAATTGACTAAAAACTCGGCAACAACCGCAAAAAGTTTACAAGAATGGATTGCAGAAGCTTCAAAAGCAAATCCGATTAATACAGACAGTAAAGGTTTAAAAAATGCAAACGATTTAAAAGTTGCATCAAATAAAACAGAAAAATCGACTTCAAAAGTAACTACAGAAAATGGTTGGCTGACTTTTGAAGGAAAAGTAATTGCTGGAAAACAAACCAACGTAGCATGGTGGAGAGGCGATTTAACCGATGATTTCGTAAATAAATCAACACCGCATATCACTCGTTTTGTTCCAGGAAGAACAGGAAATGGATTGACAGATAAAGTACAGGAAACGGTAGATTATTTGACTAAAAATAATATCGTTGCCTTAGAGCATAATTACGGTTTATGGTACGACAGACGAATGGACGATCACGAACGTGTTCGCCGAATTGATGATGATGTTTGGCCTCCGTTTTACGAACAGCCTTTTGCCAGAAGCGGAAAAGATTTCGCTTGGGATCATTTAAGCAAATACGATTTAACAAAATTCAATGATTGGTACTGGAACCGTTTAGCACAGTTTGCAACGCTGGCAGAACCAAACGGACAAATGTTAATCAATCAGCAATATTTTCAACATAATATTTTAGAAGCCGGAGCGCATTGGGCAAGTTCACCTTGGCGTTCTGCTAACAATATTAACAGCACAGAATTTCCAGAGCCACCGCCTTACGCAGGAGACAAACGTATTTTTATGGCGGAGCAGTTTTACGATATTACAAATGCTCAAAGAAGAAAATTACACGAAGGTTTCATTAGAAAATCATTCGAGAACTTTCAGGATAACAGTAACGTAATTCAATTGACAAGTGCCGAATATACAGGTCCGTTACATTTTATGGAATTCTGGTTAGACCAAGCTCAAAAATGGAAAGACGAAACAGGCAAAAAAGGCTTAATTGGATTAAGTGCTACTAAAGACGTTCAGGACGCTATTTTAAATGATGCTAAAAGAGTAAAAACCGTTGATGTAATTGACATTCGTTATTGGTATTACAAAGAAGACGGTTCAGCTTACGCTCCGCAAGGAGGCGTAAATTTAGCACCAAGACAGCACGCTAGAAAACTGAAAACGGGAAAAGAAACCGACAATCAAGTTTATCGCGCTGTTCGTGAATACAGAGAAAAATACCAAGAGAAAGTCATTTTATATTCAACAGACGGTTCTTCAAGATTTGGATGGCCTGTTTTAATGGCGGGAGCTTCATTAGCAAACATTCCAAAAATTGAACTCCCACAGTTTTATGCCGCTTTAAGCGAAATGAAATTAGTTGACGGAAACACGTTTTCAGACAATCTTTGGAAACTGGAAAACAAAGGAAAAAGCTATCTTTTTTATCTGAAAAACGATCAGGACATCACAATCGATTTGTCAAACGAAAAAGGAACATTTGAGGTATTCGCTATAAATGCTTCAACAGGAAATATAACAAAAAAAGCCAACATAAGCGGAGGAAAACAAGTCACAATTCCACAAGCCGAAATAAAAGAAAAAGTGCTTTTTGTAGTTAGAAAAAATTAAAAATTGAGAATTAAAAATTAAAAATAATCTGCCAGAATATTTGTGAAATAAATACACGAAAAGAATATAAAATCCTTTTAATCTGTGAAATCTGTGGCATATAGAACACAACGAAAAGAGAAAATTCGTGAAAATTTGTGCAATTCGTGGCAAAACAAAAAAACAAAATGAATCTGAAAATTAAATCTTTATACGCTCTTTGTATAAGCTTTATGTTTACAGCACAAAGCGGATTTTCGCAATCTGCCAAAACAAAAATAGCTCTGCCTCAAATCAAAGTATCTAAAAATCAGCATTATTTTGTTACCGAAAACGAAAAACCATTTTTCTGGCTGGGCGACACAGGCTGGCTGGCATTCGGGAAACTGGACAGAGCAGGCGTTGAGAAATATTTTAAAGACAGAAAAGACAAAGGATTTAATGTCGTTCAGGTAATGGTTTTACACAACATCAATGCCGTTAACGTTTATGGCGATGCCGCTTTAATAAACGAAGACGTTTCAAAACCTTTGATTACAGCAGGAAATGATTTCAAAGATGCAAAGCAATACGATTATTGGGATCACGTAGATTACACTTTAGATGTGGCTCAGAAAAACGGAATTTATCTAGCAATGGTCCCAGTTTGGGGAACAAACGTTTCAAAAGGAAATAAAGTAAGCAAAGAACAGGCAGCAGTTTATGCTAAATTCTTGGCCGACAGATATAAAAACAGAACCAACATAATTTGGTTAAACGGAGGAGATACACACGGAAATGAATTCACAGATATCTGGAACGCTATCGGAAATACTTTAAAAACCAACAATCCAAACCAGTTAGTGACTTTTCACCCGTTCGGAAGAACCGATTCTTCAGAGAACTTTCATAATGCAAAATGGTTAGATTTCAACATGTTCCAATCTGGACACAGAAGATACGATCAGGATTCATCAAAAACGAATTTCAAAGAAGACAATTACAAATTTGTTCTAAGAGATTTCGAATTGAAACCAACAAAACCAACACTCGACGGAGAACCATCTTACGAAGGAATTCCACATGGTTTGCACGATACTCTACAGCCAAAATGGACCGCAAGCGATGTACGCCGTTACGGATATTGGTCGGTTTTATCTGGTGCAGCAGGTTACACCTACGGACATAATGCCGTAATGCAGATGTTCAGAAAAGGCGACAAACCCGCTTATGGAAACAAAGAATTATGGACATCGGCTATCAATGCGCAAGGAGCAAAAGAAATGGTTTACATTAAGAAATTAATGGAAGAAGTGCCATTTTTAGAAGGAATTCCAGATGTTTCATTAGTGGTGAATCAAGGAGAAAAATACGATTATATTCCAGCCATAAGAGGAGAAAAATACGCTTTATTATACACCTACAACGGAAGAATAATAGAAGTAAAACTAGGAAAAATTTCCGGAGATAAATTCGAAGCCACTTGGTACAATCCAAGAAATGGAAAGAAAACTAAAATCGGAACATTTGATAATAAAGGAACTCAAAATTTTCAGCCAGAAGGAAAAAAAGAAGATGGTAATGACTGGGTTTTGATTTTGAAGTCAAAGTAACCACAAAGTTTGTCATTGCGAGGAACGAAGCAACCTCACTAACGATAAACCACAAAGTTTGATCTTGTAAATGTGGTTGCTTCGTTCCTCGCAATGACTAAAATGAGAATAAAATATTTCACGCAGATTTAAAATGATTTAAGCAGATTCTGCAGATTTTTTAAAATATAAATCTGCGCTGATCTGCCAAAATCTGCCAAATCTGCGAGAGAACAAAAAAACACAACTATGAAAAACATACTAATAATACTCTGCTTCATCACCGGATTAAACACCGCTTTCGCAAACGACGGCTGGCTAAACATCTTAAACGAAGGCGGAAACAACAAAGGAATAAAATGCACTCAAGCCATTCAGAATGCCATTGAAAAAGCATCTAAAAATGGCGGAGGAACGATCTTTTTCCCTGCGGGAGAATACTTAACAGGAGCTTTAACACTAAGAAGCAACATTACGATTCATTTAGATTCCGGGGCGCTTTTAAAGTTTTCAGAGAATTTCGATGATTTTCTTCCTTATGTAGAAATGCGTTACGAAGGAATTGTAATGAAAAGTTTCCAACCCTTATTTTATGCCAAAGATGTAGAAAATATCACCATTACAGGAAGAGGCATAATTGACGGACAAGGAAAAGCTTGGTGGAATGAAGTATACCGAATCGAAACAGCCAAAGAACCGCTTCCTCCAACAAAATACCAAACCATGTGGGAAGAGCAAAACAAAGGACTTTACACAGAACCTTATTACAAAAGAACGGTTGACAAGAAATTCTTCAGACCTTCTTTCTTTCAGGCTTACAACTGTAAAAACATTTTAATTGAAGGCGTAACCTTTAAAAACTCACCTTTCTGGACAATCAACCCAGAATTCTGTGATAATGTAACCGTAACCGGAATTTCAATTTTTAATCCGCATTCGCCAAATACAGACGGAATCAATCCTTCTTCTTGCACCAATGTTCATATCTCAAACTGCCATATAAGTGTTGGAGACGATTGTATTACAATTAAATCTGGAAGAGACGGCGACGGACGTAAATACGGTAAGGCAACAGAAAACGTAACGATCACAAATTGCACGATGCTAAGCGGTCACGGTGGTGTTGTAATTGGAAGTGAAATGTCAGGCGGAATCAAAAAAATTACCATTTCAAATTGCGTTTTCGACGGAACAGATCGCGGAATCCGTATTAAATCGGCTCGAGGAAGAGGTGGAGTGGTAGAAGATATTCGCGTCGATAATATCGTCATGAAAAACATCAAAGAAGAAGCTATCGTATTGAGCCTTTTTTACGATAAAGGAACGCAAGTTGAACCTGTAACCGAGAAAACGCCGATTTTCAGAAACATTCACATGAGCAACATTACAGCTTCAAACGTAAACAAAGCTGGACAGATTCTGGGAATTACCGAAATGCCAATTCAAAACATCACTTTCTCCAACATCAATATGGATGGAAAAGAAGGTTTTACAGTAAGTACGGCGACAGATGTTGAATTTCACGATGTAAAAGTAAATGCTACAATCGGTTCTTCTTTCAAAATATCCGATTCGAAAAATATCATTTTAGATAACGTTGGATCTTCAACAGCCATAAAAGGTGTTCCGGTTATCAAATTAGATAATGTTTCGAATGCGTTAATCAATAATAATTTTCCATTCAATCCAACCGATATTTTTATCGAAGCAGATGGAAAAGAGACTAAAAATATTTTCCTGAAAAATAATGTTTTAAACAACGTAACAACGAAAATCAAAAAAGGATCTTCTTTAGATAAAAAAGCAATTATAGAATAGATTATAATAACACTGATTTCACGAATTTACACCAATTTAATTCGTGATAATTCGTGAAATCAGTGTTCAATTTTATATCATGAAAAAAATATTCATCATAGTAACCCTTTCACTTTTTGCGATTAGTTATTCGCAGAAAAAGAAAGATTTGTATCTTTTTACGTCGTTTAGAGAACCCGCAACAGAAGGTTTATATTTGGCGTACAGCGAAGACGGTTACAACTGGAAAGGATTAGAAGGTTCATTTTTAAAACCAGAAATAGGAGCCAGCAAAATCATGCGGGACCCATCAATCACAAAAGGAGCAGACGGAACGTATCACATGGTTTGGACAACCGACTGGAAAGGCGGAAATGGTTTTGGTTACGCAAGTTCAAAAGATTTGATTCATTGGTCAGAACAACAATATATTCCGGTCATGAAAAACGAACTGGAAGTGGTAAACGTTTGGGCACCAGAGATTTTTTATGATGATGTGAAAAAAGAATATATCATTATTTGGGCATCGACAATTCCATTTAGATATCCAAAAGGAGTGGAGGATGAGAAAAATAACCACAGAATGTATTATGTAACGACTAAGGATTTCAAAACGTTTTCAGACACAAAATTATATTACGATCCAGGTTTCAGCGTAATTGACTGTGTGATTGTTAAAAAAGGGAAAAAAGATTATGTTTTGGTTTTGAAAGACAATACAAGACCAATGCGAAACATAAAAGTAGCCTTCGGAAAATCGCCTTTAGGCCCGTTTGAAAAGAGTTCTAAACCTTTAACCGAATATTTATCTGAAGGTCCAACGGTGGTAAAAGTCGGTAAAAAATGGTTGTTGTATTATGACAATTATGGTTCGAAAAATTATAAAGCCCTAAGCACAACAGATTTTGTTCATTTTGAAGATGTTTCCTCCAAAATAAGCCTTCCCGAAGGACACAAACACGGAACGATTACAACAATCTCTGAAGACGTTTTAAAAGGATTAATTGAAAAGAAATAAATTATCTCCAGCATACCTAACAGGTTTTTAAAACCTGTTAGGTCTCTTAGAAGTTATAAAAAGATAAAGAATAATGATTACTTTCCAAAACATAAAAACCAACATCATCACAGCTACAATTCTTTTGACTTGCACAGCTGTAAATGCACAAAATGACACTGTGCGTTATGTTGGCAAAACACTTTCAAACATCGATTACCATCACGGACAGTTAAGTCCAGCGGTTGGAGTTCACGCTACGCAAATTATGCGTGCAAGCCGTGAACATCCTGAAAAAGCGGATGGTTTTGGATGGACATACAATCATCAGCCGATGATGGCGTACTGGAATAACACCTTTTATCTGCATTATTTAAGCGATCCTTCGGGCGAACATATTCCGCCAAGCCAGACTTTATTAATGACTTCGAAAGACGGCGTAACGTGGACAAAACCAGAAGTGATTTTTCCAATTTATAGAATTCCTGACGGATGGAAAAAAGAAGGTGTTGAAGGCGTTGCTAAAAATCTGGATGCCATAATGCACCAAAGAATGGGCTTTTATACGTCAAAAGACAAACGACTTTTTGCTTTAGCGTATTACGGAATCGCAATGGATGAAAAAGACGATCCAAACGACGGAAAAGGAATTGGACGTGTAATTCGTGAAATCAAAAAGGACGGAAGTTTTGGAGAAATTTATTTCATTAGATACAACAAAACTTGGGACAAATCGAAATCGAAATTCCCATTTTATACTGCATCAAAGGATAAAGGTTTGAAAAAAGCCTGCGAAGAAATTTTATCAGAACCTTTGGTTTTACAGCAATGGGTAGAAGAAGCCGATCGTGACGATGAATTGATTCCGTTACAGAAACCCTACAAAGCATTTAGTTATTACCATTTGCCAAACGGAAATGTAGTCGGTTTATGGAAACATGCTTTAACTTCAATCAGTAAAGATGGAGGAAAATCTTGGGATTATATGCCATTGCGCGCTCCGGGATTTGTAAACAGCAATGCTAAAATATGGGGACAAAAAACATCAGACAATCGTTATGCAACGCTTTATAATCCGTCAGAATATCGTTGGCCTTTGGCAATTTCGACAAGTGATGATGGACTGAATTACAAAGATTTATTGTTGGTTCACGGAGAAGTAAGTCCGATGCGTTACGGTGGAAACTACAAATCTGCCGGCCCGCAATACGTTCGCGGAATCACAGAAAAGAATGGAACTCCGCCAGATGGAAAAATCTGGGTGGGTTACAGTATGAACAAAGAAGATATTTGGGTAGCGTCGATTCCTGTTCCAGTAACTTCAGTGGTAACAGAAAATGTAAATGATGTTTTTAATAATCTTCCAGATGGACAAGAACTAAAATTATGGAATACCTATGATCTTTCTTGGGCATCAACCAAAATCGAAAAGAAAGCCGACGGTAAAAAATGGCTGACTTTAAGAGATCAGGATTATTTTGATTATTCCCGTGCCGAAAGAGTAATTCCTTTTGCATCAAAAATGGAAGCTGTTTTCACAGTAAAACCAGAGCAAAATAATCACGGTTTATTGCAGATTGAATTCCAAAACAAACAAGGCTTACCATCGGTAAGATTGATTTTTGATTCGGATGGAGAATTAAAGGTAAAAAATGGTGCGCGTTTGAGTTCGGTTACAAAATACGAAGCAAACAAAGCATATACAATCACAGTTAAATTAGATGCTAAAAACCGTCAGTACACTATAAAAGTAAACGATGGAAAAGAATCAACAAAGATATTTTATGCGCCAACAGACGGTTTTGAGCGAATTATGTTCCGCACAGGAGAACAAAGACATACGCCAAATCCAGACACTGAGCCAGATACAGACGATTACGACGATCTGCCTCAAACCGGAAAATTAATCCCAGAAGCAGTATTCAATATCGAATCGTTGATTACAAAGAAATTGTAAAAAATATATTGCCACGAATTGCACGAATTGCCACGAATTATTTTTTTATAATTATTGATTTAAAAATTAGTGAAATTTGTGTAATTCGTGGCGAAAAAAAATAGAACGCGGATTAAACAGATTCGCTATCGCGAAAACGCAGATTTGAGCGGATTTTATATTTTTAGACAGAAAAAAATCCGTTTTATCCGCGTCTTTACGAAGTAAATCCGTTTAATCAGCGTTCAAATTTTAAAAATTAGAAATGAAGAATTTCAAAAACATATTATTAGTTGTTACTTTCTTAATTACGTTCATTTCAAATGGACAAATTCTGCCTGTACGCTTAACAACAGAAATGGCCGAAAATCCATTAGCTGTAGTTCAGAATCAGCCGAGATTGAGCTGGCAGTTGGTTTCAAAAGAATCGGATGCATCACAAATTGCTTATGTTATTTTGGTTGCTTCATCAGAAGAAAAACTAAATAATGATGATGGAGATATTTGGAATTCGGGTAGAGTAAATTCAGATAAAAACCTGCATATTGTTTATAGTGGAAGTACATTAAAAAGCGAAACCAAATATTTCTGGAAAGTAAAAGTTTGGAATCAATCAGGAAAAATTTCTAAATGGAGCAAAACAGCTTCGTTCAGAACCGCTTCATTAGAATCTGATTTAAATCCCGTTTGGATTGGTGCCATTACCAAAGCCGACAGTCATCTGCCGGAAGGCCGAAATTACCACACAGCAACTTTCAACAGAGAAAAAAAGAACTCGTTTATCAATGCTTCCGATTCTTTGTCACGCAGAAGTATCATGTTGCGTAAACCTTTCGAAATAAAAAAAGAAATCAAAGAAGCTATAGTTTACATTTCAGGTTTAGGACATTATGAATTGACAATCAACGGAAAAAAAGTGGGTAACAGCCAATTTGCGCCTCTATGGACAGATTACGACAAAACGGTTAATTACAATGTTTACGAATTAAGCGCAAAAGAATTTCAAAAAGGAGATAACGTAATTGGTGTTTTGTTAGGAAACGGAATGTACAATACATTGGCCGAAAGATATACGAAATTCTTCGTGAGTTTTGGTCCGCCGACTTTATTCTTTAAAATGAAAATCAAGTATAATGATGGTTCAGAAGAAATTGTTAAGTCAGATGGAACTTGGAAATACAGCAAAAGTCCGATTACGTATAACAGTATTTTTGGAGGAGAAGATTACAATGCCAATCTAGAACAAAAAGGATGGAATCGTAAAGGTTTCAAAGATAGAGACTGGAAAAAAGTTGTCATTGAGGAAGCGCCAAAAGGAGTTTTAAGACCACAGACAGCACCGCCAGTTACGATTCAGAAACAATATGAAGTTAAAACCGTAAAAGAGCTGAAACCGAATTTCTATGTTTTTGATATGGGGCAAAATCTTTCAGGATTTCCAACAATCAAAGTAAAAGGAAAAAAAGGACAATCGATTCGTGTTTGGGTTGCTGAAGGATTAAATGAAGAAGGCACAATTGCTCAGGGAAGATCTGGAAAACCATACTATTACGATTATACATTAAAAGGAGATGGAATAGAAGAATGGACGCCAAAATTCAGTTTCTACGGTTATCAATATGTTCAGATTGAAAATATCAATTATAAAGAAGCTAAAAACAAAGAACTTCCAACTTTAGTTGATTTGAAATCGAATTTCATTTACAATTCGGCTGGAGAAGCAGGAAGTTTTGCCTGTTCGAATGAGATTTTTAATAAAACGCACGAATTGATTAACAACTCGATCAAAAGTAATTTTCAAAGCGTTTTTACCGATTGTCCGCAACGTGAAAAATTAGGCTGGCTGGAAGAAATTCAGTTGAATGGTCCGGGTTTAATGTTCAATTATAATTTGCAGACTTTCCTTCCTGCGACAATGCAAAATATTTCTGATTCACAGCGTGATAACGGTTTAATTCCGACGATCGTTCCCGAATATGTAATTTTTGGAGGCGATTTTACCGATTCTCCAGAATGGGGCGTGACAGGCGTAATTCTGCCTTGGATGTATTATGAATATTACGGAGACGCTTCGTTATTAGAAAAATATTTTCCTGTAATGAAGAATTATGTGGATTATTTAGGAACAAAAGCGACCGATCATATCGTTTCCCACGGATTAGGCGATTGGTATGATTACGGAACACATGCTGCAGGATATTCTAAAAATAGTCCGATTGCGCTTTCTGCGACTTCGCATTACTATTATGGAGCTTATTTATTGGCAAAAGCAGCTAAATTATTGGGTAAAACGGAAGATTTCGAGAAGTACAATACATTGGCTTCTGATATTAAAACAGCTTTCAACGCGGCGTTTTTTAATGAAGAAACCAAAGAATACGGAACAAACAGCCAGTTTAGCAATGCCGTTCCGATTTTTATGGATATTGTGGAGCCTCAGTATAAAGAAGCTGTAATGCAAAATTTACTAGCAGATATCAAAGAAAAAGGAGATCGTTTAACAACTGGAGATGTTGGAAACCGTTATTTGTTTCAAGCTTTGGCAAGAAATGGCGAAAACGAAACCATGTACAGAATGCACAATCATTATGACGCGCCGGGTTATGGTTTTCAGATTAAATTTGGCCTGACCACTTTAACCGAACAATGGGATCCGAGAAAAGGAAATTCTTGGAATCACTTTATGTTAGGGCAGATCGAAGAATGGTTTTACCAAAGTTTAGCAGGAATTATGTCCGATCCGGAAAAACCTGGATTTAAACATTTCTTCATTCAGCCCGAAGGAGTTGGTGATATGACTTTCGCGAAAGCGGATTATCAATCGGTTTACGGAAAGATTGCTTCTTCTTGGGAAAAGAAAGACGGAAAATTTATCCTAACAGTTCAGATTCCAGTGAATACAACTGCGACAGTAAAATTACCAGTTGCTAAAAATTCAGAAATAAAAATTGATAATAAAAGAGTTAGAGCGGGTTTTGATGAAAAAGCCCAGAAGCCAGTTTTGGAATTAGGATCTGGAATTTATACAATAGAATGCCAATTGTAATTATGAGTTATGAGTTATAATTAAACTCGAAAAAAATAGAAAAAATTAATTGCCTCCAGTTTTAACTGGAGGTTTAAAATAAGATAAGTTAAAGGGCTTTAGCCAAATGAATAATTTCGGCTAAAGCCAATGTGGAAATCAAAAAAAGTCCTCCAGCTAAATCAGGAGGCAATTCAAAAGAATAAAAAAAATCCGTGTAAATCAGCGTTTTCGCGATAGCGAATCCGTTTCATCAGCGTACCAACACACAACAATATTAAAATGAAAAACATACAATACATCATCATAGTTTCCATTTTTGCATTGACATTTGCCAATGCGCAAAGCACTTCTGATACTAATTTTAGAAAACCAGTTTCAGAAACACTAAAAAAAATAGAAACCGTTTTTAACGTAACGATCAACGATGACAGAGGTTTATTGAAAGGAAAAGAACTGGATTATGCCGATTGGAGAATTGAACCTGGAAATCTGCCACTTTCGCTGACCAATATTTTAGCGCCGTTCGAATTGATGTATTTCAAACAACCCGATGGAACCTACATCATACGCAAGTATGAAAACCATAAAGTTTCGGTAGATAAAGGAAAAGAACGCTTATTTTACTTAGAAAGCCTTTATTCAACCAAAGAAGAATGGGAAAAACGTAAAACGGAGTTAAAAGCTTGTATGATAACCTCATTTGGATTAGAAAAGGCTCCCCCAATGCCAAAATCTAAACCACTTTTAACTCCAAAAAGAATTTATAAAGATTACAGCGTAGAAAATATTGCTTTGGAAATTCTTCCGGGAGTTTATGCAACAGGATCGATTTACAAGCCGTATCCGTTGAATAAAAAAGCAGCTGTTATTTTAACACCAGACGGACATTTTGGTGACGGAAGATATAGAAAAGATGAGCAGTACCGTTGTGCTATGATGGCTAAAATGGGAGCAATTGTAATAGGTTATGATTTATTTGCCTGGGGAGAATCATTACTTCAGTTTCCTGAAGAAACACATAGAAACAGTATTGCATCGACGGTTCAGGTTTTAACTGGAATTCGTTTCTTGGATTATTTAGCAACGGTTAAAAATGCCGATATGTCAAGAGTTGGTGTTACCGGTGGTTCAGGAGGAGGATCACATACTATGTTTTTAGCTGCAATTGATGACAGAGTAAAAGTTTCAGCTCCGGTGGTGATGGTTTCATCACATTTTTCAGGTGGTTGCCCATGCGAGAGCGGACGCGGAATTCACCTTTGCGGAAACGGAACAAACAATGCTGAAATCTCAGCTATGATGGCTCCAAAACCACAATTGATTGTTTCTGACGGAAAAGATTGGACATTGGCAGTTCCGGAACTGGAGTTTCCTTTTATCCAAAGAACGTATGAATTGTACGGAAAGAAAGATTTAGTTGAAAATGCTCATTTTGCAAAGGAAGGTCATGATTTCGGAGTTTCAAAACGTATGGCTTTGTATCCGTTTATGGCGAAATATTTGAATTTGGATTTAAATAAAGTAAAGAACGATAAAGGCGAAATCGACGAATCGACTTGTGTGATTGAGCCGAAAGAGAAGTTGTTGGTTTTTGGAGATAAAGGAGAAAAACTGCCAGCGAATGCTCTGAAAGATATCAACAAATTATATGAAATGTTCGGAGAAAAAAATCTGAAAGTTTACGAGGTTAAGAAATAGATAGCCACGAATTTCCCGAATTGGCACGAATTATTTTTTGCCACAGATTAAAGGATTTTCACAGATTAAAAATCCTTTAAATCTGTGTAATCTGTGGCAAAATAAATTAGAGAAATTGAAAAAAAATTAAAAAAGAAATTAGTGTCAATTCGTGTAATTCGTGGCTGAAAAAAAAAATATAAACATGAAGTTAAAAATTAAAATAACGGCAATCTGTTTTGGAATTTTTTCCTTTACAGCAACAGCTCAAACCGACCTAAAATTATGGTACGATAAACCAGCTGCAATCTGGAACGAAGCCTTGCCATTAGGTAACGGACGTTTGGGGGCAATGGTTTTTGGTGATCCAGCTGTAGAGCGTTTGCAGTTGAACGAAGAAACCATTTGGGCAGGCTCTCCAAACAGCAATGCACATAATAAATCTATTAAAGCACTTCCAATTGTTCGTCAGTTAATTTTTGACGGAAAATTTGATGAAGCACAGGATTTAGCGACACAGGATATTATGTCGCAGACGAATGACGGAATGCCATATCAGACTTTTGGAAGCGTTTATATTTCATTCGCAGGACATCAAAAATATACCGATTATTACCGTGATTTAGACATTAGCAACGCTACGGCAAAAGTAAAATACAAAGTAAACGGAGTTGAATTTACAAGAGAAATTCTAACCGCATTTTCAGATCAGGTTATTGTGGTAAAACTTACTGCAAGTCAGCCGGGACAAATTACGTGTAATGTTTTCATGAACAGCCCGATTGATAAAACGGTGGCTTCGACAGAAGGAAACCAAATTATACTTTCGGGAGTTGGAACTAACTTTGAAGGTGTAAAAGGAAAAGTAAAATTTCAAGGCCGATTGACCGCTAAAAATAAAGGCGGGGAAATCGATGTCAGTAATGGAGTTTTAAGTATTAGTAAAGCTGATGAAGTGACTTTATATATTTCGATTGCTACGAACTTCAAAAACTATCAGGATATTTCGGGTGATGAAATTGCAAAAAGCAAAGATTATTTGGCTAAAGCCGAAATAAAAGATTTTGAAACGATAAAGAAAGCCCACGTTGATTATTACCAAAAATTCTTCAACAGAGTATCTTTAGATTTAGGTTCAAATGATTTAGTTCAGCAACCAACAAACGAAAGAATTCGAGATTTCTCAAAACAATTTGATCCGCAATTGGCGAGTTTGTATTTCCAATTCGGGCGTTATCTTTTAATTTCAAGTTCACAGCCAGGAGGACAGCCAGCCAATTTACAAGGGATTTGGAACGATATGGTAACACCGCCTTGGGACAGTAAATACACAACCAACATAAACGCGGAAATGAATTACTGGCCGGCACAAGTAACCAATTTGCAGGAAATGCATGAACCTTTTGTACAAATGGCAAAAGAGTTGGCTGTAACAGGCGCAGAAACTGCGAGAATGATGTACAATGCCAGCGGCTGGGTTTTACACCACAATACCGATATCTGGCGTGTTACCGCTCCGGTAGATTCAGCAGCTTCGGGAATGTGGCCGACTGGCGGTGCCTGGGTTTGTCAGGATTTATGGGAAAGATATTTATACACAGGAGATAAAAAGTATCTGGCAGAAATTTACCCAATTATGAAAGGTGCAGCTGATTTCTTTTTGGATTTTATGGTGGTAGATCCAAACACTAAATATTTAGTTGTTGTTCCTTCTAGTTCGCCTGAAAATACACACGCAGGCGGAACAGGAAAAGCGACAATTGCATCGGGAACTACAATGGACAATCAATTGGTTTTTGATTTGTTTACACATGTTATCGAAGCTTCGGCTTTGGTTTCGCCAGATGCAGCTTATACGAAAAAAGTGAGTGATGCTTTGGCAAAAATGCCTCCAATGAAAGTGGGCAAACACAATCAGTTACAGGAATGGCAGGACGATTGGGACAATCCGAAAGACAATCACAGACACGTTTCGCATTTGTATGGATTGTATCCGAGTAATCAGATTTCACCAATAAAAACGCCAGAATTATTTGAAGCCGCTAAACAATCTTTAATTTATAGAACAGACGAATCTACAGGCTGGTCTATGGGTTGGAAAGTGAATTTGTGGGCGAGATTATTAGATGGAAATCACGCTTATAAATTGATTCAGGATCAATTGCATTTGGTAACAGCGGATCAGAGAAAAGGTGGCGGAACGTATCCGAATATGTTAGATGCGCATCAGCCTTTTCAAATTGATGGAAATTTTGGATGTACAGCCGGTTTCGCCGAAATGTTAATGCAGAGTCAGGAAGATGCGATTCATTTATTACCAGCATTACCAAGTGTTTGGAAAGACGGAAGCATAAAAGGTTTGGTTGCCAGAGGTGGATTTGTAATTGATATGACGTGGAAAAACAATAAAGTTTCGGAGTTAAAAATCTATTCAAAAATAGGAGGAAACTGTAGATTAAAAGTTGAAAATACTTTAAAAGGTTCTTCTCTTAAAAAAGCTAAAGGCAAAAATCCAAATCCGTTGTTTTATGATGTGGAAGTGAAGAAACCGATTATTTCTAAAGAAGTAAAACTGCCTGAAGTACAATTGTCAAATTATAATATTTACGATGTGAATATGAAAGCAGGGCAGGCTTATATTTTTACGGGGAATTAAAATTTTTGAACCATATAAGTGATTTAAGAAAATACAAATGCGCGGGGTGTTCCTGCAAGGTTTTCAAAACCTTGTAGGTATAAATGATTAAAGTTTGCGATTAAAAATAAGACACCTACAAGGTTTTGGAAACCTTGCAGGAGTGAGAAAACGTAAAGGTCTCTTGCGTGAGTGATGGAAGTGGAGCTCTCCCGATTTTTCATCGGGAAGCGGGAACGGACAGCACGACCCGGAGGGACACGCCCAAAGAATTAGTTTTAAAATAATAATTAGAATATGTTACAACATTTCAAACATAAAATAGTAATACTTTCAATTGTAATCGCTTGTATAAATAGCGGTTGCAAATCGGGTGCAGGACATTCTCAAAAAGGAAAATCGGTTATTTTAAAAGAAGAAAACTTCAAACATTATGTGGATTATTTCAACAAGATGGAAGATGAGAACTTGAAATTTGCGATTCCGAATGACAGTGCCTGGGCTTGGATGGAAAAGAATATTCCGTTGTTTGAATGTCCGCAGCAGAATTTTGAGGAAATCTATTATTTCAGATGGTGGAGCGTTCGTAAACACATTAAAAACACACCACAGGGATTTGCTATTACAGAGTTTTTAGTAGACCGTTCTTATGCTGATAAATACAATATGATCAGTTGTGCTTTGGGGCATCATATCAACGAATTTAGATGGGTTCATGATCCTAAATATATTGAGCAGGATGTGAAGCTTTGGTATCGAGGAAATGACGGAAAACCGATGAACAAATTGTATAAATTCAGCAGTTGGACAGCCGATGCACTATACAATCGCTATTTGGTAAATAAGGATGAAAAATTCTTATTGGAGCTATACCCAGACATGGTTACGGATTACGCCGTTTGGGAAAAAGACCGTCAGCGTAAAGATGGTTTGTTTTGGCAGCACGATGTAAAAGATGGAATGGAAGAATCCTTAAGTGGCGGACGTAAAGTTCAAAATGCAAGACCAACAATTAACAGTTATATGTACGGGAATGCTATAGCGATTTCTAAAATGGCTGAATTGAAAGGAGATAAGGAAGCGGAAACCAAATTCAAAGCGAAAGCTGACGTTTTGCAGCAATTGGTTGAAACAAAATTATGGAATAAAAAAAGTGAGTTTTTTGAAACTCTAACGGAAAAGGACACACTGGCTCAGGTTCGAGAAGCCATCGGATTTATTCCGTGGTATTTTAATCTTCCTGAAAAAGGAAAAGGTTTTGAAAAAGCCTGGGAACAGATTAAGGACGAAAAAGGATTTTCGGCTCCGTTTGGTTTAACGACAGCAGAAAGAAGAAGTCCGAGATTTAGAACACACGGAACAGGAACATGTGAATGGGACGGTGCTATTTGGCCATTTGCAAGTTCGCAGACCTTAACGGCTTTAGCGAATGTTTTGAATAATTACAATCAGAATTTTGTTGCCAAACCTGATTATTTCAAGCAAATGGATTTGTATGTGCAATCGCAATATTACCGCGGAAAACCCTATTTAGGAGAATATTTAGACGAAACAACAGGCTATTGGTTAATGGGCGACAGAGAAAGAAGCCGTTATTACAATCATTCGACTTTTAACGATTTGGTAATTACCGGTTTGGTTGGTTTACGTCCGAGAGCAGATGAAAAGATTGAAGTAAATCCGTTGATTCCGCAGGAAAAATGGGATTGGTTTTGTCTGGATAATGTCTTGTATCATGGAAATATTATTACGATTCTTTGGGATAAAACAGGAGAAAAATATAAAAAAGGAAAAGGTTTCAGAATCTTTAAAAACGGGAAGGAAATTGCGGTTTCGGAGAGATTGGAGAAGTTGGTTTCTGAGTAATTTAATTATTTAACTATCTAGTTTGTCATTTCGACGAAGGAGAAATCTTCGCAAGAAACTCCACAATCTAAATCGATAATCTTTGTCGAGCTGCTAACGAAGATTTCTCCTTCGTAGAAATGACAAAAATGAGGATAATTTACTCCCGCAGATTTTGCAGATTTTAAATAGAGTAAAACAATCTGCTCAATCTGCCAAATCTGCGTGAAACAAAAATTATCACAAAGACAATAAAACAATATCATGAAAAAGTTTTTTTTACATCTTATCTTAATCATTTCACTTTGCACAATTTCGGCGAAAGCCCAAAACAAAATCATTGTGAGTGATTTAAAATGCGAAATGCTGATTAATCCGGAAGGAATTGACGTTTTACAGCCAAGATTAAGCTGGAAAATAAAAGCAGATATTAATGATTTAAAACAAACTCATTATCAAATTTTAGCTTCTTCATCTTTAGAAAAACTAAATGCTGGAAATGCAGATTTATGGGACAGCGGAAAGGTACAAAGCGACGAATCTGTTAATGTAATTTACAACGGAAAAAAACTAAAAGATCGACAAGATGTTTATTGGAAAGTAACAGTTTTTACCAATAAAGGTGAAGTTCAATCAAAAGAAACGGGACATTTCAGCATCGGAATTTTAACCTACGCTGACTGGAAATCGACACGATGGATTGGCTATGAAAAAACGTCTCCGGGTGATAGTATTTCGCAATATTCGAGATTATCAGCCCGATATCTGCGAAAAGAAATTGACTTAAAAAAGAAAGTCAAAAGCGCCAAGGTTTATATCATGGGAATGGGCTTGTATGAGCTATACATTAACGGAAATAAAATTGGCGATCAGTTTTTAGCTCCCGTTCCTACGGATTACACGAAGAATGTAAAATACAATGTTTTTGATGTGACTTTGCAATTGAAAGAAGGGAAAAACGCATTGGGAACTATTTTAGGAAACGGACGTTTTTTTACCATGCGTCAGGATTATAAGCCTTATAAAATCAAAACTTTTGGATATCCGAAAATGGCTTTGCAGTTGTTTGTAGAATATACAGATGGAAGTAAAGAAGTAATCAGAACAGATGATACTTGGAAAATCACAACCGACGGTCCGATTTTATCCAACAACGAATACGACGGCGAAGAATATGATGCCCGTAAAGAAATGAAAGGCTGGAATGCCATTAATTTTAATGATAAAAAATGGCTTTCGGCTGAATATGTTCAAGAACCAGGCGGATTCTATGAAGGACAGATGTCGGCGAATATGAAGATTAAACGCGAAGTAAAACCTATTTCAATCAAACAAACACCAAAAGGAACTTATATCTTAGATATGGGGCAAAATATGGTGGGCTGGCTGCAATTGAAAATAAAAGGAAATTCGGGCGATAAAATAACCATGAAATTTGCTGAATCGCTTCAGTCAGATGGTTCTTTATACATTGCCAATTTACGTGATGCTAAAACAACGGATATTTATACTTTAAAAGGAGAAGGCGAAGAAGTTTGGGAACCTCGTTTTATTTTTCACGGATTTCGATTTGTAGAAATTTCGGGTTTCAAAACAAAACCAACTTTAGAAAATTTCGTTGGAAAAGTCGTTTACGATGATATTGCGACAACGGGAACTTTCGATTCTTCGAACCCAATAATGAATCAGATTTTTAAGAATGCGTGGTGGGGAATCAGCGGGAATTATAAAGGAATGCCAATCGATTGTCCACAGCGAAATGAACGTCAGCCTTGGTTGGGAGACAGAACAACAGGAGCTTACGGCGAAAGTTTCTTATTCGACAATCAGACATTGTATGCAAAATGGTTAGATGATATTAAGAATGCACAAACTATTGATGGAGGAATTCCAGATGTGGCACCAGCTTTCTGGCGTTATTACGGCGATAACGTGACTTGGCCTGGAACGTATATCACGGTTGGTGATATGCTGTATCAGCAGTTTGGAGATAAAAAAGTAATCGAAAAACAATATCCGTCGATGAAAAAATGGATGGATTACATGGAAGAAAACTATTTGGTTGATGATATTATGACCAAAGATAAATACGGCGATTGGTGCGTTCCGCCAGAATCGTTGGAATTAATTCGTTCGAAAGACCCTTCTCGTTTAACAGACGGCGAATTGATTTCGAGTGCGTTTTTCTATCAGCTTCTAAACATCATGAAAAAGTTTGCTGTGATTGCCAATGCACAAAATGATATTAAACATTACGACGAATTAGCTACAAGAATCAAAAAAGCATTTAATACTAAATATTTTAATGCAGCAAAAAACAACTACGCTAATAATACCGTAACAGCCAATTTACTGCCTTTGACTTTTGGAATGGTTCCGCAAGAATTACAGCAAAAAGTTTTCGAAAATCTGGTTCATGAAGTGGAAGTGACTAAAAACGGTCATGTAAGTACAGGTGTTATCGGAACGCAGTTTTTAATGCGAACACTAACTAATTTCGGGCGTGGCGATTTGGCTTTCAAATTGGCCTCAAACAAAACGTATCCAAGCTGGGGTTATATGGTTGAAAATGGCGCAACAACCATTTGGGAATTATGGAACGGAAACACTGCAGATCCCGCAATGAATTCGCAAAATCATGTAATGCTTTTAGGCGATTTATTGATTTGGTATTACGAAAATATGGCAGGTATCAAGAGCAATCCAGAAACTCCAGGCTTCAAGCAAATTATTATGAAACCAGATTTTAATGCCGGATTGACTTATGTAAATGCTTCATACGAATCAATTTACGGAACAATTAAAAGTGACTGGAAAAAAGATAAAAAAGCTTTGGTTTGGAATATTACCGTTCCTGCAAATACTTCTGCAATTGTGTATCTTCCTGCAAGAGATATTTCATCTGTTTCGATAAATAAACAAAAGCTAGATAAGACTTCATATGTTTATTCAGTAGAAAAAAATCAAACAGTTGTTACACTTTCGTCAGGAAATTATGCAATAAACGTTAAATAGAAATTTGTCTTTTGTATTGTAAGCTTCTAATTAGAAAAATGTTAAGTATGTCGGAATTTCCGACATACTGGTAAAAAATGAAAATTGATTGCGCTATTACGTTTTCGTCAAGAAATTTTGCTATTAGCGTTAAATAATCTGCATTTTTAATAATTCGGGACAGTACAGGATACATTGTTAATTTTTTAGTGTTATTTTTACACTTAATAAATATTTTTGCCTAAAAAAATGTTAGGTGTGTATTTATAGTCAGAAAAAATAATTCATAATTTAATTAAGAATGAAGATAACAAAATTAGCATTTGTCTTGTTTGGACTTTTCCTTTTAGGAAGTTGTAAATCGGCTTTAGAGAAAAAGACTTGGAAAGAAGGAATTTTAGTAGATGAATTTATTTATGATAAAGCACCTTATCCGTCTTGCCACGCCGTTACAATTGTCGAAGCTACAAATGGTGATTTAGTTTCATCTTGGTTTGGAGGAACTCACGAAAGACATCCTGACGTTTGTATATACGTAGCCATCAAACCTAAAGGAAGTGATAAATGGGGCGAAGGCGTAAAAGTTGCCGACGGTGTGATGAAAGAAGGGCCGAGATTACCAACTTGGAATCCGGTTTTGTATCAAATTCCCGGTGGCGATTTAATGCTTTTCTATAAAATAGGACCAAAACCATCAGAATGGTGGGGCGTAATCAGAACTTCATCTGATGGAGGAAAAACTTGGTCTGAGGCTCAAAAAATGCCAGAAGGTTTCTTAGGACCAATCAAAAATAAACCTGTTTTATTAAGCAACGGAACATTACTATGTCCGTCAAGTATAGAAGGTGACGGCTGGAGACTTCGTATGGAATCTACTCCAGATTTCGGGAAAACTTGGGTAATGGGTGATACACTTCCAAGAGGAAAACAAAAAATAAATGCCATTCAGCCAAGTATTTTGTTTCACAAAGACGGAAGTATTCAGGCTATTGGAAGAACTAGAAACAGAGCTATTTTCAGTACATTCTCAAAAGACAATGGAAAAACTTGGTCGGATGTAGAGTTAATCGGATTGCCAAATAACAACTCAGGAACAGACGCAGTTACACTTAAAGACGGCAGACATTTGTTAGTTTACAATCACGTTCTTCCTCCGGGAAAAGAAGCTAAAGGACCAAGAACACCGTTGAATGTTTCGGTTTCTAAAGACGGAATCAATTGGAATGCGGCTTTAGTTTTAGAAGATTCAAAAATCAGCCAATATTCGTATCCTTCGATGATTCAGAGTTCTGACGGAATGGTACATATTGTATATACTTGGAGAAGAGAAAAACTGAAATACGTAAAAATCGATCCGAGTAAACTGTTAGCACTTCCAATCAAAAACGGAATCTGGCCTGGCGACGAAGGAAAAGTGGTAACTGCAGTAAAAGCAGAAGAAGAGTAAAATAAAGTTCGCCACGAATTTCACTAATTTCCACAAATTTTTTAAAATACTAATTCGTGAAAATTAGTGTAATTAGTGGCAAAAAAAATATAAGCATGAAATCTAAAAGAAATTTAATTGTTGCGCTACTTGTTGTTCTATCAGCAACATTCAACAGCTGTGCGACGGCTCAGTCTTCCGATAAAAAGCAAAAGTATAAAGTGGCGGTTTGTGACTGGATGATTTTAAAAAGACAAAAATTAGGTGCTTTTGGTTTGGCAGCTGAAATAAAAGCGGACGGAATCGAACTCGATATGGGAGGTTTAGGAAATAGACCAACTTTCGACAGTAAATTGGGTGATCCAGTTGAAAGACAAAAATTCTTAGATAAATCGAAAGAGACTAGAGTTGGGATCAGTTCAATTGCGATGTCTGGATTTTATGCGCAGTCTTTTGCCACAAGAGAAATTACACCAATGATTACGGATTGTGTTCAGGCTATGAAAAACATGAAAGTAAAAGTGGCTTATCTTCCGTTAGGAACGCAGACAGATTTGGTTAAAAATCCAGAATTGCGCCCGGAAGTGATTAAAAGACTCCAATGGGCAGGAAAAGAAGTGGGGAAAATTGGCGGTGTTATCGCAATTGAAACCTCTTTAGACGCGACAGAGGAGAAAAAACTTTTAGATGAAGTCGGTTCAAAATATATCAAGAGCTCTTTCAATTTTGCCAATGCTTTAGACAATAAAAGAGATATTTCATCAGAATTAAAAATCTTAGGTAAGAAATATTTAGCTCAGATTCACGCTTCAAATACAGATCAGTTTTGGTTAGAAAATGACAAAGCGATCGACATGCGAAAAATCAAACAAACTTTGGACGAAATGAAATGGAGCGGATGGCTAATTGTAGAGCGTTCTCGTGATGTAACACAAGTGCATAATGTAAAAGCCAATTACGGAGCAAACGTGGCTTATTTAAAACGAATTTTCCAGAATTAATTTATAGCACTCCCGATAGCTATCGGGATAAAGGGATTAAAATGATTTTTCTTAATCTGTGTAAATCTTTTAATCTGTGGCAAAGAAATCAAAATAAAATCTGCTTAAATCTGCCTGATCTGCGTGAAAAATTGCACGCAGATTTATACAGATTTAAGCAGATTTAGCAGATTATTTTTTAGCATTCCCAAAGAATAAAATAAAATTACAATGAAATATTTACAATTACTTTTTTTATGTTTTTACATCTCTTTCGCGACAGCGCAGAACATCACTGTTGTGAGTGATCCGAGTTCGCCGAGAGCAAAATTTGGTGCAGAAAAATTATCAGAAACCCTTTCAGCAAAAGGATTCAGCGTAACTTCTTCTGATAAATTCAAAAAATCAAAAGAGCAGATAATTGTAATTGGAGAAAAAGGAACTGATTTCTGGAAGAAAAATGCTAAAAGCGCTAAAATCGACGATAGCAAATTAACGAAGAAAGAAGGTTTCCAGATTCGTACCCAAAATAATGTAGTTTATGTGGAAGGAACAGATGCTTCTGGAGCTTTGTATGGTGCTTTAGAATTAACAGATAAAATTAAAGCTTCAGGAAAACTTCCTTCAGAAATTAATATCGAAGACAGTCCGGAAATGGTTTTGAGAGGGGCTTGTATTGGAATGCAGAAACCTGTTTATCTTCCAGGTCGTGACGTTTACGAATATCCGTATACGCCAGAAACTTTTCCGTGGTTTTACGATAAAGCTTTATGGGTAAAGTATTTAGATATGCTGGTAGAAAACCGCATGAACTCGCTGTATTTATGGAACGGACATCCGTTTGCTTCTTTGGTGAAATTAAAAGAATATCCATTTGCTGTAGAAGTAAGCGATGAAGATTTCAAAAAGAACGAAGAAATCTATAAATTCTTAACGGTTGAAGCGAACAAACGAGGAATCTGGGTAATTCAGATGTTTTACAATATTATTGTTTCTAAGCCATTTGCAGAGCATTATAATATTAAAACGCAGGATCGTTCAAGACCAATTACGCCTTTGTTGTCAGATTATACAAGAAAATCTATTGCTGCTTTTATCGAAAAATATCCAAACGTGGGATTGTTAGTTTGTTTAGGAGAAGCAATCAACACGATTGATGATGATGTAGAATGGTTTACCAAAACGATTATTCCAGGAGTTCAGGACGGATTAAAAGCGCTGGGAAGAACAGACGAACCGCCAATTATCCTTCGTTCGCACGATACTGATGGGCCTTTGGTAATGGAAAAATCATTGCCATTATACAAAAACCTTTATACAGAAAGTAAATATACCGGAGAATCTTTAACAACTTATACGCCGGGCGGACCTTGGGGAGAAACGCACAAACAGTTGAGTGCTCTGAAATCAATTCATATTGAAAATGTTCACATTCTGGCCAACTTAGAACCTTTCAGATATGGTTCTCCGGATTTTATCCAGAAAACGGTAAAAGCAATGCATAGCGTTCACGGGGCAAATGCACTGCATTTATATCCGCAGGCATCGTATTGGGATTGGCCCTATTCGGCAGATAAAACGAAATCAGGAGAACGTTTATTAGAAATGGATCGCGACTGGATTTGGTACAAAGCCTGGGCAAGATATGCCTGGGACAGTAAAAGAGACCGAAACGAAGAAGTTAAATTTTGGGATAAAGATTTAGCAGATAAATTCGGAACGACTCAGGAAGCAGCTAATAACATTTTAAAAGCTTACGAAGAAACAGGAGAAATTGCTCCAAAAACATTAAGACGTTTCGGAATAACCGAAGGAAACCGTCAAACTTTATTATTAGGAATGTTTGAAAGCCAGTTGGTGAATCCGTCAAAATGGAGAGTGTATCCGGGATTCCATGAATCGTGTGGACCAGCGGGCGAATTGCTTTTAGAATATGCTAAAAAAGAGTGGAACAAAGAACCGCATTCAGGCGAACTTCCAACTCAGATTATTGCCGAAATTACAGAACACGGAAGATTAGCCGTTGAAGCCATCGACAAAGCAGAAGCCAGCGTAACCAATGACAAAGAAGAATTCGAACGTCTTAAAAATGATATTCACGCCTACAAAGCGTTTGCAGATTTCTTCTCAGAAAAAGTAAAAGCAGCGTTGTTGGTTTTAAGATACAGTTATTCTAACGATATTACGGATTTAGACAAAGCTTTGCCTCATTTAGAAAAAAGTATCGAATACTATGAATTATTGGTAAACTTGACAAAAGATACGTATTACTATGCCAATAGTATGCAGACGGCTCAACGCCGAATCCCGATTGGAGGAGACGACGGAAACAACAAAACTTGGGCTGAATTATTGCCGCATTATGAACGTGAATTGGCTAATTTTAAAAGAAATCTAGAGAAGCTAAAATCTTCAAAAGATGGGAAGATCGAAACTAAAGAAGGAAAACCTTGGAAAACAGCCGAAGTAACTTTTATCGACGAAAAACCGGGAACTTATTTAGTAAAAACTGGAACAAAAGTCTACGGAACAGACATTTCTGAATTAACTAAAATTGCTCCTGAACTTCAAAACCTAAGAGGATTCTCATTTGTAGAAAACGATCAAAACGAAAAAGGAACGCATTTGAAGTTTAGAAACACAAAAGCGGTTAAATTAGTGGTGGGGTATTTTAATTCAGATCAAAAAAGATTTTTGTTACCGCCAAGTTTAGAAACCGATGCTGCAGGAAATGCACACGGTCAGGCCGAAGTTATTCTGGCAAGTGCCATGAATTTAAAAGAATTGCCACGTGTTAATATTCATACCTATACTTTCCAGCCGGGTGAGAATAAATTAGATTTAGGAAAAGGAAAAGTATTAATTTTAGGCTTTATTGACGCAGATCAAATTATAACACCGCGCGATGTTGGGTATATCGATGCAGGAGAAAAAGCAGCAATAGACTGGTTGTTTTATTAATAATTTGGGCGTGTCCCTCCGGGTCGGGCTTTCGGCTATATTCCCGATTAACAAAAACTACGGCTAAAAAGCCTTGTTTTTCTAAATCGGGAGATACCGCCTCAATCCCTCACGCGACTAAACGTAAAGTTAAACCTGACGGGTTTTTAAAATCCGTCAGGTTTATTAGCAGAATATAAAACGATCTTGTCATCCCGAGGAACGAGGGATCTCACTAGAATTTCGGTACAGAAATTCGCTAATCTTTGTCAAGTTCCGAGTGTGATTCCTCGTTCCTCGGAATGACAAAAAGGGGAGTAAAATTAAAACTTAAACAACCTTATATCACTTATATGGTTCAATAATAAAATATGAACAGATTAGTTTTTTTTATTTTTTGTTTTTTTTCAAGTCTTTGTTCTGTTTGGAGTCAGAGCAAAGATTCGGGGAAGTTTCGTAAAGAAATTTCGTTGAATTCCTCTTGGGAAACCATTATTTTGGATAATCCGCAAGAGGAAAATTCTTTTGTAGAAAATCCAAAGTCAGATAAATGGTTGAACGTAAATGTGCCTCACAACTGGGATCAGTATTATGGTTTCAGAAGAACAAAACATGGAAATTTACATGGTACAGCCTGGTATAAAAAAACTTTAAAACTGGATAAAAAAGACGTTTCTAAACAACTTTTTCTTTATTTCGAAGGCGTAAGTTCGTACGCGACTGTTTGGGTTAATGGCCAAAAAATAGGCGAACACAAAGGCGGAAGAACGACTTTTACCTTAAACATTACAAAGGCAGTTTCTTTTGATAAAGAAAATACGATTTTAGTAAAAGCTGCGCATCCATCCTTTATTGCAGATCTTCCTTGGGTTTGTGGCGGCTGTTCAGGAGAATGGGGATTCTCTGAAGGTTCTCAGCCAATGGGGATTTTCAGGCCAGTTTCTTTGGTAATTACAAACGTTGTTAGAATTCAGCCGTTTGGTGTTCATATTTGGAATGACAAATCGGTTTCTAAACAAAAAGCCATTCTTCATACCACAACCGAAATCAAGAATTACGGCACTTCAACCCGAAATTTAACGATTGAAAATGTACTTTTTGATGCTTCGGGAAAGAAAGCTGCTATCATAAAAAGTGACAACAAAATCAATTCGGAAGAAACAAAAGAAATAGCTCAGACACTTCCTGAGATTCAGAATCCGAAATTATGGTCGCCATCCAATCCTTATTTGTATAAATTGGTTACTTCAGTTTACGAAAACGGAAAAATAATCGATCAGTTAATAACACCTTACGGAATCCGTTGGGTAAGCTGGCCGGTGAGTCGTGACGGAAAAGACAATCGTTTTTTCATTAATGATGAACCTGTTTTTATAAACGGAGTTTGCGAGTACGAACACTTAATTGGAAAAAGCCATTCATTTTCAGACGAAATGATTCATTCTCGAATCGAGCAAATCAAAGCTGGCGGATTTAATGCTTTTAGAGAAGCGCATCAACCTCATAATTTATTGTATCAAAAAGAATTAGACGAAAACGGAATCCTGTTTTGGAGTCAGTTTTCGGCACATATTTGGTACGATACGCCTGAGTTTAAAGAAAACTTTAAAACCTTATTACGAGAATGGATTAAAGAACGCAGAAACAGCCCGTCGGTTGTCATGTGGGGATTGCAGAATGAAAGTACCATTCCAGCGGCATTTGCCGAAGAATGCACACAGATTATCCGCGAAATGGATCCGTTGTCAGCTTCACAAAGAATTGTAACTACTTGTAACGGTGGAGAAGGAACAGATTGGAATGTCGTTCAAAACTGGTCAGGAACTTATGGAGGAGATCCGTTAAAATACCATTTAGAAATGACGACTCAGTTATTAAACGGAGAATATGGCGCATGGCGTTCAGCCGATTTACATACAGAAGGCGAGTTTGACCAAAAAGGGACTTTAAGCGAAAACCGTTTTTCTCAATTAATGGAAATTAAAGTTCGTGAAGCAGAATCGGTAAAAGATAAAATTGCGGGACAATTCAACTGGCTTTTTGCTTCGCACGAAAATCCGGGACGCGTTCAAAACGGAGAAGGTTTTAGGGACATTGACAAAGTTGGGCCAGTAAATTACAAAGGACTTTTCACGATTTGGGGCGAACCTTTGGATGCGTTTTATATGTATCGAGCGAATTATGTTTCGAACAAAACCAATCCGATGGTATATATCGTTTCACATACCTGGCCAAGTCGTTGGGAAACTGTGGGAATCAAAAACGGAATCGATATTTACTCCAATTGTGATGAAGTAGAATTGTTCAACGATGTAAATAAATCTTCTTTAGGAAAACTAAAAAATCCGGGAATCGGACAGCATTTTCAGTTTAATAATGTCGATATTCAATACAATGTTTTATATGCCGTTGGATATGTAAACGGAAAAGCCGTAGCAAAAGATTATATCATTTTAAATACACTTCCGAAAGCGCCAAATTTCGATGATTTAACAACGGATAAAGCCAGTATTACAAAAGCCAAAAGTGGTTATAATTATATTTATAGAGTAAATTGCGGCGGTTCTGAACTGACAGATTCTGCTGGAAATACTTGGTTTACGGATACACATAAAAACGGACAAAACACTTGGGGTTCTTTATCATGGACCGATAATTTTCAAAAACTGCCTGATTTTTTTGCGAGTCAAAGAACGACTTTCGACCCCATAAACGGAACTAAAGATCCTGAGTTATTTCAAAGTTTTAGATACGGAGTTGATAAACTGCGTTACGAATTTCCAGCATCAGACGGAGAATATTTAGTAGAATTATATTTCACAGAACCTTGGTACGGAACTGGCGGAGGCTTAGACTGCAAAGGTTGGCGTTTGTTCGATGTTGCCATCAATGAAAATGTTGTTTTAAAAGATTTCGACATTTGGGCAGAATCAGGACACGACAACGCGCTGAAGAAAACATTCAAAGTAAAAAGTACAAACGGAAAAATTGTGATTTCGTTTCCAAATGTAAAAGCTTCACAGGCGATTATTTCGGCAATCGCGATTGCAACAAAAGATATTCATGCAAGACCAGCTGAGGAATCTTCAAAAAATATTCAGAATTTGGTTTTAGATTCTTATGATAAAATAAACAGAATAGCTTCATGGCTGGATATTAATTCAAAACAATATTCAGATTCTGATATTGTTTTTACCGAATTGCCTTCGGAAGTTTTTGGAGCAGATTATATGCAGTTTTCATCTCATTCTAAAAATAAAGGTTCTTTTACTGCCAAAGAAGATTCGGATTTATATCTTTTTGCAGATAATAAAAATTTGAACTTAGAGCGATTTACAGCTTATAAAAAGTTAGAAGAAAAGGCTAAAAATAGTAGTCAAATCGAATTTGTAGTTTTTACTAAAAAAGTAAAGAAAGGTGAGAAAGTTCTTTTTGATAATTCAGAAACCATTTCTACAATTGCAGTCGTTCCAACTTATGATATGGGCGAAAAAGACGATTCAAGACCTGTCGTAATCATTGAAGCAGAAAAGACCAAAACATCAGGAACTGGAATCGAAAAAGGAAATTTCAAAAAAGCCGATTATATTGAATTCACAAAAAAAACAAATAACAGCATTGAGTTTGAAGTTAAACCTGGAGTTGCCGGAATTTATTTAATGCGTTTCCGTTTTATGAATCGAAATGAAACGCCGTTAAAAGTAAAATTCAAAATGGAAGATGCCTACGGAATTTTAATGCGAAATGACACGATTGAGTTTTTCCCTTCACCAGAAAAATGGAAGGTTTTGAATACGACATCTGGGGGATATATTAATGCCGGAACGTATAAAATTACTTTAGAAGGTGATGATTTGAAAGGATTGATGTTGGATAATTTTGAGTTTCAGTAAATGTCTGTTTGCCACAAAGGCACAAAGACGCAAAGATTTATTGTAGAGACGCACCGCAGTGCGTCTACGCTCCAATTGTCCATAATATGTGTTGGACGAGAAAGATTGCTGAATAATAAAAATTAATCTCGCAAAGTCGCAAAAGTGCAAAGTTTTTTCTTAACCATATAAGTAATATAAGTTCAAGTAAGACAAACTTAAATTATCTTATATTACTTATATGGTTTAATTTTCTTTGCGTCTCTGAGACTTTGCGAGAGAAAACTAAAGAATATGATTTTAAAAAAAATTACAATTGTGTTACTGTTTTCAGTATCCATTTTTGCACAAAAACAAACCAGAATTATTACAGATTTTAACCCAAATTGGAATTTCAAATTAGGAGATTATCCAGAAGCGATAAATGCTAATTTCAATGCATCAGATTGGAGAACGCTTCAATTACCTCACGATTGGAGTATCGAAGGAAAGTTTGATAAAGACAGTAAAACCAAACAAGCACAAGGATTTTTACCTGCTGGAAAAGGCTGGTATCGTAAAGTTTTTAACGTTCCTGCAAATTGGAAAAGTAAAACGGTTTCAATTGAATTTGACGGTGTTTTTAAGAACAGTGAAGTTTTTATAAACGGAAAATCATTAGGAATTCGTCCGAATGGCTATATCTCTTTTGGATATGATTTAACGCAGTACTTAAACTTCGGAAAAGAAAATATTATTGCCGTAAAAGTCGATAACGATGCACAACCCAATTCAAGATGGTATACCGGTTCTGGAATTTACAGAAATGTGAGATTGGTGGCAACTGAAAAACTGCATGTAGGGAAGTGGGGAACTTATGTTACTACGCCTGAAGTTTCGGCAGCAAAATCAAAAATACATTTAGAAGTCACCATTGACAATGATAATGTTTCTGCAAAAGAATTTAAACTGGTTACTTCGATTGTAAATGCAGAAAATAAAGAAGTTGCCAATTATACTTCAACAGAAAAAATTGGTGCTAAAACATCTGAAAAAAAGATTCATGATTTGGTTTTAAATCAGCCAAAATTATGGAGTACAGAAAATCCGTATTTGTATAAAGTTATTACGAAAGTGTATGAGAAATCGAAATTGGTTGATAATTATGAAACGCCTTTAGGATTTAGATATTTCAATTTTGATTCGGAGAAAGGTTTTTCTTTAAATGGAGTTCCAACGAAAATATATGGCGTTTGTCTGCATCACGATAACGGTGCTTTAGGAGCTGTAGAAAATATTCATGTGGTTCGCAGAAAACTGGCTTTAATGAAAGAAATGGGAGCAAACGCTATCAGAATGTCTCATAATCCCCATTCATTGGAAATGATGCAATTGTGCGACGAAATGGGATTCATCGTTCAGGATGAAGCTTTTGATGTTTGGAAAAAGAAAAAAGTAACCAACGATTACCATAAAGATTGGGATGCTTGGCACAAACAGGATTTGGAAGATTTTATCAAAAGAGACCGTAATCATCCGTCGGTTATGATGTGGAGTATTGGTAACGAAATTAGAGAACAATTTGATTCAACTGGAATTGCGATTACGAGAGAATTAGCTAAAATCGTAAAAGCATTAGACACAACTCGTCCCGTAACTTCGGCTTTGACCGAAAATATTATTGAAAAGAATTTTATTTATCAATCGGGAGCTTTGGATCTTTTGGGATTCAATTACAAACACGAAGATTACAAAGATTTTCCAACGCGTTTTAAAGGACAGAAAATATTAGCTTCAGAAAGTGTTTCGGCTTTAGAAACACGTGGTCATTATGATTTTCCTGACGGAATTAAAGCTTGGCCAACCAAACACGGCGCTCCGTTTGACGGAAATGCCGATTGGACGGTTTCGGCTTACGATCAGGTGAAATCATATTGGGGCGCAACACATGAGGAGAACTGGAAAACGATCAAAAAACAGGATTTCATGGCAGGAACTTTTATCTGGACAGGATTTGATTATATCGGTGAACCAGATCCATATCCATTTCCTGCAAGAAGCTCTTATTTCGGGATTGTTGATTTAGCAGGACTACCAAAAGATGTGTATTATATGTACCAAAGCGAATGGTCGAAGAAAACGGTGCTGCATATTTTTCCGCATTGGAATTGGAAAAAAGATCAGGAAGTTGACGTTTGGGCCTATTATAATAATGCCGATGAAGTTGAATTGTTTTTAAATGGAAAATCCCTCGGAAAGAAATCAAAACAAAATGATGATTTGCATATTTCTTGGAAAGTAAAATTTGAACCGGGAACATTAAAAGCCGTTTCAAGAAAGAATGGAAAAATAGTTCTGGAAAAAGAAATTCACACCGCTGGAGAAGCATCTAAATTAGATTTAAAAGCTGATAAAACTTCAATTAAAAACGATACTTACGATTTGGTTTATGTAACGGTTTCTATGACAGATAAAGATGGAAATCTAATTCCAAACGCGATGGATTTAATTAATTTTGAAGTTTCTGGCGGAGGAAAATTAGTTGGTGTTGATAATGGTTATCAAGCTAATCTAGATTCTTTTAAAGCGAATTCTTGCAAGTTATTTAACGGAAAATGTATTGCGATCATTCAATCAAATGGAAAGAAAGAAAATATTAAGCTGAAGGCTTCTGCTGGAAATAGAATTTCAGTTTCATCAATCGATATAAAGGTTGATTAATTTGTTGTTTATAATCCCGATAGCTATTAGGAGATAAAATCATGGCCAAGCAGTCGAGACAAAGTAGATCTGTAGAGACGCACCGCAGTGCGTCTACGTTAGGTATAAGTTTTTTGATTCAATATGTTTACAAAATAACAAGTTTTGAAATGCATAAGACGCACTGCAGTGCGTCTCTACAGAAAATTGGGATCTATTTTGGAGCAAAAATGTTCGGATGAATTTTAAATAAAAAAAACATTCCGCTTCAGTTTTGAAGCGGAATGTTACCATTAAAAAAAAATCAAGAATTTCGCTATAACTCGAATTTCGCGTTTCTAGAAAACACCAATGTAGTGGTTTCCTGGTTTGTTCACTAACTTAGCACCTTTTGTAACTGCGCCTGTTGCCGCATTAATAATGTAAATGTTTCCATCTTTACCAACTGGTGTAACGGCAATGTATATTTCGTTTCCATCTACTACAAAACCTTGGTATTGACCAAAATCCAAATCGGCATCGTAAGCAATACCATCTACTAATTTGGCTGTTTTTGCATTAAGATCAAGTCTTGCTACATAACCTTGGTTTGTACCTTCGTAAGTGTAAACTGCATAAGCAATTCCGTTTCCAACATATCTCCACGCATCAATAAAAGAACCTTTAACTCCAAGAGCTGCATCTAAACTGAAAACATAAGAGTTGTCGTATTCGTTGTTTTGGTCGATTTTTAAGATAAAAGAACCTTTTTTAGGATCTCTTTGAGTGGCCTGATAGATGTTTCCGTCATTAGCCACAAAACTGTTAAAACTTCTGTATCCGCTTGTATCACCAAAACCAACTGTTGAAGTAATTACTTTAGGGTTTTGCAATGAAGGATAATCTACCACTACAGATTTAGATCCTAAACGCTCAAAATCGCTTTCAACCGCTCCTGTAGCAGGATTTGTTTTACGCATCCAGGTTCCGATGATTAATTTGTTTCCTGCTTTGTTTAATGTTGGGGCATCTAAACGGAAAATGTGGTGGCCTAAAGCTTCTTCGGCTGCAGTTAATGCAATTTCGTATTGTCTATAATCAGAGATTAAAAACTTTTGTAAATCAAGGCTTAAAACCGTTGCAGAACCTCTTGTATGTTTGTATGTTTTTCCATCTGCTTCTGTAACTACTACAGGAGTTGTTACGTTTACTGCCACACCTGTTTTATCGCCGTCGAAAAGTTTAACCCATCTTGGAGACGTTCCTGCATATTGAGAAATATTTACCGTAGTTCCTGATTGTGTAAAGTTTTTACCTCCGTTAACTTTATACGTCATGAATTCACCGCCATTAGCACCAGTATAGGTAATGTTAAAAAGGGTGCTTCCATCTACAGACGATTGTAAACGAGCTGTTCTGGTTGATTGTACAGGTTCTCCGTTATCGTAAGCATTAATAGAAATATTTGGATTTTTTGCATCTTCTTTGGTAACAGAAAAAACTCTTGTACCACCGTTTCCATCTCCCGGATTGGTCTGCATTAAAGCTCCTGCAACTGTTATCCATCGGCTTTCGGCAGCTGGAGGCAATACAGTATTTTCATCTTTATCATCATCACTGCTGCAGCTTGTAGTAAGCGCAAATGTGGTTAAAACCAATCCACATGCAAGTAGTTTAAATGTACTTTTTTTCATATCTATTGAATTAAAATTAATTAGTTACTAAAATTTATTGAGGGTGTAATTTATTTTTAAGTAGAAACCTCTGCCGGGTTTTTGAACCGCAAAATTGTCATACACCGCTGCATTTGTTATGTTTTTGACATCAAAACTGGCTATAAATTTCTTGCCTGGAAATGCGTATGTTATGCCTAAATCCTGCGGAAACTGATCTGGTGTTTTATCATTTTCGGTTTCCTGCCAAGTGGTGTAAAATGCCCCTACATAACCCGCGTTGTAATACAGATTTAGTTCTGAATTTTTCTGTATGATATCCTTAAAATTATACTGAATATTACCGTTTAAAGTAAAATAAGGTTCATTTGGCAATTGCTTATTGTAATATTCCAGCTGCAGCCCTTTGTCATCGAATTTCGTTTTATAAAGCGAGTTAAACTTCGACATGTTCATCGATACAAATAATCGGTTATTATTCGAGTATTCTGCCGAGAACTCGTAACCAAGAGACTGCGCTGTTCCTAAATTTACGAATGGTGATGTCTGCAAGGCTTCGTTTACACGATTGCTGAATGCGAGTACAATTTTATCTTTAGAATTTCTCCAAAATCCAGATCCGTTAAAACTGAATTTATGATGGTTAATTTTATAGGGACCAAATCGTAAACCTATATTTAAATTGTCGCTTTGTTCCGGTTTTAAAGCGCTATTTGGTGTTTGATTTTCAACAGGATTACCAAATATTTCTCCTTCTGACGGAAGTCTTATCGCTTTTTCAGCAGATAAATTGAACATTAATTTTGGAACAATAAAATAAGACGATGCTAATCCGTAACCATAAAAAGTGGTATTGTTCTTTTCTAATTTTTTCTCAACGGTATTTTGTCCTCCTGAAGAAACTATTACAGGTGTTCTTTGTTCTGTTTTCTGGTTGTATTTTTTTCCAAATATGCTGGCTCTTAATCGCGAATCGAAAGCTTCTAGTTCGTATGCCAATGATAAAACACTTTTTTGAAGATCACGTTTTTGCTGAAAATCTCTTTCCAGTTGTGATTTCATTTCGTCGTAATCATCTCTTTCAAAAGAATAAAGCATACTGCTGAACACAAATTTGTGATTCTCATTCAGCGTATAATTTAAACCTCCTCTTGTGCTGAAGATTTTGTTGTTAATATGCAAAATAGTAGCTGGTCCTTGCTGCGCTCCGTAAGGAGAAAGAATAGGTTCGCCGCGAAGTCCTAATGTTTTTTCGCCCAGCCAGTTGTAATTCCATTTAACCGTATCGTTCAAGACTTCGTTTCTTTGGCTGAAAACCGAATTAACCGTAAACTCAAGTCCTTTTGCAATAAAATCTTTTTTGCTGTAATTAAGGCTGATTACCTTGGCATCAGATTCAGAAAATCGACCTTTATAAGGTCTTGACATTGCTTGTCCGTGCTGAATTTCGTTATAATCATCAGAAGCGTTAAAACCTATCAGGAAAGTATCTGCCCAATCAACGTTTGTAAAACCCGCTTCAATTCGGCCTCCGTAAGAACGATAAGCATTTTCAAAACGTTTTGCTTTTATAGGTATTTTTTGTCCATTTGGTAAAATGGTATAGGCAAATTTTCCCCAAATTTCATAATCGTTATCAGAGTAATTATAAAAGCCGGAACCTTTTAATGTAAAACCGTTTTTATCTCGGTAAGTGGTATTAAAATTAGATTGAGTGGTATTAAACGATCCATAAGATATAGAGGCGTTCAGGGTATTTTTTGCTCCTTTTTTTAATATTACATTAATAGCACCGCCCAAAGCATCATCGGCCAAATGAGCCGGAATTACGCCTTTGTAAACCTCTATACGTTCGATTAATGCCGGCGGAATACTGTTTAAACTAAAAGAAGATCCATAAGTAGAAATCGGGATTCCATCAATAAATATACGGATAGAATTACCCGTCATTCCGTTTAGGTTGTAATTTACGCTTGAACCTAAACCTCCGTTTTGTCGAACGCGAACCCCAACAGATTGTGATAATAAATCATTGGTTTGGATATTTCGTTTTGCCGCTTCCTGAGTTTCGATCACATTTACAGAAAAACCTTTTTCAACGATTTCTTTTTTGACCGTTTTTTTCTGAATGACAACTTCTTTAAGAGATTTTGGGTCTGTTGCATTTTCTGTTTGTGACCATGTAGAAAGGGGAATTATGAAAAGGAGAAAGTAAAGAATTCTCATGTTTAAAGTGTACTGATTTATTATGACAGCAAACTTATGGTATTATTTAAATTTGATCTAAATAAACCAATTAGAAGATTATTAGATTTACATTAGAAGTTTTAATGTTGGGTTTTTAAGTTATGAATTATGAGTTTTGAGTTATGAGGAAAGTAGAAAATACATTGTGCTGGCTTCGACTTCGCTCAGCCTGACAGTAAGGCGCCTAAAAACTTAGTACCTCAGTACCTTAGCACCTTTCCTCAGAATTTCGCTTTAAAATTTTTAATGGAGAAATTCTTAGACTTAATTACTTTTCCGTTGTCTGTAATCATCAGGCAGCTGTAATCTGGGAATTTTTGAAGTAGAAGTAAACCCTCAGTCTGGCCTAAAACCATCATAGAAGTACTTAATCCGTTTGCGGTTTCGGCGTTGGGGCCAAAAACCGTAACACTGCACAAACCAGCTGCAGGATATCCGGTTGCAGGATTTATAATGTGAGAATAGCGTTTTCCGTTAAAAACAACGAACTTTTCATAGCTTCCGGATGTAGTTACCGCACCTTGATTTAGAGGCACAACAGCCAAAAGTTTTTCAGGTTTAAACGGATTCGTAATTCCAATTTTCCAGTCTTGTCCGCTGGGTTGTTTTCCCCAGGTGCTCATATCTCCGGAACCGTTTATAATTCCGGCCTGAATGCCTTTTGCGATCATCATCGTTCGGCATTTATCGGTTGCGTATCCTTCGCCCAGAGCGCCAAAACCAATCTTCATTCCTTTTAATTTCAAGAAAATAGTCGACTGAACGCTGTCTAAAATAATATTTTTATAACCTACTTTCTCCACCGATTTTTTTATGGCTTCCGCCGAAGGCATTTCGGTCATTGATCCGTCAAATTTCCAGATTCTGTCCATCGCAGCAAAACTCACGTCAAATCCGCCGTTTGTTATTTCCGATAATTTAATGGCTCTCTGCGTAAGTTCAAAAACTTCACGATCGACTTTTATGGGTTTAATTCCCGCATTTTGATTTACTTGCGAAACTTGCGAATCTGGTTTCCAGTCTGAAATTAGATTTTCAATTCGGGTAATTTCGGCAATTACTTCGTTTATATTTTGTTCAGCAGTTAGAGAATCTTTGGCCACAATGCTTATATCAAAACGCCCTCCCATAAGCAGCGTCGTTTTTTTTCGTAATACTTGTGCATTGCCTGAAAAGCAGCATAGTATTACAAAAAGAAATAAAAATTTATATGAAAATAATTTATGCATAAAATTTAAAAATCAATGTTCAAATCCCAAATTCCAAATTCCAAAAAATATGTCACCCCGATGGGGCTTTTGCTTTTGAACAAATTTAATTGTCTATAAATATTTAATCCCTCTGGGATTTGTTTAAATTTAAAAATCAATATTTAAAGTTTAAATTCCAATATCCAAAAGCCAAATCTCAACATTTACAATTAACCATCAACCATCAACCATCAACCATCAACAATTAACCATTAACAATTATCTAATAGCAATCCGTTAATAATTGTCCGTTTTCTTTATATTCTGATAAACTTTTGGTATCATTTTTCAGGCATAATTCATTCAGAATGATTTCAACATCTTTTTGCATGGCAAGCGAACCACAAATCATGATTACACCGCCTTGTTTTAATAAATCCACAAAAAAAGCAGTATCTCTTTTTATCAAATCCATAACATAAATATGTTCGGCTTCGCGGGATAAAGCGACGTGAAAATGATCAAGATGCTGTTTTTGAATCATTACTCCTGCAAACTTTTTATAAGCTAAAAGCGTTGGCGTTTCCATTCTAAAACCGCTGTAAAGATGAATTTCTTTTTTCGCTTTATTTTGTTCTATCATTCCCAGGAAAGGAGCAATTCCGGTTCCGTTAGAAATTAAAGCAATTTGAGGGGCTTTAGCAGGAAAATGAAAAGCTTTATTATTAATAATTCGTGCTTTGATTGTATGTCCAATTTCCAGATTATTCAAAAATCCGGAACCCAATCCGTTTGGATGAAGTTTTACAACCAATTGTACGTTTCCGGAATGATTTCCAATAGAATATAAACGCTCTCGGGAATCATTGGCAGGGTAAATGGCCAGTAAGTCGCCAGAAGCAAATTTTGTTCTGCTGCTGGCGCCTAAAGTCAGTATAAAAGTATGCTCTGTATCAGAGATTGGTGTTTTGTCTAAAACCATTAATTTCTGTAAACCTTTTGGAATATGATTGTACAAAGATGGAGTAGAGGCTAGTGGAATTTCGGTTTTTGCACTCCATAATTTAATCCACTCTACAAATTCAACGGCCGATTTATCGTTTACGGTTTGTAAATCTAAAAAGCGTTCAGCCCAGTTTTGAGCTGCCAAAAGCTGATCGATTTCAATTGCAAACTGGCAGAAATCGGGATATGATTTTGAACCAAAACCGACAACCGAAAATTTAATTTTTTGTTCCTGATTTTGTTTTTGTAAAAGTGCTTTGAATTTTTTTCCGTTAGAAGGCGCGTCTCCTAAGCCGTGTGTCGAAGAAAAAACAATAATATGTTCTGCTTTCGGGTAAACCGAAAAATTGTTTAATTCGGTTATAAAAGCTTTTTTGCCATGACCAATTAATTGTTTCTGGATAGCATTGGCAAATCTAAAAGAACTTCCATTTTCTGAACCAACCAGCAGAATGTAATTACTTTCATTGGCTTTGAATTTATTTTTAATTCGGCTTGATCTTCGTTTTAAAGTAATGGCAAAACCAGAATAAATAAAGAAAAGAATGTTGAGGCAGGCAATGGCTAGAACTACAGCCCAGATTCCGTTAATTCTTCCGCTATGAAGGTCGAGGCTTAAAGCCGATAACTGAACGGTAAAAGGCGAACGTTTTTCTGAAAGTAAAGTTCCGTCAACCTGATTTACTTCTATTTCACGATCTTTAAGTTCGATGATATAATATTCTTCGGGATCATCTGTAAAAGGAAATTCGATTTTCTTTACATCCGAAAGAAGCGTAGTTTTAAATACTGATATTTTTTTGGCTTCCGCCGAAAGTTCTGTTTTTACGGGTTTTGCTTTTTCTTCGCCCATAAAAAAGTTGAATCTTTCCAGCGATAAATAAGTTCCAGTTAAAGCGATAATAAAAATCGGAATTAAAGCCAAACGCCCTAAAACAACATGATAATACTGCGCAAAATATTCTTTAATTACTTTCGAAAAGAATTTTCTAATGCCTCTTTGTCTTTTTAAAACCAATACAAAACCGGAAATAGAAATCAATAGCAGGCAAAAAGAAATCACGCCAACAAAAAAACGTCCGGTTTCATGAAGGAACAGCGAACGATGAAAACCTGTAATCCATTGAATAAATTCTCCTTTTTTTACTGGAGTTCCCAGCGCTTTTCCAGTTTTGGGATCAATATAAGCATTAACATCATTTCCGTCTTTATCAATCGCCTGAAGTGTTACAAATTGATTGTAATCGACACTTAGTTCTGTAATTTCAGAATACTCTTTTTTTAGTATTGGCAGTGTTTCGCCCAGCGTTATTTTATCAAAATCAGTGACTTTGTACGGAAGTGTTTTTTCCTGTACCGCATCGACTGCCAGAATGATTCCGGTAACCGAAGCTAAAAGCAAAAATATCGAAGAAAATAAGGCCAGAGCCAAGTGTGCGTAACGCCAAAAAGAAAGAGTCATTGAATGTATTCTAGTATTGTAATAAAATGTTTAAAGCTTTGTCAAGGGTTTTTAACCTTGACAAAGCTCGGATTTTAAGTTTAAGCAGAAAAATATTTCCTGCTTATGTAGGTTAAAATAAGATTATATTTTATTCAGCCTTACGTATTTGATGTAACCTTTACCATCTGTTTTTTCTGCAAGACCTTCTGTTGTAAGCGGAATTTCAAGATCGCTTACATAGTATTTTTGATCCTCAACTGCCGATTCGAAACGCAGTTTGTACCCTTTGTTTATTTTAGAATCTTCAATTTCAATTGTAGTTACGCTGCGATCTCCTCCAGTTACCGAAGCACCTGTTTTTGCGCTGATATCTTCTGATTTTTGCGCATGAAATTTATTCCACTCTTTTAATGATTTGTACCATTTTTTATCATCGCCCATTACATAAAGCGTTTTTTCGTATGCGCCTGTTGGGTTAATAAGCGAAACTACGATATAAGCACCTTCTCCCATATAATTATTCATTTGCAGCATGCATTTGTATTTGCTTGATTGTGCATTTGACTGGAAAGAAACAAGACAGATAAGAACGCTTGTAAGTGCAATTTTAAATATTGATTTCATTTTAATTAATTATAAATTATGAATTATAAGTTGTGTTTAAGAGTTATGAATTATAAATTATGAGTTTCAAGTTTGAAGTTTACAACTCATAATTCAAAATTCATAACTCATAATTACTAAGCTTTTATTTTAAGAATTCAACCGAAACGTTATTCTTAGTTAACAGGTCGTTTTCTTTTGCTAAAGCATAAGCACTTTCGTCAAATTCAGTAGTAACTTCTTTTTTAGCTCCTGCACTAATAAGATATTTTAAGATCGAATCGTCTTTAGCAATCATGGCAGCTCTGTGTAAAGCCGTTAAACCATCTTTGTTTTTAGCGTTTATATCTACTTTTAGATCGGTGATTTTTTTAAGAAGTGCGATGTCATTTTTTGTAACAGCTAAATGATATAGCGTATTTCCGTCTTTTTGAGGAGCAGCTAAGTTTAAACCTTTTTCCTGAAGTAATTTTGCTTTAGCATCAAAAGGGGCAACAGCTTCTTTCTCTCTTCCGGCCGGACGATACGATTGTACCAGGTAAACACCTAAATTATTTCCGTCTTTGTCTTTTACATTTACATCGGCGCCTTTGCTTAAAAGTAAGTTTACCGCTTCTGGAGTTCCTGATCGAACTGCGCTAGTTAAAGCCGATTCTCCTTTTGTATTTTGAGCATTGATGTTTTTGGTTAATGGAAGTAAGATTTCTAAAACCGAATTATCTCTAGCCGAAGCTGCAACCATTAAAGGTGTGTTTCCTTCTTTATCTGCTTTATTAGCATCGGTACCTTTGCTTAAAAAGTATTTGATAATTTCAGCTTGGTTTGGTTTTCCAGCTAAAAAGTGTAATACATTTTGTCCTACTTTGTTTTGTGCAGTAGGTTTTAGTTTTACTTCTTCAACTAAATATTTATAGGTTTCAATAGTATTGGTTTCTCTACGGCTTCCCTGCGCTGCAGTAAACAAAGCACCATCGGTTGGTTTTACTCCTTTTTCTAAAAGTTTCTTTAAAAGGGCAATATTTCCAGATCTTGCTGCATAAGTAAAGGCAGTGTTTCCGTCGTTGTCTACATCTTTAAGAGACATTCCTTTTGTTGCAAAATAATCGGCAGCTTTTAAGTCTTTATCAGATGAAATAGCTAAAAGAAGTAAGTTAGCGCCATTTGCATATTTTTTCTTCGGATCTATTCCGGCTTTAAAAAAGGCATCATATAAAGCAGGATTCGACTGTCCGTTTGAAGCAGCAAAATCTATCGGAGTTGTACCGTGGCTGTCTTCAAATTTAACATCAGAACCTTTTGCAATTAAATAGTCAACTAATTCTGTGTTTCCTCTATAAGCCGCCCAATGTAAATAAATACGATTGTCGTGAGTTAATTTGGTAACCGAATTTCCAGGCTGGTCTAGTAAAAATTTGATTGTAGCAATTGGAGCATCATTATTAATGGCCAAAGTGGTAACATCAAATGCATTTACATTGGCTTCTGCCGGATTGCTTCCTTTTGCGATTTCTGCTTTAACAGTATTTACATCTGGAGAAGTTTTCCAGAAAGACTGCTCTAAAAGCGTATTTTTTTGCTGCGCGCTTACAAAGAAAGTTGCGGCTAATGCTAAAGAAATAAAAAGGTTCTTTTTCATATTTTATTATGTTGTTTATTGGAGTTTGCTATTCAAAAAATATAGATTTTTACAAAGTCTATTTAGAATAAATCAAAATAATGGCAAATGTAAAGATTTATATTTTTATATCAAGTTTTATTGTCTGCAAAAGTTTAATTCTAATGATTTTTTAATTTAAATGTCTCATTATGAAAAGTTCTTTTGTTACGATAACGATTTCTTGAAATTGTAAGATTTTAATTTTAAATTTTGGTTTAATAAGTGTTTAATGTTTTTTATTGTTTATGAATTTAAAGTTTTGATAGTGAGTTTTTTATGTTTTTAAAGAGTAGAACATTTTATATCGTATGTAATTTTATTTCTTACGACTGAAAAAGTGTTTTTAAGACGAAATGGATCTTTTGAACGGAGTTAATTTTGGCAAAAAAAGACCAAAATTTGAACTCCTCTGTTGATAACTGTTTTTTTATCGGGAGGTATATTTTCGCTTTTTTTTGTTGACAACTCTATTTAGATTTAGTACAAATAACTGATATGTCGGCAAGTACGAAAAATTATGTGCCTGTTGATAAAATGTTTTTTTGATGGTTTTCGATCGAAGTTATTACTGTTGATAATTGCTCGGTTTTTTAACATCAAACTCTAGTCAAAAGAAGATTCGTGGGTTAATTTTGTAAAACTAGAAAATGCAGTTACCCACCCCAAAATCCTGTTTCTTTTCTATTCTAAATTAGTTACCATTAAATACTATATATATGTCTATATTTGATAAGAGAGTCAATTATAAACCTTTTGAATACCCGGAGGTTTTACAATTTACAGAAGCGATAAATAAAGCGTATTGGGTTCATACAGAAGTCGATTTTACAGCTGATACTCAGGATTTTCATGCTCATTTAACATTGGCCGAAAAAACAGCAGTCAAAAATAGTTTACTTGCCATTGCACAGATTGAGGTAGCGGTAAAAAGCTTTTGGGGAAATATCTATGAGCACTTTCCAAAACCGGAATTTAATGGTTTAGGAAGTACTTTTGCAGAGTGCGAATTCAGACATTCTGAGGCTTATTCCCGTCTTCTTGAAGTACTTGGATATAATGATGAATTTGAAAAACTTTTAGATGTTCCCGTTATCCGCAAACGTGTAGAATATCTTTCAAATGTACTTAAAGATACCAAATCTCAAGACAATAGAAAATATATGGTTTCGCTGATTTTATTCAGTATCCTAATCGAAAATGTTTCTTTGTTCAGCCAGTTTGCGATTTTGCTTTCTTTCACGAGATTTAAAGGTTACATGAAAAATGTGAGCAATATTATTGCCTGGACTTCTATCGACGAACAGATTCATGCTAACGGCGGTATTTACATCATCAATAAAATTAGAGAAGAATTCCCGGATTATTTTGATGAAGAAACGCTGACGCTTGTTAGAGAAACGGTTAAAGATTCTATTGAAGTAGAATCGGACATATTAGACTGGATATTTGAAGAAGGTGAAATCGAAAGTATCAAAAAAGGGGATTTAGTTAATTTCATGAAATTTAGAATCGATGAAAGCCTGAAACAAATTAATATTCCAACCATTTTTGATGTAAAAGTAGAAGATTACAAAGCTCTCGCTTGGTTTGAAGAAGAAGTTTTTGCCAACAGTTTAGACGATTTCTTTGCAAAACGTCCTGTAGAGTATACAAAACACGATAAGAGTATTACAGCAAACGACCTTTTCTAACAGCAAAATAATATGAATACAATAGATACAAATGAAACAAACAGTCTTCCGCAAAACGAGGCTGGCAGCAAAATGTGGTGGAAGAACTCTGAAAGTGAACAAATTTTAAATCGCGGTTATCTTTTAAAAGGTGAAACTGTAGAAGGTGCAATTGACAGAATTTGTACTGCTGCAGCAAAAAGATTATACAAGCCGGAATTAAAAGAGTCTTTTGTAGAAATGATCGAACGCGGCTGGATGAGTATCAGTTCGCCGGTTTGGGCCAATATGGGAACCGAAAGAGGTTTGCCTATTTCTTGTTTTAACGTACACGTTCCGGATAAAATTGAAGGAATTACACATAAATTAGGTGAAGTTATCATGCAGACCAAAATAGGCGGCGGAACCTCTGGCTATTTTGGTGAATTGCGTGAGCGTGGCAGTGCCGTAACTGATAACGGAAAAAGCAGCGGTGCCGTAAGTTTTATGAAACTTTTTGACACGGCTATGGATACCATTTCGCAAGGAGGCGTTCGTCGCGGCGCATTTGCAGCTTATTTGGATATTGACCATCCGGATATTGAGGAATTCCTTAAAATTAAAAGCATAGGAAATCCAATTCAGAATTTGTTTACCGGAATTTGTGTTCCTGACTACTGGATGCAGGAAATGATTGATGGTGATGCCGATAAAAGACAAATTTGGGCTAAAGTTTTAGAAAGCCGCCAGCAGAAAGGACTTCCTTATATTTTCTTTAGTGACAACGTAAATAAAAACAAACCACAGGTTTATAAGGATAAAAATCTTAGAATCAATGCTAGTAATTTATGCAGTGAGATTATGCTTCCGTCAACTCATGACGAATCATTTATTTGCTGTCTTTCTTCTATGAATTTAGAATTGTATGAAGAATGGAAAGATACTGAAGCGGTAAAATTAGCGATCTTTTTCTTGGATGCTGTATTGCAGGAATTTATCGAAAAGACAGAAGGCAACTATTACCTTTCTGCCGCTAATAAATTTGCAAAAAGACATCGTGCATTAGGTTTAGGTGTTTTAGGCTGGCATTCTTACCTGCAGAAAAATATGATTCCGTTTGAAGGAATGGAAGCTAAAATGAAAACGACGGAAATTTTCAAACATATTAGTGATAAAGCTGATAAAGCAAGTCAGGAATTGGCTAGAATTTATGGTGAACCAGAATTGTTAAAAGGTTACGGAAGACGTAATACCACTACAATGGCAATTGCTCCAACAACTTCATCTTCTGCTATTTTAGGACAGACTTCGCCAGGAATTGAACCTTTCAGCAGTAATTATTATAAGGCTGGTTTAAGCAAAGGTAATTTTATGCGTAAAAATAAATACCTAAAAGCTTTATTGGAGAAAAAAGGTCTTGATAACGAAGAAGTTTGGAGAGAAATTATGCTTAACGGAGGAAGCGTACAGCACATGTCGCAGCTTTCGCAGACTGAAAAAGATGTTTTTAAAACCTTTAAAGAAATCAGCCAGCTGGAAATTGTACAGCAGGCAGGAATTCGTCAGAAATTTGTAGATCAGGGACAAAGTTTAAATCTTAATATTCCGGCTGAATTAGCGATTAAAGATGTAAACCGTTTAATGATCGAAGCTTGGCAGCAAGGAGTTAAAAGTTTATATTACCAAAGAAGTCAGAGTGTTTCTAAAGAATTAGTAACCAGTCTTGTTTCTTGCAGCAGCTGCGAATCATAAATAATAAAAAAGCCGAATCTCAATTAAGATTCGGCTTTTTTATTCCTATTGTCATGTCGACGAAGGAGACATCTCCGCAAGTAAGGCCGCAATCAGAATAAAAAAATCAAACTTTAGATTTTAATCTGCTTAACGTTTCCTGAGAAATATTAATATACGAAGCCACAATCTTATTCGGAAGTCGTTTTACAATGGCAGGATTAATCTTCAAAAGCTGATTGTATCTTTCTAAAGCATCCATAGTAGTAAACGACATCAATCTATTGGCATTGTTTACATACGCTTTTTCCAGGTAATTACTGTAGAATTCACGCCATTGCGGAATAAGCTGCATCAAATGTTTAAAGTCGTCATGTGTAATGGTAAGCAATTCTGATTTCTCGATTACCTGAATATTTTCTACAGATGGCATTTTGGTTATAAAACTGACTAAAGCGGTCGCAAACTGATTTTCAAAGGCAATGTATCGAGTAGCGTCTTTTCCTTCTTCATTAATAAAAAAGATTCGCACACAGCCTTTTCCAACAAAAAAAGTCTGCTGGCTGGTTTGCCCCTGAATGAGCAGAAAATCATTTTTATTTTTCTTTAAAGGTTTAAAATAGGAAAGGATCGTACTTAAATCTTCATCAGAAACGTCAATATTTTTTTTAATATAACTGCCAAGCTGTTGGTATATCATTCTTTACTTATAATCTCGCACGAATTTACGGTAATAAACAATATCTTCGATAGATAAAACTACTAAATCATGCTGTTGTGCAAAGCTAACGATTTTGTCCAGTTTTGCCATAGTGCCGTCTTCGTTCATCAATTCACAAAGAACGGCTTCGGGGTTTAATCCGGCTAATTTCATTAAATCGACACTTCCTTCGGTATGGCCGTTTCTTTCCAAAACTCCATTATCTCTGGCGCGTAACGGAAAAATATGTCCGGGTCTGGCTAAATCTTCCGGTTTTGCATTTTGGGCAACAGCGGTTTTAATAGTTGTAATTCGATCGGTTGCCGAAACCCCCGTTGTTACGCCATGTTTTGCTTCGATGGTAATTGTAAAAGGGGTTTGAAAACTGCTGGTGTTTTCTTTTACCATATACGGCAGGTCTAATTGATCTGCTTTTTCGTTAGGAAGACAAAGACACACAATTCCGCTGCATTCGCGAATCATTAAGGCCATGTCCTGAACATTTATGTGCTGTGCCGAGAAAATCAGATCGCCTTCATTTTCGCGGTCTTCGTCATCGGTTACTATAATTCCTTTTCCGTTTTTGAGCTGTTCCAAAGCATTTTCAACGCGTTCTTTGCTTGTAACTCCAAACTGTATTAACGGACTTAATTCTGTACTTATCATTTGCTGTATTTTGAAAACTGTTTTTAGAAATAATTTGAAACAAATCTAAACTTGTCTGCGCTTAAAAAGTTTGATATAAGTCAATAAATTGAGTATTCTTTTTTTAGTGATATTCTAATTTAATTATCATAAAATCTTAATTTAGCACTCACAAATTATCATCCCAAATAAAAAAATACCCGCAGTAAATGGAAAATATTACAGTAATTATAATGTTACTTTTTGGCGTAGCTTTTCTTAGTTTAGTAAGTAAAAGATATAATTTTCCCATTCCTATTGTATTGGTTCTCTGCGGTGTAATTATCAGCGTTGTGCCTGGACTTCCAGTTATTGCGTTGAGCCCGGAAGTGGTGTTTATTGTATTTTTACCGCCTCTTTTGTATCATGCAGCATGGTACACCAGCTGGTCAGACTTTAAACAAACCATTCGTCCCATTACTTTGGCGGCGGTTGGATTGGTTTTCTTTACCACAACTGCGGTTGCTATTGCAGCGCACATGCTTATAGATGATATTTCCTGGCCGTTAGCGTTTTTGCTTGGTGCCATTGTTTCTCCTCCAGATGCCGTTTCGGCTACTTCTATAACTAAAGGTTTGGGATTACATCCCAGATTAATTGCCATTTTAGAAGGCGAAAGTCTGGTAAATGATGCCAGTGGTCTTGTGGCGTATAAATATGCATTAACCGCTATTACAGCCGGAAATTTTATTTTATGGCAGGCAGGATTAAATTTCGTTTTAATGTCGGCGTTAGGAATTGCGATTGGTTTGGGCGTAGGTTTTGTCATGAGTTATATCCATAAAAGGTTTGTTTGCGATGATATTATCGAAGTAACGCTGACTTTATTAACGCCATTTTCGTCTTATCTGCTGGCAGAACATTTTGAAGGCTCAGGTGTTTTGGCCGTTGTAGCAACGGGATTGTACTTATCGGCCAGATCAGGAACTATTTTTACGCATGAAAGCCGTATTATGACGGGAACAATTTGGAGTGTTTTAACCAATATTTTAAATGGTTTGATCTTTATTTTAATTGGATTGCAGCTGAGACAAATCATAGAGGGAATCAGCAATTATTCCGGAAGCTCTTTGTTTATCTGGGGAGGAGTTATTAGTCTTGTGGTCATTTTAGTTCGTTTTTTATGGGTTGTTCCTGCGACGATAATACCAAGAATCGTGAGTAAAAAGATTCGTTTGAAAGAAGAATTTGATTACCGAAATATGATCATCTTCGGGTGGTCAGGAATGCGCGGCGTTGTGTCGATGGCTGCAGCTTTGGCATTGCCTTTAATGTTGAATAAAACCGAAGAATTTCCGCTTCGAAACCTGATTATTTATTTGGTTTTTTGCGTTATACTATCCACTTTAGTTATTCAGGGGCTTACACTTCCGTGGATTATCAAAAAATTGAAAATTGAGCGATATTCTATTCTAGCCGAAGAATATGATGTTCGAAATGTTATTGTTTCAGAAACCATAGCCCATATCGAAGATAACTTTTCATTGCTGGATGATGAATTGCTGCACAATATTAAAAGTAAATACGAAGTCAAGTTTAATCGTTTGCAGAAAACCGAACTTCCGGCTAACTTTTTTGGAAATGGAAAATTATTAGGAAACGAAATTTTTAATGACTTCACCAAAATTCAAATTGATCTTTTAAATGTGGAACGTGCTAAACTCGAAAGCATGCACAAAAAAGGTTCAGTTAATGAGGAGATTTTCCGTAAAATAGAAAAAGAACTCGATCTTGAAGAAACCCGACTTTGGATGGAGATGTACGAGGAATAATATTTTTTTGTTCCTTATCCGCCTGTTTGTACATGAGGTGCATCTACTGGTTTGGATTGCGAAGAACCTATCTGACGCAAATAAACGGATAATAATATGATAGCAAAAACGGATAGAAATTCGCTTTGCCAGTTTTGAAAGGATTCAAACCAAAATCTGGAATTTACCAAGTAAGATGAAATCGTTTCCAGCGGTTTTCCTTCTAAAAGCAGTTTCTCATTTTCGTCTTTTAAACTTCCGTAGAAATGCATTACTAGTGAAATAAAGAAGAATAGAAGCAATGCAATGGTAAGCGAATGTTTGTATAAGGCCAGAATAAAACCTCCTTTTTTAACGGGCCATGGTGCGTTTTTTCGTTTAGGATCTGGTTCCCGGTCGACTTCTTCTTTTTCGTCCAGTTTTTTAGATTCTGATGATCCTTTTTGTTTTAAGAAAATAGTAAGCACCACAAAAAGTCCCATCTGTAGAAATTCACTTTCCCAGTTTTCAAAAGTAGATTCAATAAAATGGCCGGATAAAAGGTAGGCGCTCATATTGATCATTTTTCCACCTTCATCAATAAGTTCTTTATTATGTTCCTGAAAACCTAATAAAGTCTGCCCAATTAAAGACCCGAAAAACAGTATCAAAAAGCAGATACACAAACCGTTATTGCGAAGAAAAGTTTTCATTTTGAACTTTGTTTATACAAATTTCCTAAAAGAATACCGAAGCGATTTACATAATTTACTTTAGAATTTATAGTTTTTGCATTGAAAATCAGTTTTTTACCTCATTTATTTGATTCATATAAATGATAGTAGTAATTATGTAATAATATTGATAACCAGTATTTTAAATTTGAAATAGTATAATAAATACAAACAGAAAAAATATGATGAAAACACTTTTAAAGACCAAAATTGCAATGTTGATTTTATTAACAGGATTAACATTTTCGTGTAAGAAGAATGACACTACTACTTTAGAAAATCAAGCTTACGCAGATTCGACAAAAGCCATAATTGATACAGTTGGTCCAGATGTAGACACAATGACTACAGATACGATTAGAACGGTTAAAACGGATACTGTTAAAAAGTAAGTTCTATAAACTTTTAAATAAAGAAACCTGCCGTGATTTTCATTGCAGGTTTTTTATATGATCTTAAAATACTTTTAGTTCCTTTAAAACCCGTATTTTTGACTCAAAAAATAACTAATAAATGAGAATGACTAACTTTATTAAAATTTTAAGCTGTGTTTTACTTACGTTAAGTATTGCAGGATGCAGTGTTCACAGTTCCTCTTCATCATCTTCAGGATCAGAAAAAGTTCCTCCTGGGCAGGCAAAAAAAATGTCAGGCAGTAAAAGCGCAAAAGCTTACGCTCCCGGACAGCAAAAAAAGAGATAATATTATTTATAAACCGTAAAATCTTTTACGGTTTTTTTAGCTCATATTCCTCCGTATCTTAATGTTGAGCCTAATATCAGCATGATAACACCCGTTAAAGTAACCGTAATAATGAGTACAGCCATTGTTTTCAGGTTGTATTGATTAAGGTTGGGAATCACTATAAATTGTGCAATCAAGGCACAAATAATGGTTAAAAACAGTAACAGTAATTTTATAGAAACTACTTTTTCAAAACCACCCGAAAAGCTAAACCAGGTATCAAGTGTAACACCAAAATCATAGGCCATTCCAAATCCTGTTGCAATAAGCGTTGGCAAGGCCAGCATGCCCAATGGTTCAAATTTTCGTTCGAACTTTAAAATAATCGACGGGTCTTTTTTTCGTAAAGCTTCAGGAAGAAAAACAGTGCAAAGTGTTAAATGACCGCCCACCCAAATTGTTGCTGCGATTAAATGAAGTATCAAAATGATGTGATGAAGTGTCATAATAAACTTTTAAATTAATAATGCTTAGAAATAAAGCTTCTTATGTATTACTGTTCCCTGCAAATAATAGTTATTTCTGAGGTGGAATAATTCTCAAATTTCAACGCTTTTTCAGAATATTCTAATTCACCAATTGTTGGAACATTGTTTACAAAATGCTGTACATAATAATTTCCTTTATAGTTTTTGCTTTTTAGATAATCTCTCATTTCTATAAATGCTGATTTGCTTATAAGTGCTGAATGAAGCGTAGTTCGAACTTCAAAAGGAATGGAGGAATTCATTAAAAGAATTAAACTTTCTTCAAATTCAGCAAATAAGTTAGATTGAGTAATAGTTTTAAAGTTCGACGACAGGCTTTTAAAATCTAACGCGACATAATCAATCAACTCTTCATCAATCATTTTTTTCAGAACATCGGGTCTGGAACCATTTGTGTCTATTTTTACAGTAAATCCCAATTGTTTTATTTTTTTAATAAAGCCAAGGATTTTTTTATGAATAGTACATTCGCCCCCGCTTAAAACTACGCCGTCTAATAATCCTTTTCTGGATTTTAGAAAAGTAAAAACGGTTTCAAAATCAATTTTTCCTTTTCCTAAAACAATGTCCGGATTATAGCAATATGAACACCGCATATTACAGCCCGCAAACCAAATGATGCAGGCTGTTTTATCCGGATAGTCTAGTAAAGTAAAAGGGGTAATGCTGTAAACAGCTTTATTCGATCCTGATTTCTTTAAAATGAGTTCGCTGCTGATGTTCTCCTTTTTTTCCAATATTAAAACTTTCTACAGGTCTGTGATAACCCATTACTCTTGTATACACTAAGCATTTACTTCTTCTTGATTCTTGTTTTTTTAGAATCTCATCTGTCTGCGTTTTCATATATTATCGTTTTTTGATTGTTTTCATTTAATAAAATTTCGTCGCATTTAGGACAATATTCGTGTTCTCCATTTAAGTAGCCATGAACAGGGCAGATACTAAAAATAGGAGTTATCGTAATATAAGGCAGTTTGAAATTGGTCAATACTTTCTTTACAAAGTTTTTACAGGCTTTGGGACTGCTTATTTTTTCCCGCATATAAAGATGCAGTACAGTACCGCCCGTATATTTACATTGCAATTCGTCCTGAAGTAATAAAGCTTCAAATGGATCTTCGGTATGGTCAACCGGAATTTGTGAGCTGTTGGTATAATAAATATTCTCGTCGCATCCAGCCTGATAAATCTCAGGGAAACGCTTTTTGTCTTCTTTTGCAAAACGATACGTTGTTCCTTCTGCCGGAGTGGCTTCCAGATTGTATAAATTCCCGGTTTCTTCCTGAAACTCTTTCATTCGCAATCGAATATGATCAAGAATTTCTGTTGCAAAATGAATTCCTGAATTGGCTGTAATATCCTGTTTTCCTTCGGTAAAATTAACTACCATTTCATTCATTCCGTTTACGCCAATGGTCGAAAAGTGGTTTCTAAAATGATCCAGATAACGTTTGGTGTAAGGATAAAGTCCGCGGTCGTACATTTCCTGTATAAAAACTCTTTTTTTCTCTAATGTTGATTTCGCAATTAAAAGAAGTTCATCCAGATGTTTAAACAAGTCTATAATATTTCCTTTGTACAAATATCCTAATCGAGCCATGTTAATGGTTACAACGCCAATGCTTCCTGTCATTTCTGCACTTCCAAAAAGACCATTTCCTCGTTTTAATAATTCACGCAGGTCAAGCTGTAATCTGCAGCACATACTTCTAACGGCATTTGGTTTATAGGCATCGGGATTTTCAATTTTATTTCCGTTTTCATCAAGCAGATATTGACTTCCAATGAAATTTTGAAAATAAGAAGAACCTATTTTAGCTGTATTTTCAAACAGCAAATCGACATTTTCTCCTTCCCAGTCAAAATCCTCTGTGATGTTTACCGTTGGAATAGGGAAGGTGAAGGGCTGACCGTTTGCATCTCCTTCGGTCATTACGGTATAATAAGCCTTATTAATAAGATTCATTTCCTTTTGGAAATCGGCATATTTTAGATTCGTTAATTTTTCAACACCGCGTTCTTTTGCTTTTTCAACTAATTCCTGATTTTCTACATTAAGAAACAAATGATCATTATTTTTCGTCGGAATCTGGTCTTTAAGATCATCCGGAACGATCCAATCCAGTGTGATATTGGTAAAAGGCGATTGTCCCCAGCGTGCCGGAACATTCAAATTATAGACAAAACTTCTAATGGCTTTTAAAATTTGATCGAAAGAAAGCTGATCCTTAAAAACATAAGGAGCCAGATAGGTATCAAAAGAACTGAAGGCCTGAGCACCGGCCCATTCGCTTTGAAGAATCCCAAGGAAATTTGCCATTTGCCCCAGGGCTTCTTTAAAATGAGACGGCGGTCTGCTTTCTACACGTCCCCGAACACCATTAAAGCCTTCGTTTAATAATACACGCAGGCTCCATCCGGCGCAATATCCGGTTAAGCAGTCGAGATCGTGAATATGAATGTCTCCGTTTCTATGAGCGAAACCTTCTTCTCGGGTATAAATTTTATCAAGCCAGTAATTGGCAATTATTTTTCCTGCGGTATTGTTCACCAATCCGGCATTGGAGTACGAAGTATTTGCATTGGCATTAATTCGCCAGTCCGACTGGTTGATGTATTCTTCTATGGTCTGCGTACTGTTTACATACGTTGTATCATCATTAAGGCCATTTATGTGTTCTCTTTGCAGTTTACGGGTATGGCGGTAAATAATAAACGAACGCATCGTTAAGAAATAGCCATTCTCAAAAAGAACTCTTTCAATTATATCTTGTATTTCTTCTACTGCCCAGGAGTATTTTGCCTCTAATGCAGTGCTGACCAATTTAAAAATTCTTTTGTCGATGGGCTGATTTACGCTTTGAAAGGCTTTTTGAATGGCATCCTGAATTTTGAAAGCCTCAAAAGGTCTGTAATCTCCGTTTCTTTTGATTACATATTTTTCCATGTTTTATTGTATTTAAAAAGCTTTCTTGAAGTTTTTTTCTAGTTTAATTGCTTTTGGAAACAAAATATTGTTTTCCATGTGAATGTGTTTATACAGGTTGCTTTCAAATTCTTCCAGCATTGAAAAAGTAACTTTGTATGTATTGCAGGCTCCTGCCGGAGGAGTATAATCAGTGGTTAAATTGGCAATTTTTTTAAAACGCTGTCCTTCTGAAAGATGGTCTTCTTTCATTAAAACAACCTGATTTTCAATGCTTCCAAAAACGGGTGTTTCAAATGGCAGTCCTTTGTCTTTTGCCTTTTTTACTTGTCTTATAAAAGGAAAAAGCTCTGTTTCTTCCTTCTTCATGTGCGCAGCCAGATCTACTGCCGATGCATTAAAAATTTTGTTTATTTCATGAAGTTCAGGATGAATTTCTCCGTGAACACGGCATACTTTTTCTAAAAACTGAAGTATAACCGGTGTCTTTTCTTCTACATACCTGTGATGCGTTTTTTCTATATAATCTGTCAACAAATCAACAGACCAAGATTTATAATCAAAAGACTGGTTTGCCGGACTGTTTTTAGCGTCTTGAAGTTCTTCTATCAGAAAACTTTCTGTAACGTCTCTTTTTTTACAAACTTCCGCGATTGTGCGATGCCCTTTACAGCAAAAATCTATATTGTATTTCGAAAAAATAGCTGCTGCTCTAAAATCATCTGCGACGATTTCGCCAATGGTAGACTTATTTGTTATTTCCATAATTAATTAGCTTTGATTATCATGTTTTAATTTAAAGACATTATAAAGGGGCTTTTTCTTTTTTTGCAGTGTTTAATAATTATTAAGGCAACCGTAAGCATATTAGAGAATTCTATAAATGGAATTGTAATCTGCTGATTTACCACAAGCGTTTCGGCTGTATCTTTTATCAATTTTATTTTTTGAATAGCAAAATCAGTATCGCGTTCTTCGCTGGAATAAAAGCTGGTTAATAATGCCTGTATCTCTTTCTTTAAAATCAAAAAGGTTATCTGGTCTTTTTTGTTCTCTGTATTAGGATATTTTGGAATCAGTATTTTGGATGAAAACTCAAATAGATCGATTGTCTTGCCAATGTTTTCCGAAGCCTGATGCGCAAATACCAAAGCTTCGAGTAAAGAGTTAGACGCCAGCCTATTTTTTCCATGCAGTCCGGTTCTCGCACATTCGCCAATAGCGTATAAGTTTTTAATAGTAGTGCATCCGTTTCTATCGACTTTAATGCCGCCACATTGATAATGAGCCGCAGGAACTATCGGAATCAAATCGGTTTCAGGATACAAACCTATTTCGTTGCAATGTTTGGCAATAGAGGGAAACTTTTGATAAAAAGCGTAAACATCTAAATGTCTGCAGTCTAAATACATATGTTTCTTTCCATTTAGATGCATTTCACGATAAATAGCATTCGATACAATATCTCGGGTTGCGAGTTCACCTCTTGAATCGTACTTAAACAAAAATCTTTTTCCTTCTTCATTGATAATATGAGCTCCAAATCCGCGTACTGCTTCTGAAATTAGGAACAATGGATTTTCTTCACCTCTGTATAAAGCAGTAGGATGAAACTGAATGTATTGCATGTCTTCGATTTCGACTCCTGCGCGTGCGGCCATTGCAATGCCGTCTCCGGTTGCAATTTCCGGATTGGTTGTATTTTGAAAAAGCTGACCGCATCCGCCTGTACTCAGCACTGTGGTGCGTGCTCTTATGTATTTTATTAAATTGCTGTCTATGTCGTAAAAAAAGGCTCCCGTACAGTTTGTTTTCCCTTGATTTGCTTCGGTATTAAGATCTATAACCTGATAGTTTTCGAACAACTTAATATTGGGTAATTTTTCGATTATTTTTAAAAGTTTTTTTTCTATTTCAAGACCGGAACTGTCTTTATGATGCAGAATGCGATGCTGCGAATGTCCGCCTTCAAGACCCAGATCCCATTGCCCTTGTGAGTCTTTATCAAATGAAGTTCCTATTTCAAGAAGTTCCTGGAGTCTTTCCGGAGCCTGCTGAATCACCATTTTTACGATTTCTTCGTCGCAATGTCCGCCGCCTGATTTTAAGGTATCTTTTATATGCTGGTCAAAACTGTCTTTTAAATGATTTGTAACAACCGCAATACCACCTTGTGCCAGTTGCGTATTAGTGTTTTTAGCCGTTTTTTTAGTCATTATGACAATAGATAAATCAGGCCGTTTTTTTGCCGTTTTCATTGCAAAAAATAATCCCGAGATACCGGAACCTATTATTAGTATATCAGTTTTGAGCATTTTAGCAGGGGTTTTGAGGTTCTATTTAAGAGAGTTCAAGCATTTTTTTAATTGGCTTAAGCGCTTCAATTCTAAGAGGTTCATTTATTATAATTTCGGGACTTTCTTGTTTTAGGCACCAATACAATTTTTCGAGTGTATTGACTTTCATAAAAGCACATTCACTGCAGGCACAAGTATTGTCTTCTGTGGAAGGAGCCGGAATCAGCGTTTTGTCAGGTACGGCTTTTGAGAGCTCGTGCAGGATACCGGCTTCTGTAGCCACAATGAAAACGGCAGCAGGATCCGTTTTAATAAAGTTGATAATTCCGGAAGTTGAGCCAATGTAATGCGCAATTTTTAAAATAGGACTTTCAGATTCCGGATGCGCCGCTATTTTAGCAGTCGGGTTTTTAGTATAGACTTCAATTAGTTTTTCCAGCGAAAAAGCTTCGTGAACCACACAGGATCCATCCCAAAGAACCAGTTTTCGTTGTGTTTCTTTTTGAAGGTAACTTCCTAAATTTTTATCCGGGGCAAATATTATTTCCTTATCAGCAGGGATTGAGGCAATTATTTTTTTTGCATTTGATGATGTACAAACCAAATCGCTCATTGCTTTTATTTCGGCAGAGCAGTTAATGTATGTCACCACAATGTGATCTGGATGTTTTGCTTTAAAAGTTTTAAAATCGGCAGGATTGCAGCCGTCTGCAAGAGAACATCCGGCATTAAAATCCGGAATTATGACCTTTTTATCCGGGTTGAGTATTTTAGCTGTTTCTGCCATGAAATGAACACCGGCAAACAAAATAATATCGGCATTTGTATTTTGTGCTTTTTTGGATAATTCAAGACTATCACCAATAAAATCTGCGATATCCTGAATTTCCTCATCTTGATAATAATGAGCCAGAATAACAGCATTTTTTTCTTGTTTTAATCGGGTTATTTCCTGTGCCAAAAAATCTTTGTTCATTTTTGAGTTCGTTTTTTCTGCAGAAAAATATGCTGTTTCCAGCATATTTAACTACAGAGGAAGTTTAATGGTTTTGTATTAGAAACAAGTTTCTAATACGGTTAAGCATAAATTTGATACGGTAAATATATCATCATCAATTTTCTCAAATTATGATTCCAGTCATACTGTTTTATATTTATTTTTTTAGGTTTCGGTGGTATGCAGATAACCTTATAGTTACGATTTGGTTTTAGTGAAAATAGAAGTAAAATCATGTCTATTTGAAAGAAAGGTATCAGAAATCTTTTTGATGAGGTATGATTGGAATCATACTTTATGAGCTGCAAGTTTTAGAATTTTGATCTAAAGTTTTCTATTATTTGAGATAGAGAGAAATTAAAACAGGTATATGAAAACAGACATTAGAAATAAGGAAGACATTAAAATACTGGTTGATGCTTTTTATCAAAAGGTTAAAAGTGATGCGGCTATTGGTTATTTGTTTACAGAAGTAGCGATAGTTAATTGGGAAAAACATCTTCCTATTATGTACGATTTTTGGGATAACATTCTATTTCATACCGGAAATTTTGATGGAAATCCCATGATGAAACACCGATTACTTAATGAAAAAAGCACGTTAACCGAAGCCCATTTTTTGCATTGGACCAAGCTTTGGAAAAAAACGGTTGATAGTTTATTTGAAGGCGAAAAAGCAAATGAAGTAAAAGTCAGGGCAAAGAATATTTCAAAAGCAATGATAAGTAAGGTTATTGCTTAAACAAAACGGGAGCTCTTAGAGTTCCCGTTTTAATTTGAATGCTATTAAGTCGAATTAATAATTTCTTTAACCTTTACAAAGAAAGAAAAGCCTTTTGTAAAAAAGTATGATTTGAATCATACCAAAATATCTTGCAGCTTTCTAGTAGAATAATTTATGATCGATAATTTCGACTTTATTATTTTTACTCATGGCCGAAATTGTTCTAATAACGGTCTCGACACGTAATCCTGTAAAATCTGCAATTTCCTGCCTTGTATAGGGTATTTTCATTTTTTGAGAAGGTTTGCAGTTATGCTGTCTTTTTAAATTATCTAAAAAATATTGAATCCGATATTCGGGTTTGTGGTTAATTATGTTTTTAGAGAATACGGTTTTATTGTAAATTTTCTTGGCAAACAATTTTAATAGTTTCGTTTGTATTTCGGGATTTTCCTCGATAAAAGAAAAGAAATTAGTTTTGGATAGTTTTAATAATATACAATCTGTCTGTGCAATTGCCGAGGCAGGGTAGGGCTGTTCTATAAATAAAGGCGGTTCTCCAAAACTATCTCCTTCTTTAAAAACGCCAATAGTAAGATCTTTACCATCTTCATTAGTATAACTCATTTTTACGGTTCCTTCAAGAATTTGATAAAAGGAAAGAGGCGGGTCATTTTCGTAAAAGATGACAGCATGTTTGGGAACCTTTTTTGCAACAGCACCCCAGGTGTAAAGTAAATCAGTATCAATATGCATTTTGCCAGCCGTTATTACGATAAAAATGACTTAGGATTACTTAGTTTAAGAGCCCAATACTAGTAATCCTATTTCTTTAGTGTAATAACAAAGAAAGCAAATGACGTAAAGTAAAAATATGATAAATGTTATGTTTTGAGAACTTTATATAAGTAAAAAAAGCTATTCAATTTTTGAATAGCTTTTCCTGGGCAAGAATTTTTATAAAATCAGCGAATCGCGAATCTTAATTTTAAACCATAAGAAACCAGTCTCATGTTCGATGCAATTCCGGTATCGAATACACTGTTGTATTTTAACTGAACAGGTAATTCAGGATTGTATTGAACCAGGCTGCTGTTTTCATTTTTCTTTTGAATGTTGTTTAAACCGTAATCCAAATAAGCTCCAATATAAATGGAATTTCTATTTCCGATAAGTTGTTTTACGCCCGTTTCAAAAGTTGCAGAATACGATACTTTTGTATCTAAATCGCGTTCTGGGGCTTTTAAATTATCAACGTTTGCAAAACCAGCAAATGCAGGGCTGAACAGTTCTACATTGTACTGCGGATAATAACCGCTTGTAGTACTGTTTGACATTTTTGACTCGTAGGTACCGCTTGATGCAAAACCAACTTTGGCACCGGCAGAAACGTAAAGTTTTGTGGTACCCGGAGTTTCAAATTGAATGTTAATAGGAACATTAATATACCCCAGATTTTGTTCTTCTCTTAAATTAGTGACTTTGTATCGAAACTGAAAAGCTTCATTTTCTGCATCAACAGTATTGTATTGTCCTGCGATATAGCCAAATTTTGAATCGGATTTGTAGGTTTGATACTCAACTCCAATTCCTAAACTTAAGCCTTCGTTTAAAAAGTAAGAATAGCGAAGTCCTGCATTAACACCATTTCCGGGAACATATTCGCCTCCAGTTGATTTTATAAATGAAAACGGACCGCCCAGTGAAATAGAAAATTCGTGTTTTTTATCCTGACCATAACTATTAAAAGCAGCTAATAAAGCTGTAACGACAGCGAGTGATGTTATATATTTTTTCATCTTAAATTTTATTATGCCGGCGCTGTTTATTAGACAGTGCCGGCAGGTTTATCTATTTTACAATTACTTTGAAAGATTTTTTAACGTTTGGAGCTTCAAGAACTACCATTATAATATTGCTTTCAGTTGTTTGTGGTAATTGTATCTCAGTTAATACTGAAGAAGATTGAACGGTTTTAATCAATTGACCTGTAACAGAGTAAAGACTGATTTGCATTTGATCTAGCTCTTCCTGAGGATAATCAGCTTCTACAGTGATTGTTTTTCCTGTTTGGATTGGGTTAGGATAAAGTTTAGCCTGGAATGAGTTAGTAAGCGTGATTTTACTTGTACAAGTTTGTAATATTTTACCATCTTTTGTAGTCATTTTTACACTATAATCGGCTGTAGGGTCTAAAGGTGAATTTAAACTTTCGCTGGCAGAATAGTATTGACCAGTTCCTATTAATTGTCCGTTTTTAAACCATTGGTATGCAGTAAATTCATAACCGCCATTTGTCAACGGGTTGTTGTTTACAATAAGTACGTTGTTGAATTTTTGACGCACTATATCAAAGAATCCAAATGGTTTTTCAACCGTGATAGAGTAAACTGCTGATAAGCTTCCGTCTTCAGATGTAATCGTTACATCTTTGCTGTAAATACCTGGTTTAGGAGTTGGAATTGTAAAGTTAGCAGATGGAGTAATAACGGCATTTGATTCATTTACAAAAGAAACCGTTGGGTTATTCTCAGAACATGACATTACATAGTTGATCATTTTTCCTGGGTTTTCGAATACTTTTGTTCCTAAAGTAATTCGCTTAACATCGATATTGTTGTTAAGGATTAGTAACAATTGTGAAACATTTGCAGCAGGAAGATAATTTGCATTTCCAGCTTGACGAGCCGTAATGTTAACTTCACCAGATCTTAGCATATTTACAACACCAGTTGCAGAAACATTTGCAGGAGCTAAAGTTGAAACATAAGTAAAGATATAATCTACAGGCAGACCAGAACTTGCTGTTGCTGTTAAATTAAAGGTATTGTTAGCTCCTAATGTTTTAACCGGAAGCGCATTAAATGTAATTTGTTGTGGTGCTTTGTTAATTACCAAATTAGCTGTAAGTGTTATTGGAGAACAGTTAGGCGAAATAGCTGCTGGTGTTATTGTAGCAGTTACCGCATAAGTTCCGGCATTTACAGATGTGTTATTTGCAGAATACGTTACACTTGCTCCGGCTGGAAGGTTTGCTACCTGTAAAGGATGTGCGTTTCCATCGTAAGTAACCTGAGCATTTGCAAAAGTTACTACGTTAAGAGGAGATGCAAGTACTTTTACTGTTTGTAATTGCGTAGTTGTATTTCCGTTTCCGTCATCATACTTCCATGTAATAGTATAAGTACCTACAGTGTTATAAGTTAAAGGATCTGTTGTTGTAGCATTTAAAGTTCCTACACAATTATCTATTGCAGTTGGAATCGTAATTTGAGATGCTAAAACAGCACAATAGTTTGAAATTTCAGGAAGAACAGCGATAGTTGGTACTGGTGCCGTTACATCTGGAGTTATTCCTATAGTTACTGTTTTTGTCAAAGTACATGCATTTGCATCTGTAATGGTAACAGTATACGTATTTGGACTTAATCCTGTTGCTGTTGCAGCAGTTCCTCCAGAAGGTGACCAAGAATAAGTATAGCTTCCAGTTCCTCCAGTTGTAGTTACTGTTGCTGTTCCGTCATTTGCACCGTTACAAGAAACATCAGTTTTAACTGTTGTTGCTGTAAGAGCAGCTGGTTGTGTAATAGTTACACCTGCAGTAGTGGTACATAAGTTTGCATCTGTAATTGTTACAGTATATGCTCCGGCAGCTAATCCTGTTGCTGTTGCAGCAGTTCCGCCAGAAGGAGACCAAGAATACGTGTAAGCTCCTGTTCCGCCGGTTACATTTACTGTTGCAGATCCGTTTGAGCCTCCATTACAAGAAACATTTGTTTGAGATGTGGTTGCTGCAATTGCTGCTGGCTGTGTAATTGTAAAACTTTGCGTTTTAGTACATAAGTTAGAATCTGTAACTGTTACAGTATATGTTCCTGCAGCTAAACCTGTTGCAGTTGCTGCAGTTCCACCAGAAGGTGACCAAGAGTAAGTATAGCCTCCAGTTCCTCCTGTTACGACAACACTTGCAGATCCCGTTACGGCACCATTGCATAATAGATTAGTTTGCGAAGGTGTAATATTTATAGCAGCAGGTTCTGTAATGGTAAAGTTTTTTATAATAGAACATCCGTTAGCAGATGTAATCGTTACGGCATAATTTCCTGCAGTTAAATTAGCTGCTGTATCGGTATTTCCTCCAAAAGGAGCCCATACATAAGTAAATGGCCCCGGAGCACCACTAGGAAGTACAGTTGCAGATCCTGTATTAGATCCATTACATAAAACATTAGTTTGAGATGTTGTGGCAACTAAAGTATTAGTTGTAGTAATAGTAAAGTTTTTAGTTAGCGTACATCCGTTAGCATCTGTAATTATGACATTATAATTTCCAGCTAGTAACCCTGTTACAATTTGTGTTGCAGCGCCATTTGACCATAAGTAAGAATATGGAGTAGTACCACCACTAACATTTACAGCCGCCTGACCACCTGTTGAACAAGTTGCATTTATCTGGCTTGTTGTAGCTGATAATATTGCTGGCTGCGTAATAGTAAAACTTTTTGAAATAAAACATCCGTTGTTATCTGTAATTAAACAGCTGTAATTTCCAACAGTAAGACCAGTTGCAGTAGCTGCTGTTCCTCCAGTTGGAGACCATAAGTACGTATAGTTTGATGTTCCTCCGGAAGCAACAACTGTTGCTGTACCCGTTGCGCCTCCATTACAAAGAACATTAGTTTGTGATGCAGTTGCAGCTAAAGGACTTGGCTGGTTTATTGTTATACTAGCAGTAGTAGAACATGCATTAGCGTCTGAAATTGTAACTGTATATGTTCCAGCAGGTAATCCAGATGCTATTGCAGCATTTCCACCAGTTGGTGACCAAGAGTAGGTATATCCACCAACTCCACCTGCTGGAATTACAATTGCAGTACCATTAGTGCCTCCATTACAAGAAACATCTGTTTTTGAAATTGTTCCAGATAATGCAGCAGGTGATGAAATAGTTATGTTTTTAACTAATGTACAACCATTAGCATCTGTAATTGTACAAGTATAGTTTCCTGCGGGTCTTCCGTTAATAGATGATGTTGAACCTCCAAGCGGTGCCCATGCATAAGTATAACCGGGTGTACCTCCTGATACTGTTACGCTGGCAGTACCATTACTTCCTCCAAAACAACTTACACTTGTAGAAGCTGTAGTTGCTGATAAAACTGTTGGCTGTATAATAGTAAAACTTTGAGTAGCAGAACATAAATTAGCGTCTGTAACTGTTACGGTATAAGTCCCGGCAGCTAATCCAGATGCTGTAGCAGCAGTTCCTCCAGAAGGAGACCATGAATAGGTATAAGCTCCAGTTCCTCCTGTAGCTGATACAGTTGCAGATCCAGTTGTACCACCATTACATGCAACATTAGTTTGAGCAGATGCGCTAGCAATTAAAGCTGATGGCTGCGTGATAGTAAAACTTTGTGTAGTCTGGCATAAGTTAGCATCTTTTACAGTTACTGTATAAGTACCTGCGGTTAATCCTGTTGCCGTAGCAGCAGTTCCTCCAGAAGGAGACCATTGATAAGTATAAGTTCCGGTTCCGCCTGTTACTGCAACAGTTGCAGATCCAGTTGCAGATCCATTACATAAAATATTAGTTTGTGCAGCTGGTGTGGCTGTTAAAGCGCTGGCAGGGCCGCCAACAACAATACCCGTTATAGTTTTGACACAAGCGTTAGCATCAGTAATGGTAACACTGTAAGTTCCTGCAGTAAGACCGCTAGCTGTAGCCGCAGTCCCGCCAGATGGTGCCCAAGAATAAGTATAACTCGGAGTTCCGCCGCTTGCAACAACAGTTGCACTACCATTAGATCCTCCAAAACAAGAAACCGATGTTGTAGATGTTGTTCCATCTAAAACTGGCGGCTGTGTTACATTGATATTTACAACTTTGGTACAAGCATTAGCATCCGTAACAGTTACACTGTAAGTACCAGCCGTAAGACCTGTTATTGTTTGTGTTGTAGCTCCTGTATTCCATAAGTAGCTATAACCTACAACTCCTCCTGAAGGAGTTACAGTAGCACTACCATTAGCTCCTCCATTACATGCCACATTTGTTACAGACGGTATTGCATTTAATACAGATGGCTGTGATACCATAATATTATTTATGGTTCTGCTGCATGCATTTGCATCAGTGATAGTTACGGTGTAGACTCCTGCCAAAAGACCTGTTGCAGTAAATGATGTAGCTCCATTACTCCATAAAACGGTATAAGGGCTGGTTCCTCCTATTGGGGCTATAGTAGCAGTACCATTTGATCCTCCGTTGCATGAAACGTTTGTTGTAGAAGCTGTACCATTAAGCGCAGCTGCTGGCTGACCAACAACAATACCAGATATTGTTTTAGTACAAGCGTTAGCATCAGTAATGGTAACACTGTATGTTCCTGCGATAAGTCCTGTTATTGTAGCTGTTGTAGCGCCGTTACTCCATAAATAAGTATGCGTTCCGGTACCTCCTGATGGAGTTACAGTTGCAGTACCATTTGATCCTCCAAAACATGAAGCTGCTGTTGTAGAAGTTGTTCCATCTAAAACAGGCGGCTGCGTTATTGTAATATTATTTAGCGTTATAGTACATGAATTTGCATCTGTAACCGTCACGCTGTAAGTACCTGCTGGACGACCTGTTATAGCAGCTGTTGAAGCACCTGTATTCCATAAGTACGTATAACCTCCGGCTCCTCCTGTTGCAGTTACAGAAGCGACACCATTACTGCCTCCATTACATGATACGTTTGTAACAGCAGATGAAGCACTTAATGCAGATGGTTGTGTTACTTGAATATTATTTACCGTTTTGGTACAAGAATTTGCGTCTGTAACCGTTACACTATATGTTCCGGCTATAAGACCTGTAATAGCAGCTGTTGTAGCACCAGTATTCCATAGATAAGTATAACTTCCGGCGCCTCCTGTTGCAGTTACAGAAGCAACACCATTAGCACCTCCATTACAGGCTACGTTTGTAGCAGCAGGTATAGCATTTAATACAGGTGGCTGCGTTATAGTAGCAGATCTTGTTATTTGTGTTCCTTCACCATCAGTAACGGTTACAGTATAAACTCCAACACCAAGAATAGATGCTGTTGCATTTGTTCCTCCAGATGGCGACCATGAATAAGTATAAGGAGTTGTGCCTCCGCTTACAACAATTGTAGCAGTACCATTGTTTCCTCCGTTACAGCTGACATTTGTTTTAGCAATAGTTGCCGGAGCGGTTAATGCAGCTCCTGTTGTAAAATTAAATTCAGCTCCGTAATTAGTTCCACCGCTGTTGGTAGCATACGCTCTATAATAAATAGTTGTTGCAGCAGGAAGTCCCGTTACAACATTACCAAATGTCCCAGTTCCGGTCCCTATTTGAACTTTATTATTTGCAATAGTTGGGTTTACCGTTGTAGCCCACACAATTCCTCTTTCTATGGTTGCATCACCACCATCAGCAGTAACCTCACCACCAAGTGTTGCAGAAACAGATTTGATACTTGCTGCCACAGCAGATGTTACAGTTGGTGCAACTGCAAGTGTAATACTTGGTGCAGGATAATTTGTTGGGATTGTAGGAGTAATACCTAAATCATTTGTAGCATGATGCCCCCAGTTTGCAGGATTATTTATGCTGGCTAATATTGCAGCTTTTGAACCTGTTAAAGGACCAGTATATTTACTGTTAGGAATTTCTGGTCCTGGTGCAGGAAATAAAGAAATACAGTTTACACCATTTGTTAATCCTGGCGGTAAACTGCTTTCGGCTCCTAATGCTGGTATAGAAGCTAAATTCCAAGTGGTTACCGGATCATAATTTGTTGCATTATAATCGCCATGTATACCAGCAATAAATGTTGGAGATGCCGGCTCAGGAAAACCTGTTGGAGATTGATAAGCAAGTATTTGGTCTCCAGCAAAAAGATTGAAGTTTGTACCCTGCGCAATTGTTACAGATGCCTGAGTTGTACCTGTTATTGTAAAAGTATCTGCAGCTGTTTCAACTATTGATATAATAGTTCCTACAGGTGTAAGTGCCGGTACATTCCACAATAAATGTGTTTCTGTACTGCTGGCCCAAACTCCGTTGCCCCATCCTTTTTCAGTAAAATAGATAGCAGTTCCTGCCGGTATTGCTTTTAAAGTAATAAAGGAGAAACCATCTCCGGTTGGAGATCCCGTTTGATATCCCACAAAGGCGATATCACCGGGCGCTAAAGTCTGAGCTTTTGCATTTTGATGTACAAAGAATGTACACAAGAGCATAATAAATAAGAGTAGTTTTTTTTTCATAATACGAGATTTAGGTTAGTGACATAGATAAGCATTGTGCCAGCCACTTTGATGATCAGGCTTAGTTATTGAACTTAAAGCTTTAATAAAATGTCCGTCATTTACCAATGTTTCAATTTTTCTAAAGCTTATATTATTGAGAGAATCCAGATTTAATTCATAGATGTAATGATTAAATGTTGTTCTGTTTGTATCCTTATCGAATTTTATAATCCCTCGTGGTCCTTTGATATTTAAATGATCCATTTCTTCTATTAAAGACTTGACACTTAAATTTTTTGCATTGAGCATGATGTTCTTCAGTATAAGCCCATTTTCATATCCAAGAATTGAAAAATAAGTTGGGTTTTCTGAATATGAGTTTTGATACAGTTCGTTTAATTCTGAAGTATCTGTATCATTCTGCATCCAGCTGCTTACTACATAAAGTTCGTTTTGATTATTCTTGTACTCGTCTAAAATTTTATCATTGATAAAAAAGGGAGTTACATAGAAAGGATATTTTTGGGTAATTTTATTTTGGCTTATAAAATCTGCATTTTCTTCAGCATATAAACCACTATAAAAAGCAAAAACAGCATCAGGCTTTTGTTCGTTAATAATCTGTGACATATAAAGTGCCTCATCTTCTCTAGGCTGAAAAGGCGTAATATAATGCCCTGAAAAATTGTCTTGTTCGTTAAATGCATATTCTATTGCAGACAACAGGCCGTAACCCGAATCATAAAAAGAAGTTGAGGTTGCTATTTTTTCATATTTTTTACTTGTAAAATAGCGGCCTAAATGATAACAGGATTCAGCTAATCCAAATGAATTAATATAAACCCCTTTATAAGCCTGCGTTTCATAAGGCAATGTTGCTCCAAGATCAGCAGCGATTAATAAAATATCATTTTTTGAAGTATAGTTATAAACTTCTGACATATTTTTATGACCAAAAAAGCCAATGATAATCGATACATCTTCCTGAAAATTCAGTTTTTGTATTCTGTCAATTATCATTTTTTCGTCTGCACCAATACCAATACTTTCTACAAAAAATTTTGCATTTAGATTATTAAGTTTTAACCCTCGCATAAAATCCTTGTCTATTGTAGGATACTGTTTTGACTTTGGAATTAAAATTCCTATTTTAATGTCGTTATCCATAAATTGAGATTAAAAAATAGAGGCAGTAAATGCCTCTATTTTTAGTGTTTTATTAGTTGCGAGAAGGAAAAACTCCTTGTAATGAAATACACATGTTTACAGCAAGATATGGATTTCGGATACTAAATGGAAGGTTGTTTCCTGTTGGTGCGGTGTTACCTCCTAGAACGGCAGTTGCACCAATTCCTCCAATTTTAGATGTTCCACTTCCTGGTTCACTATAAATGTTTGCAGTTTGACCTCCAGAAGCAAGAGAGTTATTTCCACCGTCAGTTTCATTAGAAACTGTACCTCCTGTAATTGAATTTGCAGTTACTGTTATAGCTGCAGTTCCACCTGTAAGAGCGTGAATGTGAGCAGGAATATTACCTAGTGATAATGAAGTGTTTTCAACACCCGCAGCTTCTCCTATTATAAAGTTGCTTAAACCAGGACCTTGTCCATAGTGTATAGCGCTGCGTCCTCTTAAGTCAGGAAGATTAAAAGTAGTTGTACCATTTCCTCCATAAGTTGTTCCAAGTAAGGCAAATAAAACTTGATTTTGAGAAATTCCCATAGCTTGACCGTTACAATACGCCCAGCCTACAGGGGCGAAATTGAATGCAAAAAGATGGATCTCTCCGACGTAAACTTCAATCATAATTTTTAGATTTAATAGGTTAATGTTAGTTATTTGATTTATAATGTTTTGATAGATTCGGTTACAATCAGTAATTAATCTGACAGATTTTTACTATACACTAAGTTACTGAAAATAAGTTCTTTATGAACAGGTGTTTTTACGGGTTTTATGTAAGTAAGAAATTCCCTTTTTTAATCAATTTTAAATAGAGAATAATACCTATGGTTTTCAAATTGAACACTAAATCGCCTTAAAACTTAATTTATACTCTAAAATTATACGGCTAGTGGCTTGGTGAGGAAAAATATGTCACGAAAAAGGGATTTCATGTCATGAAATCCCTTTTTTAATGTAGAGTAAAATGATGAGGTATAAAAAAATCTGTTTTTTTGCTTAGATTTCTTTATTTATGGGGTTTAAAATGCAGAAAAGGGTTTTTCCTACATTATTATTTGCAATATTCTCTGCTTCTTTTTTTTATTTTTTGAGCTCGTTTTCTTTGCGAAAAAGTTCAAAATCATTTAAGTTATAACTTGGGCATGCACCTTTTTGAGAAGTTATAAAAGCACCCAAAGCTGTGGCCTGATTCATAATTTCTATTGGGTTTTCGCCCAGAATTCTTTTCGATAGAAATCCCGCTAAAAATGCATCACCGCTTCCTACCGTATCCTGAATAGTTACAGGAACAGCCGGAGCATCATATTTTGTATTTCCATCATAATACAACGCACCTTTACTGCCTTTACTCACGAGCACTTCTTTTACATCAAATTTATCCTGAATAAAATGTACGGCATCGTCTTCGTCTACATAACTTTTGTTTAGAAAATCAAGAACAAGATGCAGTTCGGCCTTATTCATTTTTACCAGATCAGCTTTTTGAAGAAGTTCGTTTATTACCGAAACAGAGTAGTGGGGCGGACGTATATTAATATCAAAAACTTTAAATTGAGCAATTTCCAGCAATTCAAAAAGTGTGTTTCTAGACGTTTCGCTTCTCGTAATAAGACTTCCAAAAACAAAAGCCGAAGCATTTGATATCTTTTCTATATAATCATTTCTAAATTCAATAAAATCCCAAGCAACTGGTTTTATAATATCATAATGCGCTTCGTTATGTTCGTCGATATGGGCTATTACAGTTCCCGTTGGATAAACAGGATCAATCTGGCTGTCTTGGGTCGAAATGTTCCAATTTGTTAATTGAGTCATAAGATCAGTTCCCAGCTTATCGTTTCCTACGCGGCTTATCATGTGCGAATCAATTCCCATTCGCATTAAATTATAAGCTACATTAAAAGGAGCGCCGCCTGCTCGTGCACCTTCTGCGAATATATCCCAAAGAACTTCTCCATAACAATAGACTGATTTTGTATTTATTTTTTGTGTCATATTTCTAAATTAAATGTTTAAGCATTTGCCTATTTAGAAAATTAAGCAAAAAATGAGTAAAATCACTTTACTTAAGAAGTTTTTTTTACGAAGAATGATCGTCGATTATATTTTTAACACTGCGAATAAAGGTTTCAGTGTTTACGATTTCATTTTTAATGTAAATGTCGTAATCTGTCAATTTAAATTGTTCCAGCATATCTTTTTTGAGGTATTTAATCATCGATTCAATACTTCTGGTGTCATTTTCGCTTTGTCTTTTTAGTTCGCGTTGTTTACTTTCGAGGTATGCTAAGGTTTTTTTTAATCTTTGAATGCTTAATTTATCCACGCTGAATCTTTTAAAATTATATAACTTCTCTGCTACATACGTTTAAAATGACATTTCAGTTTGTCATCTTTTTCAAAAAAATAAAATATGTAATCAAATATAATTAACTATTTATATAAGTAATTGAAAAAGTTGGAGTTATGTGAATAATAAATTTTAGTTATTTTTTAGTTTTTTTCCTTCCAAGCCAAATTATTAAACCAGTTATGGGTAAAGTAGCAGCAAACAAGCAAACTAAAAACGCCAGTGTTTTGGTAGGATATCCATAAATACTTCCGGTATGAATAGGGTAAACTAAGCGGCGTACTTTTTCGCCGTCACTGATAGATTCATACGGTTTAACCTTTAAAATTTCGCCTGTATATTTATCAAAATACGCCATACTCGAAATATTCGGAATCGATTTTTCTAGATTCAATTTGATTACCGTAATACTATTTATGGTGTCTGACGGAATTCTAATCTGCGTATCGCCTTTATATTTGTAAATGCTGTCGGTTTTGGAGAAAATATTCTGATAAAAATAAGTTTTGTCATTATTTGGGTCGACTTTCGTAGGATTTTCAACCTTAGCCGATGGTTTCTTTGTCGTTCCGTCTACCAATAAATAAATACCAGTTTCAACCCATTTAAACGACCAGGTTAATCCCGTTAAGGAAATTATTAAAAGAACCAGAAAAGTATAAAATCCAAAAGTAGAGTGAAAGTCCCAGTTGACTCTTTTAAAAGAAGCACTCCATTTTACAGTTAATCGCTGTTTTAGGTTTTTCATTTTTTTCGGCCACCATAAAACAAGTCCGGATAAGAGCATAAATATAAAAATAAGACAGCTGCAGCCGGTAATAAATTGACCCACATCGCCCATAATGAGACGGCGGTGCAAATCTAAAACCACCGTAAAAAATCTTTTATTGGCAGCCACTTTTCCTAATACTTTCCCCGTGTAAGGATCAATAGAAAAAATCTGATTTTTTTTATCCGTATCGGTTGCAGTAATAATAACCGTTCTTTCAGGATCATCAAAATTGTGAATTCGGTTGAATTTTTTAATCGAATATTTTTGCTGAATGTCTTTCATATAAACATCTACCGTCATTTTTTTTGTTCCGATATCCGAAACTTTATAAAACTCAGGATTGATAATAGGATCGATTTCATCCTCAAAAACCAGAATACTTCCAGTAAGAGCAACTATAAAAACAATTAGCCCGGACGCAAGTCCGAGCCAAAGGTGCAATAAGCCAATATTTTTTTTAAACGTTTTATTCATATAAATAAGGAATGGAAAAGTGTTTTCAAATATAATAAAGGATTTATTAAAATGAGTATCCTAATGTTAACAACCAGTTCGAAGGCGCGCCAGGGAACAAACGGATATAATCGTAACCTCCAACCCAGTAGGTTTTGTTGGTTATGTTGTTAGCATTCAGCTGAATTTTAAATTTATTGATGTTGTAATACAAGGCAGCATTAAACAAAGTATAACCCGGAATAGTCTGTGTTACCGTCTGGCTTAAGTTACGAGTCGTAACGAAATTAGTTCCAAAAGCAAGACCAAAATCTTTTAGAGCACCATCAGTAAAGTTATAACGTGTCCAAACATTTCCTTGTTGTTTTGGTGTATTTGGTTTTTGTCGGTCTATTTCAGATGCTATTGGACTGTCTGTAATCGCAGCTTCGTTGTATGAGTAAGCGGCCGAAATACTCCAGTTACGTGTAATATTTCCGTTTACATCAATTTCAATACCTTTAGATTCTTCCTGTCCAATTGCTCTCATTAAATCAGGATTTGTTGGATCGTTAGCTGGATATAAAGTGTTTTTCTGCTGAATTTTAAATAAAGCTACAGTCACAAAAAGTTTTTCTTTAAACCAAGATGATTTTCCTCCAAACTCGATCATATTACTTTCTAACGGGTCAAATGGACCTCCGGCATTAGGATTTGATAATGAGGATGCCGTTTGCGGATTGTATCCTTTTACGTAAGTTCCGTATAAATTAATGTTTGGATTAAGTGTATAAGTAAGTCCAAAACGAGGCAGGAACGAATGTTGTTTTACTTTCTTTTCGTTTGCTTTTTTATAGTTTTCCTTATCGGTATATTCATCATAGCGAACTCCTATTAATGCCTGGAAAGCTCCAAATTTAATATGATCCTGAACATAAACTCCATATAATGAATAATAAGTTGGGTCAAACGGACGTGCAACATAGAAATATTTACTCATATCCTTTAATTGCTGCGATGCCGATGGATTTGTTAAATCAAAATGCGCCACGTTAGGAACCGGATTTCCTTTTGCATCTAATAAATATAGATTCTTCTTTTTAGGATCGTAAGTTGCAATTGAACCATTATTGGCTGCATTTCTATATCCTGTTGCCTGAAGCTGAGAACCTCCCGCAGGAACTTGTTCTTGTGCATAATCATAACCTGCAATTAAATTATGATCTAAAGCTCCGGTTTTTGCCTGATATTTAAAGAAAGCCGAAAGATTATCAATATAACGCTTGCGTTTACGCTCAAAAACCTGCATTTCAATTGCTGTTGGAATAGTCGATCCGTCACCTGCTGAAGCATATTTGTTAGCACCGCGGTGTTCCAAAAGATCCTCGGTATAACCCGTACGGATATAAGATGCAGAAAACGATAAACGATCTGTAAACTGGTGATTTAAGGAAGTAGTCACGATATACGTTTCTTCATTTAAATAATCATTAGTCGAATTTAATGAATTTGAAATTTTAGTTGAGAATAAATTGTTCTCATAAGTCGATTGTCCGCGGTCTAAGATACTTTTAGAACCTGTATAAATCAAGTCAAAGTTTACACTTGTTTTATCATTTGGAAGAAAAGACAGGGAAGGAGCAATAACAATATTTTTGTCGAATTGTAAGTCTCTAAAAGAATTGGCATTTTCATACCCTAAATTCAAACGGTATAAAAGTGATTTATCTTCTGTTAAAGGTCCTGTAAAATCGGCTAAAGCTCTTAAAGTATTAAAGCTTCCTGTTGAGAAACTTACACTGTTTGCCGCCTGATCTAAAGGTTTTTTAGTAACTCGGTTTAAAACCCCTCCCGGAGAAGCATTTCCAAACAAAGCAGAAGAGGGTCCTTTTAAAACTTCAACACGTTCTAGGTAGTTGGCAAGAGGCTGTTTCCAGAATCCAGTAGAAGTTCTCATTCCGTTAAGTAACTGTGTGTTACTTCCTCCGTTGATTCTAAAACCACGAATCGAAATGTCATCATAAAAAGTAAACTGACTCACACCGCTGAAGTTTTTTACAACTTCGCCTACGCGAATGGAACCCTGGTCTGCAATTAACTCTTTTGTAGCATAAGAAACTGCTTGCGGAAGATCTTTTAAGGCGATTTCTGTTTTGGCTCCAATAAAAGATTTGGTGTTTTTATATGATTTCTCTTTTCGTCCTGTGATTTCTACAGTCTGTAAAGTGTTCACATTTTCCTCTAAAATAATAGAAAGTTCAAGATTTTCATTTTCGTGAAGTTCAACAGTTTTTTCCTGAACAGAAAATCCCATTGCCGAAAAAGACACTGTATAATTTCCCGGTGTCAGGTTATTGATTTCAAAGTTTCCTTTGTCATCAGAAGTGCTGTTTTTTTTGAGGCTTTTAATAGAGACAGAAGCATACGATACAGCTTCATTACTTACGGAAACGATCTTTCCGGTAATTTTAGCATTTTGCGCCTGGCTAAGGTTAAAAAAGGCCAGCAGCAAAAATAAGTAAGTGAATTTCATGGCGGTTATTTATTTTTACGCTGCAAATCTATACTTATTTAGATTAATTACAAATAATTTAAAATTAAATAATATGAATATTTTAGATTTTTTTTAAGAAAACGTTTTAGACTGACAATTAAAGAAATAAGCCTCTTACAAAAAGAGTAAGAGGCTTAAATAGTTTTTTATTTTCTAATTGAAATAATGGTCTGTGATATCACGGAAGTTATAACAAACAGCAGCCCGATATAAAAGAACAGGTTAACTTCTTTACTTTCGTTAAAAAATAAAAAGGCCATAATGATGGCATATACCGGTTCCAGATTAAAAGTAAGATTAACCGTAAATGCAGAGATCTTTTTTAGCGATTCTGCAAACAAAACATACAAACCAACCGTACAAAATGAAGCCAAAATAATAAGATAGAAAATATCTTTTAAGTTAGGAAAAACACTTTCGGCAGGGAAAAAGTAAAAATATAGTGGCAGCAAAATTCCCAAACCTAAAGTACCTCCCATCATTTGGTAATAATTAATGAGTTTGCTGTCATAAACCGTCACTAACTTTTCATTATAAATAGTATAAAGCGTAGCAAAAGCCGATGAAATTACGCCCAGAATAATTCCCAACTGATACGAAGAATCAAAATGGAAAATGAGTGCAATTCCGGCCAAAGTCAACATGCTTAGCAATAATTCAGTCGTATTGAATTTCTGTTTGTTTATTAAAGGTGCAAATAATGCCGTAAACAAACTCGTTAAGCAATAACAAACCACTCCCACAGAAATATTAGAATATTTAATACTGGCATAAAAGAATATCCAGTGTATCGTAATCAAAAGGCCGACTTTTGCAATATTGAATTTTTCTTTTAATGATATATCCTTCGAAATTTTGAATAATTTCAGAATTACAAATAAAATTATAGAGGAAAATAAAACTCTGTACCAAACCAAAAGTCCTTCGTTTAACGAAATAAGTTTACCAAAAACACCGGTAAAGCCGGCAAGTATTACAGCAATGTGCAATAGTATATAAGATTTTTTCATAAGATTGTCTAAACGTCTAAAAAGACGGGATTATAAATTAATTTAAAATTGACTTATAAGCATAGCAAGAAATACCGAGATATAAATCGGTATAAAGCATAGCATAAAGTCTAACGATTAATTTATAATCTAGGAGGAGGAAGACAACCTTTTTGGCTCATAGTTTTGGAATTTGCGTAAAAGTAATAAAAAAATTGTTTCAGGTTTCAAGTTGATCTGTTTTGTGGAAAATCTTTGTGAAACTCTGCGGAAAACTCTGTGAATCTCTGCGGTAAAATTACCACGCCAGTAAAACCTGAAACCTGAAACCTGAAACAAAACCTAAATCTTCTTAATATGATTTCGATGTGCGATTCCCCATTTGATCATTTCGGAAATAATAGGACCAAAGGACTGACAATAAGGTGTAGATTCATAAAGAATGGGCACTTTTGCGTCGCGGTCTTCGGTTCTTTTTACCAGATTATTCAGTTCCATATCTTTTAATTCTTTAGATAACATTCTGGATGTAATACCCGGAATACTATCTTTAATTTCCTTAAACCTATTGTTGCCGTTGCAAATAGAATTGATAATAGGAAGTTTCCATTTCCCTCCTAAAACATACAAAGTATCCTGAAGTGCCTGAAATTCTTCTTTCTGATTTCTTTCCATAATTAAGTTTTTATTTGCCACGAAGTCACTAACGCGCTAAGTTTTGTTTTGTCAGGCTGAGCGAAGTCGAAGCCTAGCAAAGTTTAAAAAATAAGCTTTATTACAGATGATTTAGTCATCAGTAAAATAATCTGCTTAATCTGCTCAAAACAAACAAAACTTTGTGCCTTAGTGTCTTCGCAGCAATAACGCAGTAAAAGTATAAAAGAAATCATAAAATTGAATAAATATTTTTATTTATGTATTTAACTACGTAGTTTTGTAATGTAAAATTTTTTAAAATATGAAACCTGTAATTAAACCTATCGAAAACCAATATTCAGATGCTATTGTTGAGCTAATATTAAGCATTCAGCAAAAGGAATTTAACGTACCCATTACGATAGAAGATCAGCCCGACCTGCTTACGATTAATACTTTTTACTATGCCGGAGGCGGCGGTTTTTGGGGCGCTTTTATAAATGAGGAATTAGTTGGAACAATTGCCTTGATAAAATTTGCCGATAATGAGGCGGCTATCAGAAAGATGTTTGTAAAAAAGGAATTTCGCGGTAAAGAGTTTTCGATTGCCCAGAAATTATTAGATACTTTAATCGAATATTGTAAAGAAAATAAAATCGATGATTTATATTTGGGAACAATTTCAAAATTAGAAGCTGCATTGCGTTTTTATGAAAAGAATCATTTTGTGGAAATTCAAAAAGAGGAACTTCCAAACGCTTTTCCCTGGATGGCGCCAGATAATGTGTTCCGTCATTTAAACTTAAAGAAATAAAGATGAATATAATAGACGAATCAGGTATTTTGGCCATTTCTACGCGATTACAACGCTTGAGCGAACAGCTGCGCAAAGACGGCGCCTTGTTTTATAAATCGTATGGAATTGATTTTGAGCCAAAATGGTTTCCGGTTATTTATACTTTATATCATAAAGAGGTTTTAAGCGTGGTTGAAATTGCCAATGAAATTGGATATACACATCCGTCTACCATAAGCCTTTTAAAAGAACTGGAAAAACAAAAACTGATTCGTTCTAAAAAAGATAAAATAGACGAGCGAAAACGCCTTATTCAGCTTACCGCAAAAGGGCAAGAATTAATCGAACAAATGAAACCCGTTTGGGATGTTATGCAAAAAGTCCTTAGCGATATTGCCGATAATCAAAACAATCTTCTTCAGGCAATCAACGAAGCCGAGAATAAAATAATGCATCAGAGTTTTATACAAAGAGCATTGCAGTTAAAGAGTGAAGGGGAGAAGTAATTTATTTAATAGATAATTTTTTAGTTAGAATTTACATTTATAGAATTTATGAAGAATGAAGAAGAATGAAGAAGAATTAAAGGTTGAGGCAAATGTTATTCCTATTTCTAAGGAAACAAAAAAAAGGCTTACTAAGATTCTGGAAGAAGTCAAAGGAAAAGATTTATTTCCCGAGAAAACTGCACTTGTAGAAAAAACATTGCAAAATGTAAAACTGCCAATTTAATTTTTAGTTTAAAATATATAAAAGCGATCTCAAAAGGATCGCTTTTTTTGTTGAAATTTGGATATTATTAAAAAATACCACAATCATTGAAAAAAATCCCTATATACAATCAAAGTCCTGAAGCTGTTGGAGGTATTTTTGCGGCTTATCATTCCGCCGATGATTTTGCTAATTTTGATAATAAATTAGAAGCACATCGCGACGATTTTTTTATCTTTTTTGTGCTTACAAAAGGATGGGCGGCTATTCAATGTGATATGGTCGATATTGAAATAAATGCAATTAATGTATTAATGATCAAACCGCTTCAAATTCATCATGGGAAGGACGGTTCAGAAGATGCTGCCGGATATTATATTGGTATCGCACCCTTTCTTATTCCTAATAATTGTATTGAGATTTTTCAGAATTTAGAAATTTCAGAACAGCTCAACACGATTGACCCAGCTTATAAAGAAGAACTTTTAAGTACCCTATTTTTATTACATCGTTCGTTTAAAGGTTCCAATCCAAATAAAGGGCAGATTATTAATGGGCTTTTTAATGCCTTGATTTACAATTTGGCGAGTATTTATTCAGGATCAAAAAATCAGACAAAAGAAATAAAAAACCAATCCGGATTAATTTATGCCAATTTCAAAAAACTAATTTCAGATCGTACGTTTTTAGAAAGTCCGTCTTATTTTGCAAAGAAACTAAATATTACGACTTCACATTTAAATGACTGTGTTAATGCTTCTTCAGGTAAATCAGTTACCTATTGGCTCCAAAATGCTATGATTACTGAGGCGCAGCGACTTCTTTATTATACCGAAAACGAAGTAAAAGAAATTGCTTTTACACTCGGTTTTCAGGATCATACGTACTTTTCGCGTTTGTTTAAAAAAATCACCAAAGAAACACCATTAGAGTTTCGCAGGAAATTCCGCGAATAGTCCAATCATTGCCATTTATCATTCAATATCTTTTTCGGGTTTTATTTTCAATTTTGAATTGAATTTTAAAACCCGAAAATTATGAGTTCAATGCCCAAAATTATTGGTGATTTTATAGAAATGACGTTTACTAATAAAATTTGCAAAGTAAATGTTACGACTATAGAAACGCCAGGTCCCAATATAAAAATTATCCATTTTAAAGGCGTTTTTCCACATGTTAAATTCAGAATCGGACAAGCAATTGTAATCCGAATTGACGATACTAATTACCGCAATTATACGCCAAGTAAATGGAACAGCGAAACTGGAACTTTTGAAGTTATTTTTCACATTCACCATAACGGACCAGGAAGTAAATTTGTTGATAATCTAAAGCTAAACGATCAAATTACGGTAGGTTTGCCAAGAGGTTTTAAGATCTTTAATAAAGAAGCAAAATACCATTTCTTTTTTGGAGACGAAACCTGTATCAGCGTTTTTAAAAGCATGAAAGACGAAATTAACCGTACCGAAAACAACTATTTAGGTATTTTAGAACTAGATGAACCATCTATACCTATTCCTAAAAAACTGGGACTGAATGTAGATATAGTTCCAAAATCGATAAATAAAGCAGAATCGGCCATAAAAGCCCTACAGAATCTAGATGCAGAAATTTGGGATTTATGGAAAAATGGTTTTTTCTATTTAATGGGGAATGCAAAATCGATTCAGGCTTTTCGAAAAGCATTGAGAGAAAAAGGAATTTCAAATAAAAACATCCATACACAGCCTTATTGGGCAGAAGGAAAAGCCGGACTTTGATTTTCTAATAAGAATTGCCCGAAATAAAATGAAAAAGCGATCTATTTAGGACCGCTTTTTTTTGGTTTAAAGATTTAATTTGAAAAGATAATTTAGGAATGATAAACCCAACATGCTCCAAAAACTACTCCATTTGAATTTACCCCATTCCTAAACTTCATTTTACATATGTACGATAAAAGCCATAATTCAGTTTTAAAAGTATTGTTAAAGTTTTACAAAAGTTTTTCTTTTAACAATTTTGTCAAAGTTTTGATGCCGCAGCAACTTTGTCAAAGTTTTAAACTTTGACAAAGTTTATCTGCAATTCTTAGTACCTTAGCATCTCAGTATCTTAGAAACTATTCCAATGACCATTCAGCAGTTAAAATATATAGTCGCTTTAGACGAAGAACGTCATTTTGCAAGAGCAGCCGAAGTTTGCATGGTAACACAGCCCGGACTTACAATTCAGTTAAAAAATCTTGAAGAAGAAATAGGAATCAAGATTTTCGATCGAAATAAAGTACCGCTTACGCCCACAATTTTAGGAACTGAAATAATCAACAAAGCCAGAAAAATTCTTCGCGAAGCCGATGAAATTCGGGATTTTGTAGTGAATGAGAAAAATCTTTTAGAAGGGGAGTTGAAACTCGGCATTATCTCGACTTTATCGCCTTATCTTATTCCGTTGTTTATTAAAGCAATGAAAGAAGCCGCTCCCAAAGTAAAATTTATTATCAGAGAAGCCAATACCGGACAATTGATGAAAGATCTGGAAACCGGCGCGCTTGATGTTGTTATTATGGCAACACCAACCGGAAATCCAAATTTAATTGAACATCCTATTTTTAAAGAACCTTTTGTAGCGTATTTGAATGAATTGCACCCCATGGCAAATGAAGATTTTTACGAACTTCAGCCAACGGATAAAACCGAATTATTACTGCTTCATCACGAATACTGTTATAATGCCCAGCTTTTAGATATCTGCGGATTAAAAACTTCCGATAAAATTAAAGAACAATTTACGTATGATATCAGCTCGATCGAAACCTTAAAAAACCTCGTTCGCGCCCAATTAGGATTTGCTATTATTCCGCAGCTTTCTATATTAAACGAAGCGGCATCGGGACTTTTTAAACCTTTTAAAGAACCAATCCCCGTAAGGGAAATCAGTTTAGTAGTTTCTGATTCTTTTTCGAAGAAGTTATTACTCGAAAAAATGAACGAAGCCATCTGGAACTGCCTTCCGGATTCGCTTAAAAAAGATTTTGCCTATAAAAAAATACGCTGGAACGATTCGCCATATTTTGTCAAAGCTGTAAGTAAGTTTTCTTAGCTCGTAGAGAAATTACAATAAAGAAAATCCAAATTCCAAGTCTTAAAAAGTTTGGAATTTGGATTTTTTGTTTTATAAAATTAATTAATCATACCATTTGTCATTGCGAGTAGCGAGGAATCTCCGCAAGAAACTCTACACAGAATGTCGCCAATCTTTATCGAATTACTAGTGTGATTTCTCGTTCCTCGGAATGACAAGATTATGATGTAATAATTTATAATTAACAATTAATAATTAACAATTAACAATTTATAATTTTTACAATTTCTTAGATGCCTGAATAATTACTTTAGCAACTGCTTCCGGCTGAGAAATAAAAACCACATGGCTTCCTTTTATTTCTGTAATTTTTGTGTTCGAACGTTTGTACATCGCATGCTGAATACTCGGCACAATACTTTTATCTTCAGTTGCTACGATTCCGTATGAAGGTTTAGTTCTCCATGCTGCTTTAGTAATTGGTGTTCCAAAACCATTTGCGTAAAAAGCACCTTGAGAAGCAAACATAAATTCAGCATCTTCTTTGCTTAAATCACCTGCAAAACCAGCGTGGAATTTAGCTTTATCATAATAAGCAATTCCTTTATCATCTGGAGGTAACACACCATTTTCAGGAGCAGGAGGAGCAGTTTGCAGCCATTGAATAGAGTTTTCGCCATTGTCAGGCTGTAAAGCCGCTACGTAAACCAAAGCCGCTACTTTTGGATGATTTCCAGCTTCTGTAATTACAGTACCGCCCCAAGAATGCCCTACTAGAATTGTTGGTCCGTCTTGTTTGTCTAAAGCTAAATTTGTTGCTTTAACATCATCTTCCAAAGAGCTTAACGGATTCTGTACAATCGTTACATTATATCCTTTTTTAGTTAAAACCTGATACAGGCCTTTCCACCCAGAACCATCTGCAAAAGCACCGTGAACTAATACTACGTTTTTAATTTGAGGCGCTGTCTGTGCGTTTATATTTGCTGATGTAAATACCAGACTTAAAATTAATACTGCGAATGCTAAAAAGCTTTTGAATATTGTTTTCATAATTATTTTAGATTTTAGATTGTTGATTTTAGATTTTAATTGTTGTGTTGTTTTATTTAGAAATTAATTCAACGTTACTGCTAAAGTGATTTCAGTATTAAGAAGTTTCGAAATCGGACAGATTTCTTTTGCTTTTTGTGCTGCTTTTTGAAAATCTTCTTCAGAAATTCCAGGAACTTTTCCGGTCAATTCTAATTGAATCAAAGTAATAGTTCCGTCTTCAAAAGTTACTTTTGCTGTTGTGTCTAAATCTTCCGGAATAAATCCTGCTTCAGATAATAAAAAGCTTAACTGCATGGTAAAACAACCTGAATGTGCCGCTGCAATTAATTCTTCAGGGTTTGTTCCTACACCTTGATCAAAACGAGTTTTAAAAGATAATTGTGCATTATCTAAAGTTGTACTTTGAGTACTGATAGTTCCTTTTCCTTCCATTCCAGTACCTTTCCAGTTTGCGTTTGCTCTTCTTGTAAATTTCATGATTTCTATTTTTTAAAGTTGTTATTTATTTTTCAAATCAATTGTTTGATTTTGATGAGACAAATTTATGGCAGTAGTTGTTATTAATCAAATTAATAATTTTTAGTGTATATAAAATAAATTTATAATGTAGTTTGCTTCCTGTTTCAGGTTTCAGGTTCTTATTTGTAACCTTAAACTTGATATTTGAAACAAAAAAAGCATCAAATAGTCTGTTTTTATGTTTCAAGTTAGAATTTGAAACCAAGTAAGTGGTTGATTTTTAGTTTTATGTAATCTGTAAAACTAATTTTATGCATAAGAATTTTTATGATGATCCATAAAAATAAATTTTCCCATGAATAGTAATCTAATTTTTAATTTATGAAAAAAGCTTTTCTAATAATTGCAGTTTGTGTTAGTTCAATTTTTTTCTCCTGCAAGAAAGACAAAGATTCTAATCAATCCAGTACAGAAGCGGCACAATCAACCGTTTCTGACTCTGCCTCACTAGCTGATAACGGCTGGCCCCGCGAAATAGATAGTAATGGTACAAAACTGGTTTATTATCAGCCCCAGGTTGATGACTGGAAAGATTACAAAGAAATTACCGCCCGACTGGCCTTTTCTTTGACTCCAAAAGATGGAAAACAAGTTTTGGGCGTAGCTTCTTTAAAAGCAGAAACATTAGTAGATAAGGACAACCGAAGTGTTTTCTTTAAAAATGTTCAGGTAACCGATGTCCGTTTTCCTGCTTTAGACCAAAAGAAAGTTCCAGAAACGGAAAAGCTGTTTAAAGAATTACTGCCAAAAGGCGGAGATCCTATTGCAGTAGAACGTATTCTGGCCGATTTAAATCAAACGAAAGGCCCGGCAAAAGGAATTGCGGCTAAAAATGATGCTCCAACTATTTTTTACAGCACAAATCCGGCTATTTTGCTTATTGTACAAGGTGAACCTGTTTTGGTTCCAGTAGACAAAACCGATATACAATATGTAGTCAATACCAATTGGGATTTATTTTTTGATAAAACAACAAAAGATTATTACTTGCTGGCCGATAATGTCTGGCTTACTTCAAAAACACTAGACGGAAAATGGGCGAGAACGACCAAACTGGCTTCTGGTTTAAATAATCTGCCATCGGGACAAAATTTTGATGATGTCAAAAAAATGATTCCGCCTCCATCCGGCGGTACAGTTCCTCAGGTTTTTTACAGCAATAAACCTGCTGAATTAATTGCCGTAAACGGAAACCCGAAATTTATTAAAATCGACGGAACCAAATTATTATACATTGATAATACCGAAAATGATATTTTTGCCAACGAAGCCGACGGTCAATATTATGTATTGCTTTCAGGAAGATGGTTTAAATCTGCAGCATTAACAGGACCATGGTCGTATGCCGGAAATAATCTTCCTGCTGATTTTGCCAAAATCCCTAAAGATTCTCCAAGAGCCAATGTGCTGACATCAGTTCCCGGAACTCAGGAAGCCCAAGATGCTGTAATGCTGTCTCAGGTTCCTACAACAGCTATTATAAAAAAATCTGATGCCGAAGCAAAAGTAAAAGTGACGTATGATGGAGGAACAGCGCAATTTAAACCTATTGAAGGTACCAAAATGCAATATGCAAGCAATACTCAGGAGAAAATTATAAAAGTAGGCGATTTGTATTATTTGTGTTTTCAGGCCGTTTGGTTCATGTCGACAAGCCCTAACGGACCTTGGAAAACCTGCGATTCTGTTCCGAAAGAAATTTATACCATTCCGCCGAGTTCACCCGTATATAATGTTACGTATGTTACCCAAACCACAACCGATACAACAGTAGAAAGCAGTACAACTGCCGGTTATTTTGGAGCCTTTATTGTAGGCGCAACATTGGGCGCTATCTTAACGTATGGTACAGGATGGTATTATCCGCCTTATATGTATTACGGAGGTTTATATCCAATTTATCGTCCGTGGCCTTATGCGTATGGAGGAGGAGCAGTTTACAATCCGTGGACAGGAGGCTGGGCTGCCGGAAGAAGCGTTTACGGACCTTACGGTGCTGCAGGAACATCGGCTTGGTATAATCCGGCAACAGGAAGATACGGACGTTCTGCAAGCGTACAAGGCTGGTACGGAGGTCGTACAGCAGCAAGTTCTTATAATCCGTGGACAGGAAATTATGCCAGAACCAATCAGGGTCATAATGCGTATGCACAATGGGGGCATTCGGCAGCGACAAACGGGCGTCAATGGGTTCAGACCGGGCATGTTACCACCAGACGCGGTACAGCAATTGGTTACGAAACCTCAGGCGGTAATAAAGGCGTAATTACGCATCATAGAGGTGGTGGCACAACAATTCACACCAACAATAATTTGTATGCAGGTCACGATGGACATGTTTACAAAAGAGACGCTAACGGAAACTGGAGCCATTACAATAATGGCAACGGAGGCTGGACACAAGCTGGTAAACTAGGCGCGACAAAAGGTTCCGGAACTGCTTTACCGCACGACAGACCCAATCAGGGATTGGGTGCAAATGGAGCAGGAGAGAGAATTCAGCGTGATAATCTGCCAAAACCAGATCAAAATCTTGGAGGTGCAACCCGTTTAGGTGATGGAATGCAGCGTGACAATTTCCCTAAAGCGAATCAAACTCTTGGACAGCCAGATAAACCACTAGGTGAAGCAGGTCGTCCTGATATAACAAACGATTTAGATCGTTCTGCTTTCTCCAGAGATCGAGGCGAAACACAAACCCGAAACTTTCAAAACTTCCAACACCAAGGTGGTTTTAACGGCGGTGGTTTTAGAGGCGGCGGCGGCTTTAGAGGCAGAAGATAAATACAATTTGGTTAGTTATTATTCAATAATCAGGGACGGGTATGGTGAATACTTGATCCCTGATTTTTTTTGTTTTTAGTTATGGTTTTCCATAATATAATCTTGAATTTATTGATGTTATTTGTTTTTAAGAATAGGAAGTTAATTTCTAATCTTTAAAAAAATGTTTAATTTAAAAACACATTAATGGAAACAATTCAAGCAATTAAACCTGGTCCAAAACCAAAAAAGGAAGATGGGACTTTAGATGAAAGAAGACGTGTAACTCCTGAAAAAAAGGAAGATTATCGCCCTTTGAAACCTCATATTCATAAACCAAAGGATTGATGATTTATGATTTCAAAAAAAGAGACAGTTTTATGCTGTCTCTTTTAATATATTTTTATGCTGTTGATGCGAACTTATACTTATGATATCAAAGTTTAAACTATACATTTACGAGCTGGAAGAACAAACGAACTAGGCATTTGCTATAATTTGAAAAAAAACTAATTGTTTCTATATTAAGGCTGTATTTGTGGTTGAATTGAATGTAATTGTACAGTAAAATTATTTGGGTTCTGGGGAATGAAATTTATCTTTTCAAACAATAGTTTTTCATTAATTTTAAATGAATTTTCATCAATAGTGTTAGCAATTTCTTGTGCAATGCTTATAATTTCATCTTTCTTAATTTTTCGATTAATGGTTAATATAATATAATTTTGATTATCTGATTCAACTATTTTCATTCCATATTTTTTGCGTGTTTGAATATTGTTGAAAAATATGTGAGGGATGTCTAAGTTATTTGACATAAAAAATATTTGAGAATAACTATCTAAATTATTATGACCTTTAAGTAATGGATTTTCTAACATTTTTTTTAACTTATCCTTCATTAAATAAGATTTAGTAAATTCGAAAACTACATAGTTTGAGTGTTTCATTATTTCTGAAAGATCAAAAAAGTTTATAAATTCTTTAATCTCAGGGAATATACTATCATCATGTTTTTTAACAAAATCAATGAATATAGCTTTACTTCCAAAAATTTCATTAACAGTATCAGTAATCCGCAAGTCCATTCTACTAAAAGGTTCTAATTCTGTTACTTGTGCACATAGTAATTCTATATGATTTTTACTCCAGAAATTTTTAAATATTTTATTTATGTGGGATTTGGTCTCTTCAAATAAGCCTATAGCATTATAAATTTTATATATTGAATAATCATTTATATCCCACAGATTTCTATTGAAATTACTTAAGTAATTTTTAAATAATTCTTGAACTTTTGAAATTATATATTTGCTTGAAATGTTCCATAATTTATTTTCTATTCTTGAATTTAGTAGATGACCAAACAAATGCATTCTAGTTTCTTCTGATAAATTTTCATTGTCAAAAATATATTTGATTAACCATTCAGCAAATACTGATTTGTCTTTTTTGTCATTTTCGAAATAGCGTTGCACAAAAGTTTCAATTAATAAAAGTATTTCAGGTTCGAAAAGATTATAATCAATTCTTTTATTGTAAAGAAGAGTTAAAATTTGAATAGTTTTTTTAATTTTAGAAGCATCATTTGTATTGAAAAATTTAAGCCTATTAATTAATTGTAATAATTTACCATTTAAAAATATTATATCTAGAACTTCATTTTCTAAATTTTCATCATATACTTTATCAAATTCAACTTGACTAAAATAATTTTCGAATATTTTTTGTTGCATTAACATTCTAAAATTATTTTCGTATTTGATTGATTTTAATTCAGAAACACTGTTTTCTTTTCCAAATAAATAAGCTAAAGTTTTTAACAATAGAGGTTTGTCTTCACAACTTACGTACGTGTTGATATTGGTACACAGTATCGAGTTTAAGTCATATTTTTCTAAAAAATCTAAATTGAGTAATATATCCTTGGCAGAAAAAATATCATCATTGTTGCTTTTTTCTAATAAATTATAAGTACTTTTTGAGTTATCTATATATATAAAATCAACTTGTTTATCATTTAACAGGCGAAGATATTTAGGAAACTTTAATTTGAAATAAGTAAAGTTCATAAAGTCTTTAAAATCTATTTCCTTTTTAAAAATAGGATAGTCGTACACTATCTGATTAACAATTCGTTTAACATCGCGTATGTTTTTTACGTAATCATTAAATAAGTTTTCTTCATTGCTCATGGCTTCAATTAGTTGATTTTCAAACTCATTTGAAGTTGATAAAATTGATTCTTTTAGACAATTAAAAAAGATGTTTCTAAGTTTAGAATTATCTATTTCAGGTAAATAGATTTCTAATTGAAAAAATTTATCAATGAAACGTGCATTTAATATATCTTTATCATTACTGAGTCTGTTTAATACATATTCTTTATCCATTGCAACTACAAATATTGTATTTTTGAAGTTAGCTGTATTTCTAATTAATTTAAGAACTTGGAGTATTTCTTTCTCATTTAATCTATCAAGATCATCGACAAAAACAATAATTTTTTTATTAATCTCTGTTAATCTATTGTTTATTTCGTTGTAGAGTTCGCAGGCTGAAGTACTATCGATTTTTGTAATGTGATTTTCTAAAAAATTGAATATATTTTTATCCTTATATAAATTTGTAATTTTTTGAGAGTATTGCATTAATTGATTTGATAATTTGCCATTAAACTTTGACAATTCATTACTTAAAATAATAAAAAACTCATTAATTATATCATCTTCTTTATGATTAAGAGAAGGAAAAAAGTTTATAAGAATGGTATTATCGTTATTTTTAATATCAGTTTGCTTCTCTTTTAGATTCTTGTAAACTAATTTAAAAACGCTCGACTTTCCATTGCCCCATGGACCAACTAATCCTATAGATAAAGATGTTTCGTGTTTCTCGTTATTAAGAATTTCTATTAAGTTAGTTGCGACCTTTGAAGTTTCAAGTTTATCTTCTTTATCACTTAAGATCGGGCTATCAGTTATAAAAATGTTTTTAATATTTGGAATAACTTTTTTATTAATTTTTGGATTTAAATAATTAAATGAAACGATTGCTAAAAATAATATTATTGGAATTATTATTAAAAGAGTATATTCAATTTCAAAAAACAACAAATTTGTTTTAAGTGGATTCCATTTTTTTATAAAATCATAATAACAGAAAATGGATAGTACTGAAGTAGCTATAAATAAATCATTGTAAGAGGGTATATATTTATATTTTACAGTTTTAATTAAAATATAAAATGTACTCAGAATGAAAGTTAAAATAAACACTAAATCTAGCAAACTATTTGAAAAATTAGGTTTTACCAATATGTTTTCTTCTATAAATAAATTTATTTTAGTTTGAAAGAAAAAAAAGATTGATATACATAAAAATATAAACATCAATCTTTTAAAAAATTTAGGATTTAATAGTTCTATTGCTTTTTGTAAAAGTTGATTTAAAAAAACAACTGTTTTTTTAAATTGATGTTGATAATATTCATCAACTTTTCTTGTAAAATATTTCATTAATGTTTTTTAATTTTCTTAAGTGTAATTTTTCAAAAATAATTCAGCAAGTATATCAATAAACTAAACCCAAAACAACGAGTATTTATACGGTATTTTCCAAACCAAAATAAAAAAACAAAACCCTCAATCATAAAAATGATCAAGGGTTTGAAAAAGTTAAAGAATCTACTCCATATCCAAGTAAGGATTTAAAAATTGAAAAAATTATTCTTTAGCGATTGGGGAAACTTTTATACTGTTAATAACACTAAATTTGATTAATGTAGCTGTATCTCCATCTTGATCATTCCAAATACATTCTTTTGCATTCCAATATAATAAATGTATGATTTTAAAATCATGAGTTTTACTGCGATTTTCTCCAATACCAGTAAAAATAAAAACCAATTCTTCTGCATTTATTTCTACATTTGGGAGATGATAAAAATGTCTAAATTCATTAGATATTTTACCTTCAGAATCAAAAGTTTTATCTACAACGGCGTAGTCTTTTAGGTTGACTTTGCCAGTTGCTTTAAGTATAACACATTCCTTCTGAGGATCATTTGAATTTTCTACACTGTGTATTTGTAAACTCATATTGCTTTATTTTTGGTTCAATTTATTAATTAGGAAATTTTATTTTAGTTATTTAAATGAATTGTAAAGAAATGATAATTATGTAGAAAGACAGTTTTAATTTGCTTTTCTATCTTTCAATTATTATTTCCCACAACATCCACATTTTGAAGAATCGGTTGGTCCTAAGCTTTTTCTTAAAGATTCGCTTAAATCTGCTTTATGGAAAGTTGATCCGTTTTGATACTCATTTATGAATTTTATTAATTCAGCTTTTTCTGTATCAGATAATTTTGTAAATTCATATTTGAATTTTTCAGTTTTTACACTCATTTTTTATAATTTATTTGATTAATATTTACCACAAACAGGACAATTTGTTTTTTCCATTGAATACGGAATCTTATCACAGTCTATACATTTCTTATTAAATTCACGCAAAGACCATCTCATCCCTTTAATTCTCTCTTTATTAGATAAATCATGTTTTACATCTTGCTCATTTCGAGATTTAAGTTTTTCATTTAAAATATTATATTGAATAGTTATATCTTCGAGATTGCTCGGCGGAAACTGACCTAAATTTTTAAAATCTTGTGACAAAAGATTGTGATCCCTTGTAGCTTCTAATGAATATGCCAGCTCATCATCCCATTTAAAAACTAAAGCAAATGCTGAAAAAATTAATTGTATTAACAATATTGGACCAGCTATATACAATGAAAGACTTTCAATGTAATTGTTCCCATAAGTCATTACATAACCACCAAAAATTAATGGTACAGCTAATCCAATAAAATTTATTAATCTTAATCTTCTTTCATACTTATTTACTCTTTCTCCATAAATATAGGATTTGCCATAACAATGAAATTTATTATTATGACATTCATTTCGAATATTATTTATACGAATTTCAGATGTTTCCATGAAGTAAATTTATTGAAAGTTAAATGAAGGAATTTACGGAAATCCATAATCCATCAAAAAAAAATATACTTAATAAGTATATCAATAATCCAACCCCAAAGCAACGAGTATTTATACGGTATTTTTCCAAACCAGAATAAAAAAAACAAACCCTCAATCTTTTATAAAAATTGAGGGTTTTAATTTCAAAAGCAAATTAATCTTTACTTTATATCCATTAAATAAGGAATTCAAGATTCATAGAGCCAATAGAAGCTGTTTCTTAATTGAATCAACTTTTTTGCTCATCAGTCCTTTATTCAACAAATCGGATTAAATTTTCACTTTCCAGCCATAACTGTTTATATTTTATTGGGATTATCTCTTTTCCTTTTTTATCTATAAATCCCGATTTATCTCCTAATTCTACATAAGCAATTCCGTTAACAAAGGGGTATGCATAATCGTATATTGCAGGAATAACAATTTTACTGTCTTTATTGATATAGCCATATTTTCCCTTTTCTTTGATTACACATAAGTTGTCTGAATAAAAAAGGAATTTAGAATTTTCTAAATCGAATGGAACTTTAATCTTATTAGTTTTATCTATTCCTCCAAAAGAGTTTTCCTTTTGAACAAATGCTATGTTTTCAAAAAACGGATTAACATCATTATATTCAAAAGGAATAATGATTCTATTTTGCGTATTGATAAATCCCCATTTGCCTTTTTGTTTAACAGGGATTAGGTTTTCATTGATATTAGATCCAATTTCGTCATACATTAGAGGAACTATTTCTTGTCCATCATTATTAATCAAACCAAATTTTTCATCTTTCAGCACAACAAAAAAATCTTGATTTTCAATAGTATAAATTTCGTCGTATTTTGGTTCGATTATTATAGTTTCATCAATTTTTACAATGCCTTTAAGAGGTTTGTTATCAATTGTTTTTTCATAAACTAATAATGAATCTTTTTCAAAATAATAACTTTTTATGTGATAATCAAGGTTTTTATTGAATACAATTTTTCCGTTACTGTCTAAAATTTGCTGGACGTTTTTTGAAATTTGGCAGCTGAAATGATTAAAACCAAAAAAGGTAATCATATTATATTTAAACTCGGTTAATGGTTTTCCGTTTCTATCAATTAATCCTTCTTTTCCATTCTTTTTTGCAATACCAGTATTATTGTAGTAGAAATAAGTTTCTTCATAATCTTTAAATAAAACTTCAGTTCCTTTTTTGTCGATATAGCCAAAAGTTGACTCTTTTATAATATTTGCATACCCGTTATAAAAGTCGGAAGCCATATTATAAATAGGCTTTATTACTGTTTTTCCTTTACGATCCATAAAACCAATTTTTGAATTGTTTCTACTTGTTGGTTCAGAATACACCATTCTTAAAAGAGTTTCAGGTACACAGTTACTCTCAACTTTATAAGGGCTTTTGCCAAGCATATTTATCAATTTTATACCTGGTCTAATTTTTTGCTGACAAAATGAATAGTGGCTTAGAAGTAAAATTGAAGTGATAAGAAATAATTTGTATTTCATGATTAAGGGTTTAATTTTTGTCTAATTCATTGTTTCTGTGGTATTTTTATGTAAATAATATTTATTCGATGCTTTGAGGAAAAGTTCCCATAACTTTAACTTCTTTTAATTTTATAGTAAACCAGCCCACATCATCATCATCTATTAAATAGACCTTTTTTTTATGTCCAATTAAATCAGTTGCTTCTCCTAAATTATATTTTGTTAAAAAATCATACGTTACAATGAGATCTTTATTTTTTCTTAGAAAAGATTTTTTCTCTTTTTTTTCTTCAGGAGAAAGATAATCATGAGTAAAAGTCATTGAAAATGAATTTTTGAAAGGAAAAAAGTATTGATCTCGTTGCTCTATTTTTTTATTTTTGATGATTTTTGTATGCAAATGCATTTGAACTTTTGACAATTGAAAGTATACATAAATAGTCTCAGACTGCTTGATTTTATCTAAACTTTGAGAATAAATCCCAACTTTCAGAAAAAATATACTCAAAAAAATGAAAAGTGTTTTCATAATATTTTTTTAATTACTTAAAGATGAATAATTCAAAATTTTGACTTCATATATTTTTATGCATTTAAATAGCGAAGGCTCTTTTTCTATAATAAAAATTTTCTTGTCTTTAAGTATATCCATAGTTTTATGATATCCTAGACTATTGATAAAATTATAATCCAGAATAATTTTGGAATCAATCTTTTTTAAAACATGATTGCTTATTTTTTTAATTGAACTTTTAGATTTTGTATTGGTAAGCTGAAAATAATATCCGTCAGTTTTTTTACCATCAAATAAATAGACATAAAAATGATTTATTTCAATTTGAGATTTTTCAAAAACATTTTTTTCAATAATTCTGGTTTTCTCCATGGTTTTTGGAGAATCTGTAAAGTTTATATAAATAGTATCTCTCTTAATTGACTCGTTACTATATTGAGAATAAATTTTAAGAGGAAATACTATTAAAGTAATATAAAATAAGTAATGTTTATTGGCGAAGTACATGATTATTCAATACTTGGGCAATACCCAATATAATTAACTTCATATAATACTGTTTTTCTTTTTTTCTCTGTATAATCTAATATGTAAAACACTTTATTTTGTGTTAAAATACCGCAATTTATTTCATCATTATTATACTGGTTTATCAAATCAGGTGATACTATTTTGTCTTTAATCTTTTTAAGAAATGATTTGTTTATTATTCTTCTTTCGGATTGAATGTTGGCATCTTTTTTTTCCCAATCTTTAAATTCTGCATGATCAAATGAAAGGTGAATATGATCTAAACTAAATGCAAAAGATTTTTCTTTAAAATCAGTTGGAGTAATACGTGTTTGAATATCATACTTTTTTTCATTTTTTTTGCCATGATAAGCTATATATATAGTGTCTAGCTTTTTTAAATAGTCAAAATCTTGACCATAAATTGTTGTTGAGATAATAAATATTATAATTGAATTAATAGTATTTTTCATTTTTTTATTTTTTATCAAGCCAAGTACGGCCATTTTGAACATATCTGTTAAGTAAAAATAAAGCATCGGAATCTACTGGAAAATCTGTTTTATAACTCGTTGCTTCACCTAATCCCTCTATACTTATAGATTCGAAATAATGTTTCCAGTTCCAAATTTCAGATGCTGACAGGTCTTTTTTTGTATAAACTACAAGAGGTTCAACCTCTATTCTACCAGCCGGATAAGTAAGTAAATCTCTTGATTCAGTTAATATTTTTACAATTGTTGGAATCATATTGTCATACATAAAATCATGTTGCTCATTAGCATTAGGATATTTTTTGTTAAGTAAACTTGCAATATCTGTTGGACCAACGATTGGATTGTTACTTATTGTAAATAAATAGGCATGAATAAATTCATGTATAATAGTTCTGGCATTTTCTATTCTTGTTTGTTTTATACTGCTGTCATTTAATTTCTTTTTATTGATTTTAATTAGAATATAAGGCAGACTAGAATTATAATCTGTATTAGCATTTACTTCTTTAGTTGGATCATTGGAGTCATAAACTACATCAACAATCTCAAATTTAACATTATATCTAGTATTATTCCCAAACAGGTTAAGAAATAATTTTTTGAATTCAGGTGATTCTGTTAATGCATCATATATTTCTAAAAACTTTTTATTCTCTGCCGCAGAAGCATTTTCGAAGATAGAATTTAAATCGACATTAAAAGGTGATTTTTGTGAGTAGAGAAAGTTGTTTATAGAAAAAGTAAGTTGTTTTACCATTACAAAGACCCCATCTTCCATGCTTTTAAGCATTTGTAAAACAAAGGCTTTGTTTATAGGAGTTGAACCTTCCGCATTTAAAAAATCGATCAGTTTACTGCTGTACGCAGTCTGGTTTATAATATTGTATTTTTCTAAAGGAGTAAATTCGTGATCTGGTCTAAAATGTTTTCTCATGGCAATATAAATACCATCGCCTGTGGGAGCGTATGTAGTTGGCGAGTTTAATCCGCCGTTCCATGAGGTTAAATCTCCGCCCGTAGGAACACTTGGAGGAATATAACCGGAACTTCCTCCAGATCCAGAGCAGCCGCAGGTTACAATTACGGCAGGATGATCACATCCGCCTGATGCATGAACAGAATGACATGCACAGTCCGTATATACTTTGGTACAGTAACAGTCAACCAGGTTTGTTTTTGCAGTTTGTGAGTTCTTTTTGTAAATATTAAATGAAGAACCATAATAATTGAAAGTGTCATTATCCTGTGGTTCTTTTGTTATTAAGTTAGTGTAGATATTTTCGGGATTTACTGCTACTGATAAGGTATACAAATAAGGAGAGCTAACATCTGATTTCATGTATAGCGGAATACTGTAAACGGCTTCGTTTTGGTTATTTTTTACAGCAACGATGTGTTCAAGATCTAAATAATAATCGGTTTTTCCTTTATTTGTTTTAAAATTAGAAAATGGATTTTCTTCGATAAATTGGGCGAGTTCAGGGTCTCTTGCTTTTAATTGAGATAATAATTCGTCGGCGCTTACATTTTCGGTATAAGTTGTACTTTTTGGTGCGGCTTCGGCACTAATTTCTTCATTATTGCCGCAAGAGTAAAAAATTAAGGCAATAAGTAATACTAAATAAAATTTGAAGGTTTTCATTATAATTTTTATGCTTTGAATTAATGCGAATGTAAGTAATAAAAAGATTATAAAATTATTATTTAACACTATTTAGACTATTTTTTTTTTAAATATATCGAATATTTACATCACTTTTATAGTATATTTTAGAAGATTTACGAGAAAATATCTAACAAATAATCCCAATGCATCGGGATTAAAATAGAAAAACAAAACCCTCAATCTTTTATAAAAATTGAGGGTTTTAATTCAAAAGAAAATTAATCTTTTATTCTACATCTAGATAAGGATTCAAAATCTCGGCTAGTTCGTTGAGCCAATAGAAGCTGTTTTCTAGTTTTAATATTTCTTGATGCAGGGTTTCGTTTTCGCGGACAAGACTTAGGGCGAGAACATAATTTACTTGTCGCAGGGCTTTTGCCATTTGTTCTGGCGCTACGGTTTGATTAAAGAAATTGGTTAGCCTGATTTCGGTTTCTTTTGAAAGGGGTTTGGTACTCATAATCTTAACTTTAGGGAATTATAAAACCCGTATGACTTAGGTGTCCTACGCTGTTAAGAGAGCGTTGCGGTTGTTTCCAATACCGCCACCATACCACACGGGCAAACTTTTTTTTGATATCATAACTTTACATTTAGGACTGTAAAGATATCAAAAAAATGTTTTAAAAATAAGAAAAGTATTACTTTTTTGTGTTGTTTCTAAATCAGATTTCCACAGATTTTCTAATGAAAATGAGTGTCCTAGCCCAGATAGGAGCGACATCCTTTTGTGTCTCGTTTCTTTAACAAGACATAAAAGATATAGCGGATAGCTGGAAACAGCTCCTTAAAAATCAAATACGAATATAAGAAATGGAAATGAAAACCTAAGCTTCGATTATGCTCAAAATAGTTTTTGGAATTTCGGCGAAAGCCTCGAAAGAATAAGGTTTTATAAGGTAGGCTTTTACGCCCAGATCGTCGCATTTTTCTTTGTACGACGGGTTTATGCTGGTGGAATAAACAAAGCACGGAATGTTTTTTAAACCGGGATTGTTTAGAATTTGCTGTAAGGCTTCGATACCGTCGACGATGGGCATGTTGATATCGGTTAGGATTACATCCGGGTTTTCGTTTGCGGTGTCTTTTAGGTAATTAAGCAGTTCTTCGCCATTGGCTACAAGGCTTACTTTGCCAAAATTTGGGTTTTGGTTGAAGGTTTCGCAGATAACGTCGGCGTCGTCGTTGTCATCTTCGGCAATAATGATATGTAAGTTATATTTTTCTGGCATTTTATAAGATTGGGAAGTAAAGATTAAATGTTGTGCCTTCGTTGAGCGTACTTTCGACGGTTATGTTTCCGGAGTGATTTTCCATGATCTTTTTACAAATGGCAAGGCCTATACCGTTTCCTGAATATTCGTTTCGGGCATGCAGGCGCTGAAAAATGGTAAAGATTTTAAGAAGATGGCTCGACTCCATTCCAATTCCGTTGTCTTTAATTTGAATTTTTACAAATTTAGCGTTTTGATTTGGCATTTCGGCATTTAAATTTTCGGCCTGATAAATTTCTATAAAGGGTGCAGCGGTTTCTTTGCTGTATTTTATGGCGTTGGTGATAAGGTTGCCAAAAAGTTGTCGGATCTGGACTTTGGAGGCTTTTATGGCCGGGAGTTTTCCTAGTTGAATTTCGGCTTTTTTATCGGTAATAATAATTTCGAGATCTTCGATGACTTCGGCAATTATGGCGGCGAGATTTATTTCGGTTCGTTCTTCCTGCGCGGTGTGCGACGAATACTGAACCAAATCGTCTACAAGCGAATTCAATCGCAATGCCGATGATTTTAGAACGTTCATTGATTTGGCATCGGTTTCAGAAAGGTAGCTTCCGTCGATTCTATCATTGTGCATTACAATTTTGCGGAGCGGTTCTTTTAAATCGTGCGAGATTACGTGAATAAACTCTTCGAGATTGGTATTGATTCGGTTTAATTCTTTTATTTTTTCTTCTAGTTCCTGTTGATGACGAATTAAAGCTTCTTCGTGTTTTTTCTTTTCGGTTAAATCGGTAATCACGATTCCTATGGCTTCTACGGCGGGTTCGAGATCAGTTAGGGCGATGTAGGCGGGAAAAGTTTCATTGTCGTTACTGGATTTAAAAAGAATTTCGTGTGTGGCGATTCCGTATCTGAGAGCCTGAATGAGCTGTACAAACTGGGTGGGATTATCAAAATATTCGTTTAAATACGTCCCAATAATCTGTTCTGTAGAAAGGCCGACGAGTTCTGAAAAATAGTCGTTACAGTACAATATGAGTCCGTTACGCGAAATACTAAGCGCACCCTGGCGGAACTTTTCTATAAGGAGTCTATAAGTATAATCGGCCGTTTCCAGCGAATATAGCTGCGGTACTCCGTTAGTGTTTACTACCAGTGCATCTACATCTCCTTCTTTTATGGCTTCGACTATACTATTGGCTTCAAAAAGCTGTTCTTTTAATGACGCGATTTCGGTCAATAATGATTCTATATTTTTATCGGTAACCTCCAAATTCTAACTTAAATTTAATATTCTCAGTACTTTATCTTTATCTGATAAATCACCTAAAATGATTCTTTTGGGCTCTGGATTGATCTTTAATAAAGTAGGTATTGCTACAATTTGATGAATCACGGCCTGTTCTTTATCCCGGCTGATGTCTACGATTTCTAATTCGTAGTTTTCTTTGAGATAAGTATCGCAAATGCTGCGTAAATTTTCGATTGCATGTCCTGATTTAACAGACATACCTGAAACAAAAAGTTTGAACTTATGTTTGGTTGTACTTGTGCCATCAGATGAATCTTCCATGTTTAAGCGTTTATAGGTTTAATATTAAGTCCTACAAGCACTCTTTCTTCATTCGAAAGGTCACCTATAATTTTACGTATGGGCTCGGGAAATTTTCTCACCAAGGTTGGTACAGCCAAAATTTGATCGCCTTCTGCCAATTGCGGATTCTTCAGCAAATCGATAATCTCGATGCTGTATTTTCCTTTTAAATGTTCTTCGGCGTACTTTTTTATGTTCTCAAGCGCCTTGATCGATTTTGGCGTTTGACCTGCTATATAAAGTAATAACTGCCATTCGGCTACTTCTTTTTTCATTTTAGTTTTCTTTTTTCTTAGAAGACAGTTTTTCCTGCAATTCTTCTGTTGCTTTAAGGATACTCAGTTCTTCTTCTGCCGATTCAAATTCGGTTCTTAAGGCTTCAATATTGGCTTCAAGGACTTTACGTTTGCGTTCAATTTCACGGTCTTTTCTGTTAATTTCGTTTTGAAGCTTAATGTCAGAAATGGTTTTCTTAAACTGATGTGATTTTCTGGCTGCTCCGGTCAGGATTCCCTGAGGGCCCAGTTCTACGTCTAATAATTCAATTCCTTTAGTGGTAATTACAAATTCTCTTACTTGGTTTGAATGCCCCATTCCTCTGGCTTTGATGATGAAAATACCGCGGTTTCTTTCGCCAACGCCTTCCATATCGCGAACCGTAATCCAGGTATCGACTAATGAAGATACAGATTCTTCGGCCAAATCTGGTCTGAAATTATCGGTTTGTTTGTTTAAAGACGTAAACATGGCCGTAATATTATTGGCTTTGAGCATATCGATTAATCGAACGAGCATAGAACGCACTTCGTGTTCGCTTCCTACCGAAATAAGATTACTAATAGGGTCTATAATAATCGTAGTAGGCTCAAACTCCTTAATCATTTTTCTAAGCGTAAGCAAATGCAGTTCTAGACCGTTTAAAGACGGACGCGAAGAATGTATTTGCAAAATGCCTTTTTTAATGTGTTTTTCGAGATCAATCCCAATCGATTTCATGTTACGGACCAATTGCTGCGGCGATTCTTCAAAAGCGAAATAAATCGTTTTTTCGTTTTTTTCGCATTGCTCATTGGCAAAATAACAGGCAACCGTAGTTTTGGCAGTTCCAGCTGTTCCTGATATTAAGATGTTACTGCCGCGGTAAAAACCACCGCTGTTAAACATATCATCTAATCCGGGAACGCCTGTAGAAATAATATCAGAAGAAACTTCGTTATCCAGTTTTAAAGACGTAATAGGAAGTACCGAAATACCTTCTTCATCAATTAAAAACGGATATTCGTTTGTACCATGAGTTGATCCTCTGTATTTTACAATTCGGAGCCTTCTGGTCGAAACCTGTTCGATAACACGATGGTCGAGAACAATAACGCAATCTGATACGTATTCTTCTAATCCCTGACGGGTCAGGGTTGCTTCGCCGCGTTCTCCGGTAATAATAGCTGTTACGCCTTTAGTTTTAAGCCAATGGAATAACCTTCGCAACTCGGCTCTTAAAATGGCCTGATTATCAAGGCCCGCAAATAAAGATTCGATGGTGTCCAGAACAACTCGGGTTGCTTTTATAGAATCGATGGCATGGCCTAAACGAATAAATAAGCCATCAAGATCGTATTCTCCTGCTTCTTCAATTTCTGATCTTTCTACACGAACATGATCGACTACGAGTTTCTTGTCTTTTTTTAGTTGTTCGAGGTCAAAGCCAAGAGATTTTACATTTAAAGTAAGATCATCCGAAGGTTCTTCAAAAGACATGAAAACTCCGGGTTCGTTGTATTCTGTAATTCCTTTTATAAGAAACTGCATGGACAATAATGTTTTTCCGCATCCGGCACCACCGCAGATTAACGTTGGACGTCCTTTTGGGAAACCGCCATCAGTAATCTCGTCTAGTCCGTCGACTCCCGTAGGAGTTTTTGGAAATATAAAACTATGTGATTTTGTTTTTTCTTGCACGATAATAAAAATTCAGTATTACTCAAATATACATTTTCCTACACGATTTACAATGGAATCTGATTGAGATTTAACAGCTGTTTAATGAAGTTTTAAAAATAAATTAAGAAAAATGGCTTTTAAATATGAATAAATCGGAGAATTTTAACCAAATAAATGCAAAATATGAACTTAATATTTAACACTAATTTTTCAGTTTTGAGTTAAATTGAATTTTCAGAATACTTAAATGTTAATTTCTGTATTCTGGTATACTCAATGATACCTTTAAAAAAGCAATATGTTTTGCGATTTAACTTTGTCCCGTTAATTTAAAACAAACAAAAATGGACAATTTAAAAGATAAAATCGCGGTTATAACAGGCGGAAACAGCGGTATAGGATACGCAGCGGCAAAACAACTAAAAGAACAGGGAGCAGAAGTTATTATTACGGGAAGAAGAAAAGAAGCAATTGAAAAAGCAGCACTGGAATTGGGTGTTACGGCGATAACAGCAGATCAGTCCAGCGTGGCCGATATTGAAAATCTGGCAGTAAAGGTTCAACAAGATTTTGGCAAAGTAGATATTCTTTTTATCAATGCCGGAATTGCGGGTTTAGGAAATATCGAACAGGCATCTGAAGAACAATTTGACAGTATTATGGATGTGAATTTTAAAGGAGCATATTTCACCTTAAGCCGATTTATTCCCATTTTGAAAGATGGCGCTTCGGTTGTATTTCTTTCTTCGAATACTGCCAGTATGCCTGGACCGGGATCTTCGGTTTATTCGGCGAGTAAAACGGCTTTGAATTCGGTTATGAGATCAGCCGCTTTAGAATTAGCGCCAAGAAAAATCAGAGTAAATTCGGTTAGTCCGGGACCAACTCAAACCGAAGTTATGAAAAAAGTGGGTTTAGACGAAGCCACAGTAAATGGTATTATGGATATGGTGGTAGAGAAAGTGCCCTTAAAACAAATGGGAAAATCTGAAGATGTTGCTAAAATGGTTTCGTATCTAAGCAGTGAAGCTTCAAAATTTATTACTGGCTCTGATTTTATTATGGATGGAGGAATGGCGCTTGCTTAATTGTTAATGGTGAATTGTAAATTGTTAATTATGAATTGTTAATTATGAATTGAGGTTTAACCGCAAAAAGCGCAAAGGTTTACGCAAAGGGCGCAAAGTTTTTTGTTTCACGCAGATTCTGCAGATTTTAATAGATTGTTTATAAAAAAAATCTGTTCAAATCTGCCAAATCTGCGTGAAAAATCATTGTAATCCTTTTATCCCGATAGCTATCGGGAGTGGCAAAAAATATTACACAAAGATCGCAAAGTTATTATACACATAGCTTTGCGATCTTTGCGTTTTTACAAAGTCTCACGAGCCAAAAACCTTTGCTCCCGATAGCCATCGGGATTGCGTTTAAATCACCAGCATTCAAAAACTCATAACTCATAATTCAAAAACTCCTAACTCCAAGACTGTCCGTTTCACCCCAGACTTTGCCCGTTTCGACTGTTTTCTGATTTCGTAAGAAGGGTTATCGAAATACTTTTGACGAAGAAATTAACTGATATTCAAATAATTTAAAAATCAAAAACAATGAAAACATTTCAACAAAACAAACGCAGTTTTTTAAACGCCATTGCCACTGGAACTTTTATTTTGGCTTCTGCCGTATCTTTTGCACAGAACGAAACTAAAACCGATTGTAATTTAATTCGTCCTTATCGCATCAGTGTTTCGCAGGAAGCAATTACTGAACTTCGTGATCGTGTCAATGCGACCAGATGGCCGGATAAAGAAACGGTAAAAGACCAATCTCAGGGAGTAAAATTAGATCAGATTCAGAATTTGGTTAAATACTGGGGAACCGATTACGACTGGCATAAAACAGAAGACAAACTAAATGCGTTACCTCAATTTGTAACCAACATTGACGGATTGGATATTCAATTCATCCACATTAAATCAAAACATAAAAATGCTTTGCCGTTAATTATTACTCACGGATGGCCGGGGTCATTTTTTGAACTTTTAAAAGTAATAGGTCCATTAACAGATCCAACAGCTTATGGCGGAAAAGCCGAAGATGCATTTGATTTGGTTATTCCTTCAATGCCGGGTTATGGTTTTTCTGAAAAGCCAAAAACAACAGGATGGGGACCTGAAAAAATTGGAAATGCATGGGATGTTTTAATGAAACGTTTAGGGTACAAACATTATGTATCGCAAGGAGGTGACTGGGGTTCTGTAATTGCCGATGCTATGGCGCGCCAGGCTCCTGAAGGTTTATTGGGAATTCACGTAAACATGCCGGCAACAGTTCCTGCTGATGTTGCCAAAGCACTTAAAGACGGAGATCCGGCACCAAAGGGATTATCGGTTAAAGAAAATGCAGCATTTAATTCTCTGAATAAATTATATACAAAAGGCGGTGGTTATGCCGGAATGATGGTAACTCGTCCGCAGACTTTAGGTTACGGACTTACGGATTCTCCGGTTGGTTTGGCTTCGTTTTTCCTGGATAAATTCAACGAATGGACCTACAGCGGAGGAAATGCAGAAAAGTCACTTACTAAAGATGAAATGCTGGATGATATTTCGCTTTACTGGTTTACAAATACAGCCAATTCATCCGCTAATTTATATTGGGAGAATAACAACAATAACTTCAATGCTGTAGAACAAAAAACAGCTGAAATTAAGATTCCGGTTGCGATTACCGTTTTCCCGGGAGAAATTTATCAGGCACCAAAAACATGGGCCGAAAAAGCATACAAAAACCTGATTTACTTTAAAGAAGTAAACAAAGGCGGTCATTTTGCTTCTTGGGAAGAACCACAATTGTTTTCAGTTGAACTTCGCGCTGCTTTTAAATCATTGAGAAAATAATCGAATAATTTTTAAACACATAGAAACATAGGTTTAAGACGTGGTAAAAGATTTTTGAAAAAATCTAGATTTTCACACATTGCTAAGATGCCGTTAAAAAAGTTTCACGCAGATTCGGCAGATTTCAACAGATTAAATAAAAAAATCTGCGTTTATCTGCTTAAATCTTTTTAAAATCTGCGTGAAAAATACAACAATCTATGTTTGTTCAAACAAGTGAAACGCCTTTACAGACAAAGAAAATCTATGTTCCTATGTGTTTTAAAAATATCTATCTAAAAACTAACTATTAAAAAATTAAAATCATGGAAACTAAAAAACAAAAAACCTGGGTTATAATCGCCATTATTATTTTAGGAATTCTAGCCTTTTTGATTCCAAATCAAATCGCAGCCCAAACCGGAATAAAACGTACTGATTTACAAAAACACGATTTAAGTATTCCGGGAAGAGAAACCGTTCAGGCCCGAATTGATTTTGACGGACATACCGCTTTCGGGAAACATTCTCATCCGGGTGAAGAAATTATTTATGTATTAGAAGGTTCGCTTGAATATGAAGTAGAAGGTCAGTTACCAGTAGTTTTAAAAGCCGGAGAAGTACTTTTTATTCCAGCTGGAGTGGTTCACTCGGCTAAAAATAAAACCAATACAAAAGCATCAGAACTGGCAACGTATATCGTCGAAAAAGGGAAACCGGTTTTGGTTATGAAGAAATAGGTTTGCGCATAATTTAACCGCAAAGTACGCAAAGTTTTTTCAGCATATAGCTTTGCGATCTTTGTGTTTTTAAAAGCCTTATAAGCTAAAAAAACTTTGCGCACTTTGCGGTTAAAACTACTCATAATTCAAAACTCATAATTCATAACTAATCGATTGTCCGTTTCAACTTTTACTTTGTCCACTTCAGCTTTTTTCTCCTTTTAAAACGAGGATTGTCAAGATACCTTTGACGAAGAAATTAACTGATAATCAACTAATCAAAACATTAAATAATTATGAAAACGATATTAAAAATCAAAAACAGTTTTACAAATGCAGTTCTTTTAATTGCCTTTCTTTTAGTAAACGCTGCAGGTTTTTCCCAAACAGAAAAACAAGAAGGTTCACTAGGAACTTTAAAACAAATCAACGCTGGTTTATTAAATGTAGGGTATACTGAAGCTGGTCCTTCAAACGGAACTCCGGTGATTTTACTTCACGGATGGCCTTATGACATACACAGTTACAATGAAGTAGTGCCAATTTTAGTTTCAAAAGGATATCATGTATTTACGCCTTATTTAAGAGGTTCAGGAACCACAACTTTCCTTTCAAAAGAAACCTTCAGAAACGGACAGCAAGCCGCTTTAGCAACAGATATTATTGCTTTTATGGATGCTTTAAAAATCGACAAAGCCGTAGTTGGCGGATTCGATTGGGGAGCCAGAACAGCAGTGGTTATGGCAGCACTTTGGCCGGAACGTGTAAAAGGTTTGGTTTCGGTAAGTGGTTATTTGGTGGTGAATCTGGAAGCTAATTTGAAACCATTGCCTCCAAAAGCCGAATTAGGATGGTGGTATCAATATTATTTTGCAACCGAAAGAGGAAAACTCGGCTACAGCCAAAACACTTACGAATTCAACAAACAAATCTGGCAGATCGCTTCTCCGTTATGGAATTTCGACAAAGCTACTTACGATCAAACAGCTCAGTCTTTTAATAATCCGGATCACGTTGCAATAGTTATTCACAATTACAGATGGAGACAATCTCTTGAAGCTGGAGAATCTAAATACGATGCTTTAGAAAAACGCCTTGCCGCAAGACCAGAAATTACAGTACCAACTATTACAATAGGAAGCGATTTTGACGGCGCTTTCGCAGATGGAAAAGCCTACGCCAACAAATTCACCGGAAAATATGCCCACAGAATTCTAAAAGGAATTGGACACAATGTTCCGCAGGAAGACCCGAAATCATTTGCACAAGCAATTATTGATGTGGATGGCTTCAAGAATTAAAAATTGATAATTAAAAATTAAAAATCAGAAATAATCTAAAATCAACAATCTAAAATCTAAAATTACAATGAGCACAAAAGTATTATACACAGGAAAAACACACACAACAGGCGGTAGAGAAGGAGCTTCTCAAAGTTCAGATGAACAATTGAATATTAAGTTAAGTACTCCAGGATCATCGCGTCCGGGAACAAATCCGGAGCAGTTATTTGCTGCAGGATGGTCGGCTTGTTTTATTGGCGCATTAGGAATTGCAGCTTCAAAATTAGGAGTTCGACTTCCGGCAGAAACTGCGGTAGATGCAGAAGTAGATTTATGCGTAACCGAAGGCGAATATTCTTTGCAGGCACGTTTAAACATCAGCCTTCCGGGAATTGATCGTGAAACGGCAGAAACTTTAGCCGCTCAGGCACATCAAACTTGTCCTTACTCAAAAGCAACAAGAGGAAATATAAACGTTGAGATTAATATTCTTTAAAAAAATATAAGTTATGAGTTATGGATTATGAGTTTTTTTGAAACTTAAGTTTACCCATAATTCATAACTCATAATTTATAACTTCAAAAAATCATGAAAAAGATAAAAATAATAAGCGCTTTTGTAATGCTGTTTTTCTTAACCGGAAACACCATTTTCAGCCAAAGTACTTCAGATAAAAAAGGTTTTGCCCTTTTAGAATTATATACTTCAGAAGGCTGTTCGAGTTGTCCGCCGGCTGATGAATTACTCGGAAAAATTCAAAATGAATTACGAGATAAAAATGTTTACGTGCTTTCTTATCACGTTGATTATTGGGACAAACAAGGCTGGAAAGATATTTTCAGCAATGCTGATTATACCAAAAGACAATACGATTATGCTCGATATATGGGCAAAGATCCAATTTATACACCACAGGTAATCATTAACGGAAAAATCGATTATATCGGTTCTCAGGAAACAAGTCTGCGAAACGGAATTAAATCGGCACTTTCTAAATCAGCTTCGACTAATTTAAGTTTAGAAGCTACTCAAAATGCTAATGCTCTTGCTGTGAATTATACTGTAGAAGGTACTTCAAAAAACAGTCGTTTGTTAATTGCAGTAGTGCAAAAAGAAGCCAAAAGCAATGTGAAAAGAGGAGAAAATGCAAATAGAGTTTTATCGCATTATCAAATCGTGCGTCAGCTTCAAGCAGTAGATTTAAACAAAGCCAAAAAAGGAACAGCTTCGGTTCATCTTCCTAAAAATTATAATGCACAGGATTTCGAAATCATTGGTTTTGTCCAGGATATGAATTCAGGAGCAATTTTAGAAGTAAAACGAGCTTAAATTTTTTAAACACATAGAGACATAGCTTTTCTTTGTCTATAAAAGGCATTTCATTTGTTTAAATACACATAGCTATGTGTGAAAATCTAGATTTTCTTTTAGTTCTTTATTATTAAGAAATTAATCTATGTTCCTATGTGTTTAAATATATTTCACGCAGATTTTGCAGATTTTTTTGATTCTATTTCCATACAATTTGCGAATATAAACTTTGCGTCTCTGCGACTTTGCGAGATTAAAAACAAACTTAAATTATCTTTTTAAATCTGCATAAAATCTTTTTTCAAAATAAACCTATCTTTGACCAACAGGATAAAAAACGAATACAATTATGGAAAAAACAAAACGTTTTCAGGTTTCGCTCAAAGTAATTTGGGGAAGCTCGATTGCACTTGCAATTCTGGCTTCGATTCCAAAATTATTCGATGCCGATTCTACGCCTGGAGACATCATTATAAATTCTTCGATTACCCTTATGTTTTCCATTTTTATATGGTATTACAACATTTACAGTCTGCCAAAATTTTCATCGCAGCGGACCAATAAAAGCCTGTTTAACTGGAAACTTTTACTGAGTGTCGTAATGGGGATATTACTGATGGTAATTCTCGTAATTGCACATCAGGAACTTTTTCAGGTATCAAAAATGGACGCGCCGATTATGTTTGAACTTCGCGGTGTTTTGATCAATTTGATTGTGTATATGTTTCTGCATTTACTTTTTCAGAATTATCAAACCCAGCAAATAGGAATGGAGCTGGAGCGTACCAAAGCAGTTCATTTAGGCGCACAATACGAATTATTGAAACAGCAGGTAAATCCGCATTTTTTGTTTAATAGTTTGAATACTTTAAAATCGATGGTGGATATGCAGGACCCTCAGAGTTCTGATTTTATCTTGAAATTATCTGATTTTTACAGATTTACGTTGGAAAGCAGAAAAATGGATTTAATTCCGCTTAAAGAAGAATTACAAATTTTAGATTCGTATGTATACCTGCTGAAAGCCCGTTTTGAAGATGGATTTGAAGTGATAAAAGAAATAGACGAAAAACAATTTGACTGTGCAATTCCGCCTTTTTCTTTGCAATTATTAATCGAAAACTGCATCAAACACAACGTTGTTTCGCTTGATAAACCGCTGAAAATTAAATTATACACTGAAAATAATTTTCTCGTAATAGAAAATCGGATTCAGCTGAAAAGAGGAACTTTGTCAACCGGAGTTGGATTAGACAATATCAATCAGCGTTTTATGCATTTGATTCACAAGGAAATCGAAATCGATAAAACCGAAACTATCTTTAAAGTAAAAATACCACTGATTTATGACTATCGTAATAATTGAAGATGAAGTAAAAACGGCCAAAGCACTTGGTCAGCTTATTTTGAGTATCAGACCCGATGCTCAGATTTTGTCGTATATTCAAAGTATCGACGGAGCCGTAAGTTATCTTTTAGAAAACGATCAGCCCGATTTGATTTTTATGGATATTCAGCTTGCAGATGGTTTGTGTTTTGAAATTTTCAAGAATGTTGAAGTTTTGTCTCCCGTAATTTTCTGTACTGCTTTTGATGATTATGCCATCGAAGCTTTCAAATCAAACGGAATCGATTATGTACTAAAACCTTTTTCAAGAGAAAGTATTTCGCAGGCGATTAAAAAAGCTGGCGAACTGAAAAACTTCTTCCAAAGAAATAAAAAAATGATGCCCGATTTCGATTATCTTTTAACGAGAACAGGAGAAAATAAAGGAAAAAGCAGTTTTTTGGTTTTTAAAAACAATAAATACCAAACGATTCTAACAGAGAATATTGCCTTTTTTTACATCAAAAATGAAACCCCAACAATTGTCACTTTTGATAAAGCAGAATATCAAATTACACAATCTCTCGATGAAGTTCATAAACTATTATCGGCTATTCAGTTTTTCAGAATCAACAGACAGTATTTGGTCAATTTTTCAGCGATAAGAGAAGCAGAACATTATTTTTCAAGAAAACTAATTCTTAAACTTACTATTCCAACAGAAGAAAAACTATTAGTTGGAAAAGAGAAAGCAACAGCATTTTTAAGCTGGCTGGAGAATAGGTAGTGTTCAGTATTCAGTCTCAGTATTCAGTCTCAGTTTGTAGTATTCAGATTAATACAGTTTGTCATTCCTCGAAATGACAAGCTATTCGCAAATACTGCGACTAATCACTGAAAACCGCGACTGTAAACTGCGACTGAAAACTGAGACTGAAAACTGCAAACCGCGACTAATATACTAAACCTTAGAAGGCGGTAACCCAAACTGTTTTTTAAATGCAAAGGAGAAATGCGATAAATCTTCAAAGCCCACCTCTAAATAAACTTCTGAAGGCGTTTTTCCTTTTTCTTTAATTTGATAATACGCTTCCTGTAATCTTTTCTGGATGAGCCATCGGCTTGGGGAAATGTCAAAAATACGCTGAAAATCTCTTTTAAAAGTAGCCAGACTTCTTCCCGTTAAATAAGCAAAACGATCTAATTGTACATTAAAATGAAAGTTCTTTTTCATAAACGCCTCCAGATCAATTTTTCCGGGTTCGTTAAAGTCGAAAAGAATGTCTTTTAATTCCGGATGACATTGGAGTAAAATTGTAATGGCTTCGTTGACCTTTAAAGCCTGAAGTTCTTCGGTGATAAGCTGATCTTCGTTAATGTACGGAATCAGCGAATTCATATAGCTTTTTAGTAGAGGAACATCTTTTAACTGAAAAACCATTTCCGTTTCCGGACTTTTAATCAAACTTGTTTTTTGATTGTATTGTATAGAATAATCACGAAGCGCTTCCTGACTTAAATAAATCGAAATAGACTGAAAAGCGGTATTCGGATCAGGCTGTTTGATGAATTTAATAAGCTGATTTCTTCTGATAAACCTAAAATCGCCAGGATTAAAAACATATTCTTTATTCCCATTATTTAAAGTCAAAATTCCCGAAATCTGAAAACTCAAAACATGGTCCGGAGCAAATTGCTCGCCTTCACGATTTTGTGTGTAATAGCAGGAATACGCAATTGGCGAGGTCTTCTGATTTATTTTTGAATCGTTCATATTACAAATTTATAAAAAATCAAGCAGTACTTTTTTAATATACTGCCTGATTATTAATTGTCAATTATTAATTGATAATTAAAAGGTTTTATTTCTTACCAATAAACCATTTTGCCTGCGTGGTATCCATAACATTTTCAGTATCATCATGATCTGTAGACAAACTTACATTCATCCATTTTTCCATTTCTTTTGATCTGTCCTGATCAGCGATTTGCAAGATTCCAATAGCCTCGCTTCCTAATACAAGATGTACAGGCGGATTTGGATGCGAAGCCAGATCAACCATTACTTTTGCTGCTTTTTCAGGATCACCAACCGGAACAAAATTTCCTGCTTTAAAGAAATCCGTACGTTGTTTTACCATTTCATAACCTTCAATATCTTCGGCGTATGTCATTGATGCTCCAGCCCAATCGGTACGGAAACCTCCTGGTTCAACACTGGTCACAAAAATTCCAAGCGATGCAACTTCTTTGGCTAAAGCCTCAGTAAAACCACCCAAACCAAATTTTGCTGCCTGATACATTGTTAATCCCGGATTTCCAACGCGTCCGCCAACAGAACTGATTTGTAAAATGCGTCCTGATTTTTGTTTACGCATATACGGAAGAACTGCACGGGTAATTTCAATAGGCGCATATAAATTAGTTTCTAACTGACTGCGAACTTGCTCGCTTGTATACGCTTCTGCGGCACCAATAATTCCGAATCCGGCATTGTTAACCAATACATCGATTCTTCCAAAATGTTCAACGGCTTTGTTTACCGCCTGATGTACTTCATCATAATTAGTAACATCCAATTTCAAAGGCAGAATCTGATCTTGAAATTTTTCTTTTAAATCATTTAACTGATTAATGTCTCGTGCAGTAGCCGCTACTTTGTCACCGCTTTCTAAAACTGCCTCAGTAAGATTACGTCCTAATCCTCGAGAGCTTCCTGTAATAAACCATATTTTGTTCATTGTAATTGTGTTTTTAAGTTCATTACAAATTTACGTCGGGATTGAAGGTTATTGCTTTGTTGAAAAGCTCAAAATAGTTTGTTTAAAGGTACAAAGAAACAAAGTTGCATAGGGACAAAGGTTTTTTGCTGCAGATTAAAAGGATTTTCAACAGATTCAATTGCCTCCAGCTTTAGCTGGAGATTAAGAGAAGTGTGTTTTAGAGGCTTTAGCCAAAATTACGTGTTAGGCTAAAGCCATTTTATAATGAAAAAAGAATCTCGCAAAGTCGCAGAGACGCCAAGTTTAATCTTTGCTTCTTCGCGACTTTGCGAGATTAAAATATGCAGTACTTCAGAATCTTAATTTTCCTCAGAAACGCTTGCAATATAAGTTGCATTGTATAATTTTCTAAACATTATATAAGTAACACTAACCATTACAAAAGCAATGATGGCATCAATAGTTGCAGGGAAACCTAATACAACCAGTTTTGAAAAGAAAGCGAAAATGATATCAAAAAATACTCCGGCAAATACCCATTCTTTTAATCGTAATAGCTTATTCGGTATTAATAAGGTGATAACTCCCGAGATTTTCATTACACCCAATATGTAAATAAAATGAGCCGGATAACCCAATTGTTGTGTAATTTTCCAAACCAATTTGTTGGTTGTCAATTCAAAAAAACCGCTGGCACCAAACCATAAAGAAGTTAAAATAATTCCTGTCCAATAAATAATTTTTGTTGTTTTTGCATTCATGATTTTAAATTTTAAGTTGTTAAACAGGACAAAATTGCGTCAACGGCAGTCGATTTCATATTGGTATTTTGGTGAAACGGACAAATTCAAATCTCAAATAGACAATCCATAAGTTCATTTGATTTTATAACTTTACAAAACACTTTTCAAACTCGAATATTCAAATTAAAAATGGAAGCCAAAGCACTTTTACAAGAACATATCGCCAAAACAGCTTCGCTGACAGAAGAACAATTTGAATATTTCTTTTCGCACTTTAAAATGTTGTCTTTTCAAAAAGGTCAAACCATTATCAGCGCAGGCGATAAAGTAGATTGCGAATATTTTGTGATTTCGGGCTGTTTGAAAGCTTTTTATATTAATGATGAAATCAAAATGTACATTCTGCAGTTTGCCATGCCAACCTGGTGGACATCTGATTATAATGCACTTTACAACCAAATTCCGGCCGCTATAAATGTCGATTGTATTACAGACGCTGTTGTACTTTGTCTTTCTAATGCCGACCGTGAAAAACTCTGTGCCGAATTTCATCAAGTTGAGCATTTCTTTCGCTGGAGAACCAATAAAGGCTACATCGCTTCTCAAAAAAGACTTTTATCGTTTATGAATAATAATGTCAAAACCCGTTACGAAGAACTTTTGGCTTTGTATCCGCAATTGTATAATCTGGTTCCGAAGCATTTAATTGCTGCTTATTTAGGCGTTTCGAGAGAAACTTTAAGCAGGCTTTATAATTCTTAGTTTTTTGTTTAGCCACAGATTTCACAGATTATAAAGATTCTTTTTTTGATTTGCTGCTATAAAATATAAGCTGTGGTTTCAACCCCAGGGATCTTGATTATGGCAATATTTTGCGTTCCAGCGGTTGAAACCGCTGGCTATGTTTTAATTATTCATTTCTAAAAAAACTTAGAACCTTAGCATCTTAGTCCCTTAGAACCTCAAAAAAAAAGAATGTGATCTACATCACGTAACCAATTTTTATAGTCGCCGTTCCTTTGTATTGTACTTTTAAATACAATAAAAATGGAAACAATAAATTTTGAAATCGTAAGCTCAAACAGCAGCGTAGAATGGACTGGTAGAAAAGTTACTGGTGCACATAACGGTACAATTGGTATCAAAAATGGTAATTTCATCTTCAATGATGGAAAAATAAACGGAGGAAATATTGTAATCGATACTACTTCTATTAAAATTCTGGATGTAACAGATCCGGCAACAAACACACAATTCGCCGGACATTTAGCTTCGGATGATTTCTTCTCTATCGAAAAATTCCCAACTGCGGTATTTGATATTTTAAGTGTAAAAGAAATAGCAGCAACTACTTATCATCTGGAAGGAAACCTGACTATAAAAGATATCACACACATAGTTGGTTTTGAAGCAGAAGTAAAAAACAACAGCGATATTATTTCTCTTGCAGGCAAATTAATTATTGATCGTACTAAATACGATATCAAATTCCGCTCAGGAAATTTCTTCAAGGATTTGGGAGACACCCTAATCTACAACGACTTTGAGCTTGATTTTAACATCACAGCCGAAGCTTCTTTTTCCGGACAATCTAAAAACTAACATCATGCCTTACGTAAAAATCGAATTGACCCGCGAAGGAGTAACCCGCGGGCAAAAACAAGAATTAATCAGCGGTATTACCAACCTGATTACAGAAGTATTAAATAAAGATCCGCATTTGACTCACGTTGTGATTCAGGAAATCGAATTAGACGATTGGGGATATGCCGGAGAACAAGTTTCAGTATTAAGAGAAAAAGGCATTACAGCCGATAAAAAATAAACATCATGAAAAAACAAACTATAATTGTTACCGGAGCAGCATCTGGTATTGGAAAAGGAATCGCTAAATATTTTTTAGACAGAGGTGATAATGTTGTAATCAATTCATTGACAGAAACCGCATTAGAAAAAACGTACAATGAATTTGGAGCAGGAGCGAATCTGGCAAAATTTGCCGGAGATGTAAGCGACAAAAGAACAGGCGAGCAATTGGTTAAAATCGCACTTGAAAAATTTGGATCCGTAGATGTATTGGTTAATAATGCGGGAATTTTTGCCAGTAAACCATTCTTAGAAGTAGATGAAGAGTATTTAGATACCTTTTTGAAAACCAATCTAAAAGGAACCTATTTTACAACGCAATCCGTGATTCCGCAAATGCTGCAGCAACAAGGCGGCGTGGTCATTAATATCGGGACGCCATTGGTAAATCATGGTTTAGGCGGATGGCCGGCTTCGGCACCAATTGCAAGTAAAGGAGCTATTCACGCTTTAACGATTCAGTTAGCTGCCGAATTTGGTAAGCAGAATATTCGTTTCAATACCGTTGCGCCGGGTGTAATCCGCACGCCAATGCATGGTGACAACGCAGATCAAAGTGCCGGTTTGCATTTATTAAACAGAGTAGGAGAGATCGATGATATTTCTGAAATGGTCTACACCGTTGCCAAAAGCAATTTTATTACCGGATCAATCATTAATGTTGATGGCGGAAAAGGTGCAGGACACAATTTAAATTAAGGTGAAAACTATTTTATTAACTGCTTTTATGCTCTGGAATTTTCAGAGCATAAAAGCTCAAAATACAATCGAAATGGAAAATCAAATCGAAATTCAAGCCATTACTGATGCCATAGAAAATTATTATTTTAAAGGTATTTACGAAGGTGATGAAATGCTTTTAGGAAGTATTTTTCAACCCGGAACATTATTATTTGGAGATGTAAAAGGACAGCCTTATTTTAAAACTGTTGATTTGTATTTAGACGGCGTTAAAAACCGACAAAGTCCAAAAGATTCCGGCAAACCTTTTAAAGGAGAAATTCTGCAGATAAGCGTTGTAAATTCTATCGCTGTGGCGGAATTAAATGTTAAAATGTACGACTTTAATTATAGGGATTTTTTATCTTTCCATAAGATTAACGGCAAATGGCTTATCGTCAATAAAATGTTGACCGATACAAGCAAATAATTAAAATTGAAACACATGTGGTACAATACAAAAGCTAAGGAATTATTGGGAATTGATTATCCCATATTGCAAGGACCTTTTGGTGGTAATTTGTCAACCGTAGAATTAACCACTACAGTTTCTAATCTTGGCGGATTAGGCGGTTACGGAGCTTATACTTTGAGTCCGCAGGAAATATACGAAGTCGACAAGCAGATAAAAGCAGCCACAAATAAACCGTATAACATTAATCTTTGGGTTTCAGATCATGATATTCCGGATGGCGGTTTAACCGATGAGCAATTTGAGAAAACAAAAGCGCTTTTTAAACCGTATTATGATGAAGTTGGGATTCCGTTACCGGAAAAACCAGCGCCGTTTCAATCAAGATTTGAAAATCAATTACAAGTTATTTTAGATGTCAAACCAAAAGTTTTTAGCTTTATGTTTGGCGTTCCTTCAGATGATGTTTTAGAACAATGCCGAAGATCAGGAATTGTAACGGTAGGAGCAGCGACAACACTTGATGAAGCCCTTTTTCTGGAAAGTAAAGGTGTTGATATGATTATCGCTTCGGGTTTTGAAGCGGGCGGACACCGACCTTCTTTTTTAACCAATGCCGAAGCATCTGTAACCGGAACTTTTGTTTTACTGCAGCTCATGCGTGAAAAAATTAAAACTCCTATTATTGCCGCTGGCGGAATCGCCGATGGAAAAGGAATTGCGGCAGCTTTAACATTAGGCGCAAGCGCAGGCCAAATTGGAACCGCCTTTTTAGCTGTCGATGAATCGAATGCATTGCCAATTCACAGAGAAATGTTGTTTTCTGATGCTGCAAAATACACTACGCTTTCTCGCGCCTATACAGGAAGGCTCGGGCGCGGCATCACAAGCCGAATCGCAAAAGATATAATGGGGAAAGAATCAGCTATTCTGCCTTTTCCGTTGCAGACTACTTTTATATCGCCATTGAGAAAAGCAGCCCTTGACCAGCAAAAATGGGATATGATATTATTTTGGGGCGGACAAATTTCCCCAATCTTAAAACATACAAAAGCCAAAGATTTAATGCATTCTTTAATTGAAGAAACTACAGCTTATTTTGATGGCTTGAAGTTATAACGTATCGTTTGTCAGGGATGACATAAAATTACGATGTACTTGGCGTGCCTTCGACTTCGCTCAGGCTGACAACTTTATTAACTTTATTACTGTCAAGCTGAGCGAAGTCGAAGCTCTTTTCATTCAACTAAACCCGACAGGTTTTTAAAGCCTGTCGGGTTTAAACTGTGCACAAATTCGAGTACGGTTTACTTCAACTGTATGAATTTCTGTTATAAAATAAAAAAATGCTAAAAGATTTTATTAGTTGTAAGGTTTTATTTTACAGTGTTTTATATCTGAAATCATCATCTCTTTAAATAATATTAAAAAAAATATTCTTAAACTATACTAATTTTATAGAATTAGTATATATATTTGTACTACAGAAAAATTCTGTATGATACTTATCCAGAAAGACTGAGGGAATAGGCCCAATGATGTCTTAGCAACCTGTTGTCGAATAAGGTGCTAAATCCTTCCCGTTTTGCGGGACAGATAAGAAAGATTTCCTCAAAATCTGAATAAGGTCATGAATGTTAAAACCTTTTTATTCTTTTAAATGAAAGCAGACTCAACTTTATACGCGGCTTATGAATTTTTGAATTCAATTTTTGATGCAAATAGTTTTGCTGTTTTCCGAATGCGAAAGCATTAAACTCTCTCCAATTTCCCCTTATAAATAGCATTTGCTAAAATCCATTTTACATTGGGTTAAAGGAATTTCCTTGTCTAATTTCAACTAAAATAAAAATCATATCATCACTTAAAAATCAAAACAAAATGAAGAAAATACTATTAGGTTTCGCCTTATTTCTTGGAGTTATACAAACTCAGGCACAAGACAGCAATTTACAATTAAAAGGAACTGTTGTAGATACAGTTGCACAATACGTTTATCTGCAGAAATTTCACAATAAAATGTTTACCACAATTGATTCGGTAAAAGTAAAAGACGGAAGTTTTAGTTTTAAAACCAAAGTAAAAACACCGGAATTATATGGTTTAAGCGTAAACACACAAAGCAGTCCGTTGTATATTTTCCTTGAAAAAGGCCCAATCACAGTAAAACTAAATCCAAAAAAATACTACAGTAATTCTGTTGTAGAAGGTTCTGAATCTCAGAATTTATTCGAAACCTATAGAAAATCAAAAGAGGTAGAAATCAGTAAATTCATTACAGAAAACCCTAAATCTATTGTTTCAGCTTATGTGTTGTACAGAAACTGGTCGTACAGATTATCGCCGGAAGAAATCACTCAAAACATTGCTCTGCTTGATAAAAGCCTTCAAAATACCACTTACGTGAAAGAACTAAAAGAACTGGTTACTGTTTTAAACGGATTAGCGGTTGGAAAAAAAGCCCCTGATTTTACCAGCAATGATCCCGAAGGTAAACCAGTTCGTTTTTATGAAAATTTAAAAGGTGGTTACACTTTAGTCGATTTTTGGGCTTCATGGTGCGGTCCTTGCCGAAAAGAAAACCCAAATATCGTAGCGGCTTACAAAGAATTTCACGATAAAGGATTCAATATTATTGGAATCTCTTTAGATAAAAAGAAAGAAAACTGGATTAAAGGAATTCAGGATGATAATTTGACTTGGACACACGTTTCTGATTTGCTTTTCTGGAACAGCGCCGTTGCTAAATTATATGGTGTAAGAGCCATTCCGGGGAATTATTTAGTCGATTCAAAAGGAATTATCGTAGCAAAGAACCTGCATGGAGAAGAATTGCAGACTACGCTTAAATCGCTTTTAGGACAAGCAAATTAATAAAAAAAACTTAGTTAATTTAAATGATAAGGAAATGAATGCTATTGAGACAGAAACACAACCAATTGAATTAGAATGTTACTTCTCTAAATTTAGAGAAAGTACTGTAGGTGTAGATCATACTTTTAAATCGGTTTATGGAAAACAAAATCTGCTGTATGCAGATTGGGTTGCCAGCGGAAGATTATACGCTCCAATCGAGGATATTATGCTTAATAAAATTGGTCCAATGATTGCCAATACGCATTCACTTTCAAGTCAAACAGGAAAAACTTCAACTTATGCTTATCAATATGCGAGAGATGTCATAAAAAAGTCGGTTAACGCAAGCGAATCGGATGTTTTGGTTACAACCGGAACCGGAATGACCGCAGCTTTATCAAAACTGCAGAGAATAATGGGCTTGCGAATTCATGATGATAATGATAGACCTGTTGTTTTCATTACCCACATGGAGCATCATTCTAATCAGGTTTCTTGGTATGAAACCAATGCCGAAGTGGTGATTCTGCCTCCTGATGAAAACAATTTAGTCGATCCTAATGTTCTTTCGAAAGAAATTAAAAAATATGCCTCGAGAAGCATAAAAATAGGCTCCTTTACGGCTTGTTCGAATGTTACGGGAATTATTACGCCTTATCATGAATTAGCCAAAATTATGCATGAAAACGGCGGACTTTGTTTTGTTGATTTTGCTGCTTCGGCACCTTATGTCAAAATTGATATGCATCCTAAAGATCCGCAACAGCAGTTAGATGCTATTTTCTTTTCGCCTCATAAATTCTTAGGCGGACCGGGAACGTGCGGTGTTTTGGTTTTCAATGAAAAATTATACAAATCTGATTTTCCGGATAATCCCGGTGGCGGCAATGTAAAATGGACCAATCCGCTGGGTAAATATTGTTACAGCGAGGTCATAGAAGTTAGAGAAGATGGCGGGACGCCAGGCTTTCTACAAGTAATTAGAACTGCCTTAGCTTTAGAATTAAAAGATAAAATGGGAGTTTTAAATATTAAAAACAGAGAAAAAGAATTGCTTGATCTTTGTTTTTCAAGACTTCAAAAAATAAAGGGTTTGTCGATTCTGGGTGATCTTACAACAGAACGAATTGGATGCGTTTCTTTCGTAATCGAAGATATTCATTATAATCTTATTGTCCGACTTTTAAATGACCGTTTCGGGATTCAGGTTCGTGGCGGCTGGTCTTGTGCGAGTACTTATGCGCATTATCTTTTCAATATAAATGAGAAAAAATCAGCCATTATTACGAGTGAACTTTTAGAGCGAAACCAAACCAACAAACCGGGATGGGTTCGTTTATCACTGCATCCGATTATGACAAATGATGAACTTTCATTTATTTGCGATGCAATCGAACAGGTTGCTTTACATTATAAAAAATGGCAGAAAGATTATGAATATAATTCGGTTACAAATGAATTTGAAAATCCAGAAATTAAAGAAAATATAGCCGAAGAAGTAAATGAATGGTTTAAGTTAGATTATAGTTAGTTAAGTTTTAAACCCGACAGGTTTCTAAAACCTGTCGGGTTTCTAATGGGATAATATTTCATAGTAAATCTTGTAAGAGGAATCTAAATAATAATCTACTATTTTGATAGGTTAATAAAAGTTTTGTCTTTTATGCATAAAAATTAAAATTATCTGTTTAAATTTGCAACCGCAATGAGAAACAAGAACCAGAATTTGAATTATTATTATAGCAGCCGTATGATGTGCTGTAGTAATGCTGTGAAATTCACTGATCTGGCTTATATATAAAATAATACTATTTATTTCAGAAAGCCTTTCATGAAGATTTGAAAGGCTTTTTTGTTTTAAAATTTGAATTTGAACAAATGATTGAATTAAAAAATGTTACCAAAACTTTTTATCAGAAAGACAGGATTGTTTCTGCCTTATCGGATGTTTCGCTTAGGGTTCCGCCGGGGAAAATTTTTGGCGTAATCGGAACTTCCGGAGCTGGAAAAAGTACGCTGATTCGATGCGTGAATCTGTTGGAAAGACCAACTTCAGGAGAAATTATTGTAGACGGAAAAGCGTTAATGCAGCTTTCAAACGCAGAATTAGCAATTGAAAGACGACAAATCGGGATGATTTTTCAGCATTTTAATCTCCTTTCTTCAAGAACCGTTTTTGAAAATGTTGCTTTTCCGCTTGAATTAGTGGGAACTCCAAAAGGCGAAATTAAAACGCGTGTTTTAGAATTACTGGAATTGGTTGGTTTAGCCGAGAAAGCAAATGATTATCCGGCAAGCCTTTCTGGCGGACAAAAACAAAGAGTTGCCATTGCCAGAACTTTAGCCAATAATCCGAAAGTTTTATTGTGTGATGAAGCGACAAGTGCACTTGATCCGGCTACAACACGTTCTATTTTAAATTTATTGAAAGACATTAACCGTCGTTTAAATATTACCGTTTTATTGATTACACACCAAATGGAAGTTGTAAAATCGATTTGTGATGAAGTTGCGGTAATCAGCCACGGAAAATTAATAGAGCAGGGAAGTGTAGGCGAAATTTTTGCCGATCCAAAACATGAATTGACAAGAGAATTTATTGCTTCGTCACTTCATTTGGAAATTCCGGCTGTGTATCAGGATAAATTGCAAAAGACAGATAATGGAAGCTTAAATCCGTTATTAAAGCTGGAAATGACTGGAAAATCTGTTAATGAGCCTGTTATTTCAGAAGTTTCGAGATTGTTCGATACCAATTTCAAAATTGTAAGCGCGCAGATGGATCAGGCCGGAGACGTAAACTTTGGCGTTATGCTGATTGAATTATCAGGAAAACGCGAAAACTACGACGCAGCGATTCAATATTTTATTTCAAAACATATTAAAACAGAAATCATAGGTTATGTCTGATTCTATTATTGACTTATTATTAAAAGGAACCTGGGAAACCATTGTTATGACATTTGTGTCGGGCTTTTTTGGTTTTCTAATCGGACTTCCAACGGGAGTTTTACTTTTCCTTACCCGAAAAAATCAAATACTGGAACAGCCGGTTTTAAACAAAGTTTTATCGGTTTTGGTAAACGTTTTTCGTTCTATTCCATTCATTATTTTAATCGTTTGGATGATTCCGTTTACACGTGCTATTGTTGGTACTTCTATTGGCGTGAGTGCAGCTTTGGTTCCGTTAAGTATTGGCGCTGCACCATTTATTGCCCGTTTGGTTGAAAACAGTTTATTGGGACTTCCATCCGGATTAATCGAAGCGGCAAGAGCTTTAGGTGCAACACCTTTGCAAATCGTTTATAAAGTATTACTTCCAGAAGCTTTGCCTTCGTTAATAAACGCAGCATCGATTACTTTAATTACCCTTGTAGGTTATTCTGCAATGGGCGGTGCAGTTGGAGCAGGCGGTTTAGGACAAGTAGGATATCAATACGGTTATATTGGTTATGATGCCGTAACAATGAATTCGGTTTTGGGTTTACTGGTAATATTAGTATTCCTTATTCAGTTTGCGGGCGACGCTTTATCTAAACATTTTGACCACAGATAATCTCAATTGACAATTAATAATTAACAATTTACAATAAAAAGATATGAAACGTAATATTTTAAAAATGGCTGGAGTTTTGGCTTTGGCACTTATTTTATCAAACTGCGGAAAGAGTAAAAACAACGATCCGCACCACATAAAAGTAGGAGTTGCTGCCGGACCAGAATTAAAAGTAGCAGAAGCGGCTAAAAAAGTAGCAAAAGAAAAATTTGGACTAGAGGTTGAATTGGTTTCTTTCAATGATTATGTAATTCCAAACGAAGCTTTAAGCCAGGGCGATATTGATGCAAATGCTTTTCAGCACAAACCTTATTTAGACGAGCAGTCAAAACAACGTGGTTATAAATTGGCTATTATCGGAAAAACATTTGTTTACCCAATTACGGGTTATTCTAAAAAAATCAAAAGCCTTTCGGAACTAAAAAACGAAAGCACGATTATTATTCCAAATGATCCAACAAACGGCGGTCGTTCGTTATTGCTTTTACAGAAAAACGGTTTATTAAAATTGAAAGAGGGCGTTGGTTTATTACCAAAAGTAACAGATATTGTAAGTAATCCTAAAAACTTAAAAATATTAGAATTAGAAGCACCGCAATTGCCTCGTGCTTTAGACGATGCTAATGTTTCTATTGCGATTATCAACAATACATTTGCTTCTCAGGCCGGATTAGTTCCGTCACGCGATGCTTTGTTTGTTGAGGATAAAGATTCGCCTTATGTAAACTTAGTAGTAAGCCGTGAAGACAATAAAAACGAAGAAAAAGTAAAACAGTTTTTACAAGCTTTTCAATCTGCAGAAGTAGAAAAAGCAGCCGAGCACGAATTTAAAGGCGGCGCTGTTAAAGGCTGGTAATTTTGAATTATTAATTATTAGTTATAAATTTTTGCTAGGAGTCCCAATATTTTAGTATAAAAAAGAGGCTGTCTCGACTTTTGAGACAGCCTCTTTTTTTATGGGCAGCTATTTGATTATCAGTTTTTTGAAGAAGAATAAAAAAGTCTTATTGTGTTATTCTTCAATCTTTTATGGGCGGATTTTAGTTTGGTTTGAATCTACATTTGCATCGCGAATTTTAAAAACGATTTTTATGAAGTTATTCAGTTTGTTGTTTTTTGTGATTAGCTTTTTCAGTGGTCCAAAAGAAAATGAAATTAAGCCTATAAATCTTGAAATGGAAAGATTCAATAGTCAGCTTGAAGATGTTAAAGCAATGATTAAAAAGAATACCTCTTACAATACAAAAATTGCTTTTTTTATTGATATGAAAATCAAATCAGGCAGAAACAGATTTTTTGTTTACGATTTGGTAAATGATAAAATTCTCGAAGAAGGACTTGTAGCAAATGGTGCTGGTTCTGAAACGGGGATTAGAGGAGAATTAAAATTCAGCAATGAACCAGATTCTAAATGTACTTCGTTAGGATGTTATGCTGTTGGCAAGCCATACAAAGGAATGTTTGGAAAAGCCTATAAATTGGCAGGATTAGACGAAACAAACAGTAATGCTGTAAAAAGAGCTATTGTGCTGCATTCGTATTCGGCAGTGCCAAATGAAGAACAGGATTATTATATTTCCAACAGTAAAGGATGTCCGATGGTGAGTGAGGTTTTCTTTAAAAAGTTGGAAAAATTTATAGACAGCTCTAAATCAAGTATTCTTTTGAATATTTACTATTGATTTTAGAGTTGGATATGTGTAGTGTGTGTGTTAATCCTGCAAGGTTTTCAAAACTTTGCAGGATTTTTTAATTAGAATCTTTTGTATTCTACGCCATGTTTGTCGGCGTAAGGTAAAAGTAAATCCATTACTTTTTTGTATTTTTTATCCAGTTCAATGCCTTTTGTATCATCAAGCTGTTTTGCTGCAAGATTGATTTCTTCCTCACTTTTTCCGTCGTCTATCATTTTGGCAATTTTTGGGAAATCGTTTGTTTGAACTTCCTGAGCATATTCAAATAATTCAATTCCGGCTTTTATAATTGGTTCTGTTTCATCGGTTTTGCTTAGGGCGTTAATTTTTTTGATGTCTTCTTTAAACGTGTTTCCGTAATAAAAGTTAACTGCATCAACACAATTAGAAGAACGCATCGTTTTTTGATCATCGGCAAGAGCTTGTAAACTTCCGTTTTGTTTCTGCTGATAGTATTCTTTAAATACACGCTCAAAGCTTTGCGGAATTTTATTGGCATTTAAACCAATTAGTTCAAAAACTCTGTTTGGAGAACTGTCTGTAAAAAAATTACATGAAAACAATAAGGTTGATACAAATACTAAGGCGAAGATTTTCCGGATTTTCATATATAAAAATAATTAAGATTGTACAGTTTGAACAGATTCTATCAGCTGGTTTAATTTTGCCAGAATATGGTTTTCATATTCGGCTTGTTTTTGATCGCTTTTTCTGCCTGAGCTGAAGTTTTCGCTGATGAAATAATTTTTAATAAAATGGCTTTTTCTGGCGCCTAAACTATAGTGCCAGCTTCCCATTTCGGAACTTACAAAGATAACAGCTTCTTCTAATTTCATGATTTTTTTATGAGGAAATAATGGTGTCATTTTGTAAACCGCATTATTTCTGCTGTCAAAAGTATAGCGAATTCGGGCTCTGATATAAATATCATACAAACTATGCAGTACGCCATAAGCTAATAAAACGTAAAGAGAATAAAACCATACTTTGCCCAGTTTTTCTTCAAAAAAAGGAAGTACAATTGCAGCAGCGATAATACCAGCCAAAAACCACTGCGATATTTTTTGCAGTGGTTTAACAGGCTGGAATGAAAAAGAATGGGCAGATTCTGTTATATTATATTTTTCACGAATGTTCATTGCTGTTCAGTATTTCATCAATTTCATTGGCCAGATTTTGAATTTTTCTGCTGGTAAAAGCTTGTGCAATCATGACACATTTTTCCTTTCCTTCTTTTAAATAATAAGCATTCAGAGAAGTATTTGTAGTAAGCATATATTGCCTAATGCGTACTAATTCGAAGTTTTGAAAATCTTTCAGCGGAATATGAACCGGCGGATTTATAAGACCAATTTTTGCTGTTATTTCTTTTTTGTTCATGTCAATACTCACGTGTTTCATCCAAATTGAAATAAAGCACAGAACAGCAAGAATGCCAAAAATCCAAAACATAATAGCTTCATGGAGCCAAAGACCCGCAGCAGCAAAAGCCGCCATTCCAGCGCTCACCATAATGCCAAAACCATATTCTCGTTTCAGGGTATATTGACTGCCGTTTTTTTCAAAATATTTTAAATGCGTCATTGTCATTTATTGTATGGTTACACCATCGATAATTATCAGGCTGCAGTACAATGAAAAATAAGAGCTTGAATAATCTCCGGTAAGCTGATCGCTCAAACTGTCTAATTTAGCTCCCTTAAATTCAAATTTTCTAGTTGGTGTTTTTCCGTACGTATCGACCATTGTAATCTGCCCGTCGAGACCATTTTTGCTTGTTGCAAAAGCGCGGAGTAAATTGATGTCTTGTTTTTCAAAATCAAGATTGAAAAAATAAGATCTGTTATCTGTTTTATCAGCAGGATCCTTATAATTTTCTCCTTTGGTAAATGAAACTGTAGCCGATCGTATAGGAACTGTAATGGTTTTGTTTCCGTCTTTTACTGAAATTTCTATTTTTGTGCGTTTATCATCACTCTGTCCAAAAGAAATTTGAGTTAAAAAACAGAAACAGATTACTAACATTGAAAGAATTTTCTTATTCATAATAGATTTAATTTTAAAATTATTTATTAGAACAAGATTACTCCATAGCAGACCCATTAACAATTGGGAATTGGTAAATGGAGGATTTAGATTTTTATTTGGTTAATTCTGAAATATATTGAGAATCTGCTTGGGTTTCGAGCTGGTTTAAGCGGTTGTTTTTTAATGTTTTATCAAACAAAAACCATTTAAAAATGTTTGGTCAGTAGATTGACAATTTGTACTTTGCCAGTAATTACGACCATTTATGCGCCAAATTTTTACAATTGATTTATTGAGTTTAAGAAAACTAAAACTATTTTTTTATGTTTTGTTTTCGCTTTTAGCCGTATCCAAAATCCAGGCTCAGGGTATTTCTCCTATTGAAAAAATGGCCGCTGAGGGTTTCGCCAAACGTTTTTCTGATACTGTTTCCTGTATAAAAATTCAGAAACAGGCACTTCATCTTGCACACAAGAATAAGAACAAAGATGACGAAGTTATTTGTTATGCTTATTTGGCGCTTACAGAACGACGACTGCTTGATCTGAAAGAGTTTATGCATTATGCAGATACCGCTTTTTATCTTTCGCAGAATGTAAAAAAAATCAGGGCAAAGGCTCATGCATCTGCCGCAATGGGAGCTTTAAAATCGTATATAGAAGACAAACCTCAGGCGCTGAATTATTTATTAGAAGCTTATAGATTATTTTCTAAAGCAAAAGCACACGATCAATGCGCTAAAATAGCATCGGATATATCGTATTTATTTTCGCCCGCTTCGCCTACTAAAGTAGAAAAGTATGCGAGGGAAGCTATGATTCATGCAGAAAAATCAGGTGATCCTGAAAGCCAGCTGCATGCAAGGCTGGCACTGGGCGGCTTTTTGAGTGATAAGTTAGAAACCGGCGGCATGTTTGATTGGGAAGCAGCTATAAAATTCTTTGAAGAAACGGTTGCTTTGGCTGAAAAAAATGCTGATAAAATTGTAAGCAAAAGCAACATTGGGATTGCTTATTTAAATTTAGCCGATCTTTATACTAAAGGCCCGCAGCCAATTAATGAAAAAGCTTTTTTATTGAATTTAGAAAAAGCTACGGCAATTGCTAAAAAATACAATATTAGAATTATTTACCGAAGTGCCATTGGACTTAAAGGTTTTTATTTAACTCAAAAAGGAAATTACAGCCAGGCAGAACTTCTTTTTATTGAAGGTATTAATTATCAAAAAAGCCTTCCGTATACAGATAATTATCTTTTTGCTACTTTTTACAGCTGTCTAAAAGATGTTGCGGCTAAAAGAAAAGATTTTCAGGCATATTACAACTATGATACGTTTTATGCAAAATATACGCAGTTAAAATACAAAGAGTCAACACAATCATTACTTCAAAATGCTGATGCGAGGTATGAATCGTCTAAAAAAGCGGAAAGAATTAAACAGCTGGAATTAGAAAATGAACTGGAACAAAAGAATAAATTATTGGGTTACGGTATTGCAGGAGTTTTATTAATAGGTCTTGTGTTTATGTTCCGTTCTTATTATTACCGTCAGCGGTATTACCAAAACCGTGAGGATTTTCTAAAACAAGAGCAGGCCAACAGCGAACTTAAAATGCAGCTGATGGAAAAGGAAACGATCGAAAATCTTGCAGCGCGTTTGTCTTTAGAAAGAAGATTACTTCGTTCGCAGATGGATCCGCATTTTATTTTTAATGCTTTAGGAAATATTCAAAGTATGATTCTCCAGAAAGATACAATTCCGGCGGTTTCGTATCTCAATAAATTTTCGAAGCTTACCAGACAGGTTTTAGAACAATCTCGAAAAGAAACGATTTCTCTTGAAGAAGAAATCAATACTTTAAAAAATTATATCGAATTACAGCAGCTTCGTTTAAATAATGGTTTTGACTATGTTATTGAATGCGATGAAAACGTCGAAAAAGAAGTTTTAATTCCTCCTTTATTGATTCAGCCTTTTATAGAAAATGCAGTTGAACATGGTTTGAAACCCCAGGAAAATAATGTGCATGGTTTGATCGAAATTTATTTTAAATCAGATGAAACAAATCAGAGTTTAATTTGCACGATTAAAGACAACGGAATAGGTTTGACGGCTTCAAGAAAATTAAAAATAAACGATACGCATCAATCTCTTTCGACGACAATTACCGATGAAAGATTGTCTAAAATGCAAAAAGAGAATCCAAATGCAGGATTTACGGTTAAAGAAAGAGACGTCGAAACTGACGGACGCGGCGTTATTGTAATTATAAATATTCCTATTTTATCATGATATATAAAACGATAATTATTGAAGACGAACATCGATTGAGAGAAGCTTTGTCGATTATGCTCGAAATGGTTTCTAACGATACGATTCAGATAATTGGATATGCGGAAAGTGTTGATGAGGCAAAAAAAATAATCGACAGACTTAAACCTGATTTGGTTTTTATGGATATTATGCTGAAGGACGGAACTGGTTTTGAGGTTTTGCAGGGACTTTCATTTCATTCTTTTCATCTCATATTTACAACCGCTTTTGAGCAGCATGCTGTTAATGCTTTTAAATACAGTGCTATAGATTATCTGCTTAAACCAATTGATTCGCTTGAATTAAAAACGGCTATTGATCGTATTGCGGTTTTAGAGGAAAGAGTTCTGGAAAAACAACAAATAACAGAATTGCAGACTAATCTTTCTAAAACTCCGGATAGATTGGTTCTGCCCACACAGGAAGCAATGTATGTGGTGAAATTAGATCAGATTTTACGATGCGAAACTTCGGGTTCGTATACGACATTTTTTCTAACAGACGGCCGAAAAATTATGGTTTCTAAACCTTTAAAAAACTATGAAGATATTTTGCTTTCGCCAATGTTTTTCAGGGTTCACCAGTCGCATTTAATTAATGTAAATTCGATTTTGAGTTATTCCCGAGAAGGAATGGTTCACATGAATGATAAATCGGTTGTACCTATTTCGAGAGGAAAGAAAGAACAGTTTTTTAAACTCATGAAAGATGAAATTTAATTTTGAATTGTTCTTACTGCTTATGTATTGAAATACTGCAAATACCAATTGAAAACCGCCAATGACAAAGTGGTTATTTCGTTTTGTTTTCATTGTATCTACTTTTGACTTATACAAATTAAAAGAAACATGAATAATAAAACCTTATCAATCCTGAGTTATGTTACCATTATTGGATGGATCATAGCCTTCGTAAAAAGCAAAGATTCATCTCCAAAAAGTGATCTTGTAACGTATCACCTTAAACAAGGTTTCGGAATTTTTCTATTCTCATTAGTAGTAAATATTCTGCTTTCGGTTATTGTAACGATCGTACCTTCGCTTTATTTCCTGAGCTACATTGGTTATGTGATTTTCATTTTATGGATTTTCGGAATCATCAATGCAGCAAATGAGCAAAAGAAACCAATCCCGGTTATTGGCCAAATGTTTGAAGATAAATTTAGTTTCGTAAACTAAGTTTCCAATTTTAGGCTTTTACCAAAGTTTTAATTTTTTTTGAATAGTAAAAAACGGATCAGCTTCTAAATTCATTTAACTTGTAGTTTGTCAATAACGATGCTGAGACATTTTTAAATGCAGTACGCAATGCTGAAAATAATTCTGATTTAAAAAAAGCCTTTAAAGTTTATACTTTAAAGGCTTTTAAGTTCAAATACAATTTGAGCTAGTTTTTCTGCTCAGCAATTGTAGATTTATTGAGTTTAATAATTCTTATTTTTTGATTTGAATTATCAGATAAGAAAATACGATCGTTAAGCTGCGCCGTACTTACAATAGTTCCAAAAGGATTCTGTCCCAGAATATCCGATGCATTTACGATTGGTTTGTAGTTCTTTTTAAGAAAATCTTCTTTCGAATACAAACGCACGTAATTGGTGCTTCCGGCATTTTCTGAAGTTACAGCAAAATCTGTACTGAAGGTTACAGAAAGCGGTTTAACATCTGTAAATGGAGTTTTTGAAGGTTCAATAGGAGTTGTTAAAGAACTTGCCGCATTTGCTTTAATATTGGCAATATTATAATACAAATAACTTTTAGCATCTCTTCCTGCCACGACTAAATTACCTGACTGTACATCCATCGAGTATACTTCTGTCCATCCGTTTAACGTATTCAGTTTAGCGATTGGATTTAACTTCCAGCTGCTTGTTTCGGTTATCTGAGAAGTTTCAAAAACTTTGATGCTTTTTTCTTTTTCTTTTACAAACACCAATCCGTCTTTTACCACAACGCCAAATACGTGTACAAAAGTCTCCCACCAGTTACCGTTTCCAACAGTATTGATTCCTAAAGTGGTGTTTTCATCCAAAACAAAAAGTCTCGAATCGACACTTCCTACATAGATTCGGCCATTGTCAATGCTAATAGACGATAATTGCGTAAACGGGATTGTGGTTGTTCCTTTTGTATAATTTGAAATTGTTTTAATATGCGCAAGGGTTACGGCATTAAAAACTTCTAAAACGTCTCCATTGCATACATATAGTTTTTCTTTAGAGATTGCGATACCTTTTGGGTCTAACGTTCCGGTGCCATCACCAATCTGCTTGGCTGTTATTGAAGCATCTTCGGTAGGGTAGTAGTAATCGTAATTTGTTGGTTCTATATCGTAGCTGTCTTTACTGCAGCTTGTTATAACAAAAAGCAGTAAGATTAAAAAAGGCAGTCTGTTCATCTTGATTTTGTTGATTAATTCCATTTTCCTTCTCCTTTATATTTTAATAAAAATGGATTTTTTGGGTTTACAGTAAATACAGGTTTTTTGTAAGTTCCTGTTAAATAGCCGGTTTTTGTCCATCCTTTTAAAACCTCCGGATCTGTAAAAGGAAGATCATTTAAATAAATCAGGTATTTATAAAAATGAGTAAGCATTTCCTGCTGACCGCCTCCTTCGCCGCTATTGGCTAAATTACTGCTGTGGCTGAAACCAATATGATGCGAATATTCGTGTGACCAAACCGACATTTCGCCAAGCCAGTGTCCGGTTATATAACCAGATTCCCACTGCGAAGCCAAAGCGCCTCCGCCCCAAGCCGAATCTCCGCCTACCATGGCCATATTCACGGTTCTGCCGTCAAGATAATCCCAGTATATTTTTTCGATTTGTTCTTTGGTATAATAATCATAAGTTCCGTTTGCATCATCGGCGTTTCCGTGCCAGTTTAATGCACCGTTTATTCCAGTTCCGGCAAGGTCTGCCTGCTCTTTCTTGAATTTGTCAAAATTGGTAAAAGTGCTGTAATAAATAGGGTGGCTTAAAGCATACGAATAATTGATAATCATCGTAATAGCTTCTTTCGCCAAAACGGGATTCATTGGCAGAAACTTTCCATATTCATTTATATGATAAGAATCGCTGAACTGAACTAAATGTGTTGACTTAATTTTTTTGAATTTCTGAAATAAAGGATCGCTCGATTCTACCGAAAATTCGATCGCTCCAGATGAAAATCCTTCGATTTTATCGATTGTTACGGTGTTACCGGTTTCTAATTGATAATCGTTTTTACCTTCCGTAAGCGGAATTTTATGAAAAGATCGGTGAAAAGCCGGAACTTTTGTAAAGTTATAAATCAGGAATCGTTTCTCGTAATTAGGCAGTTTGGCGTAAATTTTTACATCGGTAAGGCCAACTGGGGAATAAAGAGAAACTTGTACTGAATCTTTTCCTTTTTGAATGACTTGCAGCGGTTGGTTTACTCTAAACCAGCGGTTTTTATTGTCATACATTTTAGAAGCACTTTCGTTGTCTTCAAACATGGTCATGGGTCTGTTTCCGGCTGGTAATGCCGAGGCATCGATACTCGGCAGATAATTGGGCTGATACGGATCACCTTCGGTTTCGTGATCACTGCAGCTAAACAGCATACCTGCCGAAAGGGCAAGCAAAAAATAATGAAAATTTTTTTTCATAGGTTGTAGTAGGTATTTGGGGGTTATTATTGAAACGCAAAACTATCAATAAACTTATGTTAAACAAGAAAAATGCGAATTTAATTTGGAGTAAAAGTAGGTTTTTCTGCATTTTTGCTCGTACACACCGCTGATTTGTTTGCTTTTAAGAGGTTTTTATTATTTATACTTTTCGGCTTTATTATTTATGAAACGAAGGTAAAAATGAATTGAGATCGGGGCTTTCGAATTTGGTTAAAAAGGTTTAAGTTTTGGGTTAAAATGCAGAAAAGCCTAATCAACATCCGTTTGGTTTAACAAAAAAAATGCTCCATAGAAGCATATATATTTATAGCAATTATATGTACCGTAATTTTAAGCTCCAGAGGATCGAAACATATATCATTGAAATATGTCGCTCCTCTGGAGCTTTTTGTGTGTGGAAAATAAATTGTGCTATAGATATGCCGCTCCTCCGGAGCTTTTTCTGCATGGAAAATAAATTGTGCTATAAATATGCCGCTCCTCTGGAGCTTTTTGTGTGTGGAAATAAATTGTGCTATAGATATGCCACTCCTCCGGAGCTTTTTCTGCATGGAAAATAAATTGTGCTATAGATATGCCACTCCTCCGGAGCTTTTTCTGCATGGAAATAAATTGTGCTATAAATATGCCGCTCCTCTGGAGCTTTTCTGCATGGAAAATAATTGCGCTATAAATATTATGCTCCTCTGGAGCTTTCAATCAAATAAATTAAATTGATTAGTAAAATCAACATCCGTTTGGTTTAATAAAAAATGCTCCATAGGAGCATAATATTTATAGCAATTATATAGACCATGATTTCAAGCTCCATAGGAGCGAAATATATATCATTTAAATATGCCTCCTCTGGAGCTTTTTATGCATGTAAATTGGATTTTTGTCTATAAAACCGCAGGAAAATTTAAAGTTTCTATTTCTGATAAATCAGCGTTGAATTTGACGAAACTTGCAGGAAATCCTTGTTTTATTTTTCCGTATTTGTTTTCCAAACCAATAGCTGCCGCAACTCTTGTGGTTGCCATTTTTAGTGCTTCATCAGCAGAAACATTTAAATGATTGTAGGCATTTTGAACAGCTTCGAGCATCGAAATAGTAGCTCCAGCCAGATTACCGTCTTCATTTCTATAAAAACCATTTTCTAAATGCGCATCAAAATTGTCCCATTTAAAATTGGCAACTTTGCGCCCCAGAAAGGTGGCATCGCTTATTAAAAAGAATTTTTCCTGTTTGAGTTTGTACGCCACTTTTGCAGCAGCATAATCGCAATGTGCTCCGTCTAAAATTACGGGAGCGTAAACTTTTTCATTTTCAAAAACGGCACCTACTAAACCGGGTTCACGATGGCCAAATTGGGTCATGGCATTAAATAAATGGGTTACGAGATTGATTCCTTTAGAGAAATAATGCTGTGCTTCTTTATAACCCATTGTAGAATGTCCTGCCGAAATGGTAATACCGCTTTCCAGGAGCATATTTAATTGTTCATCAGTAAAACATTCCGGAGCGATGGTTATTACTTTAATAACGTCTTTACCGTATTTTATAATTTCTTCGAGTTCTGCGTTTGTTGGTTTACGAACCTGATCAATGCTGTGTGCGCCGCGTTTTAAAGGGTTTAAAAAAGGTCCTTCTAAATGCATCCCGATTACACCATTGTGGTGTTTGCTTATGTAATTGCGAGTGGCTTCGATTCCTTGTAAAATGGTTTCTTTTGAGGACGAAATTAAACAGGGCAGTACATGTGTAGTTCCGTATTTAAGACTTGAATCGTAAATGTCCTGAATCGTTTCTTCGTTTGGAGTCTGACTGAAATAATGTTGTTCTCCTCCGTTTATCTGGATATCTATAAAACCGGCACCAATATGTTTTCCTTGTAAATCGATTGTTTCCATATCATTTGGAACTTCTTTTTGTACTGAAAGAATAATTCCGTTTTCAATGATAATGATACCATTATCTATTATCTCATCACCAGTATGTACTATGGCATTAACAATCGCCTGTTTCATTTTAATTGTATTTCTTTTGCTTTTTATTCAAAAATGTATTTTCCAGAATTACAAATGTATCAATATCATTCGGAAGTCATTCAAATAAAAACAAAATAAAGAGGCAGAATTTCTATTACATTTTGGTGATGATAAACTCGCTTCGTCTGTTCATTTGATGCTGTGCTTCGGTACACGGAACTCCGTTGGAACAGTTATTAATAAGCTGTGTTTCTCCATAACCAATGGCGCTTTCAATTCTTTCCGGAGCGATTCCCTGTGAAATGATGTAATCTCGGGTTGCTTTGGCACGTCGGTCAGAAAGTTCCAGATTGTATTGATCATTGGCTCTTGAATCGGTATGAGATTCAATTTTAATGACTACACTTGGATATTGGCTCATTAATAAAACGACTTTGTTTAATTCGATTGCAGCATCATAGCGAACATTTGATTTATCGAGATCAAAGAAAATAATTCCGATTTTTATTTTCAGTAATCCATCTTTTCGTTCTATCAGCGACGGATCGAGACCAATAGGAACCTGAGTTATTCCTGAGTTTTCGGACGTAACAATGGCTTTGGTGCTTGCGGTAAAATTGTCTTTTGCGGCTTCAATTGTATAAGGTGTGTTACAGTTGATGTTTTCGCTGAATTCGAATTTTCCGTCTATTTTAGAAACGGTTTCGTCTACTTTTTGATTTTCACTGTTTTTGAGTGTTACAATTGCGCCGGCAATTTTGTTGTTGGATATAGCATCAAAAACATAACCTTCGATTGCTTGTGTACAGCTTCTTTCGAAAGAATAAATATCGTCGTCGCCTTTTCCTGTTTTTCGGTTCGAACATACAAAACCTTTGTTGGTTTCTTCATTTACAATATATCCAAAATCGTCTCGATTGCTGTTTAATGGCGCGCCAAGATTGTTTGGAGAATCGAAAATTCCGTCGTTTAATCGGCTTTCGAAAACATCGAGTCCGCCCAGTCCTAGAAATCCATCCGAAGAAAAATACAAGGCTTTATCGGTTATAAACGGAAACATTTCGCGTCCGCTGGTATTTATTTTTTCGCCTAAATTCTTTGGGTTCGAATATTGATCTTCACCTAAAATATCGACTACAAAAATATCTGTAGAACCAATTGTTCCGGGCATGTCTGAAACGAAATACAATTTCTTCCCGTCTTTGCTTACAGAAGGCTGTCCAACCGAATAATTATCGCTGTTAAACGGAAGTTCTTTTACGTTTTCCCATCGAACGGTTCCGTTGCCATTTTCTGTGGCTTTCGCCGAATATATTTTGAGGTTATTGATGCCTTTGCTGTCTCTTTTTAGTTTTCCGTTATAATTGTTTCGGGTGAAATAAATTGTTTTTTCATCTGGCGAAAAAGCGACACAGGCTTCGTGAAACTGGGTTGTAATTTCTTTTCCAAATCGTTCTTTAAAAGTAACATTAGTCTGCGTTGGACTTATTTTTCCTAACTGCATGTTTAAATAGGGTTGATCGTTCCAGCCGTATTTTGCCGTTTTTAAATAAGAGGAATCTACGGTTGTAGAATATACCAAATCGCCTTTGTAAAACATAGGTCCAAAATCTGAATAAGCCGAATTGATTTCGAGATTTTCGAGTACAAACTGCGGTTTTATTTTCTTGATATCTTCGAGTGTTACGGTTTTAAGCGAAAAATTCTGCGCTCTGGAATCGGTTGTTTTTTGTTTTTCAGAAAAACTTTTCATCCATTTTTTGGCCAGGTCATAATTCTGAATTCCCTGTAACGATTGGGCATATCTAAAATAATATTCTGCCGGAACCTCATTTGGATAATCCGCAAGCAGTTTACCGTACCATTTACTGGCACTGGTCATTTGTGTATTAAAATAATGTGCGTCTCCAACGCGTTGCAGCATTTCTTTAGAAATGTCTCCATTTTTTATTGACAATTCGTACGATTTTGCAGCTTCTATATAATACATTTTATCAAATAGAGCATCGGCTGTTTTGTTTTTGGTCTGCGAATAAATCATTTGCATTGCCAGCAATACCAGTATAGTAATTCTTTTTTTCATATAGCATAGTATTAAAAGAATCTAGGAGATTTTAATCCCTTTTTTCGTGATACTAATTCAAATCGAAGCATAATTTCGTGTGTGCCGCTGTTATACGTCTGTAATTCTGTTGTCGTATAATCGTAAGCATAACCTACCAAAAACTGAGGTGTAATTTGTATAGAGGCCATGGCACTTACAGAATCTCCAGTACGATACGAAGCACCAAGTGTAAGTGCATTATTAAACATGAAATTGGCCGAAAAATCGGCAATAAGCGGTGCTCCGGCAACATATTTTACCAAAACGGCGGGTTTAAATTTTGTATGTGCCGAAAGATCAAAAACGATTCCTCCAATAAGGTAAAGGTGCATTCTTTCGTTTACAAGATCATCGGCAATATCATCATAATCGTATCTTTCGCGGGTCATAAAGTTAGGAACGGCTATCCCGATATAATCTCTTTCGCCATGCCAGTACAATCCTGCGCCAACCACGGGCAGAAACTTATTGGTGATGTTTTCGCGAAACTGAACGTCAGGTTCTCTGTGGCTCCCTTTTGTCCAGTCTATATTGATTACTCTTCCTCCTCCTTTAATACCAAAAGATAATTTATGTGTTTGCCCGGATTGTATGGTATAGGAGAAGTTGGCATCTAAATATTGTTCTTCTGATGGGCCTATTTCTTCGCTGACTACAGAAATACCCAAACCAAGATTTTTGGCGATTGGGGTATCTAAAGTAAAAGACTGCGTGTTTGGCGCTCCTTCAAGGCCAACCCATTGTGTTCTATAAATTCCGGTTATGGCCAAATGTCCTAATGAGCCGGCATACGCAGAGTTTACACTAAGCGTATTATACATATACTGCGTGTATTGCGGATCTTGCTGTGCAGCAACACCAAATACAGAAAGCATCGTAATGATTGTGAAAATCTTTTTTATATTTTTAATCATAGCCAATTCTTATTTTGGTTATCCTATTTTATTTTAAATAAAGCCATCCCGATTTTTTAGCCGAACCGTTTCCGAGATCCAGAACATAGAAGTAAGTACCTTCGGGAAGTGTTTTAGCAGAGCCGTCTGCTTTTCCATCCCAAGTGTTATCGTATCCTTTTTTGTGATACACTAAATTACCCCAGCGATTGAATATTTCGAGCTGATTATCCGGATATTGCGTGATACAATCGATATAGAAGGTATCGTTTTGTCCGTCGTCGTTTGGAGAAAATTCATTGTAAATTTTCAGACAGTTTGGCGATACGGTTGCACTATCCTGATTGTTTGACGAATTGGTATCAATCTGATCCATTTTTACAAGATGGGCTGTATTTAGATAATCATTAAAATCTTGTACTTTGGCTTTAATGGTTAAGGTTTGAGAACTTCCAACATTTACCGAAGGAATGGTCCAAGCGCCCGTTGCACTGTTGTAAACTCCTGATGATACTGCAGTGCTGGTTAAGGTATATCCTTTTGGAAGAACATCCTGTACCTCAACATTTGTAGCCGTTAAGTTTCCTCGATTTTCGGCGGTAATGGTAAAGGTTACTTCGGTACCCATCGGCACATCGGTTTGGTCTACGTCTTTGTTTATTGCAATATCGGTTGACGGAATATTTACAAATTCTGAATCTTCGTCGTCTTCGCTTTGATCGCCGTTATCATTATTTGGCTTACTGTCCGGGTCAAATTGATTGCTGGCTGTTACCTGGGCAATATTCAGATAATCGTTACTGTCTAATCCATGCGGACTAGCAACAGTTGCCTGATACGTTAAGGTAATACCGCCAACAGGAACGGTTAAGTCTACCCATTTAATAATGTTTTTGCTGAAGATTCCTCCATTGTTGATATTACTGATATTAGAGAAACCTAACGGAATAAGATCTTCAACGGCAACTCCGGTAGCAGTGCTTGGGCCTTCGTTGTTAATTTGTATCGTATAGGTTACTACCTCATTTACATTTGCGTTTTTATTGCTGACTGTTTTCTCTAAACTTAAATCGGCAACAGCCACTTTAATTTGTAAACTATCATAATCGTCTTCGGTTACAACCCCGTTATTTGGTGTTGAATCCGGATCGGGCAGGTTAGAGGCAATAACCTCGGTTGTGTTTACATATTGATTTGGAGCTCCAGACGGTGGATTTACTATAGTATAAATATCCAAAGACTGATCTGTTCCGGCAGCAATAGATCCTACATTCCAAACTCCGGTTACGTAATTATATAGGCCGCTTGTAGGACTGCTTGTAAAATAAGTGAATCCCGGAGGCAGTAAATCTTTCACCATTACACCGCTTGCATCTGCCGGACCATCGTTGGTAACAGTTACGGTGAAAATAACAGTTGAACCCACATCATGAACGGCATCTTCATTTAATGCTGTTTTTTTGATAGATAAATCGGCCATTACAATTACTGGTGTTACCGAAATACTGTCGTAATCGTCTTCTGTCGTAACGCCATTTCCAGGTGTACTATCAGGATCAAATTGATCTGCAGTCATAATTTCGGCAGTATTTAAGTATTCATTTGCAGTTCCGGTTGGGCTTTTTACAAAAACATTAATCAATAAAGTATGACTGTTACCAGGCAGAATAGGTCCCGGTGTCCATATTCCGGTACTTGGACTATAGCTGCCTGAAGTAGAATTGAAAAAGATATATTGATAACCAGATGGAATAATATCTTTTATAGTTACTCCGGTTGAGATACTCGGACCTGAATTGGTTACGGTAATCGCGAATGAAATCTGTGAGCCCACTGCCGGAGTCAGATTATTGTTGACTACATTTTTCTCTATCGAAAGGTCTGTAACAGCAGGAACAGGCGAAACTACCACAGAGGACATATCGTCTTCGCCATCAACATTATTATTTGGTGTACTATCAGGATCAAATTCGTTTGAGGCGTAAACTTCAGCAACATTGTGATAATCTCCGGTAGTATGAACTCTTGCTGATATAAGCAGTGATTCTGAACCGCCATTTGGAATTGTTCCCACATTCCATATTCCGGTAGTTTCAAAATATTGTCCTGTTGTAGAGCTGTAAACAATATATTCGTATCCGCTTGGCAGTAAATCTTTAACTTGTACTCCGGTTGCAGCTTGTGGTCCGCTGTTTTTTACCGTGATTTCAAAAGTAATGGTTGCCCCAAATATTGGACTTAAATTACCGCCTACTACTGCTTTAACAAGAGATAAATCGGCTGTGGCCTGAGCCGGAGTTACGGTTGCCGTTGCATAATCGTCTTCGGTTTGAACTCCGTTATTTGGTGTTGAATTTGGATCTGGCAGACTGCTTGCCGTAACCTCAGCAATATTGATGTAATTACCCACGGCATTAACAGAAGCTGTTACTTGCAGTGTCTGAGAATCGCCATTCAATAGAGAACCAATATTCCATTTTCCGGTTGTTTTATTGTATGTTCCTTTAGTTGCCGTAAAACTGCTATAGGTATATCCGGAAGGCAATAAATCAGTTACTTCTACACCTGTAACATTTTGAGGTCCGCTGTTGGTCACGACAATTTCAAAAGTAACTGGAGCCCCCACTAAAGGCGTTGGATTATTTACTGTTTTAGTCAAAGATAAATTCGCAGCCTGATTAATTGGTACTGTCACTACAGATCCGTAATCGTCTTCATTTGTAACTCCGTTATTTGGTGTTGAATCCGGATCAGGAAGTCCTGCTGCTGTAACTTCGGCTTCATTTAAATAATTTCCGGTGAGGTTTACTGTTGCGGTAATCTGCAATGTTTCTGATTTTCCATTGATTAAATTACCAACGTTCCATATTCCCGTTGTTGGATTGTAAGTTCCGGTAGAAATGGTAAAACTAGTAAGTGTATATCCGTTCTTAAGTAAATCGGTTACCTGAACTCCGGTATTATTCTGAGGGCCGTTATTGGTTACTACAACTTCAAAAATAACGGGAGAACCTACTAATGGTGTTGTATTATTTACGGTTTTAGTTAAGGATAAATCCGATGCCTGATTACTTGGTGTTACAGTTGCAGTGGCATAATCATCTTCGGTAGTAACTCCATTATTTGGCGTTGAATCCGGATCAGGAAGTCCCGCTGCTGTAACCTCAGCAATATTCAAGTAATTTCCTGCTGCATTTACCGTTGCGGTTAATTGCAGTGTTTCTGATTTTCCATTAATTAAATTACCAACGTTCCATATTCCGGTTGCAGGATTGTAAGTTCCAGTAGAAATGGTAAAACTGTTATACGTATATCCGTTAGGAAGTAAATCAGTCACTTGTACGCCTGTATTATTTTGAGGACCGTTATTGGTTACAATCACTTCAAAAGTAACCTGCGAACCTACTAATGGTGTTGTATTATTTACGGTTTTAGTTAAAGATAAATCCGAAGATTGATTCGTTGGAGTAACTGTTGCAGTCGCATAATCATCTTCAGTCGTAACTCCGTTATTTGGTGTTGAATCCGGATCTGGAAGTGCGCTTGCAGTAACTTCGGCTATATTTAAATAATCTCCAATTGAATTTACAATTGCAGTAATTTGTAAGGTATGAGAAGCGGCAACAGGCAGTAATCCAACATTCCAAAGTCCGGTTGCAGGATTATAAGTTCCGTTTGTGGCACTGTAGGAAACATAAGTGTATCCGGAAGGAAGTAAATCAGTTACTGTAACTCCGCTCGTTCCTTGTGGTCCTGCATTACTTACTTCGATGCTGAAAGTAACCTGAGAACCAATTAGCGGATTACTGTTGTTTACTGTTTTGGTAAGTGATAAATCTGCTGATGCCAAGATTGGAGTAGTAGAAGCTTCGGCATAATCGTCTTCGGTTGTACTTCCGTTATTTGGTGTTGAATCCGGATCAGGAAGATCACTGGCGCTTACTTCGGCTTTGTTAGTGTAGATTCCTGTTGGATTTACAGCAGCCACAATCTGGAGTGTTTCAGAATCTCCATTAGCTAAATTACCAACTGTCCAAATTCCAGTTAATGGGTTATAAGTACCTTTAGAAACCGTAAACCCGATAAAAGTATAACCGTTTGGTAATTGATCTTTTACCTGAACCCCTGTATTGTTTTGAGGGCCGCTGTTGGTTACCACAACTTCAAAAATAACTTGTGAACCTACAAGTGGTGTAGGATTGCTTACCGTTTTAGTTAAGGATAAATCCGAAGATTGACTTACCGGAGTGGTCACGGCTGATGCATAATCATCTTCTGTAGTAACTCCATTATTTGGTGTCGAATCCGGATCTGGCTGACTGCTGGCGGTAACTTCTGCTGTATTAACATAATTTCCGGCTGCATTTACTACAGTTGTAATTTGTAAAGTATGAGAAGCCGCAACCGGCAGGATTCCAACATTCCATAATCCGGTTACAGGATCATAATTTCCTAATGTGGTACTATATGAAACGTACGTATATCCGGTAGGAAGCAAATCGGTAACGGTTACACCGCTCGTTTCCTGAGGGCCGCTGTTTGTTATTTCAAGGCTGAAAGTGACCTGAGATCCTACTAATGGTGTAGTATTATTAACCACTTTGGTAAGTGATAAATCAGCTGAAGTTGGAATTGGAGTCGTAGAAACTTCTGCATAATCGTCTTCGGTTATAATGCCGTTATTTGGAGTTGAATCCGGATCGGCAACAGTTGCTGCTGTTATTTCGGCTTTATTAAGATAATCTCCTGCTGCATTTACAGTTGCGGTAACTTGCAGGGTTTCAAATTTTCCATTTACCAAATTACCAACTGTCCAAACTCCCGTATTTGGGTTGTAAGCCCCGGTTGAAACGGTATAACTATTATAAGTATATCCGGATGGCAGTAAATCGGTAACCTGAACGCCTGTATTATCCTGTGGCCCGTTGTTGGTTACGATAATAGCAAAAGTAACTTGCGTGCCAACTACCGGCGTAGCATTGCTTACTGTTTTGGTAAGAGATAAATCTGATGATTGCTGTACAGGAACTGTTGAAACTTCAGCATAATCATCTTCGGTCGTACTTCCGTTATTTGGAGTAGAATCCGGATCAGGAAGATCACTGGCCGTTACTTCGGCTTTATTCAGATAATCTCCAGCGGCGTTTACAGTTGCCGTAATTTGAAGAGTTTCAAATTTTCCATTTGCTAAATTACCCACTGTCCAAACACCTGTTCCCGGATCATAAGCTCCGGTTGATACGGTAAAATTGCTATAAGTATAGCCGCTAGGAAGTAAATCGGTAACCTGAACACCTGTATTATCCTGAGGCCCGTTATTAGTTACAATAACTTCAAAAGTTACCTGCGAACCTACCAATGGCGTTGGATTATTGACTGATTTTGTTAGAGATAAATCTGCCGAAGGCTGAACAGGAGTAATAACGGCATTGTCTTCGTCATCTTCGCTTTGGTCTCCGTCGTCGTTATTTGGTGTAGAATCCGGATCAGGAATATCACTTGCTGTTACCTGTGTTACGTTTGTGTAAATACCTGTTGGAAGTACTTTTGCATCTATAATAAGAGATTCAGAGACTCCTTTGTCAACCGTACCTACGTTCCATAAACCTGTGAGATCATTATAAATTCCTGCTGATGAGCTGTAGTTTACAAATTCAAAACCTGACGGAAGTAAATCGGTTATCTGAACTCCTGTAGCATTATTTGGTCCGTCGTTAGTAATTACGAGTTCAAATGAAACCTGACTTCCTACAACTGGACTTGTATTTCCGGCCACAACATTTTTCACCAACGATAAATCGGCAGATGGGCCTATGAAAGTGATCTCGGCAGTATCCTGATCGTCTTCTGTTGGAATATTATTATTTGGAGTCGAATCCGGATCTGGCAAATCACTTGCCGTTACCTGAGCGACATTTACATAACTTCCAAGCGGATTTACAAATGCGTTGAAAGTTAGGTTAATATTGGCACCGCTGGCTATAACTAAGTTTTTCCAATCTATGGCAGCCGTTGCAACCTGATACGTACCTCCATTTGATACTGATCCCGGAATTAAAGTATACCCAACCGGAATAACATCCTGAACACTTACTCCAGTAGCGTTTCCAGGGCCTTTGTTTACTACATTAATAGTAAAATTGACTTGTTGTCCTGCTGCTGCAGAAGTTGGAGAAACAGATTTTGTCAATTCTAAATCAGCTGCTTTTAGGGTAACATTGGCACTCGCCATATCGTCTTCAGGAAGACCGTTGCCTGGTGTACTATCAGGATCGACTTGATGCGCCGTTTGTATTTCGGCAGTATTTACATAATTGGAAGCTGTGGCAACATTTACTTTTGCTGTAATTTGCAAAGTAAGCGTGTTTCCGTTGTTTAGATTTCCAACATTCCAAATGCCTGTTGTATTGTTGTATTTGCCCGCTCCATTGTCGCTTACATAAGTATATCCCGGAGGAAGATGATCTGAAACGGTGATCCCTGAAGCATTATTTGGTCCGCTGTTCGTTACTCTAATGGTAAATACTACATTATCATTAATACTTACTGTTGATGGTGAAACGGTTTTTTGAAGTGATAAATCGGCAACATCTAATATGAAATCGGCATCGTCCTGATCGTCTTCTGCTAAAATATTATTGTTTGGCGTACTATCAGGATCAAATTGATTGGAAGCAATAACTTCGGCCATATTTAGATACGATCCTGTTGGAAGTACCACCGCTTGAAAATTCAGGGTAATTCGGTTTCCATTAGGAACGGTCAGATTGTACCACGAAATGGTATTGTCGCCAATATTGTATTGTCCGCCAAAATTGGCAGAACCCGGAATTATCGTATAACCCGCAGGGATGTAATCTCTTACTGCCACTCCGGTAGCATCTACCGTTCCGCCAAGCGAATTATTATTAAAAACCTGTATGCTGAAAGTCACGGTATCGCCCGCACTTCCTGTCATTGGCGTTATAGATTTAGTCAGTTCAAGATCGGCAACAGATAAAATAGTCAGTGTTACCGTATCTGAAGAAACAGCACAATTTCCGTTGGTTACCGTCCATCTTAAAACGTATGTTCCGGCAATAGTACCCGTAACGGCTGTTGTCGGAGAAGTTTCATCCGTAAATCCTACTGTACTTGGCCCGGAAACCTGAGTCCATTCTCCCGTACCTACAGTGGGTACAGCGGCATTCATATTGACAGGCGAAAACTGCGGAATTGTTTGATCTGGTCCTGCATTTGCTGTTGAAGGAAGATCATAAATGGTAACTTGCACAGAATCCTCTGAAATACACCCATTAAGATTTAAGGTCGTAACCGTCCATTTAAATAGGTATGTTCCGGGAATTAAGCCTAGCATTAATGAGTTTTCGCTGTTTGGAGAAGCGATATTGGCATTATTTGGGCCTGAAGTCATAGTCCAGGTTCCTATACCCGAAGTTACTGCCTGAGCAGCCATTACAGCGGTATCTTCATCACACAATTCCTGATCCGGACCTGCATTTGCAATAGATGGAGGAATGTCGTTAAAGGTTATTTCTACAGTATCTGAAGATGGCTGACATAAAGATGGATTTGTAAAAGGTCCGTTTGTTACCGTCCATGTTAATCGATAGGTTCCTAGAGTAGTAATATTGGATAAAGTTGTTACCGGACTGTTAGGATTGTTGATTACAACAGCACCTCCAGACGGATCATCTCCAGGGCTGGCAAAAGACCATGTTCCGATACCTACTGCTGGCGGAAGAGCGTTGGTTTGATAAGTGGTCTGACAGGCTGCGGTATCATCTGGACCTGCATCTGCGTTACTTGGCGGTGCGTTCATTTCAATCCTTACCACATCTGATAAGGATCTGCACGAAGTATTTTCAAATACCCATTCCAGAATATAAAGTCCCGGTACGGTTAATCCTGTAACGGTAGTTAATGGGGCAGAAGGTGTTGTAATTACGGCAACACTTCCTGCAGGCTGGTAAACAAAGCGCCATTCGGCAACAGAAACATCAGGCGGAGGCATATTTCCCGTTAAAGTAGCTGTACCTCCAACATCAGAAATACATAAAGTTTGATCGGCTCCTGCATTTGGATCTATACTGGCACCGCTGAAAATATCAACATTTACCGAATCTGAAGATCCCGGGCAAGTGCTGCCGTCAGGATTTGTTACGGTATTGGTTGTATATGTAAAAACATAAGTGTTTCCAGGGACAACAGTGGCATTGGCAACGTAATTGTCTGGAGGCGATTGGGTAATAACCACATCATTTATATTTCCTGATGTATTGGTAAGTGTCCAGGTTCCTTTAGAATTCTCATTTCCTTTAAGCTGAATACTCGTTACGTCGCAAAAAGTCTGATCGGCTCCGGCATTTGCAGCAGGAGTAACCACAACCGTTACATCATCCTGAGTTCCGTTACACAAAAAGATACTTTTTGCCGTAATTGTCCATCTAAAAGTATAAGTACCTGCCACAAGTCCGTTAATTATGGTATTAGGATTAGATGGATTTACAATATTTGGCTGATTGGGAGCACCAGTTAATACAGACCATTGTCCGCTTTCGAAAAAACTGTCGTAATTGCTTCCGGCCATGGTGACACTGGTACTGTTACAAATATTTTGATCTGGCCCTGCATTTGCTGCAACTGGAGGAATTCCGATAGTTAAATTAATATCATCAAAAGCTGCACCGCAGACATCTGCATTTATTGTCCATCTAAAAATATAATAACCGCTGTAAGCAAAAGTAAAAACAGCATTAGGATCGTGTTCATCGCTTATAGTATAGCCGCCAACCCCTGAAATTCTGGTCCATGTACCAATTCCGCCGCTGCTTGCGGTTGCCGCCATAGTAATGGTATTGCCGCAGGTTTCCTGATCTGGCCCTGCATTTGCTTCCGGAGGAGTATTGGCAATGGTAACTTTGACAGAACTTTTATTAGGATCGCATAATCTTGTAGCTGTTTCGATGGCCCATGTAAATGTATAAGTACCATTTGCGGGCACGTTTACCAAAGTATTCGGATTATTTATATCGGCAATAATAACTCCTGTTGAAGGAGTAACTGACCAGGTACCAGTTTCAAAAATTCCAGGTGTATTTCCACTTAAATTGAAAGAACTTGTTCCGGAAGGATAACAAGCATCGGGACCAGCATCAGAGGTTGATGATGCATTTGTATTATTTGTTAAAATTGTCACAGTATCAGAAATAGATGCACTGCAAGACGGGCCAGGATGAAGATACGAAATTGTCCATTGTAATTGATAGGATGAGGAATTAGTCGCAAAACCCGTAACTGTGGCATTTGGATCATGGAGATCAGAAAAAATAAGAGTATTAGGACCAGGAGTTTGGCTCCATTCACCAATTTCACCACTAAGAGCTGGTGATGCCGCAAGAGTAACTTGTGCGTTTGTACAAACTACCTGATCTGGACCTGCATCTGTAACTCCTAAAGTACTCGATGATACATATATGGTCACTGTAGAAACAGAAAAACCACATTTTGAACCACCGCCTTTTGTAATGTATTCGAAAACATAACTTCCGGGTATTAATCCGGTTACCTGAGTGTCTACTGCAAAAACATCAACGATAGCAGCCTCATTAGGGCCGCTTAACTGACTCCAGAAATGCAATCCTTCATCTGTCATAACTCCAGACAAAACTGTTGAGGTATCACCGCAAGGCAGACTTACATCTGAACCGGCATTAGAAGGCGTAGGCTCGCCCGAAACTAAAATATTCAAAGAGTCGAAACCGTAATCACAGCCAATAGGAAGCGATCCGTCTTGTTTTCGTATAAATTCGACTATATATTCACCAGAAGTGTTAAGAGTAAGCGTTAAGGAATTTCCAATATTGGTTAAGGCAGTAGGAAATGGTCCAAGCGGAGAAGTGCTTGGTCCGCTCACAATTCGGTATTGATTGTAACCCGTTCCTGTTATTGCAAGCGGAATTGTAAATACCGTAGCATTACAGCTTCCTACCAAATCATCGCCATTATTGGCTAAAATTGTTCTTGTAGGGCTGTTAAATTGTACAATATAATCTTTGGTAAAAACACAGCCTGTATTACTGTTTGTAAGCGTATATCTAAATCGGTAAGGATCTCCGGCATCTGAAATATTAGTGACCAAGGTAGTTGGATTTGTCGGCGAAACAATTACAGCGCCTGTATCACCTTCAATTTGTGTCCATTGTACAGTTTCACCAGCATATAATGGTGTTTGAGCAACAAGCGTAACCTGGTTAATAGAACTGTCGCAGAAGAAAATATTTTCATCCCCGCCAGGTAAAGTCGTTACATCCTGAGTTGCGGGAGGCACTACAATGGTAACAAGATCATTACCAGAAGCACAAGGTCCTGTAACGGTCCATCTAAACGTATAAGTTCCTTCTGTAAGATTTGAAACTTGTGTATTGTTTGCATTTGGATTTGCAATTGTAGGCGTATTAGGACCGCTTACAAATGTCCATTGGCCGTTTTGTCCATTAAGGCCGCAACCTCCGTATGTTCCATTAAGATTTGTAGTTTGTGTTGTGGTATAACAATTAGTCAAGGTTTGATCTGGTCCGGCAGATACGGGTTTAACACCTCCGTAATTCGTTACGGTAATCTGCGATGTTGTTCTGCATCGTTGTCCGGCTGCATATTCAGGGCCTTCTATAACCCATTGCAGCGTAGTGGTGCCGCAGCTGGTCTGTGGTAAAGTTATCGTTGAGGTAGGCAGATTCGGGAAATTAATGACCACTCCCGCATTATTAGCCCCTACTATTTCCCAATAAGCTGTTTCTCCTGGATTTTGAGGCGTATTTGCCGTAATGGTTAAATTTCCTGAACTATTAGGACAGCTTGTTATATTACCGCCAGCGTTGGCAATAGTGATAGGCTGCACGTTTACCACCTTATCCTGATAAGTAAGCACTCCGTCTCCACAGGTTGCACTATATCTAAAAATATAAGTGTTTCCTCCTGTGTAACCAGAAACGGTAGTCGAAGAAGCGTTGGGAGAATTAATTACTACCGTTGGTCCTGATATCTGTGTCCATAAGACATTTCCAATAATAGGAGACGGATTATTTCCGGTAAGCACCAGCGCATCTGTTTCGCAGATCGTAACATTTAAGATACCGGCATTTACGGAACAATTTTGTCCATAAAGGGTTGTAGTATATACAAGAAGAAAAGATACACTTAAAACCAGTTTTTTGAAATACTTCCTAATTAGTATAGATTGTTCCATAGGCTTTGGGATTGAAAAATGGTGGATACGAACAATTTATATAACCACATTAAATTAATAAGCTAGTTAACTTTCGATAAAAAAAAGACGCAAAAAAAATTAGCAGGGGGGGACACTCAAATTTACGGAAAGATCGAGCGGAGAAATCAAAATACATGTTTCAAGTTATAATTTGCAACCTGTTTTTTGGTTGAAAAGACTGGATTTTAGGCTGGAAATAGATCTTAATAAATTTTAAAGCCTTATCGGTTATATTTTGATTCCTATATTTTTTTAATTCGAAATTCTTCCAGATTCGAATATCAGTATTCAATTAGAATTTCTCTCAATAACTGTAAAATCAACTTCTTGTAAGAAATTAAATATTTTTAATAAACTAAAACTTGTTAAAAAATTGTTATAATATAATATTATTCGTATAATTGTAACTAAAAAAATGTATTTTCTTACAATTAAAATAATTATATATGGCAAAAAATGGACTATTACTTTATTTAATATTATCTCCTCTCATTTTGTTTTCTCAAGATATTCTTTGGGAAAAAGTATATGGAGGTGTGCATGCCGATTATCTTTTTGATGCACAGCCAACGGCTGATTATGGATTTATTCTTGCTGGAAGTTCCTTATCGAACAAAACCGGAAACAAAACTGATGACAATCATGGAGATCTTGACTATTGGATCTGGAAGATGAATGAAAGAGGAGAGCTGGACTGGCAGAAAAGTATTGGAGGCAGTGGTTTTGACTTGCTCCAAAGTATAAAAAATACTGCAGATGGCGGTTTTATACTTGCCGGAACATCTAATTCTCCTAACGATTTCCAGAAAAAAGACCCTTGTAAGGGCGGTGCTGATTTTTGGGTTGTAAAACTCAATGCTGTAGGCGATGAGCAATGGCAGAGAACCATTGGCGGGAAAGGCCAGGATGAATTATTATGCGCTTTCCAGACCAGAGACGGAGGTTATATGCTGGGTGGTTCTTCTTCTTCAAGTCCGGAAACAGGAGAGGAATTAATAGAGATTACATCTTCGCTGGAAAAACCAGATTTATATACAAAATCAGAAAAAAGTCGTGGAAATATGGATTACTGGATTGTAAAACTGGACAAAATGGGAGTTATAGAATGGCAGAAAACATACGGAGGTATATATGCCGATGTGTTAAGAAGCATGGAACAGACCCAGGATGGAGGATACATTTTAGGAGGTTATTCAAATTCACCACAATCCGGAGATAAAACAGAACCAAATCAAGGCATAGGAGATTACTGGATTATAAAAATCAATACTGTTGGAGCGATAGAGTGGCAGAGAACTTATGGAGGTAATGGAGACAATCAATTGTATGTAATTCGTGAAACAGAAGACGGCGGTTATATCGTGGGAGGAAACTCCAATAGCACCAGCCCTTTAACTTCATTAGGGGGTATGGTAGGAAACGGAACAGATTATTGGGTTTTAAGACTCGACAATAAAGGAAATGTAATCTGGAGTAAAACTTTTGATTTTGGTAAAACCGATGTCCTGACTTCATTATTAGAAAACAAGGATAACACCTATTTAATTGGTGGTTACAGTCAAGCTGATGAAAAACAGACAGGAAAAGGAATAGCCGAAAAAGCGGCAGGATTAATTAATAAAGGCAAAAATGAAAAAGGATATATCGCTTTAAAAATAGACGATAAGGGCGAGGAAATCTGGAGAAAAACACTCGACAATAATGGAGAAGATGTACTGCGAAAATTATTTGAAAGCAGAGACGGCGGTTATTTGATGGCGGGAACTTCTAAATCCGGAACATCAAAAAACAAAAAATCCAGTATTGGCGGTAATGATTTTTGGGTAGTAAAACTAAAAGACAACCTAAAACCCGATAAAGTAAAACCCAAAGGAATTGAAGCCATTCCTAACCCAACGGCCGCCTTTACTAATGTTATTATTGGCTACGAATATGAAAAAGGAACCGCAACGGTTGTAGATATATCCGGCCGGGTTCTAAAACAATTTAATATTACAGCCCGCACCATTCCAGTAGATCTAAGCCAATATTCGGAGGGGATTTATATCATAAACATTAAAACTAATGTTCAAAGCGACGGGGTTAAGGTGATTAAAAGAATAAGATAATGAGTATTTCAGTAAACTATCATAAAATGTATAGAATATTTTTTAACCAAACAATTAACTTACGAGTATTGTTTATAGTATTTGCTTTTTCGCTGCAAGTTCAGGCACAAACAGAAGCTAATAGTTTTCAAACTCCCAATTTTTCTCCCAAATCTCCAGAGGCAGCAGCTTTTTTAAAGTACGGAGAATATCCTGTTGATCTGGCAACTGGTGTTCCTGGTATTTCTGTACCATTATACACTATTGATGTAAAAGATTTCAAAATGCCAATATCTTTAGATTATCACGCTTCTGGTATAAAAGTTACTCAGGAAGCAACCTGGGTAGGTCTGGGTTGGAATTTAAATGCTGGAGCACAAGTTGTCTTAAGTCCCAGAGACGATATTGACGAAAACAATCCTAATATTGATATAATTCCAAATGATGATAATATTATTGCATACTTTAAACTTCATCCTTATAATCAAAGTGCAGTTAGAACTTTAGATCCAAATCTGGACAAGTCAAGAGTAAAAGACATGTATGTTTTTTCTTCACCTACAGTAAATGGAAGTTTTTATATTAGAAATTTTGCCAGTAATGATGTCGTTACAATACCGCCAAATGCTTTTAAAGTTGATCTTATTGGGATAAATAGAGAAAACATGAAATTTAAGATAACAGATCCTCAGGGAAATGTTTATTCGCTTAATACCACAGAAATTTCTATACAAACGATGGCTCATAGTGATCGCTACATCAGCGCCTGGTATGTTGATGAAATTAAAACACCTTCAAATAATAAAATAAACTTCTCCTATCAGGATGATGGAAATTTAACGGACAAAACTTTTTCTCAAAGAGTTGAAATAAAAAATAATGTTATAAGAGCAGGGTGTAATACCGGGACTAGTTATTATAGTCAAATAGGAGATGTTATTGATGGTACAGGGAATACAGTGACTATCTTAAAAAAAATAAAAGAAATTAGTTTTAATGATGGTAATTCCAGAGTTGTATTTACAAAGAATGTGGGTAGAGAGGATTTGGTTGACGGTGCTGAAAACGGATATTTAAGCAAAATTGAAATCCAGCAATTAGTGGATGCTGGATTTCGAAATATAAAGGGATATACTCTTGACTATTCTTATTTCAATGCATCAGGCAGTTCCTATTCTGACAAAAGACTAAAACTAGACAGAGTCGTTAATTTATTAGGCAGAGTGGAGCAGGAGTTTGTATATTCAGATATTTCTGTTCCTAATAAAACCTCAAAAGGACAGGATTATTTTGGATATAGTAATGGCAAGGTTTATAATGTAGATTTAATTCCTAAGCATTATATTTCTTACCCTTACCCAACTGAAGTTGGCAGAGGAGATCGCTCTGTAAACCCTTTAGAGAATCAAGCAGGAATTTTAAAAGAAATACATTATCCTACCAAAGGCTGGACAAAATTTAATTATGAAACGAATCAATATTTTGGTGCTGATGGTTTTTCAAAATACGATCCTGTAATTGTAAACAGCAGTGTTATACAAGGTACAGGTGGTACCGTGCCAATAAAGGAAGGACCGGGTATTGATGGTGTAATATGTCTTAATGTAAAGCCAAAAGATTGTGTTAATTACGTCTCAATTCCATTTACTGCAACAGAGGCACAAGGACAATTGACATTTATAGTAAAAAATGAACATTCATCTGATCCTACAATTTCTAAATATTACCACGCAAGAGTCAGAGTTTTTTCTGGCGGAATTCAAGTTTATGATACTGGTCATTGGACTGCAACTAAAGAGTTTAATGAACCTGTTTTTTTGAAAGAATCAGGTACAATAGAAGTAGAGGTATATGGAGAGTTTTTGAGTGTTAGAAGTTTACAGCTTAAATATGTTAACAACGATCCAATATACAAAAATAATTTGGGTGCCGGACTTAGAATTGCAAACATAGAAAATTATGATAATGACAACTCCTTAGTTTTAAAGAAAGAATATGATTACTCTGATATTACAGATACTGGACGTACAAGTGGTCAGTTGATTAATAAAATGAGTACTACTTTCCAGTCTAACACTTTTACCAATTATAATTTTATTCAATGCGGATCGGTAGATCCTGCATTAATTGGATGTACTGGAGGACTTAATTCTACTGCTACTTACAGTATTAGTTCAAATTCAAGATTTGGTATAGAAGGAAATTCTATTGCTTATAAATATGTAAGAGAAAAACAGATTGATGTTAAAAATCAGACTAATAATGGTTATACGCAGTATGAATTTACGATTACGCCAGATGAAATACCTTTTGGTAATCCAACAGTACAAATTCCTACCACGTGGAAAAGAGGCAAAGTCTTGAACAAAAAAGTGCATAAAACCGAGGGTGCAGTAACTTATATAGTCGAGGAAGAAAAAAATACTTACGTTGAAGATCCTTCCAATACTTCTTTTTACAATGGATTTAAAATGTTTCGCATGGGGACTACCAATACTCAGGAAAATCCTTCGGATCCTTTAACTCCAATGTGTCCGTACGATATGGAAGGCGGTATAGAAGTATTGAGAACAATTGAACCTATAACGTATAATATTCCAATTTTATGGTTTTATCAAAATTCATCTGAGAAGACAAATTATTTTTATAATTCTTCGAATAATTTAACGGGTAAAATAATAAGTACCAGTGTTTTTAATTATAAGAATCCATAACATCTTCAATTAACATCACAAACCACAACAAATTCAAAAGGAGAAATATTAGAAACCAAATACTTCTACCCTCAAGATCCCGAAATGGCCAGTGAACCTTTTGTAAAAGAGCTGATAACAGCCAATAGAATAGGGACACCGCTAAACACCCAAACATTTAGAAGCGGAAACAAGTTGTCTGAGCAGAAAACCGTATTTGATAAAAGTACTGCAACGAGCAATTTAGTATTGCCAAAATATATTCTTGAAAACAAAGGAACAGCCGCTTTGAATCCTTTAACAGATAAGAAAGTATCCTATGATCGATATGATGATAGAGGAAATTTGCTGCAATATACCTTAGAAGGATTTGAACCTACCGCTCTTGTTTGGGGATACAATAAAACACTGCTGTCAGCAAAAATAGAAAATACAACTTACAGTAATATTTCATCAAGCATGATTTATGCTATACAAAATGCAGTATCAGATGCTAGTATGGAGCAGGCATTAGATAACTTAAGATCTAGTTTTAATTATAGTGTTGGAAATGCCAAAACAACCACCTTTATGTACAAACCTCTTATAGGGTTAACCCGTATGACAACTCCCGAAGCGCTGACTACGTATTACGATTATGACAGCTTTAACCGCTTAAAATTTGTTAAAGATGCGCAGCTAAATATTCTCGAAGCCTACTGTTACAACTACAAAGGACAAGTTGTCGATTGTGAGTTTGATGCAAAACCGCTGTACAAAAGTACCGCAATATTAAAACAAAACGATACATCAAATTTAAGTACTGCAGAAACTGCAGCCAACAATCCTGATAGCATTACTTATACCAATACCACAATAAGCAGGGCATTTACTAAAAATGATTGCAAAAACTCCAAGACAAAGCCCGAAACAGTAAATTATATAGTTGAAGTAGGTACCTACGAATCGATTATTTCTCAGGAAGATGCCGATGCTCAGGCTCAGGAAGACCTAAACACAAACGGACAAGCCTATGCCAATAGCAAAGGCAGCTGTAGTGCTAACTAATATTTTTTTACTCATAATACCATTGTTATTATAAAAGCGGCATTGCGCAGTTTGAAAAAACATAAAAATAATTCTTATGAAAAAATACATAATACTAATCATTTTATCCTTATTTCCGGGCATAATAGTAACAGCCCAGACCTTTAGCGATGATAATTTTATTTACAGCATAAAACCCAAAAAAGCAGTTAAAGCAGCTAACTTTCAAAGTCTTGCCAAAGATGAGATGATTCAAAACGTTACTTATCTTGACGGACTGGGGCGCCCCGTGCAAACAACAGCCATTAATCAGGGTGGAGACGGCTCGGACTTGATAACCCCAATAGAGTATGACGGTTTTGGCAGGCAGGAAAAAGAGTATTTACCCTTTTCTCTGCCTAATCCCGGCAGCCAGTACCCAAGGATAGATACTCAAACGGCAATTAACAATGCCATATCATTCTACAATACTGGAGAATACTATCACACTACAAATCCATTTTCTCAAAAAAAGTTCGAAAACTCACCGCTGAACCGCGTTTTAAAACAAGCAGCACCCGGTAAAGAATGGGCGATGGGCGAAGGGCACGAAATAAAAATAGACTATCAGACAAATAAAAGTAATGAAGTACGGCTTTTTGAAGTCATAACAACTTGGGATGCAGTCTCTGGTTTATACGATATTTCATTTTGGGACAATGGATATTATGAAGAAAATGAATTGTATAAAACTATAACTTATGATGAAAATTCAGCTGCCAATCCAGTTGAAGAGGACGGAAGTACGGTAGAATTTAAAAACAAAGAAGGACAGGTTGTTTTAAAACGAACCTACAACGCAAAGCAGCCACACGACACTTACTACGTATACGACGAATATGGTAACCTGACCTATGTAATCCCGCCAAAAGCAGACGGTGTAATTACAAATGAAATTCTCGATAACCTATGTTACCAATACAAGCATGATGACCGTAACCGTATGGTCGAAAAAAAAGTACCGGGAAAACAATGGGAATTTATCGTATACAACAAGCGTAATAGTATTGTGGCATCGGGTCCTGCTTATTCTCCTTTTCAGGATGACAATACAGCAGGCTGGATAATAACCAAATACGACGTAAATAACAAAGAAGCTTATACAGGCTGGATCAATACAGCCTGCAACTCTGAAACAAGAGTAACTTTGCAGCAAAGCCAAAACAAAGCAGCCGTATTGTTCGAAAAACCCAGCACAATAACTTACGGAGATGGTTTTTATTTATGGCACACGAATAATATAGAACCAACCAATTTTAAGTTTCTTACAGCAAACAGGTATAACAATCATTTATTAGAGTATCATAGAGTAAGACCATTAACAACGGCTGCATCAACTGCATACGAAAACACCCAGCTGACATACGATTATAGAAACAGAGTAATAAAAACAAAACTCACCAACCATTTAGGTGGTTATACCTATACCGACTATAATCTTGATTTTACAGGAAAAAATAATTCTATTATAACAAATCATGTGGCTGCTACAGGAATTAAAGGAGTAATCCTGGGGGATTATTTTTCTTATTCGCCTCAGGATCGATTATTAACCCATACTCACAAAATAAATTCTGCAAACGAGCAGTTAATAGCCGATAACACTTACGATTCTATGGGACGACTCATAAAAAAGAATGTAGGCAATACTAAGGCGGCTCCCTTAGAACAAACCGACTACGCCTATAACATACGTGGCTGGCTTACCAATATAAATAATATAAGAGGGAAACTAGATAATAACACAGGAATAAAATCTTTAAGTCTGTTTTCTCAGCTTATAATGTATAATGAAAATGATTTTGAATACGGAAAAACAAAACGAATGTATAATGGTAATATAGCCGAGATAACGTGGATAACATCTACAAGCGGTGTAGTAATTCGTAACTATGCGTACGAATATGACCAGTTAAATCGTTTAACTAATGCTGTTTATCAAAAACCGAACCTTATAGACAATAAGAACTATTTTGGAGAAAGTCTTGAGTACGATAAAAACGGAAACATACAAAAACTGCAGCGTAAAGGTATTGCCGGAACATTAGCCTATGCTTATGCAGATGATATAGATAATTTGGCTTATTTCTATAAAAACAACTCCAACCAGCTCATGAAAGTCACAGACAAAACCAATAACCCGCAGGGCTTTAAAGACGACAGTGACGGTTCCAACGACATTGAGGATGATTACGACTATGATGGCAACGGCAACTTAACAAAAGACCAGAATAAAAACATAACAGAAATAACCTATAACCATCTCAACCTGCCTAAAAAAATAACATTTGCAACAGGCAATACGATTGATTATATTTACAACGCCACTGGAGAGAAATTAGAAAAAAATATAACCGAAAACGGGGTTGTTACCAATACGAAATACTTAAACGGAGGATTTCAGTATAAGAATAATATTCTGCAGTTTTTTCCAACGGCAGAAGGCTATGTACGAAACACCAATGAAACTGATGGAGCTTATAAATTTCAGTATGTTTTTAATTATTTAGATCATTTAGGCAACGTTCGTGTTAGTTATGCCCAGAATCCAACAACAAAAAAAATAGAGATTCTAGAGGAAAATAATTATTACCCTTTTGGGCTCAAACATCAAGGGTATAATACGGATAATTTACAGCCAAATTATAAGTATAAGTACCAAGGACAAGAGCGTCAGGACGAGCTGGGACTAAACTGGGACAGCTTTAAATGGAGAAACTACGATTATGCAATTGGCAGGTTTATGTCAATCGATCCTTTAGCAGAAAAATATGCATATAACTCAACTTATGCATTTCAGGAAAATAAAATGGGAATGGGCAGAGAACTTGAAGGATTAGAATTAGCCCCAAGAAATCCAACTGCCAGTTTTGGAGGATGGTTTGCAAGCAAATATGATTCCGCGGTAAGTTCCGTACAGACAGCTGCTTCAAATGTTATGCAGGCGGTTTCAAGCGCGATTTCTGGAGTTGAAATAAAACCGGTAGATGGCTATAGAATAGGCGGGGTAACAGTTGGAAAAAATGGTATTGGAGGAACTCCGGGATTATTTAATCCATCACCCGGAGCAACAGCCAGCGGAACAATTGATGGCGATTTTCTTCAAGGCTTAGCTGCTGCTTACAGCCCAATTTTAGGCGGATCAAAAGTTATGAATGGCGCCAATATCTTTTCAAATTTAGCACAAGACCCAACTTTAAATAATCTTTTCAGCAGTGGTGGTAGTGGTGATGGTAATTCTTCAAATACAGCTACAGTTGGTTCTAATGGGAGTGAAAGTACAATTACGGTACAAAGAATAAATTATTCTTCTACGGATGTTCTAAGAGGAAATGCTTCTCAGGTACATACACCTGCGCCTAAAGATACTGTTGTTAAAACAAAAGATAAAAATTTAGTTCCAGTTATGAATACGAAAGACTCCATCAAAGCTGTAAAAGAAACAGAAGCTAAAAATAAATTACCTATAAAATATTAATATGTTTACAAAAAAAGCGATATCCGTAATTTCAATTCTTTTATTAGTTGTTCAATCATTAATTTCTTGTAAAAAAGAAAAAATAAAAGAAAAGAAAATAAAAGAAGTTAATGAAAGACCTATCGAATATGTTATTGAGTTTCCAGATACGGTAATAGTCGATGAATTGAACGATGGCGTTATTCGATATAAAAGTAAGTTGGATACCATTATTACTACTTTTGGAGACAGAAAAAAAAATAGATATACTCGTTTTATTCTAACCGCAACTAAAGATCCAAATTATGATTTCAAACATTTGAAACAAACAGTTAGAGATACTTTTGGAGCTATAAATAATAGAAAGATTCCTTTTTATAGTATCACATTTTCAAAATCAGGTATTTATTATTTAGATGGTATTATTAATGATATAGTTTTAATTGATCTCAACAAAAAAGATAAAGAGGGTAATGATTTATCTAGATATATAGAGCAGGAAGAACGTGTTACTAAAAAAGTTGTTGTAATGGAGAAAAAGAAATAACAGATAAATATAAATACCCAACTTTTCGAAGACTTTTAATGAAAGGCTGTGCAAATATCTCTGACTTTGCACCCGCAACAATAAAACATATAAATAGTAAAACCTCGCAATTGCGAGGTTTTTTTGTCTTATTTTTTTATGAATAAAACTTTTAGAAGTCATTTAAGTGTTTGTTATAAAGTAAGTTTGAAGAAATCGGTTCTGCGAAGTTTTGCGATTTGAATAAGGAACATACAAACAGTAGCGAATTCGGGAGACTTCGCAGAGCGGTGCAACTATGTCAAACATTATAAAATCAATTCCTATTGGTACTACAAAAGAGAAAGGCGGATCTGGTCCTGGAGCAAACGGAATTGCATTTTCTGACGGAAAAAACAATCAAAACCCAAGTGCATTACCCAAAGGAGGCAGAGATGTGCCGTGGATAGATTTTGGAGGATATCTAGAAGCTATGACTACAGTAGCAGCTTTTGAGTTAAATGTCAATTTTGCACCTATAGGAAAAGGAACAAACGGAGGAAGAGCAACAATAGAAAATAAAGTGGATGATGCAATAACTGCAGTTGATAATGGGGCTAATGCTGTCAAGGCCATAAAAGAGATAATAGATGCAAAAAGTGATAAAGAAAGCAAGCAAAAAGTCACTGATTCAGTAACTGTTCTAACATATGATAAAAATCAAGGAACATTAATTAATGAAGAGCGTAAAAAAAAGTAATAATGAAGAACAAAATGATATTATTGAGTATTTCTATTACCATGCTTATTGGAATAGGAATGCTATTTTTTTCCTACAAAAAGGATAAAGTACATGTTTTGAAGAAATATGATTCTAAAACAAAAGAGACAACAACCTTAGAATATATTATAAAAAACGGTGATACTATTTTTCATGGTAAATTTAATTGTTATAGTGCTGCAGGAAATAAAACATCAGAAGGTAATTTTGTAAATGGACACATTAAAGGAAAAAATATCTATTATTTCGATAATGGGAATATTGAATCAATACATTATCGTAAAAGCAGTAAAGTAATAGAAGAAAGTATTTATAATTACTCTGATGGTAAGGTGAGGAAATATACAATGTATGATGATTTCGGAATACTTGATTTTTTGATCACTTATGATGAATCTGGTAATATAAAAAACTATCAAGGTTTACCATTAATTGAGATCTATCAATATAAAATTGCAAATAGAAAACAATTCAAAATTAAAACAAATCAAGTTTTAAAGGTGGGAGATACTTTAAAATATCATTATTTAATAGCTAATATACCTACTGCAAAACGTAGTTTTAAGATTGAAAATCTCGATGTAGATAATTCTAAAACAAAAAGAATATTTGAGCAAATACCACCAGTGGGTATTCATGTAAAAGAAGTCCTAACTCAAAAAGGAACAAATACGATTAGAGCAATTGTTAAGTATGAGTTTCATGATAAAGAAAAAACAATTATTAATGATACGATTTCTTTTAGTGTAAACGTGAATTAGTATTTTGTACAGCTACCGGATCACTACACTTCAAAAAACAGAAAAGATAGTTGATGGAAAAACTGTTAAAATCGAAAAAAACAATTAAGATGGAAAAGAGAAATATTAATAAATTCTTGATGTTATTTGTATTGTTTGGGGTTATGTTTTATTCCTGTAAAAAAGAAAACACAAAAATAGGTGTGTTAAAAACATATTTTTCTAAAGATAAAGAAATACTTTTTTCAGCATATTTTATTAAAAAGGGTGATACTATTTTAGATGGAAAATATATTCTTTGTAAGTACAATGGTGTAAAAATAAAATCAGGTATATTTAAAAATGGTGAAGCAATAGGACCGGTTATTTTTTATTTTGAGAATGGTAATATTGAAAGCATTGATTACAAAAATGAAAAAAGATTATCTGAAGAAACAACGTATTATTATGAGAGTGGAAAAATTAAGAGATATGCATTGAGTGATGATTCAGAAAGAACGGCTTTTATTGCAAAATTTGACACAATTGGAGACATAAATAGTTGGCAAGGTTTTCCGGTAATGGAAGTATATCAATATAAAAAATCTAGTAAACAAAAAAATGATCAACATCTAAAAGTTGGAGATGTGTTTATACATAAATATATTGTTGCTAATATACCTAATACAAGACGTAGATTTAAAATTGAAAATCTTGGTTCTGATAATTCAAAAATTAATAGAAAAATGTTAAAAACTTCACGAACAAACATTGATGTAAAAGAAGTTCTAACTCAGAAAGGAATAAATACAATAAGAGCAATTGTTAAGTATGAGTTTAATGATAAAGAAAAAACAATTATTAATGATACGATTTCTTTTAGTGTAAACGTGAATTAGTATTTTGTACAGCTACCGGATCACCCCTGCTGGCGCGAGCATCTTGCTCGTGAACGCAAAGAATGTAAAAGAAAACCTCGTCAGAAATTGCGAGGTTTTTTTGTCTTATCTTTTTAAGAATAAAACTTTTAGAAGTTATTTAAGTGTTTGTTATCGAATAAGTTTGAAAAAAAATGTGTGGCGCATACTTAATCGGTAAAGAAAAAAACTTTTAGCAAGTTAGGATCTTTCTTAAAATGCATTCTAAAACTAGATTTTAATTAGCATATAGCCACACGAAAGGATTCGTGCGGGAGCGGGGAAATACAAAAAAAGGTGAGAAACCATCAGATATGATTTACCTTGTTAAGGATGATAAAAATCCGAATAATAATGTTCAAATAAGAAGAGAAGATTTTGAAGCTCAACAAAAAAAATAAAAATTAATGAAAAGGATAAAAATAGTTGTTATACTTCTGATTTTAATTGTTTTATATTTTTGTTTTAAAGATGAAAAAACGCATATTTTAAAGGAATATAATCAGTCAGGTAAAATAGTTAAAACACACGAATATGTTATAAGATCTGGTGATACTATTTTGGAAGGAAAATTTGTAAACTATAATGAAAAAGGAAGTAAAATTGCAGAAGGAACATTTTTAGAAAACGAACCTAATGGAGTATGTTTCTATTATTATGATAATGGAAAATTGGAATCTGTATTTTATAGGGAAAATAGTAATATTACCTTAGAAAGCACTTATTATAATCAAAATAATTTAATTAAAAAATATGTTATGTGTGATGATTCGGGTGAGCCAAAATTTATTATTGAGTATGATAATAAAGTAGTAAAAAGGTATACAGGCTATTCAACATATCCAGTAAGACAGTATAAAATCGAAGACAAAAAACAAATTGAAATTAAAACTGGAGACATACTAAAAGTAGGGGATCATATAAAATATGACTATTTTGTAGCAAATATCCCTTACTCTCAAAGAACCTTTAAAATAGAAACTGAAGGTAGTGACAATTCAAATGTAAAACGAACTATCACTAAAGAAGTGCCGACACGCATCACTGTGGAAGAGATTTTGACTAAAAAAGGACTCAATAGAATTCAGGCAATTACTAAATATAAATTTAATGATGGAGTAACCCAAGTAAAGAATGATACAGTTTCTTTTGATATTAATGTAAAATAAAAAATGATAGTAATTTCAAAATTCGAAAAACTTTATCTTTTGAGAAAAGCTTTCTTACCAATTATTTGCATTGGCTTAAGTATTTTGCTTTTAGATGTTAAGTTTTATTATAAAAAAGATGCTAATGTAATGTTTCCCCTGCTGGCGCGAGCATCTTGCTCGTGAACGCAAAGAATGTAAATAAAAAAAACTCACATTTACTGCGAGGTTTTTTTATAAACACTTAATTCACAAAACTAATTCGCGCGGCTTCTTTCGTCTTCATTTTTAAAATTTGCCTGTTTTGATTTAATATTTTCATTACCGAATTTATAACTTACTGAGATTCTAAAACCTCTCGTATCACTGTAACTTTTTACATTCGTTTTAATACCGTTTGAATCATAACTGATTAATGGTTTTTGAGCATTTAAAAGATCCTCTCCAAGAAGCGTAAGCGATAATTTTTTATTTAATGCAAGTACTTTAACCGAAATATCTAAAATATTAAGCGTTGAGATATTAAAAATCTGATAACGTCCCGGCAATTGTAAACCATAATTCAAACCAAGGAAAAATGTTTTAGAAGGATTAACGGTAAAATCATTATTGCTGTAAATATATCCGTTGTAGCCATCGGTCGATTTAATGAAAGCTGTTTTCGATTTCACATTTTGATAATTCAAATTAAAACCTGTAAAACTATTCCACCATGACCATTTATTGAAATTATACGAAGTTGAAAAACCAATTTGATACGTATTCGCATAATTTAAAGGTGTACTTCTGGTTACGTTGGTAACAGGATCGATGATCGATAATTCCTGTCCGAAATCTGAAATCTGAGAAAAGTAAACAGAATTGACCCATTTCTGATTTCGGATAAACGAAAACTCAAAATTATCTATTACAGAAGGTTTCAAATACGGATTTCCTTCTGAATAATAATACGGACTTGTTTTCACCATAAACGGATTTAGATAATCAAAATCAGGTCTGCGGATTCTTCGGCTGTAATTTAACGAGAAAGTATTGTTTTCATTCGGTACATACGTTACGTAAGCTGTTGGGAATAATTTAATGTAATTATTGGTATTGGTTTGATTTAAATTTTCGGAGAAACCTTTTGTCTGTGTAGCTTCAAATCGAAGACCAATCTGCGTTTCCCATTGTGAGTTTATCTTTTTACTTCCAGAAAAATACAAAGCCTGATTGTACTCTTTATAATTAAAAACATTCGACTGATTGGTATTCAAAACCGGATTTCCTGTTTCATTATCATACACCACCAGATTGTTATTTGTGTTGGTATGAAAAGCTTTGGCACCAAAACTAAAGTCAGCCCAAGTATAAGGCAGTGTAAAATCTATAGCTGCCGAATAATTGTTTATTTTGTTAAGATTGCTGTTTGTAGAAGAAAAAAAGCGGTTAGAAATTACGTTTTTAGAAGCATCCAATTCGTTTCCGGAAAAAAAGCGGGAATCGTTTTTTTGATAATTGAAATAATCAAAGTCAACCGAAATATTTTTCCCTAAAGTATCCAAAGCAAAAGTATTATGAAGGTTAACCGCATTCATTTTTGGAGCATTTTCAGCCTTTACATCAGCAGCGATATAAGAACTCGCCGTATCATGATTATAGATAGTCGTAAACGGATTATTAGCCGAAACACGATCATTAAAACTACCCAGATAACTTATTCCTGCAGACCATTTTGTGCTTAGTTTATAATCTATTCCTAAACTTAAACTCAAAAAATCATTTTTAGATTTATTGGCAGTTTCCTGTTTCCATAATTCATTTGGGTAATAAATTTTACTTTCAGAATTCGTTAAAAGTTTTCCTGTTCCTTTGCTTATAGAAGTCTGCAAAGAAAGTTTATCCTGATTATAGGTAAACAATCCGTTGAGGTTCCCGCCAGCGTATGTTTTTTGTGTATACGAACTTCCAATATTAGCATTCCAAGAATTCGCTTTTGCCGTTTTCAGCTTAATATTAATCAAGCCGCTGTTGCCTTCCGCATCATATTTTGCCGGAGGCGTTGTAATCACTTCAATACTTTTAATATTATCTGACGGAATAGATTTTAAGAAAACCGTTAAATCCTCCGGAGTCATTTTTTGAATACGATCATCAATCATAACCAAAACTTCGCCTTTGCCCACAATAGAAATAACCTCATTTTGCACGCGTACTGTCGGAGTCGATTTTAGTGCGTCTAATGCTGTTCCGCCCGTTGCCGTTACCGAGTTTTCGACATTAAAAACAAGTCGGTCGACTTTTTGTTCGATTAGTTTTTTTCTTGATTTTATGGTTACACCTTCTAACTGTAGAGATTCCTTAATTTCAATTGTGCCTAAATCAGTATTTTCATTTAAAGCAATCTCTTTGGCTGCATATTCGGTTCCAAATTGTTCCAGTAAAAGCTTGTAATTTCCTTTTGCCGCTTTCATTTCAAAATTTCCTAAACTGTCGGTAGAAACAGATTCAACTATTTTATTGTCTTGTAATAAACTGGCCGTTACAAATTCGACCTGTTCTTTATTTTGGTTGATTACTTTTCCTTTTAGAGAAAACTGCTGGCTTAATACATGGGTTTGGTTGAGAAGAATAAACAGTAAGAAGATAATTTTTTTCATGGTTTTTAAATTAATTACCTTGCAAAACTGTATCGAAAAAAAGCCGAAAACTACTTTTATCGACAAACCCCCGCGATTTATCTACAAACCCTGTTTATTGCTTTTTTATGAATGTATATCTTTGAGAAAAATTACAAAACATGCATAAGGGAACATTATCAAAAAAGGCAGAATTACTCATTCATATTATCTACTGGTTTTTGATGGCTTACTTTACATTCGTGAAAAACCCAATAGGAGCAGCGTTTTCTGTACCTGATTTGTTTTTTGTTACCTATTTAATTGTTTTTATACTGACTTTCTATTTTCATTATTTCGTAGTAATGAAACTGGTTTTTAAGTCTTTTCAATGGAAAAGATTTTTTGCAGGTGTACTTGTTTCCTATTTGGTTTTTACCTTTTTAAGAGGATTGATTGAGCAAGTTGCAACCGAGATTTTATTTCATAGAGTTAATTATACCGATACAGAATTTTTAAACTACATGCTCGATAATCTGCAATACAGCAGTAAGGCTGTTATTTTGAGTTCGCTGCTTTGGTTTGTTATTTATTTTATAAGGCTTTTAGAATACAATCAGATTATTTTAGAAGAAAACAAAAGCACCGAGATTAAATTTTTAAAGGCCCAGATAAATCCGCATTTTATTTTTAATACGCTCAATAACATTTATTCGATGGTTTATTTTCAATCGGATAAATCGTTAACGGCTATCGAAAAACTGAGCCAGATTATGCGGTTTACGACTTACGAATCGCAGAAAGAAAAGATTAAATTATCAGATGAAATCGATTATATAAAAGCCTATATCGAACTCGAACAATTAAGACATCAGGAAACTTCTTTTGTAGATTTGAAAATAGAAACCGAAAATGAGTTCGAAGAAATTCCGCCTTATATTTTATCACCTTTAATCGAAAATGCCTTAAAACATGGCAAAGCTTCTAATGAAAACCCTATAAAGATTGATTTAAAAGTAAAAGATAGAAAACTCAATTTTAAAGTCCTGAATGACATCGGAACACAAAAAAAAGACAAATTGGGCGGGATTGGATTAGAAAACCTGCAAAAACGATTGGAAATTTATTATCCGCAAAAACATCAACTAACATTTACAAACCAAAACAATCAGTTTACAGCCGAACTTGAAATAGATTTAAAATGAAAAAAATAAATTGCATCATATTAGACGACGAACCTTTTGCAGTAAAATTAATGGCAGATTATGCTTCAAAAGTGCCAAGATTAAATGTTTTATATGCCGATTCTGATGTTTTTAAAGCTATTGAAATATTAAATACCGAATCGGTAGATTTGGTTTTTATTGACATTCAAATGCCGCAATTAACGGGCTTAGAATTAATGCAGATGTTCAATCAAAAGCATAATTTCATTATTACATCGGCTTATCCGGAATATGCTTTAGATGTTTTTCAGTTTCATGTTATCGATTATCTGCTCAAACCCATTGTTTTTAATCGGTTTTATCAAAGCGTTGAAAAATTCATCCGCTGGCAGGAAACTTTTCAAAATCTGGATACCGAGGATTATTTATTCGTAAAAGCCGATAGAAAACACCACAAAATAGCAACAGATCACATTTTATACATTGAAGGTTTAAAAGATTATATCCGAATTCATACCAAAGACGAAAAAATCATGGTTTTGGAGAACATGAAAGATATTCTGGAGAAACTTCCGTCTAATCAATTTGTGCGCATTCATCGTTCGTTTATCATCCCCAAAAACAAAATAAAGGTCATCGAAGGCAACCAGATTAAAATGACAAATGGCGATTTTCTGCCCATAGGCGAAACCTATAGAAAACTAATAAGCGGCTGGTTAAGTTAAAAAGTAAAAGGCTTCCAAAATTATTGGGAGTTTTTTTGTTTATAAAGCGTGTTTTCTTCATAATAAATTAAAGTTTGGGTTTAATAAATCAAATGTTTTCAATGCTTTATCATGTGGGAACTATGTAAATTTAAAATGTAATTATTTCAATTATATCGGGACGGGCATAGTAACTTGAACTTTCAAAACAACAATGCACGAATGATGAAAAAATTACGAATCTCATTAATTAATATACACGGACTTTTAAAAGGATCTGGTCTTGAAATAGGGCGCGATGCTGATAACGGCGGACAAACGAAATATGTATACGAACTGGCCGAATTTTTATCGCAGCATAAAGATGTAGAACACGTTCATTTATTTACAAGACTGATTGATGATCCTGCACTTTCGCCTGAATATGCAGTTCCTGTTGAGGTAATTAATGAAAAATTAGATATACGCCGAATTCCGTTTCTAGGGAAAAAATACAAAGCCAAAGAACAATTATGGGAAGGACTCGATACTTTTGTAAACGGTGTTGTACAGCATATTAAAGAGCATAATATTTTTCCGGACTGGATTCATTCGCATTATGGCGATGCCGGATATGCCGCTGCCGAATTATCAGCCGTTTTAAATATTCCGTTTGCACATACAGGACATTCCCTTGGATTTTATAAAAAGAAAAAATTACTCGAAAGCGGTTTAAGCGAAGAAGAACTCGAAAAAAAGTTTAAGTTTAAAGAAAGAATTGCCGCCGAAGAAAAGACATTAGAATTATCTGAATTTATTGTTACTTCTACGGAACAGGAAATCGAAACCTACAAAGCTTATAAAAACTTTGAACTGGGAAAATACCACGCGATTTCTCCCGGAATCGATACCAGAAAATTTGCTCCTTATTATTTTCAGGAAACCGATATTGACAAACAAATGGAAGAAACCCAGCGAAAATATTGGGTTTCTGAAACCATTTCTAAATTCCTCACCAATCCGCATAAACCCTTTATTCTGGCACTTTCAAGACCAGACCGACATAAAAACCTTCATACACTTATAGATGTTTACGGTAAAGACAAAGAACTGCAAAGCATTGCCAATCTGGTCATTTTTGCCGGAATCCGTAAAGACATCGCCAAAATGCCGGAATCTGAAAAAGACGTTTTAACCGATTTATTATTGTTGATGGATAAATACGATTTGTACGGAAAAATGGCGATTCCGAAAAAGCATGATGTCGAAAATGAAGTTTCTATTATTTATCGATATGCCGCCGAAAAACGAGGCGTATTTGTAAATCTGGCCTTGCATGAAAATTTCGGTTTAACCGTAATAGAATCGGCTAGTTCAGGACTTCCGGTTGTGGTTACGAAAAATGGCGGACCTTCAGAAATTATTCCCGTCTGCCAAAACGGAGAACTGGTAGATCCGCAGGACGAAAATCAAATTAAAAAAGCCCTTCGAAATATTCTAACAGATGAAAATCAATGGAAATACTATTCGAATAACGGCGCTATAAACATTCAAAAACATTACAGCTGGCTGAGCCACGTAAACCAATATGTAGAATTGGTCAACGAAAATTTATCCTTGTCATCAGGCGCAGGAATAAAAAAACTGCATTATCCTAATATTAATGTAGATCGTTTAAAAAGGAAAATCGATCATTTATTGGTTTCGGATATTGACGGAACGCTGATTGAACCCAAATTCAACAATCCGGGATTGAAAGAATTGAAAACGCATCTTGTAAACCGTACAGAAAAAATGGCTTTTGCGATGGCTTCGGGCAGAAATCTAACGCTGGTAAAAAAAGTTATAGACGAAGAACAATTTCCGCTTCCTGATTTTATAATTTGTTCTGTTGGCACAGAGATTTATTACACCAACGGTAAAGATTATATTTTAGACAAAGGCTGGGCAAAATTCCTGGCCGGACGATGGAAAAGAGACGATATCGTGAATCGACTAAAAGAGATTAAATGGATAAAACTTCAGGAAGAAAATGCTCAAAATCCGTATAAGATTTCCTATTACTATGAAAAAGAGCATTACAATCACGAAGAACTGATTCGGGTTTTAGGAACAGGCTGGTACAAAGTAAATATAATTCCGAGTCACGGTCAGTTTTTGGATTTTATTCCCAAACGTGCTTCAAAAGGCAATGCCATAAAATTTTTGTGCCGTAAATGGGCCATTCCGCTAAGTAATGTAATTGCCGCCGGAGATTCAGGAAACGATATTGATATGTTTAGAGGCCCCGTAAAAGGAATCATAGTAGGAAACCGAAGCGCAGAACTGGCTGAATATGAAACCAGCAAAAGTATTTATGTAGCCAAAACCTTTGCTTCCGAAGGTATTTTAGAAGGATTAAAACATTATAAAATAATTAAATAACTAGGTTGGTTTAATGTAAAAAGGTGCTCCAGCGGAGCATAATATGTATAGCAATTATGTACACCGTGGTTTTAAGCTCCAGAGGAGCGAAATAATGTGTTAAAAATTATAGCCAACAAATTAAATAAGTAATAAAATGTATTCAGGATCAGGATTTAGCAACTGGGAAATAGGAGACGTTGATATATTTATAGACGAAAATGGAGTGCATCATTTATTTCACTTGATTATTCCCAATCACGATTATATTGCACATGCAGTATCAAAAGACGGACTTTCATGGAAAAGGGTTAAAAATGCCCTTTGGGTAGGAGAACCGGGAGAATGGGATGATGATATGTTATGGACGATGCATGTGAGCAAAAAGTCAGATGGGGGAGGATATGAAATGTATTACACCGGACTCAAACGTCAGGATAAGGGAATTGAACAAAAAATAGGACGAGCTGTTTCGATAGATTTAATTCATTGGAAAAAAGAAAATCTGTACGGACTTCCTTTTAAAAGTGAAGCACCGCATTATGAAAGTCCGTCAAATAATCCGAGACAATGGATAAGTTTTCGGGATCCTTTTAAATACCATTATCAAGGAGAAGATTATCTGCTGATTTGTGCCCGAAGCGCTTCAGGCCCAACGTATAGAAGAGGCTGTATTGGTGTTGCCAAATTAGAGAATGATGGATTTGTGCTCCAAAAACCGCTTCATTTTCCGTATGTGTATGATGATGTCGAATGTCCTTGTGTAGTCGAAATTAAAGGTTCGCATTATCTTTTGGGATCAATTAGAGAAGACATAAAAGTCAGGTATTGGATGGCATCTGATTTTAAATCAGAATATTGCGCCTTTCATAATAATGTATTGCTGCCACAGGGAAATTATGCGGCAAGAGTTGTAAAAGACGGCGATCATTTTTTAATCTATAATTTTTATTTTGCCGATGGAAATGTAAATACCCACCGCGTAATTCCTCCTCCAAAAGAACTCGATATTGATAAAAGCGGCCGACTTTTATTGAAAACCTATCATCATTGGGAGAATTTGTATCAAAAGTCGATTTTGCAGAAAGATCTTCCGCAGCCATTACCCATTTTAGGAAATCCAACAGCCGAATTTCAAATCGAAAATGAAAACAAATGGAGATTTGGATGCCGAAGCGGTTATGAAATTTACTGCTTCGAAAAACCTTCAATGGATTTTGTCTGGGAAGGAACACTTTCGGTAGAAGGAATGGGAAAAACCGGATTTGTAATAGAATGCGATAAAGAAGGAACTGGATATTATATTTCTATCGATTTTATGAACGGTTTTGTACAATTTAGAGCTTGGGGATTTAATGAAAAGGATGTGAAGAATAATTTCATTTTTGAAAACATTCAGACGAATCAATTTGAAATTCATGAAAACAAACAGATTTATTTCAAGATAATCCGTTATGGAAACTATTACGAACTTTCTATAAACGATATTGTAAAACTGACTTTACTGGATTTTAAATACAGCGAAGGAAAAATAGGAATCTACGTTTGTTCTGCCGTAGTAGCCGTTACAGATTCAAAAATCCACACCATCCCGGAACCTGAAAACGAATACGCCGCTTCGGATCCGGATAAATATTTAAAAGATTATATGAGAATCAATCAAATTCAGCCTTAGTGCTTAAAAAGACAAAAACTCCCAATATACTTGGGAGTTTTTCGATTTATGCAGCTTTTTTTCTTCTAAAGAAATTAAAACTTGTTGGTTTTGCTTTCTACAATTTTACTCACTTTAAATACCAGATAAATGGTCAGTAACATGATAGCAGAAGCAACCATAGCCAAAGTATCATAATGTTCCAGTGGCGCATAACTGTCCTTTTGATAGATAATGAATCCGGCAAGTACTGCTCCAAAACCTCCGGCCATTTGCTGTAAAGACGAGTTGATACTCATAAAAGCACCACGATCCTGCGGATCAGGAATTGCCGACGTTAAAGTTGTAGACGGAACCATTCTGCTCATGATAGTGGCCATCATAAATACGTTAATAACCAATACAATCCAAAATGGAGTTGGACCAAAATGAGAGTAAATGTTAATTAAAATAACCGCCATAACCGTTGCAACAGCAAAGATTTTAAATTTATTTACCTTATCACTCAGTTTACCAATAAACGGCATGGTAAATAAAGTAGCAATTCCGGTAATCATAAATAATAAAGGTAATTCTTCATTGGTTACTTTAAGATTGTTTATGGCAAAAGCACTACCAAAAGGCATCATCATAAAACCACCAATAGAAAGCAGGGCAGTAGATAAAAAACCAACCTGATAATTCTTTTTAGAAATAGTATGTACCAAATGCAGTAAAGCGGTTTTCTCTTGTTTTAATTTTAAATGCTCTGTAATAGGATTTAATTTTAAAAACAAAACCATGGTAATAAGCGCTGCCATTGCTGCGATCCATAAAAAAGGAACGTGCCATCCCCAGGCATTGGCGATGTATAAACCAATCGGGATTCCAAGAACCTGGCTTACACCAAATCCCATTTGAATAAATCCCATTACTTTACCACGCTGCTGTAAGCTGAATAAATCAGCTACGATAGCCATAGAAATAGAACCAATTACACCGCCAAATAAACCGGTGAAGATTCTGGCCGCTACCAACAGAAAAAAGTTGGGTGCTATTGCGCAGAATAAAGTTCCTATTGTAAAACCAATGTAAAAGAAAAGCAATAGCTTTTTTCTATCAAATTTATCTGCAAAACCAGCCGTTAAAAGTCCTGAAATACCAGCACTAAAAGCATAAGCAGAAACGGCAATACCAAATTGCGATGCCGTAATTTTTAAAGTTTTCATCATAATATCGCCCAGAGGAGACATTACCATAAAATCAAGCACAACTGTAAATTGTGTAATGGCTAAAAGAAAAATAACAAGTTTTTGATAGCCATTAAAACTTGGTGCAGAAGTTTGTTTTTCGTTCATATATATTATTGTAGTTCTTTGCAGTCAAAATTGTGAAAATTCAGTAATTCAATTATTTGTCCTGCGTTAAGTTTCTCGCTTATAATCCGTAATACACAATCAATATCTTCTTGGTCAATAGTCCATTGCAAAATAGATTTGTTTGCATTTAAAAATGTTGCGATTTTATCCTTGTTTTTTTCTGTTTTTATATTAGTTGCAAATATCAAGACATTCATAACATAATTATTTAAGGTTTTAGTGCTTTAATTACTAAGCTTAATGCTTCTTGTTGAATCTCGGCTGTTAATTTAAACGGAGTGGAGCCTCCAAGTCCTTTTCCTTTTTCATGAAAACGCAGTAAATTATATAAAGGTCCATAAGCAATACTCCAGAAAACTTCTTTTGATACGGGTACTATTTCTTTTCTTTCAATTGCTCTGTTTAAAAACTGCGTCATAATCTCTTTTAATTCCATCAGGCTTTCGTTTACGATATATTCTCCATAATTAGAATTTTGAAGAATTTCCCAAAAGGCAATTTTGTCTTTGTTTTTCAGCATAAACTCTGATCTGTTTTCCCACTGCTTGGCAAGACCTTCTGCAAAAGGCATGTCAGGCGAGAAATCTTTTAGGGAACTTTTAAAAAAATAAGTCCCCATTTCAGTCCCAATTTTTTTGATTAAATCTTCTTTGTCAGCATAATAAATGTAAAGAGTCGCTACTGAAATACCGCATTCCTTGGCGAGACGGTTCATCGCAAAGCCCTCAATGCCATGCTTTACGATCATTTCTATAGTTTTTTGTTTAACTAATTCTTCTTTATTAACATCTCTCGTTCTCAATCTAAAAGGATTTTAATTGGATGCAAAGATATAATAATAAATGAACGATCGTTTACTTATGATAAAAATATTTATTGAAAACCGAAAATTTAAAGTTTAGATAACCTGTTTAATACCAAAATTTAACCTCCAAAACTTAAAATATTGGGTTATTATTTTCTGACTTATTTTATGTTTTTATTAGTAAGAAACCCTTGTAAATAAAGGGCTGATAATAATTTGAATTCTAATGTTATTCTAATGTTGCGATAAAAATTTAGTTTTAACTTGCGCCCTTAATTTATTTTTTTGCAATGCTCAACAGAATTAAAAATAGTCTTTTATGCAAATGCCTTCAGGCGTTGCTAATCGGCTATTTTTTAATGAGCAGCATTAATATATCGGGTACTTTTGGCCGAATCATAAATGATAATACCGAAACTCATTCGGTTAAAGGCATGACCTGTAACTTCCTGAAGAAAATCTTCAAATGCGACGGCATCCCGGAAGAACTGGACGATTACGAAACTAAAGACACTAAAACGACGAAGCTTGCAAAAGGAATTTTGTTATTAGAATATTTAGTACCGGCTTATACTTCATTAGCTGGTTTTTCCTTTCAATTAAAGGGGCAGCGAAAAAACTACATTGATAACGCTGTTTTTTCTTTTGGCTTTCATGGTAAGATAGATTTACCGCCTCCTCGGGTTATTATATAAATATTTAATTTTGTTTGGATTATGATTTTTTTTGTAATCCTGAATGCGATTTTTTTCGTACTTTAATATCATCTATTAATCTTGTATTTATATATAAATTCATGACACCCTTAAAAAGATTTTTCAACTTACTAAGGCTTGATAAGCGCGACGTATACCAAATTATATTTTATGCTGCTTTTGCAGGTTTGGTAAACCTTTCTCTTCCTTTAGGAATTCAGGCTATTATCAATTTTATTCAAAGCGGACAGCTTAGTGTTTCCTGGATTGTTCTTGTAATTCTGGTAACTATTGGCGTTGGTTTTGGCGGCGTTTTAACCATCTTGCAGCTTCGAATAGTAGAGAATCTGCAGCAGCGAATTTTTGTTCGTTCTTCTTTTGAATTTGCCTACAGAATGCCTTTAATTAAGTTTAAAGAAATGTATTCTGAATATGCGCCCGAAAAAGCAAACCGTTTCTTTGATACCTTAATGGTGCAGAAAGGAACAGCAAAACTATTACTGGATTTTTGTACAGCGTTTTTGCAGGTTGGTTTTGGTATCATTTTATTGGTTTTGTACCATTCCTTTTTTATGGTAATAGGCCTTTTGTTTATTGTGATTTTATATGTCATTTTTAAATTTTCGTACCGCGACGGACTCGAAACAAGTCTTAACGAATCGAAATTTAAATATAAAGTAGCAGCCTGGCTTCAGGAAATTGCACGCAACCGCGAGAGCTTCCGCAGAAAAGGAGGTTTCGAATATGCATTAGAAAGAAACGACGGCTATGTGAGTCAATATGTAAATTACCGTGAAAAGCACTTTCAGGTAATGAAAAAGCAATACATTCAGCTTACTATTTTTAAAGTTATTGTTACGGCTGCCTTATTGTCGATTGGTGGTTTTCTGGTAATTCACCATCAAATGAACATTGGGCAGTTTGTGGCAGCTGAAATTGTTATCGTATTGCTGATCAATTCGGTAGAAAAAATAATCTTTGGTCTGGAATCCTTTTATGATGTTTTAACTTCTGTAGAAAAAATCGGCCAGGTTACCGATATGGAAATTTCATGCATTCCAAACACATCAGACGTAAGCGATACCGGAATTAATATCGAAACCGAAAACGTAGGTTACAATTATCCAAATCATAATAAAAAGTCACTTAAAAATATTAACCTGAAAATTAATCAGGGCGAAAAAGTATTATTAAGAGGAACAAATGGTGCAGGAAAAAGTACTTTATTGCGATTACTTTCGGGCGTATTAGAACCGGAAAGCGGCGCTATGTATGTAACCGATAATTTCATGAACCGCGTTGACGAAGATACGTTTAGGGCAGAAGCCGGAACTTTTTTACAAGGCGATACGCTTTTTGCCGGAACGATTAGAGAAAATATTCTTTTTGGAAACGAAATGCTGAATAACGAAGATTTAAAATGGGCTTTAGACAACGTAGGTTTAACGCCGGATATTAAAACTTTCCCGAACGGACTCGAACATCAGATTCATCCGGGCGGACGCGAACTTTCGGCTTCAGATGTTCAGAAAATACTTTTGGCACGAAGCATTGTACACAAACCTAATATATTATTCCTTGAAGATCCTGTTGATAAAATGGATGAACTGACTTCGGCTAAAATTGTAGATTTTTTACTTTCCGAAGAACACGAATGGACCGTAATTGTTACTTCAAAAAATGATATCTGGAAGAGCAAATGCGACCGTATGATCACGATCGATGATGGAAAAATTATTAACGACATAAAGCTTTAATTATGCTCAATATATCAAAAGATAATCATGTAATTATCGCACCGGGCAAATACAAATCTATCACCAGTGTTGCCCGCAGACCTCATTATAAAATATTAAACAGAGTAATAATTGGTTTTTTATTGTTTGGAGTGGCCTGTCTTTTCCTTCCCTGGACACAAAATATCTCCGGAAGCGGTTCTGTAACCACTTTAAAACCAGATCAAAGACCGCAGACTGTACATAATGCCATTGCCGGAAGAATCGAAAAATGGTTTGTACAGGAAGGCGATTATGTAAAAAAAGGCGATACGATTTTGTTTATTTCTGAAACTAAAGAAGATTACTTAGATCCAAATTTGGTTGGAAATACCAAAGATCAGGTCGATGCCAAAAAAATGGCGGTAGAATCGTACGGCGATAAAGTAAACTCATTGGATGTTCAGGCACAGTCGCTTAATACCGAAAGAGAACTGAAATTACAGCAGGCTCAAAACAAAATTAAACAAGCCCAGCTGAAAATAAAAAGTGACAGCATGGATCTTGAAGCGGTAAAAACCCAATTGAGAATTGCTAAAACGCAGTTCGATCGTTCGACAGCGCTTAACAAAGAAGGTTTAAAACCTTTAACAGATGTGGAGCAAAAGAGATTGAAACTTCAGGAATCTGAAGCATATATCATCACACAGCAAAACAAGCTTTTAAGCAGTAAAAACGAATTGATAAATGCGAGAGTAGAAATCAACCGAATTTCGGCAGAATACGCAGAGAAAATTTCGAAATCAAGAAGTGATAAGTTTACGGCTTTAAGCACGCAATACGACACCAAAGCACAGGTAAATAAATTAGAAAATCAATACGTAAATTACAGCTTAAGAAATGGTTTGTATTACATTACAGCGCCTCAAAGTGGTTATGTAAACCGTGCGTTACTGGCGGGTATTGGAGAAACAATTAAAGAAGGAACTCCTATTATCAGCATTATGCCGTCAAGTTATGATATTGCGGTAGAAACCTATGTAGATCCTATCGATTTACCGTTGGTACACCGCGGTGCAAAAGTGCGTGTTTGGTTTGACGGATGGCCGAGAATTGTATTTTCGGGCTGGCCGGGATTGTCTTACGGAACCTTTGGCGGTAAAGTAGTGGCGATTGAAAACTTTATCAGTGCCAACGGAAAATACAGAATTCTGGTTTCGCCGGATGGAGAAGATAAATGGCCAAAAGAACTGAGCATTGGAGCAGGAGCGCAGAGTATTGCCTTGCTCGAAACTGTTTCGGTATGGTATGAAATATGGCGAAACTTAAACGGTTTCCCGCCAAACTATTATAATTCAGGCGAAAAAGAAACAAAAGATGGTAAAGACAAAAAATAAATTGAAATACGTTGCGGCGCTGTTTTCTCTCTTATTTTTATTAGGCTTTTCTAAGGCATACAGTCAGGATTTTAATAAAGAGGAATTAAGTTACAGTGAGTTTTTAGGATACGTAAAAAAATACCATCCGTTGGTAAAGCAGGCTAATTTAGAGTTAAGCAATGCTCAGGCCGCACTTATGGTGGCGCGTGGCGGATTTGATCCTAAAATTGAAGTTGATTACAGCAAGAAAGAATTTAAAGGAACCGAATATTATTCGCTTTTAAACAGCAGTTTTAAAATTCCAACCTGGTACGGTGTTGAGATAAAAGCCGGATTCGATGATACTGACGGACAATATTACAACCCGCAGAATCGTACTCCGGAAGCGGGTTTAACCTCTTTAGGAATCACCGTTGCTTTGGGGCAGGGAATGTTTATCAATCAGCGTATGGCCGATGTAAGGGAAGGAAAACTGCAGCTGAAATTAAGTGATGCACAAAGAAAACTAAAAGCAATTGAAGTTTTGTATAAAGCCAGCGAAGCTTATTTTGAATGGAGAAAAAGCTACAACGAAGCAGAACTTTACAAAAGCTATCTCGGTTTTGCAAGTACCCGTTTTAAAGGCGTTAAGAAGCTGATAGAATTAGGTGATTCTCCTGCAATTGACAGCGTCGAAGCAGGAATTACAGTTAGAAATCGTGAACTAAATGTAGAGAATGGAAATTTGAAATTGGCAAAAGCCAAACTGTATCTTTCTAATTATTTATGGATTGAAAATGTTCCGGTTGAATTAGGTGATGTGGTAAGACCGGAAGATAATTTAATCCTGACAGTAGAAGGAACACTTAAAACAGATGCCATGATGGTGAATGTAGAAAGTTTGGAATCGCATCCTAAAATTCAGGCTTTGGAAACCAAAATGGATATGCTTGAAATTGGCCGAAAACTAAAAGCCAATTCACTGCTTCCTAAATTAAATGTAGGATATAATTATATTTCAGAACCTGCTTATTTTGATTCTTTTAATGCCGATGATTATAAGTTTAATATTGATTTCAGTATTCCAATTTTCCTAAGAAAAGAAAGAGGAAGCCTAAAAATGGCAAAACTTAAAATTCAGGATTTAAAATTTGATATCGAACAACAGCGATTAGAGCTTAAAAACAAAATTAAAGCACAGCAAACGGAAATTGCGTCTTTAAGAAGACAGAAAAACGTAATTGACAATCTGGTAAAAGATTATACCACAATGCTGAATTCAGAGGAGAAATTATTCTCTTTTGGCGAAAGCTCGATCTTCCTTATTAATTCAAGAGAAAACAATTTGGTCAGCGCCAAACTATCTCAAATAGGAATCGAAAATCAGTTTTATATTTCAAATGCCGAATTGTATAAAATTCTGGCCAACCCTGATTAAATTTAGATTCTTGGATAAACAAAAAAGCAGCAATATTTGCTGCTTTTTTGTTTTGATAACGTTTGTCAGTCTGAGCGAAGTCGAAGACCTTCTGTACATGAAAGTGCTTCAATTACGCTCAGCATGACAAAATGATAATAAATCTGCGCAATCTGCGAGAGACTTAAAAAACTTTGTGCCTAGTGCCTTAGCGGCAAAAAGAAATTAGAATTTCGATGCAAATTGCTTCGCAAAATCTTCCAATTTAGTTTCCCCATCTACAGATAAACCGCTTGTTAAGAAATCTTCGGCAATTTTACCGCTTCGTAAACCAGTTCCCATTTCAGTATATAATTGAGCAATTTCTTCCGGTAATCCTGCTTGAGTCATTCCTTGCAAAGATTGTTCATCTGTAAATTCAACCCAAGGTAAATCTGCTTTTCCAATTGCAGTTCCTAAAACTTTAGCAGCATCTCCCGGAGTACGAACATCACTTATAATATAACGAATGTTTTTTTCAGACGGAGATTTAACTAATTCTTCGGCTGCAGCCTGAGCAATATCTTCTGGATGAACCAAAGGAATTTTTACATCAGATGGATAATTACCGCCCATAATTCCCGCTCCCTGAATCATCGGAACATCATTATAAAAATTAGTATAAAAATAACCCGCTCTTAAAAAAGTAACAGAAGTTTCAAGCGCATTATACAATTTTTCAATATTGTGAAGTCCTGCAATAGGTCCGTTTCCGGTTGGTAAATCAGCACCAATACTGCTTAACATTACCACACGCTTAATATTCGTTTCTGAAATAGCTTTCGCGAAAGCGCTTCCGGCTTCCGTTGTATTGGCAATTACATTTTGGCTTCCTAAATTTGGAGGTGTCATAGCAAATAGGGCATCGGCACCATTTAATGTTGCAGCCAGAAATGTGCTGTCGCTTACTGAACCAATTGCTGCTTTGACTCCTAAATTTTCGATTTCGTTTTTTCGGTCGGCATTACTGCTTATTACGATTACGTCGTGTCCAGCGTTAACTAATTTTGTGGTTAAAGGCTTTCCAATATTTCCTAAAGAACCTGATACTATAATTTTCATGATATATAATTTTTTTTATTACAGTTACAAAGGTATCTTTGTACTTACTTTTATACAAGTACTTACCCTAAAGTATGTATCATGACAGCAATTAAAGAATCATCGACAATTCAGGAAAATAAGCAGTACGCCTTAGATAAATGCCCTGTTACTTTTGTAATGGAAAAAATTGGCGGCTACTGGAAACCCATAATCCTGTATCATTTATCAACCGGAGATATGCGTTACAGCGAATTAAAAAGAGCCATTCCGGCTGTAACCGAAAAAATGCTCATTCAGCACTTAAAACAATTAGAAACTGACGGACTTGTGATACGAGAAGCAAAACCAGTCGTACCTCCCTTTGTAACTTACAGACTCAGTAATGCCGGAGCCGGCCTAATGCCTGTTATTCATGAAATGGCAAATTGGGCTTTTAAAGTTAGGGATGGGGAGTTTTCTCTTTAAGATGCTAAGGTTCTGAGGTGCTAAGTTTCTAAGGTTTTAGTTGCTGAGAGGCTAAGGTTCTGAGTTGCTAAGTTTCTTAGAATCTTTGTCTTTATGAGGTGCTAAGTTACTGAGATGCTAAGATTCTGAGGTTTTTACTCGGAAACTTGTCAAATATAGCCCGTGGTTTCAACCACGCGGATGCAATATTATCGCGCCTTATATTATGTTCTTGTCAAATATATTCCGTGGTTTCAACCACGGGGCGCGATATTATCACGTCTTGCATTGTGTTCCCGTGGTTGAAACCACGGGCTATGTTTGAAGATGGGAATTAAATTAAGGATAATAATATACCCAGGTTACCACTTTAAAAATGCATTTTTAAAGTGAATGCTTAGTTGCTCAAATTAATGTATTTTTCTTATATTTCAGAAATCAAAAACATAAAATATGAAAGATATTAAGATTGAGACTTTTGCTACTTGGGAATTACAGACTGGCATTTTTGGAACTTTTTCAACACCATTAATATTGCAAATTGACGTTAAAAATAACACAAATACGAGATTTGACATCACCGGAATCTGTGTATCATTAAAAAGAGATTTTTTTCTATTTGGAACATCTAAAGATATCTTGTATGCCAATAAAAATGAAACTGTTGCTGCAAATTCTAAATTTACGTTTAAAATAGATATGTATCATTTACAATCTAATTATTCAACTGATAAAAAATTTACAATAAAAGTATTTGGTAAGAATAAAAATTATGAATCTGAAGAATTAAGTATTAACCATCTTCAAAAACTAAAAGCATCGTACTCTTAATTTATTCTGATCTTAATCATATTCGGCTTTTCAGCAACATTATTATCAACGCATTCAAAAATATCGATTGATTTTACTTTTGCTTTAAAAAATGCTAGTTTGAATATCTTTCTGACGAAATTAAGGATTGTAGGGTTCATGTTTTAATAGTTTTAGAATAATATGTATTTTATTAATTTAACAACATCTTCATAAATCATAACAAAAACTAACATGACATGCTTAAAAACTAGCTCATTTTGAGCTAGTTTTTTTTTTGATTTTGTCTAATTCAAATTCCACACTTTCCCGACTTTTCTAACAAGATTGATTTCATTTTCAAACATTGTTGAATTCGCCATAATTCAAACTCAAAAATTATGGCTTACATCAAATATGACTTCACAACTTGCTACGATGAATACGATTTCTCACAAGTTGATTATGATGAAATCTATCCTGATTTTGAACCTCCCACATTGCAAGAAACGTGCGAAGATATTCTAGAAAGTTTGCTAATTCACTTCGAAATAGAGCTTCCTAAACCCATATTTATTAGGTTTCCTGACCCGGTGAAATTGTTAACAACTTGTTTAAAAAAGATAAGAAAAACCTTACCAATTACACCAAAAAGTATTATTTTTAATAAAACAAAGATGAGCAAACATCCTGATATTGAAACTGATACTGCACAGATTTTTAAATCTGTATACGACATGGGTAAGACTTTAAATAACGATAAAGCATGTCGAGAACACCTAGAAAAATTACGTTGGAATGGAGAACCAATTTGTCCTCATTGTGGAAGCCAACGAGATAACCATTATCGAATTAAGAAAAGAGGTGAAGATAAAGGTTACTATAAATGCAAAGATTGTAGATTACCATTTAGTGTTACAATAGGTACAATCTTTGAAAAATCAACTATTCCCTTAGATAAATGGTTCATTGCTATTTTTAAATTTACAACAAATAAGAAAGGTATTAGTAGCTATGAATTAATGCGAGAATTAGGTGTTACACAAAAGACAGCATGGTTTATGTTAAACAGAATTCGAAATTCAGTTCGCATGAGAGACGATTTCGAATTTGATGGAATCACACAAGTTGATGAGACTTATGTTGGAGGAAAAAATAAAAATCGTAGCAAAGGGAAAAAGGTTGATAATACACAAGGTAGAAGTTTAAAAACAAAAACTCCTGTATTTGGGATGTTAAACAATGGGATTGTTTATACACAAGTTATTAAAAATGCGAAAGGAAAAACATTAAAAGGCATAATTGATGGGAAAGTTAAAAAAGGTTCTATTATCGTAAGTGATGGATGGAGAGGATATCGTGGATTGGAAAAACATTATAGTCATGAGGTTATTAAGCATAATTTAGGAATGTTTAAGAAAGGAGCATATCATACAAATGGAATTGAAGGCTTTTGGGGGATTTTGAAACGAGGCATCGTTGGAATATATCATTTTACAAGTGACAAGCATTTACATCGTTATTGTGATGAATTTGCTTATCGATATAATATTCGCACAATGCCCCTAGGAGAACAGTTTAATTTTACGTTGATTAATTGTGATGAGAGGTTAAGATATAAGGAATTGATTTCGTAAATATATTGTAATTCAATTATCTTAGACCTGGGAATGACTACACAACACTTGATATTCGTCTATGGCAAAGAAATACAAAAAATATGATCGTATTTTCAAAATAGATGCAGTCCTATTAAGCTATGAAAAAAACACTCTTAAAGAATTTTCAGAAGAACTTGGAATATTACCATGTTTACTAACACGTTGGAGAAAAGAATATCAAAAATTCGGAGAAGGGAGTTTTCTAGGATCCGGATATGACAGAGTAAATCCTGAAGATAAACCAATTTTTGATCTAGAAAAAAAATCAAAAGAATATGAGCTCAGATACGAGATTTTAAAGAATGCAACACCTTTTCTTTATCGAGGCAATTTAGCAATTTATGAGTTCATAAGAGATAATGAGCATCAATATTCAATATTGAGAATGTGTGAAGTGTTAGAAGTCGGATATGGTAAATATCATCGATGGAAAAAGAATGGGATTTCTGAAAAACAACGCCAGACAAGTATTTTAAAAGACGATATAAAATCGTTGTTTTTTCGTTTTAAAAAGCATTATGGCAGAAATAAAATCACAAAAGAACTACATAAGTTAGGATATAAGATATGTGAAAGGCAGGTATCGTTTTATATGCATCAATTAGGATTAAAGCATGTCAAGAAAAGAAAATTTAAAGTAACGACCGACTCAAAACATGGTTATTATACAGCACCAAATATTTTAAATCAAGAGTTTAAAGTATATGATTATTCCAGAGTTTGGGTGTCGGACATTACTTATCTTACAACTAATAAAGGTTTTTTATATCTTACAATCATCATGGACTTATACGACCGGAAAATAATTGGCTGGAGTCTAGCAGCCAGACTTTTTACTAGTAAAACTACATTGCCGGCTTTAGAAATGGCAATACAGAATCGACAAATATCAAATGGATTGATATTTCACTCTGACAGAGGCATTCAATATGCAAATAAAACTTTTACCAAAAAACTTGAGTCTTATAATTTTATAAGAAGTATGAGCCGTAAGGGAAATAGTTTTGACAACGCAATGTCTGAAAGTTTTTTCAGTTCTTTAAAAAGAGAGTTAATTGACAGAAAAAGCAATCTACGAACTAAGAAACAGATGAGGGTAGAAATATTTGAATTTATAGAAAAATGGTATAATTCAAAAAGAATACATACTGCATTGAATAATAGAACTATAGAGCAATTCAATGCAGATCACTATTTTGAAAATATTTTTAAATATGAAAAAGGCAGATAAAATAATACTTAAAGAAAGAAAAATTCTTAAACTTGAAAAAAAAATTAAGAAATCAGATTTGAAATTTGAAATTCTAAAAAGTGCTGGTATATGCCTTCATCAAGGAAAGTCTAAAGTTTTTGATTTTATACTAAACAATGAAAAAACATATTCTATTAGATTAATGTCAGAAGCTTTAGGTATAAATAGAAGAGAATATCATACATGGAAAAATGTACCATTGAATGAAACTCAGAAAAGAAAAATTTTAATGCAAAAAGAAATAACTTCAATATTCTTTACTTTTGAAAGACGTTATGGCAGTGACCGAATTGCCACAGAACTTCAAAAATCAGGATATCAATTATCAGCTGTGACTGTAAGAAAATATATGAGTGAAATGGGATTGACAAGTATGGTAAAAAAGAATTAGACCAAAGTATAGTTGTTTTTTCAGTTATATATACTATAAAAATCTACCCTATGAAAACATTAACTCAACGTATTGAAGAATCATTGAATAAGACAATCAAGAAAGTTGAAGAGAAACCTGTCGAAGAAGATTTGTCAGATATAATGAGAACAAGTATTGCAAAAGATAGTGCAATTACAAGAGGTACGTCGAGAGATGTGGAGGATAAAAAATAACTATCGACTCAAAGCAAATTGAATTTGTCTTGTTAAATCTTCTTTGGGTATTAATAATATGAATTTCATAAAATCCGTTATTTCGAATGAAGCTTCACTAGAATGAGATTGGCCTATAAAAGTTGCAAATATTATCTTTTCGTCAATATATTCGACTTCGATTGAAAAATCTACTCCTTTATATTTAGCTATATACTTGACAGCATATATCTTTTCTAAGTTATTAATCAAGGATAATGTAAACAAGTTCTTCTTATCGTATTTTCTAATATGATTATCTAAATTGCTTTTAATTAGATTATATATTTCACTCATTAGTTTCCTTTTAAAGTAAGGAATAAAGATACTTAAAAATTTATACAGACGAAGTTTGAACATAATAATGATATTTTAAACTATGTATAATAAAACAATGTTCATAAGCTATCAAAACATTGTTCTCTTTCATTTTCTCACGTTATCCTTTTTAATTATTTTTGTATTGTAAAAATATTCGTGCTTAATTACGTTATTGCTAAATCCAAATTACCACCCTGAGGCTCAATAGCTTCTAGATTTAACAAGCCAATAATGTATGTGAGGTACGCCGTTATGGCGTGGCTTTACATCATTGCTTGTTTAAGGGTGTGGTAACCCTGGATTTAGTTTGGTGTAATTGTCCACGCTTCTTTTTTCACTAAACATTTATAAATCCAAATTACCACACCAATGAAAAAGCACTACCAAAAGTACTGTATGCATTTCGCGTACGCGATTATTTCTATTTTCACATTCTTATTTTCTACACGGACAGTCGGTCAAGAAAACACTTCTTTATCAATCACGGAGGACATCTGTAAGCTCATGAAAGAGAAAGATTTGAAATTACAACAGATAGTTCATGACACCATTGTCGAAACTAAAAGACCTGTTTTATTTATGAGCAACGAACCCCTAAATGATAATGAAATCATCGGTTCATATTCAGCAACTCCAATTACATATCGTTATGCAAGAAGAGATGACCGTCGAGGGAAATATATTGAAAGCGAGCTCGTCGATAATTCAATAGAATACAATAATGACGGTAGTTTAAGTGAAACAATTTACAGCATTTACAAAAATGATTCTTCTGGTAAATTGTATGCAATAAAAAATGAAAGCCTGAAATCCATTTCTGATTATGCTAAAACTAAAGAACTTATAAAAATCGTTGAGAAACAGGGGTACAAAGTTTATCAAACCAACGAAGCATATTATGAGAACTATTATTACATCAAATCCAAAACTTGTGAAATAAAATTAGATAACTGGACTTATAATGAATTGAAAAAGAATCCATCGTATTTCACTTCGCTAGATAATTATCAGATCAAGCTGAAATCATTAGTTCAACAAACGATTCCACATTCAAAAAATCTTGATAAGTATTTAGGTCTTTATCGTATTCAACGTAACAAAATGTCTACTTCTAATATAAATGCTTGGAAAAATGCAACTACACAAGCACAAAAGCTTAATGATCAAATCTCAAAACTTGGAGAGCAATATGCAGGGAATTATTCCTTTACTCCGTTTGATCAAATGACAGGATTGAGGAAACAATTTACAGATAGCTTAGGTTCTTCTAAAGAAGTGCTGAGGATGTGATTAGAACAAACAAAAAGCCAGCTTTAGACTGGCTTTTTGTTTGTTCTAAATTATACCCATTTTAAGCGATAATAGTAACCCACATCAGGATTTAATAAATAATATTCATAAGTTTTACTTGCTTTGTCAAAATGAATCTGCCTTACTTGCGAGTAAGCAACGCTTAAATTAGAATCAATTTTTTTCTTTTCTAGAATTGCATTTTGAGAGAATCCTTTAGGTTTATGTTTTAAAATGACTCTAAAATGCAATAAATCAATCTCTTGTTCGATTTTTGATTCTAAGTGAGGGGAAGATTTTTTATCTGTATCGTCTAATTCAGCTTTAAAATGAATTACTTTATTTCTGTTATAAAATAAAGGTTTTTTAAATTTAAGTATTGCCTTGTCATACTGATTTGCGTCGTTTGCATCAATTACGTTTTCTACAGTTTGTAAGTCTGAAGTTATAATAGGAAGATGTGTTCCAGTCCATTTGAAACCGTAATCTATTTCAGTCAACACTGGTCGTTTACATTGTATTACCTTGTAAGTTTCAAAAATAATTTTATTCCCATCCAATGTTTCGTATTTCATGAATGTAGATTTGTTTTCATATTCTTTAGTGCTGCTTTTTTCAAGAATTTTATGTACTAAAATTAAAGCTGAAATAAGAAAGCCTATTAAGACAATACAAAAACATGACAATGCTATAATGACAGCATATTGATTGTTAATGAATGCTGGTATTACAGCTATTACAGATATAATAGTTGCCGTGAGATAGAAGCCTTTAGAAAAGGTATTGGAAATAGTTTTCCAAATAGATGAAATAAGACTCATTTATTAAACAGTATTTTTTATTTTTTGACTGCTCAATATTAAGTATTTTTTCCTTATGTTAAGAATCTCCTCCCATTTTTTTGTCGTTTTAGTAAGTAATTTTGTAATTATTGTTTTGGACAATAAACTTGGTGATTTTGTATATGGTTCTGTTAATGGTTTTATGGTTTTCCGTAATTTAAAAATAATAAAGAAATTAAAATTATCTGTTATATAATTTCACTTTACTATTATAATTTACATTACAAATATAGCAACAAATCGTTACAATTTACATATTATGAAGAAATGAACATTACTGAAGTTTTTTATCTTCGAACTGAAGTTCGAAGATAAAAAACTTCAGTATCATGCAACAAAAATATTTCTAAAACTTGAATAAAGCAAATTAATTTACTAAAATTTTAATTTTACGGTAAATATTTAAATGCAAATTTCGCTATAAAATTCCGAAGAAAAAATTAGTTGCTAAGAAATTGGACACATCTGTAAAGCAAAAATTTAATGCAAGTTTTTAGAAAAATCGTCTTATTCAGACGTTTTTTCTTTTTCTACAGATTCATCTTCATTAACAACTTCTTCTTTGTTATCAATTTGATTCTCTATAACCGTTTCTTGATTTTCCTTTAAGGGCGCAAAGCTTTCTTGAATGTGATTAGAAAGTGTTTTCATGATATCTTTGTTTAAAATTATAGTTTATATATAATTAAACAATAATCAGGTTGAAGAAGTTGCAGACATGTTTGCGTTAGCTAATTAACAATACTCTCCTCAAAGTCTTTAAATTTGAAATAGAAAAATTGATATATTACTATATTTTTTCATATCTTAGAATAAAGCTGTTTTTATGGAAGTTAAGAATGAATTATTTAAAAAAGTGCTCAAAATTCTTGCTCAAAACCCAAGCAAGTTATACAGTTTAGAAGAATTAACTATGTCTGTAATCCCTAATAACCTTTTATATCAAGATATTTCATTTGAAAGAGAATTTCAAGCCCAAGTTTTAAATGCGCTTATTAGTTTAGAAAATGATGGTCTGATAACATTAAATTCAAATACAGATGAAAGTTCTATTAAGTCGAAAGGGCTTTTTACAAGTTGATAATTTTGTAAGTTAATCGCTTATATTTGTTTTATTTTTTATACCTTTGATAATGTGTTATTTGCATTGAAAATAAGACAAGAATCATCCTAACATTATAAGACTGTGCAAACTAACACAGAATTATCTTTAAAATTAGAAGGGATATCGGGCTACGATTTTAATTGATTTTAAAGAATATTAAAAGAGCAAATAGAAATATCTGCTCTTTTTTGTTTTGATATATTTTGTGATAAAATAAAAATGTCTCTTACGGTGGATATCTTCAAATGGTACACAGGGTATTATTATCTTTATTAAAAATCTAGGTTTTGTTTAGAAATTAAAGTGGTAACCTGGGTATATTATTATCAAATTAAGTTACAACTTGTCATTTCTGACAATGATTGTAGTTATTTGGTTTTAAACTTTGACAAAGATCACTGTAAACTGAATACTGAGACTGAACACTGAAAACCGAGACTAAAAGCTAAGACTGTAAACTGAAAACCGAGACTGAATACTGAATACTGAACACTAAAAAACTGACCACTAAATATCGCCGCTAATCTAAAGCGATAGCGATATATAGTAATAATACATTTTCAATATTTGAATAAATCCCACTTAAACAAGGGATTAGGGTTTGGGCATTGTTTTAGACTATTTGATTTAAAGTAGAAAATCAAAAAGCTAAAAAATTACCAACAATTAATTATTCAAATTATGAAACCAATTTTCAACCAAAATTTCGGGTCTTTAAAACTGTTTTTAGGCCTAATAATTATCAGTTTATTTTCTCTTACATCTTGTAATAAAAAAGAAGAAACTAAAATTGCCGAAGAACCCGTGGCCAAAGCAGATTCTGCAGTTGTAAAACCTGCTGATCCTCCCGCTAATTTCAAACATCAAACAGCATTGGTTAATGGTGTAAACATTCATTATGTTATAGGCGGTAAAGGCGAACCGCTGGTACTTGTGCACGGTTTTGGACAAAACTGGTATATGTGGAATCGCCTGCTTCCTGAACTTTCTAAACATTTTACGGTAATTGCGCCAGACTTAAGAGGTGTTGGCGAATCGGACAAACCGGAAACGGGTTACGATAAAAAAACAATGGCGACAGATATTCATGAGCTGGTTAAAAAACTCGGATATAATAACATTAATCTGGCCGGACATGATATCGGACTTATGGTAGCCTACGCTTATGCTGCGCAATACGGAACGGAGGTTAAAAAACTGGCCTTAATGGATGCATTACTTCCGGGAATAGAACCTGTATGGTCAAAAGTTTCGGCTTCGGCGTGGTGGTTTGGATTTTTTGCATGGCCAGCTTCGGGAGATATTGTAAAAGGAAAAGAAAAAGAATTTTTAACCAATTTCTGGCCAATGGTCGGACACGTAAAAGATCCCTTTACTCCGGAAGAAACTGCCGAATTTGTACGTGCTTATGCCGTTAAAGATGCAGCGAAATCAAGTTTTAAATGGTTTGGAAATTTCCCTCAGGACGGAAAAGACAATTTGGTTTTTGCTAAAACAAAACTAAAAATGCCTTTACTGGCCATGGGTGGCGAATATTTTGCAGCCGCTTTTCTTAAAGACCATTCTAAATTGGTTGCCGAAAATGTAACCGAATCTAAAATTGCAGGCGCAGGACATTGGCTGGTTCAGGAAAATACGGCACAAGTTCAAAAAGATCTTTTAGCCTTTTTTACCGCAAAATAACTTCATCAGAAATAAAAAATGAAAACTAAAAAAATCATTTCAGGATTTGCCTTCATGGTATTGTTTATTCTGAGTCAAGCTATTTACGCTCAATTTCCTATGCCGGATCATGTTCCTATTTGGGATGCCAATAAGGTAACACTGCAACTGCATAAAATTGCTGAAAATGTCTATGCTGTTTCGCCTTCTACAGTCGAAAATGAAACCACAAAAGGTATTGCACAGGCGACTTCGGCGGGTTTTATTGTGGGTGATAAAGGCGTTTTGGTTATCGAAACTTTATTGAGCAAAAGGCTGTATGATCAGCTTTTTAAATTGATAAGAAGCATAACGAATAAACCCATTATTTACGCCATTAATACGAGTGATCACGGCGATCATTGTTTTGGAAATTATCTGCTTCCTAAAGAAACAATTATCATTCAGAACGAATTCTGCAAAGAAAACCTTTCTAAAAATTACGAGAATATCAAGAAGTTCATGATTATGCTTTTTGGAGCGGGCAGGGGAATAGAAGAAAGTGTATATCGCCCGGCAGACATTACAATTCCCATTAACCAAAACATGAAAATTGATATGGGAAAAGGAAATACTGTCGATATTATTAATGTGGGAACGGCACAGTCTCCGGCAGATCTTTTCGTTTATTTGCAATCCCCTTCGGGAAATGTATTGTGGGCGGGAAATCCTTTTATTGCCGAAAGTCCAGCGATTCCATGGCTTTTTGACGGTTATTTTTTAGAGCCTGTTAACAATCTCAACAAAATTTATAATAGGATAAGTGATAAGGACATCGTAGTTCCCGGACATGGAAGGATAACCAACAAAGCCGGAATAAAATACACGATTGATTACGTTGAAGCTTTAAAAACAAATGTAGAAAATGCAATAAAAAGCGGACTCACATTAGAAGAAACCAAAACAGCTGTTACAATGAAAGAATTTGATAAAGGCTACGAACTCTTTAACTGGCTTCATTTTAATTTCAATGTTCCCAATGCATACAAAGACATCAAGCAAAACGGAGCCAAACCATAACGCCATTATTAAAATTTAAAATCAGCCCTAAAAGGCTTTAAAATATCCCGAATTTAGAAAGCAGTATTTTCTAGATTCGGGTTGTTTTTTTCTACATCAATAAGAATTGTATTTAAACCCCAAATTTTTATGTAAATTTGATTAGAGGGATATCGAAGAAAACGGATAAAGTTTTGTCCTTTAATTTTTTATAACAACTAATTTTAAGTAACAACCCCAAATTATTAAGGAATGAAGAAACACTTTTTACCTGCATTTTGGCTCCTTTATATGCTCTTTTTTGCCATTCCTTTTCCTGTGTTTATGTATTATGCCATAAACAGCGAATTTGATGTAACGACTTTAAAAGATAAAAATCCTTGGCTGGCCTTAGGTTTAGCTGCGCTTTCTGTTATTCTTTGGCTGATAGTTTTGCTGGGTTATTTCCAAAAATGGATTTTGCAGATTTTCATCACAAAACGAAATTTGGAAAATATTAAAAGAAACGGCGTAAACAGAGAAGCAAAAATTATAAGTGCCGTAAAAATATCGGGTCCAAAAGCAAAATACAATACCTACGAATTGGAACTTTTGTTTAAAAATCTATCTGATACAGAGATTATCCATAAAACAGAAATTACCGACAGCAAACCGCATGAACGCCGTTTTGAAGCCGGAAAAAAGTTAAACCTAATCCTGAACAGAGACCCCAAAAAACTTCCGGCGTTTGTTGTAGCTTCTTCAAATGCTTCACTAAATCCGTCGGGTTTAATACTGAGAACATTGGGTTTGCTCTTGCTGCTGGCTTTGGTAGCAGGCTATTATTTCTACGCTTATCAGGATGAAAGTTACGGCATGGGCTGGCGTTTTATGAGTTTTGGACATCCTTTAATTGTATGCCCAATAGTGCTTATTTTCTATCGATATTTATTGAGATTTATTTTGAAAAAGCTTACGGGATTAGGCGATAATTCGGTTTTAATAAAGTTTAAAGGAATAAAAACCCAGGCCAAATTAATTAGCGTAAGTCAGACAGGAACCTATATTAACGAACAGCCTATGATGCGTTTTGAACTTGAATATACCGATAACAAACATCATATTCACCGAAACAGTTTAAAGAAAGTCGTTGGACTTTTGGAACTCGATGTTACCAAACAAGCACAAATAGAAATTTTTTATCTGCCGGAAAACCCAAATGAGATCGCATTTGCAGATGACTTAAACAAGATACATTAGAATGAGAAAATCAATTATTATAATAGCCTGTTTTCCTTTTTTTATGGGATGCGAACAGATATCTAAAAGTATAGAAGAAACATTCCAGACCCATGATTCACTCGTAAATACAGAAGCCAAAAATACTGAAACGAAAACCGAAGCGCCTCCTGTAGATGTTCAGAAACTTATAAACGAAGCCTTAGAAAAACATTCGGCAGCAGTAAATAATACAGAAAATAAAGCAGGAGATCTTTTAAAAGATGCAAACAGATTAAAGAAAGCCGAAGAAGCTTTAAAGCAATTGCCTCAATATGCAGGAAAAGAAATCTTTGTGTATTCGACTTTGTATTTTTACAATGACGGAACTATAAATATTATGCTCCAGCATCCTGAAAATAAAAAGTATGTCGATACTTATGAGTACAAAAACAACACATGGTCAGAACCGAAACCAGTTCAGTTATCGGTAAGAGACGATGTGCAAAAACGTTTGGTGCCGCTTAAAAATATCAGTTTTCCCAATGCAGCCAAAGTGTTTGAGATTTACAATAAAAAAACGGCAGAAGTAGAAGGTGCTAAACCCGCAACAAGTGTTTACATTTCAATTTGGGACAATAAAATTAGATGGTATCCTTCAAGTATTAGTGGAAGTCGCGAAAGATATTCCATTCAATTTAATGAGGATGGTACATTGAAAACTTTTACCCAGGACTAACTTTAATGGTACCAATGTACATGCAGGGGCTTATTCATCCACGGTAATTTTATTATAGAAAAAGAAAAAGGAGATCGTAGAATTAAGATATCATAAGCTCTTTTTTCTATCGTAAGTTCCCATTTGTCCTCTAATTCAACCAGAATACCATTGCGTACCAGCCAGTTTCCTCTAAAACCTTCTATAGAACAATCTCCAATAGCATTCCAGTGGCTAATTACAGATTTTAAGAGACTGTTTATTAGTAATCGGTCGCTTTCAGAAATTTCAAAATCATCTGTAAGTGTATCGTTTATAGAAAGGCCGCAAAGTATCTTATTTAAAGATAAATAAGCTTCATTTGTATGAGTTTGTCCTGTAACAAGACATTCTAAATATTTAACCGCTTTTTTTTGATTTTCGATACTAATGAAACGATTATTTTTAGTCAGTTCAAGTCTTTCAAACAGTACTGTAAAATAACTGTTTAGTATTACAGCTCCGGCATTTCTAACATTAATTCCGTTTTTAACTGAATTAGTATAATTCATAACCTCCATTTATACTTTTTTTTAATTAATCTATAGCGAGATAAAATTATAGATCTTTTCGCAACTGTATATGAGTATTTATACCTAAAAATCGATAAACGATTAGAATTAATTAAAAATACATACCAAAATCAAAAAGTACTTGAAGATTTAATAAATACAGATACCGTAAAACTTATAAGAAATTTGTACCTTAGTTAAATGCTTGGCTCTTATATTAAAAGCCATTTTTCTATAACTTAAAGAACTTACAAATGCCTTGGAATCCAGAAATATATAATAAGTTTAAAGATATTCGTTATCAGCCGTTTTATGATTTGGCCGAATTAATAAAACCAGTCAAAGACATGAAGGCCATTGATTTAGGATGTGGAACAGGGGAGCAGACCGCTATTTTGGCCGATAAATTTAAAGAAGCTCATTTTCTGGGCGTTGATTCTTCTGCCGAAATGCTCGAAAAATCAAAATCTCTTGAAACCTCTAATCTTCATTTTCGTAAAGCCACAACCGAAGAAACCATAAATGCAGCAGAAAAGTGGGATTTAATTTTTAGTAACGCAGCCTTGCAATGGTCAAACAATCATGAAGTTTTGTTTCCCCAGTTGATAAATCTTCTTAACAAGAACGGACAATTTGCAGTACAAATGCCGGTGCAGCCAGAAAATAAACTCAACAAAATTTTAATTGAATTAGTAAACGAAGAACCTTTTAAAACCTACTTAAAAGGATTTAAAAGAGATTCCCCTGTTTTAACTATTGACGAATATGCTCAAATTCTTTTTGACAGCGGTCTAGAGAATATCCAGATCATGCAAAAAGTATATCCTATAATTGCCAATGATCATGATACCTTATATCACTTTATTTCAGGTTCTGCTTTAATACCTTATATGGAAAGATTAGAAGGCGAACAGAAAGAACTTTTTATCAAAACATACAAAGAACGAATCGCTTTAAATTTTCCAAAACTTCCGGCAATTTATTCTTTTAAAAGGCTTTTGATTTATGGCACCAAAGCATAAGAATAAAGCTCCAGCGGGGCTGAATAGATAATTACGGATTATTTAATCGCGTAGGCGGATAACCAAATTGCTTTTTAAAGGCAAATGAAAAATGGGACAAATTTTCAAAACCCACTTCAAAATAAACTTCGGTTGGTTTTTTCTTGTTTTCAACCAAATGATAATGGGCCAGTTCTAATCTTTTTTTAGTCAGCCACTTTTGAGGTGTTGTATTAAAGTATTTCTTAAAGTCCCTGTTGAAAGTTGACAAGCTGCGTCCGGTTAAATAACCCAGTTTTTCCATTGGCATATTAAACATAAAATTACGCTGCATAAAATCGATTAAATCAATCTTTCCGGGTTCGTCAAAACTGGCCAGAATATTATCGATTCCTTTGTCTATTTCTCTTAAAATACTAATTGCTTCGGTAATTTTTAAAGAAGCGATATTTTCGGGAAATTGTCCTTCAATATCAAAATAAGGAAGCAGGGAAGACATACAGCTTTCTAATAACGGATGATTATTATAGCTGATAATTTTCTGTTCTGTATTTGTTTTTCCACTTAAATCAATACTTTTATAAAACTCTTTTAAACGATTAACAGAGAGATGCATCACTACCGTTTTATGAGGCTGTCCGTTTTTGGGATAGTTGATAATCGTTGCGAGCAGGTTTCTCGGAATTAAAAAAATATCTCCCGCTTTAAAAGTAAAAACAGCATCGGTCTGAATGATTTTTGTTTCGCCCGAAATAAACCAAATCAGCATATGATCTTCAAAAACCAGATCAGATTTGAAAAATTTATCTTCGTAGCAAGACAGCTTTATTTCCGGAGTTAAATATTTTGAGATATGTTCCATTTGCAAGAATTAAGTAAAGCCAAATCTGATTTAATAAATTAAAGATAGCATAAGTCTGTAAAATTTAACCGCAAAGTGCGCAAAGATTTACGCAAAGTCCGCTATGTTTATTTAAGCTGAAAATTTTAGAGCAAAGTCCGCAAAGCTGGTTCTAAGTATCCCGATAGCTATCGGGATTGTGAACTTTGTGTTTTTATATCACCATCCTTGTAAAAAAAAACTTTGCGGACTTTGCGGTAAAAAAAACAATGTTGGCAGTATATAATATTTTAATTTTTTCATTATCGAACCTCAAATGGCATTCCTAAAAGGCGTTCGCTTAAATCCCACAATCTTTTAGCATTTTCCTCATCTACAGAATAAGGCTGAACGCCATATATAGTAGAAGGGTCATCAAATTTATGTTCGATATCGCCAAGATCAAGGACTGCAATATCAGCATCTTCGCAATAAACACCGCCAATATTTTCAAGTAACGGGCTTGTAGCGCACCAAACCGTTGTAGCAGCACCCTGAGGCAGTGTTTTTAATAAAGCCGCAACTTCGGGTTTTAAATTGCCATCCTGATCGTGAGTTCCCATTTGTTTGAATAGTTCTATAGGTTCTTCTCGGCCTAAATCAGTCCCCAAAACACTTCCCGGATGCAGTGAATAAGCTCTAACATTAAAATCTTTGGCTCGATTGTCTAATTCTAAAGCAAACAAATTACAAGCGGTTTTAGATTGTCCGTAACCTTGTAAAGTATGATATTCACGATAAAGGAAATTAGGATCCTCAAAATCAAATGGCGCCATTTGATGACCGTAAGACGATACGTTTAAAACTCTTGCTCCGCCTGCCTGTTTAAGTGCCGGCCATAATCTGGCAGTAAGCTGAAATTGTCCCAGATAATTCGTAACCAATTGCGACTCGTAACCGCGGCTGTCTCTGCGAAGCGGCACCCACATAATTCCCGCATTGTTAATCAAAAGATGTAATGGTCTGCCGGAAGCTAAAAATTTAGCTGCAAAAGAATCAATAGAATCAGAATCCATAAAATCTAGAGTTTCTAATTCAACATTGGCAATTCCTTCCAGATTTTTTTTCGCTTTTGCGATATCACGCGCCGCTACAATTACAGTTGCACCTGCGCTGGAAAGTGTTTTGGTTGTTTCGAGTCCAATTCCTGTGTGTCCGCCCGTTACAATGGCAATTTTTCCGGTTAAGTCAATTCCCTTAATGACATCTTGTGATGTAGACTTTGCATTAAAACCTGAATGTAAAGGTTTTTGCATTTTTCCCTGATAATTATTTTGTTCCATTTTTATTTAAACTTTAAATGTTATGAGGCAAAATTAGACAGAGTATAAATTTTCGATTTTGTTTAAAACGCCAATTTTACTTTGTTTAAAAAGTCATCCTGCTTGGGTTATTTTTATTACCTTTAATTCTACGCAACAGTCTATTAAAATTATTTTATGAAAGCATTGGTAATAGGAGCTACAGGCTCAACGGGGAAATTTTTAGTAGAACAGCTTCTGGAAAATCAGGATTATACTTCGGTAATAACTTTTGTGAGGAAATCTTCGGGAAAAATGCATTCTAAGCTTACAGAACATGTTGTTAATTTCGATAATATCGATTCTTTTCAAGATTTAATTACGGGAGATGTTTTGTTCTCCTGCCTCGGAACAACATTAAAAGCAGTCGGATCAAAAGAAAACCAATGGAAAATAGACTTTGATATTCCCGCCGTATTTGCTTTTACAGCAAGAAATAATGATGTAAAATCGTTTGTATTGGTTTCGTCTTATGGAGCATCGGCCCAAAGCAATGTTTTTTATTCTAAAATGAAAGGAAAACTCGAAGATCATATTACAGCACTTAATTTTGAGCAGTATATTATTTTCAGACCCGGACCTTTGGTACGCGAAGATTCTGACCGATTAGGCGAAAAAATTGCGGTTAAATTGATTAGAATATTGAATTCAATTGGTCTTTTTAAGAAATTCAAACCGCTTCCAACTTCACTTTTGGCGGCAAAATTAGTAAAAGCTCCAAAAACGCTTCCGTCTGGAACTACGATAGTTGAGCTCGAGAAAATTTTTGATTTTTAATGGTTTTAACAGAAACTCAGAAATTGAAAGAAATTGTACTTGGTTTTTATAATGATTGGTCGTGTTTTTTTATAAATTTGTTTGTACAGAGAACTAATGAACAAATAGGAATCTCGTAAAATTCTATATAACAAAATCCAGCTATGAGTACAAATACCGCTTCTATACTATCATCAGATTTTCTAACCGATATAAAATCACACACTGCAGATTCTCACAAAAAATTAGAAAGGCTTTCGGTTTCAGCTTCTATTTTGTCGCCGGATATGAAAATAGAAGATTATATTCATTATCTGAGTTTAATGCACGATGTTCATAAAAATACAGAAGAAGTTGTTTACCCATTGCTTTCTCAAATTATTCCCGATTTAGACCAAAGAAAAAAGAAACATCTTATCGAAGAAGATCTTTCTTTTCTTAACCACAATAAAACCACTTCATCTACAGTTTTTGATAAAACAGAAATGAGCTTGCCTTTTGCTCTTGGCGTATTTTATGTTATTGAAGGATCAAGTCTGGGCGGCCGATTTATATTGAAGAATATTGTAAACAATAAGCAGCTTTCTAACGATCAGGGCGTTTCTTATTTTAAAGGTTACGGAGACAAAACAGGCAGCTTTTGGAAAAACTTTCTAAACATACTGGCAGAATACGAACAGAATAATAATGGTGCAGATAGTATTATAGAAGGAGCTGTATATGCTTTTGATAGTATTTACAATCATTTTGAGAGCATAGAAAAATAATGAATATTAAAGATATAGTCAATCGTGATCTTGTTACGTTAACCAACTGCGAACATGAACCCATTCATATTCCGGGTAGTATACAGCCTCACGGTTTTTTAATAGGTCTTGATCCGGAGTGGAAAATAGATTTTTGTACTGCAAATATTTCTTCATTTGTCGATTTACAGCATACCGATATTTTAGGGAAAAATTTCGAATCTATTTTTGGTTCAAAAGCACAGGAATTGATTTTTGATTATATCAATGAAGATAATGTTCAGAATGTATTTCCGTTAGAAATCAATCTGTTTGAAAAAATATTTCAGGTCAGCATACACAAAAGTGCTGCTATTTATGTACTGGAAGCCGAACCAAAGTTTCCGGACAGAGAAAAACTAGCCGATGTTTATACACAAACGATTCAGTTTGTGACCCAAATGAACAAAACGACTTCTCTAAAAGATTTGTGTGCGCTGGTTGCCGAGGGAACCCGACAAATAACAGGCTACGATCGTGTCATGATCTATAGATTTGATGAGCAGTACAATGGCGAAGTATTTGCCGAAGATTGCCGTGAAGACCTGGAACCCTTTTTAGGATTGCATTATCCGCATACCGATATTCCGCCTCAGGCTAGGGAATTATACATAAAAAATCAGCTTCGGTTAATTGTTGATATTGATTATAAACCCGTTCCCATATTTACGATTGATGATAATAAAGAGAATAAAAATCTCGATTTAAGCCTTTCGATATTAAGAAGCACCTCGCCAATTCACGTAGAATATTTAAAAAATATGGGCGTCGGCGCTACACTTACCATTTCACTTATTCACCATGATAGACTTTGGGGATTAATTGCCTGCCATCATTATTCTAAAAAGAATATTTCGCCTGAAATTAGACTGGCAGCAAAACTTCAGGGACAATTTATAACCTCTCAGATTGATATTAGACAATCTAACGACGAAAACGTAAATGCCGGAAAAGCATCACTTGCCCTGGAACAGTTAACGAGTTTAGAATTGCCGCTTTCAGAAGAATCTTTAGAAATAATAAGTAAATCGCCTCAATTGCTTCATATTTGCAACGCATCAGGGGTTTCTATTTCAACAAAAGATAAAATTTATAAAAATGGTTTAACACCTTCTGATGAACGTATTATAATGTTAATTGAGCAAATTAGCCATAAAACTTCAGATAAGACATTTGTAACCAATAAGCTCAATGATCATTTTCCGGAAATGGAACACTGCGCTAATTTTGCAGGTATTATTTACCATTCGCTTGACAGCGCCAACCATATAATTTGGTACAGACCCGAAACCATTTCGGAAATTAATTGGGGAGGAGATCCCGAAAAAGCAATTGTAAAAGACAGTACGGGCTTACATCCCAGAAATTCATTTAATATCTGGAAACAGATTATAAAGAATCAAAGCAACGTCTGGAAACAATATGAAATAAATACAGCAACAAGATATGCACATGCACTTCATAATCATTTGATGATGATTATGCTGAGCGAGGAGGAGGAAAAATACCGTACACAAAGCGAAATCTTGAAGGAGACAAACTCTGAGCTCGAAAACATCAACTGGATTAGTACACACGATTTGCAGGAACCGCTGCGTAAAATTCAGCTGATTACTTCAAAAATGCTTACGGAACTTGATGTTATTCCGCTGGAGTCTGTTTCTAATTCTTTAATAAGAGTATCGAAATCAGCAGGCAGAATGAGGATTCTGCTTGAAGATATTCTTAAATATACCCGAATTAAAAATACAAGGGATGCCTTGCAAAAAATAGATTTGAATGAAATTTTGCAGGCAACTATAATCGAGATGAATGAAAACATCACCGAGAGCAACGCCGTAATTGAAAGCGAAAATCTTCCGGAAGTTTATGCGCTCAGCTTTTTAATGAGACAGCTGTTTTCTAATATTATTCAGAATTCCTTAAAATACGCATCGCCGGATAGATTTCCAGTTATTAAAATAACAGCTTCGCAAGAACCGGAATTGTTTGGTCATGTCAATAGAATTTACTGCCATTGGGTTAATTTCTCTGATAACGGAATTGGTTTTGAACAGCAATATGCCGAAACGATTTTTAAAGTTTTTACCCGACTTCATAATCAGGATGAATATACCGGATCTGGTGTAGGACTGGCTTTGTGCAAAAAAATCATGCAGACTGTTGGCGGTAATATTCAGGCAACTGGAAAGCTGGGAGAAGGTACGGCCATAAAAATTTATTTTCCGTGCGATCCCGAAGAATCTCTTTTATAAGAAAAAATTAAATCCATTCTCCCGAAGCATCGTAAGTATTGGGTAAATATGTAAGGTATTGAACCATTCTTGGTGTTTCGCCTCTATTTGGCGAAGCGCAATGCGGTAAGGCATTATTCCAAATAATAAAATCGCCCGCATCGCCCAAAATAGGCTGCGCTTTTAACGTTTCAACGGCTAAATCTCTAGGATTTTCATTGGGATTAAGATTTTTCAGCCAGTCGCTTATTTTGTTATGAAATCCTGCTACACAATGAAAAGCGCCATCATTTGGGCCGCAATCGGTAAGATAGAGCAGTCCCTGAAGTCCATATACAATAGGTTGTTTTAAACTGGTATCCCAGTGAAGTCCGCTGCCTAAAAAAGTAAATTCTTCTGTTTCGGGCGGATTAAAACTTACCTTATCGATGGTTTTGTAAATGCTTGTTGTTTTATAAAGCTGTTCGTAGGCTTTTTTTATTCTGGGAGAAAATCGGTTTTTATTTAAAGTTTCATGATCCACGAAGTTAAGCATTAGTCCTTTTTGGTTTTCATGTCTTTTATACCAGGTTTCTTTTTTGTTGGGATCCATTTTTAAATATTCCCAAATTGCCTGCTGCGTAGCTTCGCAATCTGCTTTCGAAACGGCATTTTTTACTATGACATAACCGTTCTCATTCCAAAATTCAAGATCCTTTTCAGATAGAACATCATCAATAGCATCTTCGTTATCGGTCGTATTGTTTTGCTTTCTGTTGTTAATCCAGTTTTTAAAAGTTTCCAAATCAGGTTTTTCAAAATATAGAAACTGCAAAGTATCTTCCATGCCAATGCCTAACTGATATAAAGTTTTAACTTCTAAATCCCAATTATGATTTACAGCAGTATCCTGATGTTCTGCTGGCTGTGCGGTACGTTTCCATAAGTTTTCAAGAGTAGTCCAGGGCATTTTTTGGGTTTGTTTATTGTTTATTGTTTGTGGTTTGTGGTTTGTGGTTTGTGGTTTGTGGTTTGTGGTTTGTGGTTTTTGGTTTGGTTTTGATTTAGAATAAAACCTGATTTCTTTTGGTGAAATTAAAAAAAGGAAATGAGTTGAAACCCCGTGTTAGTACGTGATTTTGAGTTTTAGAGATTTTAAATTGATATTAAGTGATATAATAATCCTTTGGACTTTCTGCAGGAATCATCTTTTTATCATTCAATTCTAAAAGTGTATTTTCTATCATTTGCGACATAGCATCAAGCGCAAGATCGTTTGGCTGTAATCCGAATGGATTTTCGAGTTCGTCTGCTATTGCTTCAAGAGCAACAAAAGTGTAGGCAATAAACGAAATTATAAAAGGCGTAATCCAGCCCATTGTTTCTACAAAACCAAACGGAAGCATAAAACAATAGATATAAACTGTTCGATGAAGTAATACATTGTATGTATAAGGAATTGGTGTACTTGCAATTCTTTCACATCCACCCACTATGTCCGAAAGTTTGTTTAAATTTTCTTCAAAAGCAAGTTGTGTCATGCTGTCTATTTTTCCTTCGGTTTTTGCATTTTTTACCCAAAGTCCCAGTTCTCTTAGTATAAGTACAGGTTTGTAATGTACTTCTTTTAACTGCGTGGCAAATTCTTCCAAAAGTAATCTGTTTAAATCATGATCTGGATTTGTATGCCTAAGCTGGTGTTTTAAACTGTAAACAAAAGCAGTAAGCAGTTTGATGAATTCTTCTCGTTTGGTTTCATATTCTTTGCCGTCTATAAGCGTTATGCTCTGGCGTGCAAGCGATCGAGTATCGTTAAGCAAAGCTCCCCAAAGTTTTCGGCCCTCCCAAAATCGGTCGTAGCTTACATTATTTCGGAATCCGAGGAAAATGGCAAGGGCTATTCCAAACAAAGTAAATACAGCAGGATTGATATGCAGATTTTTCTCTATAAGAAAAGGTTTGAAATAGACGATCAAAAACGAAAATAAGAGCAGTAATAAAAGCCTTGGTAAGAGTTGTGGTAAAACAGAACCTTTCCATTCAAAAAGCATTTTAAACCAGTTATTTTTCTTCTTTATAATCATTTTTGATGTCGTAATTAGAACCAGAAAACTTTATTGGAAATAGAGTATACGCAGTGGTTCCAACAAAAATAAGAAAAAATGCAATAGTTTTTTGCTTGGTAAGATTTAGGAACGCAAAGTCTAAAAGCTTAAAACAAACTTTAAAAGTACTACTTACGAGCTTAACGAGATTAATCCTTTATTATACTGCGTATTCTGTCTTTTTAAATTTCTGGAAAGCATTGGCACAAGCTCCTAATAAACCGGCTTTGTTTCCTAAGCTTGCCGCAACAATTTTCGTATTTGAGAAAGAAACCGGAATGGCGGTCTTTTTTACTCTGTGTGTTAATTCATCGATATAAAACTGACCTGCTTCGCTGATTCCGCCTCCAATTATGACCTTCTGCGGACTAAATATGTTGACACAATTCACGATTCCGGCTGCTAAATAATCAAAGTGATGCTCCATTGCATTTACTGCGTGATCTTCGTCGGCAAGATATCTTTCGATAATGGTTTTTCCGTCAATATGTTCTTCGGCTGTTTTATTTTGAGTTTTGTAATATTCGATTAAGGCCGTAACCGAAGCGTAAGTTTCCAAACAGCCGCGTCCGCCGCAAGCACATTGAATTCCATTATGTTGAATTACAGTGTGTCCCAATTCGGCGCCGCGATTATGATAACCGCCAAAAAGTTTTTTATTGATCATGATTGCGCCGCCAATTCCGGTTCCTATGGTTAGGAAAATGGCATCTTCGCTGTCTTTGGCCGCACCATAGATTACTTCTGCAAGTCCCATTAAGTTAGCATCATTATCAATTACAATATCATATCCTGTACGATCATTTAAAATTTTTCCTAGCGGCAGCTGCTCAAAACCAGGCAGATTAACACCGCCGCCCACGATTACATTATTTTCTATTAAACCCGGAAAACCAATACCAATACCCACAATAGGTTCGTTTAACTGATCTGTGCATTGTGTAATCGCTTTAACAATTAAATTTATGATCTCTTCTTCGGTCTTGGCCTCTTTAAGAGATACTATAAATGAAAACAAGATTTCTCCGAGTTCATTAACAACACCGCATTTCAGTGAAGTGCCGCCTATATCTATTCCAATTGCATATGATTGTGGTAGTTGTGTATTGTTTGTGGTATTCATAATGCTGATTTTATTATTATTTATCTTCTGTTAGATATAATTAATACAGAATGGCAAGTTCTGCATTAATGTCCAAAAATCAAGTAATTATCTAAAAAAAATAAAGGCCTATTTTAAACTGATCTTTATTATGATTTAGGTTTATTTATGGATTTTGCAAAATCACGCTGTATTTGAAATTATTTCGGAGTTTATAATTACTTTTTCTTTTGCTCTTATTTCTTTTTCAGGCTTGCAGTTCCCTTTGTTATTTGATTTATAAAAAGTGCAGAATTAGTTTTTACTACTTTAATCCAATAATTATCCGAAACAAAATAAATTTCCTATCAAAACGAGAACCTCTTATCGTTTTGATAAGGATTTTGATTGTTATAAAAGATTACTCGTTTTTGTAAGTGATAGATATATAGTGTTTTATATGGGTTTCGAAGCTTCGAATTGGCAATGGTATGTGATTTGAATATTGGATTTTGTATTTCCAGAGAATAGAACTTTCGTATCATAACTAAAAATTGGAAATGCACTAAATCAAATATGAAAACCATACTAATTAATGCCGATTTTTTGAGTAAAAACTTTTTTGTGTCTGCTCCGTTTCAAAACAAACCAAACTTATCTGTAAATACGCAATCAGCAGAAGACTTTTCTGATTTTACTATTGAAACGACTAATGCCAATCACGTTTTCTGGGTAAAAGAAATCTCCGAAGTTACCTTGTCATCTGCCAAAGCAAGAGGAACAGGAATCTCTGGACGTTCTCCTGAATTACTCGAAGAAAAAATAAAAAAAGGGGAGGCTGTTATTGCTTTTGCAGCAGATGGTACCTGGGCAGGATTCTCTTTTATTTCCTCTTGGGATCATGATCGTTTTGTTTCAAATTCCGGATTGATCGTAGCGCCTCAGTTTAGACATACCGGACTTGCCAAAAGAATTAAAAGAAAAATTTTTGAATTAAGCCGTCAAAAATATCCAGAAGCCAAGATATTTAGTTTAACAAGTGGTCTGGCAGTAATGAAAATGAACCACGAATTAGGCTTCGAACCTGTAACGTATTCTGAGCTGACTTATGATGAAGTTTTTTGGGAGAATTGTAAATCCTGTGTCAATTGCCCAATATTATGGAGCAAAGAAAGAAAAAACTGTTTGTGTACGGCAATGCTTTACGATCCTAAACAAAAAACGGCCAGTATTTAATACGGCCGTTTTTCTATTATAATTTCTTTAAAAACTGAATAACTTCTACAATTTCAGTATTTAGATTGTTTACTCTTTCTAAAGTTTGAGAACTGTATTGCTGCAGTTTAGCTTCTTTTTCAACAGTAGATAAATAATCACTTAGGTCTTTGAGCATAAAGATGTCAAAACTGGATTTCATGTTATGAGAAAGTCTCATTATGGCATCATGGTTATTATTTTTGAATGCTTCGCTTAATTGAACTACTTCATTAGGAATTTTTTCTATAAAAAGACTAATCATATCCTGTTTAAAGCTGCGATCGCCGCCGGATACTTCATCTAAAAAAGAAAGATCTACGTTTCTGTTTATTTCAACAGCAATGTTTTTACTTGTTACTTTTTTGATGGCTTCTAAAAGGGCGGCCTGCTTAAATGGTTTCGGGATATAAGCGTTCATTCCTTCTTTAAAACAGCGTTCCTGCTCGCCAACAAGGGAATGCGCTGTCATGGCTATAATGGGAATGGCATTTTTTAATTCGTTTCGGATGTAATTTGTGGTTTGATACCCGTCTTTAACAGGCATTTGAAGATCCATTAATATTAAATCGTATTCGTTTTTTAATAAAAAATCAATTCCTTCCTGTCCATTTCCGGCAATATCCAATTCAAAACCAAAGTTGTCGATTACGTTTTTTACCAATTTTTGATTCAGCGTATTGTCTTCGCAAAGCAGAATTTTAAGTTTATCAAGCGTAATTTCCTGCGATGGTTCCGGCGCTGCTTCAATATAATCTGTTTTTTTATAGGTTAATACAAAGAAAAATTCAGAACCTCGTCCTTGTTTGCTTTTTACCTGAATCTGCGAATCTTGTAATTCTATTAATTGTTTTACAATGTTGAGACCAAGTCCTGTACCGCCAAATTTTCGGGTGGTGCTTTCTTCGGCTTGCGTGAATCGTTCAAAAATAGCAGCCAGTTTATCTTCCTGAATGCCAATTCCGGTGTCTTTAACAGAGAATCGCAGCGAATAATCATCGGCTGTTTCGTTGATTTTTTTAACCGAGACCGTAACTTCGCCTTCTTCAGTAAACTTAAGCGCATTTCCGGTAAGGTTTACTAATATTTGGTTTAATCTTCCCTGATCTCCAATTACCATTTCGGGCATTTCGGCATCGAGGAAAAGGTTGAATTCAACTTCTGCAGGAACTTTTACTTTTAATAAATCGTAAACGTGTTTAAGTGTATTTTTTAAATTAAAAGGTTGTGCATCAATAGTTAGATTTCCGGATTCTATTTTGGAAAGATCCAGAATGTCATTAATAATTAATAGCAGGTTTTCTTCGGCAATTTGTACGCTGTCAATATAATCACGCTGTATGGCATTGAGTTTTGTCTGGGCCAAAAGATCTGTAAAACCAATAATCGCGTTTAACGGCGTTCTGATTTCGTGGCTCATATTGGCCAAAAAGCTATCTTTTGCCAATACGGCACGTTCTGCTATTTTTTTTGCAGCTGCGAGTTCAATATTTTTTGTTCTTAACTCAAGCTGATTCATGATGTGCTTTGCCACAATGGACAGAGCATTACGCTGATTTTCGTTAAGCTCTTTAGAAACGTGATCGATGGCACAAATGGTTCCAATGTTGTAACCGTCTGGTGTTGTAAGCGGTATTCCGGCATAGAAACGGACTTTGAAACCGCCGGTAACATTGGGATCATTTTTAAATCGGTCGTTTAAAAAAGTGTCGTTTATTTCGACCATTTCGCTTTCGATAATAGTATATCGGCAGAAACTGATTTCTCTCGGCACTTCTGATACTCCAATTCCAATTTCAGATTTAAACCATTGCCTGTTTTCATCTATAAATGAAATATGGGCTATGGGCACAGAACAGATATAAGAAACGAGTTTAGTAGCATCATCAAAAGCATGCTCGGGCAGTGTGTCAAGTATATTATAACGTTTTAAAGCTGCCAGACGTTCGAGCTCGTTGTGCGGTAAAGGTTGTTGGGGAGTATTCATTCTGTGGGGCGTAAAGTGCAAAAGTATAAATAATATTAGACAAAGCTTTAAAATACTCCCACAGACTATACAAAATGATTACTTGATTATAATCAAGGGTATATCATAAGGAATATAAAGGCAAATAAATTAACCAAAAGAACAACTCCATACACGATATTCGATTTTCCTTTACTCAGCGAAAGCATTACGGTAAATACAGATAAGGCTAACAGAACAATAGATTTTATATCAAGCCCGAGAATAATAGGCATGTCCATCATAATACAAACTGTCGCAACACTCGGAATAGTTAAACCAATACTTGCCAAAGCAGAGCCCAAAGCTAAATTTAAACTGGTCTGCAATCTGTTTTTTCTTGCTGCAATAATCGCTGCAATTGCTTCTGGAAGCAAAATAATGATGGCAATTACAACTCCAACCAAACTTTTTGGAAGACTGTAACTTACAATTATGCTTTCGATAGTAGGAGAGAGCGTTTTAGCTAATAATACTACGATTCCTAAACTCACGAGAAGGAAAACAAGACTGGTATAGAATGTTTTATTGTTGATAACTATAGGTTCGACTGATTCCTCATTTTCATCATCACCAACGGTCAGGAAATATTGGCGGTATCTGCTGGTTTGTGCAAATAAAAAAGACGAATAAATAACAATACAGGCAATCGAGGCAAAAATAAGCTGTGGTACGGAATAGTAAGATCCCGCAACACTTTGTGTAAAAGTAGGAAATACTAAAGTAAATACGATAATGGAAACAAGTGAAACTAAACCAATAGTTACAGATGAAGGAGAGAAATTCTGTTCGTAATGTTTTAAGCCTCCAATTAGCAGACACAAACCAATAATTCCGTTAAGAATAAGCATTGTGGCGGCGTATACGGTATCTCTGGCAAGTGAAACGGCTTCCGGACCATCTGACATCATTAAGGATATAATAATCGAAACTTCGATTACGGTTATGGATATAGCCAGAATAATGGTTCCGTAGGGCTCTCCAACTCTTTCTGCAATAATTTCGGAATGATGTACGGCTGACATTACGCTCAGAATTAGCAAAATACTTGCTGTAATCTGAAATATACTGCTGCCTTCTATAAGTCCGCTAAAGAAAAGAATCCACGATAATGCCGGAATGATAGTTGTCCACTGAAGTAATTGTTTCATTTATTTTAATTTAAAATTTAACAAATGCCTTCTCCCAAGTCTTGAAAAATCAGCATTTTTTGATTTTGTAAGATAGGGCTTTTTTGCGGAAAATGACAAAAAAACAATGTTAAGAGATTAAATTAGATTTGATTTTTGGTTCAATTCTTCTACTTATTCATTTTTTTGATCTGGCTTTTTCTTCTTATTAAACTGTAATCGCAAACTCCATTTAGGGCATATTCTATTTTAAATTCGGCTAGAAGTTCGGAGATAATTTCCATAGTCGCATTTTCATCAAGTCCAATTTGCGCACCAAGATCTATAACGTTATGATTTCCGTTGCTTTTAATTAAAGCATTTAAAAATCGGTCTTTATCTCGTATTATTTTAATCTTTTTATGAAATGTATACGTCATTCTCGTCAGACTGTATACGAGCTCTTTGCTGTTCATGATAAAATTCTTGTGTTTGTAAGGAACGGTTAAAAATTATGGTATTTTGGATAGTGTTAATATTTATTTTGTATTAACTCTTTCAAAAATCAATGAAGAAAAACTTCTCACGCCTGTTTTTATGCATTCTTCATCGACTTTAAAATTAGGAGCATGGTTCATGGCAATAATTCCTTTTTCTAAATTAGAACCTCCAAGAAAAAAATAAGCTCCGGGAATTTTTTGCTGGAAATAAGAGAAATCATCATTAAAATAAGGAATCTGACCATAATCTGCTGTTACGGTACCTTTTCCGTAAATGTTGTCAAGTGCTTTTATAGCATTAATGGTTATTTTTTTATCATTAATGACGGTTGGATTTTCCTGTATAAACGAAATAGAAAGGAGCTGATTTTTAAAATTACCGGATTCTATAATTTGCTTAACATTAGGAATAATGGCTTTTAAATTAGAAAAATTGGTTTCGTATAAGTAAGCATCCAAGGTCAGTTCCTTATTTTTAGAACGGATATTAAATTTCTCGTCCATAATTAAGTAATCTTTAAAGATGGTATTAGGGTTCGAAAGTCCCAGTTTTGGGTCAATTATATTTTGAAGTTCCCAAGGTTTGCTTCCTGGCGCAATGCGAACTAAAGCATCATGAATTTTTTTAGTGATTTCATTTGTCTGTTCTTTCGTAAGCTCGTCCTTAAATTTAATTTGTATTCTTTTTTGGTAGGCATACACTTCATTGGGCTTGATCATTATTTGACCAACAGCCAGCGGCGTAACATGTAATGAGTAAATTTCATCAAGATGTATTTTGTTCAGTAAGCCTGCATTAATCATATTTTTTGCTCCAACAAAAGTTTCTTCCTCTGGTTGAAAAATAAAATATACGTTTCCTTTTAGGTCTTTTTTGTTTTTTGCCAAAACTTCGGCTATACCCAATGCAATTGCCATGTGAACATCATGCCCGCAGCCGTGCTGAACGCCTTTGGTTTTCGATTTAAAATCAACATTATCGTCGAAATCATTTGGAAGCGCATCCATATCGGCACGCCAGGCTATATTTTTACCTTTTTTTCCGCCTTTTAAAATTCCAATTACACCATGACCATAAATATCGGTCTCGACTTCAAGTCCAAGATCAAGTAAATATTGTTTTATTTTTTCCTGAGTACGAACTTCTTTGCCAGCCAATTCCGGGTTTTCATGAAAATCTCTTCTAATGTCTACGAGCTTTTTAAAAACAGCATCAGTTTCAATTTTTATCTTTTCATGAATTAAGCGGTTCTCGTTTTGCTGGCAGAAAGCTTTTTGGCAAAATGCAAGAATTGTTAAGATGATATACAATAAAAATTTTGTGCTCATGGTTTGGTTTTGGTTTTGGCTTCGTTAATGAAAGGAATAAGGCGTATAATATATAGACTGCAAATGATTGAAAATGTTACACTAAAGAAAAATTATTGATTATTTTTCAGCCATTCTAAACGTCTTTGATCCGGAAGATGTGTAATTTTAAAATCTTCAAATGTGGCTGTAAATCCTTTTCCGTCCGGGCTTGCGGCCATCATACCCACTTGCACCGTTTTATGTTCCGGAAAATATACGGTATTAGTCATTGTATAATTAATTCCATCAATAGAATAAAAAATTTCTACAGCATCTAGTCGGCGAACGGCTTTCATCCACACATTTTTAGGCTTTTCTTTTAAACCCATTACACTCCATGAACTTTTATCGATGGTTTGTACGGTACTAATATTATAAACACCTTCTACATATTCTACACCCGTTTTAATATAATTGTTTTCGTCTATTCGAAGCATTAAACATACCTGATCGAATCTGGTTTTATAAACGCCGCTCATTTTTACAACAACTTCAAATTCGCCGCTTCTTTGGGTATACAAAAATGGCCCGTCGTATAATGTAAATCCGTAATGACTCTTGTTCCAGTAATCAGACTGAGGTGTAACCTGCATAGTAAGTTTGTTGTCTTTTATTTCCCACTCAGACGGCTCGTTAAGCCATTGCATTGAATTTAACTTTTGAGCATTTCCTTTTACCGCCATGATGCCTATAAAGAGTAAAACTAAGTGCATTTTTTTCATGATTTCTTAAATTTGAATTTTATTAATAATTTACAAAGTAGGCGATTCGTTATTTTTACAGCAATAGTTATTTATAACCATTTTGAGGAAGAAACGATTTTTTTTCTATTTTTAGCCCTCTCTATAGTAATTCAATACTATTAGATAATCAAAGAATTACTGTTATGAATCCTATTTCTAAGTTAGAAGACCAATTTTCTTTTGAATCTATTGACAGCCCCGAAAAACGCAGAGAAGCGCTGGAGGAAGCTATTAATACTATGAAAGAATATGTAAAAATAGATCACTCGGTTGCTGTATTATCTGATCTTGCCGATAATAAGAGTTATATTTTTACTGGTGATTTCGGGAGTTTTTTTGAAATGGATACTTCCGGATACTTGACAATCGATTCTATTTGGGAAGAAGATATTTACCAGCGCATTCATCCCGAAGACCTTTTTGAACGTCATCTTTTAGAATTAGAGTTTTTTAATTTCTTAAAAACCCTTGCGCCCGAAGAAAGATTAAATTATGCTACCAAATGTAAAATCAGAACTTTGAACAGCAAAAAGGAATACCAGCGCATTCTGCATCGCAGCTTTTACCTTAAAAACAGTTCAGAAGGAGGATTGTGGCTGGGCGTTTGTCTTTATAATTATTTATTCGAAAAGCATCCGGCAGTAAACGGAATTGATGGAAAAATCATCAATACTAAAACAGGCGAAAGCATTTATGTAGATACGTATGTAAATTGCATTAATTTGCTGACGTCACGCGAAAAAGAAATTTTATTATTGATAAGCAAAGGTGAAATCAGTAAAGTAATTGCCGATCAATTAAATATAAGTATCAATACCGTAAACAGACACAGGCAGAATATTCTCGAAAAACTAAACGTTAATAATTCGATTGAAGCAGTACGAACAGCAGATGCTTTAAATTTACTGGCTTAAATCTTATAACTTTTACAAATGATTGTATAAGCTTCCTGGTGCCGTTTTTAGGTAATTTTAATAAAACTTAAAAACTACAGGATATGAAAACAAATAATCAAAATCCGAATGACGCTAAGCAAAGCGGTTCAGATAATCGAAGCGATATGAGAAAGCATCAATATAAAGATCATGATGAAGTTTTAACAAACGATGAAAATTATGATATTGACACGCACAAATTTAAAGGTGAAAAACCTGATTTCGACGACAAGTTAAATAATGAAGAAAAGAAATAATCCAGACGTCTCAAATGCAAAGTTTGAGACGTTTTTTATTTGAAATGTACTCGGAATCTTAAAATAATTCCAGTTGATTTCCGGGATTTATAGGTTTATTTTTGGGAGGTTTAGCATCGCCAAAAACCGTTCGTCCGCCGTATTTGTATGATTCATCGCGTTCTTTTTGAATGAGCGCGTCAAAGTTAGAATTGGGTGTAAAACTTTCCTCTGCTTTTCTTGAAATCTCAGATAATTTACGAATCGCCTCTATTTTATCGCTGTTGCCAATTTTAGCGCGGTTAATGGCTCTTTGTAAAGTATCAATAGTTTCATCATAGATTTTTACCGGAACAGGAAACGGATGTCCGTCTTTTCCTCCGTGGGCAAATGAGAAACGTGCAGGATCTTCAAATCGGGTAGGAGTGCCGTAAATTACTTCGCTTACCAATGCTAATGATTGCAGCGCTCTAGGTCCCATTCCTTTTAATAGCAATAGTTCTTCAAAATCTTCCGGCTTGTTTTCATGAGTAGCCCAAAGCATGGCGCCTAGCCTTTTCATATTTACATCTTCCATTCTAACATCATGATGTGCTGGCATCGAAAGATGCTGTATCTCTTTTATTATTTTAGCAGGAGATTCTTTTGCTAATTCTAAAATACCTTCTCTTGATTTTGCTGCAGACTGAGCCGTAAGGTTTAAAATTGTACCTTGATTTTCGCCGTAAATAAAAGTATGAGGTTCTTCTACAAAAGATTTTAAATCCTGTGAATGCCAATGGTATCTTCTGGCGGTTTTAGAATTTGGATTCATTCCTTGCTGAATAACAGCCCATTGTCCTTTATTATCAACTATGAAATTATGCTGATAGAGTTGAAATCCGTCCTGAATGGCAGTATTATCAACCTTAGCTGTAAGTCGGCTGCAGTTGGCCAGATTGATGCCGTCGAGACCCGTTTTTTCGCCCACAAATAAAAGTTCCTGCGGTGTAAGCATAGAATGTTTGCCTTTTCCGCCGCAGATATAAATTCCGAGTTCTTTTGAATGTGGATTTACAGATTTTTTTAATGCTCCAAGTACCGAGGTTGTAATTCCCGAAGAATGCCAATCCATTCCCATTACAGCGCCAAAACTCTGAAACCAGAAAGGATTACTTAGTTTGCTGATTACTTCTGAAGTAGAAAACTCCATTGCAATGGTTTCTACAATCGCAAAGCCAAGTTTAGACATGCGTTCGGCCAGCCATAATGGAACATGTCCATAATGTAAAGGAAGATCTGCTGTACCGGAACGTTTCATAGATTGGATTGAATTTATACAAAAATACGGAATTCTGGCTTTTGATTTTTTCTCTATTTTTTATGAGATCTTTTTGCTGAAAGAATAGCAGCTTTCTTGCAAAAAACGAGTATTTCATTGTCATAAATTGGCGATAATTTGATTTCTTCTGCTAATAATGAGGTAAAAAATAGGTGTGTTTTTCTATTTAATTTCTCTCTGTCTAAAAAAAATCTTACACGGCAATAAATTCTTCAAAACTATTAACTGTCTTGTTTTTAGTGTTTTAAAAAATCGTAATTAATTTATTTAACTTTTTTTTTGCAAAAATTTCGAATAAACTTTTCAGCTAAATATATTTAATATACTTTTGTTCTATCAAATTAGTAGAATTTAAAATAGCAGCAGCAAATAAAAGGACTTGTGAGTTTTTGGTCTTTTCATTTTGGAACAGGCAGGATCATTTTAAAATTTATAAGGAATGAAAAACGGCTGTTAAAAAAGCTGCAATCTCTAAATCATGCAAATTTTTTGAATAGGATCAATCTTAAAGTTCTAAGATTAAAATCTTGTAAAAGCCAATTTTAATAATAGTAATCAAAAAGAAAAATAAAATGAAAAAACGAATGTGTAGCAGATAAATAAAAAAACCATTTCTGTTCCAGCAGAAATGGCGAAGCTTAAAGAAATTGTACATCTCTTATAAGGGAAGCGAAAGTAAAGTAAATCTGTCTTCGCCTTATTTATTAAACTAAAACAAAGTAATGAAAAAAAAATTAAATAGATACGCATGGTTATGTATTTTCTTGATTTCCATAGGGGTTAGTGCTCAGGAAACCAAACCGTTAATCCAGTCGAAACTAGAAGGAACAGTAATAGATGCTGCTACAAAAGAGCCTATTATTGGTGCTTCGATTAACATTAAAGGAACTACGCACGGCGTTATTACAGATTTTGATGGAAAGTTCTTTTTCCAAACCGGACAAAAATTTCCTTATACACTTGTAGTAAGCTTTTTAGGATATAAAAGAACAGAAGTTGTAGCCAATGGAAATTCGGTTGTAATTAGTCTTACCCAGGAACAAAATGCATTATCAGAAGTAGTAGTTACTGCACTTGGTATTACAAAAGAAAAGAAATCTTTAGGATATACCACGCAGTCACTTAAAAACAAGGATATTGCCGATACTAAAGAAACGAACTTTTTAAACAGTCTTTCGGGTAAATTAGCCGGAGTTCGTATTACAAATTCTCAGGGAGATATGGGATCTTCTCGTATTATTATTCGTGGAGAAACTTCGATCGCAGGAAATAACCAGCCGTTATTTGTGGTAGATGGAGTTCCGGTAGATAACTCGCAGTTAGGAAGCGTAGGAGGTGCAACCCGTGATTTTAAAAATGCAATTGCCGATTTAAATCCACAGGATATTGAAACGCTAACCGTATTGAAAGGACCTAATGCGGCCGCTCTTTATGGATCTCGTGCTGCGCATGGTGTTGTTCTTATCACAACTAAATCTGGTAAAAATCAAAAAGGATTAGGAATAACTTTTAATACCGGTATTACTATCTCTCAAGTTGCTACTTTACCTAGATTTCAAAATTCATACGGACAAGGTTCAAACGGAAAGTTCAGCTTTGTAGATGGTAAAGGAGGCGGTGTTAACGATGGTGTTGACGAAAGCTGGGGCCCAAGATTAGACGGTCGTCTTATTCCTCAATTTTATTCTAATGGTCAGGCGGTTCCTTTTGTGGCTCATCCTAATAATGTAAAAGACTTCTTTAATACAGGTCTTACTTATGATAATAGTATTTCTGTAGCTAAATCAGATGAAAAATCAGATTTTCGTTTAGGAGTGAACAATCAAAAACAACAAGGAACAGTTCCTAATAGTGAAGTAAACAAAACAAACTTTACGATTAACACGAACTACCAAATCTCTAAAAACATTAAAGTTGGTGTAAATGCTAACTATATCGTGACTGATGCTCCTGCTTTGCCAGGTGGTCCGTCTGGTAACCGTGCTGCGGGTGTAATGCTTCAGTTTCTTTGGTTCGGACGTCAGGTAGACATCAACGAACTTAGAAATAACAGAAATGTTAACTGGAACAACAGTTACTACAGCAACCCGTATTGGAATGCTTATTACAATACTACAAGCCAGCAGCGTAATCGTATCATTGGTGATATTCACTTAGATGCAAAACTTGCTGAAGGTCTTAACTTTAAATTCCGTACAGGAGTTGATTATTATAACGATCGTAGAAAATACGAAATTAAGTATGGTACCAACGGAACGCCTTTTGGATCTTATGCTGAAGATGCTTACACGGTAAACGAACAAAATACAGAGGGTATTTTTACTTATACTAAAAAATTAAATGATGATTTTAGTGTAGATGCTCTTGCCGGATTCAACATCCGTAACCACAACGATGCAAACAATTATCAAAAAGCGCCTCGTCTTGCTGTACCAGATTTGTATACTTTAACAAATTCACGTGATCCATTAACGTCATCGAATATATTATCTCGATTAAGAGTATATAGTGCTTATGCTTCGGCACAATTTGGATATAAAAACTATGCTTACATCAATGTAACGGCACGTAATGACTGGTCGTCTACATTACCAAGCAACAACCGTTCTTATTTTTACCCATCTTTTAACGGAAGTTTAATTTTATCTGAAGCTTTCAATTTAAAAAGCAATACGCTTGATTTCTTAAAGATTCGTGGTGGATGGTCTGAAGTAGGTAACGATGCAGATCCGTACCAATTGTCTACAATTTACAATTTCCAAACGGCATTCGACGGAAATCCAATCCAGACTTCTTCTCAAAAGAAACTTAACGAGAACCTAAAACCAGAAACTACACGTTCTACTGAGGTGGGTCTTGAGGCTTCTTTCTGGAAAAACAGATTACATTTTGATGCAGCGTATTATAACACAAACAGTTTTGATCAAATTTTAGAGATAAAAACTACAGCTTCAAGCGGTTATAATTCACAATTAATTAATGCAGGAAAAATTAACAACCGTGGTATAGAAATTCAGTTAGACGGAACTCCTATTCAAACAGAAAGTTTTAAATGGAATGTTGGCGTAAACTATTCTAAGAATATAAGTGAAGTAAAAATTCTTGACTACGATAGACAAATTCAGAACTATACAATTGGTTCTTCTGGTGGAGTAGATGTATTAGCATCTGTAGGACAGGCTTATGGCGCACTTTACGGAACAGCCTATCAGCGTGATGCAAACGGAAATATTGTAGTGGGTGCAAACGGATTACCAAAAGCGGATCCTCAAAAGAAAGTTTTAGGACATTATACTCCTGATTATCTAGCGGGTCTTACGAACACTTTGACTTATAAAAACATCGAATTGTCATTCCTTGTTGATGCAAGTGTAGGAGGAGAGCTTTTCTCTGGAACTAACAGAACGGGTAATTATACAGGGGTATTAGATCAAACGCTTCCGGGTCGTGGAGCTGAAAATGGCGGATTAAACTATTACGTAAATGGTAATACAAAAGTTTTACTGCCAAGCGGTGCTGCACCGGGCGGAGCGCAAGTTTTTGACGATGGTATGATCTTTAAAGGAGTATTTGCTGATGGAACTCCAAACAATCAGGTAATCAGTGCACAAGAATATTACAAAGCCTCTTACAACATTAGTGAAGCTTACATTTACAGCTCGACTTTTGTAAAAATGAGAGAGATAAAATTAGCTTATAATTTCAATAAATCATTTGCTAAAAAATTAGGATTAGAAGGAGCCAGCATTACTGCAGTAGGTCGTAACCTGTTCTTTATTTATAAAGATGCACCAAACATCGATCCAGAAACTGCTTTCAATACTGGAAATGCGCAAGGGTTGGAGAGTTTAGCTTTACCAACAACAAGAAATTTCAGTCTTAATTTAAATATTAAATTTTAAAACACAGAATCATGCTAAAAAAACTAGCCTATATAACGCTGTTTGCAGTCTCATTGACTTCATGCAGTGATACCTTGGATGAAATTAACAAAAATCCAAATGCAACTGAAACTCCATTGGCACCTTACCTGTTAACAGGAACATTAAAACAGGGAGCTGACTTGTATTGGGGATCAACAAACAACTTTGATTCATCTTTATTATTTGTGCAGCATTGGGCTAAAATCCAATATACTGAGCCAGACAGATACGATGTTTCGAATACTTCTTTCACTTCTTTGTGGAATACAGGATATGCAACTTTAATTACAGATTTGAATACAATTCTGAATTTCCCAGCAGATCAGGCCAATTCAAACTATAAAGGAATTGCCTTAACATTACGTTCATGGACTTTTTTATTGTTGACAGATGCTTACGGAAGCATTCCTTATAAAGAAGCAGGCCAAAAAATAACTCCAGCTTATAATACTCAAAAAGAAGTTTATACAGGATTATTGGAAGATTTGAAAACAGCTCAGTCTTTATTAGGTACAGCAAACGGAGCTGTAACAGGCGACTTGTCTTATAAAGGAGATATTTTAAAATGGAAGAAACTGGTAAACTCACTTCGTTTGCGTATTGCTTTGAGAATTTCTGATAAAGAACCAGCTTTAGCAAAACAAGCTGCAATTGATGCAACAAGCGATGCAGCGGGTGTATTAAGCAGTAACAACGATACTTTTAAGTTTACCTATACAAGTTCGCCTCAGCAAAACCCTGCTTCGGCTTGGTTTGAAACTCGTGACGATTATCGTATTTCGAAAACATTGGTAGATAAATTAACTGAATTAGGAGATCCGCGTTTACCGGTTTACGCACAGCTTCCATCAGATGCAACTGTTGGTAAATATGTGGGTGGTGCAAACGGATTATCTAACAGTGATGCTAACAGCCAGGGTTTTGCTAAAACATCTAAACCGGGAACTTACTTCCTGACTTCGGCTTCGCCTGCAGTAATTGCTTCCTATTCTGAAACATTGTTTAATCTTGCCGAAGCGGCAGCTCGCGGTTATATCTCTGGAGATGCAGAGCAATTGTATAAAGACGCCATAACGGCATCATTCAATCAATTTGGAATTACCAATACAACTGCTATTTCTAACTATCTGAATCAGGCTTCTGTAAAATATGATGCAGCTAATTATGCTAAATCAATTGGTACGCAAAAATGGATTGCATTTTACGGACAAGGTCTTGATGCTTTTACAGAATGGAGAAGATTGGATTATCCAGTATTAACAGCGGGCCCGGCTACAGTTTTAGACGGAAAGATACCTTCGCGTTTCTTCTACCCGGGTACAGAGCAATCGTTAAACGGAGCTAGTTATCAAGCTGCAATTGCGGTTCAGGGTAAAGACCTTCTTACTACAAAACTTTGGTTTGATGCTAAGTAAGCCTATTTAAAATAGCAGTAAAAACAAAAAAGCTAAATCGGAAGATTTAGCTTTTTTGTAAGCTTCAGAGAAGCGAAATATTTATAGCAAAGGATAAAAAATTATAATATAAAGCTCCATAGGAGCGACATATTTTTTCTACAGTCTTTTTTTATTCTTATCAGCTCAATGTTTCGGTGCTTTTGAGCCTTAAACAATGTTCTGCTCCTAAATAAAGTGGGTTTCCGTGTTTTTCCGACCAAAAACCTTCTAGTACATCTTTGGTTATACATCGGTAAACCGCTACGCCTTTGTAGGTTTTATTTTCTTCTCCTTTATAACTGAAATTAATTACCAGAATATTGTCTTTAAAGAAACCGTGGCCTTTTTGCTGCTGGGTATCGTTAATAAGCCATTGCGCTGTAATTCGGTTATTATGGTCTAAAGACAAATTCAAAATGCCTTTATAAGTTATTTCCTGGCTCTCTTCCTGATTGCTTCCTGAAATAGAAAAGCTGCCCACTAAATCTTGTATAATCATGTATTTGTAATGCAGAAATTAAATACTGTATTTATTCTTTCAGTATTGGGGCGCAAATTTATAAAATTTAAGAACGTTTTTATTTAAAGAGTTTAAATCATTTAATTATTGTGTTCAGATAAAAAGCATGTTTTGTTTGGATTTCAATAAATATATGTCGCTCCTATGGAGCTTTGGCAACTGAAAACCTTAATGTTTCTATAAATATTAAGCTCCTGTCGGAGCCCTGTAAGGGCGCAATATTTATAGAAAATAATCTAATATAGACAAGTACCAAAGCTCCATAGGAGCGATATATATTATGTAGATAATGCTGTTTAGAATTTTATCTATTTAATTGTTGTTATTCTAAATCTGCAATTCATCAATAAAAATAGATCGTTCCTATGGAACTTTATGTAATATGCTAATCTTATTCAACGGATTAATCCCGATAGCTATCGGGAGTTGCTACAGTATTTGTAATTCCTACGGAATTTTTTTCATCGTTATTTATATAAAATATATTGTTGAAGTTATAATTTGTAAAAAAGAGCCATTGGCTCGATAGATTTTGTAGGGCCTCCCGATAGCTATCGGGATTAATCCGGTTAATAAAATATTTCATCATAATTTTGAGAACCGTAGGTTCGGAACATTTTATTTAATTAATAATTCAATGTTTTTTACTTCGTAAAATTTACTATTTGTAAATAAATGGATGGTATCAAATTTTAATTGTTAAGTAAAAAAGCAGACCAAATTTGATGATTTCTCATCTTCGTCAATATGCAATTATTGCGTATTCTATTGTAAATACTGGTTTAAAGTGCTTTTTTACAAAATTTTAAACTAATTTCTTTTACAAATCCTTAACAAAACACCTTGCTTAATTTTCATTTCTTTAACAATTCCATAATTTTAAATTTTTCACTATTTGTAAAAATCATAGTTAATTTGCTTTAATAAATTTAATATTTGTAAACAAACTAACCATGAAAACAATTTACAAGGCAATTTTTATTTTATCTCTTTTGCTTTTTGCGGAAAATATAACAGCCCAAAAAGGAACTATTAGAGGAACGGTTACCGACTCACAATCTCCATTGCCGGGAGCTTCTATCATATTATCCAATAATCAAAAAGCAACGACCGATTTCAGCGGTTATTTTACCATACAAGATATAAGATCAGGAAGTTTCGAATTACAGATCTCTTATATAGGATACGAAGTAAAAACGATTAAAGTTGAAGTAAAAGAAAACCAACAGCTGAATTTAGGAATCATTCGATTAGAAACCAATTCAAAAGAATTAAACGAAGTAGTAGTAAGCGGCATGAGCCAGAGAAACAGCGAGGCAAGAGCGCTGAACATGCAGAAAAAATCAATGAGCATTGTAAACGTAATTGCAGCCGATGGTATTGGAAAATTACCAGACCGTAATGCAGCCGAAACGGTACAGCGTATGCCTGGAGTTTCTATAGAACGCGATCAGGGTGAGGGACGTTTTGTTTCGGTGCGAGGATTACCGCCTTTTTGGTCATCAACAACAATTAACGGAAACAGGATTCCAACTGCCGAAGAAGAAACAACTTCAAGAGCCACAGCATTTGACTTTTTTCCATCAGATTTAATCGCTTATGTAGAAGCTACAAAAGCCATTACGCCAGATATGGACGGAGATGCCATTGGCGGAAGCGTAAATTTTACCACACAGACAGCTCCAGCCAAAAAAACAATTAAAGCGAGTATTTTTAGCGGATACAATCAAAAATCAGATAAAGGAATTTACAGCGGATCGCTTACGATTGGCGATAAAACCAGAAACGGAAAGTTCGGCTATATTATCAATGGAACTTATTGGGACAGAAACTGGGCAACAGATAATTACGAAGCCAGAAGACAAGGCGACCAAGGAGTTTACCGCTTAGAATTAAGAGATTATACCGGAGTTAGAAAAACAACGGGTTTAAATGCGGCGATGGAATTTAATCCGTCATCTAGAGACAAAATTTTCCTGAAAGCTACTTACGGAGGACTTTCTGATGAAGAAACGCATTACAAACACCGTATTAGATTTGATAAATTCAACAGTGCAACAAATGCTTTAACTGTAGAACAGCAGGATATTCATAATGAATTAAAAACGCAGTTTGTCGGCATTGACTTAGGCGGAAAACACCAATTACCAAACGGAAACTTAGACTGGAGTCTGGCTTCGTACAGAAATGAGTTTAAATACGGAAATATTCCAAACGCAGAAGATAACAGTTATTTTTTAATTCAGTTCAACCAAACCGGAGTTGGGGTTAAACCCGAATATTTAAATACGGTTCCATTAGCGAGCGGCGGAGCGGGAGGTCCAAGAGCATATTGGGCAGCAGACGGAGGAATGCTGGATCCTAAAAATCCAAAATCGATATTTGATTTTTATTCTGATCCAAATTTCAAAACAGATCCAGCGAAAATGAAATTCTCTACGCTTGAATTGTATAAAATTAGCATTGTAGAACGTGACAATATTATTGCGGCCGTAAACTACGAGCACAATTTTAATGAAAGCCTGAAATTGAAATTTGGTGCAAAATTGACAGACAAGGATCGTATTGCCACTTTTAGAGACGAATATTACAACTGGACAGGATCGCCAACACCATTTTTATCTAATTATGGTTCTGATTTAATCAATCAGCCAGGCGGAACAGATTATATGCGCAGAGAAACAGGAACCAATATTGGTAACACTTTTGGTCCGGTTTTATCGACTGACGGAATGACGAAGTTATTTAATACTTCACAAGGAAATCTGGTATTAAACCCTGTAGATTCTCAAATTCCGGAATTAGGAAAAGGTTTGGGAAGAAACTTTAATGTAGGCGAAACCACTTCATCGGCTTATGCAATGGCAACGTATTTATTAAATGATAAATGGACGATTTTAGGAGGAGTTAGAGTTACCAATACCATTACACAAGTTACAGGAAAAACAGTAGAAAATGATGTTGTAGTCGATGCCGAAAACACAAAAACATATACTTCAGTACTGCCTATGCTTCATGTAAAATATTCTCCAATCGAGAATTTAAACTTACGTTTTGCTTCAACAAGAACATTTGCAAGACCTAACTTTGGAGATATTTCGCCGGCTGGTTCTTTAAATACAATTGATGGAGAATACGCTGGAGGAAACCCAAATTTGAACCCTACTTACTCTTGGAACTTTGATTTATTAGGTGAATATTTCCTTGATGAAGTAGGATTGATTAATGCGGGAGTATTTTATAAATCGATTACAGATCCAATTTTTGATGACACGTATCAGGGTTCAATTAACGGACTTTCGGATATAGAAATCAGTTCGCCTACAAATGGAGGCAATGCATGGATTGGCGGTGTTGAATTTGGAATCACAAAAAGATTCAGCTTCTTACCTGGATTCCTTAAATATTTCGGAACTCAGATCAATGCTACCCTTATGAATTCTGAAATGACATTAGGAAAAAATGCTAATAATCCTAACGGAAGAAAAGTATCAACACCTTATCAGGCAAAAGAATTATACAACATTCAATTGTTTTACGAAACCGGAAAATTGAACGTAAGAGCCGCATTCAATCATAAAGGAGCATACGCCATAAGTTTTGATGCTAATGCAAAAAATACCGACATGAACGATATTTATTATGGTAAATACAACTCACTAGATTTTTCTGCTTCTTATAAAATAGGCGGTCATTTTACCATTTTTAGTGATGTAAATAACGTTTTAAATGAGCCTTTAATGTATCATTTTGGAGAAACTCCTAATCGACCAAAACAGGTAGAATACTATGGAGCAAAGTTCAATCTTGGTCTTAAATATAATCTATAGACAACTATAAGTTAACCTGTTGGGTGTTGGTCCGTTTTATTTTTACAGTTTATTTTTTTTAACCGACCGCATCCAATAGGTTTTATACTCCTCAAGACTTTACAACCACAACTATCACTCAAACCTTGAAACAAATGACTGCAAAAGCATCTAATTTCAGTTTTATATTAAAAACCTCCATAGCCGCATTTGGAACTTATTTTTGCATGTATGCTTTCAGAAAGCCTTTTACTGTAGCAACATTCGATACTATGTCTTTCTGGGGAATCGACTATAAAATCTTATTGATTCTGGCACAGGTTTTAGGCTACACACTTTCTAAGTTTTTAGGGATCAAAATTATATCCGAATTAAAATCGGCTAAAAGAACCTTGTACTTAATCAGTTTTATAGCCATTTCAGAACTGGCTTTATTAGGTTTTGCTTTAGTTCCCGCACCTTATAACATCCTGTTTTTATTTATAAACGGATTACCGCTGGGAATGATCTGGGGAATCGTTTTTTCGTATATCGAAGGAAGAAAAACTACAGAACTATTAGGCGTTATTTTATGTTCCAGTTTTATTGTTTCCTCAGGAGCAGCAAAATCTGTTGGTGTATTTGTATTGGAAGTTTTGGGCTGTACCGAGTTTTGGATGCCTTTTGTTTCGGGTTTAATTTTTATAATTCCGTTGGTATTATTCTCCTTGTTTCTGGAAAAAATTCCAAATCCCGACAGCGAAGATTTAGCCTTACGATCTAAACGAAAACCGCTTAATAGAAAAGAACGTGCTTTGTTGTTCAGACAGTTTGCTTTTCCGTTAACGATCATCATTGTATTCTATGCAATGTTGACGGCAATGAGGGAGTTCAGAGATAATTTTGCCAGAGAATTATGGGATTCATTAGGCTATAAAGGGAGTATATCCATTTATATGTATTCAGAAATTCCTATAGCAATTTCGGTTTTGGTTATTTTAGGTTTTTTAGGAAGCATGAAAAACAACTACAAAGCGTTTAAAAATTATCACTTGGTATTATTCATAGGTTCAGTACTTATTGGTTTAACGACTTTCTTATTTCAAAAGCATTTATTGTCGCCGCTTTCGTGGATGATGATCTCAGGATTTGGCATGTACATTTGCTATATTCCGTTTAACGGTTTGTTTTTTGACCGAATGATTGCCACTTATAAAATTGACGGAAACACCGGATTTTTAATCTACATAGCCGATGCTTTTGGATATTTGGGAAGTGTTTTGGTCTTATTCTTTAAAAATTTTGGAGATAAGAATATTTCCTTCTTGAGCTTTTTTACCACTTGCATTTATCTGTTATCCTTCGTTGGGATAATAACCACGGTAATGTCCTTTAATTACTTTAAGCGCAAATTCAAAAAACACATAAAAATTAACACAGCTCCTTTATACACTTGAATAAAGGAAAAATTATAATACATCAAAACAATTTACACATGAAAGATAAATATGATTTAATCATAGTTGGATCAGGGGTTTTGGGCACATTTCATGCCTATCATGCCTTATTAAAAGGATTGTCGGTTGCTGTTTTAGAAAAAAACAGTAAACCCGAAGGCGCAACCGTTAGAAATTTCGGTCAGGTTGTACCATCCGGAATGGACAGAAAATGGCAGAATTTCGGAAAAGAAAGTTTAAAGATTTATAAAGATATTCAATTGAAGTTTGATATCAGTATTCGCCAGAACGGAACCGTTTATTTGGCTTCAAATGAAGAAGAAATGCAATTGATAGAAGAATTGCATGAGATTAACATCGCGAACGACTATGAATCTAACTTGCTGACAAAAGAACAATGTCTGGCAAAATACAGCGGACTGAGATCTGATTACTGTACAGGAGGATTGTTTTTTCCGCAGGAAGTAACGGTAGAACCTTCGACTATGATTCACAAACTGCATCACTATATGACGGCTAATTTAGGTCTTGATTTATTTATGAATACAACCGTGTTTCATACCGAAGACAGATCTGATGAAGTAATCGCTATAACGTCGACAGGTTTAGAATACAAAGCTTCGAAAATCATTATCTGCAACGGAAGTGATTTCAAGATTCTATATCCGGAAATTTACAACAACAGCGATTTGATTGTTTCTAAACTTCAGATGCTGCAAACCAAACCACAGCATAATTACAAACTAGATGGTTCTATCTTAACCGGATTAACGATTAGAAGATACGAATCCTTTGAAGAATGTAAATCGTACGCTGCTATCAAAGCAAAAGAAAACCCGGAGAGTTTTGAGAAAAAATACGGTGTTCACATCTTATTCAAACAAGCTTTGGACGGGTCTGTAATTTTAGGAGATTCGCACGAATATGCCAGCGCAAAAGAAATAGATTCTTTGGGATTTGATTTGAATATGGATATCGATCATTTTATGATTGAAGAAGCCAAAAAAATAATCGATCTGCCAACATACGAAATTCAAAGCAGATGGTTTGGGATGTACTCGCAATGCAAAACCAAAGATATTTTTGAGCATACTATTGATGAAAATATTCACATCATAACCGGAATAGGAGGAAAAGGAATGACCGGAAGCGCAGGATTTGCCAAACATAATATCGATAAAATTTTTAATGCATAGTTGTTTCTAAGCCACTCCCGATAGCTATCGGGAGTGGCAAAAACATTTTAACATATAGTAGAATAGACTTTATTCGAAATAAATACACACAAAATGAAAATGAATGAAATTGAAATGGTTGTTTTTGATATGGCAGGAACAACAGTAAACGAACAAAATATAGTATACAAATCGTTACATAAATCCATTAATAAATTCGGGATCGATGTTTCGCTGGAACTGGTTTTGTCATTAGGCGCAGGAAAAGAAAAATACCAGGCTATAAAAGATATCTTAAAATACATCAATATCACCGACACTGAAAAAACAGACCAAATATTTGAATATTTCATCGAAATACTGGATCAGGAATATTTAACCGCAAAGGTTTTACCTATTGAAGGAGTCGAAAACGTAATGGAAAACCTAAAAAAAGACGGTGTAAAAGTAGTGCTAAATACTGGTTACAACAGTCAGGTTGCCAATGCATTATTAGAGAAATTAAATTGGAAAAAAGGCATTCAGTATGATGCTTTAATTACAGCAGACGATGTAGAATTAGGAAGACCTTTTCCTGATATGATCTTTAAAGCCATGCAGCTTTTTGATATTGTTGATGCTTCGAAGGTAATTAAAGCAGGAGATTCGGCTATTGATATAGAAGAAGGCAAAAATGCCAAATGCGGTATTACAATTGGTGTTTTATCAGGAGCCCAAACCAGATTACAGCTTGAAGAAGCCAAACCTGATTATATATTAGATTCTCTTGCGTCGTTATACAGCATTATGAATTAATTATTTGCCACTACCCGAGCGATAGCGAACAGGCGAAGCAATTACACGAATCAACACAAATTAATTAGTGAAAATCTGTGTAATCCGTGGCAAAAAAAAATAAACTAATTAGTTAGAATAAAATCCCTGCAGGAAAAAGTTTTACAAGTAAATTAATAGTAACCCCATAAAACAATTCAACCCAATGAAAAAGATTTTTAGATTAAGTTACGTTACAATTCTTGCAAGTGTGCTTTTAGTCACTTCATGTACCAATGATACAGCGCTTGCGGGCGATGAAAATTCTGGAAATGCAAAAAAGATTTCAAAAACAGGTAAAGCTGCATTAAACAGCGGTACTAAAAAATTACTGATTATAGGTATCGACGGTTGCCGCGGTGATGCTTTAATGGGAGCCAATACACCAAATGTACATGCTTTACTGCCTAATTCTATTTACAGCCTTGATGCTTTAACAGAAGCGCCAACCTGGAGCGGTAACGGCTGGTCTACTATGCTGAGCGGTGTAACACATTTAAAACACGGTGTAACAGACAATTCGTTTTCAAGTCCAAATTTTGGAACTTATCCAAGCTTTTTAAAACGTTTGGAGACTTATAATTCGGCATTAAAAACAATGTCAATTGTACATTGGGCACCAATCAATACTTATATTGTGGACGGAATTGATGTAGAAAAAACACTCACAACCGATTTGGCTGTTAAAAATGAAGTGGTGGCTGCGCTTACAACCGACAACACAGATGCTTTATTCTTGCATTTTGATGATGTCGATCACGCCGGACACAGTTATGGATTTTCGCTTAATGTGTCTCAATACAAAGCTTCAATCGAAACTACAGACGGATATATTGGCGAAATCTTAACGGCTTTAAAAAACAGGCCTAATTATGCCAATGAAGACTGGCTCGTTATCGTTGCACCGGATCATGGCGGTATTGTTACAGGTTCAACCGGATCTCACGGCGGTTCTTCTTACGAAGAAAGAAACATCTTTACCATCTTCAACAATAAAAATTTCACTTCGACTAAAATCGAAAAACCAGTTGATCCAACCACTACTATTACAGGAAAATTTGCCAATTTTAATTCTAATAGTATTTACGCTTCAACCAATAATGCGCTTTATAATTTCGGAACTTCAAGTTTTACGATTGAATGCCGCGTAAAAACTTCCGGTTATTCCAGCGATCCTTCTTTAGTTTCTAATAAAAACTGGGTAAGTGGTAAAAACCGCGGGTTTGTAATATGTGCCAATACCGGAGGAAAATGGAAAGTAAATATTGGAGATACTCAAAATCGTGTCGATATATCAGGAGGAACAATCAATGACGGAAAATGGCATCATTTAACTTTAGTGGTAGATCGTACGGCTAAATTGGTAAAAACATACCAAGACGGCGCTTTTGTTGGTCAGGCCGCTATTGTTGCCAGTTTTGGAAGTCTAACTTCCGGTTTGCCTTTTGCGATTGGACAAGACGGAACTTTGACGTATGGCGCTAATGTAAACGGAAACATTGCTGAAGTTCGTGTATGGAATAAAGCCCTTTCAGAAGCTTCAATTTTGAACTATACCTGTTCAGCTGTTACAAGCTCTCATCCTGATTATGTAAATCTTATAGGATATTGGAAAGGCGATAACGGATCTGGAAACAGCTTTACAGATTCAAGTTCAAAACAAGTAACGCTTTCTTTCCCTAATACACCAACATGGACAACCAGTACAGCAACTTTAAAATGCGGAACTGCGACTGGTGTTGTTCCAAAAATGGTCGATATCGCGTATTCATCCCTGCAATGGTTTGGTGTACCTATTAATTCAGGATGGTCATTAGACGGACGTTCTTGGCTTCCTGCCCAAAATTAGATTGTATTTTTAGAATTGTGTTTTATTTTTTCTAAAAGGCTGCCTCGATTTTTGAGGTGGCCTTTTCTATTATTTAACCACAAAGAGCGCAAAGATTTTTATCTTAGTTTGTGCTAATAAACACAAAGTTCGCAAAGCTTTATCAATAATAGCTTTGCGAACTTTGCATTTTTATAAAAATCTCCTTTAAAAAAAACTTTGCGCTCTCTGTGTAAACCTTTGCGCTCTCTGTGGTAAAATATTTAATTATTACTTTCAGAATAAAAATAAAGCACCAGCATTACGCAATTTTCCTGCGTTCTGTTTTCGGGTACGTGGGGCAGTCTTCCGTTAAAGCATATCGAGTCTCCTTCGTTTACAACTACTTCAGCATCATCAATAATATACGTGACGCTTCCTTTAATGATATATTTAAATTCCCAGGCATCAGTAATCACTTTTTCGCGTTTACTGCCGGGTTCTACTTCCAGAATTACAGCTTCAAAACCAATAGAATTTATGCTTTTACTGAAGATATGAAAGTAGTTAAAACCTTTTGTTTCAGATCTATCTTCCTTTTCTATTTTTTGGTAATCATCCTTTTTTATATGAATGAATTTAGCATTTTTTATGTTTTTTACCCCTTCAAAAAAATAAGTAACATCCGTTTCTAATGAATGTATAAGTTCAATTAAAACAGGAAGGGAAGGAATGGTTCTGCCATTTTCAATTCTTGAAATCAGTCCGTTGCTTACACCGGCTCTATTGGCTACTTCGTGTATTGTTAAGGCATTTTTTTTTCTAATTTCTTTTAATCTTTTTCCAATACCAATTAAAAAATCTTCCATAATGTTACATTCACTTTAAAAAGTAAATATAAGACAATTAGAATCAAAATTTTTTAAAGTAATTGAAAGAAGATTCATTTCTTTTAAGCGTTGTATTTTATTTAGATTTTCCTCTTTTAAAAACTTCTTTTTACTCTTGAAATCAGGTATAACTACTTGATTTTTATTTTGTTATAATAATTACATTTGATTTAGGCTGCGGCCTTAAAGAAAATTTACAAAGAGTACGTTTATTCATCAAATGCAATCGATAAAATAACTGCCAATAAATGTAAACCTGCCAATCTGGATTGAAAGAAGATAAGTTGATGATAGTATAGATCTGTAAATATTGAATACCGATAAAATGCTGGTATGTAAGCAATTTTAAAAATGAGAGTATTTCGATTTTATTATAAACAAAAACTTAAAAAAAATGGCAACAGGAAAACAATTTATTGAATTAGCAGCCCGGCATATTGGAGAAAAGTATGTTTTGGGAGCTACAGTCCCTTTTGAAAACTCTATTTATAAAGGCCCTTGGGATTGCGCAGAATTTGTCAGCTGGGTGGTTTATCAAATTTCCGGAATAAAGGCAGGAATAAGAGGTAATGAATCTTATACAGGATATTGGGCTAATGATGTGGGAAAACTTTGCACGAAAATAAGTATTAGTGAAGCTGCACAAACCTTTGGAGCTATACTTTTTAGATCGCCGGGCTATAAAGGAATTAAAATTGGACATATCGCTTTTAGCGATGGCAACGGAGGAACGATTGAGGCCAAAAGCTCAAAAGATAATGTGTGCAGAAGCCAGATTAAAGGTCGTCAATGGGAATATGGAATATTAGTTAATAATGTTGACTATGAAGTAAATACTTCATTTGTGTTTGATTATAATAATCCGCCTTTTAACTTTTATGTAACTTCTCCCATAATGAAACATACCATTGTAGAGGAAACAAAACGCAAACTGGCAAAAATTAATATATTTCACGGAACCATCGATCAGATTTATGATACAGAAACGGCTAAAGCAGTTTCAAATTACCAAGCCATAAAAGGACTTGTGGTTGATGGAATTTTAGGTAAAGATACTTTAGTCTCACTTAAAGTGAAACAATATACTACTATTGAAAAAAGCTTAATATGGTTTAAGAAGAATTTTGAAGTAAAAATAAATAAAAAGCTATCCGGTACACCTTTTGATTTGCCTCTTATAATGGCGATTGCTTATCAGGAAACGGGTTATGTCTGGAGCAGAATGATAGATAAAACGACTGTAGAAGATTTACTAATGTGCTGTACAGGTGATACTCTCGATGCTCCTAACCGAAGTGCATTTCCTAAAACTAAAGCAGAACTTATTGCTCATCCAAACGGTAAAAGAATGTTTGAGATAGGGAGAGAAGCATTAAAAAATGTTGGCAGATGGGATACCACCTATAATAGTTTATATAATAATAGGCCTGATAAATTTTGTCATGGATATGGGATTTTTCAGTACGATCTTCAATTTTTTAAAACGAACCCTAATTTTTTTCTCAATCGAGAGTGGGGCAATATCGAAAAAATAATCGAAATGGCTGTAAATGAACTCAAAGCCGCACAAAATAGAATTCCGTCATTAAAAGGAAAAACGACACTCACAAATACGGAGAAAATTTACGTTGCAATTGCTTACAATAAAGGAACAGCTGATGTTAGTAAAAATTTTAAGCAAGGGCACAAAAATGATTCAGGGAAATTTTATGGAGAATTAGTTAATGAATATTATACACTAGCATTGCAATTATAAGATGAAATATTCTTAACGGAATGGTTTTTAAGGTGAATCATTAAAATAAAAAAAGCCTTTGTGTTTATGTTTTACAAAGGCTTTTTTTGACTGATATTGTTTTACATTTTCGCAAGCGGAAGGTTAAAACTCACTTTAATTTTTTCTGATATTTTTTTGCTGACCAATTTCGGGATTTGAATATCGAAATCTTCTGGTTTTACTTCAAAATTTCCTGTTACGGTGATCTTATCTCCGGATTTTGAAAGCTTGGCATTTGCCGTTACTTTTTTTGTTTTTCCGTGCAAAGTCAGATCGCCTGAAATTTTATAGTTTTTTGCTGTTGATGAAAGCTGGGAAACATCAAAATCTTCTACTTTTCCTTTAAATGTTGCTTTAGGAAATTTGTCTGATTCTACATAATTTTCATTAAAATGTTCTTCCATCAAAGCGACTTTAAATCTAAATCCTTTCATTAAAGTTAATACGGCAATTTCTCCCGTTGAAGTATCTAATATGGCCGATGTGCTTTTGTTTTCTGCTGCGACTTCTTCAAAAGCATCAGCAGAAGCCTCGAACTTTAAACTCCCCGTTTTTGTTGCATATTTTTGCGCCGAAACCTGAAATAGTCCAGTAAACAAAAACAGCAGTATAATTAGTTTTTTCATTTCAGTATTATTTTTAGTTTTCTAATAATCCGTCCGTATTCCATTGCAGGATGGTATTGATTTTATCCTGCGGCATTCTTCCTGCTTTTGGCATTTGCCCCGGCGTTCCGTTTTGCTGTTGAATTCTTTGTAATAAATCACTGTTCTGCATGGCGTTTTTAACGTCGGTATAAGTTTCTAAAGATCTTAGTCTTGAGCCCGAAGCATGGCAGGCAATGCAATTGGCATCGATAATTGATTTAACATTGGCGGTATAAGTAACTTTGCCTACTATAACCTCAGGTTCTTCAAGACTTTCATAAGTTGTAGATTCACAACTGTATAATGATAATAATATGCCGGATAAGTAAATGTATTTTTTCATATTTAGTACTTTAAAAAACTCTGTATAAATTAAACCCAAAGAAAAAATCTCCTTTTCCCCAATCGCCCGAAGCATTTGTTAGATAACCGCTCTCGGTCATGGATTGTGAATTTGTAAAAATCAATTGAAAAATATGTCCTCCTGTGTCAATGTCCAATCCAACAGATAATGGATTATTATAGAAATTAGGTTTATTGAAATTCTCACCATATTCTAAATTTAGAGCCAGTCTTTTGGTTAGTTTTAATCTTCCACCGGCACTTAAAGTAAACTGATTATCGTTTTCGGTATCAGGATTGTACAGGTTTTTATGAATGTAAGAAGGAGCCAGTTCCAGAGAAAATCTTTCAGAGAATTTTCTGGATATAAGTAATTGATTTACATAAGTTAATCGGTCAGAGAATCCTATTTTTGGATAATCTTCTTTTTTCAATCCGCTGTTAATGTCTATCGTATTGTAACCCACAATTTCAACCGGAAAATCATCACTTTGTCTTATAAGCCTGTATTTAGCTGATGTTTCATATATTTTAAGTAATGTATGGCGTGACGCACTTACAGAAAGCCAGTCGGTTACGCCATAGATTCCTCCAATTTTTGTAGTGGCATCATCAAAACCAAAAAACTCTGATATACCGCCTTTTACAGAACCAAAACGGTGAGAAATTACAATATAAAGCTCTTTTTTGGCGGGTAATTTTGTCGATTGCAATGTTATAATCTGCAAACCTTTAAACGCTGCTGTCGCGTTTTTATCTACTACTTGTGTCGAGTCCAGACTGGAGAGTAAATCTTCCTGGGCATTACCATACAGGCACATTAAAAAGCCCGCTATCAAAAATATTTTTTTCATATTTAATGTTGTTGTATACTGCATTGATCCAATTTTACTACTTCGAATAAATCATCAAATCCTATACATCGTCCCTTGATATTGATTTGTTTGTTTTTGAAATTTATTTTTGTTTTTTCATTCATTTTGCAAAAAGCTTTCCCGTCGATAACCATTGTAGAATCAGTAACTTCAGAGACTTTTCCCGTAATTTCAATTGTTTTGTTTAAGTATTTAGAGTCGGATTTAGCGGGATTTACGGCATATTCTTTTTCCAGATTTTCAGCTGTAATGGTAAACAGCGATTTTTCATCGGCAATATCTCTGGCATCTTTATATAAAACATTTTGATAGATGTAGTAGGGGCCAAAACTGATCACCAATAAAAAAAGCAGTATCATAATTCGTCTTTTATTCATGCTTATTTTATGATTTTAGATTTTACGTTAGTATGCGGGAAGTTTTTAGTTAAATTTTATTACCACAGATTAAAGGATTATCAAGATTCGAAAAATCATTTTAATCCTATAATCTGTGGCTTTTTTTTCTACTTAATTATATAAACTGATTACCTCAATTTTATGAAATGCATAGATTAGATAGCCAGCGGAATATCTTTTACCGGTACTGGCCAAACTCCAGGGCTTGGGAAACTAATTCCTTTATTAGCACCTCTTACGTTTGCGTCTTGTCCAAAGTAGTATAAAGGCCAGCCATTGTAAACCAATTGCGATTTACCAAATACTGTGATTACAGAAAACTTAGTTTTATCCAGGATAGAAGGAACTACAATCTTGTCTGTTTCATATATTGGCCAAACAGCATTGTTTGAAAAATCAGCTTTTGTGTAGTTGTTTTTCTTGAAGTTATCGTTTTTAAAAGTATAAAGTGTAAGAACTTTAGCATCTGTAAAATAAGTCGTTAAGCCATCACCCACAGTATAATCTGATTTGTAGTTTTTAGTATCGTGCCCTTTAAGCTGACTTCTTACAATCATGATAGAATAATCTGGTTTTGCGATAAACCAAACTCCGCCAACACCATCTCCTGTTGTTTGTCCTTTAGTTTCCGGCGTATTTGTTCCGTTAACACTTGGTGCGTAGTAATATAACGGCCATCCTTTGTAAGTAAGCTGTTTTTTGTTTGATGGAGTAGTGATAGTTGCAAAATCAGAAAAAGTTAATCCTGTACCTAATTTTTCAGCAGTTAAATTATCTACATAAAATGGAGGCCATACAGCTTCACATCCTCCTGTACAAGAAGCTTGTCCGTTTGCATCTGTTGCAAAAAAGTATAAAGATCTTCCGTCTTTATCACTTAAATAAGAACCTAATGTAGTACTTGTAGAAAGAGAAACTTCTTTTTTTACTTCTGGAGCTGGCCCATTATTGTCATTATTATTGTCGCTGCTGCAGCTTACGAAAAATGCTGCAACTGCAGCTAAAGCGAATTTAAAGTGGTTTAATTTCATTTTTTTTAATTTTAGTTTGTATCGAATAAGGAAAAATATACTTTACAAGGAGTGTAAAGTGGTTTGTTTAATAGTTGCATATCAATAAGCCGTGCTTTTTTTGATACTCGTTTCGTTTTACAATTGGCTACGAACTGTCGTATACAAAGCAGCTCAATTGAGATGCTGACCATTTTTTTAGGGGAGTCATGTTTTAATCTTTTAATAGGTTCAATAGTAAAACAGCTTTAGTGCAGATTACCCTACCAAAGAATTGAAGTTTTTATAAAAAAAAATGAAAAGGAGTACAAGATTCTCTAAAAATCCTGAATAAATAAAATTAAAATGAAACCCTAAAGCTCAGATTAGGAGTTCTTTGCAAGGAGTATGTTTCGACTTCTTCTATAGAATTTGTTAAGGAACTTATTCTATAATATTCGCTGATTTCATTTCTTCTGTTGAGGATATTCAAAATAGAAACGCCTAATTTGTATTGAATACCCTTTTCAGTTTCCCATTTGTATGTAGAAGAAAGATTAACCTGCGAAAAAATATGCACGTTGGCGCTGTTAGGTTTTTTATAAACCAATACAGGATTTGAATTGTCGATTTGAGAATTGTCCGGCGGTGTTTTGGGTCTTCCGGTTGACCATTTTGTACCTAAGGCAATTTTGAAATTGTTTTTTTCATAAATTCCTGCCCACGAAACGGTGTGCATTAACTCAAAGTTATTGGGGAAAATTGGGTATTCGTATTTAGAAAAATGATAATTATTGTGGTTATAAGTATAACTCAGCCAGGTTAAAAAATGATTCATTCTTTTTTGAATGAGCATTTCTGTTCCCCAAATTTCATAATCGCCTGTTGTGCGTACAAACTCTAGCTGATTCTGAAAACCCTGGCTGGAAGTTGTAATTCCAGATACTTTTTTATAGAAATTCTCTACATCAAGAAGCCAGTCTCCATTTTTGTAGAATAAATTTAAAGACAATTGTCTGCTTTTTTGAATAGGAATAGTGGTATTGTTTGAGATAATCCAGCGTCTTTTTTCAATTCCGAAATAATCCTTCTGCAGTTCAATAATCTGCTGGGAATTTTGACTTTTCATTTCGCCCAGTAATTCTAAACTTAAATTTTTATTGATGCCGTAACCGAATTGGATTCGGGGTTCTGCCATGAATTTTTTAAATTTTTCGATATAATTGAGGCGCATTCCGGCCTTAAGATAAACTCTGGAAAGCGTGTCGTTGTATTTTCCTTCTGCAATTAAAGCGTGAGTTCGCAGCACGTCTTTAATTTTGCGATAGAAATCAGGATTCGTTACTTGTTCCAAATTTGTAATTCCTACTTCATTAAACTGATATCCGTCGTTGAAACTGAATTTAGAATTAATAATATGATTGTTTTCTAAATTTATTCCGTTATTGTTAACCGTGTTTTCCTGAATAACAATCTGGTTTCCAATAGAAGTTTTCTGATTCCCTAACAATTCATAAGCAGAATTATAAACATTCAATTTAGTGGTATTAAAGCTGTTCCAGTTTCTTTTCCATGACAAATTTCCACCGTAATTCTGCTGGCGTAAAACATTGTTTTCAGATTTGTACATGTCGTATACAGTCGCACTTTGAAAAACCTCCAGATTGTCTTTTATGGTTATTAAGTCCAGTATAATCTGGTCTTTGTTTCCAATTTTTTGAGCATATTTTAGGGTTGCATCATGAAAACCAAATTTTTTGTCACTTCGATAATCGACATTTTGTTTGTCTGAAAAATCAGTAATAGTGGTGTTTTGGAATACTTTATTGAAATATTCTTTATAGGTAGGCGTTTCTATAAAATCTGTAATAGATTTTCGTGCCGAAATTTCGATATAACTCTTTTTAGAAACATTGTATTTGGCATAAATATCAGCATTGATCATGTTTATTCCTGCGCTGAATGAGTTTTTTTCTGTTGTTTCGGGAGTTGAAGAAATAGAAACAACACTCGATACACTTTCTCCGTAAAAGGCAGAACTTCCGTTTTTATAGATAGAAATGGTATGCGCCAGATTGGGATTGAAAACCGATATTAAACCAAAAAAATGTCCCGTTTGGTACATTCTAATTCCGTTCCATAAAAATAAATTCTGATCGTGCGTACCGCCTCGAACATTGATGCTCGAAACACTTTCGTCGATACTGTTTACACCCGGAATTTGCTGCATGGTCTGCAGGGCATCGGGCTCGATAAGTCCAGGAAGAATACCAAATTTTTTGGGCTTAATTTCAAGAGATCCGTCTTTGTTTTTTGAAATCCCCGAAGCCAGAATAGAATTGGCTTTAATTTCGTGAAGTTCTGTAATTTCGGGTTCTAAAGTTATTTGAAGACAATTTTCAGCATCTGAATTTCCCGCCGCAATTCGTTTGGTGCTATATCCAACGTGGCTGATAAAAAGAATGTTTTTATCGCCTTTTGTTAATTCAAAATAACCTTTTGAGTTTGTAGCAATCTGAGTTTGATTTAAACTGATATTAGCGTTTTCAATAGGTTTTTTGTCGGCACTCGAAAAAACGTAACCACAGATTACAGGCAATTCGATCTCTTTTTTATAGATATTGATGAATTGATTTCCGATGTTTTCAAAAGACAAGTTGGTATTCTTACTAAGATATTCCAGTTTTTGTTCTAATGAAAATGATTTTTTGGGAGGAATTATTTCTAATCCGGAAATATTGTCCTCGGTATAATTAAAGCTGACATGATGCTGCTGTTCAATATCAAATATGATTTTTTTAATAGACACGGTTCTTCCTTTGTTCTGAGCCGAAAGATTCAGGACAAGAAAAAAGGTGCAAAACAAAAAATGAAATGATTTGGGGAGCAGCATTTATTTTTCGTCAAAAATTATTTTATTATCAGAGACTTTTTTAGCCTCTAAATGATAGGTTGTACTAATAATCTGCAAAGCTGTATTTAAATCTTTAGCGGGCAATTTTCCTGTAAATAAAGAAATTGTATCTTTTGAATTTAATTCGATTGTAATGTTGTATTGTCTTTCAACTTCATCCAGAAGACTTCTAATATTTTCCTGATTAAAGGATATTTGATTGTCTATCCATTCTGGTTTTGATACGTTTACGTTTCTGTTAACTTGTTTTCCGTTTTCGAAACGAACACTTTGTCCGTGTGTTAAAAGAATTTGGGTATTGGCATAATTTACCTGTACACGTCCTTCGTAACATACGACATCAAACCTGTTTTTTCGGGCTTTTACATTAAACTGAGTTCCTAAAACCGTTACTTTTCCTAAAGTGGTTTCAACCTCAAATCGTTTGCCTTTTGAAACTCTGAAATAAGCTTCTCCTTTAAGGTTAAGATGTCTGTTGCTGTTCCAACTCCATTTTTTATAATTTATTTCAGAACCTGAATTCAGTACTACTTCAGAATTATCAGGTAATGAAAAAGTGGTTTTCTTTCCAAAATCGGCAGTTTCTGTTTGAGACACAGAAAATTTAAGTGCAATACCAATTCCAAGAGCCAGCACCAATATAGCTGCGGCCTGAAATACCCATTTTTTGTACAAAGGGATGGTTTTTGGTGCGGTTTTTTTCTGCTTCAAAATATTGGACAACATGGCATTTTCATCGAGATTTTCCAATTCCAAATGATCTGTATAATTTTTAATCTTTTGGTATTTTTCAAAATCAGGACTTGCTTCAAATGCGGCTAATTCATCCGGAGATAAATCATTGTTGAGCCATTTTGCTAATAAGCGATCTTTTTTCATTGTACAGTACTGTTATTATTAAAACAATTAGGATTTAATTTACCCTACTTTTATATATCAATTTCTTTACGTAAGCTTAATAAAGCTAAGTGAATGCGTTTTTCTACTGCCTTTACGCTGATGTTTAGCTCTATGGCAATTTCGCTGTATTTCCTGCCGTCAATGCGATGCATTAAAAAGGCCGTACGCTGTTTTTCGTTTAAGTTTTCGATGGCTCTTAAAAGTTTAGCCTGAAATTGTTTTTCTTCGAGGATATATTCGGGGCTTTCGTTGGTTTTATCTAAACCTGTGAAGTTTTTTTCATATCTCAAAACTACTTTTTGATGCGCAATTTCGTTGAGACTGCTGTTGTTAGCAATGGTATAGATATAGGATTTTGCTTTTTCCAGCGGTACCGAAGCACAATTCTGCCAAAGTTTCGTAAAAGCTTCCTGAGTCAGATCTTCGGCCTGATTCATATTACCAAATTTGTAATAAAGAAAATTTCGAAGTGCTTTTACGTGACTTTTAAAGAAAGATGAAAAAATTATTTCATCGCAAGTATCTGATTGGTTTTTAAGTGGCATTTAGATTTTCGATTTGTACGACGCAAAAGTATTTGTTTTTGATATAAGTAGGGTAAAAGTAAGTGTGATTGTTTTATAGAGGCAGGAAATGTATTTTCTGAATGATAATTTAAAATTAAAAACATGAAACTAAAGCCTTTGATACTGAATTTAGAAAAAAACAGTTTCTTAAATTTTATTACCTTTGTAAAAATATAAATATGTTCCCGTTTAAAAAATATTTATCAATAGCAGTTTTCTTTCTCTTATTGTCCTGTCAAAGTGAAATAAATGAGCAGGATACTAATGTGCAGGGAACAATTACAAATGCTTCGCCTCTTACGACTTATCTGCAGAGGGTTGCAATGGTTAAAACAGTACAGGATAATTTTATAGACAAGTCCAGCTATTGTACTGTGAAACTTCCTTATACGGTTACGGTAAACAACGAACAAATTGCAGTTAATACTACAGCCGATTATCAAAAAGTATTGGATAATATCAACGCAAGTCCTTATGATGATGATATTGTAAAAATAGATTTTCCTGTCACAATGGTGTTCTATAATTACGTTGAAAAGGTGATTCCAAATGAAAGCGATTTTGATTCTTTGCTGGATTACTGGAATAATCAGCCGGATCTTTTATCGAAAATTAACGGGCTGAATATTAATTATCCTATTTCGGTTAATATCTACAACAGCGCCAATCAGGTTGGAAGTTCTGTTTCTATTATCAGCGATCAGGCCTTTTTCAATTTTATTAAAAATCTGAATGCCAGTCAGTATATCTCATTAAATTATCCAATTTCAATTGCAGATTATAATTATTCGACAAAATCAATTACGAACAATTTGGAGTTCGAAAATGCGATTAAATATGCTATAGATTACTGTCCAGAAAATAATCTGGCACTTGATTTTGAAACTACAATAACAAAAGGTTCCTGGGGAATTCCTTATTTCTTTGATGAATTGGATAAAACTTCTTCCTACAGCGGCTATTCATTTGTTTTTAAAAATGACAATTCAGTAATAGCCACAAAAGGCACGACTTCAGAAATTGGCCAATGGGAAACTACCATGCAGAGCGGCGAAAGGGAATTAAAAGTAAACTTTGGCACAGACCCGCTAAACAAACTAAATAACAGCTGGAAACTGTTTGAATTTAATAATTCGCAAATCAGACTACGCAATGTAACGAGCAGTACTAAATATCTTTATTTTGAGAAAAGGTAATTTTTAGTACTATTTGTAAATCAATAAAATAAGACAGACCTGCTTATTTCATAAATGAAACTATAAACACTTTCTATTTAAAGGATATATACGCACTCAATAATGATGCGTATATTTGAGATAGTAAATTATAATAATTGCTATCTATGAAAAAAATAGGATTTTTATCGTTTGGACATTGGGCCAATCATCCTTCCTATAAGGCTCGTACGGCTAGCGATACACTGCTTCAGTCTATTGATTTGGCCGTTGCTGCAGAAGAAATTGGTTTGGATGGCGCTTATTTTAGAGTTCATCATTTTGCCCGACAACTGGCATCTCCTTTTCCTTTACTTTCAGCCATTGGCGCTAAAACCAGTAAAATAGAAATTGGAACGGGCGTTATCGATATGCGGTATGAAAATCCGCTTTATATGGTTGAAGATGCTGGTGCTGCCGACTTAATTTCAGAAGGACGTTTACAATTAGGAATCAGCAGGGGATCGCCGGAACAAGTTATCGACGGCTGGCGCGCTTTTGGTTATGAACCTAAGGAAGGTGAAACGGATGCCGATATGGGACGTCAGAAAGCTTTGGAGTTTTTGGATAAATTGAGCGGTGAGGGTTTTGCTGAGCCAAATCCATATCCTATGTTTCCAAATCCACCTGGTTTATTACGCCTAGAACCTCATTCTGAAGGATTAAGAGAACGAATCTGGTGGGGAGCCGCATCGAATGCTACTGCTGTCTGGGCAGCCGAAAACGGAATGCACCTGCAGAGTTCTACCCTAAAATATGATGAAAACGGAAAACCGTTCCATATTCAGCAGGCGGAACAAATCAGGATATATAAAGAAGCCTGGAAAAAAGCCGGACACGATCGCGAACCAAGGGTTTCAGTAAGCCGTTCGATTTTTGCATTGGTTACAGATCAGGACAAATATTACTTTGGAGATCAGGGCAGAGGTTCTGATAGTTTTGGTAATATTGAAACTGATAAACGAGCCATTTTTGGAAAAAGCTACGCTGCAGAACCGGATAAACTTATTGAAGAGTTAAAACAGGATGAAGCCATTCAGGAAGCCGATACGTTATTGCTGACAATACCTAACACTTTAGGCGTTGACTATAATGTGCATATATTATCGTCTATACTAAAATACGTTGCACCGGAATTAGGCTGGCGTTAAGATTTTTTCTAAATAAGTAATATAAAAGCTCTCTTGAAAAAGAGAGCTTTTATATTACTATTCAAATATTAAATCGTTGGAACTGTTCCGCCATCAATTATATATTCTGTCCCTGTTAAATAACCTGCTCTTGGCGACACAAGAAATCCAACAAATTCCGCCACTTCTTCCGGTTGTGCAGCTCTTCCGTAAGGTATGCCACCTAAGGCCTGCATGACGCTTTTTTCGGCTTCTTCAAGAGATGTATTACTGCTTTCAGAAATACGCTCCATCATTCTTTTAGAGGCTTCGGTCATAATCCAGCCTGGAGAAACGGTCAATATACGAACACCTTTAGAAGAAACTTCTTTAGATAAACCTTTGCTGTAATTAATCAGTCCGGCTTTTGCGGCAGCGTAGGGCAGAGTAGAATCGTACAAAGGTAATTTCCCCTGAATGGAAGCAATATGGATAATAACACCATTTTTGCTTTCAAGCATTTGAGGCAGAAAAGCTTTATCCAGTCTTACAGGTGCCAGCAAATTAGTTTGTATTGTTTCTTCCCAATCGTTATTGGTTAATGCAGCAAAACCTCCGCCTGGAGTTTCAGAGCCTCCAAGATTGTTTACGAGAATGTCTAATTTGCCGAATTTCTCCACTATTTCAGCAGCAATTTTATCGGCACCTTCTGGTTTGCTTAAATCTGCTGGGATAAAATACAAATATTCATCAGGTATTTCGGGTTGATTTCTTGCAGTAATAATGACTTTTGCACCTGCACTTTTTAAACGTTCTGCAATGGCTTTTCCAGCTCCTTTTGTTCCGCCTGTTACCAGTGCAATTTTGCCTGATAATTCATTCTGATAATCAAATTTTTGTTCCATGTTAATTTCTTTTGTACAAATTTCAGAAGTATGCAAGTTTCTCACAAGTACGGAATTACGATTCAGATAGGGATAAATTTTTCCCCTATTGTACAAATCAGAACATAGGTTTACTTTTGTTATATGTATGAAAGAAAAACAATACCAAACTTAAATTGCGGCCTTGATTTGATAGGGGAAGTGCTGTACGGCAAATGGAAAATACGTTTGCTTTGGTTTATTAATGAAGGACATAAAAGGCCTAGTGAATTACAGCGTAAAATTCCCGATGCTTCCCGCAGGGTTTTAAATATCCAGTTGAACGAATTGGAGGAACATGAACTTGTTGTCAGGAAAATATATCCCGTTGTACCGCCAAAAGTAGAATACAGTCTTACTGAATTTGGAAAAACCCTGATTCCCGTAATAGGAGTTTTGGGAGGCTGGGGAGATGAGCATCAGGAACGTTTAAAGACCTTAATTATTAAAAAATTTTCGGGATTAGCCGATACTGAAAACAAATAAGATCGCTTTTAGAAATATAAAAACTTTTCATTTTTTAAGGTGTTTCTGCCATGCGCTGTGCTGTTATCGCTGCGGTTCTTTCGCTTTCATCATTAAAAGAAACTTTCTTTAAAGGATGTCCGGCATACAATTCATATTTAGGAGAAGAGCTTCCGTTAAACTGTATTTTTTCGACACTAATAATCTGATCCGGAATATTGGCGCCGTACCAAAGCGAATCTGCTTTTTGTTTCCACGTAACTTCATATAAAACAGCTCCTTGAGGATAAGAACTATCTGCTTTTGTTAAGGCATGCTCAAAGGCAGTTTTATTGCCGTATAAAGTTGACATAACAGCTTTTTTGGGATTAATAGAAAATGTAATAGGCGACAATAATAAGGGGTTTTCCGGCAGTTCATCTAAGGCAGATACTGAAGCTTTTACGTTAACATTTTCTGTGTTATTTCTGCTGCATCCGGAAAGTACAACCATAAGTGCGATTATGATAGAGTGAAGTGGTTTCATATTTATTTGTTTTTGTTGTAAATATTGAATTTGTTAATGTCGAGATGTAATGGAGTGGTAAACACATAATCATTATTTTTTACAGGATTATGGCAGGAGATACATTCCTGATCGAAGCTGGCACTGTCTCCGTATGGTTTTAAATCATTTCCTTTCCATCTTGCCCATCCCCATCCTTTAGTTGACTCGTATTTTTTGGAATCTTTTATCATGAATTCAACCTGAATAAAGTCACCGGCAGAAATCGTTCCGTCAGCTTTTGTTTTTTGTTTCCAGGCTGTTTTAGCGAAAATAGCACCATCTGGCCAAGGATTAGTCTTGTGTTCTGCAATAGCTTTTACGGCAATGCTGTTTCCGTAAATGATACGCATCGTTCCATTGTCAAAACGATCTGTGGTACTAACGGCTTTCCAGCTTCTAAAATCGGGTATGTATGAAATTTTATTTGGTGAAGGTTTTACTTTAGAATAATCCGTTGTTTTTTTATTTGGAAGTACTTTTTTATCAGCTTCGGGTTTAGAAATTGGAGATACCTCGGGATTTGTTTTTCTGGATGCGATTGTATTTAAATAATTTTTTAAAACCGTTATAGAACTATCGTCCAGTTTTGCCGATGGATGAAGGGCAGTATAACTTTTTAGCGGCATTTCGCCCGATAAGATTTTGTTGAAAGCATAGAAAAGTGTTCCGCTTTGCTTTTGCTTGTCTAATTTATCCCAATTAGAAAAATTAAGCACTTTTCGTCCATCTGCAATATGAGAAGCGACTATAAAATTTGCCGGTGTGATTTTGTCAAACCAGGCAAGATTGGCTGTGTTAGAATGACAGTCAAAACAGGAACTTCTTAAAATAGTATTTACTTCTGCAGGAACATTCGCGAGGTTCTTGGTTGGAGTTGTATATTCAATTTCTGCGGGTCTCCAAAATTGTAAAGCAATAAATGCAAGCAGTAAAATTGCGAAGATTTTAAGTCCTTTTTTCATTTGTTTTATTTTTTAGTTGGAATAAATAATCAAGTCAAAATTAGGCTTAATCCCAGTGTTTAAAAGATTTAATTGGCTCAAAGGGAATTTTTGGACCTTAAAGCCGAAATATTGAAAGCTAAATAAATTGCTTATTTTAGCCTAAGCAAAATTTTCTAAACGGATTTCATTTTAAGGATACATAAATATACATGAAAAAAGCACGCCTTTATACTTTAACACTTACAGGCATTAGTATTGTTGTTCTAATTATTAGTTTAATATCCTCCAACTATCTTTATACTTCGGCCAAAGAAAAGTTGTGCAATAGTAAATTAGAATCTGGTGAAAGGGAAGTCAGGGAGATTTCGCGTCTTTTAGAACAACAGCTTCGAAGCGGATTATCTAAAGATCAGGTAATTCATAACCTGCAGTTAAGTATTGAAAATACCGATATAAAAAGTGATTTTATCTGTATGTACAATCAAAAAGGCATTGAGCTTTGTCATCCTAATCCGGCATTGATTGGTGGAAAAATTCAACTCAATAATTCTCAGGTAAATGGAATAGGAGATAAAGAATTTAAGCCATTACGTACCCTTTTAGAAGAAGGAGAAAAAACGGCGGGAGTGCGCACATTTCCTAATAATCCCGAAAAAAAATCGGAAATAATAAATATAAATCCCGTTGCAGGAACAGACTGGATGGTCGCTTCGCATGCTAACTTAGCTGTTTTAGAACAAGAATTATCAGATCTATACCTGCAATTTGTAGTAAGCTTATTTTTAAGTACGATATTCATAAGCGTGTGCTGCTACTTAATGATACGCCTTATTTATAGAAAATATGAAAGAGTTTTAAATGTTGAAAAAGACGATTTGAATCATAAAGTAAATGAACTTCAAATTCTGAATCAGCAATTAAATTCGAATCAGCAGAAATTGCAAAATTTATCAGAAGACACTCCTCTAAACGATCCATCAAAAGAATCGGAAATTCCGAAGAAAAGAATACTGACTTATCATAAAGATGAACTCATAAAATTGGATATAGAGGAAATTGCCTATATTTTACTGGATACCGGAATTACGTATATCTATACGATTGATAATCGTCAGTTTAACAGCAATAACAGCCTCGATGAAGTAATGAAATGGCTTGATCCGGCAATCTTCTACAGAGCAAACAGGCAGTTTATTGTCAACATTAATTCGATCAGCAGTATTTTGCTTTATGGAAAAAATCAGTTGAAACTAATTATAAAACCAGATCCTAAAATAGATATTATTATCAGTAAAAATAAAGTATCAGAGTTTAAGATCTGGCTGGATCAGTAAAGTTCTCTGCCAAAGGTTTATTTTGATAAGTAGAATATTTCTGCTTCGTAACAGAATATTTCTGCTTTGCAGCATTAAAATCTCGATTTGAAACATCTTTTTTATTTTACCTGAAATCAGACACTAGTTTTACAGAAAACAACTCGAATAAATTGTTTAACAAGGGACTTTTCCAAAACTAAAAAAGATAAAATCATGGATACTATAAAACTGAACTTTATTAACAGATCGCAGGATGCGAACAACAGCAGCGTTGTCATTTTTCAGAAAAATACTGCCGAAAGTTTTGAAGAAAATGCAATTGCATGGAAAGTCATTCAAAATTGCGGTCAGCTTGATAATCATCCTTTTGTTTTTCCATTAAATTTTAGTGTATCGGCAAGTGATGCTTACGGAAATTACACCCCTCGAATAAATGCTTGGGACGGCCAGGCTTTTGATATGGTATTAGCTCCTTCTGGAGATATTCTGCAATTATCTACCACAGCTTCAGATGTTCCTACCCAAGTTGAAGTAAGAAACAACCTTTCGAGAGGCGCGATCAATGCGATGTGTTTTAAGGATAAGAAAGTTGTAGCAGCCAAAACAAATTTAGCTCCCGGTCAAAAAGCCCTTTTTGAGTTTTCTCCTCGTATTTATATAGGCGTTGTTTCTCAGGTGGTTGAGGAAGGATCTGTACTGAATTCGGCTATTATTTCAGAAATCAATACAGAAATTAATTTAATGGGTATCAGAAGCGCTGATATCGTGATGACAGGAGGCGGGCCAGGTAAAGGTTCTACTGCATTCAACTTTACTTTAGAGAATATTAATGAGTAATACTTTTTTTTGAAAAGAGAAATGCAGTACTAATTTTTACTGCGTTTCTCTTTTTCAATTTTAATTCTTATTCTTTCCAAGGAGAATGTAAAATACAATCGCAGAAGTTTTTGCGGTGAAAGTTTGGGATCATATAGGCGCAGACATCGGCTTTTATGTTTCCAAAAGTAGTTTCCGTTTTATGTTCGAAGCCGCTGAAAAAAGTAGGGATAATTTTTTTCTTAAAATCATCACGCGGAAAAGCATTAAGAATCTCTATTCTGTTTTCTTCACTCAAATGCTCGTATCCTTCTCCCATAACATCAAGACCAACGCCCGAATACATAAGCGCAACTTCCGGTTCTTTATGCTCGGCAATTCCAATTGTGGTATGAAGCGCAATGGTATCCCAAACCAATTGAAGAGATTCTTTTGGCAGATTATGGCTTTTAAGGAAATCTCTCGCTGCATTGGCACCATCTACTTCAAAACGCAAATCGGTACTGCTGTACTGTTTGGTTAAACCCAAATCGTGGAAAACAGAAGCGACATACAATAATTCTTCATCGTATTTAAGCTGTTTTCTTTTTCCGTTTAAAGAAGAAAATAAAAAGACACGCAGAGAATGATTGTAGATAAATTCTGTTCCGTGTTCTAATAAAAGTTCTGTAGCCTGAAGCGCAATAGAACTGTCTGGAATGGTTATTCCTGCAATAGTTTTAAACTTGTTTACTGACATAATAATTTGTTTTTTTCAAAGGTATCGCAGTAAACTTTTTTGCGAAATGCCAAATTACGTCAAGCACATGTCAAAAACTACATTCAGTTTTAAGTGATTAATTTCCAATGTTTAAAAATAATAATCGGTATTCGTGAGGCGAAACCTGAGCATTTTTTTTAAAGAAATGACTAAACTGTTCCGGTGTCGCAAAATTGAGTTCAAAAGCAATTTCTTTTACCGGATTTGAAGTAAACTGCAAAGACCTTTTAGCCTCGGCAATAAGCTGTCCGTTTATTAATTCTTTTGCTCCTCTGTTACTGCAGCGCTTCGATAAATCGGTGAGTTTGCGTGCTGAAATTCCTAAACGCGATGCATAATCAGCGACTTCTCTCGTAGTTTTATAATTTTCGCTTATTAATTCTAAAAACTGCGCATAAATTTGATTTTCGTAGCTGTCAAAACCTTTTGAAAGAGAATGGTTTATATTGGCAATTTTGATCATTATAATTTTTAGATAAGCTGCCATTGCATCTAATTGATTGTTGTATTCCTCTTTATTAAATTCAAACAGCAAAGATTTAAAAACAGCAACCAGTTCGTTATTATCCTGATTATTCAGATCAAAAGTTTGATTGGCGGAAGCATTATTAAACAAAACCGCTTTACAATTATTTGCGCTTGACGGTGTTCTTTCCCAAAAACAATCACCAAAACTAAGTTCGTATCCGCTAAAAATAGTATCAGAACTAAAACTTACAAACTGTCCTTTTGCAATTAAAAATAACTGAGAAGAAGTTATTTTAAAAGTCTGGTCGTCAATTGTTATTTCTCCAATGCCAGATTCTATGAGTAATATTCGGTTGTAAATAAGCCTGAAACTGGCTTTTTCTGCAAACTTCTTGTCGGCAAAAAAATGTATAGAAAACGAATTTTTGATTTCTTCTTCTACAACCAAATTGGATAGGGGAAGCATATTGAAGTACGTTTTTAGAAAGTTGGTAACAAAGATAGAAATTGTTTGGGGCAAACCAATGCAGCATCTTCGCCGCATTTCAATAAAAAATTGATTTATGTATTTACAGTTCGTACTTTTGCCCGTATGAATGATAACTTTGTAAATGAATATTTTGGTATAGGAATCCAAAATGGTAAAACACCTGAAAACTTGGGCGTTTTGTGGCGGTCAGCTCAAAACTTAGGCGCCACTTTTATATTTACCATTGGTAATCGATATGCCAAACAAGCCTGTGATACTCACGATGCAGTAAAAGCAATTCCGTATTTTCATTATGAAACTTTTGAAGATTTTTACGAAAACTTACCTAAAGGAGCGCGTTTAGTTGGTGTTGAATTAGATGAAAGAGCAGCAGATTTAGAAACTTTTGAACATCCAAGACGCTGTGTTTACTTATTAGGGGCCGAAGATCACGGTTTACCTAAAAGAGTGATGTCTAAATGCCATCATTTGGTAAAGTTTAAATCGGTAAAAAGCTTAAATGTAGCGGTGGCGGGGACTATTATTATGTACGACAGAAACCTGCCTAAGCCAAGATCTTAAAAATAAAAAATACGGTGATTAAATTCTTTATCACCGCATTTTTTATAAATCGATCTTTCAATTACACTATACTCGTTTTCTTTTCATTCTCTTTTTGAAGATAGGTTATAAAGGTTAAAGGTGAAAAACCCGTTACTTTTTTAAATGTTACAGTAAATCGGCTGTGCGAAGAAAAACCAGATTCATCGGCAAGAAAACTAATTTTGTATTTTAAATAACTAGGATCGTTTTTTAAACGTTCAACGATATAATTTACTCTTAATTCATTCATATAACCTGCAAAATCTTTGGATTTATGTTTGTTGATTACATAAGATAGATAACGGTGATTTACCCCCAGTTCTGCCGCAACAGAATTCATAGAAATATCCTTTTTTAAATACGATTGTGAATTTTCAAATTCTTCGAGACTTTTCAAGATATTGTTTTCGGCAGCTTCAGACATGTATTCTTTTGCCAGCTCTTTTTTGGGCGCTGCTTTGACGTCTCTTAGCGTAATTAATTCCTCCTTATTGATATAATTTTTAAATTTTTTATAATCTGATTTTCGCTTGTAAATATAAAGTGCTGCTGTAAGCAAAACGATTAAAAGAGAACCTCCTATAAGTAGGTAAGTGCTTTTTTGATAATTTGTCTCATTATCGTATTGTTTTTTGCGAAGCGTTTTAATTAGCTCGTCTGCAATAACTTTTCTGCTGTTTTCTTCGTTTTGAGTTAATTGTTGATTCTTTTCATTATACGCAATGTACATTTTGGCATCGCTGTTTTTGTAGAACTCCAGTAAAGAAGTATAGACTTCTTGTTTTAAGATGAAGAAATTGGAATCGTCTGCAATTTTCTCGGCAGCCTTATAGTTTACAAGGGCTTTTTCCGGCATGTTTTTTTTGTTATAAACATTGGCTAGTCCGTTTAAAATAAACCCTTTTAACGGGCTGTTTGCAGATCCGGATATCGAAAGTTCTTTCTGGGCTTTATTGAAGTAAAACAAAGCAGAATCAACTTCGCTCAGTGATAGATAATTCTTGGCAATCATTTCATCATTTACTGCTGTTTGAAAATTTTTGTCTACATCTGGTCCGGTTTTTAAAAACAGCTTGTTACCGCTTTTCAAATGATTAATCGCTTTTTGATAATTGGAAGAGTACATTCGGTAATAGGCCGTTTCTTGAGAGAGGTTCCCTAAAAATTTGTTCATTTCACTTTTGTCAATGATTTTTTTGCTTGCTGCAACGGCTCTTTGCAAATGAATGCTTCCTAAGCTGTTAATGTTATTTTCTCTATAAAGTGTAGATAAGAAACCATTTATTCTGGCCTGCATCGTGTAATTGTTATCTATAATCGCAAAACTATCTGCTCGTTTTAATGAAGAAACAGCCTCTTTTCTCAGACCGTATTGGCGGAGCAAAGTAGCTTTGAGCATACAGGATTTAATTTTTTGGGCGTTGTCAGCAGCAATAGTAAAGAGATAATCGGTGTTTTCTAATGCTTTCGTGGGATTTGAGCTTAGAAGATCTTGAGCAGTTTCAGCAAAAATACGATCAAATCTAGAGTCCTGGGCATGTAGTAAATGACTAAAAATTATTATTACAAAAAATAATGGGTAGTTTTTAAGGTGCATATATAAAATAATTAGCTCTAAAAAGCAGTGAAAAATTGGTTTGTATGGAAATTGTAATTTTTATACAGTTTAAGTAAAAACTGATAAAATTAAGAGTTGACTAGTAAATGATAATCAGGCCGCTAAAGTAATAAAATCAATTTTATAATGGCCGCTTTTTGCGACTCATAACAAAATTAATTCTTATGCGATATTCAGAATACATTATTTAAAATTTAAAGCTTTTTAGGATTGATTATATCCCTGAAAACTTTCGATACACAGCTTAATTTATAGGTAGAATCACTCGATTCATTGATAAGAATCCAAAAATGCAGTGATTTTGTCAACCGTCAGATAATGAGGTTTTTGTGATTTTTTTCGGGTTAGAATATTTTCTCTTTTACGTAATTGGTAAAGACTATTGTTTAAGAAGAGACCTTCAAAACGGTACATTCGCGGTCAAAATTCTGAAAACTATAATTATGATCGAGAACGTTTACAGGCGGTATAAAAATATTGCCAAATGCTGTGGGTTGAACTTATTATTGCTGCTATTTGTCAATTATGAGTCAACAGCTCAAAATGCTAAAAATATTGATTTCTACAAAGTGATTTCGTTTGGTGAAAAAATTGATTTTGGAAACATTGATCCAAATACAACCTGGACGCTTACCAATTCTAATAAGAATATCTATAGTACGCTGCACGGCAATGAAATCAATAATTATTCATTTCAGGAACCTGGTGAATATGATGTTACTTTTCACGAAACTAAAAAGCATGACGGCGAATGTGATCATGCTTCATTTCCGGATCGGTTTCGTATCAAAGTAGAACCGGTTAGAATCTCTTTTGATTTTTCAAAAATTACCTTTTCTGAAAAAATAGTCAGAGGAAGGAATTATTCGGATCTAATAATTACGGTTCCTGCCAAAATTACTACAAAGGAGAATTCTAATCTAAAATTACCTGCACCAGCTATGTCGGTTACGGGAATTGGCGTGTCTATAAAGAGCGAAACTCTGGATAAGGAGATCAGTTTAGGTAATAAAACGCAATTATTAAAATACAAATTATCAGGGTCAGTGAATAAAGAAACGTATCTGATGTTTGATTTTTATGATTTTAACAATCAGGTACAGACTTATAATCTTCCTCAGATAATTAAATAACCCATACAGTATGATAAAAAATTACTATAATTTAAAAACCGTATTGAATTTACAAAAAACAATCGCTTTGTTTTTTGTGTTTTTTATATTTAATCAGGCTGCAAATGCGCAATGTGCAACTCCTGTTGCGGGTTGTTCCAATACTGATTTATCAAACTTTGGGGCTGCATCAAACAATAATGCTGCCACTATCGAGTATGATAACTTTGTTTCGAGCTGGCATACTACAATTGTGAGAACATCAGATGGTTCTTTCCAGACTTGGGGAGAAAAAATTTCCAATACAGGTGCAAATCTATTGTCGCCTGTAACCATAAACAAAACAAACTTTCCTGCTTTGTCGACTGGAGCAGTTCCGTTAAAGGCAGGTTTAGGAAGCAGTTCTTCGGATAATGTTCAGGGGATACTTTTAGCAACCGACGGTTTATATGCCTGGTCATACAGAGGAGTAGTTTTAGATGCTTCGCTTACTACTAACGCGACTTTTCAAAAGGTAACTATAAACGGTAATTCAAAAGGTCTGCCAAGCGGCGTTGAACCGGGAGATGTTAAAATGATGTTTGTTACCTATAAAACACTTGCTATCACTACTTGTAGCGGCGATGTATGGGTGATTTCACAAACGGCGGCCGTGCGAGGTAATGGGGCGGTAGGAAATGCAACAACTTGGTATAAAGTAAAGACTTCAGATTCTGGAAACCCATTTTTAACAGATGTGGTTGCGTGCAGAGGAAATAATGATGGTCTTATGGCTTTAAAAGCTGATGGTACGGTCTATGTTTGGGGTACTGGTGTTTTCTTAGGAAATAACACTGCTGCAACTGACCAAAACTATGCTTCTCAAATGACAATCCCAACCGGAATTACACCAAAAATGATTGGTTCTTCGGGGAATAATGGTTCAACCCGATCTCATTATATTTTAGCAACAGATGGCAATTTATATGCTTTAGGTAAAAACGGCAGCAGACAATTGGGAGATTGGACTAATTCAGAAAGATTATCCTGGGTTCAGCCTAGATATACTTCTACATCAGGTCCTGTTATGGATAATATAAAATGGATTAGTACTCAGGAGCATGATGCGCAGTATGCCGCGGTAAATGTGCTTACGAACACCAATAAAATTTACGCATTTGGAAACAGCTCTGGATCACTGCTGGGAATTGGCAGCGGAACAGCGAATAATCCGACATCCCCAGGCGGATTAACTGGTTCAGATAATATTCTGGCAGTTGAAACAGGCGGACATACTTCTATGTTAGTAAAGAGCTGTGAAACTAAATTTGGTTATGTAGGGCATAGAATCAGCGGTAGTATGGGAGACGGCACTAATGACACTACAAATGAAACTAATTATACTTTTAGTACAGCCAATGTACAGATTTGCGGTGCAGAATCAAATCCGGTTATTCAGCCTATTTCAACTGGAGGCGGACCAGATTCTAAATACTGTGTTGATGATCCGGTATTATTAAATCCAACTCCGGCGGGTGGTGTTTTAAGCATCTTAAGCGGGCCTGGAACTCTATCAGGAAATACGTTGAGTTTTACCGGAGAAGGAACAGTTTCGGTTCAGTATTCCGTAACTACTTCATGCGGCGGAACATCGGTAACAACCAGAAATTTTGATGCGGCGCTTTGTCCGGCAGATCTTGAGATTACGAAAGTGGCAGATAATTCTTCACCAAGCGTGGGAGGTAATGTTGTATTTACGATTACAGCCAAAAATAAAGGTCCGTATAAAGCGACAGGTGTTTCGGTAAGTGATGCGCTTCCATCAGGGTATACTTTTGTCAGCGCAGTGCCTTCAGTTGGTACTTGGTCAGCACCAAATTGGAGTGTTGGATCTCTTGCAAACGGTGCAAGTGCAACTTTAGCAGTTACAGCCTCAGTAAATGCCACGGGATCGTATGCTAATACAGCGAGTATTACTGGAAATAATCCTGATAGTACTCCGGGAAATAATTCGGCCACAGCCACACCTTTGGTTCAGACTAATCTTTCGGTAACAAAATCAGTAAGTAATACTACGCCAAATGTTGGAGATCAGGTTACTTTTACCATTACGGCTTCTAATGGAGGTCCTAGTGCCGCAACAGGAGTAAAGGTTACAGATAATCTTCCTTCGGGATATACTTTTGTAAGCGCAACTGCTTCAACAGGTACTTGGTCAGCACCAGATTGGACTATTGGTAATCTTGCTAATGGTGCAAGTGCGACTCTTACCATGACAGTAACAGTAAATGCTTCAGGTTCTTATGCTAATACTGCTGCTATTTCAGGCTCACAAAACGACCCGACTCCAGGAAATAATTCCGGTTCGGTTACGCCAACTGTGAATCATCATCCAACAGCAGTTTTAGATACTTATTCTGTTCCTAAAAACAATACAGTTACATTAACACCGCTTATCAACGATACCGATGTTGACGGTAATACCTTAACCATTACTTCAATCAACGGAACAACTTTAACAGGTTCAGCACAAGTTATTACAGTTCCAAACGGAACAGTTAACATCTCAGCTTTGGGAGTAATTACTTTTACGCCTGCAACGGACTTTAATTCAACAACGCCAATCAGTTTCCCTTATGAAATCAGTGATGGACACGGCGGAACTGCATCAGCAAATATCGAAATCACGGTTACTGCAGTAAACGATAATCCGGTTGCGGTGAAAGATGTATATACCGTTGCCGAGGATAACACAGTTACATTAACGCCGCTTACTAACGACACAGATGTTGACGGTGATACCTTAACTATTACGTCAATTAACGGAACAGCTTTAACAGGTTTAGCACAGGTTATTACAGTTCCAAACGGAACGGTTAATATCTCGGCTTCGGGAGTAATTACTTTTACGCCTTCGGCAGATTTTAATTCAACAACGCCAATCAGTTTTCCTTATGAAATCAGCGATGGTCATACAGGAACTGCATCAGCGAATATTGAAATTACGGTTACGGCAGTAAACGATAATCCGGTTGCTGTAAAAGATGTATATACCGTTGCCGAAGACAATACGGTTACATTAACGCCGCTTATCAACGATACAGATGTTGACGGTGATACCTTAACTATTACTTCAATCAACGGAACAGCTTTAACAGGTTCAGCACAAGTTATTACAGTTCCAAACGGAACGGTTAACATCTCAGCTTTGGGAGTAATTACTTTTACGCCTGCAGCGAATTTCAGCTCAACAACGCCAATCAGCTTCCCTTATGAAATCAGCGATGGACATACAGGAACTGCAACAGCCAATATTGAAATTACGGTTACGGCAGTAAACGATAATCCGGTTGCTGTAAAAGATGTGTACACAGTTGCCGAGGATAACACAGTTACTTTAACACCGCTTACTAACGATACAGATGTTGACGGTGATACTTTAACCATTACTTCAATCAACGGAACAGCTTTAACGGGTTCAGCACAAGTTATTACAGTTCCAAACGGAACGGTTAATATCTCAGCTTCGGGAGTAATTACTTTTACGCCTTCGGCAGATTTTAACTCAACAACGCCAATCAGCTTCCCTTATGAAATCAGCGATGGACACGGCGGCACAGCATCAACAAATATCGAAATCACAGTTACAGCAGTAAATGATAATCCGGTTGCTGTAAAAGATGTATATACGGTTGCCGAGGATAACACAGTTACATTAACACCGCTTATCAACGATACAGATGTTGACGGTGATACTTTAACCATTACTTCTATAAACGGAACAGCTTTAACAGGTTTAGCACAGGTTATTACAGTTCCAAACGGAACGGTTAACATCTCGGCTTCGGGAGTAATTACTTTTACGCCTTCGGCAGATTTTAACTCAACAACGCCAATCAGTTTTCCTTATGAAATCAGCGATGGGCACGGCGGAACAGCATCAGCAAATATCGAAATTACGGTTACACCAGTAAACGACGCACCAATTGCAAACAACGATACCAATAACATAATTTCGTCTGCAGCTGGAGCTACAACTATCAACGCTCTAACCGCATCAGATATTGACGGTACAATTGCTAATTATACCATTTTAAGTTTACCAGCAGATGGAGTTTTAAGCTTGATGGGCAATCCAGTTACAGTAAATCAAATATTGACGCCAGCAGAAGCTGCGATGATTACATACACGCCAAGCGGTACTTTCACCGGAAATGTTTCGTTTACTTTTACTGCGACAGACGATTTAGGATTGACTGCTGTAACACCTGCAACTATAACAATCCCTGTAGGTAATAATGCACCAGTGGCACATGACGATACAAATTCAGATATTCCTTCCAGAGCAGGAGCAACAGCAATTAAAGCATTAACAGCGACAGATAATGACGGAACAATTGCTAACTATGTAGTACTTACTTTGCCAGCTCACGGAGTATTAGCTTTATCTGGAGTACCCGTTACGGTAAATCAGGTTTTAACACCTGCACAAGCTGCAATGTTAACGTATGATCCAAGTGGTGCATTTTCTGGAAATGATACTTTCACTTTTACCGCAACAGATAATAATGGAACAGTAGATGCGACTCCGGCAACGATTACAATTCCGGTTGATAAAACGGTAATAACAGCCACACCTGATCCAGTTGGCACTGTAGTGGGGATTAATGAAGTGGTTGAATTAGTAAACGTTTTAAAGAACGATACTTTAAACAACGATCCATTATTACTTACAGATGTTAATTTAAATGTTTTGGTTAAAGATCCAAATAATGTATTGACACTAAAACCAGACGGAACAGCGGAGTTAGCTCCAAATGCTCCGGCAGGAAATTACACTTTAACTTACGAGATCTGTGAGAAAGCAAATCCGTCTAATTGTACTTCGGCAGTAGTTTCGGTTACGGTTGAGGCTCCTAAAATGACAATAAAGGCAAGCAGTTATTGTGCTGACAATACACCTTATGTTTCGTATAACGTAACGGCTGATAATTTTACGCCAAAAGGTTTATTAACTATCAATTGGATCGACAGCGCCAATAATATTGTTGCCACTCAAACCAACTTGCCTTTAAGCGGTAATTTATTATGGCCGGGAGCAGTTGTTGACAGCAGCAATAAACCAATTGACTGGCCGGGATGGGTATTGGTAAACGGACAATGGATAGAAGGTAATGATGGTTTTGAGTTAACAAGGCCAGCTGTTACAATTCAGTTTACTTTAAACCCTACAGAATCTGTAACCGTAAATTATCCTGCAGCATCTTCAGGTTGTAATGCAAGACCTCTTTTTGGTATTAAAGCAGAAAACGATGATAATAATATAGTTGCAAACGGAACAAATGGTTCAACTAAAATAGTTAATGTTTTAGAGAATGATAAATTAAACGGTGCTCCGGTAAATCCTGCCGATGTTGTTTTAACCCCTAATAATTTCCCTTCAGGAATTACTTTAAACAGCGACGGAACTATTGATGTAGCTCCGGGAACTAAAGGAGGAAGCCATACGCTGACTTATCAAATTTGTGAAAAAGCCAATCCTAATAATTGCAGTTCGGCATCCGTTCAAATTTTTGTAGAAACACCATCAATCTCACTTGTTATGAAAGCATCATTGAATGATGAGAACGGAAATGGTAATGTTGAAGCAGGAGAGACGGTTACGTATACTTTCACAATTAAAAATACAGGAAATGTGCCTTTAAGTAATATCCTGATTGCGGATCTTCTTCCAGGAGTTGTAATCACTGGAGGCCCTATAAGTTTGGGTGTTGGAGAAAGTGATTCTACAACTTTTACCGGAACTTATATTCTGACTCAGGAGGATATTAACAAAGGTTCTCTAACCAATCAGGCAACGGTTTCAGGAGTTTCGCAAAGCGGTACAGCTGCAACTGACAAATCTGATGCTGAAAATGTAAGCGAAGACAATCCAACAGTGCTGGAACTTAATGGCTGTAATATAAAAATCTACAATGCAGTTTCTTTAAACGGCGACAGCTTAAACGAGAGATTTTATATTAAAGGTATAGAATGTTATCCAGACAATACAGTTCAGATTTTTAACCGCTGGGGAGTTTTAGTTTTCGACAGAGACCATTACAATAATAACGATGTTGTATTTAAAGGCTTCTCAGATGCAAGAGCTACTGTTAAAGAGTCAAACGGACTGCCGGAAGGAACGTATTATTATATCGTAAGATACAGTAATAATAGCACTAAGCCTAAACAGGAAGCAGGATACTTATATCTAACTAAATAATATTCCATATTAATAAAAATGGCTTAGCCATAGGTTAAGCCATTATTTTAAAAATATACAAATGAAAAAAATAACTTTAGTTTTATTGTTTTGTTCTGCCGTTAGTTTCGCACAGCAGGATGCTCAGTATACACAATATATGTACAATACCATAAACATAAATCCTGCCTATGCTGGTTCAAGGGGAGTTATGAGTATTTTTGGTTTGTATAGAACACAATGGGTAGGTCTTGACGGCGCGCCGGAAACAAGTACCTTGTCATTAAACACACCTATAAATAACAGCAATGTAGGATTAGGATTTTCATTGGTAAATGATAAAATCGGACCCACAACCGAAACGGATTTTTCGGTAGATCTCTCTTATTCCATTCAAACATCTGCTACAGCAAAACTTTCTTTTGGTATTAAAGGATCGGCTAATATTTTTAACCTTGATCCAAATAAATTAACACCGGAACATCAGGGAGATCCGCAGTTTTCGGACTTTAGAAATAAGTTTTCACCCAATGTTGGGGCAGGGGTTTTCTGGCATTCAGATAAAGGATATATCGGATTATCTGTGCCTAACTTCATTCAGGCTAATCGTTATAATGATAATGATATGGCAATTTTTAAAGAACAGATCAATTACTATTTAATTGCAGGTTATGTGTTCAATTTAGATCGTTACGAAACAATCAAATTCAAACCGGCAGTTTTGGCAAAAATGATCGACGGAGCACCGCTTCAGTTAGATGCTTCGGCCAACTTTATGTTTAACGACAAATTTGTTGTGGGACTTTCGTACCGTTGGAGCGCCGCTTTAAGTGCATTGGCAGGATTTCAAATCAACAAAAGCATGTACATAGGATATGCTTATGACCGCGAAACAACGAAGCTGAACAACTACAATTCAGGTTCACATGAAATCTTCCTGCGCTTTGAATTTATGAAAGGGTATAATCGAATTACATCACCAAGATTTTTCTAATTATGAAGCTTAATAAAATATTATATTTCGTCCTTTTATCTTTTTGTATTTTCAATGCAAAGGCACAAAACGCTCTTTTGGCAGAAGCCGAAAAAGAATACAATAATTATGCTTACGCAGATGCCATAAAAATTTATGAAAAGCTCGCAGAAAAAGGACTTGAAGACGAGAAAATGTTCCAGAGATTAGGAAACGCTTATTATTTTAATGCCGATTTGCCGCAAGCTGCTGTTTGGTATGACAAACTTTTCGCCGTTAATCCTAAACAAGAACCGGAATATTTTTATAGATATTCTCAATCTCTTAAATCAGTTGGAGATTATGCTAAAGCAGATAAAATGCTGGCTGAATTCAACAAGAATACGAATACGGACAGCCGTGGCATTTTATTCAAAAACAATCGAAATTATCTGGATCAGATTAAATTGAATTCGGGAAGATTTGAAATTTCTCCCATCAATATAAACTCAGAAAGTTCAGATTTTGGAAGCACCGTTTTAAATAACAGCTTAGTTTTCAGCTCTGCTCGAAAAATAGGAAAGAAGGAGGGGAAAACGTTTAAATGGACCAATAAAAATTTTACCAATTTATATACTGCTTCAATTAAATCTGATGGAAGTATAGGCGATCCTGTACTTTTAAACAAAGAGATTAATTCCAAATTTAACGAATCGACTCCTGTTTTTACAAAAGATGGTAAAACAATGTATTTTACCCGAAACAACTTTTTAGATGGAAAACGAGGACGAGACGATAAAAAGATTACGTTATTAAAATTATACAAAGCAACTTTAATAGACGGCAGATGGTCTAATATTACAGAGCTTCCATTCAACAGTGATAAATACAGCACCGCTCATCCTGCATTAAGCCTTGATGAAAAAAGATTATATTTTGCCTCAGATATGCCGGGAACATTCGGCCAGTCAGATTTATTCAGCGTACTGATCAACGCTGACGGATCATACGGCAGGCCGGAAAATCTCGGTTCTTCAATTAATACAGAAGGCAGAGAAACTTTCCCTTTTATTGCTGGAGATAACGAATTGTACTTTGCAACCGATGGGCGTCCGGGACTTGGCGGACTTGATATTGTAGTTGCTAAAATTCTGGAAAACGGAACATTTGATGAGGTACAGAATATTGGCGAGCCTGTAAATACAAAATTTGATGATTTTGCTTTTTATATTGACAGTAATACGCGCAAAGGATATTTTTCTTCAAACAAAAAAGGCGGCGCAGGAAACGATGATATTTACAAGTTTACCGAAACTAAAAAACTGGTTTGCGAAAGAACTTTAACCGGAACTATTTTCGACAGTAAAGCCAATGAAAAAATAGAAGGAGCAAAAGTTATTTTGTTTGATGAAAACCATCAGCAAATTGCAGAAGCAATCACTTTACAAGATGGAACGTATTCGTTTAAAGTAAACTGCAGCAAGAAATATTTTGTCAGGGTAGAAAGAAAACAATATCCAGCGAAAGAAAGCAGTTTTGCAGTTACAACTAATATTGACAATAAGCTTGATTTTACTTTAGAAAAAGAGAAAATTGCAGCTATAGAAATTCCGGAAATAAAAGCCATCAAAGTAGGAACAGATTTAGGTAAAACCCTGAATATATCCATGATTTATTTTGATTTGGCAAAATGGAATATTACAGATGCGGCGGCGGTTGAATTAGGAAAAATTCTGGCAGTAATGCAGGAATATCCAAATATGAAAATCGACATTCGTTCGCATACCGACAGCAGATCATCGGCTAAATCAAATATGATTTTATCAGATAAAAGAGCAAAATCAATTATATCGTGGCTGGTAAGCAAAGGAATAGACAGCAGTCGTTTAAGAGGAAAAGGATATGGTGAAAGCCAGTTATTGAACAGATGTAAAGACGGCGTTAAATGTTCTGAAGCGGAACATTTAAAGAATAGAAGAAGCGAGTTTTTAATCTTATCCTTATAATTTAAAAACCAAACCAAATCAAATGAAAAAGCCTGAGGAATTTTCCTCAGGCTTTCTTTTTTCTAAAATAAAATCGATCTATAGATTATCTTAATTTTCCAACGAATATTACACTACCGCCAATAGCTTCAGAAAGTGCTTCGAATTCAGCAGCTCCTTTTTGTTTTAGAAGTCTGTATTTGAAATTATTACTATCAGTAGGGATATTTCCATAATATTCAACACCATCAATTGTTCCTACTGAGTATACTGTCCCGTATTGTTCAAAAGAAGTAAATGGTTCCACTTTTAAAGTTTTTAAGTCTACAAGCGCATATTTAGTTGTAGCATTGTACCAATCAGCAGGTTTTGCAGGCGGTGTAAATGTATTGTCAAGATATTGAGCAAGTGCTTTACCTCCGTTAACATAAGGTACTACATTTACTGAATGTGCATTTATAGCTGCTCTTAGGTCTACAAAGAAGTTAGGATCAAATGTTCCGTCAGGATTTACTTTTAATAAGCCGCCTGTTGGTGGATTACCTGTTACTGTACTATAATCTAATGAAAGAGCTGTTTCACGAGAAGATCTGTAATACAAAGCTCCGTCGTTACCTTTAGCAAAAGTAAAATACCCCATTGACATACGGGTATCCTTAACATAAGTAACTGCTTTTGAGGCAATATCAAAAACTGCAATTTGAGCATATTGTGGAAATTTATTATAATCTGTTGGTGTTGCTCCCACAGGCAGAATAATTTTTTTTGCAGAAGTAACATAGCTGCTGTAAGTAGATGTTTTAACAGCTGCGTCATTACTTAAAGGCAATGGAGTAACAGCAATAGTTTCTACTATAGCCATGGTTGTTGGATTGAACTTAATGATTTTTCCATCATTTAAGGCGAAAAAATAAGCTTCTGTTTCAGATACGAAAGCTGGAGGTCCAAAAGTACCGCTTACACCTGTACCTGCAAGGCTTAAGGCATCAGCACGTGAAATTTTCATATCGTTGCTTACGTTGTATTTTGTTAACGTTGAAGCAGTACCGTTCCAAACATAAGGATGTTCTCCATAAGAATAGATAGTAGCGCCAGGGCCAATCTCTGTCATTGTTTTATAATCAAGGGTGGAAGGGAATTTATCATAAGCTCCTAAATAAAAAACTCTTCCTCCAGGAGTATTTACACGAACTGATGCAATAACCGCAGGATTGCTTCCTTGCTGGCCTTCATCTGTTTTAGGATCATCAGAGCTGCATGATGTTAATGCAAATACAGAACACATTATAGCTAATGCGGCATGTTTTATAAAAAATCGATTTGTTTTCATACTGATTGGTTATATATAATTAATTAAAATTGCGTTACTAGTTTGATATTAAATGATCTTCCCGGTTTTTGCACCCCAAAGAAGTCATAATTTTTTTCATTGGTTAAGTTTTGAATCTCTGCAGTTAAGGCATATTTAAGCTTATTAAAGCTGCTATGATAGGTAGTCCCAAAATCAAAAGTCTGCTGGCTTGGTATAACAAATGGATTTACAGAAGCACTTTCCCAGCTTCTAAAAAACTCATATACATATCTGGCATCCAGAAAAAGAGATAATTTATCTGATTCGCCAATTAGGTTATGAAAGGAATAATTAACCCCTCCGTTAGCAAAAAAATAAGGCTGATTGGGTACTCTGTCTCCTTTGTAAGCAGCAAATATTCCTTCACTTGAATCATTATAAAAATGCTGGTACGTGCTGTTTGCGTGAAATGAAAGTTTATCATTTTTAGAAGTCCAGCTTCCGGAAACTTCAATTCCTTTAGAAGTGGCCGCAAATACATTCTGATAGCTGTTATTACGGTCTAAACTTGGCACAAATAAGATTTGATTGTCTATCTTTCTTAAAAATAGATTAGTTTGAACCTGCCAGCTGCCAGCATCATATCTTGCTTTGGATTTGAAAAAAAGTTCAAAGTTAACGTTATGACTGCGTTCTGGTTTTAAATTCAAATTACCTTGTATAAATTGTCCGTCTCCAAACAATTCGTCTGTTTGAGGCAGACGGGTAGCGTATTCATACGTTAATCTTGTAGAAAATTGTTCGTTGAATTTAAAACGAAATCCGTTTCCAAGACCAAAATAATTCCCGCTTATGTTTTCTTTTATTACAGAGTTGTTAGAAGGGATTTTCTCCTCAGAATTGATTTTCTGTAAATAATTTTTAACAAAAAACAGATTCTCTAATTTGTCATTAAATGCATTTATTTTAAAATCTGCACCATTAATCCATGTAAACAATTCTTTTACAGCTGTGGCAGGATCATAACCATCTATAAGTCGGTCATCTCCTGTTTGTTTGGAGTAGGTTGGTGCCGAAGTAAAACTCACAGCATAGTGATCATTGATTTTCCATGAAGCTTTTAAACGTGAAAAAACATCATTATTCCAGGTGTAGGTATCACTTGGACCAGTAGATTCTGAAATTTCTCCCTTTACATTTCCTGCAGAACCTTCAATACGCTGGCCATACCAATTGTAGACATAATCAGATACATCTTTAAATTGACGTTCTCTGTAATTGTATCCCGAAATAAAATCTACTTTAAAATTTTCGCCAAAATCATTGCGATAGGTTAGGACAGTTCCAGCCGATTTTCGGTACGTCATCACTTCGCCGTAAGGAACTCCAACCATCAATTGATTGTGCTGAATTTCTTTTGTATAATCAGTGTAAAATCCTTCGATACTCAATTCCTTTGCCCAAATTCTGTCTCTTATACCCGTAACTAACTGCGCTCCGTAGCCTTTGTAGGCATCATGAAATCGAGGTACTGTTACTTTTTTAATCTTACCGGCAGCATCCGGAATATCTACATCTACTTTATAGTTGTTTTGAGAGGTGTCGTAAAAGCCGCTTCCTTTTATAAAAAAACCAGTCTTTTGATCGTAATTACTAAGAACCAAAGATGTTCTGTACGTTCCAAAAGATCCCGCCTGAGCCGAAAACGAACCGCTGAAATTAGGTTTTATTTTTGGAGTAATTAAATTGACAGCTCCGCCAAGAGCATCTGCACCAAATTCGATAGGAACTACTCCTTTATATACCTCAACACGATCAATTAAATTAACAGGAACTGTTGAAATTCCAAAAGTATAACCGTGATAATCCAAAGGAATGCCGTCTAAGAAAAACCGAATTTGATTTCCTGTCAATCCATTCATCGAAAAATTAGTGCGGGAACCTAAGCCTCCTGTACGTCTAACACTAATACCCTGCGTTTGAGCAAGTACTTCGCCTAAATCAGTAGTTTTGAACTTAGCTTCCCGCATTTCTATTACAGAAACGGCTTGTGCTGTTTCTTCTTTTTTTCTTTTTTCAGATAAACCCTTTACCACTACATCATTTAGTGTTTCTGCTTCTTTAGATGTTTTATCAACTTTTTCTAAAGTTATTGTAACCGATGTATTTTGGGAATTTTCTAAAACAATTGTTTGCTTTTTTGAAATATATCCATCTGCGCTCACTTCGATTGTATAGCTTCCTTTTGCCAGATTTTCAATTTGATAAAAGCCGCTGGTATTGGTTTTCGCATTTATTGCTGTACCTAAAAGCTGAATATTAACTCCTGCCAGTGGGTTTCCGTGTTCACCACTTATTTTACCAGAGATTGTGTTTTGTGCGATTAAAAATGTCGACGAGAAAATAAAGAGCAATACTATCTTGAGCTTCATGAAATATACTTAGAATTAATACACTATTCTTATTTAGAATGAATAAAAATTCAAAAGTAGGAAATTCTATTGACAATATCCAAATGTTAAATAAAATATATTAAATTTTATTCAAGGACTTCTATAACTTTTGGTCTTTGGCTCTTTTTTCTAAAAAAATCTAATAGTATCTGAACCGAAAAAGTTAACACAATATAAAGTCCTATAAGTGCCAGTACTGTTGTTATTTTGTTCTCTCTAAAACCGAAGATGCCTTTTCCCCACGAAATCAATATCCATTGTATCATGTACATAGAAGTTAGGTTTTTGCTGCAATATTTTAAAAGCTTAAAAAATTTATTCTCCTTAATATTTTCGGATATCTTAAAAATAATCCATAGAAAAATTAATGTCCAGCCTGCAAAATAAAGTACGCCGCCCGGTCCCATGTGATAAAAACCATTGTAATTGTAATCTCCGTAAATAAAAACAAGAGGTGCGCCCAGAGCAGTAAACAAAAAGCCTGTGTACAACATAACTTTAAACAATTGCGGTCTGTCATAATCAAGTTCCTGATACCATTTGCCAAAAAACATTCCTATGATAATAAATGACATCCACGGAAAAACAGGAAAATAAACGTATGCCGGAAAATCATTATTGAAAATAAGATCTAACACATAATTAATTACCGGATAATTCAAATTGATGCCGCTGACTTCTCTGGAAACTAATGCTATTATTAAGCCTATAGTTAAGATTCCATATTTATTGGTAACATATTTTCTAATAAAACCAATAAACAGCAAAGACATTCCTGCTAGTTGAAGTATGTCGCCTAATAACATCAAATACATATACTGCTGTTCTATTGGCCCGTGCCATCCGTATCTTTGTATAAAATTATCCGGCGCAAAACCAAAAATAACAGGAAAAATGAACTTCAAGAAATTCATAAAAAGGGCTGCAGCTAAAAGCAGTCCGCCGCGGCTTAGAGCGCTTTTAAGGCTTTGATGACGGGAGGTCATAAAGGTTATTCCCATACAGATTAGAAATATAGAAGTTCCTCTGCCCAGAAAAACAATAAAACTCCCAATAAAGGTTTCCGACTGCGATTTGACATCTGCAAATGTCAGCAGTGTATGTATAATTATCATGCCTAGAACACTCATTCCTTTTATGAGGTCCAGTGCTGCAATTCTTTTACTTTGCTGTTCCATAGTTTTGTATTTTTATAAAACCTAATTATTTATTAAATATTGAAATTATCCAACAACCGTTTTTGTGGCTGCAAATGAATTTTCGTTTTCGTTAATATGCTTATTTATAGCTGGATAATCGACTTTACCGTTAACAGTAAGAGGGACTTGATCGAAATAATAGTTTTTTACAGAACTGGCATGTAATCCTAATTTTTCCTTTATTACCTGTGTTATGGTTTCACGCAGTAAAGCGGCATCCTGATGTATAACTCCCAGGTATTTATCCTGAACACTTATACAGATAAAGGTTTGTCCTCCTAATTCATTTTTGAGTAAAAGTTCAACCTCATCAAGGTTTAAACGAACTCCGAATAATTTTATAATACGTTTAATGCGTCCCTTAATATGATAATAACCAAACTCATCTTTTTCTGCCAAATCACCGGTATAGAGTTTATCAGTGTGTTCATAATGCTGCAGATCAAAAATGTTGTTAGCATAACCTCCGGAAACATTTGGGCCGTAATAAATAAGTTCTTTGGTGTCTTCGTCGATTTCAAACCTGCCGTTTTTTACAGGAAAACCTATAGATGTTCCTTTAGTTTGGAAATCTTTTGGCGGTAAAAAAGCCATTCTGCCGCTGGCTTCGGTTTGTCCGTATTGGGCAAAAAACTGCTTATCGTAGATTTGAGTATAATCGGAAATGATACTTGCCAATTCTTTGTTCATCATTCCTCCTGTGTGGGTAAAGTAACGTACAGAAGGGGTGTCTTTTTTAAAGAAACCAAAACGATGCAGTAATTCATAAAAATAAGGAACACCGCTCAATGTAGAAAAACCATATTCGGTAAGATCTGACCAAAATTCTTTTTGAAGTACATCTCTGTCCGTACATACAATTGTATTTGCTTTTATGCAATTTGTTGTAAAAATCGAAAAACCATACACAAAATTGATAGGTACATTTAACGGAACAACATCGTGTTCCGTTATTGGCATGTACTCCATGATAGATAAGGCATTCTGAACCAGATTTTGATCTGAAATCTTAACAAATTTAGGTGACCCGGTAGTTCCTGAAGTGCTCATTAAAAGCTTAATATCACCATGAATAGGAGACAGGCGAATTTCTTTTCTTTTAAAGACTGAAATAGCTGCAGACACCTGTTTTAACTCATAATCTTCAACCACTGTTCTTGACGGATCGAAGATATAAGCAGGTCTGTATTCCTTTTCAAGATTTTGCTTAAACGCAGGATGTAATCCCGCGTTAAGCAATGCTACTGTGTACTTTTTTTGATAAAAATTCAAAAACGTTTCAATTGTCGGCAGCTGATTGTCATTATAAATAAAAACAACGGCACGCAAATCTTCAATGTCTAAAGATTCATGTAAATCGGCAAACGTTTTAACAACTTTGGTTTTTGCATCTATAAAATTTAATTTTTTATTTTTTTGAATTAAATCATAAAGTCCCATAGTTTCTTCTTTTGAATTATTGGATTTCAACACCGTTTTTCTTCAATATTGCTTTTATTTTATCAACGCTTCCCATTTCCAGAATATCTTCCATCGGAATTGAAACATTATAAAATTTCTCCAGCTCATCAACCAAAAGCAAATGACTCATAGAATCCCATTCTACAATACCCTGATATTCTAAATCGGCTGTAATGGATTCTACCGGTATTTCAAATGCAGTTGCAAATACTTGATGTAATTCTTGTGTTGTGCTCATAATAATCTTGTTTTAATTTGTTTATACTTTGTTATTTTTAAACTTTAGTTAATTTCCATTTTCCTGTTCTAAATATGGTAATACAGCCAAAAGCCAATACCAGCTCTGAAATTAAAATGGCAGCAAAAATGCCTTTTGGACCAAAACCTAATGCTACTCCAAATACATAGGAAAGCGGTATTTGTATCACGTAAAACATAAGGATGTACAGCATGGTTACAATCATTACTTTTCCGGCTGCATTAAGCGCTCTGGAAATGACCATGGTGTAACCTAATAATACATAGGCAATAGAAATAATGTGAATGTAAGTTGTGCTGTTGTCGACTACTTCGGGTACATCAGAAAAGATTCTGACAACGGGATCTGCTATAAAAATCCATACTATTGCCACCGAAATCAAAAAGCACATATTGATCATGCCTGCCCGCCAAACTGATTTTTCGGCTCTATCGGGCTGCTGTGCGCCCAAATTTTGTCCCGTTAAAATTCCTGCGGCATTGCCAATACCCCAAGCCGGAGTAGTGGCTATCGAAGCAACTCGCTGTGCTATTATATATCCTGCCAGTGCATTGCCTCCAAAATGAGAAACAATTTTGATCATAAACAGCCAGCTCGATGCAGGAATCAAATACTGCAGCATGCCTCCAAAAGCAAGTCTCAATACTTTATTGAATATTTCGCGATGAATTGCCAGCTGTTGTTTTCCAATTTGAATAATGGTTGTTCCTTTAATTAAATGGAATGCCTGATAACTCAGTCCTATAAAACGGGCTAGAGCGGTAGCAATACCAACTCCTAAAAGTCCGTACGCAGGAACAGGACCCCATCCGAAAATAAGAAGCGGACAGAGCAGTATGTTTAATATATTAGACAGCCAAAGTGTGCGCATTGCCATAGAAGCATAACCGGCACCTCGAAAAATACCATTTAGCGCAATACGGATTATAATGAAGCCGCAACTGGCAAACATTACTTTTGCATACAAACTGCCTTGTTTTATCATTTCTGAAGAAAGTCCTACGAGACTCAATATTTCATCACTCCATATAAAACAGATTAAGCTTATTACAATACCGCAAATAACGCTTATGTTTACTACCTGTCCGGCCGTAACACTTGCTTCCTTAAAGTTCTGCTCGCCAACGCGTCGTGCAATTAAGGTCGACGCCGCTATGCTTAAACCTATAGAAACGGAATAAGAAAAGCTAATAACAGACTCTGTAGAACCAACTATTGAAACTGCTGATGCCCCAAGTTTACTCACAAAAAATAAACTGGCACAAACAAAAACAGATTCCATTACGAGTTCTAAAACCATAGGAACGGCAAGCAGGACAATGGCTCTATTAATACTGCCTGATGTGAATTTTTTCTCTCGGCCTAATACTGCAGTAAGAAACAAATCAGTATAGGATTGAAGCCTTAATACAACTACTTTCATAATTGGTGTTGTATTGTTTCGCCGCTTATCTCTGTAAACTCGTTCATCTCGTATTGCTTAATTACATAAAGTGGATTAGGAAGTTTACTTCCTTTTTTCGGCACGGCAAAACCAGTCTGCTCAGCATATCCATTATTAAGCAGTTTTAAACTGTTGATATAAAATCGTTTAAATTCCGGCTCAAAAAGATTGTACTTTTCAAATCGATCTATGAGATGTGGGTTACTCTGCTGATACTCTTCAATTGAACTTATTACGGTTTTCCAAAAGAGGTGTTCATCGTAATCCATGTGAGTATGTAAAATATCCGACAGGTATCTAAAAAATGCATCAAAAACACCTATTAGAATAAACAAAGGGGTATTTTCTTTATTAGATGATTGTATAAGACCGTCTTTAAGTTCAGCTGGTAATTTTGCTTTGGCTTCTTCAGTTAAAACAATATCATCAACAAAATCTTTAATAATAATACGCTGTGGTATTCCGTTTTTCATGACTAAAATAATATTCTCGCCATGAGGTGTTACACATAAAGAATGCTGATAATAAATATGCAGCAAAGGCTTTAAGTAGGCTTCCAGATATTGTTCCAGCCAGCGTTGAGTGCTAAGTCCGGAAACGTTTATCAGTTCCTGCAGAAAAGGACGATCGTTATCATCGATGTATAACAAAGACGCCATCGTCATGAGGTTTTCGTCAGGTTTACGATATTTTTCGGCACTTTCTCTCCATAATGCACCCAGCATTTCACGATAATGATATGGACTGTCGGTTATGGAATTGTACTGCGGATGACGATAAGAAACCGTAGCCACTTCGCCTAATAACACGACTTCTTTCTCCTCAAAATAAGGATCTTTATCGAGCATTTCTTTAACCCATTTTGTTACCCTTGGCGCAATATCCATTTGTTTTGGAGATAAGCCGCGGATGTTTCCTGTGCTCAAAATAGAGATCGCCGTTTTTACATAATGTTTGGAAGGATAACTTAAATTAAAGAAAGTTCTAATGCTTTGCTGAGGCGAATATACATCGTCGCTTTTGCCCAAAATAACTAAATATTGGTTAGCCAGATCCTGATGAAATTGAAGCAAAATTTTATTGTTCAACTGCCAGGGATGCACGGGAATAAAAACGTAATCTTCAACGATAAGTTTCATATTGCGAAGCTTTTCCTGAAATTTGGTATAAACTTCGGCGCCTAATTCTTCGGTATAAAAATCATTAAAATTGATCGTTTCCAAGGCATTAAATGCAGCTCTTTTTTTATGGGCCGCCAGCCAGTATAAATCCGTATTCTTATTGGCTTCGGGAGCATAATTGTGATACTCACTATTGTTGAAACCAACGCGTCCTTTATTTGCAATTACCCACGGATGTCCCTCCATTTGGTGCTCAATAGTCTGATAATCGGCTTTTGTAAGTTCAGAAGCAGTCAGTTTTTCCCTGTTATGTAAATGTGCATCAGCATATAAAGTGTTGAGAAGTTCTTCGGTATATTTTGCCAATGTGAAAGAATCTATTCCAAAGGTTTTTTGTAATTCCATAAAAAAACAAAGAACATCTTTAGCAGGTGAGGCTGTGCCGTTTTCCCATCTTTGGATACTTTCTTTTTCAATATGCCAGTATTCTAAAAGTCTTGGATAAGCCGAAAAAGTATAGTAAACCTCCGGAAGATCAGTTGTCAGTTTAAAATGGGTGACACCCTCTTTTTTACTTCCTGTAATGGCTGGTTTAGCAACATCTTCGTGCATTAATTCGGCTAAACTCTTGGCTAACAAATTGATATTTACTTTTTCCCAAACCTGAGCGGTAAAAACTTCTATGTGTGGTATTGTTTCTATATTCATTTTAAGTTTGGTATTAAATACTAATTTCTTCCGCTTTTTCTGCGACAATACCCGAAAGGTCAAAATCCTGAAAAGCAATCCTCTTTTCTAACTTATAGACTTCGCGTTTTGCTACTTCATTAATGATATAGGAATTTCGATACGCACCCATGCCCAAATCAGATGAAATGTAGCTGTGCGTATGAATTTCTGCATTCTGCACAAAAATTTCGCTGCCGTTATGATCTATACTGTAGTTTCTTTTTACATCATAACTGCCAGTTGAAGTTCTGCTGATGCGATGCTGAATATCTTTAAGAAATTGAGGTTCCTGATAATGATATCCGGTGCCTAGAATTACATAGTCGGCTTGGTCTGTAAACTTTTTTTGCTGTTCTATCTGCTCCAGATGCAATTCATAATTATGATGAATTCCCGGAGTTATATCATCCAATTGTATATTTGGTCTGATCTTTACACCAATATCCTCGTTATCTACGCTAAGGGTATACAGATGATCGTAAATCTGGTTGAGCAAATCAAAGTTGACTCCTTTAAATTGAGATTTCTGGCGATCCAGCATGACACTTCGAGTCGAGGACGGCATTTGATGGAAATAATCAATGTAATCCGGCGATGTATGCTCTAAAACAAGTTTAGAATATTCCATAGCAAAAAAACGATCAGGACGGGAATACCAATTCAGCTTTAGGTTTTTAGGTCTGTTTTGAAGCAGATCAAAGAACACTTCGGCAGCACTTTGCCCAGAACCAATTACAGTAACCGTATCCTGTTCTAATATTTCTTCTTTTCTGAATAAATAGCTAGAGGTATGGGAAACGTTTTTCATTTCTTTTAGATCGACAAACTCAGGAAGCACAGGTACTGTACCCGTTCCTAATACTAATTTTTCGCAATAGTAAATTTTGGTTTGATTTTCCTCTTTATGAAATACGTGCAATTCATAAAGACCATCTTTATAATAAATTTCTTTTACACAAGAGGAGAAGCGGCAGTTTTTGAGCTGCTTGATTACCCATTGACAATATAAATTATACTCTTTTCGCAGTACAAAGAAATTTTCGCGGATAAAAAATTTATACAATCGATCTGTCTTTTTAAGAAAATTTAGAAAACTAAATTTACTTGTAGGATCGGCCATTGAAACACAGTCGCATAAAAATGGAGTCTGCAAGGTAACATGGTCAATAAGCAAACCCGGATGCCAGTTGAATTGCTCTTTTTGATCAAAAAAAAGTGATGAAACGTCATCGACCGGTTCTAACAAAGCCGCTAAGCCTAAATTGAAAGGTCCAATTCCGATTCCTATTAGTGAATATACTTTACGATCTTCCATTTTATTGGTTTATAAGATTAGGTTCTGCTTCAGCGTTTATTACAATGTCTTGGTTTTGAGGGAATTTAGCCCAGTACCATTCGCGATAGCAAAAATTAAGATTTGAGGTTTTATGCGGCATTTCGATTACCTTATCGATTTTAAAGCCATGAAAAGCTTTATTCATCATCGAAGCTCTGGAATCGACAGCGCCTTCACCAACCATTTTACCCACTTCGGGTTGAGCAAATACATAATCGATCATGCATTGTGTAGAGGGTGAAACAAATTTCAGTTTAGGATCTGTCGGCGCAATAAATTGATGCGTTCCGTAATCAGTAGGCAGCACATCATAATAATCTCCCAATACATCGCGGGTAGGCCAGTATACTTCAATATTAAAAGTTGGTTCTCCGTTAGCCATTCCTATATAACTGTACAAACCATCTCCCGGAAGCAGGGTTCTGTAATAGGTTTCAAGTTCGCGCAAAGGCCAGTCCATTTTCCAAGCTGCTTTTGCATGATCACGATGAAACCATTCGTGCAGCATTTCCAGGTCATTATCTATATCAAGAGGGCGTAAACTTATAGTCACATCTTCTTTAGGGAAATAACGATTGTAGACTAAATCTTTTCCTTTTGGATTTATTAATTGCTCTGAAAAAAAGCGTTTGTGTAAAACATTTGGGAAATTGATGCGGGTAACGCCAGCAGGATTACCGCCGCAGTCAATATCATTAAGTGCTGTAAGCAAATTGCCTTTTACTTTCCAATATCTGCTTTCTAGAATAAATGTAACCAGACCGCTTTCGTCTTCTTTTTGTAAAACCTCTAAAGCATCGTATAAAATATTTAGGAGATTTTTTTCCGCCGCAAGTCCGTTGGCGCCAAAAGTATTTACAACAGCCAATATATTTCCTACCCAGAAATAATGAAGCAGTAAATTGAATAAACGATCGTCTGGTATAAACATTTTTCCGTTTTCAGAGAAACCGGGTACGATAGCATTTAACTGTTCTTCAAAAGATTTTCGGAATAAAAAACTTTGATTATCACGGAAAAATAGTTTTTCAGGCAGGAACGCTCCATTCAATTGTACAAGTGTATTTTGCTGATGCCACTCGCAAACCATTCCCTGTTCATTAAACATTTTTACTACGCCGTTAAGTATAATATCAATGTATTTTTTGAACCAAATCTCACTGGTTTTTTCTACAGATAATCCGGTTTGTTCAGCAGCTTTTTGAATGATGTTCTCCATTCTGGAAGAATCTCCCAATATGCTGTCCTGACATAAAGAAGCTAATAAAGAGACATTATTTTCTTTTTCGGCTCCAGTTCTTTTAAACGGATTGTATCGCACACTGGTAGAAAAAGGATCCAGTACATTTCCGTTATAGGATACAGATATAAAACCCGGATCACAAATCAATTCAATATCAGGATAGGTTTTCTTTACATTGTCTCCCCAGGCAGTCTGCATTAATCGTGATACATCATACCCTCTGTAAAGTTCATGATAATGATTAATACGTTCTGCGCCTGTAATTTTTACGTGAAGCGAAAATTTATACATATAATCGCTTTCGTTATTGTATACGGTTCTTACAGAAGAAGTTGCTGTGAATTCTTTTCCAAATTCACCTAAATCGATAAGCAGCTTTTCTTTTACCAGTGTATCAAATACGGCTTGGTTTTTAAAATGTGAAGCTTCCCACGGATGAACTGGAAGTACTTTCCACTGCGGATTTTTTTCCAGTAAATCTTGCAATTTTTTATCTTCTTTACCTGCTTCTAATACTGTTGCTTTTGCAAAATCAGAAGGTAAAATATTATCTACAGATTTTTCGGTAACCAAATCAGGATGTACTAAAAAATAATGCAGCTTAAAATAACCGCCGGTTTCGGGAGCATATTTTAAAACTTCAGCTTCCGTAAATCCTTCACGTCCTTTGGTAAGAGGGTGCAGTAAATGTCCAGCTGGAAATAATTGTTCTGCTTCAATAAAAGTCATTTCCGCTTTATTAAAATCCTGCTCGGTAGTTTTAAAATGCTCTAAAAACTGCGCTATTTTTTCGGTGCTTAGCTGCATTCTTTTTTTTACATTTTTAGAATCTGCCAACGGATACTGCTGTCTTATGTGAGTTGTAATTAGTTCTAAAAGACGATCTGCATCTATTTCTTTTATAGTTTCAGTAGTAAGATCACGTTCCATTACCGGAAAATCATATAAATGTCTGAAAGTTTCAGATCTGTAGCGTACTGGCGCATAGACTTCAACGTTATCAACAGGAAAATCCAATTTTAGATGAAGCTTATGATCGTACTTTGACATATAAGATTTCAGAACAGGATCGTATTTCGGAATCCCTTCATAAAAACTGCTGTTGCCTAATTCGCGCAGGCAGCAGTTAAGTAAAATAGTAAACGTAATATGGACTGCTTCCTGAGCAATCTCTTTAGGAGAAGATGTAGTCATTTCCGTGTTTTTTTATAATTGAAAGGATATTATTAATGTGTGCAATAGTCGTTAATGGGTTCAAAATGGTGAACTTCAGGTAAAAAATGCCATTTACTTTTGTACTTGCCACTAAAACTTCACCATTAAAAAACATCTTCTTTTTGATATGTAAATTCATTTTACATGTATCTCCAGGCCAGCCGTCTAGTTTATATCTAAAAACCAAAACGCTTAAATCAGAATCTGTTAAAAGTTCAAAATCTTTGTCGTTGTCTATAATTTCAGCCGTTTGCTGCGTAGTTTCGATAATGGTTTCTGTATACTGTCCCAGTTTAGTTCTTCCCATGTGGCGCAGCGTACACCATAACTTTAAAGCATCAAAACGACGTGTACTTTGTACCAGAGACTTGTTAATTTGAGCCGGAAGTTCATCATAATCCTGCTCTTTAGGATTTAGATAATCGGCGTGGTGTTTTATAATATGAAGATGCTGTTTGTTTCTCACCATAAAAGCACTGCTGCAGATAGGCTGAAAGAAAGATTTATGGTAATCAATCGTAACAGAATCAGCTTGTTCGATACCGTTTAGAAGATATTTGTATTTGTCTGTCAGTAATAAACCGCATCCATAAGCAGCGTCAACATGCATCCATAATTCATGTTTTTTTGCCAGAATTGCAATTTCAGATAATGGATCAATATTTCCGAAATCGGTTGTGCCGGCTGTAGCCACAATAGCAATAGGAATGTTGCCTTTTTCCAGTTCTTCAGTAATGGCCTGCTGTAATTTTTCAGCATCCATTCTATAACGGCTATCTGTAACAACCTGTACGATAGACTGCTCGCCAAGTCCTAAAATAGAAGCGTTTTTTTGATTGCTGAAATGAGATTTTTCAGAAACAAAAATTCTAAACTTACTCGCTTCCGGAGGGCATCCGTTTAATTTGATGTTCCAATTCAGGTATTTTAGAGCAAAATAATCTCTTGCCAAAAGCAGTCCCATAAGGTTACTCTGCGAACCGCCTCCAGTAAAAATACCATCACAATCAGCATTATATCCAATTTGTTCACCTGTCCAGGCAATCAATTTTCTTTCTATAAATGTTCCTCCGGCACTTTGATCATAGGTATCCTGCGATGAATTAATAGCGCTTATCAGCACATCGGCAGCTAAAGCAGGAATTACTACAGGGCAATTTAAATGAGCTATATATTCTGGTAAATGATAGGCAGTTGCATGGTTGACATAAATTTCATCAATCTCATCCCAAAGGCTTTCATAATCTTGCAGCGGTACATCTAAGTTTACAGCTTCTACTTTATTTCGTATTTCCTCAGGTTTAATACCGCTGAACGGAATTTTGGTATTTTCAAGAAAACCATTTACGCGTTTTTGCACTAATGCTATGGCGTTGTTGTATTCTGTACCGGAATTTTCATGAAAAATATCCTGATAAAAATGGTCTGCAGGACTTTTAACTAAGACTTCCTGATCGTTGTCTAATAGGTTTTGCATAATTATTAGTTTTTAAAATTTGGGTTACTTAAAATAGGTTACTTTGTTGGAAACAGGGGTTCTCTTTTTTCTTGATGGTTCAATATCTTCGGGATAGTATCCAACATAAATCAAACCGAGAGATTTTTCATTTTCGGCGAGATCAAATTGCTTTAAATAATCAATAGCACCTGCCGATGTACTCCAGTAACTGCCAATATTATGGGCAGTGCAGGTGAGGGCGATGTTTTGAACGGCAGATGAAACGGCGGCAACTTCTTCCCATTCCGGAAGGTTTATTTTGTGATTGCGAACCATGACAACGCCAATCACACAAGCTGAATTAAGAGGATATTCTTTAAGCAGATTGTACTTTTCTAGAGCCGTTTCGGCAGAAAACTTTTCATAATAAAAGTCTTTGTAATAGGCCGCCAGAAAAGAGCCTAGTTTCTCTAAATAGCCATCCTTGAAAACAATAAACCTCCAAGGTTCGGTCATTTTGTGCGTAGGCGCATAAGTTGCATTTATTAAAATTTCATTTAATAATTCATCCGGTATGTCTTGCTTAATAAACTCATCAGCATAAACACTTCGTCTGGTCCGGATAATCTTTGAAATTTTTTTTTGCAAATCTGAGCCCTTGATTTTACTGGGTTTAGTGCTAATATTCATATTTTTTTAATAAATTTTTTAAGAAAATTCTTTTTTAAATTATAAAAACAAATATATTTGTAAGTAGATTTTATTTAGAATGAATAAAAACAGCGCGAGCAAATGTAGAAATTAATCTTTATAAAAAAAATAAAACCGAAAAAAAATTATACGAAATCCTGTACGTTTTTAAAGTACATTGGAACAAGGTTTTATTTGTATAGAATTTAGTTTTAGAAGTTTGTGTTTTTTATTTGTCCCAATTGTTATTAACTGTTAAATAAACTAATGAAATGAAATCACAATCCTTAATTGAAGATGAAATACCAGTAAAAGAAAATTATGCCTATCAGATTCCTACAAGCCCGCTGATAGTGGAGATTACGCCTCAGGAAAGAAATATTTTATCTAATGTGGGAGCACTTTTGGAGAAAGCATTCCAGAGCTATGAAAATCCGGATTATATAGAGGCGCTTCATCTTTATTCTTTTCAGCTTCTTCCGGAAAGAATAGCTAGAATCTTAAGCCGTTTTGGAACAGACTTTTCGGCAGATCAATACGGAGCCATTATTTTTAGAGGTCTTCTGGAAGTTGATCAGGATCATCTGGGACCTACTCCCTCTAACTGGCAGAGTGCCGATTATTCCAAACTTAATAAATACGGATTTATATGTTCACTGCTGCATGGCGCAGTTCCGTCAAAACCTGTTCAATATTATGCCCAGCGAAAAGGCGGAGGGATTCTTCATGCTGTTATTCCGGATGAAAATATGGCCGCTACGCAGACAGGATCAGGATCAAAAACTAATTTGTATGTTCATACCGAAGATGCTTTTCTGCTTCATCAAGCCGATTTTTTAAGCTTTCTTTATTTGCGAAATGAAGAAAGAGTTCCTTCAACACTTTACTCAGTACGATCACACGGCAAGGTTAATAAAGTAATGAAAAAGCTTTTTCAGCCTATTTATCAATGTCCAAAGGATGCTAATTATAATGAGGAAGTTAATGATGGTCCGCTGGCTTCGGTGCTATATGGAAACAAGGAACTGCCTTTTATTAGATTCGATGCGGCAGAACAGATATTTAATGAAAAAGCAGGACAAACTCCTGAAGCTCTTTACAATTTAACTGAATTCTGGAATGAGGCCAAAGAGTTAATAAATAGTGATTATATACCGGATTCCGGAGATGTTATATTTGTCAATAATCATTTATGCGCGCACGGCAGAAGTGCTTTTATAGCAGGGCAGAGAGAGGAAAATGGCAAGATTGTAAAATGTGAGAGAAGACAAATGCTCAGAATGATGAGTAAAACGAGTCTAATTCATATAAGGTCAATGACGCATACCGATGATCCGTATTTTGTTATGGAAGAACATTTGGGAAAAGTTTTTGATCAGGATTAAGCAGCGAGGCTGCATTAGAGAGAGATGTCAAAATAAGTTTGATGTCTCTTTTTTGTATCGGTTTTATAAAAAAACGAGTTAAATAGTATCCATTTAACTCGTTTTTTATTTTTAACTTTTTATAACAATCCTAAGTTCTTCGCTTTTTCTATTAAATCTTTATCGCTTCCTTTTCCTTTTAATAACTGATCTTTAATGTTTGCTTTTCTTTTTTCTATAGCACTCATCGAAAGAGGAATATAATCCGGAAGATTTACCGTTTTTACTCCTTCAGAAATTAAAATTAAAATCTGATTGTCATGATTATCCCAATTTATATTTTTCTTAAATAATTCTCTTTGGGATTCTATTATTGTAGGACTTCTATATATTGTTCCTTCAATAATACTCTTGCAGATTATCGAAAATAATTCAAAGTTGATATCAGTTTTTGCTATAAAACCTTCAGGCTGTATTCCTTTTATAATTTTGTCTACAGTTAAAGGTTCACTTCGCATTGTAAGGAGAACTATTTTACAATTAGGAAATTTTTCTCTAATTAAAGATGCCAAATCAATACCACTATTAATATTCATTTTTTTAAAAGGGGGCATATTAATGTCGAGTAATGCAAAGTCAATATTAATATTTTGCTTAAAGTGAAGCATGATTTTACTATAAGCATCTTCACAATTATGACTTTTTATAAAAGTTGGCGGATTTTCCTGAAATTCTTTATCCGACAAGAGGTTGACATAACTATCCACGGTCATAGGATGGTCATCAACTATTAACATATTTAGGCTCATAATTTATGGGGGATTCTATTTGAAACAAATCTAATAAAAATATTACGGACTTTACGTACAATTTTTCGAATCAGGTTTTTTTTACTATTAAATAACTTAGGAAAATTTTATTTTTTGAAAAAAAACATCCAATCATTACACGCTATCGAGCATTGAATTGTGAAATTTAGAGTCGATTGTTATCTAGTGATTAATAGTTTGTTATTGATTTGTTTTTTTTATATATGTAAGTGTAATATTACGGATTTACCGTAAATGCCAATTAAGTATTAGCTGTTCTTTTGTTAAAGTAAATAATCAACCCCACTTTTTTATGAGAAAAAAAATGCAAATTTTAGGATTACTTTCTTTAGCTTTATTAACTTTTTCCTGTTCAAATGATGATTATGAAATTCAGGATGCTAAAAGCAGCGATCTAAAAGATTTATCGATTGAGAGCTTAAAAAAAGAGTTAAAAGAAACCAAAACCGACTCAATTGGAGTATATAGAACTAATGGAGAACCAAACAATCCAAAACCTCCAAGATAGTAAAAGGCAGATTAGAGTATGTAATTTATTTTAAAATTACATACTCTTTACATGTTTCAAAATAGTATATTTGAAACTGTTAAAAATAATTTGATCTTGAAAACTCCTTCCAGAATTCTATTTTTTTTGTTCGTCGTATTTTCCTTTTTTTCATGTAAAAAAAATGAAACTATCTTATTTGATAAAATTCATATTAATGAACTATCAGAAAGTAAAAAAGAACATTATCTGGATTCTATAGTGGTTTTATTAAAAAACAGAAAAAACGATTCGGTTACCAGAAATCTTTATCTGGATATTGCTTCTGAATACTATTACCTCAATAATTTAAAAAAATCTTTAGCCGCCAGTTTCAAGGTTTTGCATTTATCTACTCAGGTTAATGACACCATTCGAATGGCAAAGGCATCTTACTTTGTGGGCGACTGCTATGAAAATTCTAAAAAAGACAGTGCCTATTTTTATTATTTAAAAGCAGAGAAAATATACTATGCAGTAAACGACTATAATAATGTAGCCAGAATGTTGTTTAACAAAGCGCATGTTTTGTTTTATGATGCTAATTATATAGAATGCGAAATTGAGGTTTCAAAGGCGTTGCAGTATTTAAAAGGATCTGGAAATCATAAATTGTTATATTCTTGTTATACCTTAATGGGAAACTGTTTAGAGAAGTCAGCAAATTATAACGAAGCATTAAGGTATCATAATCTGGCGCTGACTGAGATAAAAAGTATGAAGATTAAAGATGATATCAATAATTATAACGTTATCTCAATTATTAATATTTGTAATTTATACGACCTTCAGGGACAATATTCAAAATCTATAAAGGAATTGCAAGGTCTCGTTTCAGAGGATTTAAAGAAGAAATGGCCAAAATTGTATGCTAATGTTTTAAGTAATCTGGCTTATTCTAAAATGAAGAATGGAGATTATAAAAATGTGGAATCAATGTTTTTAGAATCTCTTAAAATTGTAGACAGCATTGGAATTGAATCGGATGTATTGTATAAAAAGATTTATATAGGCGAGTATTTTTTAACTCAAAAAGATACGCTGAAATCAATCAAAAGCCTAAAGGAAGCAAATCAGCTTGCCAATAAAATTAAAAACTTTAATGAGGTTTTGACTTCATTAAAACTGCTCTCAAAATTAGATAAAAAGAACCGTCTTTTTTATACCAATAAATACATTAGAGTAAGTGACAGTATTAATGCATCTCAAAAAAATACTCATAATAAGTATGCCAGAATTGAGTATGAAACTTCAAGGATAGAGGATGAAAACAAAGTTTTGACAAAAAGGAACTTTTACATTTTAATTTTTTCATTTGGGCTGATTTTATTACTGGTAGTAATTTTTGTTTTGAGGTATTTAGAGTACAAAAATAAAGAGCTGCAGTTTTTAAAGAAACATCAAAAAGCGAATGAAGAAATATACCAGCTGCTGACGGAACAGCATGAAAAAATAGATGTTGCCAAAGAGAATGAAAAAGCCAGAATTGCAAAAGAATTACATGATGGTGTAATGAACAAAATTTATGGTGTTCGAATGAATCTTGGTTTTTTTAATTCTAAAACAGATGCAGCCATAATTGAAAAAAGAAAAGTATATATACATGAGCTGCAAAATATTGAAAATGAGATTAGAACTATATCGCACGACTTAAGCCGGGGTTCTTTTTTTGATGGTAATGATTTTGATGTGCTGCTGCTAAGTTTAATCGAAAATCAAAGAGATATAAGCGGTACTCAGTTTAAATATATAAATGACGAAACTTTTGAATGGTCGACTGTTCAAAATATCTATAAAATAAATTTATATCGCATAATTCAAGAGGCTATTTTAAATATTAATAAATATGCAAATGCAGAAAATTGTGAAGTAAAAATTCAGTGTGAGGAGAACAATCTTTTAAAACTGACTATTACTGATGATGGAAATGGATTTGATATTAAAAATAAAAGAAATGGTATTGGATTAAATAATATGAGAGAAAGGGCAAATTCTTTAAAAGGTCAATTTAACATTGAATCGAAAATTGGAGAAGGAACAAAAATTGAAGTTACATTTAATTTTTAGAACTTATCTATACCCCAAATTAACCATTCTCAGCTAAATCCATAATTTCAAATTCTTCATAAGATACTATTGATTACATTGTTTGTACTCAATAGTATTTCTTGCGTTATATTTAGGTTATCCGCTCATTATTAATCGTTTGTACATTGGATATAAAAGCCCGTAATTTTTATATCAAAAGCCCGTAATTTTTAGATAGATGTTACTGTTATTTTCGTAACAGAGGATAGGTAAGCTATGTTTAAAAGCCTATACTTTATCTTATTATGAATGGAACTAACAATGGCTGGCATGTTCTATATGTTAAATCTCGCCATGAGAAAAAAGTATACGAAGCGCTTAAAGATTTATCAATGGAAGTTTTTTTGCCTTTAGTAAAAGAACATCGTCAATGGAAGGAAAGGAAGGCAGTTGTTCAAAAGCCGCTTTTCCCGTCTTATGTTTTTGTATACATTAACTCTTCACTCAATTTTTACAAAGCGCTGTCAGTAAGCGGGGCGTGCATGTATATTCGTTTTGGAATAGAGTATGCTAAAATTTCTGAGGAAGAAATTAATAAAATTAAGCTTCTAATTGGTAAAGAATACATTACCAACATAGAGACTAGTTCTATGATGCCAAAAATTGGCGATTTAATGGAGATTACAGATGGTCCGCTTTCGGGCTTCAACTGCAAAGTTGTAAAAATAAATAATGAACATAAAATCATTGTTCGTATAGAATCATTGCAGCAAAACATAACTGCGGCTATCCCAGCCAGCTTCTTGTTTAATAAACTAACGGTATAAAATAATTATAATAAAATGGATCACATCAACAACAAAATAGCTAAAGACTATTGGCATAAAAAAAACAGTAGAATTGTTTATTCTAAAGAAAGTTTTCCGGGAAGTTCTTCTATTAATTTTATTATAGTTGATGCTCAGGAACTTTCTTATTTCTACAAATTGACAACGGAAAATACCGTTGCTGAATTTACTGTTTTAATTACACTTTATAATATGCTGCTGCAACGGTATTTTGGAGATTGTAATATTTTGTCTTCAAAATCATTTTTACCTTCTCAAGAAAAGCTGCTGTGCTATGAATTTCAATCGATTGGGCAAAAAACGCTAAAAGAGTTTATGCAGGAAACTAAAGAAGAAATTCAAGAAGTTTATAAGTATGCGCCTTATTTTGATGAAGCATTTGCTGAAAAAACATCCTTTGTAAATAATATTCCCTATCAGTTTAATTATGGGGTTCATAATAAACTAGATGACTCGTATTACGGATTGTCATTTTATGTTGAAAAGTTAAAAAATAAGAGTTTAAAAATTTCATTATATTATTCTGACCAATTTGCTGACAGTACTATTGTCTCACATTTTTTAAATAATTTTAAAATCTGGTTGGAAGAATTAGAAGAATATATTAATATATCGGCATCTAAGATTCCTTTAACTTCCAAAAAGGAAGAAAGAGCGCTGTTAGATGCGTCGAATGCTTCAAAATACGACGATACGCTGACACTAGCCGAAATTGTAGAAAGACAAGCAGATAAAACACCTCAAAATATTGCGGTTGTCTGTAAAGAAACAGTACTTACTTATGAATCTTTTAATGAACAGGCAAACCAGCTTTCCTATTATTTTATTAAAGAGCATGGCATTGCCCAAGGTGATTTTGTTGGGGTTAAAATGGAAAGAAGCGAAAAACTGCTTATCACTATATTGGCGGTTTTAAAGGCAGGAGCTGTTTATGTTCCTATCGATGTAAATTATCCTGAGGAAAGAATTACCTACATAGAAAAAGACAGTAATTGCAAGTTGGTTGTTGATGCTGCAGTATACTGTGATTTTCAGGAAAACCAAGTTCAATACGCTAAAGAAAATCCATCAAATAAGACAACATCCAGCAGCTTGGCTTATATTATTTACACTTCGGGCACTACAGGAAACCCTAAAGGCGTAATGATAACCCATCAAAATGCTGTTGCTTTAATTCATTGGGCGCAAGAGGAATTTAATAGTCAAAGTTTTGACATTGTTTACGCAGCGACTTCGCATTGTTTTGATCTGTCTGTGTATGAAATGTTCTATCCGCTTTCAATTGGTAAAAAAATAAAAGTATTAAACAATTCTTTAGAGATTGGAGGAGAATTAGTCAAAGATCATAATATATTATTGAACACCGTTCCTTCGAGTATGCGAAATATTTTAGAGGAAGGTTTTTCTCTTGAAAATGTCAGCGTAATTAATCTTGCAGGAGAACCCTTTCCGGTAGATATAGCCAATAAACTATTGCAGACTAATGCCGAAATAAGAAATTTATACGGTCCGTCAGAAGACACAACATATAGTACTTGTTATCAATTATCATCAGAAAAAATATATCAAAGCATTCCTATTGGAAAACCTATCAGCAACACACAAGCTTATATTTTAGATGAAGAGTTGCAATTAGTGCCGGCGGGTGTTATTGGAAAATTATATCTTTCCGGAGATGGAATTGCCAAAGGTTATCTCAATCAGCCGGAATTAACCGCTGCTAAGTTTATAGAAAATCCTTTTCAAGAAGGGGAGAAGATGTATGATACGGGCGATTTAGCAAAATGGATGCCGGATGGAAACTTAGCCTTTCTAGGAAGAAAAGACCATCAGGTAAAACTCAGAGGCTATCGTATTGAACTCGGAGAAATAGAAAATGCCATTTTTTCGTTTTCTGAAAACATATTACAAGCAGTTGCTGCGGTTAAAAAGAATAAGGGGGCAGATGTTTTAGCAGGGTATTATTTAGAAAATACTGCTGTAGATAAAACACAATTAAGAACTTACTTAGAAAAACAGCTTCCGGCTTACATGATTCCTTCCTACTTTATAAAAGTAGACACGATTCCGCTAACACCTAACGGAAAAGTAAACAAGGACGCTCTTCCTGAAATATCGGATACTACTATTATTAAAAAAGATTATACAGCGCCTGCAGATGCCGTAGAGAGAGAATTGGTTCAAATTTGGGAGCAAATTCTGGGAATTTCGCCTATAGGCATGAACGATCATTTTTTTGAATTGGGAGGCCATAGTTTAATGATTTCGCAGATTATTAATGCCATCTACAAAAAGCTTAATAAGAGTGTTCCGTATAAAGTATTTTATACCAATCCTACGATCAGTGATTTAAGAAAAGTACTTAAAAACAAGGAGTATCAGCCAATTCCTTTGGCTCCTTATTCAGAATCATATCCGCTGACACATTCTCAAAAAAGATTATGGTTATTAAGTCAGTTAGAGGGCGGTAACGAGGCCTATCAAATTTCGGGAGCAGTAGTATTAAAAGGAGCACTTCATGCTGATAACTTTATCAAAGCATTTGAGCAGGTTGTCGCACATCATGAAGTCCTTAGAACAATTTTTAAGAAAGATAACGAAGGAACAGTAAAACAATATAGTATTCCAAATCAGGATTTTCATTTTGTTGTAGAAAATCAAGATTTTTCTAATCAGGAATTACCATATAATGCGGTTCAAAAGTATATAAGAGAAAAAAACGAGCAAAGTTATAATCTGGCCGAAGCACCTTTATTTAGAGTTTCGTTGTTAAAAACTGCTAATGATAATTTTGTGTTTTACTTGTCGATCCACCACCTTATAAGCGACGGATGGTCGCTGAAAGTATTAACTGCGCAAGTATTAGAAAATTATGCAGTTTTAGAAAAAGGAGATGCTGTTACATTACCTCAAAATCCGGTTCAGTTTAAAGATTATGCGGTATGGCTAAATGATGAACAGAATAATGACAACTATAAAACGGCAAAAGAATATTGGCTAAAACAATTTGAAGAAACAGTACCAGTGCTTCAAATACCGGGTTATACGAGTCGTCCTGCTGTAAAAACATATTCAGGGAATCAGCAGCGTTATACTTTCTCAAAAGAATTACTGAACGGATTAACAACTCTTTCTAAGAATTATCAGGTAACACTATTTACTGTGTTAATGACAGGAGTAAATGCATTGTTATCCAGATACAGCAATCAGGACGATCTTGTTATAGGAACTCCTATTGCCGGACGTGAGCATCCGGATTTAGAAAATCAGATTGGTTTGTATATTAATACACTTGCCATACGAACAGCAGTAAATCAAAAAGAAGAATTTTCGACATTGCTGCAAAAGACAGGAAAACATCTTTTAGAAGCTTACGAACATCAGAATTTTCCATTTGATGCTTTGGTAGAGCAATTAAAAATTTCCAGAGATACTTCAAGATCACCTTTATTTGATATTATGGTGGTGCTTCAAAATCAGCATCAGGTAGCTGGCTTTGCAAATAATAATTCTTCTGATATTGTTATGGAAGATTTCGAAATCAGCAGTGCTGTTTCTCCGTTTGATATCGTCTTTACTTTTACGGAAAAAGAATCACTTCATTTAGAAATTCTTTATAATACCGATATTTATACTGCAGCATTTGTTCAGGGAATAGCGGAGCACCTGGAGAATTTGTTTCTTCAGATTGTAAAAACTCCTGAAATCGCGCTGGAAGAAATAGATTTAGTTTCTGAAAACGAAAGAGAAATTCTATTGAACACTTTTAACGATACTGATTTTGTTTTTGATACCGATCAAACCGTTATAGACCACTTTTTGTATAAAGTACGTAAGACACCTCAAAAAATGGCTGTTGTGACAGAGGATAAGACTTTGACTTATATTGAATTAGATGAATTGTCTAATCGATTGGGAAATTATCTAATCGAAAATTATCAAATCACGAAACAGGATCTGGTCGCTGTTAAACTGGAGAGAAGCGAACATTTGCTTATCTCATTATTAGGAATTTTAAAAACAGGTGCCGCTTATGTGCCTATCGATATAAACTACCCTGAAAACAGAATCAAAGATATTCTGGAAGAAGTAAACGCCAAAGCTATAATAGATGATGCTTTTCTTGATGTATTTTATAGCAAAGAAACCTCATCTCTACAGCCAAAAGTTAAAAGATTGAGTACAGATTTGGCTTATGTAATTTTTACTTCGGGTTCTACAGGAAAACCAAAAGGCGTTATGATTACGCACCAGAGTTTGGTAAACTTGTGTTTTTGGCATAAAGAAGCCTATAAGGTTAATGAATCCAGCAGAGGAACTTTATTTTCCGGAGTTGCATTTGATGCTTCCGTTTGGGAAATCTACCCGTATCTTATATCAGGTGCTTCGCTTTATCCAATCCAAAAAGAAGAAATACGTCTTCAGACCTCTAAATTAGTGTCTTTTTTGCAAGAAAAGGAGATTACTCATGCTTACCTGCCTTCAAAAATATGCCAGGATCTTATGGCAGAGGACAATCTAACATTATCAACCATAATACTTACCGGAGGAGAACGCTTAAATTATAATGTTAACACGTCCTTACAAATCTATAATAATTACGGCCCAACGGAAAATGCTGTTGTAACGACTTATTATGATTGTAAACAAGCTTTGGAAGAAAAAGTATCTATTGGAAAACCCGTATTTAATACTGAAGTTTATATCTTATCCGATAACTTAAAATTGCAGCCAGTTGGCGTTATTGGAGAGTTATGTGTTTCGGGAATTGGACTTTCAAAAGGTTATTTGAATCAGCCTGAACTCACCAAAGAAAAATTCATTCAAAACCCATTTTTAGCAGAAGAAAAGCTGTATAAAACGGGAGATTTAGCCCGATGGCTGCCTGATGGAAATCTTGAATTTATAGGAAGAAAAGACAATCAGGTTAAAATTCGCGGTAATAGAGTTGAATTAGGAGAAATAGAACATGTTATTAGAGAATATGACGCTGCAATATCCAATGCATTAGTGCTTGTAAAAGAAGTAAATAATGAACCAGCTATAATTGCCTACTATACTGCTTCATCAGCTGTAGATAAAAAATCACTTAGAGATTATTTAAAAGAGCATTTAGCTGATTATATGGTACCTAGTTATTATATCGCACTGGAAACTGTACCATTAAACGCAAATGGAAAAGTAGATCTTTCAAAATTACCGGATGTTTCAGAATCAGATATTCTGAAAAAAGAATACGCTGCGCCAACTAACGAAACCGAAGCAAAGATTGCAGTAATCTGGCAGGAACTTTTAGGACATCAAAAAATTGGTGTTACTGATGATTTCTTTGAACTTGGCGGACATAGTTTATTATTAACTAAACTATTAAGCGAATACCAGAAAACATTTAAAACAGCGCTTGATCTTAAAACACTTTATACGAATACCAATCTAAAAAGCCATGCCGTTCTTTTAAATGATTCGGAGGAAGAAGTGTATGAAATCGAAAAATTAGCTTCTCAGGAATATTATGATTTATCTCCTTCGCAAATTCGATATTGGCTGCTTTATAAAATCGACGGAAAATCCAGAGAATTTAATATCTACAGCACGCTTGATTTACCGCAGAATTTAAATTCTGCAGCTTTTGAAGCCTCGTTTAATGTTCTTTTGGAACGTCATGAGATTTTAAGAAGCATATTTGTAGAAGATGCAGGTATTCCGAAACAAAAAGTACTATCTCATCTGCCGGCAGCTATTCCGTATTTTGAATTGGAATCAGATATTAAAAACGAAGTATTCGAGCATGAGTTTGATCTTGATACCTATCCTTTGTTTAAAATAGCCATTTTAAAAGATGGTTCAGCTCATAGATTGTACTTTAACATACACCATAGTATATGTGATGGCTGGTCTATGGGCGTTATATCCAGAGATTTAATGAACCTCTATAATGCTGCCGTAACAGGAAAAACGGCCGTACTTCCGGAATTGTCAATACAATATAAAGATTATGCACAATGGCAGAATAAGGTGCTGCAATCATCACAAGTTAGTGCTCAGGAAAATTATTGGAAAGAACAATTAGCCGGACCATTGCCTTATTTGCAATTACCGTCGGATTACATCTCTAAACTAAAAACGAACGACAGCACTTCATCTTCCTATACTGTTTACATTACCAAAGAACAGAAGAAAAAGATAGAAGAATTATCTTCAAGAAACGGAACAAGTGTCTTTGCTGTTTTTGCTGCTACGCTAAAAATGCTCTTGTTTAGACTTACTTCAGAAGAAGATATTATTATAGGAATTCCGGTGGCCAACCGAAATCATTATCAATTAAAAGACCTGGTAGGCTGCTTTATAAACACGCTTATGCTGCGTGATAAAATAAATGAGAATGAATCTTTTGGAAAATGGTTACAGCAGGTGAATGAAACCTTAATAAACGCTTTGGCACATCAAAACTATCCTTTTGAACAGTTATTAGAATTGATTGATGCTCCTCTTAATGATAATCGTTTTCCTCTAAGTCCGGTCTTTTTAAACATGGTTGATTTTGATACAAAAGCGCTGGAAACAATAACAGACTTTAGTTCAAACCACGAAGTGCTAGAAGCTGCTCCAAAATTTGATATAGAATGCTATATAAAAAGTTTTGTTAATGGTTACAGCATCAACTGTGTTTACGATCATGAGCTCTTTAAAAAAGAAACCATTGTGTATTGGATAGAGGCTTATTTGTCGATTATAGATCAAATAGCAGTCGATAGCGAAAAACCGTTACGATCTGTAAAAATATTTGAAAACTATATTGGTCAGGAAGAAGATTTGAAACCAACTAATGATTTTGAGTTTTTTGAGGCAGAAGAAATCCAGCAAAGTATAGCGCAGCGATTTGAAAAACAAGTAAAACGATTTCCAGATCGTACGGCAGTATATTGTAATAATACGGCACTTACCTATCAAGTACTGAATAATTGTGCCAACCATTTAGCACAGCAAATTATAGAAAAAGCGAATCAGTCAACAAAGCGCATTGCCTTGCTTTTAAATCACAATGAAACCTGTGTAATAGGAATGCTGGGCGTGCTTAAAGCCGGATTTACTTATGTGCCTATAGATGCAAACAGCCCATTAAATAGAATTCAGTTCATTATTGAAGATTCAGGATGCGATCAGTTGGTCTGCAACGGTTCCACTTTAGAAAAAGCACAACAGCTGCAACAGGAATTACCGCAATTATCTATCATAAAACTGTCTGAAAATTATAATCTTCCGGAAATTTCAAATCCAGAGAATACGGTAAGCGCTTCTGCAGAAGCTTATGTATTGTATACTTCAGGGTCTACGGGTATGCCAAAAGGAGTTTTGCAAAACCAAAGAAATGTACTTCATTTTATTAGAATATATACGAATAATGTTCACATTTCAGCACAGGATAATTTAAGTGTTTTCTCTACTTATACATTTGATGCTTCTGTAAAAGATATTTATGGTGCCATTTTAAATGGTGCTGTAGTTAGTATTTATGATATAGTCGAAAACGGGCTTGATCAGCTTTCGCACTGGCTGCAGCTTCAAAATATTACGATTATACACATGGTGCCTACTATCTATAGAAACTTTTTAAAAGGACTGGAAGAAGGTAAATTGCTGCCTGGCATAAGATTAATTGATTTAGGTGGAGAATCATGCCACAAATCAGATTTGGATTTATTTAAAAAGCATTTCCTTGAAGGCGCTTTTTTAGTAAACGATTATGGACCAACTGAATCTACTATTGTGGCTCAAAATTTCTTAAAACATGAGTCTCAATTAACCAGAAACAATATACCTCTGGGCAGAGTAGTTGAAGAAACGGAAATTTTCTTATTAGATGAAAACAACAAACCGAGAGGTGTTTATCAAACGGGAGAAATTGTTTTCAAAAGCGAATACCTTTCATTAGGTTATCTAAACAGAGAGGAATTAACAGAGAAAGTTTTTATAACAGATCCGGTAACAGGAAAAGGCAGAGTTTATAAATCCGGCGATATAGGAAAAATGCTTCCTACCGGTGAAATTGAATTTTTGCAGCGTAAAGATTCTCAGGTAAAAATCAACGGACTGCGAATAGAACTATCTGAAATTGAGTATCAATTAGAACAGGTTGAGTTGATAAAAGAAGCAGTAGTTTTACTGAAGGAACTACAAGGAAACAGTTATATAACGGCATATATAAGGGTGACTGAAGATTTTGAAGCAGCTAAAGTAAAAATGGCTTTAGGACAAATATTACCTAAATACATGATCCCGACAATCTATATAACTCTGGAACAATTTCCGTTAACAAGAACCGGAAAAATAGAACGAAAAGCATTGCCAGACCCAACAGTGTCCGATTTGAAAACGGTGCCTTATGCTGCTCCTAAAAACGATATAGAAAGTGCATTGGTAAATATTTGGGCCGAAGTTTTAAAACTCGATCCAGCGATAGTAGGAACTGAAGATAATTTCTTTGAACTGGGAGGTAATAGCCTGCAGGCTGTAGTTTTGATTAATAAAATAAACAAAACATACAATACGGTCCTTTCTATAACAAACTTATATGATACCTTAAACATACGGGATTTAGGAGCGTTGCTGCACTTTTCAATTCTTCAAAATCATGAATTAGATACAGTACTTCAGGAACAAGATCAAGACGAAATTATTTTGTAATGATTTTCAAAATAGAAGATGGAATGTTTCTCATTATTAACTGATTAAACATTTTAAAGATAAAGGGCTGCTTTTAATAGTAAGCCCTTTTTTGGCTTCTGTATGTAAAATTTTAATAAAAAAAATGCTGCCTTTACCTACAGCTTGTATAATCATTTTACTGATTATTAGTGATTTATATGACTTGTAGGAAAGTCCGTAAATTATAGATTAAAAGTCCGTAATTTTTATAGCCATGTTGCTGATATTTTTATATAAAATATTTGATGCTTTAATGCTCGCAAAATAACTCTCAAAAACAAATTACAGTTGTTGAGGATAGCGAAGCTGTTTGTTTAATACTAGATTTAAACTGTTTTTTTTATGAAGAATGAAATTATAAATAAACTTACTTCTTTGGGAGTTCAGTTGAAAATAATTGATGGTAATCTTAAGGTAAATGCTGCAAAAGGAGTATTAACAAAAGAATTATTAGAAGAAATTAAAGAGCACAAAGCATATTTAATCAGTTTGATATCTTCAAGTACTTCAATCCCAAAAGCTAAAGTAACAGAAAGTTACGCCTTGACTCCAACGCAATACTTCATGTGGTTTATTCATGAACATCTGGGAGGAAACAAAGCCTATAATATTACTTCGACATTAAAGCTGGAGGGAAAACTGGATAGTGCACTTCTGGAAAAAGCATTTAAACAGGTTATAGTAAGACACGAATCACTTAGAACTGTTTTTAGAAAAAATCAAAGCGAAGAAATACAACAGTATATCCTGAGAAATGAGGAAATAGAATTTAAGCTTCAAACTGTAATTGTAGAAAATTCTTCTATTGAGCAGCTTCACCAGCAAATAAAACAACAATACCAAAAAGCTTTTGATTTAGAGAAAGGTCTTTTATTAAGTGCCGCATTATTTAAGAGAAATGAAGAAGAACACATTCTGCTGTTCAATCTTCACCATATTATAGGAGATGGCTGGTCATTACAAATACTTACCAGAGAAGTCATGGTAGTTTATAATAGTTTGGCTGGTAATCAGGAAATACAATTATCCGAACTTCCTATACAATACAAAGATTACAGCGAATGGCTTAACGAAAAGCTTGTAAGCACTGAATATAAGAGCAAATTAGAATACTGGAAAAAGCAGTTTGAAACAAGCTGTCCGGCATTGAATTTAGTTCCGGGAAAACGTCCGGTTATGAAAACCTATAAAGGGCAAATCCATCAGCATGAATTTTCGAAACAGTTTTTAGGAGACCTAAATACATTTGCCAGAGAACAGCAGATGACCTTATTTATGTTATTACTTGGAGGTCTTAACGGATTGTTTTCAAAATATACAGGTCAGACCGATATAACATTGGGTACTACTGTTGCAGGACGAGAGCATTCAGATTTAGAAAATCAAATAGGATTGTACTCAAATGCTTTGGCGATTCGTACACAATTTGAAAAAGAAGACAGCTTCCTGAAGCTTATGCAGCAACAAAAGCAGACGCTTATAAAAGCTTATGAAAACAAAGAATATCCTTTTACAGCGATTGTAAATCAATTAGCACTTCCTAAAGACCAAAGCAGATCACCGTTGTTTGACATTATGGTGTTATTGCAAAATCACCAGGGATTGGAAATCAACGATCAGAAAGGAATAAACGGAGTTGTGGCTTCTCACTACAATGAAGTAGAAAGAGAAGTAAGCCAGTTAGATATTAGTTTTGTATTTGTAGAAAATGAAAAAGGATTATCGCTTAGTGTAGAATACAATACAGATATCTACGAGGAAACTTTTATAGTTAATTTATTAAACCATTTTGAAGTATTTGTAAATGCAGGTATTCGAAAACCGGATTTAGCAATTAATGCTATTGAAATTGTATCTCCAGCAGAAAAAAATACGATTCTTAACGAATTCAATCATGCTTTAACTCCTTATGATTCTTCCTTAACGGTTGTGAACCTTATAGAATCAATAGCGAAGGAAAATCCAAATCAAACAGCATTCATTCACCAAGGAGAAAAAAGCAGCTATGCTTATTTAGAAGAATACAGCAATAAATTAGCCAATTACCTTGAGCAGCAATTCGATGTAAAAAAAGGTGATTTTGTTGGAATAGAGTTAGAAAGAAATTCGTGGACTATTATTACCATCATCGGCTTACTAAAAACCGGAGCTGTATATGTACCTATAGATCCTGCATATCCTGAAGCACGTAAAAATTATATACAGCAAGACAGTGCGTGTAAACTGATTATCAATAGCGAAATATTAGCAGCGTTTAAAAGTAACTCACATCATTATCCTGCACTATATACAGCTGCACTAACTCAAAAAGATTTAGCTTATGTAATATACACTTCGGGATCAACAGGAAATCCTAAAGGAGTTCAAATTACACATGAATCTTTTGCAGACTACGTACTAACTTTTAAAAATCATTTTCAATTAACACCAAATGATAGCGTAGTACAGCAAGCCAGTATTTCTTTTGATACCTCTATAGAAGAAATATTCCCAATTCTTATAAGTGGAGGAACGTTAGTATTTCATGAAGAAAAAGGTGATTTCGAAGAATTATTCAGCCTTTGCGAACGCCATAAAATAACAGTTTTAAGTACGAATCCGTATGCCTTGCAATATTTAAATGCTGTATATAACAAGTTCAATCTTAACATAAGAATACTCATTAGCGGTGGTGACACATTACAAGCAGATTATGTCAATAACCTGTGGGATAAAGTTTGTGTGTATAACACTTATGGTCCTACAGAAAGTACAGTTTGTGCAACGTATCATCAAATAACAAATAAAGAAGTTACGATTCCTATTGGTAAACCTATAGCAAACAGACAAGTTTATATTATAGAGCCTGATGCTGCGCAATTAAGTCCTGTGGGAATTGTGGGTGAGATCTGTATTTCCGGAAAAGGATTAGCGGCGGGTTATTTGAATCAGCCTGAACTAACCAGAGAGAAGTTTACAGCAAATCCTTTCAGCGTTGATGCATTGATGTATCGTACAGGAGATCTTGGCTATTGGACACCAGATGGTAACGTGAATTTTATTGGCCGTAAAGACCACCAAATAAAGATTCGCGGCTACCGTGTAGAACTTGGCGAAATAGAATATGCTTTAAAAGAAGATAAAACCGTAACCAATGCAGTAGTGCTCATTAAAGAGCATGCTGGAGAGAAAGTTCTTATTGCTTATCTGGTTGGTACAAATATAAATATCGAAGAATTAAAAAATTCCTTAAGAAGTAGTTTGCCGGAATACATGATTCCCGGATTCTATATAGAACTGGATTCAATTCCTTTATCACCTAACGGAAAAATAGACAAGCACGCACTGCTGGCTATAGAAGATTTAGGCATAAAAAATGCGGAGTATACTGCACCACGAAACGAACTTGAATCTCAAATAGCATTGATATGGGAAGAGATTTTAGGAATATCTAAAATAGGAATTACAACTAGCTTTTTTGACTTAGGCGGACACAGTTTGAAGATACTGAGACTTATAAACGAATTAGAAAAGCTGGGTTATGAATTAAAGGTAAAAGATGTTTTCGAAAGCCCTACCATAATGGGAATGGTAGAAAAATTACATGCATCTTCCAGAGAGGTGCTTACTAAAGCACCGGAGCAGGAATACTATCCTGCGACTTCTTCACAAAGACGATTATGGACTTTAAGCCAATTTGAGGGTGGAAGTGCAGCTTATAATATTACGAATGTCTTGGAATTGAAAGGGGCATTAGATATTTCATTATTTCAAAAATCAGTAGATAAACTAATTGAACGTCATGAAAGCCTTCGTACTGCTTTTAAAAGAGATGAATGGGGAACATTACATCAATATATTCTGCCTGCGCACGAAGCTGCGTGTCTGGTAAACGTACATCATGCATTACAAGATGAAGATGTTTCGGCAATAATAAGCAGCCATATTGACCATCCTTTTAATCTGGATGAAGCACCATTACTTAAAGTAGAAATTATAAGTTTCAGTGATGAGCATCATTTGTTGTTATTCAATCTTCATCATATTGTGGGTGACGGCTGGTCTATGGAAATACTTTCGAGAGAAATAGTAGCGCAATACAATAATTTAAAACAATCCAAAACAATAGCCCTGCCAGAGCTGCCTATTCAGTATAAAGATTATGCGTATTGGTATAACAGTGCCTCAAATCAGGAAAAATTAGCCCAATCAGGAACTTATTGGCTGGAGCAATTTGCAAGCGATCTTCCTGTATTGGAATTATCGACAATGGCAAACCGCCCAAAAGTAAAAACGTATAATGGAGATAGTTTTTCCTATACTTTTCCTGCCGATTTTACAGCTGGTTTAAAAAGCTTTTCCCAACAAAACGGAGCTACTTTGTTCATGGCTTTAATGGCCGGATTAAACGGATTGTTTTACAGATACAGCGGACAAACCGATATCATAATCGGAACTCCGGTAGCAGGAAGACATCATTCAGATTTAGAATATCAAATAGGACTTTACCTTAATACAATAGCCATTCGTACTCGTTTTGAAGCCGCAGATACGTATGGCAGTTTATTAGAAAAACAAAAAAAGGTACTTCTGGATGGCTATGCAAACGAGTCTTATCCTTTTGATGTTCTGGTTGAACAATTATCATTAAAAAGAGACCTTTCAAGATCAGCATTGTTTGATGTTATGGTGGTTTTGCATAATCAGCAGGATATTTTTTCTAAAGAAGAAACTTTTTCAGAAATAGAAATCTCATCATACAATAAAGTACAAAAAAAGTCGAGTCAGTTTGATTTAAGTTTTTCTTTTGTGGAAGAAAAAGACAGTTTAAGCGTAACGCTTACTTATAATACTGATATATATACTTCGAAATTTGTTCAAAAACTACTTCATTATTTTGAAAAGTTTATTGCTGAAGGTATAGAAAAACCAGAAAATAGTATTGCTAAAATTGACTATGTTGGAAATGAAGAAAAGCAACGATTATTGCACGTTTACAACGCAGCAGACAGCGACTATCCAGGTAATACAACAATTGTAGACTTCGTAGAATCTCAATGTCTGAAAACACCGGATGCAATTGCACTTATTTCTGATGACAAAACAGTTACTTATAAAGAACTACAACAAAAATCCAATCAATTAGCACAATATTTATTGGATCACTACGCGGTAAAACCAGGAGATTTTGTTGGTGTAAAGCTAAAAAGAGACGAATGGTTAATCATATCGATATTGGCGATATTAAAAACAGGAGCCGCTTACGTTCCTATAGATTTAAATTATCCGGAAGACCGAATTGCTTATATAGAACAGGACAGTTCTTGTAAAATAACGATAGCAGAAAAACTACTGCAGGATTTTGAACAGGCGAATGTACCAGTTACGGAGCTGCCTAAAATTAAGATAACTCCCAATTCATTAGCTTACCTAATTTATACTTCTGGCTCTACAGGAAAGCCTAAAGGCGTAATGCTGACACATGATAATGCTGTGGCTTTTTTAGATTGGAGCATGCAGGAATTTGCTTCTGCTGATTTTGACATTCTCTACGCAGCAACGTCTCATTGTTTTGATTTGTCTGTTTTTGAAATGTTTTATCCGCTGTCTATAGGAAAGAAAATTAGAATTATTACAAACGGATTATCCATTTCCGATTATGTAAACAAGGATCAAAAGATATTAATCAATACAGTTCCTTCGGTAATAGATAATTTGCTGGAGAGAGAAGTGTCGCTAGAAAATGTAACGGTTATAAACATGGCCGGAGAACCTATCCCAATTGGTTTGAGTAACAGCCTGATTCAATATCCTGTAGAGATTAGAAATCTATACGGCCCATCAGAAGACACAACCTATAGCAGTTGTTATAGAATCGATAAAATTCATGAGCATTCACTTCCTATAGGAAAACCTATTTCGAATACACAATTTTATATACTATCTGACGAATTATCATTACAAGGAGAAGGATTAGTGGGCGAAATCTGTATTTCCGGAAAAGGATTGTCATTAGGCTATCTGAACAAGCCTGAACTGACGAAGGAAAAATTTGTTCCAAATCCTTTTAGCCCTGATAAAGTAATGTATCGTACAGGCGATTTAGGATATTGGATGCCAGACGGAAACATCGGTTTTATAGGCAGAAAAGATCATCAAATAAAAATTCGCGGCTACCGTATAGAGCTTGGAGAAATAGAACATGCACTGGAAGAAGACGAATCGGTTGCTAATGCAGTAGTGCTTACCAAGGATCATGCTGGAGAAAAACAAATTGTTTCTTATTTAAAAGGAGAAAAGATTGATATTCAGAAAGTACGCAGCAAGCTGTCTCAAAAATTGCCAGGTTACATGTTACCAACCTATTATCTTTTATTGGATGAAATTCCGTTAACGCCAAATGGTAAAGTAGACAAAACAGCACTTTTAGAACTGGAAGTTCATAAAATCAAAACCTCACATTATGTAGCTCCTGAATCTGAAACAGAAAAGCAGATTGTAACCATGTGGCAGGAAATATTAGGTGTAGAAAAAGTAGGGGTAACAGACAACTTTTTTGAACTGGGCGGACATAGCTTAAAAGCAACAGAACTATTATCAATCTTACATAAACAATTTGATGTGACTATTAGTTTACAGGAACTGTTTGTGCGTCCTACGATTCAGAATTTAGCACTGAATATTGAAAATGCAAAATGGCTTGAAGAAGCTGATTACAGTCAATCGGTTAAGAAAATAGTAATATAATTCAATATGGAAATAATCTTTTTTATTAAAGAACTCAGAGAAAAAGGAGTTGTGTTAAAACTAATTGAAGATCAATTAGAGATTACATTGCTCCATGACCATATTGAGGATGAAACACTCGAGCTTCTTAAAAAGCACAAGCAGGAAATTATTGCCTATTTGTCTTCTATTTCTACAAAAAATAAGTTTACAGAAATACCTAAAACAGCAATTGATTCCTCTTATACAGTATCTAATGCCCAGCTTAGAATATGGCTTGAATCGCAATCCAGCCAAGCTTCTGCCGCATATAATATGCCTTTTGAAATTTTATTAAAAGGAACTTATCAAGTGTCCTATTTTAATAAAGCACTTCATCATGTTATAAAGAGACATGAAATATTGCGTACTGTATTTAAATTAGATAAAAATCAGGAGTTAAGACAATATGTATTGCCGGAATCTGAAGTAATTTTTGAAATCGCGTTCGAAGATTACAGAAAGTATGATCATTCTTTAGACAAAGTCAATAACTATATTAAAAAGGATGCCGCAATACCGTTTAATCTGGAAAAAGGGCCATTGCTGAGAGCTGCTATATTACAATACAAAGATGATGAATATGTCTTTTACTGTAATTTACACCACATAATTTGTGATGCCTGGTCGATTCCTGTATTAAAAAGAGAAATCCTAACAAGCTATCAGGCTTTTAGCCAAAATATACAACCAGCATTACCAGCTTTAAGAATTCAGTACAAAGATTATAGCGCCTGGCATTTGCAGCAATTAAATAGTGAATCGCTTCAAAAACAAAAAGCCTATTGGATAGAAAAATGCAGTAATGAGATTCCGGTTTTGGAATTTCCTCTAAAACAAACCCGACCAGTTGTAAAAACATACAACGGACAGACTCTTAAAACTAATTTTAGCAGCCATACCTCAGCATTATTAAAAGAGTATGCAGAGAAGAATAATGCTTCCCTGTTCATGGTAATGTTAGGAACACTGCATATCATGTTGAGCAGGTATACAGGAGCTGACGACATCATAATAGGCACACCTGTTGCAGCCAGAGAACATGCCGATTTACAAAACCAGGTAGGCTTTTATACCAATACGCTGGCAATTAGAAACGTACTTGAGTATTCGGATTCTTTCGATGCTTTCTTTTCAAAAGTAAAACAAGGCGTATTAGATTCATACGCTAATCAACAATATCCTTTTGAAGAGTTGGTAAAGGATTTGAATTTAAAGAAAGACCCGTCAAGAAATCCTCTTTTTGATGTAATGTTAGTTGTTTCATCAAAAGAAGGCAGAGAGAATACTTTCAATAACAGCGAAGACCTTCAGTCTATAACAAAGGACAAAAATACAACAAGCAAATTTGATTTATTATTTTATGCCGATGAAGCAGCAAATAACTGTATCACATTTAAAGTGGAATATAATACTGATTTATTTGAAGAAGCTCTTATCGTACAGTTCATCAGGCACTATGAAAAGATGATCAATTTAGTATTGACAGAACACAAGCAAACCATAGCCGCAATAAATTACCTGACAGAAAACGAAGGAATACTAAAACAAGAATCCGAAACGGGAAAATATGTAAAAAGAACCGTAATCGATTTTTTTGAAAATCAGGCAAAACGTACACCGGAAAATATTGCCCTGCAATATGAAGATATTACCCTAACATATAAACAAGTAAATGAATACACCAATCAGCTGGCGCATTGTCTGCGTGAAAAACATGGTGTAACTGCCAAAACCAATGTTGGAGTCTACTTAGGACGTTCTCATTTCAATGTTCTGGCCATGATAGGCGTTATAAAATCAGGAGCCTGTTATGTTCCAGTTGATTATAAATACAATGCAGAGCGTAAAAAATATATTCTAGAAGATGCTGCAATAGAAATCATAATTTCAGCGGCAGATTTAGCAGCTGAAGAATTATCTGAAAAAGCGGTAATAATCAATTTAGATCAATTTGAATTTTCAGAATGGGATATTGCAAATCTGAATACCGTAAATGAACTAGATGATGCATCTTTCATCATTTATACTTCGGGATCTACAGGAAACCCTAAAGGAGTGGTACAAACGCATAGAATGCTGAGTAACTTAATTCAATGGAATATTTATGATTCTGGAATTGAATCAGGATTAAAACATTTACAATACACTTCTTTCAGTTTTGATGTTTCGCTTCAAGATTGCTGGTTTGTACTCAGTACAGGCGGAACGCTGTATGTAACTCCGGAATCAATGAAAATTGATTTTAAAGAGCTTTCAAATTACGTTGCAATCCATGCTATTGAAGTATTATGCTTTCCGTTTTCGGCATTAATTAACTTTTTTGACTCTTTAGAAGAAACTTTTATTAAAAATCATAAGATTAAACATATTATATCTTCAGGAGAGCAATTAATGGTAAGCAGTGCATTAGAAAAATTTCTGTTAGAGAATCCTAAAGTAAAATTACATAACCATTACGGTCCTTCAGAAACCCACGTTGTGACAAGTTTTACAATGTGTGAAGAAGAAAACGACATTATATCTTATGTTCCAATAGGAAAACCCGTTGCCAATACGACTATCTATTTATTAGATAAGAACCGCCAGCCCGTACCGCAAAAAATAATTGGAGAGATTTATGTTGGAGGCGAACATTTAGCATTAGGCTACTTAAACCTGCCTGATCTGACTAACGAGCGATTTATTGCCAATCCGTTTCAAAAAGAAGAAAAGCTATACAAAACAGGAGATTTAGCATACCAGGACTATACAGGCAGCATTATATATTTAGGAAGAAATGATGATCAGGTAAAAATTAGAGGATACAGAATAGAATTAGCCGAAATAAAAAGTGCTATATCAATGCAGGAATCTGTAATTCAGTCCTTTGTTGAGGTTATAACTAAAGGAAATGAACAATTTATAGCTGCTTATGTTGCTGCAAATGAACCTATAGACAGGCTTTACCTTAAGAAACAATTAAGTAAGGTTCTTCCGGATTATATGGTGCCTTCTTATATCATTTTAGTAGATACAATCCCGCTGACATCTAACGGAAAAATCAATAAAAAAGCATTGCCGGAAATTGATGACAATGCATTAATTACCGCAAAATATACAGCTCCGGAAACGGCCTTAGAAAAACAATTAGCAGCAATATGGAAAGAACTCCTTGGTGTTGATAAAGTGGGGATTTCCGATAATTTTTTCGAGTTAGGCGGACATAGCCTTAAGATGCATAAAATGTTGAATCGCATAAAAACCGATTTATATGCGGAGATCACATTCGAATTGTTTTTAAGTAATCCCACGATTGAATCTATAGCAGCGCATATAGAAAATTTAGGGGCATTACAAAATCAAGTAACTGAAATTCCACAGGCAGCTCAAAAAGAGACGTATCCACTCACATCTTCGCAATTGAGATTTTGGATTCTATGCCAAATGGAAAATATAAACAGCGCGTACAATCTGCCTCTTATCTTAAAATTAGAAGGAGATATAAATACGAATCAATTGCAGCAAGCGGTTAATGAACTGGTAAAGAGACATGAGATTCTAAGAACACATTTTATAGTTCAGGAAAGCGGAGTAATAGCTCAAAAAGTTTTAGAACAAACCAATTTACAGATCGAAATACAGAATGCGGGTTCAGAAGAAGAAACTAAGGATAAAATAACTCATTTTATAAAAGCTCCGTTTGCATTAAAGGAATCTTCTTTCCTGAAAATATTGTTATTGCGCAAAAGTAATACTGAAAACTACTTATGTATTAACATACATCATATCATATCAGACGGGGCTTCTTTAGAGATTTTATTGTCGGATTTAGCACAAATCTATAATAATATAAACTCAGAGAATCCGGTTAGTTTGCCGGCACTGGCAATACAATTTAAAGATTATGCGGAGTGGGTTAACGATAAAGAAAATGTAAAAAGTGCAGAAAAATACTGGCTCGAAAAATTTTCAGGCGAATTGCCTCTTATCAACTTACCTGTTTATCAACCAAGACCAGTTATAAAGACCTATAATGGTGCTGCTTATGTACATTCAATAAGCAAAGAAAATTTAAAGAAAGCAAGAGCATTTTCAAGCGAAAACAAAGGAACCCTTTTCATGTCGCTGATGGCCGCAGTCAATGGTTTATTGTACCGATATACTGCTCAAACCGACATTATTTTAGGAACTCCTGTTTCCGGCAGAAATTATGCCGAGCTTCAAAACCAGATTGGTCTGTACATTAATACGCTGCCTATTCGCATGCAATTTGAAGAGAACAGCTCTTTTCAGGCTTTATTTAAGCAGCAGAAGCAAATTTTAGAAGAAGCGTATTCGAATTCCGGCTATTCATTCGACCAATTGGTTGATAACCTTAATTTGACAAGAGATATAAGCCGTTCGCCTTTGTTTGATATTCTGGTGGCACATCAGCAAAATAATGACGAATCAGTTGGTTTTGAATCGGGTTTTGATGGGTTAAAATGTTCGTTTTACAACAATTTCGAAAGTACAGTAAGCAAATACGATATCACCTTTACTTTTTTTGAAGACAAAGATAATTTGAGTTTATCTATAGAGTATAATACAGACCTGTTTCAGAAAAAATTTATCGAAAATCTGGCTGTTAATTACGAAAACTTCCTGGCACAAAGTATCGATAATTCTCATATCTATATCAAATACATAAAGTATCTGAATGCAGACCAAACAGAGCAATTGCTACAGAAATTCAATAATACGGCACATCAATACGATCAGGAAGAAACAAATATTGCAGCATTTCAAAAGCAGGCAGTAAGATTTCCGGAAAAGACAGCTTTGGTATGCGAAGGTGTAGAAATGAGCTATAAAGAGCTTGATGAAAAATCAACACAATTGGCTTTATACCTTCATCAACAAGGAGTAATGCCAAACACCACGGTAGGTGTTTGCTTGGGACGTTCTATGGAAATGATGACAGCTATTCTTGGAATATTAAAGTCTGGCGGCGCTTATCTGCCATTAGATCCATTTTATCCTTTAGACAGGATCGATTACATTTTACAGCAGAGTAATACCAAAATTGTTCTGGCAGACCAGCATACAAAAGACATGATTTCTAAAAATGTAAATGTCATTTGTGTCGATTCACAAAATAGGGAGATACAGGAAGAATCTCCTCTGCCTAAAATTGAAAACACATCATTGGCCTACGTTATTTATACATCTGGATCAACCGGTAAGCCAAAAGGAGTAAAGATATCCCATAAAAACCTAACCAGTTTTATGGAAGCAATGAACCAGAAGTTTACACAATCTTCTCCAGATGATGTCTGGTTAGCTATGACCAGTATAAGTTTTGATATTTCGGTATTAGAATTATTATGGACTTTGACCCGCGGATGTAAAGTAGTAATTCATTTAGAAAGACCAGTTTATGCGCAGCCTAAACCGGAAATGGATTTCAGTTTGTTTTACTTTCCTTCCGGAACAAGTGCCGAAAGCAATAAATACAAACTGCTTACAGAAGGAGCGGTTTATGCTGATAAACACGGCTTTAAAGCTATTTGGGTTCCGGAAAGACATTTTCATGATTTTGGAGACCAATTTCCTAATCCATCTATAGCAGCTGCAGCGGTTTCGACCATTACTAAAAACATAAAACTTCGTTCAGGAAGTGTCGTGCTGCCACTGCATGACCCTGTGAGAGTTGCCGAAGAATGGTCTATGATCGATAATTTATCTGAAGGAAGAGTAGAATTATCAATTGCTTCAGGATGGCATCCAAATGATTTTGTTTTAGCGCCAGATGATTATCAAAATCGTCATCAATTGATGCGCGACAAAATAGAAGTACTAAAAAACTTATGGAGAGGCGATTCCCTTATTCGTAAGAACGGAATAGGAAAAGATTTTGAATTTACAATTCATCCCAAGCCAATACAAAAAGAAGTTCCTATATGGATTACCGCAGCCGGAAGTATTGAGACATTTAAATATGCCGGAAGCATTGGCGCAAACGTTCTGACACACTTATTAGGTCAGAGTATGGAAGATTTAGGCGAAAAAATAGAAGTCTACAGACAAACGCTTCAAGATAACGGATTTGATCCAGAAAAAGGAAAAGTCGCTTTAATGCTGCATACGTATGTAAGTGACGACGATGATTTGGTTAAAAAAATTGTCGAAGAACCTTTTAAAAACTATCTCAAAAACTCCTTAGATCTTCTAAAACCTATTGCCGAAGAGCAGGGACTGGATTTAAATGCAGATGCTGAAAAGTTACTGGATATGGGATTCTTAAGATATTACAAAAGCGGCAGCTTGTTTGGAACACCCGAAAAATGTCTGGAACTCATAAATAAAGCTTACAGTATTAAAGTAGATGAAATAGCTTGTTTAATTGATTTTGGTGTTGAGGAAAAAAAGGTGTTGGACAATCTGGATCATTTGTTCAGCCTAAAAGAAATGGTACGAAGATCTAAAGTTCAATATGATTGTATTGTTGAGCGAATGAAAAGATTAACCAAAGAGCAAGATACAGCAGCACTTATCCACCAATATAAGGTTACACACATGCAAGCCACTCCATCGTTTTATGAGGAGCTTTTGCTGGATGTTAAAGCCAAAGAAGCATTACAAGAAATAAAAACACTTTTAATAGGCGGTGAAGCCTTAAAAAAATCACTTGCAGAAAAACTAATCAGCGAAGTAAAAAGCGGTATCCATAATATGTACGGGCCAACAGAAACAACCATTTGGTCTTCTGTAAAAACGGTAAAAACCAGCAGCGATATTACTATTGGCAATCCTATTGCAAACACAAAAATTTACATTCTGGATGCCTTTAACCAGTTATGTCCGGTAAGTGTTTCCGGAGAATTGTGCATAGGAGGCGACGGAGTTTCGCTTGGGTATTTAAATAATGATGAATTAACACAATCAAAATTTATAGATAATCCTTTTGAGTCCGGCCAAAAAATATACAAAACAGGTGATCTGGCTTGTTGGAACCCAGATGGCGAATTGGAATATCAAGGCAGGATAGACAGCCAGGTAAAAATTAAAGGACACCGAATAGAATTAAAAGAAATTGAAAATGTAATCCTGCAGCACAAAGCGGTAGTTCAATGTGCAGTAACAGCTTTTGAAGAAAAAGAGCAGACATTCATTGCCGCCTATATAAAAACAGCGAGTGCTATTGAAGAAGAAAAGGTTAAAGAATTCCTTCGATTACGTCTGCCTCACTATATGATTCCGCAGCAAATAGTTACGCTTGATGATTTTCCGCAAACGCCTAATGGTAAAATAGATTTTAAAAAACTGCCTCTTCCGAATGGAGGAATAACAAAAGCTAAAAACTATGCAGCTCCTAAAAGCGAAATGGAAAAAAAACTGTCCGTACTGTGGAGTGACTATTTAAAATTAGAGCAGATAAGCGTAGAGGATAACTTTTTTGAAATTGGAGGTAATTCAATGAAAGCGTTTCAGCTGCTATCGATAGTAAATGCTGCATTAAATGTGGAGTTAGAGATCATTTCTTTTTTCCAATATCCAACCATCAGGACTTTGGCAGAAAATTTAACTCAGACTGCAGTATCGTATGAAATTGAAACAGAAAAAGATGAGATGGAAAATGTAGAGGAATTGATGGATTTTATGAGTGATTTATAAAGCTGCGAAAAACTAAATGTGATTTACTAAATGAAAAAAGATATAGCTATTATTGGAATGTCAGGAAGATTCCCGAAATCAGACACTATAGATGGGTTTTGGAAAAACCTATTGGATGAAAAGGAATTGATACACTTTTATTCAGATGCTGAACTGGAAAACTTAGGTGTTCAGCAAAAAGACCTTTCCAATGCAAATTATGTAAAGGCTGCCTCATTTATAGACAATGTAGAAAGCTTTGATTATCCTTTTTTTAAATACACTCCTGCCGAGGTTAATTTTATGAATCCCCAAACAAGGCTTCTTCACCAGCTCGTTTGGGAAGCGCTGGAAGATGCCGGATGCGATACAGAAAGATTCGTTAAGAAAATCGGGATTTTTGTTGGAGCTCATAATGATTTAAACTGGAGCTTGTATGCGGCCACATCACAGGATAATTCTATAGATTCTTTTTCAAAAACATATTTATCAGATCCTAGTTTTATGGCTTCTATGACAGCTTTTAAATTAAACCTAAAAGGGCCATGTTATTATGTTGACACGGCTTGTTCGACCTCTTTAAGTACAATTCATTTGGCTTGCAGAAGCTTATTGTTAAATGAGTGTAATGTTGCGGTAACTGGCGGTATAAGAGTCAATTCCTTTAATGATGTAGGATATTTGTATCAGGAAGGGATGATCGAGTCTATAGACGGACATTGTAAAACATTTGATGCCGAGGCTTCCGGAACTATTGGAGCAGAAGGAGCAGGCCTTGTAATTTTAAAAAGATTAGAAGATGCAATAAACGATAACGATCAGATATACGCCGTAATTAAAGCTTCGGCCATGAATAATGATGGTAATCGTAAACCAGGTTATTCCATGCCAAGTATTCAAGGACAAGTTGAATGCATAAAATTAGCGCATAAAATTGCTGGTATTCAATCTAAAGATATAACGTATATCGAAGCTCACGGCACCGCTACCAAAGTTGGTGATCCTATAGAAATTGAATCTTTAAACAAAGCATTTGATAATGACATAAATCACAAATGCGATATAGGTTCTGTAAAATCCAATATAGGCCATTCAGATGAGGCTGCAGGTGTTGTAAGTCTTATAAAAACGGCCTTATCGATAAAAAACGGAATAATTCCGGCCAGTATTAATTTCGAAAATACGAATCCGTTAATTAATTTCAAAAACGGACCATTCTCCGTAGTCACCAAAACTAAAAAATGGGAAAGAAAAAATAATACTCCATTAATTGCTGGTGTAAACTGTTTTGGTGTTGGAGGAACAAATGTTCATGTCGTTTTACAGGAAAACGAAAACCGAAATAATACTTCATCTATAAACCAGAGAGCGTATAAATTAATACAATATTCAGCTAAAACCCTTAGTTCGCTGGAGGCTTATGAGGCAAAATTAGTAAAGTTTTTAAAGGAAAATAAAAATACAAACCTCGCAGATTTAGCTTATACGTTTCAAGTCGGCAGAAAGCAATTTGGCTATTCCAAATACATAATTGCAAGAAATATCGAAGAAACTATAGCGGTATTAGAAAGTAAAGAAAACCCATATCAGGAGATTGATAAAAAAGAAAGAATAGTATTTATGTTTCCTGGACAAGGAAGCCAATACTATAAAATGGGAGCAGGGTTGTACGAAGAAGAAGCATACTTTAAAGAAATACTTGACCAGGGCTTTGAAATCTTATCTGAGATTGACAATACAAATTACAAAGAAATTTTATTTAATCATGCCGACAGTTCTCTCATCAACGTTACAGAATATACACAGCCTATTTTGTTTCTTTTTGAATATGCATTGGCCAAAATGCTTATCAAATGGGGAATCCAGCCTGATTATTTAATAGGACACAGTTTAGGAGAATATGTTGCAGCAGCTGTAAGTGAAGTTTTTTCTTTTGAAGATGCCTTAAAACTTATAGTTAAAAGAGGAAAGCTAATGTCTTCTTTAGCAGAAGGTGTAATGCTTAGCATTGAAGCAGATTACGAGAAATTTGATAAAACGATTTTGGCAGGAGTATCATTGGCAGCAGTAAACTCGCCGGGTAATTTTGTAATGTCAGGAACACAGGATGAAATAGAAAAAATAAAGGCTTTATGTCTTTTAAATGATATTTCGTGTGTACAGCTCAAAACGTCTCATGCATTTCATTCAAAAATGATGCTTCCTATAGTAGACGAATTAAAAGAATATTTGTCAAACATCACTTTAAGTAAACCTTCAATTCAATACATATCAAATGTTTTCGGACAGTTAATTACAAATGAAGAAGTAACTTCTCCTGATTATTGGATAAAACATTTATTAGAACCTGTGTATTATGCAAAAGGTTTAAAAACTTTAACCAATATGGGTAATACCATATTTGTAGAAGTTGGCCCGGGAAAAACGCTTACAGGATTGTTCAGGCAGATTAATAGTCCTGAAAAAGAGAATGTTGTTATCCAAACCGTAAAACATCCTAAAGAAGAAACCAGTGATAAAGCCTTTTTATTAAAAGCAATTTCAAAATTAAACAGCTATGGATTCAGTTTAAATTGGGAATCCTACTATCAACAAGAAACAAGAAATAAAATATCGTTACCTACTTATGCTTTTGATGATTACATCTTTCCAGTTCGAGTAAAGCCTTATGAGAATTTAAGTCAAAATAAAATCAGGAAAAACGACAATCAGGAAAAACATCTGTATTACCAATCCTGGAAATATTGTCCAGTTGAAAGCCAACACGAAAAAAAAGAAATCGAAAACGTGCTGTTTTTTATAGATAAAGAAGAGAAGGCCGGACAGCTAGCTGCAATATTGTCAAAACGCAATGTGCATACAATCGTAGTAAATAAAGAAGAAACGTTTAGAGCAGACGGAAATTCAATTGGCATTAATCCAGAATCTCCGGAAGATTATAAAGCATTGTTTGATTATTTAAAGAACAACAATCTTGCTTTTTCGACAGTGATATATTCCTGGGGCGTTGATTCACCAAAAGAGCTAAACAGTAATTATTCTGAATATTTAAGAACGACACATCATTTTATTGCAATACTTAAGGAATTAAGCGGGCATTTAGCTCATAATCCTTTAAAAATTGTCAATATAAGCTTAAACAATATTGAAGTTTTAGGCGGAGAAAAAGCCGACTATACTTCAGGATTAGCGTCGGTTTTACAGGTTTTTTCAGAAGAAAACCCAGGTTTAAAAAGCATCAGCATTGATGTAGATGATTTTGATGCATTTACTTGTGAATCAATTGTAAATGAAATAAAAAAGGAAAAGAGATTTTATAGAATTGCCTTTAGAAATAAAAGAAAATGGGAATGTGCTTTTGAACCTTTGCCAGCTGTTGACCAAGACAATTCGGGTAAAAAGGAAATAAAACCTCAGGGAAATTATCTCGTAATTGGAGGACTTCATGCACATAACCATATCATACTGAATCATTTAATTGAAAATTATAAGGCAAAGGTTTTCCTTATCAATCAAGAAGATTACGATTCTGCGAAAGATAATCACGTACTTTTTGATGTTTTCAGAAGTTCCGGCAAAGTGACTCACATCAATTGTTCATTATTAGACTTCGATAAATTAAGTAATGAAATTCAGGATATTGAACTGCGTCACGGTAAAATTGACGGTTTAATTTATGCCGAAAGAAATACGGATTTAGAAAACTTTCCTGTGATAGAATCTATTTCAGAAAAAACGTTAGAAGCTCATTTTTCTGAAAAAATAAATGGGATTTTGAATGTATATCAAATCCTGCAAAATAAAGATCTTGATTTTGTAAAAGTAATTTCCAGCATGTCTGTTTTTTCAGGAGGAATATCTTATGGAACTTATGCTGCCTCTTATGCTTTATTAGATGATATCGTATTGAATATCAGTTCTCATACAAAATCCTGGTCATTGCTCAATGTATGCGGTATTTCTGCGACCGCAGCCCAGACTGTTTCTCCTGAAGAGTTTGCTCAGGCTTTTGAAAACAGTTTTAAATACAGTCAAATCAAACAGCTTTTGGTCTTTAATGAGACTTCGGGAAAAGCTAAAAATACGGTTTCGCAAAAAAGAACAAATAAAGATTCTTTGGCCAATAAAAATTACAGAGTTGCTGAAACGGCTACAGAAAAAGACATCACGAGCCTGTTTGAAGAGTTTTTTGGGATTTCAGGAATAGGTACAGAAGAAGATTTCTTTGAGTATGGTTTGGATTCTCTCAAAGGCATTTCGGTTACAAAACGAATAGAAAAGCAATTTGAAGTAAGCATTAACATCGATGAGCTTTATAAAAAGAATACAATCAGAGAATTAGCAGCATTAATTGATGAAAAACTATGGCTGACTGAAAAGCACAAAACGTCAAACCATATTCTTATTTAATAAAAACAGCCTTAAACGCATTCAAGATAATATAATTGAAATATAGCTTTTACAGCCTTTTAAAACTATTTAAAAATGACCAACATTCAAATTTTACTTAAGGAACTTAGAACTAAAGGAATTGTACTGAATTATTCGGAAGAGAATCTGGAAATGCATCAAATCAATGATTTGGAAATAGATGCTGACGATATAAACTTAGTGAAGGCCCATAAAGAGGCTATAATTGAGTATTTAAAAGGCATCTCTAGAAAAAACAGCCATAGTGATATTCTTCAATTGCAGCCACAAGACGATTATGCTGTTTCTTCTTCTCAAAAAAGAATATGGATTCTGAGTCAGTTTTCAGAAGCGTCAATAGCCTACAATATGCCTTTTCATACAAGACTGGGCAGTGAGTATCATATTGAAAGCCTTAAAAAAGCGGTAGAAACAGTTGTAGACAGACATGAAGTTTTGAGAACTGTATTTATCCAGACTGCTTCGGATGAAATAAGACAAAAGGTTCTTTCAAGAGACGAGCTGGAATTTAATGTCGCAGTTATAGATTTCCGTAAAGAAGAAAATAAAGATTTGAAGGTTCAGGATTATATTAAAAAGGATTCTTACAGTCATTTTGATTTAGAAAACGGACCGTTATTGAGAGTATCTATACTACAAATTTCTGATCTTGATTTTGTATTTTACTTCAATATGCATCATATTATTAGTGATGGAGAATCGCTGAATATCCTTATAAAAGAAATTTTAGAATGTCATGATGCTTATAAAAACGGAAATAAACCCGTTTTGAAGGAGCTGGCAATTCAATACAAAGAATATGCAGCCTGGCAGAAGAAAAAACTGGAAGAAGGCGTTTTTGCTCCTCATCAAGAATACTGGAAAAATAAGTTTTCGGGTGAAAACAGCATATTAAACCTGCCATCAAAAAAAGTACGTCCAAATTTAATGGGACATTCCGGACATTGTCTGGGAGCGGAAATTCCATCTTCTTTGGCAGAAAAACTTAAAAAAATATGCCAGGAACAAGATGCCACCCTTTTTATGGGACTGCTGGCCAGCTGGAATATAATGCTGCATCGTTATACTTCTCAAAGAGAAATCATAATTGGTTCTCCGGTATCAGGAAGATATCATACTGATTTAAGAGATCAGATAGGTTTTTATGTGAATACAATACTTTTTAAAAATAAGATAGATTCACAAAAAAGCTTTGTTGGTTTCTTAAACAGCATCAAGGAATCTACGTTAGAAGCTTATAACTATCAGGAATATCCTTTTGATGTTTTATTAGAAGAATTACAAATTACTACAGATACCAGCAGAAATAAATTATTTGATGTATTGCTTGTGCTTCAGGAATCAAGCGCTGTAAAACTTAACCTGTCAAAAGATAATGCTATAGCAGATCGCGGTAACAGGCCTGCAAAATTAGATATTGAAATAATTTTTTACAACACAGCTAATGAGTTGTTTTTTGAAATTATTTACAACACAGAGGTATATGAGAAAGAGATGGTTTCTAACCTGATCACGCACTATATTAACCTATTGGAAAACGTACTGGCTGAACCTGAAAAGGAAATTGGAACTGTTGCTTTTCTGTTAGAACAAGAGAAAAAACAGATTTTAGAAGTATTTAACGGTACCAAGACAGATTATCCGGAAAATCAAACAGTTATTGATCTGTTTAAACAGCAGCTAAAAGAAAATCCAGATAATATAGCGGTTGTTTTTGAAAATAAAGAATTAACATTTAGAGAATTAGATCAATTGTCAGGTCAGCTGGCCAACTATCTTTCTGCTAATTATGATTTAGAATCCAAACAAATAATAGCAGTTAAGCTCTACAGAAGCGAATGGATGCTGGTATCTATATTGGCCATATTAAGAATGGGTAAAGCTTATGTGCCAATTGATCCTGATTATCCGGAGAAAAGAATTGAGTACATAAAAGAAGACAGCAAGTATGCTGTATGTATTGATGAGGAGGAGTTAAAAGCATTTCAGAAATACCAAGATACGTATTCCGGATTTTTTCAGGAACCTGTTTTAAGCATGGATGACTTGGCCTATGTAATTTTTACTTCAGGGTCTACAGGTATTCCAAAAGGAGTGATGAACAGTCATGCGGGATTATTTAACCGTTTGATGTGGATGAAAGACGATTTAAACATCACTCAAAGCGAAGTTATATTACAAAAAACACCTTATACTTTTGACGTTTCTGTTTGGGAACTTATCATGCCTTTAGTTACCGGATGCAAATTGGTTTTTTCTAAACCAGAGGGCCATAAAGATCCTGTATACCTGCAGAACCTGATCGAAGAAAATAAGGTAAGTCTGCTGCATTTTGTGCCTTCTATGCTTGGCGTATTTCTTTTAGATGTAGATTCAGATAAATGCCGCTCTTTAAAACATGTAGTATGCAGCGGTGAAAGTCTGCCTGTGGCTGTTGTAAAAGAATTCAAAGAGAAACTGCCGCAGGTAAAAATCCACAATTATTATGGCCCAACCGAAGCGGCTATCGATGTAACGGCAATAGATCTTACGGAACAGGATACCATAAACAGGGTATCAATAGGAGCGCCTGTAGCCAACACTTCTATATACATTACAAATGAAGAATTGAGACTGCAGCCTATAGGTGTTGCCGGAGAACTTATCATTGGCGGTGTACAGGTGGCGCAGGGTTATATGAACCGTCCTGAATTAAATCAGGAAAAATTTATTGCAAGTCCATTTAAAAAAGGAGAAAGACTTTACAGAACAGGAGATTTAGCCTGCTGGCTGCCAGATGGCAATATAGAATATATAGGAAGAATTGATAATCAGGTAAAAATAAGAGGAAACAGAGTTGAAATTGGAGAAATAGAATCTGTTCTGGAACAATCAGGCCTTGTAAAACAATGTGTCGTATTAATCAAAAAAGACAAATTTGAAAACCAAAATTTGATTGGTTATATACTTGCAGGTGAAGAATATAAAGAAAGTGCCTTATTAGATTACTTAAGGGCAAATCTACCGGATTATATGATTCCTTCGTTGATTATTCCGGTACCCGAAATGCCGACAACGTCAAACGGAAAAGTAGACAGAGCAAAGCTTCCGGAACCTGATTTTGGACAAATTTTAACCCAGGAATATATTGCTCCAAGAAACAAAACTGAAGAAGCATTAACTGCAGTTTGGCAGTCTACCTTGAAAATCGAAAAAATAGGAGTGTATGATAATTTCTTCCAGATGGGAGGAGATTCCATTGTTTCCATCCGATTAATCAGTGCAATCAACAAAGCATTGAACACAAGTCTTCGTGTAGATCAATTGTATAAAAACCAGTCTATTGCAGATTTGGCTATTGCAATTGAAGCAGAACAAAACAATAATTTCACTATTGAAAGGTATTTAAGAACTAAAAAACACATTGAGAATCTTAGGGATACTGTTTTGGAAGTAATTGCAAATCCGGAAGCAGTAGAAGAAGTATATCCTATGAGCGATATACAAAAAGGTATGGTATTTTCTTCTGTAATGAATCCGGAAAAAGCAATTTACCACGATCAGTTTGTGTACCAAATACCAAAGGCAGATATTGACCGCCTTAACAAATCGCTGGCTCTCATGATAGAAAAACATGCTATATTGAGAACGGCTTTTGATTTGGAAACTTTCGAAGAGCAATTTCAAATTATCTATAAAACAATCGATTTTGAAATAGATGTTCAGGATATTACCGCTGTTGAAAATGAGTCTCAGCAAAACAAGATAACAGAATACATTTTAAAAGAAAGAAACCGTTCGTTTGATTTCTCTAAAGCACCTTTGTGGAGATGTACGATTTTCAATCTAAACAAAACTACAGATATATTCCTGTTTCAGTTTCATCATTCTATTTTAGATGGATGGAGTGTGGCCTCATTCAATACAGAGTTATTTGAGATTTACGGTAAACTTCAAAAAGAAAATGATTATAAACCAGAAAAACTGGCTTATGATTATAAAGAATCTGTAATACAGGAAATTGCAGAGAAGGATAATGAGAAATCTATCGCTTTCTGGAATCAGGAATTGTCAGATTACAAAAGACTGGCTATTTTTTCTGATGTATATTCACCGGATCATTACAGAAAAATCTATGATAAAGCACTTTTAAAAGACCTAAGAGAGAAAACAAAAAAAGACGGATTAACGCTTAAAACCGTTCTGTTTGGGGCTTATGCGCTTGCACTAAAAATGCTTACTTACGACGACGATATTGTATTGGGGCTGGTATCCAACAACAGACCAATTGTTGAAGACGGGGATAAAATCCTGGGTTGTTTCCTAAACACACTTCCAATACGAATTAATTTCGAAAAGTATAAAACTACTTCATGGAATGAGTACTTCTCGGCTTTAGAACAAGAACAAATTAATTTGAAGGAGCACGAACGATTGACATTATTTGAAATATCAAAAAATGCCGACGACCGTTCCAATAACGAAAATCCATTTTTTGATGTGATTTTCGATTATATAGATTTTCACGTCTATGATGCCATTGCAAGTCAAAATACAGAGCATAGTTTTTCGAGTGATCAATCTTACGAAGCAACCAATACAGCATTAGATTTAACATTAAGTGCTACTGGCGGTGTATTGTCTTTTGATTACAGATTAAGAAAGAAACTTACGGTTGACGTATCTCTGGAAAGACTGCATAATTATGTAGAAAATATATTAAATCAATATCTTGATTTTTCTGATCGTAAAATGGACACGAGTACTATCCTTACGGAAGATGAAAGAACGTTATTGCTTCAGACAACAAATAAAACAGAAGGTGTTGCATATTCAGGAACATTTGTCGACGTATTTAACGATCAGGTTCAAAAAAAACCAGCCGATACGGCTCTGATTTTCGAAGGAAAAACATTTACTTATCTGGAACTGAACCAGCTTGTTAATCAATTCGCCGCTTATCTAAAAGAAAACCATAACGTACAGGAAAACGATCTTGTAGGGATTATGGTGGAAAGAAGCGAATGGCTGATTGTTTCTATGCTGGCTGTAATAAAACTTGGTGCGGCCTACATTCCAATAGATGCAAAGTTTCCGGAAAGCAGAAAACAATACATTAAAGAAGACAGTAATTATAAATTATGTATTGAGAATACGCATATTGAAGCGTTTATTCCTCAAAAGAACAATTACGCAGTTCAAAATGTATCTGCTGCAATAAGTCCTGATAATTTGCTGTATATCATTTATACTTCAGGAACAACAGGTAATCCTAAAGGAGTAAAAGTAACCCATGCTAATCTGGTTTCTTTTCTGGATAATTTCGAAACAAGATTTGGGTTCTTTGGCCTTACAAGAATCGGTGCCACTACCAATATCACTTTTGATATTTCTATTCTTGAAATTTTAGGAGGTTTAGGAACAGGCAAAGAATTGTTTTTGTTTTCAAGTGAAGACTTAATAGATCCGGACCGATTGATGAATACTATTGCTTCTGGAGAAATTGAAATCATACAAATGACACCTTCCAGATTAATGCAGCTGTATGAAACCGGCATCCCTTTCCCAAATAATTTAAAATTATTACTGGTAGGCGGAGAAGCCATGGATGAAGCCATGTATAACCGATTAAAGTCAGAACATTTTGAATCCATAAATGTATACGGACCAACAGAAACTACTATTTGGTCAAGCTCATTAAATGTTAAAGAAAGTGAAGGATTAAGCATTGGTTCACCATTAGTAGACGAAAGTATTTACATATTGGACAGCTATAATTACCTGCAGCCTCAAGGCGTAATTGGAGAAATAGGCATAAGCGGTCTTGGAGTATCAAACGGATATCTTAACAAAGACGATTTAACAGCTGAGAAATTTATCGATAATCCATTTAAGAAAGGAGAGAAGTTATACAAAACCGGAGATTTAGGAAAAAGACTTTCAAACGGAAACATCGCTTTTCTGGGCAGAAAAGACGATCAGATAAAGATTAGAGGATATAGAATAGAACTTGGAGAAATAGAAAATGCATTACAAAAATATGCTGGCGTAACATCAGCTTTAGTGCGTGCCATTAAAGCAGAAGGAAAAGAGCTGGAATTGGCAGCCTATGTAATTTCTCAAAAAGAAATTCAGGTTCAGGAATTAAAAGTGTTTTTACGAGAATACCTGTCTGAACACATGATTCCTCTGCATATTATACAAATGGATGCCTTTCCATTAACCACCAGCGGTAAAGTAGATCGTAAACAACTTCCGTTACCGGAAGAAAAATCAATAGCGTCCGGAGCAAATTATACTGCTCCCCGAAATGATATCGAAAATAAACTAGTAGCGATTTGGGGAACAATCCTGAATTTAAATGCTGGTCAGATAGGGATAGACAATGCCTTTTTTGAATTAGGAGGTAATTCGATTACGATAATGAAGTTGAGGAATGAAATCAGGAAAGAATTCAAAAAAGAAGTTGCTGTAGCTGCTTTGTTTCAAAATCCAACAATTCGCTTGCAGGTAGAATTCTTCTTAGAAGAAAAACAAAAGAACGTGATTTCAGATGAAGAAATAAACACGTTAGACACCAGTTATAATCAAAACGGAAGCCAGAATTCAGATATTGCCGTAATCGGAATGGCGGTTAAGATTCCAGGAGCAAATAACATTGATGATTTTTGGGAAAACCTTCAAAACGGAACTGAATCTATAAGTCATTTCAGCGAGGAAGAATTAAAAGCCACAGGAGTTTCAAAACTGCTGTTGAAGAATAAAAATTATGTCCGCGCTAATTCTTATATGGAAAACCGCGAATTTTTTGACGCTTCCTTTTTCGGGTATTTACCAGACGAAGCTAAATTAATGGATCCGCAAACCCGTATTCTGCATGAAGTTGTCTGGACAGCTTTAGAAGATGCCGCTTGTGACCCGTTTCGCTATAAAGGACTAATAGGCTTGTTTACCGGAGCAAGAACCAACGTAAACTGGCAGGCATTCAGTATGCTGACTAATAACAAGATTGACGAATATACGGCGGCTTATTTAAGAGATAAAGATTTTGCTTCGTCTTTGATAGCGCATAAACTTAATCTAAAAGGAGGAGTTAATGCTATTAATACGGCATGTTCAACCTCTTTGGTAGCCATTCATCAGGCGTGTACAAGTTTATTATCCGGAAATTGTACAGTAGCCCTAGCCGGAGGAGTTTCGATTAACTCGATTAAAAAAGAAGGCTATTTATATCAGGATGGAATGATCATGTCTCAGGACGGACATAACAGAACATTTGACAGCAGCGCAAGCGGAACAGTGAATGGAGAAGGAGCTGGTGTAGTGGTCTTGAAAAAATTGAGTGATGCTCTTAAAGATGGCGATAATATTATATCGGTAATCAAAGGAAGCGCCATTAACAACGACGGTAACAGAAAAGTAGGTTTTACAGCACCAAGTGTCGACGGACAGATAGAAGTAATCAAAATGGCTCAAAGAAGAGCCGGAGTTCAGCCTGATGAAATTAGTTATGTAGAAGCACATGGTACAGCAACCAAATTAGGCGATCCTATTGAAGTAGAAGCATTAAGCCAGATTTTTGGCTTCAGTGAAAACAAGTATTGTGCATTAGGTTCTGTAAAAAGTAATATCGGACATCTTGATGCTGCAGCCGGAATTGCAGGATTTATAAAAACGGCACTTTGTTTAAAAAACAAAAAACTGGTTCCATCATTGCATTTTAATGAGTTGAATCCGAATATCAATTTCGAAAACACTCCTTTTTATGTAAGTACAGCGCTAAAATCATGGGAATCGGAATCTTCAGTCTTAAAAGCTGGTGTCAGCTCATTTGGTATTGGCGGAACGAATGCCCACGTTATTTTACAAGAACCTCCAGTGGTTCATAACAGCCAGAAGAAAAACAAGAATGACATAATTGTATTGTCTGCAAAAACAGAAAAAGCACTGGACAATCAATTAAGTAATCTGGTTTCTTTTCTGAATAAAAATCAGGATGTTTCTGTTGAAGATTTGTCGTGGACGCTCCAAAAAGGAAGAAGCCAATTCGATTTCAGAGCTGCTTTAGTAAGCGATGAAAGTGAAACTTTGGCGGATAAAATACAAAGTACCATTAAGAAAAACATTCATAAGGCTAAAGCCAAATCTTCTCAGAAATTGGTGTTTATGTATCCTGGTCAGGGAACGCAATACATAAACATGGCTAAAGGTCTTTATGAAGATGAATTTATTTTTAGAAAAGAAATGGATTCCTGCTTGGATACTATGGAAAAAATAACCGGAGAATCCTATAAGAATGTATTATTCCCAGATTCAGAAGAAGGGAAAGATATAATCAATCAGACGCAATATGCACAGCCTTTATTATTTTCAATTGAATATGCTTTAACACGCTTGCTTAACCATTATGGCGTAAAACCGGATATATTAATAGGACATAGTATTGGCGAATATACTGCAGCTTGTATAAGCGGTGTTTTAACATTAGAAGACGCACTTTCTCTGGTTATTCATAGAGGGAAAATTATTCAGCAGCTGCCAAAAGGATCTATGTTAAGCGTTGATCTTCCTGCAGCCAAAGTAACAGAACACCTAAGAAAAGGAGTAAGCATTGCAGCTGTAAATACGCCGGAAAGCTGTGTATTATCAGGAGAAGATAATGTAATTTCAGAATTGTATGATTATTTTGAACAGAACGGAATCAAATCTCAGAAACTGAAAACATCACATGCATTTCACTCTGAAATGATGCGTCCAGTCTTAAAAGAGTACACTCAAAAAGTATCAGAAATTACAATAGGAACTCCGGCTGTTCAATATTATTCGAATCTTACTGGTAAGCCAATTCTGCCTTCTGATCTTGAGAATCCGGAGTATTGGTCAGATCATATTTTAAAAACAGTGAATTTCTCGGCAGCATTACAAGATATGATGCAGCAGGACAATCTAATTTTTATAGAAGTCGGACCAGGAAAAACATTAAGCAATTTTGTTCGTCAGCATCAGCAAAAAAGTATTTCTATAAATGTCTTGAGACATCCGAAAGAAGAGGAAGAGGATAAAAAATATTTTGCATCCAGCATAGCAAAATTATGGACAAATGGAGTAAATATCGATTGGGATCAGTTTCACGCAGATGCAAAAAGACAAAAAATCTCTCTGCCAACGTATCCGTTTGAGAAAACAAAATACAGTATTGGTGAAGATGTCTACGAAATTGTTACCAATAATGCGATGATTCCAAAAATGGAGAAAAACGAAAACATCTCAGAATGGACGTATGAACCTTCCTGGAAAAAGATCAGATTAACGGCTGATGAAACAGTTATCGAAGATCATTTCAAGTACTTGTTCTTTGCAGATTCTTCTAACGTAACTTCAGAAGTAATTAAGAAAATTCAAGGCAGTCAAAATGTAATAAAGGTTTCTAAAGGAACAGAGTTTACCAAAGTATCTGATCAGGAATACATTATAAATCCAGAATCGTATCATGATTATGCATTACTATTCCGTTCCCTGAAAGAGCAAGGATTTGTACCTAATAAAATTGGTCATTTATGGAGCGTATCAGCTTCCGAAGAAATCAATATTCTGAGTAAAGAATACGCAGCAATTACACTAAAACAAGGTTATTACAGCTTGCTGTATATAGCAAAAAGCATAGGTGAATTCTTCCCTTCAAAATCAATAGATCTAATGGTAGTATCTAGCGGCGTTTCAGCTGTTACTGCTTCAGAAGTGATAAATCCTGTTAAAGGTGCCATAATTGGAGTTGTTGCTACAATACCAAAGGAATACCTGAATGTAAATTGCAAACACGTAGATATTGACATTAAATCTGGTTTAGATAATCCTCTTATTACAAATCTGTATCATGAGATTTTTGAGGAGAAAACTGTTAAATCAATAGCGCTGAGAGGCCGTGACAGATGGGTAGAATTTTACGAAGCAGTAAAATACAATCCTGTTAAAAAAGAGCCTGTTTCAATCAAAAAAGACTCGGTTTATCTAATCACCGGAGGTATTGGAGGTATGGGACTTGTGTTTGGAAAGTATCTGATAGAAAACTTCAATGCAAAACTAATTTTAGTTGGAAGAAAAGAAGAAACTCCCGAAGTAACATCAAAACTAAAAAAATTTGGAGGCGAAGTACTTTATATTTCTGCTGATATCTCTGAAACAGAAGATTTAAGAACTAAAATAACTCAATCCGAAGCCATTCTTGGAAATGTTCAGGGAGTAATTCATACTGCCGGAGTTATTGATTATGCCGGAATTATCCAAAACAGACTTATTGAAGAAAATGAGAAAGTATTTGCACCAAAGGTATACGGTACTTTGGCTTTGCATGAAATCTTTAAAGATAAAAACCTTGATTTCATGATTTTATGCTCTTCTATTTCGTCTTATGCGGCTCCGTTTGGAGAAGTTGGTTATACTTCTGCCTGTATATTCCAAAATAAATTTGCGCAGCATTTTAGCAATACCGCAAAAGAAGTCATTAGTATAGGATGGGATACCTGGTCTGATACAGGTATGGCCTTAGAGGCTGTAAAAAACATGTCGGACATTGAAAAGGAACAAAGCTTAAATCACGGAATCAGTACAGAAGAAGGATTGGAAGTTTTCCACAGATTAATTGCCAATGCTGCATTAAGACAAACGGTTTCAGACTTTATTGTTTCTACCAGAAATATAGAAATGTTCAGTTTTGACTTTAACAATTACCTGAATTTCAGCAATGAAATAGAAACCGATGTAGCCGCAGCAATAGAAATTTTATTAGATCTTGACGAGTCAGCTACCCAGACAGAAAGAAAGGTTTTAGAATTGTTTAGCAGCTTCTTTGGTCATTCGGGAATTGGTTTAGATGATGACTTCTTCGAATTGGGAGGAGATTCTCTTAAAGCAATGTCATTTATAAATCAATTGAACAGGATTTTAAAAGCTGAAATTTCTCTTGTGGATTTCTTCAATAACTGCTCGGCAAGAGCATTGGCCTCATTTTTAGATAAGCTTGATTCGATAGAAAAAAATGAGACAACAAGTAATGAGATTTTAATTTAAATAAGCAGTAAGTATTCATTCTCTTTAAATATAATATAGTGGAAAAGTTATTAGAAAAATTAAGAACTGAAAAAGTTTATATATCTCTCGAGGGAGAAAACCTAAAAATTAATTTCAACGGAGAAAAATTGCCGGATGGTATTTTAGAGGAATTAAAAGCTAAAAAAGAAGACTTAAAGAGTTACTTAAAAAATACAGCAGCTGCTTCAAAATTCGATCAGATTCCGGTAGTAGAAAAAGAGGATAATTGCTATCGTCTTTCTTCTTCGCAAAAAAGATTATGGATTTTAAGCCAGCAGGAAGATTCTTCTAAATCGTATAACATGCCTTTTCATGTTGAATTAAAAGGAAATTACGATGTAGACAGTTTCAAAAAAGCGGTAATGGCAGTTATCAAAAGACATGAATCGTTGCGTACTGTTTTTATATCAGACAAAAACAATGAAGTATGGCAAAAAATAGTACCTGCAGAAGACATCAATTTTAGTATTGATTATAGAGATTATAGATTAGAAACTGATATTAAAGGCTCAGTTGAGCATTATATCAACGAAGATTCTTTCAAGCTTTTTGATTTAGAAAAAGGACCGCTTTTAAGAGCAACTTTACTTCAGGTTGGCGAAGCCGACTATGTTTTCTATTATAACATGCACCATATTATCAGCGATGCCTGGTCGTTGCAAGTATTGGCTAATGACGTTTTTGCTTATTACAACGCTTTTAAAAACAATACGACAGCAGCATTATCGCCGCTTAGAATTCAATACAAAGATTATTCGTCTTGGCAGCAAAACAGACTGGAAGAAGATAGTTTCCTAAAAAACAGATCTTTTTGGATGGAGAAGTTGTCCGGGGAAATTCCAACGATAAATCTCCCAAGCAATACCATACGACCAAAGGTTAAAACAAGTAATGGTCAAAGCCTTGAAACATATCTTGATGCAGCAACGACAAAAAACATAAAAGAGTTTGTACAGAAAAAAGGCGGCAGCTTATTTATGGGACTTATATCTGTTTTTAAAGTGCTGATTTATAAATACACAGCACAGGAAGACATTGTAATTGGAACATTATTGGCAGGACGTGATCATATTGATTTAGAAAACCAAATTGGATTTTATGTAAACGCCTTAGCGTTGCGAAATCAAATAGACGCTGATGACCCTTTTATTAAATTCTACGATAAGATAAAAGAGTCTACCATTAATTCTTTTACACACAGAACCTATCCTTTTGACTTGTTAATTGATGATTTACAGCTAAAAAATGATCTTAGCAGAAATGTCCTGATCGATGTTTTATTTGTACTTCAAAATGCAAGTGAAAGAATTGAAAGTTACCAGATAAGCGAAGAACAGACAATCTCTTTTGCAGATAAAGGAAGCATTTTTTCAAGATTTGATTTGGAAATAAGCCTAAAAGAAATTGGAACGTGTCTGCACATGGAAATCAATTATAATACTGATGTTTATCAAAGAGATATGATTGAGGCCATGATGAAGCATTACAAACAATTGCTGGCTCTTTTTACAAACAATCCCGAAGAAACGATAGCTTCATCTAACTACCTTACAGCTCAGGAAACCAATAAACTTTTGTATGAGTTCAACCATACTCATACAGATAGAAACAGAACAGAAACGGTATTGGATTTGTTTCATAAACAAGTGCAGCATTCAGGAAACAAAACGGCTCTTATTTATAAAGACAAAAAGATTTCCTATAAAGAATTAAACGAGCTTTCAAATCAATTATCTAATTTCCTACAGGCGAATTACGGTCTGGAAAAAAATGATTTGGTTGGAATAAAATTGCACCGAAGTGAATGGCTGGCAGTAACCATTTTGGGTATCCTGAAATCCGGAGGCGCTTATCTGCCAATCGATCCAACATATCCAGATGAGAAAATAGCCTATATCGAGAAAGACAGCTCTCTTAAATTATGTATTGATGCCGCTGTAATAGAACAGTTTTTAGCACAAAAAGATACTTTTTCTGATGCTGATAATACTGTTGCTGTTACTCCAGAAACATTGGCGTATGTTATCTATACTTCGGGATCTACGGGTTCTCCTAAAGGGGTTTCGATTACGCATTTCTCATTAGCCAATTATATCACTTGGGGTGCTTCGCATTATTTTAATGAAGGTGATGAAGCAAGTTTCGGACTTTTTACTTCGCTGTCATTCGATTTAACCGTAACCAGTTTGTTCCTTCCTCTAATAAAAGGAGACAGCCTGCATATTTTCGATTCAGATGAGGATATTTCAGAACTATTAACACAATATGTAAAAGCTGATATAAAGGCGATAAAGCTGACACCAGCCCATATTACGATTATTGGCAGTTTGGGAATAGACAGCATTGCTATCGAAAAAGCTATTGTGGGAGGAGATATACTGCATACAACCCATGTAAAAATCTTAAAGAAATTAAATCCTAATATAAAAATATACAACGAATATGGTCCAACTGAGGCTACAGTGGGATGTATTGTCCATGAAGTAGCTTTAGACGAGGAAAATGTGCTCATTGGAAAACCAATAGCCAATATGGAAGCTTATGTTCTGGATAAAAAAGGAAGTCTTGCTCCTATAGGAGTTACGGGAGAATTGTTTCTTGCAGGCGAAGGTTTAGCTCAAGGATACCTGAATAATCCGATTTTGACAGCCGAAAAATTTATTCCACATCCTTTTAAACAAGGTGAGAAAGTCTACACAACAGGAGATCTTGCATTTTGGACAGCCGATGGAAACCTGAAATTTTTAGGAAGAAAAGACAATCAGGTAAAAGTTCAGGGATATCGTATAGAATTAGGCGAAGTGGAACATACTTTACTTCAAAATGAAAACATAAAAGAAGTAGTGGTATTGGCGATTGAAAATGATTTTAAAGAAAAAGAATTGGTTGCTTACTTCACTTCTTCAAAACAAGAAGATGAGGCAGCATTACGAAATCACTTTAAAGGACTTCAGCCAGAGTATATGGTTCCGGCAAGCTTTATTCAATTAGATGAATTTCCATTAACGTCTAATGGTAAAATAGATAAAAAACAATTGGCAGATAACCCGTTAGTTTCCAAGAGAGACGCAGCACCGGTTAACGAGTCTCCTGCAAATGAAACCGAACAAAAAGTCATTGATATATGGCAAAAAGTTCTTAAAAGAGAAAATATAGGACTTAACGATGATTTTTATTTGTTAGGAGGAAACAGCTTAAAATTGATCCGTCTTATAAACGAATATCACAATGAATTTAATGTAAAGCTGAAAATGAAGGATTTGTTTGCAAATCCGGTACTTCAGGATCAGGCAAAAATTATAAGATCTTCTGTTCATGCAGATTACCTTGAAATAGAAAAAGCCAGCCCGGCAGACAATTATCCGCTGTCAGAAGCACAAAAAACATTGTGGTATATCAGTCAGGTAAAAGAAAGATCAGTTGCCTATAATATTCCTGTTACAGTAGAATTGAAAGGCAGTTATGATGCAGAAAAGTTTATAAAAGCGATTAATGCAGTCGTAGAACGTCATGAAATCCTGAGAACCGTTTTTAAAGAAAATGAATCGGGAGAAGGCAGACAATGGATATTACCTGTTGATGAAGTAAATGTTCCTGTTTATTATTTTGACTATAGAAACGAAACGGATAAAACGAACAAAGCATTACAGTATATCGCAGAAGATTCCTTTAATCCTTTCGATATAGAAAACGGACCTTTATTGAGAGCCGCTTTATTTCAAATAGAAGAAGAGCATTACCTGTTTTACTATAACATGTTCCATATCATTAGTGATGAGGTTTCTATGGATGTATTAAAAAGAGATGTGCTGGCTTTTTACACTTCTTATATAGAAAATACAACGCCTGATTTGCCTGTTCTCAACATCCAGTATAAAGATTATGCAGTTTGGCAATTGAAGTCTGAAAACGGTGCCAAGTTTACAGAAGATAAAAATTATTGGACAAAGAAACTTTCGGGCAATTTACCATTACTGAATCTGCCGTCGCAAAATACCAGACCTGCTGTAAAAACCTATAATGGCTATAATCTGGGGACTTATATTTCTGCCGAAACCAGTGCTAAACTTAAAGAGTTCTGTAAAAATCAAGGAGGAAGTTTGTTCATGGGAGCCTTAACCGCCTGGTACATTCTGTTTCACAAATACACGAACTCAAACGACATTATTATGGGTACTCCGGTGGCAGGAAGAGAGCACTTGGATCTTAAAGACCAGATAGGGTGTTACATTAACAATATAGCGTTAAGACAGCAGATAGAACCAGATACTGATTTTATCTCTTTGTTTAAAGAAGTAAAACAATCAACCATCAGCAATTACGAACATCAATTATATCCTTTTTATAGAATTGTTGAGGATTTACAGTTAAAGAACGATTTGGGAAGAAACCAAATTTTCGATGTCATGTTCTCTTTCCATATCGCTGATGAAAACCAAAAGTGGGAAGGCATAAAATATACAGACAAAATTATAGATTATGGTGCAGCCAAGTCAAAACTGGACATCCTGATTAACTTCTATGAGTACGGAGAGCTGCTGTATTTTGATATTAATTTCAATACAGATATCTACACCAAAAAGGCAATAGAAGAAGTAATGGGAAGCTATAAAATAATACTCCATAAACTTTTAGAAAACCCAGCAGAAAGTATTGCCGGCCTTGATTATAAATCAGAAATGGCAAAAGAGAAAAACCTTAAAAACCTTCAGAAACTTAAGCTTTTAAAACAAATCTAATAAGCGGTTTACGCAGCAACACATTAAAATCTAATAGCGATACTTAAAAAATTGAAACCATGGAAAACAAATTGCAAAATTTTGAAAACACGTTAGAGAAAGATCATTCTAATGGAACAACAGAAACTTTTATTTTAAATGATAAATTGGGGTTTCCGAAAGTAATTAAGAGAAAGGATGAATCTATTGAATTATCAGAATGGATAAGTGAAAATCGCGAACAATACGACGAAGACTTAAGAAAATACGGAGCCATCTTAGCCAGAGGTTTTAATATTGATTCTGTAGAAAAATTCAAAGAAGTAACACAAGGATTTCAAAAAGAATCTCTTGCCTATACGCTGAGATCATCACCTCGTTATGAGATCACCGAAAATGTGTATGTTTCTACAACTTATCCGGAAGACGAAAGCATCAACATGCACAGCGAAAGTTCGTATGCGCCGAGTCATCCTTCAAAAATAATTTTCTGCTGTGTTATTCCTGCAGCCTACAGAGGAGAAACGCCTATTGCAGATAACAGATTGATTCTTAAAAACATCAGACAGGACATTTTAGAAAAGTTCAAGACTACAGGAGTTATTTACAAAAGAAATCTAACAGGTCTTTTAGGAATGTCATGGGAAGAGGTTTTCCAGACTTCTGATAAAAAAGAAGTAGAAGAAGATTGTATCAAAAACGGAATGGATTTTAAATGGATCAGCGATACGCATTTAGAATTAAGCTGGAAGAAAAAAGCAATCTGGGAGCATCCTGTAACAGGCGAATTGGTATGGTTTAACCACGCGATGTTTTTCAACAAATATTCTTTCAGCGAAGACCTGCTTGATTTTATAAGCTCTGATGATGAACTTCCAAACAACACCTATTATGGAGACGGAAGCGAAATTTCTAAAGAAGAAATTGAAAACATAAAAGAAGCGTATCAAAAGGCAATCGTAGAATTCCCTTGGGAAAAAGGCGATGTTCTTTTTCTGGACAATATGTTAATGTCACACGGACGTAATCCATACAAAGGAGACAGAAAAATAATCGTATCGATATCTTAACAAAAGACCTCACCATAATTACTGCTTAGACAGCAGCAACATATCTCAATAAATAATAATCAAGCATCTAAATTATGAGTTCAAATATTATAGAAAGCGCTCTTTCAATACCTATTTCTTATAATCAAAAGAAAATACTAAAGGCAGCTAACGTTCACTTATATAATTTCTACAGCCAATTAACAATTGATTTTGATAAAGATTTATCATCTGAGGAATTGCTTTTGGCAATTAAGGCAGTAATAAAAAAGCATGAAGTACTGTCTTTAAGATTAAACAAAGAAGGAAATGAAGAGCACTCTCTCCAGATTTCGATAAACGCTGCTACTTTAGTATTGGAGGAATCTGACTGGAATGAGAATGCTGAAAATCCAGTGAACCATAACTATGATGCTTCTATTGATGCGCCTATCCGTTTTCATGCTTTGAAAAAATCAGGAAAAATAAAATCGCTGCTTGTTAGATATTATGCGATATGGGGCGACACATATAGTAGTTTGTTGTTTTGTGAAGAACTGGGAAAAGCGCTTGAAAACCTGGAGGTATATGAATCAAACCAGCAGGAAAGAATTGTATATTCTGATTACTGTGAATGGAACAATTCTTTAGTTTCAGAATCTGATGAGGAGGCAGTAAACTTCTGGAATTCGTATCATCCGCAAATCAATAATAAAATAGTTCCTTTTAGCGAACCATCACAAAATGGTTTTAAGCCGGAACGCAAAAGCATTGCGGCTATTACAAATGATAATTATAAAACAGCTAAAGCTTTATGCGAAAAAAAGGGAATTTCTTTATCGGATATGCTGCTGCTTAATTTTGTAACCTATCTGCAGTTATTTACAGAAAATGAAATCACTATTGGCTATTATCCGCTAAAAAGAAATTATGCTGATTTAGATTATACGCTGGGTGCAATCAACAAATTGATTCCATTAAACAGCAGACAATTTTTGGGTGAATCAGTCGAGGAAAAAGTGAATTACTTAAAAAGTGAACTGGAAAGAGTAAATCTTTGGTCGGATTACTTCTTGTTGAATACAGAACAAAATGATAAACAATCGGAGCAGGTTTTTCATGCCTGCTTCGAATTTATCGACATTCAGGAAGTTTTTTACGGAAAAGATCTTAAAATTTCCAACGCTTATTCAATACAGGACCACTTCGAAATCAAACTAAGCTGTGTTGATTACGGAGACAGACTTTCGGTTGAATTGTATTATGATGCTGCAAAATTTTCACCGGAAACCATACGCATTATTTCTTCACAGTTGAATGCTTTCTTTGGAGAAACAACTGTTATCGATGAAAATAAATCCATACCGAGTTACGAGGAGATTGCCTTTATCAACAAATTAAATGAGACAAATCAAACGTTTTTAAAGTCAGAAAGTCTTATAAAATTATTTGAAAATCAGGCTTTGCAATCACCTGAAAATATTGCCCTGATAGAAGGAGAATCTATAATAAATTATAAAGAACTTGATACTAAAGCAACTCAGTTTGCTCATTATCTTATAGATACGCATGGTGTTACGAAAGGGGACGCGATATGCATATTAACGGAACCTTCTGAAAATTTTATAGTAACTGTACTCGGGATTCTTAAAGCAGGAGCTTTTTATGTTCCAATTGATCATAATTACCCTGAAGAAAGAATGCAGTTTATATTAAAAGACAGTAAAACAAAACTTTTAATAACAGATAAAGAATATAACAGCTCTGATTTTCAGGATGTAGCTGTATGTAATCCTTCATCAGAAGAAATTTATACCGGAAATGCAAGTCCAATAACTTTGGAATCAAATCCGGATGATATTGTGTATTGTATCTATACATCAGGTTCTACAGGAAATCCAAAAGGATGTTTTATTACGCAAAAAAATATACTCAATTATATTTCATGGGCAAACGAATATTATTTTGAGGATGAGAATGTTGGAAATTGGGCATTAATCACTTCTGTATCTTTCGACTTGACTGTTACTTCTATTTTCACCAGCCTTACCAGAGGAAAGAAAATATGGATTGGAAGCGCCAAAAAAGACATCGCAGCCTTATTAAAAGAAAGTTTCCATAATCCTGAAATCGACACTTTAAAAATTACGCCATCGCATGTTTCTCTTTTAAAAGAGCTTGATATAAAAGCAACTGCCATTAAAATAGTAATCTGCGGCGGGGAGCATCTTACCAAAAATCAGATTAAAATTCTGAAAGACATCAATAGTGAGATTAAAATTTACAACGAATACGGACCAACAGAAGCTACTGTAGGATGTGTAGTTAAAGAAGTTACGGCAGAAGAAACCAGCGTACTTATTGGTAAGCCTATTGCAAATACACAAATATTGATTGTTGACAATGAGGATAATTATTGTTCTATTGGTGTGCTGGGAGAAATGATAATTCTGGGCGACAGTATATCTATTGGGTATAATAACAGACCGGAATTGAATGCCGAAAAATTCATAGATAATTATTTAAATACCGGAAAACGTGCTTATAAAACCGGGGATTTAGGAAGATGGCTTCCTAACGGGAATCTGGAATATTCTGGAAGAAAAGACAATCAGGTAAAAATAAGAGGTTACAGGATTGAATTGGATGAAATAGAAAGAAAGATCCTGACTCACGACCATGTACAACAAGCAGCAGTTTTGGTTGCGGATAAAGATGAAAATGACAAGCAGATATTGGCTTTTGTGGTCAGCGAAGAAGCATTAGACGCTTTAGACCTGAGAAATTATTTATCTGATCAGTTACCAGAATATATGGTTCCGAATCATTTTTTTCAACTAAAAGAAATTCCATTAACCAATAATGGTAAAGTGGATAAAAAACAATTAATCCAGCTTAATCTGGAAGAAGCAAATTATGGATCAGAATTCCTTGCTCCAAGAAATGAGGTAGAATTGAATTTAGCCGCGATTTGGTCCGAAATATTAAAAAAGGATGAAATTGGAGTTTATGATGATTTCTTTATTCTGGGCGGACAAAGTTTAAAAGCCATTCGATTAATAAATGAGTATCACAAAAAGTTTGGGGTAAAACTTTCCCTAAAAGAGCTTTTTAATAATACGACTTTAGAATCTCATGCAAAACTTATAGAAAATGCTGCAAAGTCAGCTTATCAACCTATAGAAAAAGCAGTGGGTCAGGAGCATTTAGCCTCAGACGGACAGAGAAGAATTTGGATGCTGAGCCAGTTTGAAGAAAGTTCGATTGCCTACAATATGCCGGAATATTTAACCTTATACGGCGTTTACAACGCAGCATTTTTAGAAAAGGCAATACAAAATTGTATAAAAAGACATGAAATCTTAAGAACTGTTTATCATTTAAATGAAAATGGGTTTTTATACCAGCAAGTACTGCCTGTCGATCAAATACAATTTCATTTAGAATATCATGATTTTACATCAGATTCAGAACAACAACTAAGCGTTGCGAAATACATTGAAGAGGATACCAGAAAACCATTCGATTTAACCAATGGACCTTTACTAAGAGGAGCTTTGTTTTGTCTGGCAGAAGACAAATATGTGTTTTATTATAACCTGCATCATATTGTTGGAGATGCCTGGTCTATGAAAATTTTGGAAAAAGAAGTTTTTGAAGCGTATGAAGCGTATCAAAAAGGAGAAGAACCAAAATTACCGGAATTGAAAATCCAGTATAAAGATTATTCTGAATGGAAAACCAAACAGCTTACAACAGATTCGCTGATAGGCCAAAAGAATTTCTGGCTGGATAGTTTATCGGGAGAGCTTCCTAAAATTGATTTGACAAATATCTCTAACCGTCCTAAACGTAAAACGTATAACGGACAGACTTTATCGATGTATCTGGCAAAGGATTTATCTGCTGATTTGAAGAAATTCTGCGATGAAAAAGGAGGAAGTTTATTTATGGGATTATTATCTATATGGAATGTCCTTCTTTCCAAATATACTTCGGGAGATGATATTATTATTGGAAGTCCGGTATCCTGCAGAGATCATAAAGATTTAGAAAACCAGATAGGGTTTTATCTGAATACATTGGTTTTAAGAAATAAAATACAGGCTGAAGATTCATTTGAAATGTTTTTTGACAAGGTAAAAGCGACGACTTTGGAGGTATTTAAAAATCAGGCCTATCCTTATGATCTTTTAGTGGAAGATTTAAACCTAAAACAGGATATAAGCCGAAATGCTGTTTTTGATGTCATGTTTACATTACAGGATTTAAAAGCCAATAATTTCCAGATTGTAGAAACAGATGAGATTGCAAATAATGGATACAGCTATACCAAATTTGACCTTGACATATCTGTTTTTGATCTTGGTGATACACTTTCGGTAAGCATAAATTATAATACCGATGTTTACGATCAGTCTTTAATAGAAAATCTAATACGAAATTTCAATTATCTGGCAGCCAATTTATTGAAATCTCCTGAGCTGGATATTAAAGAAGTGCCATACATTTCATCTAATGAGCAGCATATATTATTAAAAGAATTCAACAATACTTCATGGGATTATAATAAAGAGGCGTCTCTTTTGGATTTGTTCAGAAATCAGGTTTTCTCACAGTCAGATGCAAAAGCCATTGTGTTTGATGGAAAAAGCATAACCTATAAAGAACTGGATAAACTATCAGACCAGTTATCGGAGTATTTGACTGTCAATTATAACAACAGCGAAGGAGATGTAATTGCCATAGAATTAGAAAGAACAGAGTGGCTGATAATTGCCATGATTGCCGTTTTGAAAATGGGATGTGCTTATGTTCCGGTATCTCCTTCTTTCCCGGAAGGAAGAAAAATATATATAAAAGAAGACAGCGGTTGTACAATCTGTATAGATCAAAATGTAATCGAAGAATTCAATAACGCTGGTCCGGAGCAATTTCAAGGAAAGAAACGCCCAAAAACAACACCGGAAAGTTTATTGTATACGATATATACATCAGGAACTACAGGCAATCCTAAAGGAGTTATGGTTTCGAATAGAAATCTGGTTTCTTTTATTGAAAATTTCAACGAAAGATTTAATTTTTTCAGATACCAAAGACTTGGATTAACTACAAATTTTACGTTCGATATTTCGATACTTGAAATTTTAGGAGGTTTGTGTACAGGTAAAGAACTGCATTTGTTTTCAGAAAACAGATTAATAGACCTGGATAGTTTCATACAATATCTTACAGAAGAAAAACTGGAGATATTGCAGCTTACTCCATCAAGATTGTCGCAATTATTTGCAGCCAATATTACTTTTCCGGCAAGTATGAAGGTATTGTTAGTAGGAGGTGAGGCCATGCACCAATCGATGTATGAAACCTTAAAAAAGGAACATTTTGACACATTTAATGTTTATGGGCCTACAGAAACCACAATCTGGAGTACGAGCTTGGAAATAAAGAAAAGTACACACCTTAGTATTGGAAAACCATTATTAAACGAAAGCATTTATATATTGAATTCAAATAATAAACTGCTTCCTGTTGGAGTGGTAGGTGAATTATGTATTGGAGGCGATGGTGTAGCAATTGGCTATAAAAATCAGGCTTTGCTTACTCAGGAAAAGTTTATTACAAATCCATATAACGACGGTAAATTATACAAGACAGGCGATATGGCAAGATGGCTTGCTGACGGAACAATTGAATTTATTGGCAGAAAAGACAATCAAGTCAAAATAAGGGGACATAGAATTGAGCTTGGAGAAATTGAAAATGCCATATTGAGTTATGAAGATGTCAAGGAAGCTGTAGTATTAGTAAAAGAAAATGAAACTACAGAAAAAGAAATTGTTGTCTTTATGATTTCTGACAAAGAGCTGAAATCAAATGATATTAAGTCTTTTCTGGTTACGGTACTTCCAAACTATATGATCCCTTCTATATATGTGCAGCTGGAAAAATTCCCTTTATCATCCAGCGGAAAAGTAGAAAGAAAATTATTGTTGTCTATGCAGGAAAACCAAATCTCTAGTGGTGTTGACTACTTAGCGCCGAGAGATTCCCAAGAGCAGAAATTGATAGAAATCCTTTCTCAAAATCTGGATAAGGATCAGGATAAAATTAGTATCCACGATAATTTCTTCGATTTGGGCGCTAATTCATTAAAAATAATCAAGCTGCTTCATATCATCAATAAGGAAATGAATGTTGACCTGAAAGTGGTAACATTATTTGAATATCCTAATGTTTACGAATTGGCTAAGTATCTTAAAACCAGTAAAGAAGAAGACAGCAGCCTTGTAGAGAATTCAAATATCTCGAATGAAATAGATGAAATCTTAGATCTTTTATAAAACCAAACAAACCATCAAATTATTAACCGGGCAGTGTTGTGCTGCCCTACAGGAATCGTTATCAATGAAACAAGAAATAAGAAAAAAAGATATTGCTATTATAGGAATGTCGGGCAAATTCCCTAAATCCAAAGACTTAAAAGAGTTTTGGAGCAATTTGACAGGAGGAGAAGAATTAATAACTTTTTATAATGATACAGAATTAAGGGAAGCCGGAGTAAGTGAAGATTATATCCAAAATCCTAATTATGTAAAGGCAGACTCAGCGCTTGAGAATGTAGAAAGTTTTGATTATAATTTCTTTGGATATACAAAAGCCGAAGCTGCGGCAATGGATCCTCAAATTCGTGCCTTACACGAGCAAGTATGGCTGGCTTTAGAAGATGCCGGTTGTAATCCATATCAATACAAAGAGAAAATAGGAGTATTCCTTACGGCATCTGATAATATCAATTGGAGAGCGTATTCTTTATTGTCAAAAAATGAAATGGTCAATCCTTTTTTCCTAAATCAAATTTCCGATAAAAATTTTGCCAGTACTCTAATTTCGTACAACTTAAATTTAAGGGGGCCAAGCTATTTTACGGATACTGCTTGTTCGAGTTCTTTAGTTTGTACACATGTGGCAGCAAGAAGTTTATTGCTTAGAGAATGTTCTATAGCCATTGCGGGAGGAGCCAGAATTGAATCGACAGATACAAAAGGCTATATGCACCAGGAAGGAATGATAAATTCTAAAGACGGTCATTGCAGGGCTTTTGATAAAGATTCTTCTGGAACTATAACAGGAGAAGGCGTTGGAATTGTCATTCTTAAAAGAATGGAAGATGCTGTAAGAGATAAAGACCATATTTATGCCGTAATACGTTCGACTGCTGTTAATAATGACGGAGACAGAAAAGTAGGTTATACAGCTCCAAGTATAGCCGGACAGGCAGAGTGTATAAGACTGGCACATCAAGTAGCAAATATTGAACCCGAAGCAGTAACTTATATAGAAACACATGGAACCGGAACAAAACTGGGTGATCCTATAGAGATTGAAGCATTAAATAAAGCGTTCAATTATAATACAAATCATAAATGTGCTATAGGAAGTGTCAAAGCCAGTATGGGACATCTTGATACAACAGCGGGAATATCTGGATTAATAAAAACAGCATTAATCTTAAAGAATAAAAAAATACCGGCTTCTCTGCATTTTAAAGAAGCAAATCCTGAAATAAATTTTAAATCAGGACCATTTTACGTAAACCAAAAACTGTCGGATTGGACAATTGACAATCAAAATAACCGTATGGCAGGTGTCAGCAGTTTTGGTATAGGCGGTACAAATGCGCATGCTGTTTTAGAAGAATTTGTATCTGATGTACAAACCGAAGAAGATCAAAATTTCCATCTAATACGTTTTTCTGCAAAGTCGGTGAAATCTTTGGAGCAATATCAAATAGAATTAAAAAACAGATTAGAAGAAAAAGACGATTTAAAAATAAGCGACCTGGCGTATACGCTGCAGACAGGAAGAAAGCAGTTTGGTTACAATAGATTTCTGGTTGCGAAAACCAAAGAAGAAATCTTAACAGCATTAACTGAAAATGTACACGATTCTCTTTTTACAGGAAAACTGAAGCCGAATAAAAAAACTGTTTTCATGTGTTCAGGATCCGGAGTGCAGTATATAGATATGTGTAAAGGCCTGTACAACAGGATTCCTTATTTTAAGCAGTTGATAGACGCAGGGTTTCAGCAATTAAAAGAAATAACGGGTATTGATTTTTCAAAAATCGTTTATCCGGATACCATTACAGAAGATTTTCTGCAAACTATCAATCAAAATGAATACACCCAGCCTTTGGTTTTTATTTTTGAATATGCAGTTGCAAAATTATTGATCAAATGGGGCGTATCTCCAGATTATATGATAGGCCACAGTACTGGAGAATATGTTGCGGCTTGTCTTTCGGGTGTTTTCTCGTATGAGCAAGGATTGCCGCTTGTAGTGAAGCGCGCAAAAATCATGAGCTTATCTCCAGAAGGAACTATGTTGAGCATCGAACTCAGCGAATTGGAACTTCAGCAATATTTAACCGAGGAAATAGCAATAGCTGCTATTAATTCGCCAAACTCATGTGTGGTATCAGGAACGGTAAAAGCCATAAACGAATTACAGGCAGATTTGGTAGAAAAAGGTATTCCAAATTCAAGATTAAGAATTTCTCTGGGAGCTCATTCTTTTTTAATGGACACTGTATTGGATGATTATGCAGAAGCACTAAAAACAGTAGATTTTTCGGAACCTAAAATCCCTTTCATTTCAAACTTAACGGGCAGATTTATAACAACAGAAGAAGCTTGTTCTGTAAAGTATTGGATAGATCATTTAAGACATACCGTACGCTTTTCAGACGGGATAGCTCATTTATTAAAAGAACCAGATACTGTTTTTATTGAAGTTGGGCCCTCAAATGCTTTAACAACAATGTTCCAGCAGCATCAAAAACTTAATACGCATAGCAATATAGCTGTAAATGTAATCAGGCATCCTAAAAATGAAATTGACGATCAAAAATTCCTGTTGTCAAAATTAGGAGAATTATGGCTTAACGGAATAGATATCAATTGGGATGAATATTATGAAAACAATAAGGTGAATAAAGCCTCTCTTCCGGGATATGTATTTGAGAAAACCAAACTGCCCGCAAGAGTAAATCTGTTCGAAAAACTGCAGCAGCAAAACGATCCGCTTGCCTTCACTTTTGAAAATGATTTTTTTGAGAATGATGAAAAAGACGAAGAAGAAATTGCAGATAAAAAAGGAGCAATGAGCCTGAATTATGTCGCTCCATCTAACGAGATCGAATATGAGCTTGTAAAAATCTGGGAAGACTTTTTTGGAATACAAAAAATAGGAATTACAGATGACTTTTTTAGTATTGGAGGAAATTCGTTAAAAGCGCTTACTATGGTTAAGCTGGTCGCAAAAGCTTTTGATATTGAAATTACAATAAAAGACTTTTATACCAAGACTACGATAAAAGAGCTGGCACATGAAATCTCTTTGGTTTTGAAAATCATGAAAATGACTAAAGAAAAGGATAAGGAAGTTAATAAAGAAAATATCATTAAAATATAAAAAAATATGATTGAGCTTTTAAATGAACTTGAAGAGAAAAATGTCTCACTCTTTTTAGAGCAGGAAGAACTAAAACTAAGCTATCAGGGTGATACTCCTGATGCTGGTTTATTGGATAAGATTCGCAGTAATAAAATTGAAATAATTTCATTTTTAAAGAAATACTCAAATACTCAATCTTATAAGGAAATTCCGTTGACGGATCAGAGAGCATGTTATCCTCTATCCTCAAGCCAGTATCGTATTTGGCTATCCTGCAGTTCAGATGAAATCTCAGTTACTTATAATGTTCCTAATTATTTTACGCTAAAAGGAGACTATGATGTTGCAGCTTTAATAAAAGCGATTGATGCTGCTGTCGACAGACATGAAACATTGCGCACTATTTTTAAGGAAGATCAGCAGGGAAACATAAAACAATGGATTTTATCAAGAGAGAAAGCAGGATTCAAAGTAAATTATTACGATTTTAAAAACAATCCAGATAAAGAAAAAATACTGCAAAACGTTATTAAAGAAGATGTTGTAACTCCTTTTTTACTCGATCAGGAATGTTTATTGAGAGCCAGTATTTTTCAAACAGAGGAGGATTGTTTTGTTCTGTATTTCAATATTCATCATATCATCAGTGATACTTGGTCTCTGGAAGTTTTGGTCAACGATATTTTAGCATTTTATAAAGCTCATAAAGAAAATACCGAATCTAATTTGCCTCCGCTCCGTATTCAGTATAAAGATTATACGGTATGGAAGGAAAAACAGGAGGAAGAACAAAATGAGACTCAGGAAAAATATTGGATCAATAAGCTTTCCGGAGAGTTACCGGTACTGGATCTGCCTTCGTATACCTCGCGTCCGCCTGTTAAAACCTATAACGGAATTAGTCTGGAAACTTATTTATCTGAAGAGGTAACCAAAAGATTTAAGTTGTATTGTGAAGAAAACGGACTTAGTTTATTCATGGGATTACTTAGCTTATGGAATGTTTTGTTTTACAAATACACAGGTTCTAAAGACATTATCATAGGAACGGCGGTTGCCGGAAGGGATCATTTAGATTTAAAGTATTTAGTAGGATGTTTTATCAATACCATAGTCTTAAGGAATGTTATAGATCCTGAGGATGATTTTATTTCCTTCTGCCAAAAAATCAAAGAAGAGACATTGACGGCTTACGATCATCAATCTTATCCGTTTGATCAATTGGTAAATAAATTACAGCTAAAGAGAGATCACAGCAGAGGAATTCTATTTGATGTTATGTTCTTGTTTCAAAATGCCATTGATAATAATGCCAATGATTTTCAATTGGAAGAAAATCAAATAGATAGTATTAAATCAAATGGAACAAAAGGAACAGTATCCGATCTTGATTTAACGTTTAGAGAGGAAGGGAAATATTTGAAGTTAGATATCGTATTCAATACTGATATATATAATCAGTCAACGATTGAGGGACTGATGAAGCATTTCAAACAATTGACAAAAAGTTTATTAGATAATCCTAATCAGAGAATAGATAAGGTAAATTATTTATCAAACGAAGAAGAATATGAATTGTTGGTAAAGTTTAATGATACCTATAAAGATTATTCTGAAAATGAAAATATTCTTGATTTGTTTAACCAAGAAGTTTTAAAAAACCCGGAAGAAACAGCATGCATATTTAAGAAAGAACAAATATCTTATACGGACTTAGATACCAAATCAAACAAAGTTGCTAATTTTCTAAGAAGCCAAGGAGTTAAAACCGGACAATTTGTACCTATATGCGTAGAAAGATCATTGGAAATGATAATTGGAATTTTGGGAATATTAAAATCAGGAGCAGCTTATGTGCCAATAGATCCAAGTTTACCAAAAGACAGAATAAAATATATTTTAGATGATACTCAAGCAAAACTGATTCTTTCGCAATCTAATTTAAAAGATAAATTTAGTTATGAAAAAGATTTTTCTATTGCCAATTTAGATGAACATTTCTATTCAGCATTTTCAGAAAAACCTTCAGCTGTTAGTATATCTCTTAATGATATTGTATACGTAATATATACTTCTGGTACTACAGGAAAGCCAAAAGGCGTAATAATAGAACATGGAGGATTTTACAATTTAGTTAAAAATCAAATAGATTTTTTTGAAGTTACACCAAAATTAAAAACGCTTCAATTTGCCTCAATTGGTTTTGATGCTTCTTGTTCAGAAATTTTTACAAGTTTACTAGCTGGTGCTGTACTTATCATCCCGTCTAAAGAGGAGATATTAGATACCAATAAAATGACAGCGTTATTAAAAAAGCACGATGTTAAACTAGCAACGTTACCACCTTCATATCAGGCAATAATTCTGGATGAATTGGTAGAAATGAAAACGGTAGTTTCGGCTGGCGAAAGTTTAAATATAGACGCAGTTAGATTTCTACAAGACAAAGGTGTTAGGGTTGTTAATGCTTACGGCCCTACAGAAAATAGCGTATGTGCTACCATGACCGAACATTCTATTTTGGATGGAGGAATTGTTACAATAGGAAAACCGATAGGGAATACGCAAATTTATATTCTTAGCGAATATTTACAGCTAACCCCAAAAGGAGTTGAAGGAGAGCTTTGTATAGCCGGTAAACAGTTAGCACGAGGCTACGTAAATCGTCCAGACCTTACAGAAGAAAAATTCATTGTCAATCCATTCAAACAAGATGAACGCTTATACAGAACAGGAGATATAGCAAGATGGCTGCCAGATGGCAATATTGAATTTTTAGGAAGAAAAGATGATCAAGTAAAAATAAGAGGCTATAGAATAGAACTGGGAGAAATTGAAAATGCCCTCATTTCTCAAAAGAATATTTCACATGCCGTTAGTTTAATAAAGGAGCAGGAAAATGATAAGTTTATTGTTGCTTATGTTGTTGGTAAAGGTATTGATGTCAATGAATTACGAGATAATTTACGAGCATTTTTGCCGGAATACATGCTTCCAAAACATATCATTATTGTAGATGAAATGCCATTAACTACTAATGGTAAAGTAGATAAAAATGCACTGTCACTGCTGAATGCCACGATTGAAGTAACGGAATATCTGGCTCCAGGAAACGCATTAGAAAAATTATTAGCAGAAACAGCGGCAACGGTTTTAAACATCGAGAAATTGGGACTTTTGGATAACTTTTACAATGTTGGCGGAGATTCTATAAAATCCATTCAGCTTATCTCGAAGTTAAAGCAAAAAGGCTATAAAATCAGTGCCAAGGATATATTGATTTCCAGAAATTTCATGGAGTTGAGTAAAGCCATAACCATAAACGAAGGAACAATAAATCAGGAAAAAGTTATTGGAGAAGTACCTTTAACGCCTATTCAGCATTTCTTCTTTAATGATTCAGGTTTTAAAGTGCACCATCATTTCAACCAGTCAGTGGTTTTAAAAAGCAAAAATGCTATCGACTCACAAATCCTCAACCAATGCCTTGAAAAACTGGTAAACCATCATGATGCCTTAAGAATGGTTTATAAAAATGAGGCAGGTAATTGGAACCAATATAATGAAGACTATTCCGGATCTTTTTCTGTGCACACTTATGATTTGACTCATTTTTCAAATCAATTGGAGAAAATGGAAACCCTTGGGGCAGAGCTTCAGGCAGGATTCATTTTAGAGTCAGGGTCTTTATTTAAAGCGGTACATTTTAAATTATCAGATGGAGACCGTCTGGCTTTAATTGTACATCATTTGGTTGTAGATGGAGTTTCGTGGCGTGTTATATTAGAAGATTTATCGCTTTTATTTCAGCAGAGTCAGGAAAATTTACCATTGACTTTACCATTAAAAACAAATTCGTTCAAGGAATGGTCATTGTCATTAAAAGAATATGCAGAAACAGAAGCGCTATTAGAGGAAGAAAAGTATTGGATAACGGTCTGCGAATCTGAGATTCCAGCATTACCTAAAGATCTGACGTGTAAGGAAAGCGTGTTGGAATATGATGCTTCAGAATCTATTGTTATTCAAAGTAATTTCACTGCATTGCTGCAATCAAAAAAAAGCGGGATTTCAGATAATGCAGAAATAAACGATATCCTTCTTACAGCATTGGGAATGGCAGTTAATGAAACATTCAATAGCTCTAAAATGCTGCTGAAACTCGAAGGACACGGCAGGGAAGATATTTTTGAAGACATTGATATAACAAGAACTATCGGGTGGTTTACCACAGTTTTTCCTTTCCTTTTGGAAATTCCCGAAAACAACAATTATATAGCTAATTTGATGCATGTTAAAAAGAAACTCAATCAAATACCAAACAAAGGAATTGGCTATGGAGTACTCAAGTATTTAAGCGGCAAATCTTTCAGGGAAACTGTTCCTTCAATTGAGTTTAATTATCTCGGAGATTTTGGAAGCGATGTAGGAAACGATAAAGAATCTTTCTTCGAATATTCTTCAGATTCCATAGGAAACAGCACATCTGACCTTAACGGAAATTTACAATTGTTAAGCGTTTTAGGAATGATGTCTTCTAAAGAACTGCATTTTTCTATTCGATATTCTAAAAAAACTTATCTGGAAGAAACAGTAAAAAAATTAGCCCAAAGCTATGAAATTCATCTAAAAAACTTGATTTCTATGCTTTCGGATGAAGAATCTGGTGAAATACCGAATTATATAGATGAATCTGTTTCACTCGCAAAAAAATGGAAAACAGGAGATAAGGTTGAGGTTTCTAAAAATCAAATGGCATTTATAAGATCAAAACAAAATCATGGTATTTTGAATCCAATTCAGATAAATGATTTTTCAAGGGAAACATTCGAAAATCAATTCAGACAATTTTTAAAACAGGCTGATTTTCTTTCTATTGGTTTTGAAAAAGAAGATAATACTGTTTTTCAAACCATGCTCGATACTGATAAAGTCAAATTGGATATACGCTATGAAGATCTTGAACAATTAATGGCAGATTCAGCTGGGGTTGAAAATATTGTTCGTGATTTTTTCCATGAGCCTTACGATATATTCCATAAAGAATCCATAAGACTCTTTGTCATTACATCAAAAAATCAGCCAACTTATTTGCTCACAGCTATTCATCACGGTATTACAGATATGTATACGAATGCGATTATAGAACAAAAACTGCAGGATTATTTTAACGGAGAAAAAGTTATTCTTAATACCTATTCAAATTTTGATTTTTCGGCGTATCAAAGAGATTTTCTACAAACAAAAGCAGCACTCAAAAGCCGTGCATACTGGCAGGACAAACTAAAAAAGGTTTCCTATTCTAAAGTTGTAGAAACAGAATATTCGGATTGTATTGTGCAAAAAGCGGCTTTAAGCGGTAAATCATTGGAGAACCTGAAAAGAAAAGCCAATGAAATGAATCTGCCTTTAAATGCCATGTTCTTGACAAGCTATTATAAGCTTTTACAGCAAATGAATCTTGACCAGGCAGTAATGAATATAATTGCCAGCTGCAGGAATGAAGCATATAACAATCCCGAAATAGATAAGACTTTAGGGATGATAAGCAATTTTCTGCCAATGCCAATTTTACCATTTTCTGCTGATTCTGATGTTAAAAGTGTCTATTTCGATTATTTAGAAATGCTGGGTCATCAGGCTGTGCCAAACGAACAAATCAGGGAAGATCTTTATAATGAAAGAAAAATTGATTTGGAAAAAGCAACAATAGGCATTTTTAATTATCAGGTGCTGGATCATTTTAAAAATGAAGAAAATAATGAGCCGGTTATTTCAACAACATTCAATAAAAATGATTACACAAAAGGGGTTGATTTAACCTGTGTTGTTTACAACGATACAATAGAATTAACATTGGTAAGCAAATTAGAATACTATAACCGATTTCCGTCAGTATCATTGGAGTTTTTACTAAACAAAGATTTTCTGGGACTAAATAAAACAATATTAAATAATTAAATAAACCACACAAATAATGAAATTTTTAAATATCAAATTCTTCTTATTATTTATCATGCCTTATATGGCTTTTTCTCAAATTGAGATTTCCGGGAAAGTGCAGGATAAAAAAGAGGTTCTTCCTTTTGCAAATGTAGTCCTGACAAATCCAGATGGCAGTATTGTAGCAGGAGTCGTTACTGATGAGCAGGGAAACTTTGTGCTTTCGGCTAAAGAAGGCATTTATACTCTTATAGTTAATTATATAGGATACAATGAATGGACAAAACAAATTAATCTTGAAAGTAAACAGGTTTTTAATGATATCGTATTGGAGCAAAAAGCAAACACTTTAAAAGAAGTTGAAGTTGTTTCAAGAAAAAAAGTAATAGAAAGAAAAATTGACAGGATTGTTTTTAATGTAGAAAACAATATATCTGCAAGTGGCGGCGATGCACTCGATGCATTAAAAGTGGCTCCCGGAATCAGGATACAGAATAATGAAATCGTGATGATTGGAAAAAGTGAAATGAAAGTGCTGATTGATGGAAAAATAATGGAATTAACAGGAGAAGAATTGAGTAATTTTTTGGCAACAATTTCTGCTGATGACATTAAAACAATAGAAATTATTACAAACCCTCCTGCAAAATACGTTGCTGCGGGTAATAGTGGTCTTATAAATATCGTGTTTAAAAAAGGACGCAGAAATTCCTGGAGTAATGCTATTAATTATTCTCATGTCCAGGCTGATTATGGGTACTCCTCATTAGGGAATAACTTTACCTATAATAAAAATAAAGTGAAATTTTTATTCAACATAAACGGACGTTATGGGGATTATCAGGAAATAGAGCATCTTGAAGTTTTTTACCCAGACGGATTATGGAAAACAAAACTGAAAAGGGTAGAAGAGCAGAGAAATTTATCCGGAAGAATTGAGTTCGATTATGAGTTAAGCAAAAGAACAACCGTGGGATTCCAATATATGAGAACAGGTCAAAGACCAGATATGCGTGATGGATCTGTGACTAAAATCTATAATAATAACCAGACTGTAGATTCCTTATTGGTAACAAACGGATTAACAGATGTTAAAGTGTACAATAATTCACTTAACCTGCATTTTGCCACTGAAACGGATACTATTGGAAGAAAATTAACAATCGACTTGGATTACTTTGACTTTAATTCCTCTCAGGATAGAGATTTTAAAACAAATAGCTATACCAGTTCATATGATTTTTTAAATCTTATCACTTCCGCTAATAATAAAATAGGTCAGGAAATTTCTAATTATAGTGCCAGAGTTGATATGGAACATCCTATTAATGGCTTCAACCTTTCTTATGGAGGAAGAATAAGTTTTAGTGATAATAATAATAATCCCGAGTACTATAATACAATAACTGGTTCCCCGGTATTAAATGAACAATTAACAGATATATTTGAATATAAGGAGAATACTGGTGCATTATATATTAGTGGTTCTAAGGATATAGGTGCTAAATGGAAAACCCAGCTTGGGTTTAGGTATGAAAATACTAGTACAAAAGGGGTATCTAAATCTTTAAATCAAACAACGAAAAATTCTTACTGGAAAATATTTCCTACATTTTATCTTTCATACGCAATGAATGATAACAATGATTTCTCACTTAATTATGGAAAAAGAATTAACAGACCCAATTATGCATTTCTAAATCCTTTTAGATTTTATGTAAACAGTAACATTTATTCTGTTGGAAATCCTTTTCTGCAGCCTTCTTTTACAGACAATATAGAGTTAAGCCATACTTATAAAAAGAATTTAACCACCAATTTGTTTTTGAGTATTACAACTGACGGTTTTGGTCCTTTGTTTCTGGTTAATGAGCAGACAAATGAACAGATAATTACCAGAGAAAATTTCTTTAACCTTTACAATTATGGTCTTACCGAAACGTATTCGTTTAATGAAATTCCATGGTTAGAAAGTCAAAATACCCTGAGTTTGAGTTATTCAAAATCAGATTTTTACAATAAAAATGTCATTGCACAAGAGCAAAATGGAGCAGCCTTTTATTTTAGTACATTCAATACTTTCCTCCTTAATAAATCCAAAACACTTAAAGGCCAGCTGAATTATTGGTACAGTTCGCCATCTAAAAGTATGCTCTTTAAAAACAGCGAAGCTTTTAGCGTAGACTTGATTATGCGCTATAGTATGATGAAAGATAATCTTCAAATTGCTGCCGGTGTTTATGATATATTCAATACAGGACCTGCAAAACTTACATCATACATTAATAATATAGAACAAACCTATCAAATGTATGACACCAATAGGTATTTCAGAATGTCTTTGTCATATAAGTTTGGAAATAAAAAGATTAAAGGCGGTGCAAGAGATTCAGGAAATGAGGAAGAGAAAAAAAGAGCGGGAATATAACTTAAACATAAAGAACAGATGCAGATTTTTTTATTACACTTTGCGGGAGGTAACAAATACTCTTTTGATTTTTTAAAAAGATACTTGAAATCCAACATTCAATTGTTGCCGCTGGAATTGCCCGGAAGAGGACAAAGATTTGGAGAGCCTTTTGTTTTCGATATTGATGCGGCTGCAGCAGATTATGCAGACCAGATAAAGAGTCTTAGAAATAATGATAAATATCTGATATACGGTCATAGTATGGGAGCCACGATAGGGTTATTTACGGCAAAAATAATGGAGGATTTACTTGATCCTCCAGAATTTCTCATCGTTTCTGGAAATGCCGGACCCGGAGCAAAAGAAATAGATGCTGAGGGTAAAGAAGTTATCCAGCCCAAAAGATATTTAATGAATGATGAAGATTTTAAAAAGGAACTGAGAGAACTGGGAGGCATTCCTGAAGCAATATTGGAATCTGAAGAAATGTATGATTTCTTTTCGCCCATTATAAGAGCAGATTTTGAAGTACTCGAAAAAGAAGATCTCTCACTTAGAGAAATTGAAATTAAAATACCCATTCATGCCATGATGGGAGATTCTGAAAAGAAAGCTGGTCAAATAGAAAACTGGAAAAATTTTACATCTGAAGTGTTTTCACATAGGATTTTTGAAGGCAACCATTTTTTTATCCATTCGTACCCTTCGGAGTTAATGCAGACCATTATTGATTGCACTAAAGCAGATGATTTGATAAAAGCATACTAACCAGTATATTATACTTAAAAACTATTTAAAATGTTAAAATTAAAGGCCAAAAATGTTTTTTATTTATTATTATATGCTCTGCCAAACACGCTTTTAAGTTTTGGTATCATCTACATAATAAATAATGTGTTATCAGGAAAAATGAGTGTAGTCAACAGCTATATTGGCATCGTTTTTTTCTCCATGATTGTATACACTTATTTATTGAATATTGTTTTTCAAAAGAGGTTGAATAAATTTTCTTTTGATTTGCTATATGAGAATGAGAAAAAAGTTTTCTCTCAAATCTTAAAAGCTCCATTAATAAAACTAGAGAAGTTTGGGCCGCAGCGTTTCTTTACTGCTGTTGAGGATTTAAGAACATTTTCTCTTTTACCGTATACCATTACCCATACTGTAAATTCGGTATTAATGCTGATTTTGTGTCTTGCTTACATGTTTACCATATCTTTTGTTTCTGCTTTTATTGTCATTTGTCTGATAATTATTGTGGCTGGATCTTATTTTTTTGTAATGAATTCTATGTCGAAACAAGTAGATAAGCTGAGAACTTACAATGAAGATTATTATAAATATGTAGATGATGTTATGAATGGTTTTAAAGAGTTGAAAATCAATTTTTTCAGAAGAGAAAAATTGATGAATAATTTCTTAAATCCAAACAGGGATCAAGCTAAAGAACTGGATTTTAAAATCAATTATATTTTCCTGTCCATAAATTTAATCAGCCAATACGGATTGTACGTGCTCATTGGGGTAATATTGTTTGTCTTGCCAGCCTTAGGATTATTAAATCATGAAGAAATGATTTCTTATGTTGTAATTCTATTATTTATATCAGGACCAATCAACAACTTGATTAACCTGCAGCAAATGTATACACGATTCGTGGTGGCCAATAAAAGAATTGTCAAATTTTTGGAAGACTTTAAAATTACCACAAATAATACAGCTCCGACTTTTAAAGAAATACCAGATACAGCATTTGATAAATTAGAATTTAGAGATGTGGTTTATAATTACAAAAACGAATCAGAAGATTACTCATTTACTCTAGGCCCAATTAATCTTGAAATAAATCAGGGGGAAACTATTTTTATTGTAGGAGGAAATGGAAGTGGTAAAAGTACTTTCATTAATTTACTTACAAATCTTTACGAGCCTATGAGCGGCGGTATTTTTCTTAATGATGAGAAAATAATAGCTGACGAAAAAAGTAAACTTCAAGATTGTATGTCTGCCGTTTTTACTAATAATCATATTTTTTCCAACAATTATGATGATTATAATATTAAAGGAAACAAGAAATATGACCAATTGGTTAAACTAATGAAATTAGAGAAAACGATTCTTAATGACAATGAAGAATCGGTAAGAAGGAATTTTTCAAAAGGACAAAGTAAAAGAGTATCCTTAATCTTTTCTCTTTTAGAATCTAAATCGATACTGGTTTTAGACGAATGGGCAGCAGATCAGGATCCGCATTTTAGAAAGTTTTTTTATGAAGAACTAATCCCAAAATTTAGAGAAGAAGGAAAAACTATAATAGCTGTAACTCATGATGATGCCTATTTTAATCAGGCAGATAGAATTATAAAATTTGATGCAGGAAAAATTGTTAAGGATATAAAAGTCAAAAAAGAAGAAAAACTGGAAGAAAACTTTTGGGTTTAACTAATTGATATCCATTATACTTTTTAAAATAAGCTATTAATACATTAATAAACCGCATATAAACATAAACCAAATGAATATATTATTTTACTCAATTGAGCCATTTGCCAATAAAAAACCAACAGGATCCAGTAAATATAATCAACAACACTTAGCTAAACTTGCTTCACACGGACATAAATGTACGTTGTATTGTAATCTGGTTGAAGAAAGTACAGATAGAAATAAAGCCATTAATGAATACAAGGAAAAAGGATATTCTGTAGAATCTGAAGACCACCCTTTACTATATATTGATAAAATTATAGGAGAACCTTTTGAAGTAATAACATTTACATATAAATCGAAAAAAGAAATTAGCAAAAAGAACAAATTATTTTTCATAAGACTTAAAAGCATTTTTTTTTACAGAACAGGATCTAATATTTTACGAAACAGAAAAAACTTAATCCACATATTATTTTCTGCTTTAAGCCATGGAAAAGGACTATGGCGTAAGCTGGCAATTTTTAATAAATGGAAATATAACTTTTATACAGAACCATATTTCCAAGCCGTAATTCAATATTATAAATCTATAAACAAGGAAATAAATCCAGATTATATTTTAATGGATGGATGGGTAGAACGAATGGAAATTGCAGCAGATTTCTCCGCAGTAACAGAGCTTAAAAAACCTAAATTAATACCAGTAATCTCTACTAGTATAATGTCATGTTTTGGACCAATGGCAATGTTTTCTTCAAAAGAGACTATTTTTAAAGAAAGCAGAATAAAGAAAATTCATAAAATTATGGATGGTTTTCTCTTACCAAGTAATTATATGAAAGAGTATCTTTTAAAATGGTCTGGTTTAGATTTAAATTGTCAGGTAGTTTATCCTTTAATAGAAAATGATAATAAATATTTGAGCTACAAAATACCAGAGAACAAAAACAAATATGTGACCTTAATTAATGCCTCAAATTTTAAAGGTCTTCCAATTTTTATAAAGCTTGCAAAGCAATTTCCAGATGTTAGTTTTTTAACTGTAACTACCTGGGGTGATTTATACCCAAGTCAGTTAAAAGAAATGGAGAGTTTGCCCAATATAAAAATAATTGAGCCAATGACGCCAGTAGACCCTATTTATGAGATGACTCATATATTATTGACTCCCTCTTTGTGGGATGAAGCTTTTGGGATGGTAATCGTAGAAGCAATGTTAAGAGGAATACCGGTTTTAGGCAGTGATGTTGGCGGACTCTCAGAAGCTAAGCTTGGAGTAGACTTTCTGTTACCGGTAAATCCTTATAAGAGCTTTAACAGTGCAGTTCCTGTACAAGAAGATATTACGCCATGGATTGATGCTCTTGAAAAATTATTGTCTTCAGATGAGCTTTACAAACAGCTGGCTGCTGAATCTCAATCAGCATCACGAGCTTTTGTTGAAAAAAACAAGCAATCTCTATTAATAGATGGTTTTTAGTAAATATAAACACCCGATTTATAAAATTAAAAAAAATGAAACTTACACTTCCACAACAAGACGTATATTTTGAGCAGTTGATGTTTCCGGATGATCCCATTTATAACATAGGGGCGAAAATCAGTATTGAGGGAAATATTGTTTACGAAATTTTAAACCAGGCTTATATAAAATTAATCGATCAGCATGATTCTTACAGGAGCATTCTAAACCAATCTGAAGAAGAAGTAACAATTCAAATTGCTGAAAATCATGATTCGGTTTTAGAATATCTAGATTTTTCATTCAGCCAAAATGCTGATGAAGAAGCGAATGAATTCATGCAGAAAAGGTTTGAAATCTCCATTAAATTGGAAGATAAGGAGCTGCTGCACAAATTTATTCTGATAAAAGTAAGTGAATCACAGCATTATTTATTTTCAGTATACCATCACATCATTACAGACGGATGGGGAACTTCCTTAATGTTCCAGAGATTAGTGAAAAACTATAATGAGATTGTACTTTTTGGAAATGTCACATCAGAATATCCTTTTACCTATAAGGATTTTGTTCAAGACGATCAAGCCTATTTTTTATCCCAGGACTATGAAAAGGATAAAAACTACTGGAAAGAGAAATTTGAGCATCTGCCGGAACAGTTATTAGAAAAAAAAGGAAACAGCAATAAACCTAACGAAAGCAAACGCAAAGAAATCATTATAAAACGTGCGGTTTACAACCAGCTGGAGGAGCTGAGCAAAAGTCTGGGATGTACAACATTTCACGTCATATTAGGAGTTTTATATCTCTATTTTGGAAGAAAACATCAAAATGCTGATTTTACTATCGGTCTTCCAGTGCTAAACAGAGGAAAAGCTGCCTTTAAAAAAACGGTAGGGTTATTTATGGGAGTTTCTCCTTTGCGCATTCAATTCCAGCAGGATCATAATTTTGAGGAACTGATAAAAAACATCAAGCAGCAACTGCGTCAGGATTATCGCCATCAAAGATTTCCTTTAGGGAAATTGATTAAAGAACTAGGATTGTTTCAGGAAAATGACAGACTTTTTAATATCACCTTGTCATACGAAAAACAGAATTATGCAGACCATTTTATAAATACCGAAACTAAAGTAATTCCGTTGTCCCATCATTCAGAACGTGTGGCTTTGGCCATTTACATCCGTGAATTTGACCAATTAGAAGATGTGAAAATTGATTTTGATTACAATGTCAATTATTTCAGCCAGGAAGATATTTCGAGAGTTGTGGTTCATTTCGAAACCTTGCTTTTGGATGTAATTAATAATCCTGTACAATCGCTTTTTGAATATAAATATATTACAGAAACCGAAAAAGAACAGTTATTAGAAGGCTTTAATCAAACACAATTTTCTTATCGTGAGGAAACTACGTTGATAGATGCTTTCAAGGAGCAGTTAAGTAATACTCCGGATAAAATTGTTCTTAAAGATGAGGAAAAAGAATTCACCTACCGTGAGCTGGATCTATATTCAGATAAAATAGCACGTTACCTGCAAAAAAACACAAACGAAATTGATCCTTTGCCAGTAGCGGTACTAATGGATCGTTCGGCTTATCTGGTGGCTGTTTTATTAGGCGTGCTAAAGTCAGGAAGTGCTTATATTCCGCTGGATCCATCTTTTCCGGAAGACCGCCTTGAGTATATCATTGCCCACAGTGAAGTACAGCAAATTATTACAACCCGAGATTTAAGTTCTAACTGGAGTTTTAACAGAGAAATGATAGAGGTTGAGGATATACTGAACAATGAAGTTTCTTCGGAGATCAAATTAAGACAAGTTCCGGCTGCAAACACGGCTTATATTATTTATACGTCAGGATCAACGGGAAATCCTAAAGGTGTGGCGATAAGCCATAAATCATTGCTCAACTTTTTAATAAGCATGCAGCACAAACCAAAAATAGAAAAAGAAGATTATTTGTTTTCAGTTACAACACAATCTTTTGATATTTCTATACTGGAGTTTTTTGCGCCCTTAATTTCTGGAGCGTCATTATACATTGCAAGCCAGGAACTTTTATCTGATCCTTTACTGACAGTGGCAAAATTAGATGAACTAAAGCCTACTATTATCCAGGCGACTCCAAGTTTCTATCAAATGCTTTACAATGCAGGATGGAAAGGAAATAAAGCGGTTAAAGTTTTATGCGGAGGTGATTTGTTAAGCGAAACATTAGCCGATAAATTAATTGAAACGAACTCAGAATTATGGAATATGTATGGCCCAACCGAAACAACAATTTGGTCCAGCTGTAAAAAAATAACGCAAGTCAATGAAGCATCAAACATTGGCAAGCCTATTCATAATACTGAATTTTATATTCTCGATGATTATATGCAGATCCTGCCTATAGGAAGCGTTGGAAGTATTTATATTGGAGGCGATGGATTGGCTCAGGGATACTTTAAAAATCAAGAACTGACGGATGAAAAATTCATTCAAAGCCCGTTTTATCCAAATAAGAAAATATACAATACCGGCGATTTAGGGAAATGGAATGCGAAAGGCGAAATTGAATTTCTGGGACGTAATGACAATCAGGTAAAAATAAGAGGATACCGTATAGAACTTGGCGAAATTGAAACCAAACTGAATCAGATAGAAAATCTTAAAGGTTCTGTAGTTGTGGCCCAGAAGAATAGCAATCAGGAAGCGCTTTTAATTGCTTATGTAATTGCAGAAATACAGAATTTTGACCCTCGTCTTATTATTCATTCCCTAAGAGAAGAATTGCCGGAATATATGATTCCGCATACTATACTGCGTGTAGATGAATTTCCGCTTACGCCTAATAAAAAGATAGACAGGAAAGCGCTTTCACTGCGCGAGATTGTGGTTGCAAACAACACAGATTCTTATGCGGAACCTAGTACCCAAATTCAAATTAAACTTCACGATTATTATAAGGAAATTTTAGGGATAGAAAGCGGATTAAGCATAACAGATAATTTTTTTGCACTCGGAGGACATTCCTTAAATGCCGTAAAATTAATCAATCGTGTGCATGAACAATTGCATTATAAAATAACCCTGAAAGATGTTTTTAATTATCCTGATATAGAATCCCTTTCAGAATACTTGGAGAAAAAAGAAACAGATCAGGATATCACTATAATGCCTGCAGCTGAAAGTCTTTATTATCCAATAACTCCGTCGCAATACCATATTTGGCTGGCTTCACAGCAAGACGAAAAATCAATAGCCTATAATATGTCTGCGGTGTTTAAAATTAAAGGAGAAATCGATAAAACTGTTCTAGACAGTGTGTTTGTAGAAATACAAAAAAAACACGAAACATTAAGAACAAATTTTATTGAAGTAGAAGGAATTCCGTTTCAGAAAATTTTCACTCAGGAAGAAGCAGCTATTGCAGCTCATGAATTTTTTGTGGAAGAAGATGAAATCGCAGAAGCTTTGGAAAGATATGCTGATAAAGTCTTTGATTTAGAAAAAGAACCTCTTTTAAGAGTTGCATTATTTCATGAGAACAATGGAGATTCTTATTTGGTTTTTGTTACACATCATATTGTAATGGACGGATGGTCACTGGAGATTTTAATTAGTGAGTTTGTCAGTAAATATCAAACAATAGACCGCCCGATAAAACAGGAGGATCCGTTAAAGTTTCAATTTAAGGATTATGTGGTATGGCATAACAAACAGATTGAAAGTACAAATGAAAAAAATCTAAAATTCTGGAATGATTATCTGAAAGATTACTCATGGAAAAACAAGGTAATTTTTGACAAAAAATCTTTTGAAGAAAGCCGTTCAGGAGCAAAAAATAGCTTTATATATGAATCCCTAAACGGACTTCAGCTGAATACTTTCGCTCTTGAACATGATTTGTCACTTCATACTTTGCTGGTGGGAGTATTCAATATATTGATATACAAAATGTATGGCAGTGATGATTTTTGTATAGGAACGGTTAATTCTGGCAGAACCCGTTCAGAATGGCACAATCAATTAGGAATGTTTGTAAAAACACTACCGCTGAGAACCACTTCAAATCCAGAACAGACCATTCTGGAAGTGCTTCAGGCAGTACATGAGAATTTGCTGCTGATTGATGCACATCAGGATATTCCAGAATCGATACAGAATCAATTAAGACTGGATGCCTTATTGGTATTACAAAATCCTTCTTTTGATTATACAAACATTTCAGTAAATGAAGATTTGCAGCTTCAATTATTTCCTATAAATGAATCTTACAGCAGACTTCCTTTATTAATCACTTTTGCTGTAAATGAAAAAGCTGTTTCAGGAACAATAAATTACAATATGGCAAATTATGAAAAAGAAACGATTGAGCTGCTTCAGTTAAAGTATGAAAAACTATTATCAGAAATTCTAAAGAACTCCAACAGAACTTTAAACGATTTAAATATAGAATTGGCCATCGAAAGCGAAAGAACCATTGAAATAGGGTTCAATTTTTAAAACTTGAATATTTAAAATATTATGAAATTAAAATTAAAAATTACAATTATCACTTTTTTAATGGTGCTCTTTCAAGGCAGCATGAAAGCTCAAAATGTTAGTTTTAAAAAGAGCCCTGCTTTTATGCAGATTCAGCAGCCTTATGCAGGTGACATCGTTTGGGGGTATCTAAACGTTCCGGAAACATGGAATTCAAAAAATGGAAAAACAATAAAAATTGCAGTAGCAATATTGAAGAAGTCAACACCTGCAAAAAACGATAATGCGGTTGTGTTTGTACAAGGCGGACCGGGTGCAAGCGGTATAGATAATATTTGGACATGGCTTGATCATCCGCTTAGAAAAAACAATGATATTATTGTATTTGATGTTAGAGGAACCGGATACTCGCAGCCCAGACTGTCTGAAAATTTAGGACAAAAAATGCTGGAGATTTTGGCTAAAAATCAATCTGCTGAAGAAGATGAGAAGCAAAAAACGAATGTTATCATGACTTCTAAACAAGATCTTATCAATAGAGGTGTAAATATTGATGCTTATAATAGTTTCAATATCGCAAAAGATCTTCACGCATTAAAAACCACTTTAAATTATAAAAACTGGAATGTATATGGGGTTTCTTATGGAACTTACATTGCACAAGTATATGCCAGTAATTATCCGGATGACATTAAATCGCTGATACTGGATTCTGCGGTTTATGATATTTCGACCTATTATGTTGATAATACTTCAAATTACATAAATAGCTTGCAGAAAGTATTTGAAATCTGTAAAAAAGATAAGAAAACCAATGAAGAATATCCGGATTTAGAAAATGTGTATTATAAAGTTATTGCTGATTTGGAGAAGAATCCGCTCACCGTATCGGTAGATAAATCCCTTATTCCTTCAGGCAGTTTTACATACAACGCAGAAGATTTTAAGGTAGCTGTCCAGCAGGCGCTTTATAATAAGCAGTTAGTTGAAGTTATTCCGATGCTGATTTATCAGTTTTATGAAAGAAAAAAAGAACCATTAGGAAATCTGGTAAGTGCATTTTCGAGTTTGCTTAGCATGGATTATGGCGTTTATTATTGCGTGAGCTGTAACGAGGCACTTCCTAACAATGATTTTTCTCAATACCAGCAGAATGCATCCCAGTTTAAAGGATTAAAAGGAGGAATTTCATTTTACAAATCTGATTTTAAGGTGTGTGATGCCTGGAATGCTGATAGGACTGCAGCTTCAAAAGTACATTATGATCTTTCCAATCTTTCTTCTGCCAAATATAAAACTTTGATTTTCTCAGGTGAATTTGACCCAATTACACCTCAAAACAATGGAAAAAAACTTGCAGAAAAACTCAACGCGACTAATATTGATGCAAACACATACGGACACGTGCCTAGTTTTACAAAAATTGGATATGGAGTAGTAGAGAAATTCATCAATAATCCTAATGAGAAATTGAATGTCAATGCTTTTAGCGAAGCAAAAAAAATAAAGCTTGTTACAGACATTATCAATAATAAAGGGATAGCCAATACAGGGAAAAGTATCAATAATCTGGATCCAGTTTTTTTATTCCCTTTGGTAATTGCTTTAGGAATTATGCTGGCCTTTATTTTTATATACTTAATAAAGCTGATAAAAAGCAAATACACGGTGCTGCAGGATAAAATAATTAGGATTCTTGTAATTATTACTTCAATTGCAGGGTTGGTATTTTTTGTAAGCTTACTTATGGCAATATTGGCTGTTTCGCAGCAAAACTACTATATTTTGGCATTTGGTCTGCCTGAGGATTTCAGATATGTGCTTTTATTGGCCTCCGTTTTTTCGGTATGCTTAGTTTTAACATTGTTGTGTTATATTCTCACTATTAGGAAAACTAACGAAAGAAGCATCATTTTTTCAGTCATTTTCTCCAACTTTCTTTTAGCGGTTTACTTATTTTATTGGGGAATATTATAATCCCAATAGCGCTATTATACTTTCTTACTTCAATCAAAAAAAATATCAAATTAATATATTAAAACAGTTCTTATGATTGCACACTTAACAGAAGAATACACAATTCTTTCGGACAAATTTCAGGAATTCAGAACAGATAACAGCTTCCCATCAAGAATAGATACTAATGATGCATCAGTTCCGGATGCGTTCAAAATTTATAAATATCCGGTAACTGCATGGCCGGTACTCATCAATAAAGAAACGACAGACGAGTTGAAAGAAATGTCATTAAAAATACCAGGATTAATGCAAAAGATACCAGCATTGTATTTTGAGGATAATATTAAAAAAATAGCCGATTTTTATTTTGAAGGAAACGAAATGCTGGCAGAATTTGCAATGATGTGCCATGCAAAAAAACTTGAAATTGGATGCAGGTTAGATCTTACTTATACGCAGGACGGATTTAAAATTTTAGAAGCCAACATTGGATCATCGCTGGGAGGATGGCAGATACAAAATTTTGAAACTTTAATTAGAAGAAATCACCCGGAATTAGCAGATAAAGATAAAAAAGAGAATTACAAAACAAGGAACACTATGCAGCTTTATATTAAATTTCTTGTTGAACACATTATTAAGTTTGTTGGCGACAAAAATAAGACGCTTAATTTGTTTGTTGACATGAGAGACATTCAGGATGAATTTGAAAAGAAGCAAAGCCTTGACTTTCTTGATAATTTTTTCAAACAGGAACTTGATAAACGTGGTTTAAAAGGCGAGGCTTGTACGGGTAATATGGATTCGATGGAGTTAATCGACGGGAATTTACGTCTGGGTGATAAAATTATCCACGGGATAATAGTTTTAACTATGGATGTCAATGTTACTCCTGCAGTATTCAGAGCTTTTATGATGGACAAGGTCTATTTGCCGGATCATATAGGGGTAAGTATGCTGGGAGATAAGCGTAATTTGTCTTTATTATTAGAATTGGCACAAAAAGGAAAATTTTCACATGAAGAAAATGCATTAATCCTTAAAAGTATTCCATGGACTTCGTTTGTCGAAAATAAAAAAACGATTTTCAAAAACAAAGAACATGATCTTCCGGAATTGCTTAAATCCAATAAAGAACAATTTGTGATAAAAGCATCAAGAGGTTACCAAGGGAAAGATGTTTTTATTGGTAAGTTTTCGAATGACAGTGAGTGGAATGAAGCATTAGAAACAGCCTTAAAAAGCGGTGCTTTTATTGCACAGGAATTTAGTGATTCATTAGATTTTTCAGCACCTAATGGGCAAAACGAATGGACGGCGCATAAACTTATCTGGGGCGCATTTGGTTTTGGTGACACCTATGGAGGTGTTTGGGTAAGAATGTCAGAAGTAAAAACAGATGTAGGTGTTATAAACTCGGCAACAGGTGCTGTAGAGGCAATAGTTTTTGAGATTGCTAATTAATGCTAAAGCGAAAATACTTATAGAAAATGACTCAAATTTTATACGCATACATTTCTGAAGAAAACCATGATTACCTTATAGAAAAATACCTAAATGAGTTCCCTGATGATTTTAAAGAAAAAGTATTAGCTTATAGAAAATGGCAGGACAGTCAATTATCCTTGTTAGGCAGATTACTTTTGAACCATGGTTTACAAAGAATGGGTATAAAGCACGAAAAAAAAAATCTTAACTACACATTTTATAATAAACCGTTTTTAGATGATATCAATACTAAATTTAATATCTCACATTCTGGTGAAATAGTAGTTTGTGTTTTATCAGACACGAACGATGTTGGGATAGATGTTGAAATAATTGATAAAATAAACATTCAGGATTTTGAGTCGCAAATGACAAAAAGTGAATGGGGAAATATCAGGATCGCAGAGGATGAAAAAAAAGCTTTTTTTGATTATTGGACACAAAAAGAAGCTGTTATTAAAGCAAATGGAAAAGGACTTTCTATTCCTCTAAAATCTTTTGAAATTACTAATCTAAGTACAAAAATAAATGATGAAACTTTTTTTCTTAAAGAAATTTTTTTAGATGAAAAATACAAATGTCATTTAGCCTTCAAGGATAAAATAGATACAATGATAGATGGGCCTAAGATTGTGATGATTAATGAATTATAGTCTTCACTGTCTTAATTAATTTTCGAGATAGAACATAGTATTTTATTGGTGCTTACTTTATTCAGAGTGTTCTCATGAAATTACATAAGTAAATAAAAAAACGAGTTAAATATTGTTTATCAATTTAACTCGTTTTTTATTTTGTGATCTTCCCATTCATTTCCCGGATGTAGAATCTTGTTAGACTATAACAATATTACTTTCAAATGTTATCCCAACCTAAACTAGTCAAATAATTAACCTAAAAATTGCTAAATGTATTGTTTGAAATTTATTGAGCTATATATCAGGTTGTTATAAATTAAAAAGATTTTGTTGTTTATTTCTTAACACCAAATACTTGTTAAAAAAAGTTAATTTCTATTTTTTTGATTTAAAATTTTAATATATGAAATTGAAAATTACTTTTTTAACTTTTTTTCTACTAGCATTTAATTGCGCTTTCTCTCAAGAGAGTTCTGAGATGTACAAAGATTATAATCCAAAAATTGATTTATCGGTTGGCGCTCCCAATAGCTATAATTTTTACGATTATACAAAGGACGGGTCTGTAAATACATTAACCGGTTCTTTTGGAATTAGCATCCCAATTCATACTATAAAAACACCATACCTTGATATACCAATCCAAATTAATTATTCGACAAATGGAGTTAAGCTAAATACTCTTTCGAATGAAATTGGAATAAACTGGAATATTTTAGCAGGAGGAGAAATTAACAGGATTGTAAATAAAGTTCCTGACGATAGAGAAAAAACAATAGTTAGATCTGCATCAAATATATATGACGATGCAAACATCAAGAATTTTGTATGGCAAAAATTTGATCCAGCAGATGTGAGACCAACTATTTACAATAATATCCTTCCTAAAAGCTCTTTTCAATATTTTGAAAAAAATACGCAAACAGGATTATTGGTTAAAGGAGCCGGAAATAGCACTTGTGGTGCATTTTATGTAAATCAGTTTCCGTTTTCCATGAACAATTTCTTTTTTCCAGATCATGCAGTTAACACTGAAGTTGAATGTTTAAATGAAATGCATTACCGTGAAAATGGAATTGACGACGGAAAAGATAGTTATGAAGTAGATACAGAATTGGATTACTTCAAAGTAAATTTAAATGGCCGCAATTTTACTTTCGTAATAAAAAAAACAGATAATTATTTTTATAACATCCAACATCCTAACAATAGTTATAGTCTTATGCCCAACACGATATTAGATGTGTTTGAAGCGGTATGCCTTGACGATATTGGTTATAAAATTGAAATGCAGTACGGAAAAATTCCTTTTTACTATTCTAATAATAAAAAATTGGGCAGATGGATGGAAGCAGCAGCCATTATTAAATTTGTAATAACAGATAAAAATGGAGTAAGGTATATTTTTGATAAACTTGTTTTGAATGACAACGAATATCTAAGGGAATTTTACAATAGATTTGTTTATTCACAGCCTAATTATCGTTTCATGCAAATGAAAATGTTTGATACCAGTGCGGATAATTGGAAATTAACTAAAATAGTTTTGCCCAATTCTGATGAAGTAACTTTTACTTATGATGACAACAAATATTGTTATTCAAGGGAAATTGTAAGACAGCATGATGGAGAATACTTAAATAAACCGTACAATTTACAGCCCAGTAAACCTAATTACGGATTTGATAAATTAGAAACCTATGTCAGTGACTATGCCCTAAAAGAGATCTCATATAATAATCAGAAAGTAAAGTTTAGTTATATAAACAACAGACCTGATCTTTTAATGTATGATTTTACAAAACCATCCGAAGATTATAGAAAGAATTTATCGCAAATCAGTATAGTAGATCCTGCTGGTAAAACAATCCGCAAATTCGATTTCACCAAAACTTTTTATAATTATCAGGATGATGACGAAAGTCATGAATATAGCAGGATGTTCTTGACTAAAATTGAAGATAGTAATAAGGAAAGATCTTATGTTTTTGAATATGACAGCCCTGAAAAATTATTTGCAAGAAATGATGTAAGAGGACATGATTTATATGGGTATCAAAATGGCAATACACTAAAAAGTTACCCATCCTTTCCTAAATTATACATTAATTTAAATGATAATTACGGTAATAAGATTTCATATAATAAACCAATAGTTTCAGATTATTTTGAGACTACAGGTGTAGACAGGTCTCCAAATACTACTACAGCTAAATATGGGACATTAAAAAATGTTTACTTTAAGACAGGGGGTTCACTTGGCATTGATTACGAAAACAATACATTTTTTGATGAAAGATTGTTTTCTAAAAAAGAACTCGGTCCAGGAGTACGTGTCAAATCATTAAAATATTACAGTGAAGCGGATAAGCTGGAAAAAAGAATTGACTACAGTTACGATGATTTTAATGACAATTCAATTTCTGGCGGCAGATTGTTATACAAGCCATCATTTGCTTATTTTAAAAATCATTCCTTTAACAATGAATTTGATAAAGCTTCATATGAAACTAAAGGATTGCTTGATATTAAAAATTTTGATCATCGTTATGAATATAATGTACAAAATGATTTTGATAACTATTTTACTAAGGAAACACTAGAAAAAACTACCAGCTTGACCCAAATGCAAATAGCAAAAAAAATGCTTCATTTTTCAAATTATTCTTTGGGCAGTACATCAGATATTTACGGAAGAGAACTTATTTACGTGAATGTTTCAATGAAAATTATCGATGTAAAAAATCCAATTAGTAATTTGGGAGAGACTCGATATACATACAATTACAACGACAATAGAGGATTTGTAGGTGGAGTTACAGGTTTCAGGGCTGATGATTCATATTTGTATACTTTAGGTAATGTAGATTCACCAAAACTAGGAACGGCACGTCCATTTTTTATGCCGTACTTTCTGCCTGATTATAGTCCTCAACTTAGAACAAGTAAAGGTTTTATTGAAAAAGACGCAAAAGAAATATTTCCTTTTCCGCAGCGTAACTTTTTTGAAAATCTTGAAAATGCCCGTTTTGGTAAATTAAAAAAAATAGAATTTTTCAATAATGCTAACCAATTGGTATCTTCAGAAGAATATACCTATGATTATGTGAAAAAACCATCATTAATAAATAATAATAATATACTTACCAATATTCAAAGAAATATTCTGAAGATGCATCAATATTTTGATAATGATCCTGAAAAAAAATTTAAAGCTCTCTATGCTCAATATATAACTTACACTCAATCTAATTATCAAAATTGGAATGGAATGCATCTATTTAGTTTAAATAAGTTACGTTATAACTCTAAAATTGATATAAAAAATAAAAAAACAACTAATTATTTTGCTGATAATAAAAGTTTAGAAAACAATTCCGTATATAGTTACGATACTGATACAGGAAACGTTTCAGAGGTTATGATTACGGAGAGTAATCTTGATCCAATCAAGGTTACATATCAATATCCTAATCCAGTTGATGATGGTGATTTATTGAATGTTTTATGGAGCAAAAATGCAATATCAGAACCTCATACAATTAGAAAATATGTTAAGAATGCTGTAACAGAAACGACAAGAAAATCGTTTTTAATTCAAAATGCTCAAAGTTTTCCTCTGTTGTCTGAAGTTAAAAAAAGTAAGTCGCTTGTTTCTGAAAATCTTGAAAGTTCTCAAATTCAAATAAAAAAATATAACTCTAAAGATTTACCTGCAGAAATTTTAACTAAAGAAGGTTTAACTATTTCCTATCTCTATGGATATGATAAAACCCAGTTGGTTGCTAAAATAGAGAACATTGCCTATTCTGCAATTCCTTCATCATTGATCAACAATATAGAGACTGCGTCGTCTTCTACTGGTTCAGAGACAGCTATGCTTACGGCATTAACAGCATTAAGAAACGATCCTGCATTAGTTAGTGCCATGGTTACGACTTATACACATATTCCACTTGTAGGAATAAGCACAATTACTGATCCCAAAGGAGATAAAACAACATATATTTATGATACTTTGGGAAGGCTTGAATTTGTAAAAGACAAGAATGGCAATATTCTTTCGGAGAATCAATACAATTATAAACAATAACCAAAGAGGATTATGAAAAAAATAATAAGAATACTTTTGGTGTTGTTTCCCTTTATTGCAATTGGCCAGACCCAGACCCAGAATTATATTAAAACAGTTACTTATAAGGTTGCTAGTTCTGTTAAAATAACTGCACCTACCATTCTTCAGGCATCACAAAATACCGTCTATTTTGATGGACTTGGAAGACCTGTGCAAGAAATTGCAGGCCAGCAGTCAGCTAGTGGTAAAGATGTTATAAAGCATATTAAATATGACGGATTTGGTAGACAAGTAGAAGAATATCTTCCTTTTAAATCTTCTAATACCAATATGGCTTTTGATCCTTTGGCAGAAACTAATGTATTATCCTATTATGCAAATCCGAATGTGGCTGTTAATGGAAACCCTTCGCAGGAAGCCACTGGTTATCCGTTCAACAAAAAAGAACTGGAAGCTTCGCCTCTTGGGCGTGTAATGAAACAGGCTGCTCCCGGAAATGATTGGAGATTGGGATCCGGACATGAGATCAAAATGGATTATCAGACCAATATTGCAAATGACGTCAGGATATTAAAAGTTGGGATTACATGGGATGCGGCAGCAAACTTATACGCTATTTCATTCATAAATAATGGGTATTATTCTGAAGGGCAACTTGTTAAAACCGTTACCTATGATGAGAATACTGCAGCTGTACCTGCTGAGCAAAACGGATCAACCGTAGAATTTAAAAATAAAAGCGGACAGGTAATACTTAAAAGAACCTATGGATCTGTTGGAACTTCGACTGTCAATGAAAAACATGATACTTATTACGTATACGATGTTTACGGAAACCTGACTTATGTACTTCCCCCAAAAGCCTCTGACCTTATTGGTACTACATCTGCTGCAGCTACACAGGCTGATGTAATATCAACAGCTACTGTAACTTCGGGTGCGCCCTTGAATCTAACAGCTACTAATTCCATTACATTACTCTCCGGATTTAAGGCTAGTGAAGGGAGTACCTTCAGCGCTGTTATTGATATAAACCAAACTATTTTGGACAATTTGGCATATCAGTACAAATATGATTACCGCAACCGACTGGTGGAGAAAAAAATCCCGGGAAAACAATGGGAGTTTATTGTATATGATAAGCAGGATAGAGTGGTGGCTACGGGACCTGCGAATTCCCCTTTTTCAGATATCACTTCTAGTGGCTGGCTTATTACCAAATATGATGCATTTAGTCGTCCGGTTTATACCGGCTGGATGAATTCCACCGCTGCAACATCTGTCGGCAGGGCTGCATTACAGGCAGCCCAGAGCAGTTCATCCCTTACAGTATTGAGTGAAACAAAACAGAACACAGGAACTATAGATGGAATTGCGGCTTATTACAGCAATGTGGTAGCACCAACGACCTTTAAGCTTTTATCGGTTCATTATTATGATAATTATGTTTTTCCAAGTTCACCTACAATACCAATACCGGTAAGTGTAGAAGGACAAGCAGTACTGACCTCCTCACAGGTGAAAGGCATGCAGACCGCTACATGGACAAGAGTTCTTACTACAAGTGGTTCTATTACTGGGGAAACATCAGCAACCTTTTATGATGGAAAAGCCAGACCTATTCGCAGTTACTTGCAAAACTTTATTGGAGGATATACTTATACAGATAATAGCTTGGATGCTTTTTCCGGGAGATTGAATTATAATATAACAAGACACAATAGATTAGGATCCGGTCCGGATCTTGTAACAAAGGATACTTTTACTTATACTAATCAGGACCGATTACTGACACAAACCCATGAGATAAATTCGCAAACTCCTGAAGTAATTTTAAGCAATACCTACGATGAGCTAGGACAATTAATTTCTAAAAAGGTAGGGAATAATACTCAGAATATTAATTATAGTTATAATATTCGTGGATGGCTTAAAGACATCAACAATGTGGATGCACTTAACCAAGGTAGCGACCCTCAGGATTTATTTGCATTTAGAATAAATTATAACCTGCCTTCCTCGGGAATTATCGATGTGAACCCATTGTATAATGGAAACATTTCAGAAACCTATTGGGCTGCTAATTCTGATTCAGGGATAATAAGATCATATGGATATCGATATGATAACATGAACCGACTTAAAGATGCGGTCTTTAAAAATGGAAATACATTGGCTAATACTTATAATGAAGCACTTACCTATGATAAACATGGAAATATAATAACATTAAAACGCAACGGGCTCAATGGTTCTAGTTTAGCACTTATTGATGATTTGGTATACAGTTATTTAGGCAGTAACAATACAAACCAACTAGCAAAAGTAGTAGATAATGCAATAAATACAAACGGATTTACAGACAGCACTGCAAATAGTATTGATGATTACAGTTATGATGCTAATGGTAATATGGTAAGAGACAACAATAAAAATATAACATCAATTACCTATAATCATCTGAATTTGCCAAGCAAAATTACCTTTGCATCCACTGAAAATATTATTTACATTTACGACGCAGTAGGAAAAAAACTTCAGAAAGTTGTAAATAAGGTGGGAGCTTCGCAAGCCATTACAGATTATTTAGGAGGATATCAGTATGTAAATAATACACTAAAGTTTTTTCCAACAGCAGAAGGTTATGTTGAACCTGTAGGAAATTCTTATAAATATGTATATCAATATCAGGATCATTTAGGTAACATAAGGCTTAGTTATGATAAAAACCTTGTTATTCAGGAGGAGAACAACTATTATCCTTTTGGAATGAAACAGATGGGATACAATAATAATGCAATATCTTCTAATGATGCCTTGAAGTATAAGTATAACGGAAAAGAGCTTCAGGACGAGAATATTGGAGGACAGCAATTAAATTTGTATGATTATGGAGCAAGGAATTATGATCCTGCAATTGGAAGATGGATGAATATAGACCCGCTTGCAGAGAAATCACGTAGATTTAATCCATACACTTATGCACTTAATAATCCAGTGTTTTTTATTGATCCTGATGGGATGATGGCATACCCACCAATTGGACTTGATGCAAGAAATGGGCAAAAACACGTAGATGGTGATGGCGTTTGGATTTATTCTGCAGCTACAACTACTTGGGTTGGACAATATGGAAATAGAGATGGTACGAAATCCGAAGATATAGGTAATACCATTGAATTAAATAACGTTAATGTTGAAGGATATAAAAGCAATTACGTTTCATCAGGAGAGTATGGGCCAGCAATGCAAGCTTGGGATAAAGATAATAAATTTATGAATGGTTTAAGTAATACGTTCTTTGGAGTTGTTGGAACAGTTGGTGCAGTTGCCGCAATACCTGAAACTGGTGGAGCTTCAGGCCTTGCATTAACACTGACAATAGGAGAAGTATCAATTGGTATTACTCAAATGGCTGATTCATTTAGTGAAAAACCAAGTGATGTTCTTCATAATTATAGTACTGTCCCTGGACTTATTGCTGGACAAAACGGTAGTAAATATGCTCCTTTAATCGATGGCGTTTCTGGATGGATACCAGGAAGTATGTCTGGTGGTAATATATTGGGAGCTTGGGATAATATTTCAGGATTAGCCAAAGGACAGAATGCAATTAATAATGGAGCGAATCTTACAGATGCTGTATTAGATGCAAATGGTTTGATTCAAGGAGTAAGCTCAGGAGTAGAAACAATAAAAAAAAATAATTAATGATTTATAAATTAAGTTTATCAACAATATTAGTAAAGCTTTTAGTAGTTGGGATAGTATTTAACGGTTTGTTTTATTTTGCTACTAAAAATTTTAATTTTGTAGTTTATGTCTTTTCTTTTATAATAATTGTTGGATTAGAAGTTTTGATTTTCTTCTTAAAACCTTTTTTATACAAAATCGTTATACTTGAAAATTCAATCTGTTTCTATTATAGAAAGTTTTTAATTCATAGTTATTTTAAAGAAGTGAATCAAGAAGAACTTAGTTTCTCATACAAACCAGAAAAAGGAGCTAGAGGAAGTGAGGCTGACGAATTGAGATTTTACATAAATGGAAAGAAAATGACTGGAATCGGAAGAGGTCTTGATGGTTGGAATCAAAAAGCTGTAAATAGTATAATTGAAAAATTGGAAAACTTAAATATAAATAAAATAGAATAAATGAAAACAAAAAATAAAATATTAATTCTAGTTATTGCTTCTGTCATTGGAATATTCTATTCAATACACTTGCTCTATAGCAAGAAGGGATATCTAAATACAAGTGATTATATAGCTTTAAGCGTTACCTCTATATTTGTGATAGGATTAGATTATTATTTTATTAACAAATGGAAAAAAGAAGAGATAGAGTAAAAATTCAAAAAATAAATTTAATAGCCATTCCATAAAGGAGTGGCTTTTGCTTTTAATGCTTTAAAAAACTTTAATGTTTCACAAATTAAATCCTGATAATAAAATTTAGTTTTTGAAATATTAAATGTATAAAAAATGGATTTTAATTTCATTTGAAAATTCTCTATATTTGTTGAAATAGAGTTTTGATGCTTTCTTTCAAGAGCAAGAATATTCATGACGCAGTTTTCCTGAATCTCTTTTGCACTGAATTCTTTTCCAAGACTGCTCCGCTGAAAACGTATCTGGTTTTGTGGTCTACAAGTTATTTTGTAAAGTTGCCTTTTCCTGCTGGTACAATATATTGTCTTAAGAAATAATACTAATTAGTATCTTTTTTTGACAGGAATCCTATTTCTTTGTAAAAGAAATGCATATTTAATGTAATTTAGCCGTCACAAAAACACTTAATCCTGATTGAAGAAGTTTATAATCATATTGATTTCCGGCTTTATTTTATCTCCATCATTTGGCGGTTTTTTTACATACGTTTCATTTAAACTCAATCAGGTTGAGATTGCCAAAACGATTTGTATACAACGCAAAATGGTTTTTAATACCTGTAACGGGCGTTGTGAACTTCAAAAATCCATAAAGAAATACTCTGATAACGAAAAGGAAATGCAAAACAATCTGAAAGAAAAAACAGAGTTGGTTTACATTCCCAATACTTCAAAATTTGAGCTTAATATCATTACTTTATTAGAATCTAATGAAAACATTTTTGATATAATCGAAAATAAGCCGGTGGCAATTTCATTAGAAACATTCCGACCTCCATCTTTTTTGATATAAATTTTAATTTTATTTTCAATTTCCTTGATACGAGTTGTATTGTTTTTTACAATACAATTAGTGCGTGTTTATGCACCAAATAAAATCACTTTTAATTTATATACAATTTCATCAAAAACACAGTTATGCAGAGCAGGAATTTACCCCTATGCAATATGGATTTGTTTAGTGGAGGTTCAGGACACTTTTGGATGAGGGACTTAGAAGGAATATTGGAGGATTTTCCTTTTTTAGAGCATCCGCACAAAAATGATTTTTTCACCATATTAATTATAAATTATGCCCAGGGCGAGATTATGGTTGATACTGAAAAAGTCGATTTTATAGCTGCCAGAATTATCATTATCAAACCAGGATGCGTAAATTATATAAACATTGACAACGCGTCATCAGGAAAAATAATCTGTTTTACTGAAGAATTTTTCTCTTTACGTTATAACAGCAACGTACTGAATCAGTTTTCTTTTCTGGAAAGAGAAGCTGTCATTTCATTTCGCTTTACTAATGTAAACCGGGCAAGGGTCGAAAATATTATAAACTTATTGCAGGAAGAATACACAATGCATAGCGTTGCGACGCAAAAAGTTTTACGCTCTTACCTGAATATTTTTCTATTTGAAATAGAAAGAATTTACAGCCCTTACATCAAGGCAAAGCATAGAAATTCAGGTCAGGAAAAAATAGCGGAGTTTGAAAGACTGGTGGAGAAAAATTTTGCCAGCATAAAGCTTCCTTCATCCTATGCTGAATTATTGAATGTCAGTGCCAATTATCTCAATAAATTATGTAAAAAAGAAACTGGACTAACAGCCGGAGATATAATCCGTAAGCATATTATTATCGAGGCACAGCGCCTTCTTTATTACACACATTTAACCATAAATGAAATTGCCGGTCAGTTGGGATTTGAGAGTGCCTCTTATTTTGTAACAACATTTAAAAAGCATACCCTGCAGACTCCCGAACAGTTTCGCAAGAACCAGAATTTATAAACCACATTAAAAAATCCACAGTATAAATAGTGCTAAATTTTTAAAAAGATTTCCTATTTAACAACACAAGCAGGACTGTTTATCTAAACGTCCTGCTTTGTTATTTTTATGATTATCGTGGAAACAAACAGAAATTTGCATCATCAAATTATACAAGATTATGGATTTTCCAATGTTTCACATGGATTGGCTCAATAACAGAATGCTTATTGCTATGATAGCCATTATACATGTACTGATCAACCACGGACTGGCCGTTGGTTTTATGCCTTTTATTACCTGGCTGGAACAAAGAGGTGTTTTAGACAGCAGTAAGGATCAAATTACAGATTTGGACTGGGATGGCCGAGTTCATAAAATGATGATGGTGGCTTTTATTATAACCACTACACTGGGGGCTATGACCGGAGTAGGAATCTGGTTTTCTGTGGCCTTGGTAAGTCCAAGTTCTATAGGCAGTTTAATCAGGGTATTTTACTGGGCGTGGTTTACCGAATGGCTGGTTTTTGTTACCGAAGTGATTCTTATCATGATTTACTTTTTAACCTGGAAAAACAGTAATAACAGCTTAAAAGCAAAATTAAGACATATTCGCTTTGGCTGGTTTTTAAGTGTTTTTTCCTGGATTACGATGGCCATTATTGTTTCTATTTTAAGCTTTATGATGGATCCCGGAAACTGGAACACTCATAAAAGCCTTTTAAATGGCTATACCAATCCCATTTATCTTCCTCAATTATTGTTCAGAACCCCAACGGCAATGCTTGTGGCGGGAAGTTTCGGTATGTTATTGATTACTATTTTCTTCAAAAAGGGAACTGAATTTCGACACAGGGCAGTGAAGTACTGTTCTAAATGGATCTTGTGCTGGGCTCCAATATCGCTTCTTGGAGCGATTATTTACTACAGAGCTATTCCTGATGCAATGACGGCTAACATGAGTACGGCTGTTGGAACAATGGATTTTAGCAAATACTATGATCTGATGAAATACTTTATCATTTTTGGAATTTCACTTTCTGTTATAATGGCCATTGCAGGACTTGTTAGAGCCAAGATATTAAAGAGTTATATGGTGCTTGTTCCGGTATTAATGGCATTTGCTTTTTTGGGCTTCTTTGAACGTGTGCGCGAATTTGTTCGTAAACCCTATGTGATAGGAGGTTATATGTATTCTAATTTATTGTTAGAAGAAGATTATCCGGTGTATCAGCAATTCGGATTATTAAAGAACGCGACTTATACTACAGTAACAGAGATTACTCCTGAGAATAAAATTGAAGCCGGAAGAAATGTATTTATGATTGCCTGCAGCCGCTGCCATACCACAGGAGGAGTCAATAGTGTTGTAGATGTTTTCGAACGCGTTTATGGAGTTGGAAAACCACTCGATATAAGTTCGATGACCGGATATATTCCCAATATGCATAACGGACGGACTTATATGCCTCCGTTTCCCGGCACAGCCCAGGAAGCCGAAGCATTGGCTGCGTACATTAAAAATATCCAGGATACCGGCGAAACCATTGAGGGCGCACAATCAGAAGGTGTTAGTGTAAGCCCGCTTCAAAACGAAACAAGTGTATTAAACAACAAGAATAAACAATAACAATCCAGCAATGATCTTCAATTTATTAATAATGCTATCTAATAATGTACCGGTTCCCAAAGATATTCCACTGCCATTGCCATTACCAGAGTGGCTGTTGGTAATCATATTGGTTGTTTCATTTTTACTTCACATTGTTTTTGTGAATTTGATGCTTGGGGGATCCATTTTAGCTTTAGTTTCTGAAATTAAGGGACTAAAAAATAAGGACTATGATCATCTGGCACATGAGATTGTAAAAACAATAACCGTAAATAAAAGTATTGCCGTTGTATTGGGTATTGCGCCATTACTGAGTATTAATGTCTTGTATACTGTTTATTTTTACTCGGCAAATTCGCTGACCGGTCTGGTTTGGATTGCCGTTATACCTTTAGTAACCGTTGCATTTTTACTAACCTACCTGCACAAATATACCTGGGAGATATTATCGAATCATAAAGCGATTCATATTTCAATATTAGCCATTGCAACGGTTATTTTTCTTTTTATTCCTTTTATATTCCTGACGAATATCAACCTGATGCTTTTCCCGGAAAAATGGGCGGTTGTAAAAGGTTTTATTGATGCGATGTTTTTGCCCAATGTATTTCCCCGTTACGCGCATTTTATTTTATCCTCTCTGGCCGTTACAGGATTGTTTATATTCTGGTATATGAGCCGTAAGAATTATCCTTTCGATAAAATTTTTGAAAAATTCACTCTTTATGATATTCAGAAAAAAGGGTACTCTCTGGCACTGACAGCTTCGGTAATGCAATTTATAATCGGTCCGGTGGTTCTGCTGACATTGCCTTCTAAAGGTATGGGCTGGAATCTTATTGCGGTTATTTTTACAGGAGTAATTTTCTCTGTTCCGGCAATGTGGATGATTTGGAAAGGGCTTCAGGGCGAGAAGGAGCATATTGGCCGAAATTTTTATAAAATAGCTTTGCTGCTTGGAATAACGGTCACTTTTATGGGATCAGGAAGACAAATTTACAGGGCTAACGCTTTGAGAAAACACCAGGAACTGGTTCGGGTAAAAACCGATGAATTTCAGGTCTTAAAGAAAAAAGCTACGGAGAAAATAAAAGAGGAGGAGTCGAAAGTAGATAATGCCTCGAAAAGCACAGCCGAAAAGGGGCATGATGTATTTAATCAGTATTGTTCTTCATGTCATAAGACAGATGAGAAATTAGTAGGACCGCCGGTGAAAGAGATGGCTCAGATTTATAAAGGAAATGGGACTGATTTACAAGAATGGATTAAGAATCCAGGTAAAAAACGTCCGGATTATCCACAGATGCCAAGCTTTGAATCACAGTTAAATCAGGAACAACTGGATCAGCTTGCCGAGTATATTTTAACTATTAAATAGCTGATGTGAAACTTTTTAAATCGGTAATATTTTATGCTTTTCCTTTTCTGATGTTTTTCATTTTTATCTGTGCAGTGCGGTTCTCTGACACAAATTATAAGAGTAAAGCATGTAAATGCAGAAGAGTTTCCTGCTCTCAAGACGATAAAGCCGGACAGCAAATGAAACAGAAATGTAAATATTTTAATTAATTCTAATAAATCACAATATTATGACACAAGTTTTAGCCCTTATGATTCTGATTTTTATTGGTTTTTCAATTGTATTTTTAATAAATATTATAATTACAACCCTGAAGCTCAGCAAATCAAAAGAGATTAACAACTCTGAAAATCCATTAGAAAAAGACTACCAATTTATCAAAGGATTATACTAAACTGTCCATTAGTAAAATCTTATTTTGGTTTGTTAAAAAGCCCTTTTGATGCTGACACATTAAGGGCTTTTTTTTATGCAATTTTGTGAGAAAATCAATTTTTTATTTCCCGATGCGAGCTGTATTGCTTTTTTATAGTGCAAAATAGTCCTGTACAATAATTCACCTGACAAATACACATCACATTTTTGCTAATTACTTGATTATTAGTTGTCTGTTGAGAATTTTATTTAATACATGTTCTTTATATGCTGAAAAAAGCTGTTAAATAATTTATTTTTCATTTAATATTGTGTTAATTTTTTGAGTATTCTATAAATTATTATGTATAGATGCAGATTGTCTTTTTTTACTTTTTAATCTTCCGGGATTTAATACAATATAAATAAACAGTTACTTTCAATATAATTCATTATGCGAAATAGTTTTTTTCTTAAACAAGCCAATCTTTGGCTAATCCTTAAAAATCAATATCTGCTTACAAGATTGACAAGTACTTTACTGATTTTGTTTTTTTTATTTTTTAAGAGCGGAGACGCCTCGGCACAATATGCAGGACACGAGCGGTTCAACGTATATTCGCCAAATACTTATTCTCTTGGCCAATACGGCGACATTCCTGTTAATTTGTCCTCAGGAATCCCCCAAATTAGTGTTCCGGTAATCAAATTTACAGACAAGGACATCAATCTCGATGTGTCATTGTCGTACCATGCGTCAGGCATTAAGGTTGACGAGGAAGCTTCTTGGGTGGGCTTGGGCTGGGCTTTAAATGCCGGAGGAATGATTACCAGAGAAGTAAGAGGAATTCCGGATGGTTATACCTATAGTGGATTGCAGAGTAGGACTTCTATACCTGATTTCGCAGGTAATACTTATGATGATATTTCGATTAAAAACTATGTAGATCAAGTTAAATATAAATTAAGGGATGGCGACATGGGAGTAACCGATAATGGTTCGGATATATTCTACTACAATTTCAACGGGAGATCAGGCAGATTCTTTTTAAACGGAACGGCTAATGCAATATTGGCTCAATATGAAGATTTTAAAATTGAGTTTGTGCCTGAAGCTAAAAATAATGCTGCAAACCCGCTATATGTAGGGGGAGATTTTATCATTACCGATGAGCGGGGTTTTGTTTATGAATTTAAAGATCATGAGACGGTAGACTATCGTTATAATACCGGGAAATCATATACAAGCTCCTGGTATCTTTCTAAGATAAAAAGCCCTTCCGGCGGGCAGCTTACGTTCGAATATGCGGCGGGTGGCACCATAGCTTTGCAGTATCAGAAAAGACGTTTTAGCGAGGCATATTTTGTGGTAAACCAGAATAATCCTGATCATTATCTTCCGGAACAGTATGCAACTACCTACTTAGATAGTGACGAGCTAATATCCGGAATTGTTTTGAAGAAAATTACTAGTTCTTCAGGAAATTACCTGGAGTTTGTGACATCTACAAATGCAAGGAAAGACAGTGAATCGTTGTCTAACAACCAACTCGATTTTATTGTATTGAAAGATAAGAATAATCGACAGGTAAAGAAATTCCGTTTTGATTATAGTTATTTTGAAGCCAATAAATCCAGACAAATCCCAGTGGAACAGTTTAGCAACAAACATTGTCTTAATTACCGCTTAAGGCTGGATTCGTTTCGCGAGATAGGTGTAAATGATATTGGTCAAAGTCCATACCGATTTGAATATTATGGTGATAACGATCCAAATACGGACGATCTCTATACGCTTCCTTCCCGTTTGTCGCCTTGTCAAGACCATTGGGGCTATTACAACAATAGTAACAATAAAACAATTTTTCCAAGTAATCCCCAGAATTACCCTTTCCGTATTGATGACTGGGCCCTACAGTTAACACCCAGCGGAGAGGGATATGGAGGGACGGGGCCGAGTTTTGCCTATGGCGTGCCCAATGGAGGAACAAGAGAGCCCGTTGCAGAAGCAGTAAAGGCCTGTGCTTTAAATAAAATTATATTTCCCACTGGTGGCTACACGCGCTTTGAATTCGAACCACATTTGCTAAATGAAGATGATCTTTTGCCAATATCCGGAGGCTTAAGACTCAAACAAATAGAAACAAAGGAAAGCTCAAGTTCTGTTGCTATCATAAAAAACTATGAATATCCGGGGGTCGCGGTCAGCGAAAAATGTATCGGTTCGGAAAATCCTTATTATACCTGGTACAGTTCTGGTTATAACTCTCAAACTTCTACTGAGGGAAATTGGCGAAAATTGTCCGCTTTTGGAGTTCCCGCCACATTATCCGTTAACAACAGGTTTATAGCCCGTGTCGAAGGCGCTCCTCAATTGGGGTTTGGAGCAAGGGCAAACGTTATCTATACTGGTGTTAAGGAAATCTCGCCTGGTAACGGTTATACCGTTTATAGTTTTAGCTTTGCCTATGATGTAGAATTTCCCGGAGATTTGAATAACGAAGGGGTATCGATTCCAGGATTGTTTAACTCGGCAATGGTTCAAACAGAATACATAAGTACTTACAAGCCTGATTTTCTATATAAAACTATTTCTCCCTGTACGTTTCCTTATCCTAATTTTATTAACAATGATTGGAGGCGAGGACATCTTGAGTCTAAAGACACTTATTTAGAAAATGGGACCTTACTTTCTAAAAATTATACAGAATATGATATCCGTGCGCTTAAAGCAGTTCCGGGCTATAAAGTAACATCATTTGGGGATGAAATTCAATATTTCTATTCCCGCTATTATGATGTAGGCGGCATGGCTAAACCTATCAAAGAGGTAACGGAAATGTACAATAGTGATGGAAGCTATATAAGAACGGTAAAAGAGCTTGACTATAGTTCTGTTAATCATAAGCAGCTGACTGAGACCAGGGAATACGACAGCAGAGGAGATGCCACTGCCACAAAATATTTCTACCCAACCGAGTATGGCAGTTTGCTTACCAGCCTTAAAGATAAACATATCCTCGCTCCTGTGGATATCCGTAAATATCGTAATGCTAAGCTTATTTCCGGCGAACAGGTTCAGTATGGAGTCAATGGTCTGCCTTTAACAATATATAGCGCGGAGGGTGATGGTACGGATATTGTCTTTAATCCGCAGTCTCCCTATACTTTCAGTTCCAAACTTTCCAATGCCTACGATGCAAAGAATAATCTTTACAGCCAGACGGTTACGGACGGAATCACTTATGTCTATCTCTGGGGTTACAACGGGCAGTATCCGGTTGCTAAGGTTGCCAACAGCGATTACGCAACAGTAAATTCTGTAATAACACAAACACAGATAGATAATGCGGTAACCAGCGGAGAGGCTGATTTACGCACCTTATTGAATACTCTGCGCACCTCTGCATCGCTGAAGGGCGCCCAGATTACGACCTATACCTATCGCCCTTTGGTGGGTATGACGAGTATGACCGATGCAAAAGGATTGACGACATACTACGAATATGATGAGTTTCAGCGATTGAAGCAGGTCAAAGACGCACAAGGAAACATCCTTTCGGAAAACCAATACAATTACAAACACTAATTTTTAATTATGATGATGAAAAAATATTTACCTATTCTTTTTTTGTGTTGTATTTATTGTTTAAACGCTAAACCTTTTGTTAATCGCAATATAGGCGTCCTTCCAGCAGTTTCGCCAAACATACAATATCCTAATTATTCTCAAGAAATAGATCCATACCATTGGGTCAGTTCCGGTGATTCCGCCGATAATATTGTACACAATACGATTCAGGTGCAAAATAATGTCTTGTCTGTCAATTTAGAAGCCAGTTGGACTTACAATCAAACATTTGCAAGGGGAGTGGTTGCCTGGCTCGATATATATCCCGCCCTGCCCAATATGGAGCTTGGTCAAATTTATGGCTATAACGAGCAGTCGGGATATGGACTATCGGGATATTATGCCAAAATTGAAGACAATCAATTAGTGATTTACACTTTAACCCCAGACAATTGGACCAGTTTCACGACTTTCAGTTTAAGTTTTGTAATCGATTTAAGCTGTGCGGTAAACTGGTATATAGATAGTGATCATGACGGTTACGGAAGTTCAAGCGCAACACCTATTTTCGATTGTTATCAGCGTCCGTATTATGTAACAAACAATTACGACTGCAATGACCAAAACCCTGCTATAGGTATTGGCCCAAATTGGTATTACGATACCGACAACGACGGATTTGGAGACTATAATTCCAATCCCATTTCGGCATGTGTAAAACCCGCAGGTAACTATGCTGCCAACAACTTTGACACCTGCCCTAATGTTTACAGTACAACTGCTAATGGCTGCCCTGTAAATCCTCCATTAATAAACGAAAATTATGTTCGCACAATAAACCCTACTGTTCCAGTGACATCTGTCAGCGGGCTGGCGGCATCAAAAAAAATAGATAATATCACGTACTTCGATGGTTTAGGCCGCCCGATGCAAAAAGTCGGAATCGCCGCCGGCGGTAGTAGTGAAGACTTAATTGCGCCCATTGAATATGATAATTTTGGAAGGCAGAAGAAAGAATATTTACCTTATGCAAAAAGCTCCAATGGCGGCTTATACAGAAACACTGCCCTGCAGGACGTTTTACCAATTTACAACACTCCCAAATACGAAAACACTTCGAATCCATATTCCCAAAAAGATTTCGAACCCTCGCCGCTTAACCGTGTCTTACAAATGGCTGCGCCGGGTAATGCTTGGTCTTTAGCCAATAATCACACTATAAAATTGGGCTATCAAACCAATAGTGCAAACGAAGTAAAACTCTTTACAGCCAATACTAATTGGGATGCTGCTCAAAAATTATTCGATATTTCGTTGTACAATGATGGAAGCAGCTATGCTAAGGATGTACTCTACAAAAATATCACCAAAGACGAAAACTGGACAACAGCTTCAGGGAAAAACAATACTACAGAAGAGTTTAAGGACAAAGAAGGACGTATTGTCTTAAAAAGGACATATTCTAACTCCGATTTAAATAATGACGGAGATACTGCTGATGCTGGAGAAAAAGAAATACAACACGACACGTATTATGTCTATAATGTTTATGGAAACCTTACTTATGTACTGCCTCCCAAAGCAGTTGATTTAATAATCAATTCTACGACTGCGCAGTCGAATATAACTTCTTCTGCTGTTGTAACTCCGGGGAATACTTTAACGCTTACCGCAACAAATTCAATTAGATTGCAAGCAGGTTTTCATGCACAAACAGGAAGTACTTTTTTTGCTGCTATAGTAAGCAGTAACCAAAATGTTTTAGACAATTTATGTTATCAATATAAATACGATTCCCGCAACCGTCTGGTAGAGAAAAAACTACCAGGAAAGGAATGGGAGTTTATTGTGTATGACAAATTAGACCAGCCAATCTTAACCCAAGATGCCAATTTAAAAGCCCAAAACAAATGGCTGTTTACCAAATACGATGCTTTGAGCAGACCAGTATATACAGGTGAATATTCTAGTCAGGCATCGCGTGCGAGTTTACAGAATACTGTAAATTCCCAAACGACTTTGTTTGAAAACAGACAAGTAGTTAATACTATCAATAATACTACGGTATACTACTCTAATAATGCTTTTCCTAATACTGGTATTAGCTTGTATACCATCAATTATTACGATGACTATAATTTTGACTTAAATGGAGGAACTACTGAAAATGTGGGTACAGTAACACCGAGTACTAGCACCAAATCTTTGGTCACTGGGAGTAAAATACGCATTTTAGGAACCGCAAACTGGATTACTAATGTTATTTATTACGACGATAAAGGTCGTTCTATATACAACTATATTAAGAATGACTATTTAGGGGTGACGCAAAAAGTAAAAATGGAGCTTGATTTTGTGGGGAAACCTAATAAAACGACCACCCAGCATATTAAGGGAGCTTCTACGATAACAATTGCAGATACATTTACCTACGATTCTGCCGGAAGATTCAAAAAACAGACGCAGTCCATAAACGGTGGTACTGCAGAAGTCATTGCTGATAACACTTATGATGACTTGGGACAATTGGTTTCTAAAGCAGTGGGAAACAAAGAAGGAAGCCCACGTTTACAAACCATAGATTACACCTACAACATACGCGGATGGCTTAAAGGAATCAACGATTCTAATACAGCCAATAACGATATTTCTGTGGGAAGCGGGGACTTGTTTGGGTTTAAAATTAATTACAGCAATCCTTCTGCAGGCACAGCATTATACAACGGAAACATAAGTCAGACATTTTGGAAAATACAAGGCCAAGATCCTGCCTTAAAAAACTACACGTATGGTTATGATGCCCTAAACCGATTGACTAATGCCATATCCCAGAACTCTGGCCGTTACAATGAAAATCTGACTTATGACAAAAACGGTAACATCATGAGTTTAATCCGTAATGGATATACAGATCCTAATGCGACGCTATTAGGAGTAATGGATAACTTGGTTTACACCTATGATGCAGGCAACAAATTATTTAAGGTAAAAGACAGCTCAGGCAGTTCCGAAGGTTTTAAAGATGGTATTGATACAGCTCAAGAATACACTTATGACGATAACGGAAACATGAAGACTGATGCTAATAAGGGGATTACAGCCATCACCTACAACTATCTGAATCTGCCTGTCGATATTACCTTATCAGGAGGAACCGTTCATTACGACTATGATGCCACAGGTGCAAAACAACGTAAAATAGTTAGTGGAATTACCACTGATTATGCCGGGGGCTTTCAGTATGAAAACAATATTTTAAAATTCTTCCCACAACCCGAAGGTTATGTAAACCATAATAGCGGAAATTTTGAGTATATTTATCAATACAAAGATCATTTGGGTAACAATAGGGTCAGCTATAAAAATGTAGGTTCTTTAACAACGCCATCTTTACAAATTGTGGAGGAAAATCACTATTATCCATTTGGATTTAAACAAAAAGCAGCAGGAGCAGTAGTTGGCAACACAAGTTACAAGTATAAGTACAATGGAAAAGAGTTCCAAGACGAGAATATTGGAGGCAATCAGCTAAATTTGTATGATTATGGAGCGAGAAATTATGACCCTGCTTTAGGTAGATGGATGAATATTGATCCGCTGGCTGAGCTATATGTTGGAATAACACCATATTCTTATACATTTAATAATCCTGTGAGATTTATTGATCCTGATGGCCGATACGTTGATGATTCATATATTTATCAAAAATATACTAGTGGAAAAAATAAAGGAGAATATAAAAATCCTAATTTAGTTAAAGCTTGGGAGTTCTTTGCTAATTCAAAAACTGGAATAGCATTTTTATCTAATTTTGCGAGAGAAAATCAAGTCATTGCTGGTCATGAGTATAAAGAAAGTGGAAAATATGACAAAAATAATACAGATTTGAATTTTGGAAGTATGGAACCTGGGGAAACTGCAAGCGCAGAGACCTCTCATAAAAAAGATGGAAATCATCTTCAATTGACGATTCTTTTAGATGAAAATAGTTCCAAAAAAACAAGTTTTGAAGCTATTGGTTACGAAATCGATAACATATCACATGAGGCTTTTATTCATGTTGATAGTTATGCTGACGATTTTCTTGATGGTAAGTTAGATTTATCGAATATTACGCCAGAATACATTACTTCAATTAAGAAACAAATAAAAAAAGATCCGGCAAAAAGACGAGCCAATACAACTAGTGTTCTGCAACATTGGATGGCTCAAGATAAGAAAACATTAGAGAATAATACTTTTCCAATTTTGAAGCAATTTTATGAAAATGCTGGTATCAAAAAAAGCGATAAGGATATTAATAAAATAATAAACACATACAGAGATTAATAAGATGAAATTAAATATTATTTTAGTTTGCTTACTATTATTTGGTTGCAAACCTGAACAGATTAAAACTTATGATTTAGATTTAACTATTAAGTACGATGCCTTTTTAAATTCTTTTAAAATTGATAGTAAAGGTGATGCGATAATTTTAATTAACGAAATTGGCCAACAACCAAAGGTTTATCAAGCTTCTTTTAGTAAATCAGAAATGAATTTTATTAATAAATCGATACAAAATATAAATTTTACAAAATGTGATTCAATTGAAAATGATTATGCAGATGGTACACGTTATGTATTAATTTTGAGAGACCAGGTAACAAAAAAAAATACTATAGTATTAAAAGATAATTGTGAACAACAAAAACCATTAAATGATTTAGTTTTTTATATTTCACGAACCTTTAACAAGAAGAAAAAAGAAGATTATTATAAAAGTATTAGTGGTTTAGTATTTGTAAAACCTGACCTTTCTAATGGTAATGATACAGATTAGGTTTTTTATAATATAAGCACTTAACTAAATGAAACTGTCGATGTGCTCACGAAAATTGGAAAACAAGGTTAAGGGTGTGTTTTTGCATTCTTAGTTGTTATAGCCCTTTTGCTCTGAATTCTTTTCAAAGACTGCTTCCGTTGAAAACAGATCTGGTTTTGTTGTCAAGTGAAAATAAAAAGCAAACAAGTTGAAGTATCATTTTTCAATACTTTAGCTTGTTTGTTTGTTTGTAATTGTTTTGTGATTTTTTGCTCTGCTACTTCCCAGCTCTGCGAAGTCTCCTGACTTCGTAGAAACAAAGATTGGTAAAGACTTATTAGCTTTAAAAAATTATATGCGAACGAATACAAAGTCAGGAGACTTCGCACAGCAATTACGAACATTTTGTAGAGCGGGAGGTCAATTTACTGTTAATAATATTCAAAACACTGCAGCTCATGAGGGTAATGCTCATTTTAAGAATGGTGTTACTGGTGAAGGTAAAGCTCATGCCAAAGCATATCAGACGCAAATTAATCATTCGTCATGGCAGGGAACAACTCCTGAATGGAAAAAGATAATTCAAAGATCAATGAATAAAATTTTAAGTGGAGAAATTAAATAGTATGTAATTATGAAAGGATTAATATTTGCAATTCTTTTGATTTTTGTCAGCTGTGCTGATAAAGAGATAATCAATTATAAGATAAATGCAACTTGTGAAAAGATAATTGTTCAAGATAGTTCAAATAAAAAAACATTACATTTTTTAGTATCTTTTTATAACCCTAATGAAAAAGAAGTAGTTTTTTTTTCAAATTCTTATGATGTCGATTCTAAACAAAAAATAAATAAATCTGCTGGTATATGTTTAAGACTTAATGATACAGATATCGCTTTAGTTCAACCAAACTCTTCAACGTTCTTTTATATAAAACCAAAAGAGAAAATAAAAATGCTGTATACTTACAGCAAACAATATCAAAAAGAAGAACTAAAGATAGATAGTTCAATTTCAATAGATAAACAGCTGAATGATGTGATTTTGTATTATAAGTATAATAAAAAAGTTATGGATAGTTTTTTAGATAAAGATAAAAATGAGAACTCGAATTTAGTTACTCCAACATCAAGCTTTAAGGTAATATTCAAAAAAAAGGTTATAGAGTATCGAGAAAAACTAACTATAGAAGATGTTGTAAAATTGATTAATTAAAGATTGGATCTAAAAGAAGAATTTGGTATGTATCAGATGTCTTAATAGTCAGGAATTCCTTTAAAGAGTTGCAGATAATCAAATATCAGCGACAAAAATTATTGGTAACTCTATTTATACAAAACTCACTACTGGTAGAGGAGAAAAAAAACAAAGTGATACAAGATTTCATTTATAAAACTTATGGATATACTGAAAAAAATAGTAATTGGAGGCTTGTGTTTGTTGACTTTTATTAATTGTAAATACAAAGAGCAAAAAAATACTACTCAACAAAATAGAAACGAAATTGTTTTTAAAAATTGGTTACAAGATACTTTAAATGTGCTTAAAAATGAACACAAATTAGACTATAAAAGAGATATTTTAGTAAGCTCAGACTCATTATCACTTGATATTGTAAAAACATTTGATAAAGAAGTCAATCCAAAAAGTATTGAAAAGATAAAATCAAAAGAATTAATGTATTCATTCGATTTACTAGATAGGAGTCATAATATGCCGCAAGAGGAATTTAAATTAAAACTTGTTATTGGCTCTTATTATTCTGTATCGATGGTTGAGCAACTAAAATATGAATACGATAGTGAAATTAAATTATTTGATGTTATCAAGAAAAATAAAATCGAAAAATATAGATTTGTAAAAGGTAATTTCATTGAGAAAAAGATTTTAAGTTATTAAAATCCGACAGCATAAAATTTTTATAATCTATACTCAGAAAGAGAAATCAATAAAGCCACTCTATAACGGAGTGGCTTTTGCTTTTATTTGTTGTTTTTGCGATGTTTTGTCATGCTACTTCCCGATGCAGAAAGTAACAACCCCTTACTTTACTGGGTGTTTCGCTATCCGAGGTACAAATGGGGTACACATAAAACAGTGATTTTAATACCTTTTTTTTGACCATTTTTGCCGTTAAAATTTTAACATTTTTAACAAAAATTAAGCTATTTCTATTGATTTGAAGTACTAAAATACGCTAATAAATTGATAAGATAATATAGGTATTTAAGAAAAGCTTTAGCTTGTTATAATTTAGGTTTGAGAGTATTCAGCTCTGACTAAAACAAGAAAAAAAACTTTGATTGGAGGCCTTTTTCATTGTGTAATAATTTCATTCCTAATACGGCTTAGAGACTGTGGCGTAATTTTAAGATACGATGCAATATAATGCTGGGGTACCTGCTTTACCAACTCGGGATATCGCTTTAAAAATTCAAGATATTTGGTTTTGGCATTTCCGAAGTTTAAAAAATCGTTGTCTTTTATCTTGTTAAGCAGCGTAGCTTCTGTAATGCTTTTTTGGAAAATAAACAGATTTGGAATTTTTTGCGTTAAGGTTTCCATAGATTGGTTTTTTATAACCAGTAACTCACTGCCAACGACCGCCTGAATCGCAATTGAGGACGGCTGTTGTGCATAATAGCTTTCAATATCAGAAAAAAACTGTTGCTCCCTGACGAAAAACTTAGTAACATCGCTGCCTTTCCCATCAGTGCCATAAATACGCAAAATGCCTTTGTTCACAAAAGCAATTTCATTGGCAGTTTTACCAAGCTCTTGGAAATATTCATCTTGCTTCAGTGTTCTAATGCTAAAGCAGGATGCCACAACATCAATGTCCGCTGCAGTAAGGATACCGCCAAATGCTAATGCCGATTTTAATTTTTCCATTTAGATTACAATTCCCTGTTCAAGAATACTTTCTGCGCAGGCAGTAACAGCATCTTTTACAGGTACTGGCTGCCAATGCAATTCGCGTACTGCCTTGTCTATTTTCAATTTCCTTTTTACACCAAGTTCAAGAAGAATTGGTCTTAGAGATACTTCAAAGATAGAGATTAATCTCGCCAAAACATTAGGTAGTTCTTTTGTCACTATTTTTCTGTTAGGATAATGTTGCTTAAGAAGCACAGCTATTTCTTTGAAAGTCATATATCCTGCGGCCGCAATATAACGTTCTCCGGCTGCCTGATTTGATACCATTGCTTTAAGAAGCAAGTCTGCCAAAGATTCCACATCGACAATCTCAAACCCTATTTTTGGCAGGGCTGGTAGACTTTTATCGAGTATTTTAATGATGATATTTGCTGTAGTACCGAAATCATCTTCAAGTACCTTTCCCAAAATTACACCCGGCAATATTGTAGTGAGCTCCATTCCCGAGGTGTCCATCTTTATAAAATCCCAGGCCGCTTTTTCCGCAATAGTTTTGCTTCTAAAGTACGCTGTGGTATCTCTAAGGTTTTTGATATCTGTCCAATCCTCTTCTGAGAAGGTTCGATTGAGTTCCTCTTTTGTTTTTCCATATTGAATTGCCGAGGAGGAAGAAACCATTACCACGCGTTTAACCCCGTTTTTTGCTGCAGCTTTCAAAATCGACAAAGTGCCCTGTTTTGCAGGAATAATCAAGTCATCTTCATGCTTAGGCAGCTCACGGGGAAATGGTGAAGCAACATGCAGTACATAATCCATACCGTTAGTAAGTTCATCCCATACCTTATCGTCACCCAAATCAGCTTGGGCAAAACTAAGATTTTCAAGATTGCTTGTATATCTGGCAATAATCTCTTTTATAGAATTGACCCTGTCCAAATTACGTAATGTTCCGGTAACTTTATAGCCTTTGTTTAGTAATTGAATTGCGGTGTGTGAGCCTAAAAATCCGGTAACACCTGTCAGTAATACTTTTTGCTGGTTCATAATTATCTTTTTGTTTACAAAGGACTGGAAGTATTTATTCTCTGCAATTACCAATTGTTAAGAAATGCTCTTGATCTTATACTTTTAGACAAGAGATATTGAGTATTTCCTATGCAAATTAAGGCCTGTGAAGTTGGGAGACTAGCAGGCTTTTAGCGGGTGTCGGCTTCGGCGACATCCGCTATTTTTTTTAAGTACATCCATAAAGAATAAGATGTTAGATACTCTCCAGCATTTTAGCGAACCTGTTTTTAGGCTTTTAAGGCGAGAAGTATCCAGATTTATAACAAATTATAAATCTTTTAATGGATTTTCTACGGGATTATCATCCGTGGCAAACCCAAAACGTTTAGAGAGATAACTGCTCACAGCACTGAAGTTTGGATACTTCATACTATTTTCTAGTCCAAAAGAATCGAGGATGTCAACAGGCATTTTATCCATGTAAAATGACAATTCAGGTGATTTGAGCCATTCCATTTGTATTGAAATATAATTTTGCTCTTCAGTCTCGCTTCTTATTTCAGTCGATATTTTTGCTGCGATCACAAAATTTCTAGTAAGCTGAAAGGATCTGCCAGTCAAGCAAACCTTCCATACGCAGTGAATCTATAATTGTCAAAGGGAACACTATATTTTCAGTATTCCCTTTTCTACTTTGCAGAATTAATCGTATATAAGTCTTGTTAAAATCTTGTGTATTATCACTTTCGCCTCGAAGTATAATTGTAAACTATATAAGTATATTACTAAGGCGTAGATAATCTTAAAAAATATGTTTAAAGTATATTCAGATAAATGGAAATAATCAGTTCCTTCCTAAATCCAATTTCCAGTTAAAATGATTATCATTTTCACCCGCTTTGGTAAAGCTGTTCTTTTGAAGGACCTTATATGATGCATGGTTATTTTTTTCTGTCGAAGCTATAATGACTTTAATGTCGGGGCGCGTTTTAGTCCACGTAATCAATCCCGCGACTATTTCAGTCATGAATCCCTGTCCTTGAAATTCCTCATAGGTACCGTATCCTATCTCAACTTCGCCTTCAGGGTTAGGCTCGCCGACAAAGCAGGCATCACCGATCATTTTATTATCATTTTTGCTGATAGCGGTCCAGATTGTAGAATATAAATAATTTTTGCTTTTGTCTGCCACACTTGGAAGAATTGTATTCTCAAGGGCTTCCTGAAGTTCAGGAGAAATAGTTCTTGAACTTTTTTCCAGACCAAGCTCCTCTTCTAAAGTTCCGTCGCATTTTATATACTTTGCTAATTGATTCTCGTTTAAAGGTATGATTACCAGTCGATTTGTTGTTATCATTTTAATTGTTTTTACTATTAGAGTTTCCTTGATTAAGATGCTGCTTTAAAAATTTTGCTGTTTCGGAGTTCTCATCCTTCAATAGTTCAGCGACGGTTCCTGTAAAAATGACTTTGCCTCCATATTTTCCTGCTCCCGGACCAATGTCAATGATCCAGTCAGCCTGTGCAATAACATCCAAATTATGCTCAATGACAATCATGGTATTTCCTTTATCTGCCAGCTGGTTTATAAAATCCAAAAGCTTTTGAGTATCACTGGGATGCAGGCCTGTACTGGGTTCATCAAGAATAATCGTTTGGTTTGAATTTTTTAATTCTTTGGTTAATTTAAGACGCTGCCTTTCCCCGCCGGAAAAGCTGTCCAGACGTTGTCCAAGTGAAAGATATCCAAGGCCGAGATTATAGAGCATTTCTAACAATGTCTGATACAAGTTTTCGGCAAAGAAATCTATTGCCTGCTCTACAGTCATATTCATTATCTCTACAATGTTTTTATCATGATAGAGATACTTGAGGACTTCAGGTTTAAAACCGGATCCGCCGCAGATCTCGCATTGCTGTTCAATGTCATCCATGAATGCCATATCAATTTTCTCCAGACCTGTTCCTTTACAGTTTTCGCAGGCCCCTTCGCTGTTTCTGCTGAATAATTTGTCAGAGACGTTGTTTGCTTTGGAGAATCGGGCTCTTAAGTCATCTGAAAGATTGAGATAGGTGAGCAGATTAGAGCGTATTCCTGCTGCAAATAACGATTGGTCAATTATGGTTACGTCAGGATAGAGCTTTGGCAGTACTTTATTTATAAGTGTACTTTTTCCTGATCCTGCAACACCGGTAATAACGGTCAGCACCTGTTTGGGTATTTTTACATCTATATCTTTGAGATTATGCAGGCTTGCATTTTTGATCTCTAAATAGCCGTTTTCTTTTCTTGGCTTGGAATTGATCTGCGGCTTTGCTGCAAAATACAATCCGGTTTTTCCCTGTGATTTTTTAAGGTCTTCAAAGGTCCCTTGATAAACAATATGCCCGCCGTTTCTGCCCGATTCCGGCCCCATGTCGATTATCCAGTCAGCTGTCTTAATAAGGTCAGGGTCATGCTCAACAAGAAGCACTGTATTTCCTTTGTCCCGTATTTGTTTGATAACCTGAGCTATGTTATCCAGATCTTTTGGGTGCAGCCCTATACTTGGCTCGTCAAAAATATAAAGCAGGTCCGTTAAGCTGCTTCCAAGGTTTTTTACCATTTTTATTCTTTGGCTCTCGCCTCCGGAAAGTGTAGATGTCGTTCTGTCGAGGGTAAGATACTGCAGCCCGATGTTAATAATGCTGCCAAGCTTTTTTTTCAATTCTGCTAGTATAACTTCATAAGTACCGGACTGCAGAGAATCAACAAAACCAAGAAGCTCGTCTATTGGCATTGCAGTACAGTCGGCGATGTTTTTTCCCTTAATCTTACAGGATAGGATCGTATTGTTCAGCCTTCTGCCCATGCACGCAGGGCAGGGCTTTGTAATAATTATATTGTGTAAGGCGTCTTTTCGTGTAATATTCTCGCGTGACTCTTTTCGCAGAAACGCTTTTTCAATTCTTGGGACAATTCCTTCATACTTTACGGTCTTGCCCCATTCACTGTCGGGTTTCTTGGGCTTATGTTCCGGTGAATTTAATAATATATCCATTTCTTCATCAGAGTATGCACCAAGCTTTTTGTCATTATCAAAATAACCGGACTGTGTGTATCTTGTCAGGCGCCAGCCTCCCGGCTGAAAAGTCGGGAATTGTACAGCACCCTGGTTCAGAGATTTATCCTTGTCTAATAGGGCTGCAATATCTACTGTCTGTACAAAACCCAGTCCTTCACACGCAGGGCACATTCCCAGAGGGTTATTGAACGAAAATGAATTAGAATATCCTACAAAAGGACTGCCCATTCTCGAAAAGAGAAGCCTTAAGGAAGCATAAACATCAGTGGCTGTTCCTACGGTAGACCTTGCACTTCCGCCCAGCCTTTTCTGATTGATTATAATGGGAACGTTTAAATTTTCAATTTTATCGACGTCCGGTACTCCAATGTGCTGAAGGCGGTTCCTTATAAAGCTTGCCTGGGTTTCATTAAACTGGCGCTGCGCTTCAGCACCAATTGTTTCAAAGACAAGCGAGGATTTTCCCGAACCGGATACACCTGTAAAAACAACGATTTTATTCTTTGGAATAATAACTGAAACATTCTTCAGATTATTTTGTCTTGCATTTAATATGACTATATCCTTCATTTTGCTTAACTTTGTAAATAGTTAACAAAGTTAATTAATTTTAGAATATGAACAACGACGAGCAAAAATTTTATGATATATTTACTGAATTACAGTGTTTTATTCTGGCAAACATGAATAAAGGAAGCGTACATGGAGTAACTGCTACCCACTATAATATTATTGAATATATATACCGCCATGACGGCTGCACCGGTAAAGAGATTGCCAAAGCTTTTAATATAAGTGCCCCGGCTATTTCAAGGCAGATAAAATTTCTTATTTTGAATGATCTCATAACACAAAAGCAGGCATTATCTGACCGGAGAATTTTCAATTTAAGTGCAGCCGAGAAAGGAAAATTCATTGTCGACAATTCTGAGGATTTTAGGCAAAGTACGGCAAAATTAGCATCCGGGACTCTAACTTCTAAAGAGCTGCATGATTTCACATCAATTCTTTCAAAAATTTTGGAAGCAGCAAAAAATTGATTCTTAAATTATACATATAGCTCTGCAGTATTACAGTTCATAAAAGAATTTTCGTTATTAATTTGTTGGAGAGTCCTTTTCGATGTTTAATGCTATTGTTTGCCCCTTCCTTTCTACTGAGGGACTCAATGGCATTTATGAAAGATTTCCAATCTTTTAATTTTTTTTCTTATCAATGCTTAGTAGATTTGATTACGGCACATTCTCTCCAATAAGATGTGCAGCATATTTATGAATATACTGTGTACTGTCAAATCTAAAAATAATTATATATAGCACTCTATTACGAAGTTAGGGGCTTGCAGAAATATTCACTAACAGTGAGGTTACTAATAAATAATACCGAACTGACTCCTAAGAATTAGAGAAACTTAAACTGTTCGAATAATTAGAGGAAGTCCGCCGTCTTTTAAATAGTTTAAAAGATCTCTGGGTGTCGTTTACCTTATTAAACTTTATGCACTGAAGCCTGTAAAAAGTTGAGCTACCCATTCAAAGCCATGTGATTTACATCTGACGTGGCCCAAGCCAGGAAATGGCAGATGAAATGAAAATGTCCGCATCCTGCTTTCGGCAAGCTCCGACATTAATTTGGTTCTTGTAGCAATACCTGCCTCAAAATCATGGTCAGCCTCGAATCCCCATTCAGGATGGTCAAACAAGATGACATGCGTGTGGGCTGAATCCCCAAGATGGAATAATTCTTGTCCGTTAGAGGATATAAGGATGGCTACGTGTCCCGGTGTATGTCCCGGCGCAGGAATGAGTTTTAAGAATCCGAAAAGCTCTGCATTGGTCTGGACAAGATGCAGTCTGTCGTTCAACGCACCTTTCACGTTTTTAATAATTTCCACGGTAAAATCTATAAACCATTTTTTGTCTGTCAGTTTGCTTCTGGACAAATCGACGTTGTCGCTTAGCCAAAAATCGTGTTCGACGGCCGTCAGATAAACTTCAGCATTTGGAAATGCCAGAGCGCCATCCTCTTTCAGTAATCCACCGATATGGTCGGAATGAGCATGTGTTAAAATAACATCGGTGATTTCCTTGGGAAAAATTCCTGCTATTTCTAAATTGTCTAATAACCAGCCTGATCTTTCGCCCATTGTGCACCCAGCTCCAGAATCGATTAGAATGGTTTTGTCGAACGACTTAATTACAAGGACATTCATTGCAATTTTGACATAGTCCGTTGGCAGAAAATATTCCTCTAAAACTTTATTGACTTCATTCTCATCAATACCAGGGGCGATAATAGGTTGTTTGGGATTAAATAGAATATGTCCGTCTGTAACTACTGTAAGCTCCAGGCTGCCAAGCTTAAATCTGTGAAATGCTGCTTTTCGTGTTAATTTATCTGTAATGTTCATTTGTGTACTTTTTTTTTACAAAGTTCCAAAGAACATAACAGGTTGTCAATACAGTTACTTTTTTGTGTGCAGGTTACTTATTAGTGCGTAAGGCAATTAAAGCTTACCATTTTTTATTTCTTTTTCCGCCCATTCCCTTAAATGTCTGATAAAAGGAATCAGTTCCCTGCCTGTGGCAGTCAATGAGTATTCGACTCTTAGCGGAACCTCATTGTAGACTGTTCGGGTTATTAACTGATCTTCTTCAAGCTCACGTAAAGTTTGGGTTAGCATTTTTGCAGAAATGCCCAAAATCCCCTTTTTCAGCTCGGTGTAGCGCAAAACCTGGTACTCATGCAAATTCCAAAGGATTCGTCCTTTGTATTTTCCGCCAACTCTGCTAAATGCATATTCCAGCGCGCATCCTGTATCATATATTTTTCTCGTTGCCATTTCGCAAAAATACCAATAAATAAAATACTGGCAGAATGTCTGTTAGTTATCTCGAAAGAGAAATTAGGCTAGGTGAACTAAAAAGCAGTTAGAAAAAATTAGTAAAGCTTATGCTTTTGTTGAAATTTATGGATTATAAGCCATATGTTGGGAAATAATGGCTTTAATCCTATTGAGGTCTGTATGCTTAATGATTTTTTTTAAAGGACTTCCGCCGTAAAGCTCATATTTTGGAATCTTTTCTCCCGTAAACAGGATTCTTTCGACCTGAATAATATGCTTGGGGACGTTGGCTCCGTACCAGAGCGAGTCCGCTTTCATTTTCCATTTTACATCATAGAGGACGGCGCCGGCAGGATAGGAGCCACCGGCATTCTCGGCTGCATGCTTGAAGGCTGCCTTGTTGCCATATAATGTTGACATGCTGTTTTCCTTTGGATTGATGGAAAAAGTGATCGGGCAGAGGAGTAAGGGATTTTCAGGCAGCTGATCCGCGGTCGTTATAGAGGCTGCAGCATTGATATTTTCCTTGCGGCTGCAGCTGAAAAAGATTGCCAGAGAGGTGATCAATATGTAGTGTAATGGTCTCATGATTATTTGGTTTTATTGTAAATATTGAATTTGCTGGGATCAAGATGCAGTGGCGTTGTGAAAACATAATCGTTATTTTTTACCGGATTATGGCATGCGATACATTCTTGTTCAAAACCTCGATTTTCTCCATATGGTTTCAGCTCTTTTCCTTTCCATCTTGCCCATCCCCAGTCTTTTGTGGCAGCATATTTTTTCGAATCTTTTATCATGTACTCAACCTGGATGAATTCCCCTGGAGATACGCTTCCGTCTGCCGCTGTTTTCTGTTTCCAGGCAGCTTTAGCAAAAATAGTCCCATTGGGCCATGGATTTGTCTTATTTTCTGTGATGGCTTTAACTGCAACGCTGTTTCCATAAATGATCCGCATTGTCCCGTTGTCAAAGCGATCGGTCGTGCTGACCGCTTTCCAGCTCCTAAAATCAGGGATGTATGAAATGCTGTTGGGCGATGGCTTTACTTTTGAATAATCAATTATTTTTTTTACGTCCTGGGCCTGGGTATCGGACCGCGGCTGATTGGAAGGCATTTCTTCTTTAGTTATTTTTCTGGCCGCAATTGAGTTTACATATTTTCTGAGTAGCTCGATGGAAGATTCATCCAATTTGGCAGATTGGTGAAGGGCAGTATAGCTGGCTAAAGGCATTTCTTTGGAGAGTATCTTATTGAAAGCATAAAAAAGAGCTGCATTCTGCTGCGGCTTTTTCAGACTGTCCCAATTGGAAAAGTTGAGGGCTTTTCTGGCGTTGTTAATATGGGAGCTGACTATAAAGTTCGCCGGGGTTATCTTGTCAAACCAGCTGAGCCTTGTGGTGTTTGAGTGACAATCAAAACATGAATTCCTTAAAATTGCGTTTACCTCTGCAGGGACGTTAGCAAGATCTTTTGGTGGAGCGGTGTACTTGATTTCTTCGGGCCTGTAAAACTGCAGGGCGATGAACCCAAGGAGCAGAGTGGCGCCTATTTTAATTCCTTTTTTCATTTTGTTTGTTTTTTTGAACTAATGTATTTTTGCTCAAAAGTAGGGACGAACGGTGGATGGCGCCCGCTTTAATTTGGTAAGAGGGAATTTTCAGGCCCTGAAGCCGAATATTAAATGCTGAATAAATTGACTAATTTAGCCTTTGTTGTAAAACTCCATGACAATTTCAGAAGGACAATAATGCACATGAAAAAAAACTTGCTATATACGCTTTCTCTAGCAGGCATAAGCGTCGCTGTACTATTAATCAGCCTATCGTCGTTCGATTACCTGTATTCTTCGGCCAAAGAAAAACTCTGGAAAAGCAAACTGGAATCAGGTGAACGCGAGGCAAGGGAAATTTCCCGCCTTTTAGAACAGGAGCTCCGCAGCGGCCTGCCGAAAACAAAAATAATCCAAAACCTGCAGGTGAGCATTCAGAATACCGATGTGAAAAGTGATTTTATCTGTATGTATAACAAGGAAGGTATTGAGCTGTGCCATCCCAATCCTGCTTTTGTAGGGCAGAAAATCCTGGAGACGAATTCCCAGATAATGGGATCAAAGGATTCCCAGATTAAAACATTGAAAAAAGTTTTGGAACAGGGCGAAATAAGCAGCGGACTGCGGACCTTTCCTGATAATCAGGGAAGAAGTTCTGAAATTGTCAATGTCCATCCTGTTGATGGGACGGACTGGATGGTAGCATCACATGCAAACTTATCGGTATTGAACGAGGAGCTGGCAGACCTTAAAATGCAGTTCATAGTGAGCCTGATTCTAAGCACGCTGCTGATAAGCGGCAGCAGCTATATCATCATACGTCTTTTATACCGCAGATATGAAACTTCACTGGCAGCAGAGAATAAGATATTAAATGATAAGGTCAATGAGCTGCATATCTTAAATCTACATTTGAATGCAAACCGTGAAAAATTAAAAATCCCTCTGGAAGAAGCTCCGCTCAGCGAGATAATAAAGGACTCCGAAACCGTAAAAAAAAGATTTCTGACCTACCATAAAGATGAGCTTGTGAAGGTCGAAGCAGCGGATATTGCCTATTTTTATCTCGATAATGGAATAACCTACCTCTATACTTTCGGCAACAGGCAGCTTACCAGCAGCAGTAGTCTGGACGAAATTATAAAAGGGCTCGACCAGACTTCTTTTTACAGGGCAAACAGGCAGTTCATTGTTAATATTCGCGCCATTAATTCCATACTTCTTTACGGCAAAAACCAGCTCAAACTTATTATTGACCCTCCAACCAACATGGATGTCATAGTCAGCAAGAACAAATCTTCCGAATTCAAACAGTGGCTTGACCATTAAGGTGCTATCGGCATGCTATTGATCAGACTGCGCGTTAAATTATCTTAATCACTGCCTGGACGCTAAAAAGGCTGGGAATGAAAAGGAACACAAGCATTCTATAGGGAAGATAATGGCAGGTGAGAACAAAAAAAACTTACTTTTGTGTCAATTAGCGAGAATAGAAAACTTTGAAATAATAACTAATCATAGTGTTTAGCTGCATTATTTTAGTACCGTCATTTGTTATGTTTTTTTTCGATGAGTTATACTTATCATTTTTAAAAGTGCCATCAATTAGAGCAAAAGTGCCATTACTGCGCCTGTGTGAACAATACATTTGCAGAATATAAAAATAGCCTCTGACTGATAGGAAACAGACAGGCATACCTGGCCTTATTCGTTCTTGGCATATTTTATAAATCACACCGGACTCCTCACTGCCGCTATCAGAAGCAGAGATTAGAAAGGGACTTGCTTTATGCAGCAGTGGTAAAAATATCAATAACTTAAAAAAGAAAGACATCGTATGAAAAATGGATGCAACCGCAATGAAATGAATTTCAAAAAAAAAAGTTTTAAAATGCTGGCAGCAGGCGCCGCCTCTTTACTACTTTTAGTTAGCTGCTCAAAAGACGACAATAACGATAAGACCTGCTACGAGTGTGAGCGGCTTCTTGAAAAGTTGGATCATCAGGTAATAATTGAATCTTCAAGCTCCACGACCGCGCAGTGCGACAAGAGCGAAAAAGAGATCAAGGCTTTTGAAGAGGAAAACAACTACGATAGGACTTCGAACGGAATACAGGAGAAATCCACAATGAAATGCAAACTGAAGTAATACTGAATGCTAGTGCATAAATTTGGCGTAAGTCCGGGATACATCAAAACACTTTAGGCTTTGTAGACCATCGTGCATTCAAGCCAGCCCGGTTTTTATAACTTTTTAGGTAGAAGATTGGCATCCAAATATTGCAAATTTTGTTATACAAGCAGCGCTGCCATTACTATGTTTTACAGTACATTGATTTAGTATATTGCCGGCAGTTGCAAAACAGTTATAGGGATTAATATGGAAGAACACATACCGAAATATAATATCGACTTTAGAAAGCAGGGCCAGGACCAATTTTTCATACACCTGCATGAAAAGTCAAAACAAGGCCGGCCGGCCATTACCGTGCCGCACAGCCATAATTATTACTGCATCAGTTTTTTATATGAAGGAGAGATGGTGCATTTTGCCGATCTTGGAAACACGGTGATAAGTGCACCCGCTTTGCTGCTGCTGGATATTGATCAGGTACACATCCATGCGGATCTCAATGAGGACTGCAGGCTTATGACGATTTCATTCTCATCAGAATTTATCTACAGGCAGAGCAGGGAGCTTACCAAATATATCGAAGCAGTTTTTTCCCGGCCCTATATCTTACTAAGTGAAGAAGAGATGCTGGAACTTGACAAGTATAACCGGCTGATCAGCCATGAAAACAGCAGGGGTAATCACAGGAATGTTGAAATTATCAAATGCCTGCTCAATATCGTGCTGATTCAGTGCGCTGCGCTGTCCCAGAAGGACGAAAAGCCTGATTTTGATAAGAGTGATTTGTTTTCACGTTTCAAGACCTCAGTAAACAAATATTTTAGGGATAAGCATCAGGTAAAATTTTATGCGGACCAGCTCAATATTACAACATCGGTACTGACCGAGATTGTAAAGAAGACCAACAATAAAACACCCAAACAGCTGATCGACGAGCGTCTGTTTACCGAGGCCAGAAGACTTCTGTACTGGTCCAATATTACCGTTAGGGAAGTGGCTTGGGATCTGGGCTTCAAAACAGACGGTTATTTTATAAAGTTTTTTAAAAAATTTGAGGGAATTACGCCCAAGGATTTTCAAAAAAACAGCAGGATAGTTTAGACTAAAGTTACAATATAGCGGCCGATGAGGCCGCTTTTTTTTTACTCTTTTCTCCTGCCAAAAGTGCCATCAAACAGGGGAAAAGTGTGGCTTCTGCCATAAAAAGCCATTGTAGCTTTGCAAAATGTTTAGAAAGCTTGTTTCCATATTGTTACTTATTGCGCTGATTGGCTCGAACCTTTCACGTTATTTAGTTGTAGTAAGTTTCAGGATTAATAGGCAGTATATCGTTACCAACCTGTGTGAAAATAGGGCAAAACCGCTCCTGCACTGCAACGGCAAATGTTTTTTAGCTAAAAAACTCAAGCAGGCAGATGAAAATGAAAAGAAGCAGTCTGAAAAAAACGAACTCAAAAATATAGAAGTTTGTTTTTTTCAATCCTCTCATACTGCACTCTCAAACCTTTTGTTAACAGAACTGACAGACTCCAAACCAAAAATATTCCACAGCTGCGGAAACCTGAGTTATTTTGTGGGAACAATCTTCAGACCACCGCGGTCTGTGGTTTGATACTCATTAACGGCCAGAATCATTTTTTGGCGCCTTTCCCTATCTTCGATAGTATTGCAATGAATATATCGGGAGGTGCCAGGAGTCGTGGCGCGAGTACTTTACATCAGCTGTCAGGCTTGAATACCTATAACCAACATCTGGCACTACTTCCTGACGGCGTCTACAATTACTTTCTCAATAATGGAGACCATCGTCCCTTATTACCATAATCCTCATTGCAGCATATATTGACGCAATGATCTAACAATATTTTAAAATGAAAACAGCAATAAAAATATTTATCGCATTATTTATGTGTATGACAATAAATTCAAAAGCACAAACTGGTGCCGCTAAAGATCCTGAAAAAATAGACAGTTACAAACCAAGATTTGGGCGTACACAGCCCATTGTAGCAGTGGTGGCACTAAACGAGGGAACTGAACTTACGGACTTTATAATTCCTTACGGTGTGCTGGGCAGATCGGGCACGTCAAAAGTTGTGTCGGTTTCAGTAAAAGCAGGTGCCGTAAATATGGCCCCGTTGAGTTTCAGCCTTCAAAATACCATAACCGAATTTGACAAGCAGTATCCGCAGGGAGCGGACTATATCATTGTCCCGGCCGTACACAACGATAAAGATCAGGATCTTGTGAACTGGGTCAAATCCCAGGGTGAAAAAGGAGGCACGGTGGTAAGTGTTTGTCTTGGTGCTATGGTGGTGGCCAATACAGGTCTTATGAACGGTCACAGGGCTACTTCTTATTTCCCTAACCTTGAACAAAGAAAAAAATTGTATCCCGAAGTAAATTGGGAAAAAAATATACGATATATTTCTGACGGAAAGATAGTATCGAGCGCTGGGATCAGTGCTTCCATACCGTTATCGATTGCACTTGTTGAAGCAATTGGCGGGCATCAGAAAGCACTGGCTGTGGCAAAAGACCTAGGTGTAAAGGAATGGACGTCAAAGCACAACAGCGATATCTTTATGGATGGTGAAGGACCCCGTTTTTCAAGGTCAGGAAACGGCACTAAAGAGTCTACGGGAATGCCTGTAAAGACTGGAGATGACGAAATAGCTATTGGCCTTGCTGCTGATGCCTTTTCAATGACAGGAAAAACCACGATTCAGATACTTGCGGAATCGAAGGAACCGGTAACACTGGCAAACGGCCTAAAAATTATCCCCAATGGTCTTATTGGTGCCGAGGGACTTACCAGGGTACTGCCTCAGGTAAGCGGATTCCAGTCCATTCAGGTAATAGACAGGACACTGGATGATATTGCAAAGCGCTATGGAAAGGAATTTGCCTATTCAGTGGCTCGCGCAATGGAGTACCCGGAATTCACGAAATATAAAACGGCAAAATAATCAGCGGTCCCGTGAAGCGCGCCGGCAGCTGTGATAATTACAGCTGGGGTGCAGTAGCCGATCCAAGGTATTTAAAGCCCTGCCACAGCCTCTGCAGCGGGAAGCAAATCTGCTGCCTTGCAAGTACTTGGCATACGCGCGCTTTCGGGATTATTCAACACACAGACATGAACAGAATAATATCTATATTACTGTTACTACTTTTTTATTCAGCATCAGCCCAGGATATCAAAGGACGCCTGGTTTCCGAGGATAATGAGCTTCTCAGCGGCATTAATGTTTTTCTCGAAAACACCGGCTATCGCACGGTAACGGACGATTATGGTGAGTTTACACTAAAGAACATTCCCAAGGGCAATTACACCCTTATCGCTTCAGCCATCAGCTATTCCGCTAAAAAGCAGGTTGTAGTGCTTTCAGAAGATAAGGACTTGTATCTGGATCTGAGGCTCAGCAGCCGCACGACCCAGCTCGATGAGGTACTGATAGGGGCTAAAAGAAAAAGCAATAAGGACAGGGCCAGCCTTTATTCCTCCAAGCTGCCACTTGCGGATATTGAAAATCCCCAGGTAAGCAATGTTGTTTCCAGCCAGGTTTTGACAGAGCAGGGTGTTTCGAGCCTGAATTCGGCAGTAAGAAATCTTAACGGCGTGAGCAGGGGATGGGCATGGACCAACAGCTTTTATACCATGAGGGGATTTGCCAAGCCTACCTACATGCGAAATGGGACGGCCTCCTATGCAACTTCCGACCCTGATATCACGAATCTAGAGCAGCTTCAGGCGATAAAAGGTCCATCTGGAACACTTTTCGGCAGTCCCCTGATTTCATTCGGCGGACTGTTGAACAGAATTACTAAGAAGCCGTTTGAGGATTTCCATGCAGAACTCGGTTACCAGGCCGGGACTTACGATCTGAGCAGGTTTACACTTGATTTTAATACACCCGTGGACAAGGAGAACAATATTCTGCTGCGTATCAACGCATCGCACAACTATTCTGGAAGTTTTCAGGATTCGGGCTTTTTAAGGAGTACTTTTTTCGCACCCAGCCTTGTTTATCGTATCAATGACCGCCTTACTTTTAACATGGATATCGAGGTTTTGGATAAGGAAAGCACCCCTGAGTTTGAACTTACACCCGCAGGAAAGTGGCTGGACGGCAATCGGAAAAACCATGCCTCCGCAATTCCTATCGACTATAAAAAATCCTTCAGCAATAACACCCAGACCCTTCATAATCCTTCAAGGAGCTTTTTCGGACAGATCCGCTACAAAATCTCCGACAGCTGGACCTCGGAGACCAACCTGACAAGAACCCTGACGGAAAATAACGGTGACTATCCGCATGTGCGTCTTCTGGAAGGGGACAGTCTTTTGATGCGAAACACCATCCAATATCCCAAAAGCGTCTACACCGTGGCCCAGGTCCAGCAGAATTTCGTCGGCAATTTCAAACTTGCGAAATTCCGCAACAGGGTGCTTATAGGACTGGATTATTACAGCAACTCGTCCAATACTTCGTCGAACTCCCTTGGAGAGGGCGGCAGGCCGTCGATCGATACGCTGAATATCCTGCATCCGATGCCCAATTACAGCAATTTCAACTCGGTTATTATAAATGAAAGGCTTAGCGCCTATGTGCCCACCTACAGCCTGTCTTCGGTTAAGACCTATGCTGCATATGCATCGAACGTCATAAATTTCACAGACAGGCTCTCGGCTATGCTGAGTCTGCGTATAGACCGTTTTGTAAACGAAGGGACAACAAGGCTGTCGACTGGTTCGAAAAGCGGTGACTACAAGCAGACGGCCTTTGCGCCAAAGTTCGGTTTGGTTTACCAAGTCGTCAAGGACCATATTTCCCTGTTCGGTAATTATATGAACGGTTTTCAGAATGTGGCGCCTTTCACCCAGCCCGACGGCACCGTTTCGGTGTTCAAGGCCCAGAATGCAGGCCAGCTTGAAGTGGGGTTCAAAATGGACTTGAGCAGGGACATATTAAGTGCTACGGTCAGCTATTATGATATCAAGGTCAAGGACGTGATCAGGTCCAGCGGGACGACCCAGGGAACCAACTACCGCGTGCAGGACGGTACTCAGTATAGCCGCGGATTCGAAGCAGACCTGTCTTCGGTACCTCTGCCGGGACTGCTGCTGAACGCGGGCTACGCCTATAATTACAGCACCCTTACGGCAGCAGCGGCAGCATTTCAGGGACTGCGTCCAGAAGACGCGGGGCCTTCCAATACGCTTACCTTCTACAGCAGGTATAACCTTGTAGAAGGAAGTCTCAAGGGGCTGGGCATTTCATTCGGCGGGAACTACAGCGGTAGAAATGTAATTATCAATAACAGGAACCAGGGCCAATTTTACCTTGAGGCCTATACCATACTGAATGCCGGCGTGTTTTACGACTCAAAGCGCTACAGGTTTGGTGCCAATGTCGACAACCTGGGCAACAGCAAATATTACACAGGGTCTTTTTGGACCTATTCGCCGGGCATGCTTAGAAAACTTGTGCTCAGCTGGACGCTAAAGGTTTAATACAAAAACTTATGATACTGAAAAGATTAACACATATACTTCTATTGCTGCTGGCAGTTTCCCTTACAGGCTGCGAGTTCCAGAGCAGGAAACTTCCTTTTTACGGTGAGCGCGAGGCATACCAGCGAAAAGTCGACGGGAGGATAGTCACCGATACGCTCTATCACAGTATTCCCGAGTTCAGGCTGCTGAATCAGGACAGTACGATGCTGGCCAGTAAATTCTTTGACGGCAAGGTTTACATCGCCGATTTTTTCTTTACCAGCTGTCCCACGACCTGCCCCCTGATGCACCGCAATCTTGTCAAGATATACAAGCATTTCAAGAATGAGAGGGAGGTGTTGTTTCTTTCGCATTCTGTGGATTTTAAGCATGACAGTCCATCGGTCTTAAAAGCCTACTCCGCAAAGCTTGGAGTAGAAGATAATCGCTGGCAGTTTGTGACCGGACCAAGGGAGGTGATCTATCCGCTGGCGGAAAAATCCTATATATCCTCGGCGCAGGTTGAGCCGGGTGTGCCTGGAGGGTACGCCCACTCAGGGTACTTTATCCTTGTGGACAGGCATCGAAGGGTACGCGGCGCCTATGATGGAACCGACCAAAAGAGCGCTTTGCAGCTTATCGAGGACGTCCAGCTGCTACTGCATGAAAAATAATTTTATATAAAAAAACTAAACAATGACCAAAATCTTAAAAATACTTACGATCATACTCCTGGCTGCGGCCAGCCAAAACGTGCTTCAGGCGCAGGGCGTCAAAAATCTCGTACTCGATGTTTCCAATACGGCAGGAAATAAGCCTTTGGAATTAAACGGTGCCTATTATACCAATAAACTCGGTGAAAAGTTCAATGTTACCACCTGCAACTACTTCATCAGCAATATCAGGTTTAAGGCCAAAAATGGTGAAGAATATATCGTGCCGCAGGACAGCAGCTACTTTCTTTTAAAAGAAGCGGACCCTTCCACGAGGAAAATCAGCCTTAAAGTGCCGAAGGGAAAATTTACCTCGGTGACCTTCACCATCGGTGTGGACAGCCTCAGAAGCACCACTGACCTGAAGCACCGTAAGGATGCGCTGGACATCTCGGGAGGCATGACAGACGGAATGTACTGGACGTGGAACAGCGGCTATATCTTTTTCAAACTTGAGGGCACCTGCGAGCAGGCTGCTGTTGATATGACGGGACAGCGAAAATTCAGGTACCATGTTGGCGGATTTGGCGGCTACAACAAACCGTCGCTCAATAACATAAAGACAGTAACACTTGATCTTTCACAAAACGGTGTAATCGATACACAAAGCAACACGCTCGTTACCGTAAATATAAAGGCGGACATACTAAAGGTATTTGATGGAATACAACAGATTAGTATTGCGCACGATTCAAGCGTTATGTTCGGAAACCTAAGCAGGACCGTCGCGGACAATTACCAGGCGATGTTCAGCCACGGTTCCACCATAAATAAAAAATAATGAAAAAGAAGCATTTGTTACTGCTTCTGGTATTCCTTGCAGCGGTCACAGCATTTACAACTATTGAATTTTCGGGTTTTGTAAAACCTGAAAATTTCCCCGAGCCTGTTTACGATCTCAAGGGCAAACCCGTTACCAAAGAGGGCTTTGAGCTTGGCAGGAAATTGTTTTATGAAAGTGCGCTCTCACGCGACAATACGATTTCATGCGGAAACTGCCACGTGCAGTCCTCAGGCTTCACCCAGCACGGGCACGATCTGAGCCACGGTATAGAGGACAGGCTGGGCAGCCGTAACTCACCGCCGATCATGAATCTAGCATGGAGCAGGTCTTTCAGCTGGGATGGTGGTGTGTTCCATCTGGAACTTTTCCCGATTTCACCGATAACAAACCAGGTGGAAATGGATGAGACTATGGATAACGTGCTTTCCAAATTAAGGTCGAGAAAAGAATATAAGGAACTTTTTGAAAAGGTATATGGAACTCAGGAAATCACGGGCAATAAGGTCTTTGATGCCCTTTCGCAGTTCATGCTGATGTGCATTAGCAGTGATTCCAAATATGACAGCATAATGCGTAGGCAGGGGCCAAAGTTTACCGATTTGGAGCAGAGGGGTTATGACCTTTTTAAAAACAACTGCAGCAGCTGCCACAGGGAGCCGCTCTTTACCGACGGCGGGTTCCATAATAACGGACTTGACAATAAGTACAATACTGACAAAGGGCGGGAAACCATTACACTGGATGAACAGGACCGCTTCAAGTTCAAGACACCCTCCCTAAGAAATAATGCCTATACCGCACCATATATGCATGACGGAAGGTTTACAACCCTTGACCAGGTGCTCGACCACTATACAGGCGGAGTCATTGAAAGCCATACACTGGATCCTCTGCTGAGAAAAAAGGGCGTGATGGGTATACCGCTGACTGTGGAGGAGAAAAAATCCCTGAAAGCATTTTTAAAAACATTAAACGACAAGAAATTTATAACAAGAAATGATTTATCTGAAAATTATGAAAACCATAAATAAAATATGTAAAGTATTGACAGTGCTGCCCGCGGCACTTATCTTAATCTCCTGCAGCCAGAAAAAAGAGGAAGCGGGCACCGATTACAAGCATGATGAAGAGTACGTGCTGAAAATCAACGACGGTACCATACCTGTGGACAACTATATCGGCAGTGTGCAGCGAAACAGCCACCTGAAAAGTGATTCTTTAGAATTGAGCATAAATTACGGATCTCCGGGAGTCCGCGGCAGGGTAATCTGGGGTAAACTCGTTCCTTATGATTCGGTGTGGGTCAGCGGAGCCAATACGGCGACTTCCTTCGAATTTTCTAAGGATGTGGAAATAGACGGTAAGGTGCTGCCTGTGGGCAGGGCCGCATTCTTTACCATTCCCGGCAAAAAGCAGTGGACCCTTATATTTAATAAAGATGTCCAGCAGCACCTTGCCGATCAATATGTTCAGGATAATGACCTGCTGCGTTTTACAGTTACCCCTGATTCACTGGCCAAACCGGTCCGCCGGCTTACTTATGATATTAAGCAGCTTGACAGAACAACTTTCGAGATTGCCATGCTTTGGGAACAAATGAAGGTTTCTTTTAAGGCAAAAGTAGTGGATGGCAAAAAAAATAAAAACAGCCGTGGTTAGCTCTGACTGCCATTACTGGGAAAATTTTGTCCTATCGGTATTCCTGCATTGAAAAGTCTGGAACAAAACCGTATTAATAATGGATTAGGAATTTTTATGCCATTGTGCGAACTATTTAGATACTTCTAAAAATAAATCAATTCCTGTGAAGTTGGGAGACTAACAGGTTTTGAGCGGGTGCCAGTCTAGGCTGCACCCGCTATATTTTTTTATGTAAGGATTGAGAATTTTATGGTTAATCAGAAAAAAAATATATCTATAGACAAATTGAAATATTTAATCGACTTGAAACAGGTATTTTTACTTAATTAATTTTGCTGAAAATAACTGTATATTGCTTCTGTACTTACAATTTAAAGACAGATACAATTTCATTCTTGATTAAGAAATATAATGGAGCAATTATTCTATTTTAAACTTTTATTTTGATTTTATATTGAATATGAATTTTACGAAGGGAGAGCAAATAGCCATAAATCGAATTGAGCATGTTCGAAATAATAAATTATTGTATTTAAATCTTAGTGGTTTAGATTTAAATAGAATACCTGTAGACATTAGTGATCTCTCATACATATTGGACATTGATTTGAGTCATAATAAGTTTTGGACTTTTCCAAAAGAAATAGGTGTATTGGAGAACCTTCAGTATCTAAATTTCAGTCACAATAGTTTAATTGATGTTTATTTTGAATATGGACTGCAATACAGTATGCGGGAGCTGGACATTTCAGACAATTTATTAAATTTTATACCGGAGGAACTGGACTATTTGAATAATGGAGTAAACATTTTGTTCAAAAATAATCCTTTTCTTGACAAGCTGCCTCCTGAACTTATCGACAATGACAATTTATCCTATATAGGGTTTTACCAGGACTCACTTCGTACAGCTGAAAATAAAACCAGACTGTTTGAGACAAAGATTCTACTGGTAGGACGAGGTGATGTGGGAAAGACAACCATTCTTAATAAACTTGTAGACAAAGATTTTGTTGTTGAAATTGGTAAGGAAGCTTCCACGCACGGAATAAACATAAAGAGTTATATTGAGAATGTGTTTTATCCGGCTTGTTATCCTCACTATAATAAGATAATAGACGGTGAAAACTTACATGTCATGTCAGAAATTGATAAGGAAACGGAAGATATGGATGAAGATTTGAAAGACAGCGATCTGGAGATTTATGAATTTATTCATGTGGCAGATTATTATGATGGAGTGGACATACCTTTAGACCTAATAATTGGAAATGAACCCTGGTTAGAATATGATTCGAGAATTCATTTTGAAAAAGAAATCAAAGTCAATGTCTGGGATTTTGGCGGGCAGGAGATGTTATATTCTACACATCAATTTTTTTTGACAAAGAGATCTATATACATTTTTGTCTGGGACCCCCGGACTGATAATGATGAGGAAAGCTTTGAATATTGGCTGAATATTATTAATCGTCTGGGCAGCGACAGCCCTGTTATTGTTCTTATGAATAAATCGGACATTAGAATAAAAGTGATTGATGAAGCCCAGCTGAAAAGTAAATTTAAAAATATTGTAGCATTTCATAACCTTTCATGTTCAGATAACAGCGGTTTTGAATATCTGCTGAACCGGATCAATCTGGTGATATCGGAACAGAAACATATTGGAACCGAACTGCCGAAGACATGGAACTCTATAAGGGAAAACTTAAAAAAATCTAATAAGGATTATTTAACGCTTTCAGAGTTCAAGCAGTTTTTAAAGACTTCCGACCCTGAAGAAATACATTATATCGCTGGTTTTTTGTGTGATTTGGGAGACATAATTTATTTTGGGCAGGATTATGGTCTGAAGGATATTATTGTACTTAATCCCAATTGGCTTACTTCTGCGATATATGAACTGATCCATTCTCTGGAAATTCAGAAATCAAAAGGTGCTTTTAATCTCGGTGATTTGTCAAGTTTTTTAGATTTGGCGTATTACCCTGAAGAGAAACATTTTCAAATAGTCACATTGATGGAAAAGTTTGAAATCTGCTTTCAAATTCTTGGTTCTCACAATGACTACATTATCCCTGTACTACTCTCACCAACTCCGCCTGATTCGATAAAAATTTCAGAGTTTGATGTGCCGGAAGCTTTGAAGTTTACCATAAAGTACACCTTTATGCCCTCAGGTATAATTGAGCGGATCATCTGCCGTTTAAATTTTTATTTGGAAGGTGAAAATTACTGGAAATGCGGCGCTGTGTTTATCACTGAAGTAAGCAGGGGTATTATTCAGCTCGACAGGTTTAAAAAGACAATAACTATTTCTGTTGTTGGAGGTTTGCAAGCGGATTTATTTTCGATAATTAAACATGCTTTGGATATGGTACACACAGATTTAAAGCTAAGCGATATAGATTTTGAGGAACTTTACAGTTGTAATTGCAGTGAGTGTACAGTTTCTGAAACGCCCACAACTTTTGCAAGGAAAGTTTTGCTGAAATTTATAGAGAAGGGTAAGGAATTTATACAATGTCAAAAAAGTATTGAAGACATCAAGATAAACAATATTTTAGCCGGTTTTAGGTCTGTTAAAAATGAAAATTCCCTGGTAAGAAAATTTATCGATGCCGCATCAAAATTGCAAAGCAGGAAGATGATGCTGTCAGGTTTCAATGAAAATAAGGTAAATATTTACTATCAGGATCTTTTGTATCCTCTACTTAAATTAAAAAATATATCTGCAAAAGAGCAGTCGCTGATGGGAGCATCTGCGTCATTGAAGGGCTTTGGACAAATTGACATTGCTGTTGAGGATGCCGACGGAATTCCAAAAAGTATATTTGAGGGCTTTTTCCTTTCAGGACTGCACACCGACGTAATCAAAAAACACTTTGATAAAACGATTCAAAATTATGATGCGAATGGACTCAATGAGAAATACATGGGTATTTATTGCAAATCAGCAAGTTTTGTCAATTTATTTGAAAGCTATACGGAATATATTAAATCTTTTACCGGTCATGCCGAAAGGGATATTGAAATATTAGACACATCAAATATTTCACAATTTTATGTTCAAGGCAGTGAAATTAAGCTGCTCAGGACAGACTATAAGAGAAGCGGACAGAAGCTCTATTTATACCACATTTTAATTAATATTTTTATTTCAGAGTAAAATCGCTGGTGTTTTTTTAGAATAATAAATAGATTCAAAGAGTAACAATGAAAAAAAGTTAGCATTATGAAGGATTACTTTCAAAAAGACATTCCTGTTCTTTTAAATTTTACAGATTGTAGAGAGGTGCTGAATGGCTTCGCCCGTCATGAAGAAGACAAAGTCCAATATGATGCCAGGCTTATTTACAATCAAAGAAAATCAGAAGAACTTCAGCTAACAATCTATTATAAATCAGCGGATCATTTGTATGAGAAATTGGATTTCCTTAGAAGTTCCGGTGTCAATATTCTGGATCTGATTTCTCCTGCAATTTCTGAACATGCCTGGGTGCATCCTGAGTTTTTCATATTTTCCAGAAGTTCAATTATCGAACTGCAGGAAACCCATTATGTCGAGCATGACAAAAGGACGCTGATACTCATCCTTGATAATCTAGACCTTTTTGAAAACGAAAGATATGCCATGGATGGACGGTTCAGGCTGACTGAGAATATTTTTCCACATCTAGGAAGTTATATCAGGTACGGTCAGTTGGGAAATTATGACCATGGAGATAAATTTATTGACGTAAATAACAACAGGCATACAAATTTTGGCCCCATAAGTTTCATACTATCTTTTAATCATTCCTACAGGTCGGAAGCATCAGTTAAAGACTTTGTGATAACTAGGGATGCACACTTAAATATCAGGGATGGAAGCGAAAGATTAACAGATGCTGAACTCTTAGGGCTTGGACAGGATTTATGCCTTCTGATGTCGTTTTATTGGGAAAAAAATATTGATTTTTTTAATGCTGCCATCAGGGTAAATGACAAGCAACATTATGCCAACAGAGAGGTCTTTAAATTATGCGGGGATAATTTTGATGCCTCTGAAGAATTTTATCTGAAAGAACAGTACCCGACATTTTACGATTTTGCAGAGTCTATTAGTTTTGAAAATTTCCAAAATCACAAACGCCTTCTGCAAGAGTCAGTGCCTCGTCTAATCAGGGTTAAGAATCTAGATGATATTTCTGCTTTTATGATTTTTTATAATGTAATAGAAAAATGCAGAAATTACTTTTTGGTCAATGCAATCCAAGGTACTTCTTTTACGGTTAGGGAGGAGTTTGAATTTACCCTTTCCAAGGGCAAGACCAATAATTTTATAAAAAATAAAATAAAAGAGATAGGGGAGATAGTTGCCGAATCGGATAAGGAGGAATTTGATTCGAAAGCCTCATTGAAAGTGACATTCATTAAAAAGACCGGTTTGATAGATCAGTTCGAGAATTTTATATCGTATCTGGATTTGGATGCGGACAAATATGATATAAAATTTGAAGAGCTTATTAAAATTAGGAATCAGATTTACCACGGAAATATACCGGAAGTAGCTGTTTCTTTATACAACAACGAGATGAAGAAACTTATTTTGGATATTTTATTGAAGATCATTACTTAACATAAATCATTATGGTCTATCATACATTATGAATGTTACAGAGTGTATGACAACCAAAATAATTTGCAGTATTCCGTTATTTAAGGATGAGCACCTAAAATATAGCAGTCACTCTGGACATAGCAGACTCATGCGGCGCCCCGATTCAGACTGTGAATCTGTTTCAGAGTTTTAAAGATTGTGTGGAGAATGAGCTCAGATTAAGAAACAGTCCCCTGTGTTCTGTTAAACCCTGTCTAAGCATCTGCCACAAGAGGCTGCAGCCAAGCTGCGCCAATGTGCCGTTTATAAACAGATCCTGTTTTTCCAATGCTTCGGTAAGCGAGCAGCTAGGGGTATTATCTGTATCGGAGAAGCGCAGCAGTTCCCCGTATTCTTCGGTAACAAAAGGCAGTCTGTCAATAGTTTGAAACAGATTGGATTCAGGCTGTCTTACCGTTCCAATAGTAGAAAAGATAACCTGTCCCGTATTTTTTGCATTGCCGAAGTCCATCCAATACCTCGGCATATCAGAATGGGATGAACTGCTTTTCTGCTGCTCGAGTGCTTCGGCTATTGTGAAACGGGCAGCAGCGGTGTCCACGCAGGAAATATAAATCGCTGCTCTCTGTGCCGTTTCGGGTGTAAATGTTTTCTCAACGGTTTTCCATCCTGTGCCGAAAAATCGGTTGGTTCGGGTAATGAGTGCGGATGCTTTGGACAGTCCGACCTCGCACTGGGCAAAAAGCTGCCTGCCCCTGTTGGCATCGGTTATGATATCATCATCCCACAGGCTGACCTGAAAACCCGCATGTCCGAGAGCATTCAGGGAATGGGACATCCTTGCCAGTGCAGTCAGCACCTGCGAGCCTGTACCGCCTGCCCCGATAAGGCAGACCGAAATAGGATTAACAGGATTGAGCAGTTCGTCTGCTGTAAAATGGGCTTTTGTTTTCAGGGTTTCCATTACAATAGATTTTTAAGGGTTAAACTGTTACTGATAAGCTTCTCAGCAGGAAAACTCCCGCCGCTTTTCATCAGCTGCTTATAAAGACTGATAAGGTTTTCCTTAAGGGGATGGTGTCCGCCGATATGATGGGAGAAATAACTCCCGAAGAAATACCCCTGCCATGTAGCGGTAAATTCTTCCAAAGCAGCTGCCTGCTTTATGCGAACGTCAACATTACCCATACAGACATTCCCGTTTTGATACAGGTTAAAAAAAGGTGCATAGTACAGCGGGGTTTCTTTTTTAGGCCTGCTGCTGCCCTTGAGGGCAAAGACAGCTAAGTGCTTTTTGTCTGCTTTCCATACAAGGGCAGGCAGGCTGACTGCCCCGCAGTCAAGGTTCAGGCTCTCGGAAAAGTAAAGCTTTACCCGCTGCGCTTTGGTGTACCACACCACGCTGCCGCTTTCCGACGGGTCTATGTGCAGCACATTGGGGGATAGTATTCCATCGGGTTTGAGGAATGCTTTTGCTGCCTGTCCTGTGTCAAGGGATCTGGCAAGACGCTGTGCTTCGCTGACCGAGAGCGGGCGGGGGTTCACGGGAGAGCCTGCGTTGTCCATTTCGTAATATTCGATGTAGGGGCTTTGCTGCCCTTCTGCGGTAAAGACCACAAGGGCGGCTTTCGGGTGGTAAAGAAGTATATCAGTTTTCATGGCTGTAATGGTTTAGGAGGTAACACAGTTCATTGATAAGGGGAAAAAGGCGGCACTCAAAGTCAAGGCTGTCTTTTTGTTGCGGCTGCCCGTCAAAGCACCGCCTGAGGACAGGTTCCTGCATACAGCTGCATTCGCCGAAATCACTATTGACAACCTGTTCAAGCTGATTGTAGAGCCATCCCTCGGTAGAGCAGACAAAACCTATGTATTTTTCCATTGTGATGCAGTCCGTATCGTCATACTGCTCGGGGTCGGGCAGGCACTCCATGTCAGCATGGGTATAAATACCTGTATGAGGAAATTCCCGCCACAGATCGTAAAACCGCCGCGCAAGGGAGTGGCATTCCCTGTCAAAACTGTCCTTAGGCACAAATGCTGTGAGCCATTCCTCGAAGCGCTGCAGATGCACCTTACTGTAAAGCCTTCTGCGCATTATCTCTCCGATATGCACAGCAGTATTGACCTGACTGTTAAGGCTGCCAAAATCATCATCCCATCCCTCGGGATCATCTGTAACCCACTGGCAGAGCATATCATAATTCCAATACAGATAACTGTCTTCCTCCCTGTAATATGATACACCTGCACACCTGTAGAGGTAGGAGAAGATGCAGAGCAGCAGCTGTGCCGCTTTCCTGTGTTTCCTGTCCTTTAACATTTGGTGCAGCGGCAGGACTGGAATGAAAAACAGCGTATTCTGCGTGTCAAACCTTTCGGCCGCACTGAGCATAAAATTCTCATTGTCCGCTTCAAAATCAATGGTGATGCGCTGCGGCAGTTTTTCACTGAGCAGCCTTTGCGCATCGTGCAGGGCGGCTTCACGCCCGTAAGGGTAATACAGTTTAGGGGTGTCAGCGGGGCTTATCCCGTAGTGCCTGCAAAGCAGGGCAAAACAGCGGTAAAAATGCCCTTTCTCCTGCGGGTTTTCCTTTTGATTTTCCCCTGCATAATGGGGCAGGAAGCGGGTTTTTAGAAAACCATAGGCAGCATTTGGGCAGGGGCTGAGATCAGTTGGTCTGAAAGCACCTCGGCGGTGTCTTTCTTTCGTGAGAGGGACAGCAGGAACTGCCCTGCGTTTTTGTGCAGGAGCTGCTGCCTTTTGTTTTGGGGCAGCCGCAGCCGCCCTGATATAAGCTGTTTCATATTCCATTGTATTGGATTTAGGGTTAACCTTTAGTTCCCATAGTGGTTTCAAAACGGTACTCGACCGTATCGTTCTTAATTTCAGGACCAACGGTTTTGGCGGTGGTCAGCATCGGGTAGGAGTGGGCGTAAAAGTTCATTACGGTTTCCACGCTCCATTTCGGGTCAGGGTCGGAAAGGTTAATATCACTGCCCTTGTCCTTCAGGAGAAAGACCCTCGGCATTATTGTGGTCTGTAACATCATCGTTAGGATTTGGTTCTACTTCTTTTATGGTTTCTGCGGGCTGTTCAGCACCGAAAAGGTCAGGGCTGAATTTGGCGGAGAGTGCCGCCCTGCGGGTGCGTATCTCCTCCGCTTTGTCGGGGAACTCGGAGGGCTGCGGGATTTTGATCCACGCTTCCTTGAATTTCCCTTCTTTTTCCAAAGCTTCAACTTTGTCCATTACTCCTGCGTACTGCGTTTGCTTTATTGCTTCGGGGGTCTGCTTTTCGGGCTGTGCTGCCTTTTCGTTTTTTTTCTTTTCAGAAGCGGCATTCTGTTTTGCTTTCTCCTGTCCGTTTTGGTACTGCTCCATATTGACAAACAGGGCAGAGGTCTGTGTTACAGGCTCGGCTATGGCATCAAAGAAGCCCTCGCAGAGTTCCTTTGCCGTCCCTTTAAGGATAAGGGGCGGGATATGCGCTTTGGCATTGTCTGTGCAGGCATCGTTCTGCAAAAGCACCGATACGGTAAGCTGCTCCCCGTCTTTTTTAAGGGTGACGTTCAGGCAGCCCTCAAAATTGAGGGAAGCTGCATGGGCGAAAAAATTGGTTACTGCCATGATTTTTAAGTTTTAGGTTCAACTTCTGTATTGTTACCCTGTTTTGGGGATGCGGTATAATGCTCAAAGAGCATCCGCACCGCTGCCTTGTAGGCGGTGTTCTCAGGGACATTGTGCATGGTCTCAGCCTGCCTTGTGATGCAGTCAATGGTATAGATGGCAGTATGCCCCGCAAAGATTTTTTCGGTTAGCTGCTGTGTGCCTTTGACGGGAGAGCTGCTGAAAATGGCAGCTGTTTCGGCTGCAGCTGCAGCAAGCCTGTACCAAAGGTCAAAGCCGAAAAGGCTGTTATCCCATAAGGGGCGCAGGGTGTGCTCGTTTTGTGTCAGGTCTGCGTACCCGTCCTGTAACGCTTTGAGTATCTCGGGCAGCCTTTCGGGGAACAGCCCCGCAAGGAGCCTGCCTTTTTCGATATTGTTCATATGCTGTAATGGTTTCATAAGAGTTTAGTTTATGCAGCCCCGCAAGGCAGGGCTGCGGTTATACATCAGTTCAGCAGCAGGGCAGCTGTCCCTGCTTTCTCAAAATCCCTGCACAGGTCAAAGGCTTTCTGCCCCCTTATCTGCGCCGTACCGCCAAGCAGGATGGATTTTATTTTGTCTTCGCCAGTCTTGAAACTGCGCACGTTTTGGTAGTAGCCCGTCACGGCATTGTATGCCCCGAAAAGCGTTCCTTTGGTGGTCTCCATCACTTGGGTATCGTCTGCCATTGCATATTCGAAGGCAGCTTCGCAGGCATTTTTATAGACGGCTGAAAGTTCCTGTTCTGTGCCTTTTTTTAAGAGGTCAAGGGTTTCTTTGTTTGGGCATAATGCTAATTGTATCAATTTTTTAACTTCGATGTCCTCAATTTTCACTTTAGCCCAATGATTAAAAATGCCTTCAAGCTGTACGGATAGCGTATCGGCAAGCCCCATTACCTTGTGCGCCTGCTCAAGGCGTTCTTTTGCCCCTGCGGTGTGGCGTATGCGCACGACATTGGAAGCAGAGCGAAGGGCGGCATTCAGGGTGTTCTGACAAACGATGCGCACGGGTGTAAAGGCTGCGGTAATCGAACCGCTACCGTCGTGCGAGGTGGTAAGGAATATGTACTTTTCGGTAATATCATCACCGTTTCCCACACGGATATATCCGGGCAGCTTGGCGGTAATGAAAACACGTTCCCCGCTGCCTAATGCCCCTGCGGTTTCGTACAGGATGCCATCCCCGCCGCCTACAATGGCATCAAAAAAGGCAAAGGCATCGGTGTTCTGCACAATCTGGTAATCTTTTCCCACCACACCAAACACGGCATTGTTATCAGTGCGCATGGTGGCATACTGCTCAGGTACAGCGAAGCTTATCAGCGGGTCTGTACCTTTGGCAAAAAGCGGTGCTTTTACCACTTCATAATCAAGCCCAGCAAAGGCAATAGCCTGTGCACTTTTCGGGTAATCCTGCACGATTGTGCCAAGCCCGTGCCAAGCGGGCTGTTTTGTGCTGAAAAAAGCGTGTTTTCCAGTCTGTTCGTTGTAGTTTATATTATGTGCCATGATGGTTTCAATTAAAGGTTAAATACTATTTTCTCTGTTCAGAACGGCAGGTCATCGTTGGGTACTTCTTCTTTTTTATCCGTTCCCGCCTGTGGTGCTTCTGAACCTTTTCCCTCTGCCTGCACAGGACTGCCCCCGTGCAGGGTAATTTTGGAGGTATGGAAGTTCAGCCCTGCTTTTGGCTGCCCTTCGCCGTCCATCCACGCACGTACGCTCACACGCCCTGCGAGTTCCACAATCTTGCCTTTAGTAAGGTAGGGTGCTATACCTGTGCCTATCCAGTAGGAGCAGTCAAAAAATTCGGTCTGCGTTACACGCTCCCCGTTTTTAGCTTTGTAGGTGTCGTTTACCGCTACGGCAAAGTTTACGACCTTTCTTTGATCTGACAGGGTGCGCACTACGGCGTCCGCTGTCACTCTTCCAGTAATTTCCATGATAAATACTAATTAAAGTGAAACATTATTTTAATCCTCTTTTTTCCCTGCCTTACAAGCATTTCCCAAAAGAAAAAAGGGAAAAAAAGAAAGCCCCGCGGAAGTGTGCAGGGGCTTCGGAGCGCTATAAGTCCCGAAGGGCGGACGCAGGACGTTATGCGCGTGCAGAAGACTCCCTGCATAATAACTTCGCTGGCCTTTTTATCCCTTTTCGTATTGGGAACTGTATATAAACATGATTTAGTACTCGTAAATAATTATCATTATTGTGTTAAATGACATGTTAAATTTTATATTTTTAGGTCTGATACCAACCACCCTTATACTATGAGAATTTCTTACCAGATTGCTTTTAATTTTTCGCCGTCAGATGCCCAGCTGGCAATTGTGTCTACAAACGAAATAGGTACAGCAGGTACCCTAAACAGGTACGTTTTAAGTGAATACGGTTATGAGGAGTCCATACTTCAGAATCTTGATCTTAAGAAAGGTTATGACCTTTTTCAGCTGGGCGAAAAACCGATATTGTTTGTTGTTACCATTGCCCAGCGGGGTGATACCAGGGAGCTGTTGAGAGAAAACCTGCTAAAAGCCATAAAGGATAATGCAGGCGCCCTGGCAGGTGTTAGAGTATGGCTGCCGCTATTGGGGACCGGAGCAGGAGGGCTTAGCTATAAGGAAAGCTGGATGCTTCTCTTAGATGTTTTCAATGAGCTGAAAGATATGGGTTCAGAACATGAACTTAATTTTATGGTGGCAGTGCCTGATGATAAACAAGGAAAGGAGTTTTATGATAATTTATCTTCTGATAGAAATACGGATGACACGAAAAAATTGCTGGAAATAGTCAAAAAGCAGGGGATTAGGTTTTTTTTGGTAGGTTCTTCATGGGACGGAGATGATCAGGCAGAGCGTTTTTATGATGAGGAAATATGGGAAACAGGATATGACAAGAAGTACGACCATATTATTAATTCCATCAGAGGAGGAGATATAGTAATCCACAAATCTACATTTCCAACGCGGGAGGGAAGGAATTTTTTAAGATTTAAGGGATTGGGAATTGTCAAAGAAAATTTTAATAACGGCACGCGCATAGCTGTGGACTGGCTGTTAAAAGGGTTCAGGATTGATGTGGAAGACCTGGGCTATCACCGAACAACGATTGCAGAGCCTTCGTTAGCAGATTTTACTAGTATTCTGAACCATCTCAATGCTGATGCTATAAGGGTGCTTCTAGCATTTCTGGCACCTGAGGAGTTATCTGATTCCACGCATATAGCCGGACTGGCCAGTGACACGGATGCAGGGGAGGATTATCTGGATATTATGCCAGATGTGAATGCTTTCGCCCTGCTTTTGGCGGCAAAGAGCTTCCAGCCGCCTCTTGCCGCAGCACTGCTGGGCCGCTGGGGGTCAGGTAAAAGTTTTTTTATGAAAAAACTAAGGACGCAGATTGAAAAACTCTCGGATTCCGATAATGGATATTTCTGCAAAGGAATAGTACATGTTCATTTCAATGCCTGGTCCTATATGGACGCTAATTTATGGGCAAGCATTACTACAAGGATTTTTGAAGGACTTCATTATTACATAACAAATGACAGTGATGCAAAATACAACGTAGTAGAAATTGAAAAGAGGCTTACAAAAGACCTTTCGGTCACCAAGCAGGAACTTTCGGGCCTTGAGGGACAGAAGAGCGAGATAGAAAGCCAGCTGCAGGATCTGGAGACAAAAAAAAACACGACAAAAAAAGAATTAGAAGACAAGATAGATGAGCTCCGAAAAAAGTCGCTTAAAGAAGTACTTAAAGGTGTAGACGACGAGTTTAAAGTAAAGGATGAACTTAAAAACGTTCTTTTAGAAAATAAAAGCATAGTTGACAGTATCGATGATTTCAAAAAGATTGTCCCTGAGGAGTACTGGGAGAAACCAGAGGAAATGTATACTAAACTGCGTTCTGTTCCCGGGACGGTTAAGCTTTTCACGACTGCACAAACAGCCAGGGAGAACAGGGCATGGCTTGTCGGTACAATTATCTTATTTACTGGTGTTCCTGTCCTGCTATGGTTTTTAAAGGATTATATCAGTTCTCACAGTTTTATTCCAGGAACCACATTCTGGCTTGTGGTTACATTTATCGGAGGATTTTATGTCAATGCGATTAAATTTTACCGTAAAGCCAAGCCCTTTTTTGCTAAAATATGGAAGATCAAAGAGGACTATATCAAAAGCAGGGATAATGCCGTGTTTGAATTTAACCAGCAGGAAAAAGCACTGGCTTTTGAAATTGAGACTAAAAAGAATGAACTTGAAGCAGTTACCAGCCAGATCAGTAAAGTAGAGATTGTAAAATCCACTGTTGAGTTTAAGATCGGCAACGCCTTGTCGACAGAAGCATTGTATGAATTTATTGAGAAGAGATGCCAGAGTGAAGACTACAGGAAACATTTAGGCCTGGTATCAACTATACGTAAAGATTTTGAAATACTAAGCGATCTGTTTACCGGCCACAAACAGGAAATTTCAGATACCGAGGATGGCAAAAAGTTCAGTGACTTATTTAACAGGCCCCTGGAGCGGATTGTACTTTACATAGATGATTTAGACAGATGCCCTGAAGACAGAGTAGTGGAAGTTCTTGAGGCAGTAAATCTCCTTATGGCATTTCCCCTGTTTATTGTAGTAGTGGGAGTTGACCCTGTCTGGGTACGGAATGCATTAGTATCAAAATACAGGAAACAGTTTGGCAATGATGACAAGGAATATCAGAATATTGATCCTGGGAGCTACCTTGAAAAAATCTTTCAGATACCATTTCATTTAAAGCAGGCGGACAGTAGCAATATAAGAACCATGCTTCGGGGACTGGCCCAGGTTCAGATGCCTGTCAGCCCATCAGTTTCTGGACCTGAACAGTCCGCAACTGCAGAAAATCAGGAAAGTATGGATAACCAAAGCAATAACAATAATCGCACCCAGGCCCCAGTTGTTTTAAATTCTTCCGTTGTTTCAGATCAGATTGTAATTAAGGCGTTAAGTTTTTCTGAAACTGAAATTGGCAATATTGAGCAGATGTCAGCAATTCTTGGCAGCAGCCCAAGGCTTATCAAACGTTTTGTAAATATATACAGGATAGTAAAATCCCATGATTATATCAGCAGGGAAAGCAAAATTAAAGAAAAGGATCTGGAAGCTATACTATTTGTTCTGGCACTCTGTCTTGGGAAATATAAAGGCCTTGTCGGATTATTAAGCGGTTTTTTAGAAACTGCTGGGGATACCGTAAAATTTTCAAAGTTTCTTGTCCGTAATGATGTATTATTTAAAGGCCTTGAGCAGGAAAGAATAAACCTGGAATCCCTGTTGAACGAAAAACTCCCTCATCTGCTTGAAGTCGATACAGGGTTAATTAGAAAACATATTGGTTTTATAAGAAGGTTTGTTGTTGAATAAACTGAGAATTATTGTAGAGATTTAATTATGGAATTTAAACTGACCACAGAAATAATTGATTTAAGCACAGCAAATACATGGAATGCTGCAAAACTGGAATGGGTATTTGATCTTGCCTACTATAGTGATGAAGAGCAGACCTGTCTGTGCGGCCATTTTCCAATACGTAACATATGCGTGATAAGGAACAGGACTAATAAGGTAATTACAGAAGTAGGGAACCACTGCATAAAAAAGTTTTTAGGAATTGACGATGGGGATAAGGTATTTACATCTATTAAAAAACTAAAAGATGACATAAGCAAAAGCATGAGTGCGGAGGTTGTGGAGTATCTTTACAGAAAGCATGCAATCAATGACTATGAATATAAATTCTATCTGGATATTTACCGAAAAAGAAACCTTTCCGTTAAGCAGGAGGATATTAAAAGAAAGATCAACGAAAAGTTTCTCAAATTTACCAGTTATGAGACCAATTCACAGTTCTCTAAAATCAACCTTATTTTAAACTGGGCCCAGGATAATGCCGATTTTGACACTGAATTTGTTTTATCAGTGAAAAAGAGTTGCGAAAAAAACGGAAGACTGACTGATAAACAGGTTCTTGGATTAGATAATATTATTAAAAGATTCGGCATAACATAAACAGTAATGCACCTGCGCATTGAGGTACGGGATTATACATTATCATCGAGACTGCCGCGCACCTGACGCTCATAAATCTCCTGCAGCTCACGGCTTATCATTTCCGATTTTACCGGATCCATATCTTTTTCAATCATAAGACGTACCATCATGGTTATGGTACTCCAGGCTAATTTAGGATTATGGTAGTCGCTAATCGGTTTAGCCTGATAGGGCAGTGCAGTAAATCTTTGGAGGTTGTACTGATCCTTACCCGCCCAGTCATAAAATTCAAGAATGATTGGTATTATTTTTACTGACTTGTTCAGGTCATAACGGTTTATAGTATTTGTAACTTCATGTTCAATAATATATTTCGTATTGAAAAAATACTCGCTCACCATAAAAAACACTATATCAGCTTCATCAAATTTTTCTTTGATGGCCGAATCCCATTCTGCAGCGGGAATAAGATTTGTACAGTACCAGGGTTCTTCAATGAGGTCTGCCGCGACAAGAGGCTGAAGGTATCTGATCAGTGCATTGACGTTTTTAAGGTCTTTTTTTGAATAAGAAATAACGACTTTCTTTTTCTTGATTTTCTCGTTTGTAAACATTTTATAATCCTTTAAATTGAAAAATTTTTCCTCTCCTTTTGTTTCATCAAAATCTTTGAGTTTTTTTTCGGAGAAAATCAATTTTCCATATTTGGCGTTCCTGTTCAGCACTTTAGTTGAAATAAAATCGACACCGTCAAGAGTGACCATTTCTTCATAATCGTATCCCTTATTAACCTCTTGTATATAGCCTATTACCTGATCAATAAAGTCTGTTTTTTGAATGGTAAGATTTAAATTAAAGATATCGATGCATGCGTTCCCTTCTTCATTGCCGATATGAAATTTTATCATTACTATTTCATGTGTTGCGGGATTCTTTATAATCAGGCCGTCTTTCCAATAATAGAACATATCGCCAGAATCATTATTACCAGAAAGAAGCAGGCTGCTGTAATGCTGGAAAATACTGAGGATAATACTTTTTTGAATAAAGCCCGTGTATTCGAATCTTCGACATGGGATTGTTCCCTGCTGAAGAAATAGATTAATTTTCGTTTCGGGCATCTTAGGCAGATAAAGCGGTGCAATATATTTGCTGGAAAAAGGGTGTTTAAAAATAATCTTGAAATCAATCATCATGTCCAATATGCTGGTAACGTCATTCTCAGCAATCTGCTTTTCATTGATGAGATAGGATACATCAAATTCACCGCCTTTCTCCTTCAGGTCGACCAAAACATTGTGAATATTATCAATGAGCCATCTTTTATCCATATAAATATTTCCTTGAGCGGACTGGTTAGAATACAGAATAAGTCCTATCTGCTCCAGATAACGTATCAGTATATAAGCCTGCTGTTCATCGATAGGTGAATTTATGAGATTATTACAGTACTGCATGAAATCAGCCTTATTTACAACTGGTTTCCCCTGATAGGTACTGATGCTGTTTTTGACTGGTTCGTAAAATTTTGGGAGTGTGGCTCCTATGATATCCATATTGTGCAGCATTTCGGTGAGCAGCATATCAAACTGTTCCATATTTCTTTTGGGAGATTTTATGGATATTGCCGTAATGTCGAATATAAAAGGATAATCTTTTTTTAAGCTGGTATTGTTTAAGAATTTAATATCGGAAACACTTGCAACCTTATTTTGGAGAAGGAGAAGCGAACTATTATACGATTGATTTTTTTTATCATCAAAATCAATATTATCAGCCTCTACATCTTTGATGTAATGTTTGACAGATTCGAGCCAGTATTTAATCGGATAATCCTGGGTCTCAACCTTGACCTGCTCTTTCTTATGATTTAGCTGAATGCAGGAACGCAGATTAAGATTATTTGTTTCCGGAGTCCATAATAGCATATAAACAGCATTTGAGCCGTAGAAAAGGTGATGCGTATCATGGTAGTAATCATGCCCTCCAAAATCAAAAACATGAAGGATGCACTCTTCCCCCAGAGAAGAAATCTTGTATTTGCTTTTTACGATTTTTTCCTGCATCCATAGGGTTGGTAGATGCTCCTTTTCAATATCTTTTTCATTATCAAGATATTTTACCATAGTAGACTTACCGACTTCACTATTACCCACAAGAATAATCTTGATGTCTTTATTGATATATTTTCCGCGCTGTCTTATATCATTAAGTACCCTGAGCACTGCTTCCTTTCCAATATTTACAATTTCCATCGGAGGCTGGGCCAAAGGATTTTTTGCGATATTAATAGTTCCTACTTTCCATTTATCATTTTCGATTCCAAGAGTGTTTATAAGGCTTTCAATAGGCCTTAAATCCTTAATTTTGTTATGGTGGAGATCGACTGTTTCAATGCTTTGTGCATCTTTTAAGAAGGAGACGGATTCAATGAGATTATTACTAAGATAGATTTCACGAATTTTTACCCCTTCTTTGATGTTTTCTACATTTTTGATTTTATTATTATTAAAGAAAGCAACTTCCAGCTCAGGCAGCTGGCTGAGTTCCCTAAGGGATTTGAGACAGCAGTTGCTTAGATTAAGGTATTTTAACTGCTTTAAGGATGTAAGTGCATGCAGGCTGTCAATGGGCCATCTGTTCCATAATTGATCTTTCTTATTCCAGTCTCCTCCGCAGATCAGCACTTTTAAATTTTTCAGTTTTTCAATATCCGAAGGAATGTATTCAATTGTATTTCTTTTCCAATCATTACTGCTGTATCTGGGTTTCCATACGCCGTTTTCAAATTCGCCCCATTCATTGCTTAGTATGAGTTCTTCCAGGTGTGTGCATTCAAATAATTCAGGGACCAGGCAGAGATCCCTTAATCCGCACATCCCTAAATCAAGTTTTGTGGATTTGGTCAATAAATTTTGTTCGATCAGCTGACTGGCAAAATAGATGTTTGATTCATTGTAAAGTAGATCTTTTTCTTTTGAAATACCATCATGCCAGAGCGGTTTGATATAAGGCAGATACAATATTCGGGAACAAAGTGCCCCAAAATTTTCATCATTTAATGTTTTAAATCTTAACCCCCTGAAAAAACTGATTATATAATCTTCATCTAATTCGGTAAGATTATTATCCATCAGCAGCTCTTTTAAAACCTGCTGGCGATGTACTTTTGAAAGCATTGTGAGATTATCAGAGGGCCTTAATAAATAGTTTAAAGCATTTCTGACACTGGGGCTTAGTGTGATAAGGTCGTTATTTTTTTTAAATTTCAGAAGGTTCAAAAACCAATCATTCTGTCTTACACCTGCTCTTGCCAGTACACGTTTGTCTGGGTATCGATTCCAAAAGTTTTTACGGTAAGCATTGTAATCGAGATAAGCTATCAGTTCACCGCACAATGTAAGGAAAGAATAATAAATTCCGTTGCTGCTGAATTCTTCAAAAAAATCTTTGAAAGCTAACTTTGAATTTCTGAAGTCCAGTTCAATCCTGTTATAAAAATCATTTTCTAAAGGTAAATAGTTCAAAAATTCCTGAAATTTTAACTGTGCTAATTCAAAGTAAAATTCAGAATCGTACAGTAGCTGCTGAATATGTTTTTCTTTATTTATCTTTGAGAGTTCGGCTTCTATTACAAGTTGTGAGCTTGGTGTATCTGTATCGAGGTGAAGACTTTCAAATGACTTATAAATTTTCTTATCGGGAGTATAAAAAGTCAAACGAACCGAATTACGCGCAGTTTCATAAAATGCATTAAGCATAATATTCCTGCTTGTGAAATGACTTAGTTTACCTGCTCCTATACCTAATATCGGGGTGGCAATTTCTGAAATGTCCAAATTTTCATTTGCAAATCTGGCAAGACGTCTGGCAGCCAGTTTTATTGCAAAATATGCGCTTTCATAATTCTCGACTACGCATGCGAGAGCTATAAATTTCACTCGGTTTTGGGATCTTACTTCCTGAAAATATACTTCACCAAGGCGGTATTTTTTTAACCCGAATTCTATAAAAATGTCTAAATTTTCAAGTCCGTCATCAAACGAGCGGGAAATGGTTCCTTCTGTTGAAATGGGAACAACAATAATATCACAGTCTGTTTCAAATATAGAAGCATTTATAAAATCCAGCATAATTCAGTAGTTGGTTGAAGTCTCTTTTCTGTTCTTTTACCAGGCAGAAAAGAGCAGTGTTCTTAATTAATGCAAGATACAAGTTTAGAGTTAAGTTTTTATAATCCTGTAAGAAAAAAGCTTTCCCAATAACTGCTTTTCAGCCAGTATGCAATATCTTCCGAAAGGTAAGGTTGATTCTTGGAAGCATATCTTTGGCTGATTTTGGTATATGGTGCTCCCAAAAGGTATTAGTTGTCCCAGATATCAGTAACAATGTACCGTGATGCAGTGGAATTTCAATCTGCGGCAGGCTTTTATCTGTTTTGTGCCTGAACCGGAACGGGCGGGTCTGCCCGAAGGTAAGGGAAGCTATATTGGGATTTTTTCCAATACGGTGTTCCTTGTCGGAATGCCAGGCTACGCTGTCCCCGCCATTACGATAAAGGTTCAGCAGCACTGCATTGAAGGATAATCCTGTTTCCTTTTCAACCTTTTGCTTCAGCAATAACAGTTCAGGTGTCCATGCAAGGCTATTTTCTATTGAACCGGCCGGCCCATACCAGGCAATCATGCGGGGAGCAGTCACAATCTTATCATACATGGGCATTTCATATTCTCTCCAGGGTGTCTGATGAAGCAGAGAGGTATAATAAATATCTGCCTCATTTTTGCTTACAAAGCCATCGTACTGTATCAGCTCAAGGCCGGGAAGGTCGTAAAACTTTTTAGGGGCTGTCCCGCAGGTAAACATATCGGTGTCATTGAAAAGTAACATATCTCTATTTGTTTCTGTTTCTAAAATCTTATAGTACTGCTTATATATTTTAATATTTTTTTATGTCTTCATCTTTTGGCGGGGAAGGCCGATTTCCTGCTCCTGAGGATAGGGTGCACGGTGGGTCATGGAAACATCTTCTTTAAGTTTCTGCTGGGTCTTTCCGCTTTCCTCGTCAGTTTCCCTATATCGGGGATCGGGGATGAAAGGCATCTTTTCCATTTTGGATATGGTAATGGTAGGGAAGTGGTAGTCCACTTCTACTGTGCCCAGCAGCAGATAGCATCCTCCACCCTTAAAGGGGTACTGTTTAAGACTTCCCGTAAAATGTGCCGTATCGAAAAATTCCCCATTGGCATCAATCCAGGTCCCGAAATACATAGCACCCATTTTGGTTGGTACATGTTTTCTGGAAACCAGATAAGCCAGCATTTTGACCTGCTTTTTATGATGTTTTACAAGGTCGCATGCCATAACTGCCCCACGGTATGAGGTTTTCAAAAGATTAAATGGGGTTACGGATACAGGAAACCCTAAAAGCTCAATCTCATCAAAGGCATCTTCAAAAGGCGAGCGCTTAAGTTCCGGGAGTTTGTATTCCCTTACCGGTTCAGGCAGGAGCATTGGCTGGCGGTTTTCCGGCTTAAAGTTCATCATAATGCGCCTTGCTGTTATCAGCAGTTCGTTTTTGTTTTTACCTGTAGAGCGGAATGCCCCGATATAGATCAGCAGCTGGAGTCCTTCAATACCTATTGGAATTCGCCTTATAAAATCCTCCAGTGATATATACTCTCCATGGGTTTCACGCTCCTCTATGATTCGGAGTGCTGTTTCTCCCTGCAGCCCCTGCAGCAGCATAAAGCCTAGATATATATCCTTTACGTAAAGTACGGTTTCTATTCTGCTTTTATTGATGCATGGATTATGTATGGCAGCACCGGACATCCGGGCTTCATGCACATAAACTTCTGTCCTGTAAAATCCTCCCTGGTTGTTGATGACCGCAACCATAAATTCAACAGGATAATGAACTTTAAGGTAGAGGCTCTGATAACTTTCCACAGCGTAGGAAGCGGAATGGGCCTTACAGAAGGAATAACCTGCAAAGGATTCTATCTGACGGTAAATTTCAGAGCTCAGCTTTTCAGGATGGCCTTTGGCTGCGCAGGAGGCAAAAAAGTTATCTTTTACTTTCTGCAGGGCGGCAAGCGAGCGTCCCTTGCCGCTCATTGCCCTTCTGAGTATATCACCGTCAGCTGCTTCCACGCCGCCGTAATGCAGGGCAATTTTGATCACATCTTCCTGGTAAACCATAATGCCGTAGGTTTCACCCAGCTGCTCTTCAAATACGGGATGGAAATACTCGAACTTATCGGGATGGTTGTGCCTGAAGATATACTCCTTCATCATACCGCTCTGAGCCACACCAGGGCGAATAATGGATGAGGCAGCGACCAGTACCTTGTAGTTATCGCACTTCAGACGGCGCAGCAGCCCCCGCATGGCGGGGCTTTCAATATAAAAACAGCCTATAGTTTTACCTCTTGCCAGAAATTCATTGCATACGGCTTCGTCTTTTGACAGTGAAGTATCCCTGATATCGACAGTAATACCGCGATTTTTTTTGATAATTTTTACGGACTCGTCAATATGTCCGATTCCCCTCTGTGACAGGATATCAAACTTATCAAAACCGATTTCCTCTGCCACGTGCATATCGAACTGTACAATCGGAAATCCTTTAGGCGGCATTTCAAGGGCCGTGAAATCGGTGATAGGATCTTCGGATATTAGTATACCGCAGGAATGCATCGAGCGCTGGTTGGGATATTTTTCCATCATCATGCCGTATTTATGCACGAGCTGTATTACCTTATTTTTATCATGCTGGTCTATGGACGTCCCGGACAGGGCATCCAGTTCTTCTTTCGGCAGCCCGAATACCTTTCCAACTTCCCTGAAGATGGATTTGTATTTAAATTCAACATTGGTGCCGCAGAAAGCCACATGGTCCGCACCATAGCGCCTAAAGATATAATCCAGTATCACATCACGCTCTTTCCAGGACCAGTCAATATCAAAATCAGGAGGTGTTTTTCGGTTCAAGTTAAGGAAGCGTTCAAAATATAAATCCAGTTCCAAAGGACAGATATCGGTAATGCCAAGGCAGTAGGCAATAATACTGTTGGCACCGCTGCCACGCCCGATATGCAGGAACCCCATGGAATTGCTGTAGCGTATAATATCCCATGTTATAAGGAAATACCCGCTGAAGCCCAGCTCGTCAATAACTTTCAATTCTTTTTTCACACGTTCGCAGGCTTCGGTATTATCCGTCCCATAACGTCTTATCAGGCCCTGCTGTGCCAGACTGGTCAAAAGCTGCAAATCCGTATGTGTGTCTGCTGTATAATTTTTTTTATTGCGGGGCACCCCAAACTCATATTCAAATGTACATTGATTTATGATTGAAAAAGTATTCTCCAGTATTTCAGGGTATTGTGAGTACCGCGCTGCGATCTGCCTGGGAGCGGCCATCATTTCGTCTGCCCCGCAGTAATCATCAGGGGTAAGTTTAGTGCCGAGTGTATTGAGATCAACTGCTCTAAGTACGCGGTGCAGGCTGTATTCCGTTTTACTGCTGAAAGTAACAGGATTCAGTACAGCCATCCTGTTTATTTTGTTTTTCCATTCGGGACGTATCAAAAAGGAAAGGTTTTTAGTGCGGATGCCTATATATTCAAAACCCCTGAGCGTATCAGGAATATTTTCTATTGGATAGATCACAATGGCGTCCATGAATTCCGGCGCTGTATCGGGTACAGGCAGTCCTTCCAGATTATATTTGGTCCTGTGGCGGTTTATCTCTCCGATACCTTTACGGTTTTTGGCAATGGCAATGTATAGCAGCTTGTGGTCTTCACGAAATTCCATCCCGACAATGGGTTTGATGCCGGCTTCGGTACATGCTTTATAAAATTCATAGATACCGGTAACGGTATTGATATCGGTCAGTGCCATAGCAGTGGCTCCCAGGTTTTTTCCCTGAAGAACCAGATCGGCAACAGAGATGGTGCCGTAGCGCAGGCTGTGAAAGGAATGGCAGTTCAGGTACATAGCTACTGTATTTTTTTTGATTGGTAAATACCGCTGCAGCGCATCACGGCATTGGCACCAAAACGATTCTTGATCCTGTCCATAGCCTGATATAACGACATCATTTCCTGAGTGTCCTCAAATAGGTTGATCTGATAGGAACCTCGTACGAGCCTTCCAAATCTTACCCCGACAAGCCTCAGGCTCATACGGCGCTGGTAGAGTTTTTCGAAAGCTTCCATAACTGCCTTGGTAAGTATGTGATCTGAAGAGGTATAAGAGATAGCTACCTGTCTGGTTTCGGTATCAAAGTTAGAGTAGCGTATTTTAACCGTCACACTCGAAGTCAGCCACTGCTCGCTTCGCAGCTGATAGGCTAATTTCTCTACCATTGCAGAAAGGACAGAACGAAGGTATCTCAGGTCAGTAGTGTCCTGATGAAAGGTATCTTCAGTTGACAGGGATTTGCGTTCCCTGTAAGGTTCTACGGGATTATTGTCTATACCGTTAGCTTTTTTCCAGAGTTCAAGACCGTTTTTTCCGATCATTTCCTGAAGCACATTGACAGGCATTTCAGCAAGGGTCTGTATGTTACGGATAGCCATACGTGAAAGCAGCTTGAAGGTGGCATCCCCGACCATTGGAATTTTACGTATGGAAAGCGGGTTAAGGAACTGCTGTACCATAGGTTGGGGGATTTCCAGATTTCCTCTGGGTTTTCCTTCGCCAGTGGCAATTTTTGAAACGGTTTTATTTACCGAAAGGGCAAAACTGATGGGCAGTCCGGTCTCAAGGGTAACAAGCGATGAAAGCTCACTGGTCCATTTGTAAGAGCCATGGAACCTGTCCATCCCGGTTATGTCCAGGTAAAATTCATCTATACTGGCTTTTTCGACAACCGGTGCTCTGGACTCAATAATTTCGGTAACGTTATGTGACATTTTAGAGAACAATTCCATATCGCCTTTCACGATTTTAGCATCAGGACAGAGGCGCAGTGCCATTTTTATCGGCATAGCCGAATGCACGCCGAACCTGCGTGCCTCGTATGAGCAGGAGGCTACTACGCCGCGGTCACCTCCGCCCACAATCAAAGGGATTCCATCGAGCCTGGAATCCATCAGCCTGACACAGGAAACAAAAAAAGTATCAAGGTCCATATGTACAATTGCCCTTTCCATAAAATATTCATTTTTGTACTATGCAAAATTAGGATAGATATTCCCAAAAAATATTATATTTGTTGGGATAAATAATCCCAAAAAGCATATGTCTTTATTCTCTGACAATATCAGGCACCTTAGGGTGAAAAAAGAAGTTTCGCAGCAATTCGTGGCTGAGAAACTCTCTATAAGTCGCGACAGGCTTGCAAAATATGAAGAAGGAAAGTCTCAGCCCCCTTTCGAAATTTTGATTAAACTGTCTCATTACTATCATGTGAGCATTGACCTGCTGCTGACTGCCGATATTCGAAAAATAGATATCGACGGGCTTATGAAACTTGATGACAACCGAATCCTGTTGCCTATTGTGGTGGATTCTAAAGGTGCGAACATTATTGAAATTATTCCGCATAAGGCAAGAGCAGGCTACCTGAGCAGCTACAGCGATCCTGAATTTGTGGAAAGTCTGCAGCATATATCACTGCCTTTTCTTGGCAGCGGAAAGTTCAGGACATTTCCGGTGGAAGGAGATTCGATGCCCCCGCACATGGATGGTTCTTTTATAGTCGGCAGATATGTAGAAAATGAGCGGAATATTAAAGACGGCAAGACTTATGTGCTGCTTACAAAAAATGAGGGCATTGTATACAAAAGGCTGAAAAGAAGCGGAGGGAAAAATTTCCTGTTCATATCGGACAACACCTTTTATGAGCCTTACGAGGTGAAGCTTTCAGACATATTGGAAATATGGGAATATGCAGGCAGCATAGCCACTAAGGAATTTGAGCCCGACAACCTTGAGCCACAGAGCATCAGAGAACTACTTTACGGGATAAGAGATGAAGTTAAAGCACTAAAGGGTATTAAACAATAAGAATACAGGCAAATGCATACAACTATACGTTTTAAGATCAGAAAAGAGGTAGATACGCCAACGGCGAGAAAAATTCTTAAACTCAAAGGCGGGCTTATTGCAGAGTCTTTTACTGATATCATACACTTCGATGATGAAGGGGAAGATTTTTACGTCCATTATTTTCAGCTAGAGAAATCTAAGAGCGAACTGGCTACTGATTTTATAAGAACTTTTTCTGAGGAGAATGACCTTAAAGGGGTTGTTGTTCTTTTTTAATATATAAATAAAATGTGCCTTTCACCCGTTTGTATCCTGCCAGGCTTACAAATGATAATGCGTCCTGAGGAACAGTACTAAAAAACACAACGCTTTTGGAAAAAAGAAATCCTCAAAAGTGGATTTTTATTACATTAGTATAAATTAAAATCAAACTAACATGACTTACAAAGATAAATTAGAGGAATTAAGAAAAATTGCAGTTGACAAATTTAAAACATTAGAAGAAATTCATACAGATCTTATAAGTGCCCACATACCCAAAAAATATGTTTCTGCAGATCATCAAATAGCCATTAGTGAACATACAATTGCTGTAAATGATTATGGCAGATTAGTCAGCGACATGGTAAATAAGGGTTATTCACAATCAGACGAAATGGCTGACTAACTATCTAAAATGGTTCATTTAAGGAGTTTTTTAGCTTCTATTCGTTCCCCGGCATCCAAAAGTATGGAGTGTATTTTCTTTTCGAGTTCCCTTTTTGAAGGGAGCTCGGTCCAATACTCAGCAACCATGATTCCATCTTTATGCATTTCAAGGAGTTGTACCTGTTCGGGATTACTTTCCGAACAGAGTATAATACCAACCGGAGGTAATTCTTCTTCATTTTTTTCGTAGCGATCAAGCCATTTAAGATATAACTCCATCTGTCCTTTATATTTAGCGTGAAATTTTCCAAGCTTGAGCTCAACGGCAACCAATCTTCGCAATTTTCTATGATAGAAGAGTAAATCAAGATAGAAGTCTTCACCATCGATAATCATTCTTTTCTGCCGCTCTATAAAAGAAAGCCCTTTACTTAATTCAAGTATAAATTTTTCAATTTCTCGTAATACTGCATCTTCGAGATCTTTTTCCAAATATGTATCACTGAGTCCTAAAAAGTCTAGGAAATAAGGATCTTTAAAGCTATTGCGTATATCGGGCGTGACTGCATTACGAATATTAGCTATTGAAGTACGCTCATATTCTTTATTATGTATTTTTTTTCTTAGTTCACGAACTCCAATTCCAGAAGCCGAGTGAGCATAGAATAATCTCGCTTCCTCACTCTTCAAAGGCAACAGTACTAAAAAATGAGACCAGCTCAATTGTCGTGACAGTGTTACGACAATTTCCTTTTCACTGAACATTTCACTGAATTGCAGCATTCTTCTTAAATTTTTTTCTTCAAAATTCCTACCATATTTTTCTACCAATTGTCGTGACAGTGTCACGACAATCTGTTTGCCATAGTCTGCCCTTTTATTTTCAAGGATGTCTTGGTTTATCCTAAAACCTACATGCCAGAAAAGCATCGTCAAGGCACTGTTGGCCTGTTGCGTAATTTGGTGCTGTGCCTGTTCTATCAGCAGCGAAAGCTCATTCAACAGAGAGGTATTATGAAATATTTTATTTTTCATATTTCTTTCTTTAAAGATTTACAAAATGTTTTTTTTGGTACAGTTATTTTTTCCGGATAACCAAATAAGACTTAGCCGGGTCTGCAATAAGCTTTTCCATTTCGGTATCGATAACCTGCTGTATATCCTGTCTGATCTGATCATAATTGCGTTGGACAATATGGTTATCTATAACACGTACCTTTTCAATTTCCTTGTAACTTTCTTCTTCCTCTCTGATCGCATTATGGTCATTGACAATAGAACAGTGGAATGCCTTTAAATCAATCCTGCAGTCCGGATCATCGGCAACCATACCTACAAAATCCCCTGATGAAAGGGAGCTGATTTTGGATGGGGGAATGGCGGCTTCCAGCTGTTTGGAGCGGCTTATAGAAGTATCGCCACTGTTAATGGAAAGGCTTTCGCGATCCTGCATTATTTTTCCAAAACGCTCCGAGAGCTGCTTGGCTGTATCGCCGGTTACCTGTCCGCTTACGATGTTGCCGACAATGTTGATCAGTACATCCGCCTGCTCGCGTCCGTAATCTTTTCTTAACTGACTGAAATCCTGTATCCCAAGACAGGTAGAAACTTTATTGCTTCTGGCCGTTGCAATCAGGCTGTCCATGTTGTTGAGATAGATGGTCGGAAATTCGTCAAAGATCAGGCTGCTTTTCAGCTTTCCTTTTTTGTTGACCTGTTTTACAAGGCGTGTCACATAAAGGGAAAGCACGGCACCATAAATCTGTATTTTCTGGGGGTTGTTTCCCATGCATACGATTTTTGGTTCCAGAGGATTATTGATGTCCAGGCTGAAGTCATTTCCCGAAAGCACATAGTAAAGCTGCGGGGAAGAAAGCCTTGCCATTGCTACCTTCGCAGAGGCAATCTGGCCCTCGAGCTGCTCCATTACGTCATTTAGGTAGGCGTTAACAAACGGGTTTATAAGCACCTCAATTTCTTTCTCGGTACGCAGCAGTGTAAAGAGGTTATCATAGTCGGCCTGCATCAGTTCAATGACATGGGGCAGGGTGCAGAATACACCATCCTGATACTTCTTAAGATACCATATAATCGCGGTAAGGAAGTTGATGGGAGATTCCACAAAAAAGTCGCCCTGCTTTTTGATCCATTCCCTGTTGAGCCCCATCAGAATTGTCCTTGCTGATTCCGCGGCATCGGTAATATCTGTCATGGCGGAAGGATCTAAAGGATTGCATCTGTGGGTTATGGACAGGTCATCAAAATTAATGACATAAAACTTTGGAGGCACCCGATAGCAGTGCCTGTTTTTCAGCCAGGTATTATATGCTATACGTGAGAGGTCATCAAATTTAAAATCATAAATAAACATCGTGAACCCTTTGCGGATATGCTGGGTGATGATATGGCGGATCACAAAGTAAGACTTCCCCGAACCCGGTGTGCCGGTGACCATGATGCCTCTGAACGGATTGATGATATTGATCCAGCTTTTATGCAGTTTATCCTTCAGATAATACTTAGCGGGCAGGTTAATAGAAAATTTGTTCTCCAGCAGACGTTCTTCCTGAGGGAAGGTCTCATTGAGCTTGTTGAATATATCCCTGTCATTGAGTTTCCTCCTTACCAGTCTCGATAACCGCGTGCCGCCGTTGAGTATCATCAGGTAACCTGCAACTGCTAATGCCATATATAGAATCACTGTTACGCGAAGGTCATGCGGGGGCAGTAGAACCAAGCCGCTTATAAAATAAAACAGCAGGCCTGTGCTTATCAGCACCACTGCCGATTTACAGCTTAATTTCTCATCCTTTCTGCCTTTTGCACCCAGAAGCGATATGAGAAGAAGACCCAGTGAAAAAAGTTTGGAGGTATGGAAAGAATTGAACAGCCCCGTAGCGGTTATGTTCTCCAGTATCCGGTCTGTGAAACTGCTGTGCAGCCCCCAATTATAAAAACCGGAGTAGCAGTAAAAATAAAAATGAAAGAAGAGCATAGTAAGGCTCATAAGTCTTGTCATGTCCAGTATCTTTCGTAATGCCTGTTCGTTTTCACCAGTCTGTAATGCCATGATTTTTTAAGATTATTTATTACCGGGATGCCCTCTTTTCTTCTTTTTCTTTTTAAACTGATTCGGTATATTACCGCTTGTATTTTCGGTTTTAGAAAGCAGCTGTGCCGACTGTTCCAAAATACCTGAACCTGTTCTGCCGCTTTCAATGCCGTACTCCAGATTATCACCCTGAATGTTTGAAATTTTTGTTTCGGTCCTGTTCTGATTTTCTTTTATTTCGGTGGAAGTGCACCGCTGTTGAATTCCCTTGGCGCTGTAACTTTTTCCAAGTGCGCTTCCATTGAAAACACATTTAGTTGTATGATCGACATAGGTAATTCCATACAGTGTACCGGCATCATTCTGACGAAGCACTGCCTGGATGCCTTCCCTTTCGAGCGCTTTACAGAGCGCTGTCAGATTAATTGGTTTACCGGCTGATATTTTGCTGTCAATGGCGTTCTTTACATGCCCTTTAAACTTTAACCGGGCTGCCTCATTTAAAGGGAACTGCTTTTCCAGAAAAGCCAGTGTCGGCTTACTATAAAGGGCGCTGGCCTTAACAGGGATGCCTGTTTTATTTCCCTTATCATCCAGTATGCGGTACATCAGCCCCCTGTTTTTATATACTCTTGATTTTTCGCTTCCCCTGTCGGCCATTATATTGTACTGGCTGAGCACCGCGTTGAGTTCATGAAGGCTTGTGAACCTGTAACTTGGTACGACGGCATCCACAATATTTGCAATGGCCCTTCGGGTATCATTTTTTCCGTAAATTACTTTCGAAAGGGCATCACCGGCAGTTTTCTGCACAGTGGTATTGTCCCTGCCTGCCTGTACTAAGCCATATTTTTTTTCGATAAGTTTCCTTGCTGTTTCCGATTGGTTCTTTCCTATATTCTGCATATCGATCCGTCTGCCGTCCGCCTCTATTTTTATGGAGACGATATGGATGTGCGGATGCCCTGCATCATGATGCCGGTATACCAGATAGGGCTGTTTTCCAAAGCCGATCCTTTCCATATATTCGGCTGCAATACCCATTAATTTTTCCTTCCCGATATCCTTCTCACTGATATCAAAATTGAGTGAGATGTGCACGCTGTTTCGTGTTACATTAGGGTTGAGTTCAGCCTGGCGCACCAGACGGTTATATTTCATTGTGAAATTCATCTGATCGGTTTCCATAGGGTAATTTCCCTGCCCGATACACTGCGCTTTTCCTTCTTTGACCTTGTTCTCATTATAGTTAAGAATGTGCCTCAGGGAATGGCCGGTCCTGATTACCGCAACCACAACTCACCGATTTTCTGGATACTTTTTTTAATGCTTTCCAGCTTGGAGGATATCGTATTCTTATCCAGTTCATATCGTATGATCCACTGCCTGAATTCGGCATAATCATTAAGCGTGTGCAGCCTTTTAACGGACTGGTTAAAATTATTTCCAATGGCATTGAGCTCATTGCGCAATGCAATAATTTCGCTCATCAGCTCATCCTGCGACTGGTTGCGGTACTTTCCGATAACAGGTTTTTTCAACAGCTGTAGCCTGGCATATTCACTCAGTTTCCTGCAGGTGGACCGGAGATAAAAAACCATGATTATTTTGTATTCTTCAGGGGTAAGGCGCAGGTGCAGCCATCGGGTGCGGTTCGTCTTTTTTTCTTCCATCATTCTATCCTTTTCATTTCTTTACGGCATTCATTTATCTTTCAGCTTATCTGCCAACGAGTTCCGAGTAAAGGGCAGCAAGATTGCGGTTGTGATACAACCGGACATCTTGCCGATTGCGCCGGAAAACGGCAATCCCTGCCATCGTCTTAAAAACTTGCAGAATCCGTAATGCCTAACCCATCTGTTAGTTGTCCCGGACTTAATGAAAGTGCACTGCAGCAGGCAGTGCTTTTTCAGACACTACGGGCTCCAAGTCCTGACGAATTCCGGAAGGTCTTGGAGACTATATCTTTTATGCACTGCTAAATTAGTCACAGAGCAGCTACACTTCCAATCCTGGGTATTTTTTGACAGGGATAGTCTGGGATTTAAGAAGTATTTTTGGATATAAGAAATGTATAATTTAAAACACTAGATGTATGATGACAAACAATGAAGTGGCCCAGGTGTTTGATACGGTTCTCAGCAGTCCGGGCATGAATGAGCAGGTAAGGATCGATACCAGGATTTCAAGAAAAGCTATTCTACTGCTGCACCAGATTATCGATGGCGGATTCTCAGTTAAGGAGGTTCAGGACGGCATGCCTTTATCAGGACTTGTCTCCTCGGCAACGCAGGAAGAATTAAAAGTTCTGGCGGCTGAATGTCTAAAGAAAGGAGGGCTTGAGGAGATCAACGAAAAGCTACTCCGTTTAAGTAATTTGGGGAAAAAGTAAATGGGTAGGGGATGCATAAGTGCATCCCTTTTTTTACACCTTTTTTATAAGTTTCCGCACCTAATACCAAAGTGGTTTTGTATGCCTTGGAAGTAATTTAGCAATACGTTATTCATCCAAATTATTTTAAGTATCCATGAAAACCTTAACCACAGCCAGAACCAAAACCTCTTTTATAGTCAGCTACCTCTATATCCTTCTTTTTGTATACGCAGCTGTCAGTAAGCTGCTTGATTTTGAAAACTTTCAGGCCCAGATAGGGCAGTCGCCTCTGCTGAGTATTTTTGCCCAATATGCTTCTGTTGGTGTCTTGATTCTTGAATTTTTGATATCAGTTATGCTGGCGGTACCACTTTTTAGGCTTACAGGACTTTATATGGCTTTTACCCTTATGGTAATCTTCACGGCCTATGTTTATCTCATCCTTAACTACAGCTCTTTTATTCCTTGTTCGTGCGGTGGAATACTCGAAAAAATGGGGTGGAGGGAGCATCTGATTTTTAATGCTGCATTCGCTGTGCTTGGTGCAGTTGCGATCTTTTTTCATGCTGAAGCGAGAGACTCGGCAAAGGTTAATTGTCAAACTTCTAAAGTTGGCTTATCATGAAATCATCTGTAAAAAAGACTGTTGTTCTGGTTCTGCTTACAATGAGTGCCATTAGTATTACGACTATGCTCTACCACTGGTCGGAAAACAGAATGCAGAAAGAGAATCCGTTCATCAGGAGATACACTCCGCTTTCAGCAGAAAAAACAGCAGAAATCGCCCTGGACAACCCCCATTATTATATAGCGGGCCAGTCGGGGTCAAGTATCTTTCTTGCCAACCACAAAGCCCCGCTTTATATTACAGAAGTTGATACGATGCTAAGGACGCGCATCGAGCATAAGATAGAGCTGGACCGATATGATTTCGCTTTCCGTTCTGTCGAGATCCGTATTGCTGCCCCATACTTTTACATGTACGACGGACTTGTTCCGGTACTCTACAGGGGGATGCTCTCTGATTATAAAGCCAATGTTGTTGTAACTGGCAAAGAATTTTTTACAGGAGCAGTGGTGATGGACTCAACCCATATGGCAGTCAGGGGGCAGGAGGAGGGCTCTGGAGAAAACCTCTTGGGAATTCTTAACATAGCAAAAGGCAGCATTGCGGAATACCATCCGGAGCTTTTGCAAAAGCAGATCGACGGTCTTTTTGATACCAGCGGGACCATGAATTACAGTGAAGAACTGAAGAGATTCGTGTATGTTTACTTTTACCGTAACCAATATATCGTCGCTGACGACAAGCTTAACCTGAAAGCCAGGGGCAGGACCATCGATACTACATCAAGAGCAAAGCTCAAAATAGTCAAAATTGAAAGTTCAGGGGACAGAAAACTTGCAGCTCCGCCTCTCACAGTCAACCTTAACAGTACGGTAAGCTCCAACCTGCTTTTTGTCAATTCCGGTCTGGTGGGCAGGTATGAAATTCCTGAGGTCTGGAGGGTTGCATCGATAGTTGATGTCTATGACCTGAACGAACAGGTATATCTGTTGAGCTTTTATATCTACGACATTCCGGATTCGGGAAAAATGCGGAATTTCTTTGCTGACAGGACTGCTGTCTATGCTATCATTGGAAAGCATCTTCACAAATATTCTTTTGGAAAACCAATCAGGGATTATTTTATAAAATCAAAGAAAAATGATTAATCAATCTACAGGCCTGTAGCAGGGGGAAAGATCGAAAACCTGTTGAAAAGAGTAGATCACAAACAACTTAAATTTTATTATCATGAAAACAACTTTTTTTAAAGCCTTAGTGCTTCCGATTACTGCTTTTGCACTTGCAAGCGCAGGAGCTCTAACTACAGACAGATCGTCTGTAAGTAAAGCAGATGATGTATTGATCACAGGTTATATTCACCAGACAACATCCAGCAGCTGTGACGCTGTTCAGGTGGATTGCGATGTGTCTGGCTCAGCGCCTTGTATGTTTGGTACCAACAATGTATGGCGTAAAGCCAATCCAAGTGCGGCACAGCCCTGTGCATTGCCGCTTTACAAAAATTAACCTTGTAAATGAAAATGCAGTTCAAAAGAACTGCATTTTCTGTTTTTTTAATTATAGGTGATCCAATTCTCAGGCTTGTTTCCTTTGAGGTAATGGTCGAACCACTGCTTTATCCGCATAGTAAGGTCAGCTTTATTTTCAGGCTCCTGCAGAAAATGGAATTCGCCGGGATAAATCAGCATTCGGTGTTTTTTGCCAAGCCTCCTCAGGGCATTATAAAGTATGATGCTTTCGTTCTTTGGAATAGTGGGATCATCTGCACCGCACCAAATCAATAAGGGAGCCTTTATCTTATCTGCGTTATAGAGCGGTGAGTTCCTAAGATAGGCCTGCTTATCTGTAAAAAAAGAAGTTCTCATACGGAACTGCTGGCTTTCAAAGCGCCATATTTGTGCAGCATCCGTATCGCCGCCGATAGTAAAACTATACTCCACAGGGTCAGCGACCCCGGCCCCGGATACAGCTGCTGCAAAAAGGCTGCTGTGCGTTACAATAAAGTTGGTTTCATAACCTCCGAAGGAATGTCCTATAAGGCCCGCCTATCTTGTATTTATGATTATCGGTATAGTAGGGTATTTTACTGTTCCTTCTGTGGCAAATTATATTGTACATGCCGGCGGGAGTGCCCTGAGCCAGAAAGTCAACAGCATTTTTTCAGGCGGAACGACAATGGCAGTAAACAGTTCAGCGGCTGGTGCAGGCATGGCAGCAGATGTCATGGGAAGTGCGGCTTCCAGATTATATCAAAGCATGGCGGGACAGGAAAAATCGTCTCCGTACTTTGATGATAAATCAGGATACATGAATGATAAATTAAAAGGTAACTCTTAAGAGCAGAAGCGATGTTTACAAAATTAAAAAATATAGATACTGCTTTCAGGCATGTCCGTGGTTTTACCCTTGCTGTCATATGCACCAGCAGTTTCACCAGCATTTATATTGCATGGAAAAGTTTTACTACTGTCAGCAGCCTTCAGGATAAGGTATATGTACTGGCAAATGGGAAGGCAATACAAGCATTTGCTTCAGACCGGAAGGAAAACATACCTGTAGAGGCTAAAGATCATGTTAGGGTATTCCATCAGTATTTTTTCACCCTTGATCCAGACGATAAAGTAATCAAAGAAAACATTTCAAAGGCACTTTATCTTGCTGACGGATCCGCGAAGAATATCTACAATGACCTTCGTGAAAACGGTTATTACAGTGGTATTATATCCGGTAATATCAGCCAGGAGATAGCGGTTGACAGCGTAGTGGTCGATATATCGAATTATCCTTTCAGCTTTCGCTGCTATGCCCGCCAGAAGATCATCAGGCCGGCAAGCATTGTGAAAAGGCTCCTGGTGACACAGGGAGAATTAAGGAATGTATCAAGGAGTGATAACAATCCGCACGGCTTTTTGATTGAGCGCTGGAAGACTTTAGATAATCAGGATATAAGCTCAGAACAGCGAAAACCATGAAAAAGAGGGCTGAAAAACCGAAGAATGGCAGAGGAATGCTGCAGCAGCAGCCCGCATTTCTGGATTGCCTCACCCGCAGGCTTGCAGAGCGGCTGGAGTGTATTTTCTCTAAATATTCTAAAACTAAAGCGGTGATAATACTTGCAGTATTCTGCACGGGGACCATTACGCTTTTGTGCTGGATAGCGGCACAAGGATTCTATACCGAAGGAAAGACAAATCTTATGCTGGATAGACTCTCAAAAGAAGTATCTAAACCTAAGGAAGAGCACCTTGTAATACCAAGCGACGATAATATTTTAAAAAGACTCTCAAGGGGCAGAAGATATCTGGACAGCCTTCGCCAAGATCCTGCCTTAAAATACAAATACGACAGCCTTATGAGGGCCCGTCCAGGCCTTTTGGACAGCCTGAGACAGGCAGAAGATTACTTTAAACACTGAATTAAATGAAAGAGCGAATGGGAACAACAAAAAAACAAAGACAGCGAAAAATGCTGTGGGTGCTTCCGATACTGGCGGTGCCCTTTCTGACGATACTTTTCTGGTCAATGGGCGGAGGGAAATCCTCTGCTAAAGACCTGCCTGAACAAGAAAAGGGATTAAACAGCGCCCTGCCGGAGACGGCTGTGCCGGAGAACGGCTTTAATAAACTGAATTATTACGACAGGGCAGATGCTGACTCAAGCAGGCAGCAGAATCTGGAAAGTAAAGACCCCTTTTTTATGGCTGACGAAGCCATGAATGAAGAAGGGATAAAAGGGGAGGACCGGCTTTTTAAATCATCTTTCCGAAATCCCCGTGAACAGCAGGTAATGGAAAAACTGAAAACGCTTCAGCAGACGGTTTCGGAGCCAGGGCAGATCAGGGACAGCAGGTTTAAATTTAGGGAGGATGTAAGAGAACCTTCTTATGAAACAGCAGGTGAAATAAAAAGACTGGAGGCGATGGCGGCCACGATGAATTCAGCCCCTCAGGAAGATCCGGAAATGCAGCAGATTAACGGCATGCTTGAGAATATACTTGACATTCAGCATCCCCAGCGCGTCCAGGACCGTATGAAGAAAGACCAGCGCCTTAAAGAGGGGAAAGCTTTTACAGTCTCCAGGCCGGTAGAAGATAATATTATCGGTGATCTCTCAGAAGATCCGCTGCGGACAAATCAGCAGTCAGGCTCCAATGAATTCTATTCAATGGAGGATACAAAGACCGGCAGTGATGAAAAAAATGCAATAGCGGCCACAATAGCCGAATCCCAGATCTGCGTCAATGGTTCAATGGTAAAACTCAGGCTGTCTCAGGAAATTGAACTAAGCAGTACCCGAATACCAAAAAATACTTTCGTATACGGGACGGCATCACTAAAAGGCGAACGATTAACGGTCGAAATAAGTTCGATCAGGTTTCAAAACTCAGTTTTCCCTGTAGAACTCCTGCTTTATGATATTGACGGGCTTGAAGGGATATATATTCCGGGAGCTATAAGCAGGGATGCTGCCAAAGCCTCCGCAGAGAGGTCCATTCAGCCGCTGGGCATTGCATCGCTTGATGATTCATGGGGATCGCAGGCAGCCGGTGCTGGTATTGAAGCGGCCAAGAGCCTTCTCAGCAAGAAGGTAAAGCTGGTAAAGGTGATGGTCAAGTCAGGATACCAGGTTCTTTTAAAGGACAAAAAAAGAAACAACAACTAAACATATTACTATTATGAAAACATTTTATGCATTCTTGCTAGCATTATCATTTTGTGCCCAGCATCCGGCATCTGCACAGGGAAGGAAAAAAAGCCCAGGTGAGATCATTTCTTATCCGATGGATATTGCTTATTCCAAGACTACCAGTATTGTTTTCCCTTTTGATGTCCAGTCAGTAGACAAGGGGAGCAGGGACATACTGGTCCAGAAGGCGAAAGGAGTTGACAATATCCTGCAGATCAAGGCAGCGGTTCGGAATTTTGAGCAGACCAACCTTACTGTTATTACCTCAGATGGAAAACTTTATGATTTCAGGCTCTGCTATCTGGAAGATCCAAATACGCTCACTCACACTTTTTCCGACAGCAGACAGGATAACTTTATAAACTACTCGGACCAGAATGACAACAAAAAAAAGATCTTCTACGGCGCTGAGCTTGCTTATCATGAAAGAAAAAAAGTGAACTATAATGAGAAGCAAAACGGAATTACCCTTGCCGTGACCGGAATTTACATCCATAACGACCTGATACAGTACCGAATAAAAATAACCAACGACACTGACATAGGCTACGATATCGACCAGTTTCGTTTTTTTATACGAGACCAGAAAAAAGTTAAGAGGACAGCATCGCAGGAGCTGGAACTTGTTCCCGTGCTGGCCTATAAAGCCCCGGAAAAAGTAGAAGCTAAATCAGAAGTGCAGTTTGTTTATGTACTGCCAAAATTTACAATTCCCGATCAAAAAAATCTTATAGTTGAAATGATTGAAAAGTCAGGCGGGAGGCATCTTCAGCTGCTATTGAGAAACAGTAAGACAGATAAAGTATTTCCAATACCTGCATTCAGCAACTAGAGGGAAACAGACATACGCAGAACAATATTATCATGATAATAAACATCAGCGATTATAAACTGCTGCTGGACCTGGCAGTATCGATGGAAGGTGATGGATATAAGCATGTGGTTTATCCCATTGAAGAAATATCAGATGCCCATACTCTTGCCTTTTTTAAAACTTCATGGGAAGCAGCCGAACACTGCTTTGAGATGTCAAATGATGCAGACTTTTACAAAAGTCTTTCTATAAATTCATTTATAAGTGATTTAAAGACAGTTGAACATACCGGAATTGATACTACAGAGAACGAAGCGTTCGATCTGCTCGGGCTTGCCCGAAGTTATAGGGACAGGGCAATATTTCAAGATATTAACTTAGAACAAAATATTATGAACGAGAAAAATTTTGATTACCTGAAAGACCAGGTTATGTATACCGGCTTCGGTGAAGCACTGGAAGGGGAACTGAGACAAAATATGGAGCAGCAAAAACCAGAATTTAAACTGCAGCATGATGCATTTTATGGAGAATGCAGAGTAGGTGCAGAGCTGAACTTCCGAAAATCGGAGCAGTCCGACCTCTATTTTTTTAACTCCTACAAGGTAAACCTGCAGAAAGAAGGAAGCGAGGAATCGCTTGAACAGACTTTCTATATTAACAAAGGGAATAATATTACCCTGAAAGAGGCGTACAATCTTATGGAAGGAAGATCTGTTAACAAAGATCTCACCAACAGGGAAGGAGAAACCTATAACGCATGGGTTCAGCTTGATTTTAAAAATACCGATACCCGTGGAAATTTTATGCTGAACCACTACCATGAGAATTATGGTTTTGATCTGGAAGCGGCGCTTTCAAAGCATCCTATTAAAGAACTAAACACCCCAAAATATAAAGAAGACCTTATTAACTCGCTGAAAAAAGGAAATATCCAGTCAGCAACTTTTATCAAAGACGGGACTGAAACCAAACAGTTCGTCGAAGCTAATCCGCAGTTTAAAACTGTAACGGTTTATGATTCGAATTTAAAACGCCTGGATGCAAGACAGGACAAGAAAGAGAGTGAATCAGAAAAAGCATCAAACAGCCAGTCTAAATCTGCCAGGCAGAATGAAAACGATGAAAACGAAAACCAGTCTGAAAAAAAAAGCAGCAATCGCCGTAAGGCACAATCAATGTAAAAATGAAGTGCACAAAGCCCTTATCCAAATTTTTTGAGCTGATCAGAAACGACTACAGGATCAGCAGCACACATATAGGAATATATGCTGCGCTGCTATACTTTAGCGAGGATAAGGGTTATTCAAATCCTGTAGAAGCTTTTAGTACTGAGGTAATGAACACGGCCAAAATATCGGCACACAAAACATACAGGAAATGCTTAAAGGAGATGACTGAATATGGTTACCTGCGCTATGTGCCGTCATTCAAAAAGAACCAGCCCAGCAAGATATACTTTAATGATCCCTAAAACAGCCGTATGGAACCATTTACATTTGAGGAGCTGCCAATGGCAGTCACAAAGCTGTTTGAAAGAATCAAGAAAATCGAAAAGCTTCTTAAAGCCACAATTAAAGTAAGCCGGGAAAAGGACGATTTTATGGATATCGAAGAAGCTGCAAAATATCTGCGGCTTTCACCAGCAACGATTTACAGCAAGGTCTCACGACATGAGCTGCCTGCTAACAAAAAGGGTAAAAGGTTATATTTCAGCAGGAAAGAATTGAAATTATGGATTCTGCAGGGCAAAGCAAAAAGTATTTCAGACTATAGTGCTAATGCTGAAAAATATTTAAGAGAAAATAAATTAGAAAGCTTAAAAGGGAAAGCTGCCAATAAGTAATGGCAGCTTCTTTTGTTTAATCCGATTAGTGGTTTTTCTTATCCAGTCTTTATTTTTACCTAAGTTTTATACGGTGGGTACTTTCCCGTTTTGTTTTGTCTATCACTTTAGCGTACACCTGTGTTGTCCTGACGTTCTTATGCCCCAGGAGTTTGGAGACCGTAAAGATATCCGTTCCAGAATTTAACTGCAGGGTTGCATATGTATGCCTAAAACAATGGAATGTAATATGTTTGGTAATTCCGGCTGCGGCAACCCAAATTGGCACAAAGCGGTCAATATCCCACTTTTTAAGTCCGTCAAACACTTTAGTTCCTGCTTTTTTTCGTTCGCCCAGGATTTCAAAGGCATGTTCAGAAATAGGCAGCGTCTCTTGTCCTGCAGTCTTTTGCTGCTTAAACCGAATGAATGGCCCATCATACTGAGAATACTCTATTTCTGACCATTCCAGCTTCTCAATATCTGAATAACGAAGCCCTGTAAGGATAGAAAACAGCGCGGCCTCCTTAACGATTGGTTTTGGACAGTCGGTATCAAACAAAAGCTGCGCCTCTTCCAGATATAGAAAATTTCTCTGGACATCTTCTTCTTTTATATACTCTACTGCTGCATTCAAATCCTGCTGCAGAAGGCCTTCCTTGTAGGCTTGTTTTAAAGTTGCCTTTAGTTTATTAAAGTAAGAATGGGCAGAATTTACAGAAAGCTTTTTATCAGGATTGCGCCTGCTTTTTGCCTGAAGCATATAATCACGGAAGCCCTCGATCAATGATGGTGTCAGTTCAGAGAAGGTGAGACTGTCCGTTTGGATAAAATCCTTAAAATATCCTATGGCATAGTCCCATATATCATAATTAATACCAATCCTCTTTTTACCCTGCGTTTGAAAATAATCCAGAAAAGATATCTCGCCGATCTCTTTTAAACGGAGCAGTCCTTTTTCAAACTCGGTATAGATATCATCCTTCAGAAGTTCCGTCTGTCTTCTAATCTGTATCATTTTGGCAGTGTTGAGGTTTTCCTCATTCGCCATTTTATCAAATGCATTAGCAGGACGAGCTATCAGGTACAGCTTCAGAAATTCTCGTCTTGAAAACTCATTGGCAGCACTGTCATAGATAGGAGGGTAGTAGTCAAGATATAAAGATAGTTTCTTTCCGCCGGCTATAGCTTTCTTACGCAGTGTTACTTTTATTTTCGTACTCTTTCTCATATAATCTGTCTCATTAGTAACTTTTCAATATCTGATTTAAGTACATAGGTGTACTTTCCTTTAGAGAACCGGGCGATCTGCTCCCTTCGTATAAGGTTATATAAAGCCCCGTTTGAAATGCCGAATTTCTCCTGCATTTCATTGATGCTGTAACAGTCACTGAGTTCCGGTATCCTGTTGTCAGGAATTATTATGTCGGGAAACTCGAAGTAGCTGTTTACATCTGCTCTTTTTAAAATGGTGCGGCGCCCAAGCTTTTTGATGCCAAGTTCGCCCCGGTCGATAATTCGGTACAGGGTCCTGCGGCTGACACCAAGAAGTTTTGAAGCGTCGTCAATGCTTAAAAAATCCTTGGCCGTTATGCTGGGGTCAAATCCCTCCAGCGTGGTTTTGGTCTGCTGGTTACTGGCATTTATTTTAGCCTGTTTCTGGCGGGCTTTATATCCTTTACTGCCGCATGTAAGGTTACAGAACCGTGTTTTAGTTGTTTTGGCCGTAAAGACCTTTTTGCAGTATTCACATACCCTTTCAACCTGAATATTTGAGCTCATTTTGCGTAAATAATTAATCGTGTCACAATGTGTCCCACTGTGTCCTGATGTGCCTCCATGTGCCAAAGTGTGCCATAATTTGGCCTGACACTTGTACCTTACTGTTAAAATTATTTTCGAGGTACAATGGAGGTACAAATAAGAACAAAGTTGCGCAAATAAAACGAAAGTTTTGGGTATAAAAAAATCACTACATTGTTGATATGTAGTGATTTAACGTATTTTTTAGAACGATGTTTTGTGTTGTTTTGTGCCCTTATTTACCGATGCAGAAATTAGCAAAAATATTACCTAACAATTCGTCATTAGAAACCTGACCTGTAATCAACCCAAATTGATATAAAGCCTCACGAATATCAAGTGCAATTAAGTCACTTGAAAGATTCGTTTCAAGTCCGAATTTTACTTTTTGTATTTCATCTAAAGCTTTTAGTAATGAATCGTAATGTCTTGTATTAGTAACGATTGTTTCGTTATTTCGAAGTGCTCCGGTATTGACAAAAGAAAGCAATTCATTCTTTAAATCATCGACACCAATTTTTTCTTTAGCGGAAATTAATAACAGTTTTGCATTTAAATTTTCAAGCTTGGTTGTAATGTTTGAAACTTCATCTGCAGATAATATATCTTTCTTATTTACTACAATAACCAAAGGTTTCAATGGATATTTATTCTTGATTTGTTCAATTTCAGAAACAAATTCAGAACTCGAAACCTGAAACTTCAAACCATCAAACAAATAAATTACAACTTGCGCCTGATCTATTTTTTCGAAGGTTTTTTTAATTCCAATGCTTTCTACAACATCTTTGGTTTCACGAATTCCCGCAGTATCAATAAAACGGAAACCAATACCGCCAATAACCAATTCATCTTCAATTGTGTCTCTTGTCGTTCCGGCAATGTCAGATACAATAGCGCGTTCTTCGTTTAATAAAGCATTTAATAAAGTCGATTTCCCAACGTTAGGTTCGCCTACAATTGCAACCGGAATTCCGTTTTTAATAACATTTCCAACGGCAAACGAATCAATTAAACGTTTTAAAACAAATTCAATTCGGTTTAATAATTCATGAAACTGCGTTCTGTCGGCAAATTCTACATCTTCCTCAGCGAAATCTAATTCCAATTCAATTAAAGAAGCAAAATTCAAAAGTTCCTCACGCAGTTTGGCAATCTCATTACTAAAACCGCCTCGCATTTGCTGCATGGCAATTTGGTGAGAAGCCTCGTTATCTGACGAAATTAAATCGGCTACCGCCTCAGCTTGCGATAAATCCAGTTTTCCATTTAGGAAAGCGCGTAAAGTAAATTCTCCCGCATCGGCCATTCGGCATCCTTTTCTCAATAATAATTGAATTATTTGCTGCTGAATATAAGTAGATCCGTGGCACGAAATTTCTATAGTATCTTCTCCAGTATAAGAATTTGGACCTTTAAAAACAGAAATCAAAACTTCATCAAGTGTTTTTTGATTATCAACAATATGACCTAAGTGCAAAGTATGAGTTTTCTGTTTTGTTAAATCTTTGTTTTTGATTGATTTAAAAACGGAGTTTCCTATTGAAATAGCCTCGGCTCCCGAAATACGGATTACAGCAATAGCTCCAGCACCAGACGGAGTAGCTAATGCAACTATAGAATCTTGATTTATCATGCTGCAAAGGTAAGAAAAAAGCAGAAAATTTTAAAGTGATAATCTGAAGCTGATCAGGAACTAAAAGTGATAAAAAAGTATACCTAATTAAGAAATTATTAACTGTTAAATTCCTGATAATTATCAGTCCAATTTATTTTTAGAATGATTAAATTTGAGAAACAAACCTAAAATCTCAACAAAATGAAAAAGATATTATTTCCCACAGACTTCTCTGAAGCTGCAACAAATGCATTTGTCCACGCTTTAGAGTTTGCAAAAATTGTTAAAGCCGAACTTGTGTTATTGCATACATTTGAGATTCCGGTTTATGACAGTCAATTTTTTCCAGAGAATTATGCATCGATATACAGTTCTATAGAATTAGCAAAATTTGAAATGTTTAAAGATGAAATTCCAAAACTTCGAGCCATTGCCGCCGAACGTAAACTAGATGATATTGTATTAAAACACCGTTTAATGGATGGTGATTTAATTTATAATTTAAGAAACGCAGTAGAAGAAGACCAGATCGACTTTGTAATCATGGGTACTACCGGTAATAGTGACTGGACAAAATTCTTTACGGGATCGAATACAAACTCTGTTATTTCAGAAGTAAACGTTCCGGTTTTATGTATTCCAATTGATGCTAAATACAAGAAAGTCAAAACAATTGCTTTTACTACCAGATATCGTGAAAAAGATAAAGAAGTATTGAAAAAAGTACTGAAAATCGCTGAAAAAACGGAAGCAAAAGTGAAAAGTCTATATGTCAAAACTTCAAATTCTGATGTTTCTGATGCAACTATTAAAGAATGGGAACAAGAATTTGCTGCTGATAATGTAGAATTTCTAGTCTTGCCAAGTGATGAAGTTAAAGAAACAATTCTTGATTTTATACTTTATAAAGATATTGATATCCTGACGACTATTACGCATAAAAGATCATTCTTTGAATCTTTATTCGATTCGAGTTTTAGCAAAAAAATCACCAAAGAAGTTTCTATTCCCGTACTAATAATGCACGAGAAATAAAATTGAACTTAAAATGAATCGTTTTTTTGAAAGTGTAAAACCTATATTTGTATTTCATAAATTATAAAAATGGAAGTATACATAAGTAAGGTTGAGCACTATTCGAAAGTTTTTAATGAAATCAACAAAAGATATAACAGCATAAGTATTTTAAGGCTTTTAAGCGTGTTTTTTTGTTTGTTTATGTTGTTTTACTACATCAAAACCAACGAAGCGCTTTATATAGTTTTTGCTATTCTGTCTTTTGTTGGTTTTCTTTTTTTAATGAGAATTCACACGAAATTATCTTTTGAAAGAGAAGTAACAAAAGCCATTTTAAAAATCAACAAGGATGAAATATCTTTCTTGAAAAGAGAAAAACTTACTTTTGAAAACGGAATAGAATTCAACGATTTTCATCATCCTTATGCTTACGATTTAGATATTTTTGGAGAACATTCCTTATTCCAGAACCTAAACAGAACAGCCACTTTTATCGGTAAAAAAACTTTAGCACATCAATTATTGAACCTGTTTTCTAATGAAACAATCATAGAGAATCAGGAAGCAATAAATGAGTTGAAATCTAAAATAGACTGGCGTCAGGATTTTGAAGCTCTTGCGATTGTCAGTGCTGACAGTAAAAATTCGTATGATGCATTAATTAATTGGATTTCATTTAAAAATAATACTTTACCTAAAGTTTTAGTTGCACTTTCTGTTATTCTTCCAGCTTTATTTTTTGGCTTTATAATTGCGTATTTCATTACTTCAAAAACGATTATTTTATCCTATGTAACGTACATTTTTATAGCCAATTTAATTGTTCTAGGAAGATCAATTAAACGAATTCAATCTGAAATTGCGCAGGCAGATAATATCGATAAAACAATTAAACATTACAGCTTATTAGTAGAAAAGATTGAAACCGAAAAATTTGAATCTAAAAAGCTGATTGAATTACAAAAACAGCTGATTTCTAAAAATGCATCGGCAAGTTTTCATTTAAAGCAATTATCAGAATTGTTTTCGAGAATGGATACCATAAGTAACTTTGTTACAGCCACTTTATTTAACGGTTCATTTCTTTTTAATCTTCATGTTTTAAGAGCTCTTTTAAAATGGAAAGAAGATTATTCGCATGAACTGGAAAAGTGGATTAATATCATTGGGGAATTTGAAGCCTTGAACAGCCTGGCTAATCTTTCGTATAATAATCCTGATTTTGTTTTCCCTGAAATTAATTCAGAATATAAAATTGGATTTGAAAATTTAAGTCATCCGTTATTAAATCCAGTAAGCAGAGTAGGGAATGATACGCATTTTTATCCGGAATCTTTTATGATTTTAACGGGTTCTAACATGTCTGGAAAAAGTACTTTTTTAAGAAGTTTAGGAATCAATATGGTTCTAGGTGGAATTGGTTCAGTAGTTTGTGCTTTAAAAGCTAACATTCACCCACTTCCAGTTTTAGTTTCAATGCGATTATCTGATTCTTTAGCCGACAGTGAATCGTATTTCTTTGCCGAAATTAAACGTTTAAAACAAATTATGGATGCTCTGGAAGAACGCCCGGCTTTTGTTTTATTAGACGAAATTTTAAGAGGAACAAATTCTGATGATAAACGAAACGGAACTATAGAAGTGGTAAAAAAGGTTATTGCCAAAAAAGCTATTGGAGCCATTGCCACTCACGATATCGAAGTCTGCTTAACTACAAACGAATATCCTAATGTTTTAACCAATCAGTGTTTTGAAGTCGAAATTCAAAACAACGAACTTCACTTCGATTATAAACTCCGCAAAGGAATCTGCCAAAACAGAAGTGCTACTTTCTTAATGCAGAAAATGGGAGTTATTTAAATTGTTAATTGTTAATGGTTGATTGTTGATGGTTGATTGTTGATGGTTGATGGTTGATTGTTGATGGTTAATGGTTAATGGTTAATGGTTAATTGTTGATGGTTAATTGTTGATGGTTGATGGTTGATGGTCTCTGCGCA
>NZ_JBXAQY010000002.1:481410-840187 GCF_058807735.1 Flavobacterium sp. GW821-FHT12A05 | reverse complement strand
CCTGACTATTATTTCTCATCGTAACAAAATTTATTAAAGTTAAATTTTGTTACCGAATTATCTAACATCTACAGGAATGACAAAACTATGACGATAGAGGTTGTTATTTCTCCTTCTTCCCCCACTTAATTTTCATTTTTCCGGCATCATCAACAGCAAGTAAATGGAGCACAATACCACGTTCGCGAACGGCGTCGCGTTCGGCTTTGCTGGCGAGTTTGGCATCGTTTTTAGAATTTCTTAATGGGATTGTCAGGGCGAGATTGGTGCCTCGGCCGAAAGAATAAATTCCGTTAACATCGATGTTTAGAACACTAGAGCTGATCGTTAAATTATTCACGTCGATTTGTTCGCCTCGCATATTTAAATGACCTGACAAATTGCTGAAAGTGATATTCTCGACATCGCGAAACGGAAAAGCAAATTTTCCAATTTTTACAATAGGTTCAAAGTTGAGCAATGCGCCTTGGTTAACTTTAAAATCCAATTTTCCGTGCATGGAATTGGTAATTAATTCGCCTTGACTGTTTATAAAACCGCTTACGTTTGCAGTGCTTGTCAATCGTCCTTTTATATTACTTGGATTAAAAGAAGTGATTCCGAAATTGTTGAACGACCTTAAAAAACTTGCAATATCTACCTTGTTTACCTGTGCATTTGAGCTGAAAGCATAATTTTTTCCGCTTGGTAAAACCTCGCTGTTAAAAGTGATGCTGCCTCTCGAAGTTTGGAGAGAACCATTTTTTATAACCAATTTCGAATCCAGCATTTGAATACTTGCGGTGGTATTTGTTGCCGTTAGTTTGTTGTAATTTATTTTGTCGGCTTTGATGTCGATTACAACGGCGCATTTGTCGATCACAGTTCGAAGATGATTTGAAATCGTTGGTTTTTTAATGTTATTAATGGTAGATTTCTTTTTTTGAGAAGAAGCCAAAACGCCCAGAAATTGTTTAAGATCGATATTTGGGCAATAGATTTTCCAGTTTACGAGCATTTTCTCGGGTGCATCGTAATACAAGTTCAGGAAATTATCGATTTTGCCTTCTATGAAAATTGTGTTCTTTTTGTGTTTGTAAGCGATTTGTTTAATAAGTAAAGCTTTCTCGGTAAAATCAAGATGAATGTTCGTTTTTACGGCCTGAATGTTTTTTGGGATATAATGAAACGAAGCATTATCTACATCGACATTTCCTATAAATCTAGGTTTGTTAATGTACAAATCGACAATATCAAACTGAAATTTCAATTTGGCTTTGGCGTGGCCTTCTTCAAAATGAATCCACTTTTCGTTGCTTACCTGATTAAGTCTTTCGATATCAAAATCAGAACTTACGTTTCCGGTTGCGATTGGTTTTTCGAGATTGCTGATTACGACTTGCGGAATGCTGAGCGGAATATTTTCATATTCTCCCGAAAATCGGGTTAAAATTACAGCCGAATTTGGGTCGTTAAATCCGTTTTTGGGTTTGAAATTATTGGTAAAAATCCCTCTAAAATTACATTTGTCAATTTGCCCGTCGGGAATGGTGAGTTGGTTGTCTTTGGCTACAGCCTGAACTACGATTTTAGGATCGTCGTGAACGTTTAAATCGCCTTTTAGATCGCAGTTTACATCTATAGGTTTCTTCAAATCAAACCGATTTAGTTTTGAACTGATATTTCCGGATAATAAATTCGACGCATTGCTCCACAAAATACGCGTATTGATATTGATTCCGAAAAGGGAATTGGTTTTGCCAATGTTGAAATACGCGACAATATCGAATGAATCAGAACCAATTTTTAGATTTTTGGTCAAAACATCAATTTTTTGTTTATCAGCTTGGTAAGAAACGGCCAAAGTTCCTTTGAGTTCTTTTTGTTTGGCAAAACTTCCGTGAACGGTATTAAAGGCTAAACTCTTTATCTGCGTGTCTAAAAACAAATCTGTGCTCCAGTCGTCTCCATCATAATCTACTTTTGATTTTAAACTATGAACATCAAAATCAAAAAGTTTGTTTCCTAATTTATTGTCAATGATAATATGAACATCGCTGAGGTCGATTTCGTCAATTGTGGTTTCGGGTTTTGATTTGTTTTCGGACGTTTTTTTCTTTTTGGGTTTAAAAATATCCGAATTCGTGTAGCCGTCTTTGGTTTTATAAATGTAAATATCGGCGTCGTTAATGAGGATTTTATGAATGTTGACTTCCTTCTGCAATAAACTCCAAACGTTTAAACGTGCTTCGATTTCTTTGGCTTTTAAAAGGGTATGATGATGTGTATCCCATTTGTTGTCTTTGACTTCGACATCTTTTAAAGCTAAGGTGAAATTAGGGAAACCGGTTAAAAATTTATAATGAAAATCGCCAATATGAAACTTTCCGTTTATGTTTTCGTTGATTTTGGTATTGATCTTGGCAATAATTTCGGTTTTATTCTGATTGAAATAAACCGATAATCCTCCGCAGGCCAATAAAAGCAGTCCTATAAGCACTAAAATAAAAATACCGAAACGTTGGGCATATTTTTTAAAATGAACCGATTGGAAAAAGCTTTTTATTTTGTGTAAAGTTTCCTTCATTACTTGTGGATTTTGAGGATCATTAAAGATAAGAATAAAAAACGAATATGTTTTAACGGCAGGTTACAGCTTGTAAATAAAGCAGATGGAAATGTTATAATTATTGACGATGCATTTATAATCAAAACTAATTTGTGAATGGTGTATGATTTGTTTTTAATTTTTAACTTTGTATCTCAGTTTTGAAACTATTAAAAAAGTCTCCCCGAGACAAAAGCTGAGGATAACTTAAAGAAAAATAATTATGGCATTAGCAATAACAGATGCTACTTTTGACGAAGTAGTTTTAAAATCAGATAAACCAGTAATGGTAGATTTTTGGGCAGCATGGTGCGGTCCTTGTAGAATGGTTGGTCCAATCATTGACCAATTAAGCGAAGAATATGCAGGTAAAGTTGTGGTTGGTAAAGTAGATGTAGATGCTAACCAGGAATTTGCTGCTAAATATGGTGTGCGTAACATACCAACCGTTTTGGTGTTTCAAAATGGTGAAGTAGTAGGTAAACAAGTAGGAGTAGCTCCGAAACAAGCCTACGCTGACAGCTTAGACGCTTTGTTGTAATCGTAAGATTATGATTTATATAAAGAAGGTTTGACGAGAGTCAAGCCTTTTTTATTGGATATATGTTTGAAGTTTTTTTTCGCCACGAATTCACGAATTTTTTATAGTTATAGAAATTAGGAAATCTAATTCGTGAATTTGTGGCTAACTTTATTAAACTATCTAATTTAAAATAAAATCGTAAAAGTGGTTCCAAAATCTGGTTTTGAAGATACTTCGATTTTGCAATTTATTGCCGTCGCCAAATCCCGAATTAAATGCAGTCCTAAACCGGATTTAATGCCAATAACTTCAGAATCGTCGTATAATGCTTTGAATCGTTCCTGACTTCCACCAGAACCATTATCTGTAATAGAAAGATATTGAACTTCGTTTTCTTGCCAGGCTTTCCAGATTATTTTTGGATTTTCTATTTTATCAAGCGCTTTTATGGCATTTCCGGTTAGATTTCTGATTATGGTTTTTAGGTAATTTTCATCGGTATTTAGAAGGATGTTTTCTGGATTTTCAAATGAAAGATCAATGTTTTCTATGCTGGAAAAATGCTGCTGTATTTCTTTAAAAATAATAGCAGCAGGAATTTCTTTAAAATGCGGTTTAAAGTTTTCCATTTGTCCTTTGCTCCAAAGTAAAATATCTTCCATTGAGGTTAATAAATTCTCGGCTCCTGAGATTACTTTGGTCTGCATTCTGGCAGCGGTTTCTTCATCGATTAATTCCGGACTTTCTTTTTGAAGATGTAAAAAATGAATCAAATTAGAAACAGGACTTCTTAAATCATGATTTAAAATGCTGAAGAATCTCGCTTTTATTTTATTGGCCTCATCGAGTTCCTGGTTTAAAAGCTGTAATTTCTGATTGGTTTTCTTTCTGTTTTGGTTTTGGGTAAATAATAATAATCCGATAATGCCAACTAATGCCAATCCTAAAATTAAATACAAACGTTGTTTTTTGGCTTCTGCAATCTGAATGTTTTTAATGGTATTTTGAGTCGAAAGGGTTTTAATTTCCTGTATTTTAGTTTTGTTTTGAAAACGAGCTTCCGCATTGGCAATATTCTGCTTAGCAGATTGCGCCATCATTTCATCGTTGTATTTGCTGTAAATTTCGTTATAATAATAGGCTTCTTTCCAATTTCCTATTGCAGCATAACTTTGAGATAGTTTTTTATTAATAACAACAAACGATTCTTTGTCATATTTTAAAGCCTTTGTTGAGGCTTTTTTTAATACCTCGATTGCCTTTTTGTGTTCTCCCTTTTCATTTAAAACCTTTCCCAGAATAGTATTGGCTTCCATTATAATATCTTCATCATTCGATTTTTGCGCATATAAAACGGCTTTTTGGGCATAATTATAGGCGTTATTTATTTTGCCTTGATTTATAGAGTACTCAGCCATGCTTCGATTAGCAAAACTCAAATTGATAAAAAGAGAATCTTTTGCTGTTGGGTACGTATATAAGAGCTTGTAGTATTTAGTAACGCTGTCGGGTTGCTTTAGCGAAACATAGCTGTGCAGGTAATAATTGCATAAAAAAGCGCGTACATATGGAGCGTCTTTTAAATACGGTTTTGCTTCGTTGAAATATTCAATAGCTTTATTGTATTGTTTCATTTTGGTATAAGCGCTTCCAATTTGAAGATAAGATATGCCGATATTTTTTTCGTCTTTTTTCGTCTTTTTAATTCGTTTTTTATAGGAAATGGCTTTTAATTGATAGCCAATAAAAGTTTCATATTCAGAATTAAGATGATAGTATTCGGCCAGACTGCCGTATAAAACAGATTTAGTGTAGTTGCTTTTTGTAGTGTCTACAACTTGCTTAATGTATTTTGTCAAAGATTTACTTTTTAGAGTATCCTGAACCGAATAATAAATGTAATTAAGGCGCATTAAAGCGGTAGTTTCATTTTTTAGATGTCTGGTTTTTTGGGCATATTTCCAGGCTTGTTCGTAATTTTCTAATGCTTTTTGGTATTGGCTATTAGTAAATTCATACGCTATTCCGTGCTGTAAATAAAACTGACTTAAATAAACAGGATGGTTTTGAGAAAGCTCAATTCCTGTTTTGGCGGCTGTAATTAATTTTAGATACTCTTCTTTATCTAAAAGTGCCGTAGTGTAGGTAAGCCAGATTTTGAGTTTTTGATCCAGGTTTTTGTATCTCGCTAAATTGGGTTCTTGCTGTGCAAAAACAGAAAATATGATAAAGAACAAAAACACAAAACCGACTTTTTTCATTTAAATCAGGTTTAGGTTTTCTTTATAACTTCTGCCAACCGGAATAGAAATATTGTTGTTTAAAATGATTTCGTTTGAATTCATTTTTTCGATAAACTGTTTTTGAACGGCATAACTTCTGTGAATTCGGATAAATGATTGAAAATGATCTTCTTTTAATAAGTTGCCAATGCTCGATAAAACACAATGTCTTTTTTTGTCGGTAATAATTAATGTGTAGTCTTTAAGCGCTTCGAGGTATAAAATTTCATGAAGTTTAACTTTGGTTTGTTCGTGGCCTTCTTTTATATAAATAGAATCGCCGCCTATGCTGGCTTCAAAAAGAGAGGCTTTGATTCTTATTTCCATAAACTCTTCGATTCGGCTTATGGTTTTTGCAAATCGGTCTAATTTTAAAGGTTTTACAATAAAATCGAGCGTTTCTATCTGAAAACTTTCAACAGCATGTTCCGGATGTGCCGTTATAAAAACACAAACCGGAATTTCCAGCGCTTGTTTTCTAAATTCAATGCCGTTTAAATCGGGCATATCGATATCCAGAAATAAAATATCAACTTTTTGTTTTTCTATAAACGGAAGCGCATCCTGAGCAGAATCGAAAACACCTAAAACATCCAGAATTGGGAATTTTTTGGCAAAAGACAAGACAGTAAGTTTGTCAATTTCGTCGTCATCAATAATAATACAAGAGTATTTTTTCATCATTCAAACTTATTTTATGTCGTCTGTCTATTTAAAATGCTGTTTGTCTATTGGCTGTTTTTGCCGTGGTTTTATTAGCGCAAATTTGTCTTGTAATTAATTCATCGGCTAAAAATACACACTCGATTATAGGCTTCTGAGTTTTACAAAAATAATGTTATTCAATTAAAAAAGAGTCATTTGGCTAATTAAAACTACAATTATTATGAAAACTTTTAAAACCATTTTTGCCATTTTATTTATTGCTATTTCTACAATCTCGTGCAGCAGCGACGACGGAACTGACGGAGTTAATGGAGCTGACGGACAAATCGGGCCGGCAGGACCAGCCGGAACGGCAAATGTTATTTATAGTGCTTGGATAAACGCACCAGCAGCAGTTGCAGAAACAATAGACGGTACTTCTGGAATGTCGACTTCGATTAATGCTCCAGAACTATCAACGGATATTCTTAATAAAGGAACCGTATTGGTTTACGTGTCTTTTGGTACAGGTACTTTTGCGGTTCCGTATACATCAACAGCAGGCGGATTTGTTAATACTATAACAGCTATTTCTAGTTTACAGAAAATCAAGTTTTTTAGATTTAGACATGACGGAGCAGGTACGGTAAATCTTCCTGTATCACTTACCTGGCGATATATTTTAATTCCAGGAGGAGTTGCTGCGACGGCTAAAAAAGCAAATCTAGATTATTCTAAAATGAGTTACGAAGAAGTTTGTTCACGCTTTAATATTCAGCCATAAAATAAACGAAAAAGGAGAGTAATCAGTTTCTGAAAATCACAATGCAAACGAAGCAAATTTGTTTAATTTAAAATTTAAGTATCATGAAAACTTTTAAAACCATTTTTGTGCTTTTGACATTCTCATTTCTGGTAATTTCTTGCTCTAGTGACAATAATGAGCCAGAAGCAGTTGTATATAACGAAGAAAATCCTTTTGAAATTTATATGGCATATTCGGGATTTAGCGGAAGCACTGGCAATGTTGTTAACTCTGGAATTTACGAATTTGGTTTCAGTTTTAAGCCAACTGTTACAGGTAAGATAAATTCGCTGATTGTAAAACTTCCAACAACTAATGACGCACTAAGAGTTACGTTGTGGGATGTTGAAACGAAAAAGGTTATAAAATCAGAAATGATTAAAGTACCAACGGCTTATGTTACAGTAGAAAAGAGTATTGCATCAATTGCCTTAACCAAAGATAAAGAGTACTTTATTTCGATTAATAGTGATGATTGGTTTTCTAGAAATAAAAAAGATGGATCAGCAGCTCCTTATCCTATTATAGCTGGGAATATTACTATTACTGGATTTGCTTATGTTTCAAGTACAGCAACAGAAACTATTTTTCCAACGAATATACGTGACAAATTTTACTTCGGAGATGTAACTTTTAAATTTCAACAAACGGAATAAAATAATAGTATTGAATTAAAGAGGAGTTGTTTAATAAAAGCTTTAAACTAATAATATCATGAAAACTTTTAAAACCTTTTTTGCAGTTCTAACTCTTGTGATTTTAGAGATCTCTTGTAGTAGTGACGATCAGGCAAAGCCAATTACCTATGAAGAAGAAAATCCTCTAGATGTTTATATGTCACTTTCAGGATTTAACCAGAAAACCAGAATCGTAAAAGATGCTTCGGTTTTTTCTGAAGCCGGTTTTAAATTTAAGCCTGCTGTTACAGGTAAGATAAATTCTTTTATTGTAAAAATTCCAGATACAAATTCTGGTTTAAGAGTTACTTTGTGGGATGCTGAAACGAAAACTATTTTAAGATCTGAAACCATTAATGTTCAAACTGAAAATGTTTCAGTAGAAAAAACCATTGTGCCAATTGCATTGATTAAAGATCACGAATATATTATTTCTCTTCTTAGCGGTGATTGGTTTAGCAGAGAAAAGGCTGAAGGATTAGCTGCAACTAATTATCCTATTGTGGCAGGGAATATTACCATAACGGGATTTGGTCATATTTCAACAAAAGGAACAGAGTATCTTTTTCCTGCAACTTTTCGCGATACTTTTTATTTTGGAGATGCAACTTTTAAATTTCAACAAACTGAATAATTTTATTTTTGGATAGTGTGAATTAGTAAGTTTGGAAAAAGGCTGGGCAGTTGTCAAGCCTTTTTTTGTATAATTTTTTTAGCCACGAATTCACGAATTTATTCTATTATAAAGTATTGAAATAATTTGTGAATTCGGGGTAGACTTTCTAAACTGACTGTTTTTTTCTATTTTTAACGAATCTTATATTCCTTTAAAAATGAAAATTCTATACACCTTTCTTTGTTTTTGTATGCTGATTCCGAGTGGTTTTTCTCAATCAAAAGAAAAAGAAAGTGTGTTGCTGGAAAATGGTGTTTCAGAACAGCTGGCGCACTTTCGCAAAAAACAAATTTCAGATGTTCAGTATGATTTGTTTTTCAAAATTCCGAATCAGAGAGCAGAAAATATAAATTCTCAGCTATTCGTAAAACTGAATTTGTCTGATTTAAGTGAGTCTTTGTTATTAGATTTTAAAGAGAAAACTTCCAATATAAAAACAGTTGACGTAAACGGAAAAAACGTTGCAATTGTTCATCAAAACGGACATATTGTTGTTCCATCTTCAGCTTTAATTTTAGGGAAAAATACCATTTCAATTTCCTTCATTGCAGGTAATTTATCGTTGAACAGAAATGATGATTTTCTATACACTTTATTAGTTCCCGATCGCGCGAGCACTTTGTTTCCTTGTTTTGATCAGCCGGATATAAAAGCGACTTATAAATTGAGTCTTTCTGTGCCAAAAGAATGGTCGGTTTTGGCTGGAGCCGATGTTGTAGAGAAATTGGAAAGCGGCAATTTTACGTCTTATACTTTTGGCGAATCAGATAAAATGAGCACGTATTTATTTTCTTTCGTTGCTGGAAAATTTAAAAGCGTGACGCAAAAGCCAGGTTTAGAAATGACGATGTTATATCGAGAGAATAATCAGGAGAAAATAAAAGTAAGTACCGATACTATTTTTAATTTACATCAGCAATCGTTAGATTTTCTGGAAAAATATACCAATTATAAATTTCCGTTTCAAAAGCTGGATTTTGCTTCTATTCCAGTTTTTCAATATGGTGGAATGGAACATGTTGGCGCGATTCAATACAGAGAATCGACTTTGTTTCTGGACAACAGCGCAACCGACAGCGAAAAACTTAATCGAGCTAAACTCATTGCACACGAAACGTCGCACATGTGGTTTGGCGATTTGGTAACGATGAAATGGTTCGACGACGTTTGGATGAAAGAGGTTTTTGCCAATTTTATGGCCGATAAAATCATGAACCCAATTTTCCCGAAAGTCAATCATAATCTGCAGTTTTTTACGGCGCATTATGGCAGCGCTTACGCGGAAGATCGGTCTTTAGGAACACATCCAATCAAACAGCATCTGGCAAATTTAAAAGATGCCGGATCGCTTTATGGAGCTATTATTTACAACAAAGCGCCTATTATGATGCGCCAGCTCGAAGCATCGATGGGAAAGGAAGCTTTTCAGAAAGGAATCGAAAAATACATTCAAAAATACGCCAATGACAATGCTGATTGGAATAATCTCGTAGAAATCCTGGATGCCGAAACACCACTCGACATGAAAAAATGGAGCGAAGTTTGGGTAAACAAATCCGGAAGAGCGATTTTTACAGATAAGATCGAATACGATTCTAAAAACCGCATCAAAAAGTTTGAGATTCTACAACAAGCAGAAGATAAATCAGATAATATCTGGCCTCAGGTTTTTCAGATTGGTTTAGTTTATAAAGATAATGTAAAGGTTTTAACAGCGAATATTAAAGACAAAAGTTTGGTTTTGAAAGAAGCTGTTGGACTAGAAAAACCAAATTCTATCGTTTACAATTATAATGGTTTTGGATATGGTGTTTTTCCGCTTGACGGGAATAATTTAAATTATATTGCAAAGTTGAAAGATGAGGTTGCAAGGGCTTCGAGTTACAGCAATCTTTATGAAAATACACTGATTGGAAATGTTTCTCCAGAAAAAGCTTTTGATTGTTTTGTAAAAGGGATTCAAACAGAACAAAACGAATTGGTTTTGAGAATTACTTCGGGAAGTTTAAATACAATCTATTGGAGATTTTTGACTGAAAAAAAGCAGAATAAAGTTCAGAAACAGCTTGAAGGTATTTTGTACGAACGTTTACAGGCCAATTTATCGCCTAATATCAAAAAGACATTATTCGGATTATTCAGCTCGATTGCTTATTCTAATTCGGCGAAAGCCAAATTATATCAGATTTGGAATAAAGATATTGTGATTCAAAATTTGAAATTAAACGAAGACGATTACACCAATATGGCTATGAATCTGGCGATTTTCAAGCATCCAAAAGCCGATGAAATTCTAGAGAAAACTAGAACAACGATTACAAATCCGGACAAACAAAAACGATTTGAATTTTTGCTTCCGTCATTATCAAAAGACGAATCCGTTCGTGATGCTTTTATGGAATCTTTAAAAGACGATAAAAACCGGGAGAAAGAATCGTGGGTTTCGGTTGGTTTAGCGAATGTTCATCATCCGCTTCGTCAGGAAAGTGCACAAAAGTATATCAGATTTTCATTAGATTTGGTTGATGAAATCCAGCGTACCGGAGATATTTTCTTCCCGAAAGACTGGCTGGATAATACCGTTGGGAAATATTCGTCGAAATTTGCTTTTGATGAAGTACAGCGATTCTTAAAAGAAAACCCTAATTTTAGTCCTATTTTAAAAAGGAAATTATTTCAGGCGACAGATTTGCTTTATAAAGCACAAAATATTAAAAAAGAAACCGAATGAAAATCGAATCGGAAATAGAGAAAGTTTCAAGTTTTCAGCATCTCGAAATGCTGGCAAATCAGGTTGTGGAAGGTTTTATATCCGGAATGCACAAGAGTCCGTTTCATGGATTTTCGGCAGAATTTGCCGAGCATAAAGTGTATAATGCAGGCGAAAGTACGAAACATATCGATTGGAAATTATTTGCCAAAACCGATCGTTTGTATACAAAACGTTTTGAAGAAGAAACCAATTTACGCTGTCATTTGATTGTCGATAATTCGTCGTCAATGCATTACCCGGAACTGAAATCGGGTCAGCCATTTTATGAAAAGAAGATTGGTTTTGCGGTTTTGGCTTCGGCAGTTTTAATGAATATTCTAAAGAAACAGCGCGATGCCGTGGGTTTAAGTGTCTTCTCGGATAAATACGAATATTACGCACCAGAGAAGGGAAGCGATCGTCATCATAGAATGCTTTTGAACAAACTGGAAGAATTATTGGTGCAGCCAAAAGTCAAAAAAACGACGGATACGATTACCTATTTGCATCAAATAGCAGAGAAAATGCACCGCCGTTCGATGATTATTTTGTTTACCGATATGTTTCAGGCCGAAGACGATGAAAAGCTTTTTAATGCTTTACAGCACTTAAAGCACAATAAACATAAAGTGGTTTTGTTTCATGTTGTTGATAATGAAACCGAATTGAAATTTGATTTTGATAATGCACCAAGAAAGTTTATTGACTTAGAATCAGGAGAAGAAGTTTCGATTTTTGCCGATAATGTTAAAATTGAATATGAAAAAAGAGTAGAAGCCTACTTTAAAAACCTGGCTTTAACCTGTGCGAAGAACCAAATTAAGTACGTTCCGGTAAATGTGGGTGATAATTTTGAAAAAATATTGACTACATATTTAGTTGAAAAACAAAACTTTGGGTAAATAATTGAAAATTTATTTCATTTTTTTTACAAAAACGCTTGCAGATATGAAATTCTGTACTATCTTTGCAACCGCAATAACGCAGAGGTTTGGTAGTTCAGTTGGTTAGAATACATGCCTGTCACGCATGGGGTCGCGGGTTCGAGTCCCGTCCAGACCGCAATATTGGGAAAAGCCTTTCTTAACGGAAAGGCTTTTTTGCCCAAATACGGTATCTAAGATTAGTTGTGTTGTTTTGCTACGACTTTGTAACTCGTAGCTGGTTTAGTAGTTAGACCAATGAAAAGCTTTCCACTTTTGTGGATGGCTTTTTTGATTTATAACACTTTTGGTTTTTTGTTTTTAAACGCAATCCCGATAACTATCGGGAGCAAAGATTTTCGCAAAGGTTCGCAGAGTTTAAATATAGCTTTGCGAACCTTTGTGCTTTTAACTTTGTATGCTTTGTGGCAAAAAGAAAGAAAGTTCTTCTTTTTTGGTTTTAGTATCAATTTTTAAAATATTGGAATTTAGTCAATTAAAAATTTCTCGATTTTTATTCGCAAAAAAGCTTGTGAAATCAAAGATCTGTTGTATTTTTGCACTCGCAATAACGCAGGGTTTGGTAGTTCAGTTGGTTAGAATACATGCCTGTCACGCATGGGGTCGCGGGTTCGAGTCCCGTCCAGACCGCCTAAGTTGTTAAAAATGCCTATCATTACGATAGGCATTTTTTTTTACCATTAAGTTTTGATTTATGTTTTACGTTTATATCATTTATTCTAAAACTTTTGATGTTTATTACAAAGGGTTTAGTGAAGATATTGCTCAAAGATTATTGTATCATAATGAAAATAGAAGCAGATATACTTCAAATAAAGGTCCATGGGAGTTGGTTTATTCGAAAGCATTTCAAACTAAAAAAGAAGCTTTAATTGAAGAATTGAGATTGAAAAAGTTAAATCGAAAATCACTCGAAGCTTTAATTCAAGATTCAAAATAAGAAAGATAGGATTAGGTTGGAATACATGCCTGTCATCTCGTCTACGGACGAGACGGGTTCGAGTCCTCTCGTTTTCAAGAACGAGACTAAGTTGTTAAAAGCCTTTCTTAACGGAAAGGCTTTTTTGTTTTTTAGGTTTAAACGCAAAGAGCGCTAAGATTTACGCAAAGTTCGCAAAGTTTTTTTTAAGCTTTGCGAACTTTGCGCTTTTACTTTGTGTGCTTTGCGGTTAAATTTCTTTCTTATCTTTATAATAAGAAATCGCATTAATGGAACATTCCGGTCAGAAATTAGATAAGTATTACATCAAAAAAGTAGATGCCGATAAAAAAAGCATTTACTGCCACCACGATTTGATGGGAGAATTGTTTGTGCCTCCGCATAGACATGATAAAGCGCAAATGCTATATGCCGAAGGTGACGTTGTGTTTGTAACAACCGAAACTAAGACTTATTTTTTGCCGGCAAGACATTTTATCTGGATTCCGAGTGGAGTAGAACACAGCATTGAGCCCAAATCAGAAAGTGTCACGATGCGAAATTTATACTTTCCGGTAGAAAAAGATGAAGATGATTTTTATAAAGTAGAAGGAATTTATCCGGTTAATAATCTGCTTTTGCAAATGATGCTTTTTACCAATCGATGGAATGGTGATCTTAAAAAAGGAACGCCAAACTTTACCATTGCAAAAGCGATAAAAGCGATTCTTCCTCAAATTTGTACCAATAATTTACCTTTAGAATTGCCGCAGCCAAAAGACAAGCGGCTTAGTAAAATTCTGCGTTATATCGAGAATAATCTGGGCGAAACGATTCTGTTTGCTGATGTTGCCCATGAATTTGGTTACAGCGAACGCTCTTTGTATCGCTTGTTTCAAAAAGATCTTAAAATGTCTTTTATACAATATTATACCATTCGCCGAATCTTAAAGGCTATTGAGCTTTTATTAGAAAGGAAACTTTCTGTAAAAGAGGTAGCTCAAGAAGTTGGTTATAGTAGTGTTCCGACTTTCAGCAATACATTCTTCAAGATTTTAGGTCAAAGACCTTCTGATTATTTAAGCGGTGAAGAGATTTTAGAAGGAACAAGGTAGTTTTTTAGACAAACATATATATATGCTTAAAAAAATATTTCACGCAGATTCAGCAGATTTTAGCAGATAATTATTTGATTCTGTATGTCTAAAAAAGTAAAATCTGCGTTGATCTGCTTAAATCATTTTAAATCTGCGTGAAAATTTCATAAACATATCATTTTTATAATGAATTGTTTTACAGTGTTTTAATATAACGTTTTCGGGAAATACAATTTTAACATTTGTCCGAAATGAATATGTTATTGACTTTTTAGAATTATCAGTCAATAGAAAAATGAAGGAACTTTGCAGCATAAAATATTTAATTATTCATGTTCCTTAAAACAACAAACTCTACAGACGATTGTTTTCTCAAAATCCTGCTGTTATTTTTAATTGTAATAGTATTCGATGGTCTACAAGCACAGGAAATTCATTCGGTTTCTTTAAAAGAAGCGGTGAAACTGGCTAAAGAAAACAACAAAAAAATCCTTAGATCTCAAATAGAGATTACGCTCTCGGAGCAAAACATTAAAGAAAGAAAAGAACTCCGCCTGCCGGACATCGCATTAAACGGTATGTATTCCAGAATTACCAATATTACCGAATTTAAAGGAAGCGGTTTCTTAAAAGACAAAGAAGTTACAAAGGCAATTCCAGAAATTTATGAGGTCAATTCGACTTTTAAAATGCCAATTTATGCTGGAAATAAGATTAACAACGCCATCAAAATTGCCAATCAGGAAAGTGAAATTGCCAAAATTAAAACCGAAAAGACCGAAAATGATATCGAGCTTGAAGTGGTGGCCAACTATCTGGCGATTTATAAAATGATGGAACTTCAGAAGATTTTTGAAGAAAACATCAAAGAAGAAAAAAGCCGACTGAAAGAAGTGCAATCGCTTCAAAAACACGGAACGGTTACAAAAAATGAAGTTATTAGAGCCGAATTACAGCTTTCGGATCGTGAATTAAGTGCGCTTACAAATTCCAAAAACATACAAATTGCGCTTCACGATCTGAAAACTTTAATTCAGATTCCGGAAAACGAAGAAATCGCGATCGATACAACGGCAAATATTGATGAACTGAATGGTTTAGATCCGTATGATTTTTATTTGAATAAAGCTTTTAACAATGAAGAAATGCGAATTGCAAGTCAGGAACTAAATATCAAAAAAACAGAATTGCAATTAGTAAAAGGAAATTATCTGCCAACGGTAAACTTCTTCGGGAATTATGGTTTTTATTATCCTAACTATAAATTTTTTCCGCCCAATCCATATTTGTACACTTTAGGACAAGTAGGTATCGAAGCGCGTTTTGATATTTCGGCCTTGTATAAAAATAAAACCAAAGTAGAACAGGCCAACAAAAAAATCGAATGGCAGCAAATGCAGTCGGAAATTATAAAAGATGAAATTCAGGATCAATTGTATAAAGAACATACGCAGTATCAGGAAATCCTTGAAAAATTTGTGGTAGTCGACAAAGCGTTGGATTTAGCGAATGAAAATTACCGAATCGTAAAACTGAAATACTTAAACCAACTGGTTTTAATAACCGAAATGGTCGATGCTGATAATGCTTTGCTTCAGGCGAAATACAACAAAATTTCTACCCGACTAGATGCGATCTTAAAACATTATGAGCTGCTTCATACGGCTGGGATTATGCCTCAGAGTTAAAAGTTTTTAGAAGAAAGAGGCAAGAGAATAGAGTAAAAAATATAGATTTTCAGTTCCGGAGGAACGATTCATATTGTAGCGCCGTCCCGATAGCTATCGGGATTAATCCGGTCGAGAATTAGAAAAATAGATAAAGAATATAGAGTTTATGGTTAAGATAAAAAATGAAACTAGAAGAAACAGAACGTTTCATATATTAATAACAATTATTGCGTGTACGCTTGTGGTAAGCGGGGTTATTTTAGGGATTTGGTTTTATGTATTCAACAGAAACCACGAAGAAACCAATGACGCTCAGGTAGAACAATATGTAACGCCAATTATGTCGAGAATTACAGGTTATGTACAGGAAGTTCGTTTTAACGAAAATCAGTTTGTGCACAAAGGCGATACTTTGGTTGTAATTGACAATCGCGAATACAAATCGAAATTGAATGTGGCTCTTGCCGATGTTCAAAACGCACAGCAAAACAGCGTTGTGGCGCAAAAAAATGCGGTTACGACAGCAAGTGCAACGGCAATTAACGAATCACAGTTAGAAGGCGCAAAATCAAATCTTTGGAAAACTAAATTAGAATACGAAAGATACAAAGCTTTGGTTAAAGACGAAGCAGCAACTTCTCAGCAATTAGAGAAAGTAAAAGCCGATTACGAATCAGCGCAGGCACATTTTGCGGAAATGAAAAACAGAATTCACTCTGCTGCTTTAAGTACATCGGTTGCCGAAGCCAATGTTCCTACAACACAAACCAATATTGCATCGAAACAAGCTGTGGCTGATAATGCGGCATTATTTCTTTCGTATACAATCATTACAGCGCCTTACGACGGCTGGGTTGGAAAAAGAACTTTACAGCCAGGGCAATTGGTAAAAGAAGGACAATCATTACTTTCTATAGTAAGCAAAGAAAAATGGATTACAGCCAATTTTAAAGAAACGCAATTGCAGTATTTAACCGTAGGGCAGGATGTCGAAATTAAAGCCGATGCTTTGAGCGGTAAAACGTTTGTGGGTTCAATTGCGTCTTTATCTCCTGCTAGCGGCGCGAGATTTTCATTGCTTCCTCCTGATAATGCTACAGGAAACTTCGTAAAAATCGAACAAAGAATTCCGGTGAGAATTCAGTTAAAAGACAACGACAAACAAACCGATTTTTTAAGAGCGGGAATGAATATCACTGTGATTGCAGCGCACTAAAATGGAAGATAAAAGTATTTTTAAATCCTGGGTTCCAAGATGGGCAATCATTATTATTTTGTTTGTCTGCCTTTTGCATTCCATGATTTTATTGGGAGTTTATACTTCAAACGTAACCTATGCAGCAAGTTTTCTGGACATTGAACCCGAAGATTTGCAGTTTGCAATGTGCGTTACATACGGAACTTTGCTGGCAACGATTTTGATCGAAAGCCGATTTTCGAGTTTTTTCCCTGCAAAAAATTACCTGATGGCCGTTTATTCCTTAATCGGGATTACGATTGTTTCATCGGCGTATATTACCAATTTTTATCTTTTTTTAATGTTGCGAATTGCCGAGGGAATCCTGATGGCGCTTCCGGTAATTACAATCAGGCAGCTATTGATCGAACAGTTTAATTCTAAAAATGCCATTATAATTGGTTTCTCGTTTTATTACGGTTCGCTTTTATTGTCAACGCCTTTTATTATGAATATTGCGGTTTGGTTTCTGGATCATTACGATTGGAAATACATGCTGTATGTTTCGGGCGGCTTGCAGGTTTTGAATGTCTTTTTAATCTTAGTTACTTTTCGTGGGCACCGAATCACAAAGAAAATCCCGTTGTATCAAATCGACTGGATGAGTTATTTTTTGGTTTTAACTGCAATTCTTTGCGGTGCTTACTTTTTTGTTTATGCCGAGAAAAAATATTGGTTCGATTCTTCTCAAATGGTTTTAACGTTAATGATCGCCTTGATTACAGGCGGATTATTCATCTTTAAAGAACTTTTGGTAAAAAGACCCACTTTTGATTTTGAAGTTTTTAAATACGCCAATCTTCGAATCGGGTTTTTATTGTTTTTTCTTTTTTACATCAGCAGGGCAACGCTGAGTCTTTGTCATTCGGCGATGTTTTCTATTTGGAATTGGGATCCGTCGCGTGTTGCGGGCGTACAATACATAAACGGACTAGGAAATGTAATTGGGTTAATTTTAGCGGCTTATTTTCTGATGAAATCTGTTTCTACCAAAATCATTTTTATGATTGGTTTTTCGCTTATCGCGTTGTTTCATTTTTGGTTTACGTTTTTGTTTGTTCCAGATGTGGCTTTGTCTGATATTATTATTCCATATATTTTGCAAGGAATCGGAGTGGGGTTTTTATTTGTTCCGTTAATTTTATTTACGACATCTTCGGTTCCGGCAAAAATGGCGGTTTCATCAGGAATTGTTGGCGTTTCGGGGCGTTTTTGGGGAAGCACAATTGGATTTTGTGTCATGCAGAATGCGGTTGTATTTTTAAACAAAAAGCACTTTTTAAAACTAAGTCAATTCGTAACCGGCGAAAATCCCGAAGCACAGCAAACAATTGCCTCTACAGCACAAAGTTTTATAGCAAAAGGATATTCTGCAGATAATGCGAATACTTTGGCCTTAAAAAAAGTCTTCGGAACAGTTGCCAAACAAGCCACTCTACTGGCCGATATGGAGATTTATACCATCGTAGGTTATGGTTTGGTAATTTTGATTGTTCTCATTGCGTGTAATCAGCATTTAAGACAAACGATGACATTGGTTAAAAGCAAGATTTGGATTGGCTAAAAGGCAAATACCAATTTTTTTTAAATTCCAAATTCCAAAAGGCGCAAAGATTTTATTTTTAAAGCCGCAGATTAAAAGGATTGAAATGATTTTTTTTCACGCAGATTCCGCAGATTTTAGCAGATTTAATTTTATAATTATCTGCGTTTATATGCTTAAATCATTTTATCCCGATAGCTATCGGGAACGTGAAACCAAAACTTAGCGCCTCTGCGACTTTGCGAGATTCAAAAAAACTCCGCGAAAAACCTCTACGTAACTCTATGGAAAAACTTATCTTGCAGTCGTTAAAACAACAAAAAAATAAAATGAAACAGCAATGTGTAATTTTTGATATGGATGGCGTGATTTCGCACACCAATCCGCATCATGTGAAGGCTTTTGAGGCGTTTTTCGATAAATATCAAGTTCCTTATACCAACGAAGAATTTGAGGAACACATGTACGGAAAACACAATAGTTATATCCTGACGCATTTCTTCAAACGTCCGATTGAGGGAGAAGAACTTTTAAAACTCGAAGACGAAAAAGAAGGAATGTTTCGTGAAATTTATAAAGACAAAGTCGATACGATTCCGCATTATTTGGATTTTTTAAGCGAATTAAAATCACGCGGATTTAAAACGGCCGTTGCAACATCGGCGCCGCGAGCAAATTTAGATTTAATTGCCAACGCCTTGAAACTCGGTGACAAAATGGATTCGATGATGTCCAGCGAAGACGTAAAATTTCATAAACCAAACCCCGAAGTATATCTAAAATCGGCAGAGCGAGTTGGTGTTTCTCCGTCTGATTGTGTGGTTTTCGAAGATTCTTTTTCGGGTGTTACAGCAGGATTAAATGCCGGAATGAAAGTAGTAGGCGTTTTGAGTACGCATACAAAAGAACAGCTTCCGCCATGCGATTTTTATATTTATGATTACAGCGAAATTAATGTAGATAAGGTTTTGGAATTATTAAATAGCTAAAATTTTAAACCATATAAGCGATATAAGTTCGTTTAAAAAATGAGCATAATTTGAAATGCCTCGTGCTTTAGCTGGAGGTTTTTTTATGTTTAAAAGAGAACGGCTTTAGCTGGAAAATCGATTCTGTATAGGAAAAAAATAACTAAAGTTGTAGGCATATTTGCTCAAATTAAATAAAAGCTTCTGATGATTTTTGTAATATTTAAATTGTAAAATTATGAGCATAGAAAAGCTTTCAAAAGAAACAGAAAAAAAATTATTAGACTTTTTTAATAATGTTATTGAGCCAAAAGATTTAGCAAAAGCGATAAGACAATCAAATTATTTAATTGCTTTAAGTATTGTAAGAGAAAATGAAAATGGAACAATTTATTCCCAGAGAGAAAACATAGAAAAAGGGTTTTATTGGCTAAATGAATTAGCAGAAATTTTAGATCCTTATTTAGAGGTTGAGTAAGGGAGAATAACGTTTTTAAAACATCTTCATTTCGACGAAAGGAGAAACAAAAAGCAGAACCGACAAAAAAAATCCAGAGTGATTTCCGCAATTTTTTTATAGTGTACAACCTGTTGGTTATGCTGAAAAGTTCCTTCCGTCAAGATGGATCACAGGATGGTTTATATTTATCTATTGTTCGCATAACTTGTCAAACTTTCTTATAAAGGCTTCTTTTCTATCAGACGAAACTAATAATTCATTTTTGTAATTGATATTAATAAATTCAAGTAACGAGTCATAGAAATTATCTCTGTAAACAATCGTTTCGATTGTATTTTTTTTAATTAAGATATTATTTCCTGAATTTGCATGAATAGTCCAATTTCCATTAGTCCTTGCTTCATGCAATAGTCCGCATCTTATGTTTCTGTAAAAATCTTCGGATGTTTGTGCTGTAAATTGAGTATTAAAAGGGGAGTGGGTTGTTAAAAAGTCTATAAATATTGGCATACTTAAAGAGTATTCAAATTGTGTGAGAGGAGGCGTACCAGTTCTAACAAAGCGATAATTTATTCCTTGGTATGTTGTTTCTAAAAATTCAATTATTGAGCAGATTATCGTCATTATTGAAAAGCCTTCACCAGTATATCCGCCATTATCTTTTATTGATTTTATTGGGTCTAAATATCGATCTTTAAGCCTTGCTATGTAAAATTCATTATATGTTTTTTCCCATAAATTAGAATTACTAAAGTCAAGTAAAGATGGTCTTAAAGAATTCCAATCTGCAACTGTTTTTCTTCCTGCTATATAGGTAGTTAAAGGTAATTGCATATTATGCTTTTTATTTAATTATTTCTTCTAATGGTTTAAAGAATAATGCAGTTTTATTAAATTCATCCATTTTTTTTATTAATTCAGGATCTACATTTGTATTGTTATGCTTTGAAGAAATATGTGTAAGCCAATAATAGAAGGCTACACAATCACTTAATAATCTTACTTCATGAAGATTCATTAATGCTTCTCTTTGTTCTTCTGTTCTATTTTCTCTATCGAAGATTACTCCGATTGCTGTTTCATCTGCATGAATTAAATGACTTGATTGGGTATAGCTTCTAACTAGTCCTTCTACTTCTTTGAAGTCATAGTTTTGAGAAATGGTTTTTATCATTTCATTATAAGACCAAGGCTGTTCTTTGCGTTGTCTTATTGATTTTGTCCATTTGGTTGATAATCTAAGATGTTCATCATCGCTTAATATCATCGCCGAAAGAAAAGCAGAATCAATATTTGTTAATTCAATAGCAGTTTTTGCTTGCTTAGATTGCTTTAACTGATTTATTTCTGCTAAATCTTCCCAAAATTCACGTATTTTTTCAACTCGTTCTTCTTCATTAAAAGAAGATATGTAAGCAAATTTTACAGTGCATTCTGCAATTGGTCTTAAGATAATATCAGCATCCCAAAGACAATCATGTTGTATCAGTAAAAATAATGATTGAGTTCTTTTATGTATAAAATAATAGTATGCACGAAGTAGTTTAAAAAAATCTTCATCCTTTTTAAGGGTTAATTCACAAATTGATATATGAAATAAATCAATTGTTTCTCTGAATAGTTTTCTAAAATCTTTTGTAGGCATATTTTCTGAATTCTATGAATGTTTGTTCAAATATAGAAATAGAAAATGGTTTATATATTTGACTTTGATAATTTAAACTAAAATATCCAAAAACAAAAAAGCTTCTGAAAAATCTTCAGAAGCTTTTTTTTGGTGCGGATAATAGGACTCGAACCTACACGCCTTATGATTCTATTTGGTAAATTTGTAACTTCCATAATTACTGTGAATTTAATTTAAAAAATCAATAAATTCTATACTTTACAGGGTTTTTTAGAAAATTTAAAAGTAGAATAAAATATAATTAAGTAGTATGAAATAGAAAAAGTGTTTGGCAAATGTTTGGCAAAGTTTAAAAGATGCCAAACATTTTGATATATTTGTTTGTTTGAAAAAGTAGAAAACTAAAAATAAAGAATGGCATCAGTAAAATTTAGATTGAGGAGTAAGGCAAACAAGAATGTTTCGATAAAAATTTACCTTTCAACAGGTAGGAGTAATAAGTTTTTAGAGCTAAGTACAGGATTTACTATAAATCCTAAAGATTGGAGCGAAGCAACTAATTTACCAAAGCAGAATAACGCTGATAATAAGATATTATCTAACAATCTTAAAAAACTTGAAACATTTGTTTTGAATAGACTTAACAAAGATTTATCTAAGGGTATTCTAATAGATTCATATTGGCTCGAAAAGAACATTAATGAATGTTTTAATAGAGTTGTCCAAACTGATGCAGGTTTATTAGTAAATTATATTCAGTATATGATCGACAATGCAAATACACGCAAAGTAGTTTCGAATGGAAATGTAACAATTGGATTAAAACCTGCTACAATTAAAAATTATAAAATTTTTAAAAACAGGATGTTGGAATATGAAACACATTTGAAACGACAAATTCATTTTAGTGAAATAACAAAACCTTTTATTGATAAATTAACCAATTGGTTGATAAACACTAAAATGTATTCTACTAATTATTCAGGAAGATTATTGGAAGCTTTAAAAACTGTTTGTAAAGATGCGGGAGAGAATGAAATAGAGACTACTTCTTTTTCAAAAACTATTCAAAATTTTAGGGAATCAGATAATGATCGTTATATTCAAACTTTGTCATTTGATGAATTAGAGCAGATTAAAAATGCAGATTTTAGTAATCAGGACTTTTTGAATAAATTCAAAAAAGATAATCCAGAATTGACAAATCGTCTGGCAATAACAACAGATTCATTAAATAATGCTCGAAACTGGATTTTATTAGGTTGTGAGATAGGTCAGCGTGGAGGCGATTTATTGAATATTGAATTAGAGGATATAAGATATGATGGAAAATCAATTTATATCGATATACTACAACAGAAGACAAATAAAAGTGTGACAGTTAGTGTTGTTTCTCCTTATGTTGCAGATATGGTCTTATATAATTTTCCTAAAAAAATACAACATCAAAAACTAAATGATATTATCAAAGTAGTTTGTAAATTGGCAGAAATAGTTGAGGTTGTAAAAGGAACAAAGTTAAATATTGAAACCAATCGCAAAGAATTGGGTTTTTATCCTAAGTATGAACTAATAACTTCACATTGTTTTAGGCGTTCATTTGCTACTAATTACTACAAGAAAGTACCGACAGCTATTCTGATAAATATTACTGGACATAGTAAAGAATCTTTGTTTTTAAGTTATATCAATAAGCGTGAAGACAAAGATGCGAATGCTGATTTGTTCAAAAAATTTTTAGAAGACCTCAACAAAGACAAAGAACCGCAATTGAAATTGATAAAAAAAGGCTGATTAATAGAAATCGTGGTTATTATTGTTAAATTTATCTTTTCAAAAACAACCAAAAAGGAAATAATAACGTTGGAGATTATCTTGAAAATATTTAACGTTATTTTTATGCTATAGCTTCTATGAAAATTATCTTTTTTTAAGATAATTCTGGAACATTGCAGTCATTATTAATGTGTTTTTTTTAATTTTAGCTCAATAACTATTTTATTAAATTGGCTGTTTAAATAGAGAAAAACTAATGATTTTGTATGAGAGAACTTTCAGAATTAATTGAATATGAAAATGAAAATACTAGTTTGGATTTTAAATCACAACAGTATAAAAAAGAGCAGAATGAAAATTTTCTAAAAGATATTATGTCTTTAGCAAATGCTAATACAAAAGATGAAAAGTTCATAATTATTGGAGTTAAACATTATTCGGACGGAAGTAGAGATTTTTTAGGAATAGATGAGCAATTTATTGACGATGCATGTTATCAGCAGTTAGTCGATGCTAACATTGAACCCAACATTGGGTTTAAATATTATCCATTTCGGTTTGAGGATAAGACTTTTGGAGTTTTTGAAATTACAGATTGTTCCAACCCTCCATATATGATGAAGAAGGATTATGGGAAGTTGAAATTAGGAGAGTCTTTCATAAGGAAAGGATCGTTTCAAAATAGATTAACGCGCAAGGATATTGATAATCATCAAAATTCAAAAACACAGATCGATATCTCTGGAGAGATCTTTGTTTCATTTGTTTCTGAGGCTATAATAAAAGATAAAAAAATTAATCGTCAAATAATTGAGCTACCTTCAGAAATATTTAAAGAGAAGATACAAAAGATAATCATAGATAAGGAAAGGGAACAATTAGAAAGAGATCAAAGAGAAAAAAATCTTCTTAATATTCAAAAACTTTATATACCAAGACTAAACTTTAGCTCTGGTTTCACAAAATACGAAGATCGTGACTTAGATACTTTAAGAGCTAATTTGCAAGATGTAAAAAAGACTTATTTAGATGATGATGAGTATTGCATAAACGAAACAACATCTTATAAAATGAATTTTTTTATACATAATAATAGTTCTAGTTTTCTAGAAGATGTATCTGTAGAAGTTTTAATACCAGTTTCTAATAATTATTACATTAGAGATTCAATATGTAGAAAGCCGCAATCTTATAGTCAAATGATTCAATCTCCAATGCCTGTTGCCAGCTATGAAGAATTACACTATCCAAATGTGGTAATAAATGATTCATTATATAAAGTTTATGAAGAAGTTGGAAATGTAAAGCATAAATTACCTGCAAAAGCTTTGGATGTGTCTCTTAGGTTAGTGCTAGAGAATAATAATTCAGATGTAAGTTTTGAAATAACAGTAAGGATATTTGCAAAAAATATAAAACAGCCGATAGAAGAAAGATTAACTGTTTTATTTGAATGAAATAATATGTGTATAAATAATAAATTATAATAATATGTGGCAAGACATAATTCAAGTAGACCAGATAGTGGCTGGAGAAAAAATTAGAAAAATAATTTTAGAAGGAAATGATCAGCATGAAACGATTTATAATATTTCAAGAGTTGGTGACTATTATTTTTTTATTAAAATGATAGAAAACAACGGAAAAATATTAAATGAAGATCAGCAAATAGTTCTACCATATAAGTTAGCTAATACTTTATATCACGGTTTTCAAATTTGGAGAGAAGAAGATATTTTATAGTTAATATCTAATAAAGTTATAATCAATGTTCTTACTTGTAACTGAAAAAAAACACTATTTAAGAGTGTTTTTTTTTGGACTTAATTTGGCATACCTTTTTTTAAAATTTCATTGTATTCCTCTAGAAGTTTTAAATATTTATTTTTCCAATATTCTACTTGTGATTCATCATCTTGATATTCAGAAACAGATTCATTTATTGCATTTTGATAAGAATTAAGCTCTGTAATTTCTTCTTTGAAATCATGATGTATAATTTTTCCAATCAATAATATTATATCCAGAGATACATTTCTGTTCTCAAACAGTAAGTACATGTATCTTCTACTCTTTGATAGCCTTTTTGCTAGTTCAGTAATAGGATATCCACTCTGGTAAACTGCTTTTTTTACTATTTCTCCTCTGTGTTGCATAATTCAAATATTTAAACTAAAACGAGAAATATTTTTTACAATTAATGCACACATATGTGCATTAATAATTATTTTTACATTGTATTTTCCTTACTAATTTTCAATTGTGTGAATTGAATGTGAAAAAATGTGAACTCAATAAATCTATAAAAAATGTTAAGAATGAAAGAAAAATTACTATTTGTGTCAGTGTTATTTGCTTTGTCTTTACAAACACAATCGCAAACAACAGAAGAATTAGAAGAAAAGAAACACCTTGAATGGAATTTCAGTGAATGTGGAAAGTGTAAAGAAAATCCATTTACTTTTGACTCAACAATAGTTAAATATTTAGTTGCGAATGTTTATGATAAGGATAACAGAAATTCATTTGGAGCTAGTCAAGATGAAAACGATAGTGATGAAGACTACAAAATTAAACTTGAAAATGCGAAAAAAGCAATGATTTCTATGGAAGTCTTTACAGATTCAACCACAGTTACAAAAAGTGGAACAATAAAATTATCAGAAGTTTCGCCAACAGAAATTTTTGTTATGCTTGCTTTCAGACCTTATACAGGTCAAAAAATGATAAAATCTTTAAGAGATAAAAAAATTTATGTAATTAAAGAATTTGCTTTTGATTTTAGAGATTATCATTATACTAGTGGAGGTTCAATTATTAAAATGTACACAGATCCTTTAGCACTTCAAAAAGAAAAATTAGCAGTTACAAATTATCGTACAGTACTGAATAATGCAATAGCTACAGTTAATCAATTAGAGACAATACAAAAAAAACATACATTTAAAAAGACCAATCAATATGGATACGTATTATCAACATATTATGATACTTCTAAATTCACTAAATTAGAAATAGCCACATACAAACAGCTACTAAAGAAACTGAAAGTGCAACGTGAAAATGTAATCACAAAGAACAAAGAAAAAGTCGGCAACAAATCTTTGCAGTATGATTTATTAGATATTCCAGATTTTGCAAAACAAACTAGAATAGAAGAAGCATATATGTCCTATATCAATGATTTTGGTTATATAGAATAAAGTTTAAGAAGAGTTTAAAAAAAGCCCAGTACAATTACATGATATTGGGTTTTTTTTTGGTTAATATTATTGTGTTTAAACTCATAAGAAAGAGGTGCAATAATAATGTTCACGGTTTTTAATTATAATTAAAGTGTAATATTTTGATTCAAATGTTTTGTATAAAAGTGCTGCTAAATTTTTTTTCTTAAAGTATGATCAATAAGTTTGTTTAATATTTTGATAATTAAGTGTTTGTATGGTTATTTTTTCATGTAACGCATTATATTCTTATATTCACACAAGAACTTAATTTGAAATTTAAGAAATGGAGAAGCGAAGAGTTTTTGATCGGAATTTTAAAGAGCAAGCAGTCAAATTAGGATTTGAAATAGGTCTCACAAAAGGAGCAAGAAAACTAGGCATTTATCCTTCGTATATGGGTAAATGGAGAAAGGATTTTCTTGAATTTGGTTCATCAAGTTTTTGCGGTCGTGGTTCAACAAAATTAAAGCCAGAGCAAATAAAATTTTCCAAACTAAGGAGAAAGCTTAAAAATGAGCTTAAAGAGTCAGAACTTAAGCTTGAGATTTTTAAAAACGGAGGTAAATATATTTCGCAAGGAAGATTAATGCTTTATCAATTTATGGAAAATAATGCAGAAAAGTATACCATTGGAAAAATGTGTAAAGTTTTTGGAATATCTTATCTGGCATATACAAAATGGAAAAATCAGGTTCTTTCACCAAGGCAACGTAGAAATCAATTATTAAAGGAAGAAATAAGCTCTATTTTTTATGAATATAAGGAGTTGTATGGTGTCCCAAGAATTACGGCGGAACTGCAAAGTCGTGGATTTAAAGTGAAAGAGGGACGAATTTATATGTATATGAAGCAACTAGGATTGATTAGTAAAATTAGAAAAAATCGCCGACTCAAAACGACTATATGTTATAATCCTTATGCTTTTCCTAATATTTTAGATCAGCAACTTACAGTTGAAAAATCCTCTAAAGTTTGGGTCTCGGGTATAAATCGAATTAAAACTGCAAATGGACTTTTAGCCTTAACAATTATTATGGATTTATTTGATATGAAAATTATCGGCTGGAGTTTGAGTGATGGTCAATCCATTAATGAGACCACTATTCCCGCATGGGAAATGGCAGTGAAAAATAGAAAAATAGAGAAGGAATTAATCTTCCATTCCAATCACGGTGCTCAGTATGCGAACAAGATGTTTACTCGTAAATTAGAATCTTATAAATTCATCAAGATAAGTATGAGCGAAAAAGGCAATTATTCGGATAATTCTATGACTGAAAACTTTTTTAATTCCCTAAAATCTGACCTATTAGATTTAAATATGCTTTTATCAAAAAAACAGATGAGAGAAAAAATATTAGATTATTTACATAAAAAGGACGCTTTTATATAAATCGCCAAACTTCAAGCTATGAAAAGATATGAAAGAAGTTTTAAAGTGAAAGCCGTAAAATTAAGTTATAAATGTGGAAAGTGGCAAATAGCAAGTTTTGCAAGAAAGTTAGGTATTGCCCCTGATTATTTGTATAAATGGAGACAAGACTTTGAAAAATATGGATCTAGAAGTTTTTGCGGGATTGGACATCCAAAATTGACTCCTGAACAGTATGTAATTTCTAATCTAGAAAAGAAAATTAAAGATTCAAAAATTGCACTTGAAATTTTAAAAAGAGGAACTAAATATGTTTCTCAAGGAAAAGCGATGACTAAACAATTTATTGAAAATAATAAAAGTGAATTTTCAATTGCAAAAATGTTAGCTGTGTTAGAAGTTTCAGAAACAACATATTATAGAAGAAAAAAACAAGAAATTACAGATACAGAATCTCGAGTAATTTTAATAAAACAAGAAATTACAAAGATATATCATGAATTTAAGAAAAGATATGGGTGTACAAAAATTACAAAAGAACTTCAAAATAGAGGGTTTAAAATAAAAAACTCATCAGTAAAAAAATATATGAGAATGTTGGGTTTACGTAGAAAAGTTAAGAGAAGATATACGGTTACAACAGATTCACGTCATAATTATTATGTAGTCCCAAATTTTTTAAACAGAGAATTTACAGTTAGTAAGCCTTGTAAAGCTTGGGTTTCAGATATAACTTACATACAAACAATAAAAGGCTTTATCTATCTAACTATAGTCATGGATTTATTTGATAGAAAGGTTATTGGATGGACTCTGAGTAATAATATGAGTACGAAAGATACGACCCTTCCCGCTTTGGAAATGGCTATTAAAAATAGGAAAATAACAAAGGAATTAATATTCCATTCGGACAAAGGTGTCCAATATGCTAATAAAGTTTTCACTAATCGATTAGATTCTTTAGAGTGTGTTAAGAGAAGTATGAGTCGTAAAGGAAATCATAACGACAATGCGGTTTGCGAAAGTTTTTTTACTTCTTTTAAATCTGAATTGCTTACTGGAAATAAACTACATTCGAGAAAACAGATGAGAATCCAAGTCTACGAATACATTGAAAATTGGTATAATAAAAATAGAAGGCATTCATACCTTGGCTATAAAACAATCGAAGAATTTGATAGAATAAATAATTTAATCTAAATTTTAAATAATGTATATTGTTGTATTTCTGAGTCTTATTAAAAAGGATTTATGAACAATAATATAAAACATAGATTTGTATTAATGTCAAATTTAATTGCTTAAAAAAAGAAAAAAAGCATTTTAAAACATTAATAATATTTTATGATATCGACAAACTAGTGAGTTTTGAAATTAAATTTAAACAATAATTTATTGATTTTTAGTTAATTGAAAAAAAAACTATTCTCAAGAAATAGATCTATTTTATTACATTTAAATACCTATTTTTACAAAAATAAATCTAGTAAGTGAACGAAATAATTTACATAAAAAGTTTGCACAGACCATATAATCAGAATTTGAATTCTGTGAAGTGGGTGTGTAAATTTATTGAATTAAAGAATAGTGACAATCAGATATCAAAATCTGATTTATATATTGAATTCTATATTTATTTTCTGAAGAAATTTTATAATTTGTATCGAAAAGCGTCTGATACATATTTGGCGCATGGAATACCAACTTTTGATTCTATTCAAAATTCATATCTTCATCTTAAAGGCTTGCAGAAGGATAAAAAAAAAGAAAGAATTAGTGAAGCATTGTCGAACAGAACCAATGATGTTGAAAAATCTATTTTTAGTACTTATAAAGCATCTTCATATTTTTTGAATTTAGCAAAAACTAAATTAAAATTTGTTGATCAAAATAATAGATTAACGGAGGCTGGAATTACTTTGAATGGTTTTAGAAGCAATGATTTGATTCTTAGCAATAAAGAGAAGGAAATTTTATTTACTTCAATTTTAAAAAATGATTTTCATTTTTTTATTTCCTTATCACTATTAAAAAAAATCCAGAAGAAAGCAAAAATTTTAGATATAGAAGAAATACACTATGAATTTCTTGTTGACAAAATAAAAATTCGTCATTTTAATTTTACTGAGGACAGTAAATTAAATTTCAGTAAAGTGAGAGAATATTGGATTAAAGATTTAGAAATTCTTGATAGTAATTATAATTTAAGAAAGGTATTTTTAAATTTAATTTATGAAGGAGGTTTTCAAGCTGAATATCAAGAGATAAAAAATCTTGTTAATGATTATTACAAAGAGAAAATTGTTTCTAAAACTAAATATCAAAAAAGACTTGAATTGTTCAAAGATATTTATCTCGAATCTAAGAAAAATGAACTTGGATTTTTACCGTTATATTTTATCGCAGATAAAATGAAGTTAAGTAAAACTTCTTTTCAAAACTTCATAATGGAATTTTATGAATCAGAAAAAAGAACATTTAATATCTTCTTTAACAACATTGTTCAATCCACATCAATAAAGAATCAATATCTAATTAGAAACAGACCTGTAGTAAACATTAGAATTAAAGAATTAAACAAATAAAGAAAGATGGCACAACGTAAATTATGGGATGAACTTGATCATGAAGTTTCAGCAAGTTTTATCAATGATATAAAAGAAGGAAAAGTACCAGATCTGCCTTATAATATTATTGATCAAAATGAGGCTAAAAGTAAAATTGAAGAAAAGATAAGCACTATAAAAAATGGTAGATTTCAGTCATCTTTACTTATCGCTAATTATGGTAATGGCAAAACAAATATTTTAAAATATTTAAAGCTTTATTATAAACAAAAAGAAGGATCGGAGATAAATGTTTTGTATTATCCAGCAGATTCTGAAAATTTTGATATTATCACCAATCTATTAAAAATAATAGAAGAGAATTATACTGATTTTATAGTGAAAACTATAAAAGATTTGGTAGAATCTAATTTTAATTATAAAACTCTCGCAAATAATTTTGATGATAATTTTAGCGGTATTCAACAATATACGGAAAAAATATTTGCATCAAATAATGCTGATGTTATAAAAAATATTTTTTACTTAGGAACTGGTAGATTAAGTAGCAAAAGATATTTTGATAAAGAGGATTTGAGACCTCTTAGAGATTATGAAAAGAGGGTAATACTGGTGCTTTTTTTGAATATTTTAGCTAAAGGAAATAGATATGTTATTTTCTGCATCGATGAGGTTGAGAAAATCAGTGGAAAATCTAAAGCTAGATTTTCCCATTTTCTAACTTCATTGAGAGAATTGATTGATTTATCAAATAAAATAGCAGGTCATTATTTAATACTTGCTATGACAGACAAGACAGATAGTAACTTAATTCAATCAACAAACGAAGCTGTTTATTCTAGAATTCATCAGCATATTATTCCAATAAATCCAATTTCAGAGAAAAGCGACAAAGTTGAATTAATTGATTACTTAAAAAAAATATTTAGTTCAGATATTTCTACTGATATCATTTTAGGAAAGCTGAGTAAAGAAGAGGTTGAGAGTAATAGAACTTTAATACAGAAAATTTCTGAAATAATTTTTGAGAAAGAGGAGAAATTAAGTCTAGATATTTTATTGAAAAAATATAAACTACAAGACTTGTTTAATGAAACAAAAGAAGATTTAAAAGTCAATGTTGAAGCGTTTAAAAATATACATCGTAAGTTTTTTGATCCTCTAGAGTATTATTTAGATAATTTTAATGTTACAACAAGTGATTATTTTAAAAGTCAATTGAGATATTACTACAATATTGAGACAGATACATTCTGCTATTTTATCTTTAGTGATGATAGTTCAACTTTTGAGAATGAAACTATAAAAATTAAAAACTTAATTGATGGTTTAATAATAGATAAAGACATTTTAATTAAAAATATTTCTTTTTTTGTTCCAACTAATATGGAATTAAATTACTCAAAAGTTAGTGAAGTTGATTTCTTTGATAATTTTAAAATCAAGATTATTGACATTGATGATTTTGAGGATCTTTTCACTCTCCTTGAGTTATATAGGTTAAATTTTAATCATCAAAATGAAATTAAAGTAATTATAGAAAACTACACTAATTCAAGTTTGTAATATGTTTGATAATAATAACAAAATTTTTGCTTATAAAATAGCGTTAAAACTTGATCCTTATTTGCTTGGTTTATTTCATTTATGTTATGATGTGTTTTTGAAATTAGAAAACATAACGGAACAAAATGATGAGATCTTGCATGCAACCAAATTGTTTAAGAAAGAGTTTTATGAAAGCTTAGATATAGTAGTTGAAGATTATTTAGAGCAAGTAGAGGGGAAATATATATCTTCAAAAGATGTGTTTTTTAGTAGTATTGCAAGTAATCTTAATAAAGCGTATTTAAGAAATGAAACTTTTCTATCTAAATTGCATAAAGAACATTTATATTATTTTAAAGATAGTGCTACTATTTATTCTACAATTGATAAAAGTAGAGAATTGGCAAATAATTTAAATGAGAAGTTTAAAGGAATTAATTTGATACCTGAGTTACTTACAAATTTAGAAAATCAAAATCTTATTGATTCAATTAAGAGTATTTCTACTATCTATAATTTAAATAAGGCAGGTCAATATATTACAGTAAAAAATGACAACTTTTTAAAACCTCATTTGTATTTTATTGATGTTGTATTATTAGACCCGCAATTAATAAAAGAAGAAATATTTGATTTTGATAAAGTGTGGATTAATTATAAACACGCATTTTCAAAAGAGTTAAAATTTAATGATAAATTAGATGAATACTATTTAGTATCAAGTGTAGAATCAGGAAATGTAATTGGTCTCAGGGTAAATGAAAAGATTCTTCTGAAATATGATGTTGATATCGCTTCTTTTGTAATGAAAGAAAGTAAAAACATATTTTTGTGGGAATTTTTCAAGGAAAATTTATTTAGACAAAAAAAACCAATTAATATATTGGATTCGCAACTTATTGAAGACTTTAAAACCAACAGTGGTGATATTGAATTTAATAAACTACTTTGTAACTTAAAACACAACTTGTATTTCGAAAAAGACATCATAATAAAAGATGAATATCGTAAGTTTTTTGAAGAATTTATTGTTGTCAGAGAATTAGATGAGTTGTCAAATTTTAATATGTTTTTGCCTGACGAAAATACCGATAAGGATTTATTAGCAATTTATGCAAAAGAAAAAATTGGTGAAAAATATAATTTATTGCATCATCTTAAGCATGTAGATGGCAAATCATATCTTAGTAATATAAATTCAACCCCCCAAAAAAAGGATAAAGAAAAAGTTAATATTCTAAAAATTGAACTATCGTTTTATTTTGTTGAAAAGTATTATGAAGATATTATTGAGGAGTTATTAAAAGGATTGGGTCATAATCATTATCTTACGAATGTAGAGTTATGTATAAACGGAGAATCAAAGGCAGAGTTTGATTTTATAATTTACAGCAAGAATAAATTTTATTTTATTGAAGCAAAGACTACACTTTCAAAAAATAATGTTTATGATACTTCAAAAAAATATAATGCAAATATTAGTTATTTAAAAAATATTATAAAAAGTGATTTAGAAGATTTCAGATTTTTGCTTTTAGGATTGTTGAGTAATCCTAATTTAGATAACTATAAACATTTCTTTAAGTCTACTGACACTGATTATAATAATGACAGAGTAGGTTTTAGCATGATTCCTTACAAATTTAAAATACCATTTTTTAATCATCAAAGTCTAGAGCTTGAATGTATCTCTGAACCAGAAATTTTAAAGCTACAAGAATATATTAGAGAGACATGCCAGATATAATGTTACCGCAGACCAGGTACTATGGTTCGAAACGTAAAATAGTTGATAAAATTTGGAATGTTTTAATAAATGAAGCAAACCTTGAGTTTGAATCAGTTTTAGATGTTTTTGGTGGGTCTGGTGCTTTTTCTTATTTTGCTAAATTGAATGAAAAGCAAGTTTTTTATAATGACATTTTTCAATTTAATTATTTTATCGGAAAAAAATTAGTTGAGCAAAGTACGAATGATTTAACTTATGACGAAGCTATCAATTTGTTTGCTAAAAAACGAGATAAAAAATATTTGGATTATATAAGTAGTTACTATCAAGATATTTATTTTACAGATGAGGAAAATAATCAAATTGATATTTACATTCAGAATGTTTTAGATTTAGACGATGAGAACAAAAAATGTAGCGCTCTTTATATTCTTTTTCAAAGTTGTTTGATGAAAAGACCTTATAATTTATTTCATAGAAAAAATTTAAATATGAGAGTAAATTATACAAATGGAAATTTTGGAAACAAAAAGACTTGGGAAAGAAGTTTTAGTGAACTATTTGAAAGGTTTATTATTGAATTAAATAAGGTTTGCTTTGATAATGGAAGAATTAACACATCAAATAATTTCAATGCTCTTAATTGTCCTTTAAATGCAGATTTAGTTTATATTGATCCACCTTATTTCACAAGTAAAAGCTCTGCATCTTATCATAATAAATATCATTTTTTAGAGGGGTTAGTAAATTACTTCAAGATTCCTGAAAGTATTAATTTTGACAAAAATAATAGAGAAGTGAATATTAATGCTTCTAAAGAGTTTGAAAGTAAATTAAATTTCTTAGATGATTTGTCTTCATTGCTTGATATGCATACTAATTCTCATGTTGTAATTTCGTACAGAAACAATGGGGTACCGTCAATTTTAGAAATTGGTAATTTGCTAAGACAATATGTTTATTTTGAAGTGTTAGAATTTAATCTGGGAAAGTATAATTATGCTTTAAATAAAAATAACAACCTCAATGAAGAAGTGTTGTTTGTTTGTCGGAATTTGAACCGCTAAGGAGATCAAAATCTTTAAAGTTTTGGGGTGATACTTTCAAAAAAAAAGCCTACTGATCAATAAACAGTAGGCTTTATGAGTGGTCAATTGTTGCTTTAATGTGCAGAATAGTGTTTTCTTGCTTCACTAAAAAAAAAATAATATTATTACGGATAAACGGAAAAAAAAAGAATTTTTGTGTTGCTACTTCTAGAGTTTTACTTTAATTTATAATATTTTTTTAAAATATCGAATTAACTGTAACAACTGTAACAACCCTTGGAAACACTGGGGTTTTAACAGTGCATTTTCAAAATAAAAACTGTTTTCTTAGTAATATAATGATAGTTGATCAACTGGTAGGTCAATAATCTCATACATCCATTTTTTTGTCGATTTTGAATATCTCCAGTTTTTTAAATTATGGTATTCTTTAATGTTATAATTAAACCATATTTCGATAAATTCTCGAATATTTTTATGGGTAAAGAGTTTGTCATTCCGTAATTCATTGTCATAAACTTGATAGATTCTTAAAAAATCAGTTGCATTAAATGGCTGTTTTTTTTGTAATAATATATTTAAAATACGTTCAAATTCGTTTAGTACTACTTCGTTGCTAAATTTAACCTTATAATTATCAATGTCTTTATCGTAAACAGGTCTAGTTAAACCTTTGTTGAAATATATTTTTACGCACTTGAAAATAAATGTGTAAAACTTATTCCATTCTGTAACATCCCAGTCAACAAAAAAACGTTTGCCAAATTCTTGAAGCGGAGTGTGCTTGCTATTGTAATAATTATTAACCTTAAACTCAATAAACCTTCTGTTAGTAGAATTCTCATCAGCTGAATAAGGAACTAGCCAGTTGGTTGTTATTAAAAATTTAGGTGATTTATCAAACTCTAACATTTCTGCTTTCGTACCTTTTCTTTGGCGATTGATTCCAGTGGAAATATTTGTATACAAACTATCGTATTTAAAACCTGCAACAACATCATCAATACAATACAATTGAATGCCATCATCCAAATCTCCAAAAACAAAAGTGTAATCAGGATCAAACTCTTTACCACCTTTTGATAATATCGATAGTAATTGTTTTAAGCCTTCAAAAATTAGTGATTTCCCTCGACCACCATTTCGCTTTTTTCCGTCTGCTCCTTCATCACTTAGTATTATCGCAGGAGAATTCGAAGGGTCTTTGTAGTTATGGGCTAAGTAACCAATTATTATCATTAATATTTCAGCGTTTTTGCCTGAAATATTAGTGATAAATTTTTCGTAATCACCGATTTCATCAGTTTTTGTAAATACGTGCTGTTGTATAGGATGTTTTTTGAAAAATCCTTTTACGGAGTCATAATTTTGAATTTTTATATGTCCATCTTTATCCATTAAAAAAAAGCCATTCTCGAAAGGTAAGCCAAAAGTAAACTGACTATCTTTGTAAAAAATTAATCTTTCAGGTTCGATAAGAGGTAAAGCCTTCATTATAATGTTTTTGTATTCGTGGGAAATAAGATTTTCAACTTCTGAAAAATCATCTTTTGTTTCGATGATTCCTTTCAGTAATAATATTAAAAGATCTGTTTTAAAATTGAAGAATTCAACAACATTGTTCTTATTTAAAATTAAGTGAATTTTATCTTCGTTAGTAGTTATTCTTTTAATTCCCGCTTCAACTAAATAATTGCGAATACGAACAGTATCTGTTTTAAATTTACCATTGTCATCAATATAATAAAAAAGTTCCTTTGCATTTGTATTGTTTTCGGGTACATTAATTTCTTTAATTCTAAATTCAACTTTATCAAAAATGAGTGTGTTTATAATTTGAGACTTTAGTAAAATAACTGCATCATGTAAACGGACATAATGTATAACATTGTTCTTATAAATAAATTTTTCGATGTATATTTTCTCATATTTTGTAAGGTCTCTAAATAATTTTCCTTTTTCTGAAAAACGTTCTTTAGTTAAAACATAATAAGCTCTGTCACCATACACTTTTTTTAATTCTTCAATTATTTCATTGTAGTACAGATCGTTTTCTTGTGTAGAATTTGCATTTATAAGTTTAGAAAAATTTATTTTTCCCAATATCTCATAAGCTTCGTGTCTGTGGTCGGTTCCAAGTTCGATATCTAAAATCGATGGAAACGCTCTATACATATCACATTCTACTACTGAGATAGGTAAAAAACCCCGTAAAACTGATGGTATAATCACTGAAGGATTGTATTCACGACTATCCTTAATTTTAACATTAAATAACTGATCGTCAGATGGTTCGTAAACGCCATGAAGTTTCCACACCATATAAAGCACATAATTTTTGTATGCCTTTTTGTTAAATGGATTATAAATTTCATTTGTTTTCTTTTTTTCGTCAACTTTAAGGTAGTATTTCTCTAAAATTTCTACGTTGCCTTTGAAGTATTTTATATTTAGCTTTTTTTCAGTTTTAAAATATGCATTAACATATTTTATGTAATCGTTGTTTTCTGGAGGATTTTCCTTTAAGTAATCATGTGAAATAAGAAAATATCTATCTTTTTCTGAAAAAAATATTTCATTGTGCCGAGCGTCGTCAATAGTATATTTTCCTTTTCTACTACCTGATAGTTGCTTAATTTTTGCTGTAAATTTCTCTGTGTAATAATCCATTACGTCTAGAGTTCCAGTATAGTTTAAGTCTTTCATAAGTTAAACATTTAATGGTTTAAGACAGGCTTCGACTTCAGAACGTAGGAATAATATTTTTCCTGATATTCCGAGAGGATTAAGAATTCCTTTGCGTTCCCAGTTTAAAATTGAAGTAACATGTACCCCAAGCATAGTGGCTACTTGATTTCTGTTCAGAAATTCTTTTGGAGGTTCAGGTTTGAAGTTTTTTCTAAAATTGTCTAATTCTTTTTTAACGCTTTCTCCGATTCTTTTTTCTAGTTCCTCGAGAGTAATTTCATAAAGCTGTATTGCCTTCATAATTTCATTTTTTTAAATTAATGAGGCAAAAGAATGTTAGGGATAAATTAGGGATTCCCTAAAAAAGATACGGCTATTTTAATTTAACGCCCAGTTCATTAAGTTGATTTCTTACTTGATTTACTTTTTCAGCTTTTTTAGAATTATCTTTTTCGTACGGATTATTTTTTTGAGCTGTAGAGTCTGGATGTAACAAGGGATTTAAGATTGGTTGTAAAGTATGTGTTTTTTCTTTAGTAATTTTACTTAATACTACAGCCAAATTTCTGACACTTGTTTTGAAACAATGCTGTTCTAATAATAAATCAAGAATGCCTAATTCTTTTAAGTATATTATTTTTGTTACAGCCGTTGTGTCCGATAAATTTGGTGATTCAGTTAGATTTGAAAATTCAGTTTGTTGACTTGTGATTAAATTAATGTTGTTAAAAACAGATTGAATAAATTCTATGTCATTTATGCATAATTTGGTTATGGCATTTGGCAGTAAAGGTGTTAGGTTAACACAGAATGCATCGTAATCACTCACTGATGATGGATCTTTCATGGCGCTACCTAATAAAGGAATTATTGAAGGAATATTTTCGATCTCACTATATGAATCAATAGTAGTTTCAATAAAATCATTTAATGCTTCAACTGCAATGTTACAATTCTTAAGAAATTTAGTTTTTGTAAGTGAAGGTTTTTTTGCTTTGAATGCTTTAAATGCTTTTAAAATTTCCTCTTGAAATTTATGTTTTTTTTGCTCTGTCAAATCTGCAATTGGTTGGAATTTATCGAAGGTGTCTGTGATTAATTCCAAATACTTTTTTTTAGCCATCAGTCAAGCCTTTTATATGCTTTTTTATTTTTTAATTCTATTTCTGATTTTATATCAAGTAAATCATATAATAAAATATTCAAGAGGTGTTCCATTTTTTGCTTTATAGAAATAGTTTGGCAATGGTTTGGCAACTCTTAAAAAGACAAAACCCAATTATCTAATAATCAGATAACTGGGTTTTGTTTAGTGCGGATAATAGGACTCGAACCTACACGCCTTGCGGCACCAGATCCTAAGTCTGGCATGTCTACCAATTTCACCATATCCGCGTAATTGTGGGTGCAAAGATAAGCATACTTTCGAATATTCAAAGAAAAATTTCAAAATTTTTTTTAATTCTCTTTTTTGTACTTTTGGTTTTCTATAAAAATAATTTAAATGGAAAATATTAAGTCCTACGTTCAACAACATAAAGATCGGTTTATCAATGAATTGATCGAATTATTAAAGATTCCGTCGGTAAGTGCCGACACTGCATATTCTCAAGATGTTATTGATACAGCAGAGGCTGTAAAAGAAAGTTTATCTAAAGCAGGGTGCGATTTTGTCGAAACTTGCGATACTCCGGGTTATCCAATTATTTATGGAGAAAAAATAATCGACCCAAATCTTCCAACGGTTTTAGTTTACGGACACTATGATGTTCAACCGCCAGATCCATTAGAATTATGGACTTCGCCGCCATTTGAACCCGTTATTAAAACTACAGATATTCACCCAGAAGGCGCCATTTTCGCTCGTGGAGCGTGTGACGACAAAGGTCAGATGTACATGCACGTAAAAGCGCTTGAATATATGGTGCAAAATAATGCTTTGCCTTGTAACGTAAAATTCATGATCGAAGGAGAAGAAGAAGTTGGTTCGGCAAGTTTAGCCTGGTTCGTAGAACGCAATCAGGAAAAACTAAAAAATGACGTGATCTTAATTTCAGATACTGGAATGATTTCTAACCAACAACCATCGATTACGACAGGTTTAAGAGGTTTGAGTTATGTTGAGGTTGAAGTTACAGGACCAAACCGCGATTTGCATTCTGGTTTATATGGTGGAGCAGTAGCGAATCCAATTAATATTTTGGCCAAAATGATTGCTTCTCTTCACGACGAAAACAATCATATTACCATTCCGGGATTCTACGATAAAGTTCAGGAATTATCTGCAGAAGAAAGAGCTGAAATGGCAAAAGCGCCTTTTAGTTTAGAGAAATATAAAAATGCTTTAAACATTGCCGATGTTTACGGTGAAAAAGGATATGTAACAAACGAGCGCAACTCAATCCGTCCTACATTAGATGTAAACGGAATCTGGGGCGGTTATACAGGCGAAGGCGCAAAAACGGTTATTGCGAGTAAAGCTTTTGCTAAAATCTCAATGCGTTTGGTTCCTAACCAGGAATGGGAAGAGATTACGGAGCTTTTCACCAAACATTTTACAAGTATTGCTCCGGCTGGAGTTACAGTAAAAGTAACGCCTCACCACGGTGGGCAAGGTTACGTAACACCAATTGACAGCATTGGGTATCAGGCAGCAAATAAAGCCTATACAGAAACGTTTGGAGTTCCTGCAATTCCGGTTCGTTCTGGAGGAAGTATTCCAATTGTAGCTTTGTTTGAGAAAGAATTAAAAAGTAAAACGATCCTGATGGGATTCGGTTTAGACAGCGACGCAATTCACTCGCCAAACGAACATTTCGGAATCTTTAATTACTTAAAGGGAATTGAAACTATTCCGTTGTTTTACAAATATTTTGTGGAGCTTTCTAAGTAAGTTTTTTAACCGCAAATAGCGCTAAGAATTACGCAAAGTTCGCAAAGCTTTATCATATAGCTTTGCGAACTTTGTGTTTATAAACTTAACCAGAAAAAACTTTGCGCTCTTTGCGGTTAAATTTTCAACAACATTTTTAAAATGCAGAATCCGTTCAGAAATGAGCGGATTTTTTTTTGGGCGTTGCCTTCGGTCGGGCTTTCGGCTATATCTTTTATTCCGCTCCGCTGCATAAAAGGATACCGCCTCAATCCCTAACGCATATAGGGGTAAATAAAGAAAATTTCGATTTTAAGAATTTTTAAGTCTTGGAATATCAGAATCTTAAAAAAATATTTGCAAAATTGAAAATTAATTCTACATTTGTAGAGCAATGTCTATAAATGTAGAAAATAACCACTAATTAAATAAGTCTATGAAAAAACTAATTGCTTTCTTTTTTATCACAATGAATATTGGTTTAATGCAAGCTCAAACTTATAAAGATTGGGTTCGAAAAGCAGATTCTTGCTACACGGTAAAAAACTATGAATTGTCGGTTTCCTATTATGAAAAAGCTTTTAAAATAGAACAGAAAGATTATCATGACTTATACAACGCGGGCTGTTCTGCGGCTATGGCAAAAGAAAATAAAAAAGCATTTAAATGGCTGCATCTTTCTATAGATAACGGATACGAGAATATTGCTCATATTAAAATTGACAATGATTTAAAGCCTTTGCACTCAGAAAAAAATTGGAATAAAACAATTGAAAAACTGCAAAAGAAATTAGATATCATTGGCGCAAATTATGATAAGGTTCTGGAAAAAGAACTTGCCCAAATTTATACCGATGATCAGGAAATTCGCGGAGAATTTATGAACGTTTATAGAGCTTCTAAACCTGATAAAAAGAAAATAGACAGCATTGGTAAAATTATGGGGAGAAAAGACAGTATTAATCTTATTAAGGTTATAAAAATACTGGACGAAAAAGGCTGGGTAGGAAAAAATGTAGTGGGAACACAAGGAAATCAGACGTTGTTTCTGGTAATTCAGCATTCTGATTTAGAATACCAGCAAAAGTATCTGCCTATGATGAGAGAGGCGGTTAAAAATGGGAATGCAAATCCGGGAAATCTAGCGTATTTAGAAGATAGAGTAGCATTGAGAGAAGGAAAAAAGCAAATTTATGGCAGTCAGAGTTCAATGAATAAAAAGACGAATAAAATTCGCATATCACCAATGATAGATCCGGATAATGTAGACAAAAGGCGCGCAGAAGTAGGACTTGGCACAATGGCCGAATATGCAGCAAAAATGAATATTGAATGGAATTTAGAGGAATATAAAAAAGAATTGTCTGAAACAGAAAAACTTGAAAAACAGTAAACCATGATACAACTATCAAACTCAGAAGAGCAATTAATGGAGCATTTATGGAAGCTTGAAAAGGCTTTTATGAAAGATTTGCTCGAAGCGTACCCGGAGCCGAAACCGGCAACAACAACCGTAGCAACGCTTTTGAAACGAATGATTGACAAGAAATTTGTGGCGTATAACGAATTTGGAAATTCGAGAGAATATTATCCGCTGGTAAAGAAAACAGACTATTTTGCCAAACATGTAAAAGGGCTGATTAGTAATTTCTTTAATAATTCGGCTTCTCAATTTGCTTCGTTTTTTACAACCGAAACTAATTTGTCGGCTTCGGAATTAGAAGATCTTAAAAAAATAATCGATTCAGAAATTCAAAAAAAGAAAAAATGACAACCTATCTTTTAAAATCGGGATTGCTGCTTTTAGTGTTTTATGCAGTATATAAACTTTGGTTAGAAAACGAAAAAATGTTTCGTTTTAATCGCGCTTACCTATTAGGAAGTTTGGTTTTTAGTTTGATAATTCCGCTGCAGTTGTTTTCAATTGGAGCGCTTTTTTCAACTCAAATAAAGACGATTCAACTAGACGAAATTATGATTGTGAGCAATAGAGAGGTTTTAAACAAGCTTAATTTCAATGAAATTTTAATGTATGCTTTACGTATAGCGTATCTTATTATCGCTATGATTTTAATTGTTCGTTTTTTAGTAAATGTGTTTTCGTTTTATCGTAAAATGAAAAAAAGCAAAGTGCAGTTTGTAAACGGTCAAAAAGTTGTTTTAACAAAAGAGAGCGTTTTACCACATTCATTTTGGAATGCCATTTTTATCAATCAGGAAGATTTTGAGAACGGTAAAATTCCATCAGAATTAATAGCGCATGAAAAAGCGCATTTACAGCAAAAACACACTCTGGATATTTTGTTTATTGAAATTTTACAAATTTTGTTTTGGTTTAATCCGCTATTTGTTCTTTATGAAAAAGCTATTAAACTGAACCACGAATTTTTAGCCGATGAAGCTGTAAATAAGCAATTTGGCGAAGTTAAAAGTTATCAAAATCTTTTGCTTGATTTTGCATCACACAAATCGACAATTGCACTTGCCAGTAATATCAACTATTTAATAACTAAAAAACGTTTACTTATGATGACCAAAAAAGAATCTCCAGTTAAAATTGGATTCAAAGTTTGTACAGTTTGTGCTGTTTATATTTTATTGTTATTTGTTTTTAGTAACGAAAGCATTGCTCAATCGAGTAATAATTTGAAAAATCAGGAAGATTATAAAATTAGCTATGATACAACGAGTGTAAAAGAACCGCAATTTCCCGGCGGAATGAATCAGTTTTATATGTTCGTGGGTAAGAATTTTAAAATACCGGCAGAAATAACTAAAAAGCAAATTGATGGCAAATTAATAATGGAATTTATGGTTGAAAAAGACGGAAGTTTATCTGAAATTAAGGTTGCAAAAGATCTAGGATATGGTTTAGCCGAGGAAGCAATCCGAGTTTTAAAACTTTCTCCAAAATGGATTCCTGCGACTGAAAACGGGCAGCCTGTTCGTGTAAGTTATACATTGCCTATTACTATTAAGGCTGATAAGTAAGTTTTTTTGGGAAGGTTCAAAGGTTCAGAGGTACAAAGGTACAAAGGTTTTTGAGGAAGGTACAAAGGTGCAGTGAGACAAAGGGACAAAGTTTTTTTTTAAGGTAGAGACGCACTGCAGTGCGTCTAACATAAAGATTGACTAAATTTTTCAAGAGTTTATTCTAAGAATCTTTGTCAAAGTTTAAAACTTTGACAAAGAAGAAAAACCTTTGTGCCTCTGAACCTTTGCCTCTTTGAACCTTAAGAAAAAAAATCCGCTTTCAGGAAAACTGGAAGCGGAAAAATAAACTAAAAAAAAAATTCTAAAAAATCAAAGTTGATCTGGACTAAAACAAATCCGGATTGTATCCAAAATAAGGCATGGTTTGTTCGTTAAAAATTACACCATACTCTTCTAATTCTTTTAAAATAGGCTCGTAAACTTCTTTTTTTATAGGAAGCTGAACGCCCGGAGTGGTGATTTTTCCGTTTAAAATAAGTAAAGTAGCCATTGCAACCGGAAGTCCTACCGTTTTTGCCATTGCCGTATAAGTTTGATCGTCGCCAATACAAACCATTTTTGAGTCAATTTGTTTCTTTTCGCCGTTTAGCTCGTATCCAAATTTATGATACATTACGATCATGTCTTTGTCTTCAGGTTCCAGAGCCCAGCTGTCGGTTAAGATTTTTTCTAAAATTTGAGCGGGAGTCGCATTCGGCAGATTTACTTTTTTGTCAGGATTAAATAAATCCAGTTCCAAAAGTTTATCCCACATAATATCGTCCTGATCAATTTTTAAAATCAATCTGGTTTTAATTTCAACAGAATCTGTTGGGTGATACGGAAGAAAAGAATTCACAAACTGACGGTAACTCATGTTTTCAGAGTCTTCCATTACGTAGCTGTCATCCGTCATTCCGAGTTGTACAAACATATTCCATGCTTTCGAAAAACCAACTCGTCTAATTGTTCCTCTATATAAAGTCAAGACATCATCTAAACCATAAATCGATCTGTATTTAAGAGAATCCCGGTTTGAATACGCTTCGAATTTTCCGTAACCTTCCACTTCCAGAAATTCTGTACGGCGAAACAAAGCGCTGTAAGGTATATATTTATAAGTACCTTCCTGAATAAACTTAGCAGCGCCTCCTTGTCCGGCCAAAACTACATTTCTTGGTGCCCAGGTAAATTTATAATTCCATAAATTGTTATCGTATTCCGGTGCAACCAAACCGCCGCAAAAGGATTCGAACAGCAGCATATTACCACCTTTTTCCCGAATCTCGTCTATAACTTTCATCGCACTCATGTGATCGATTCCGGGATCGAGGCCAATTTCGTTCATGAAAATCAAGTTATTTCTCTTAGCGTCTTCATTAAGAGCCTGCATCGCATCACTTATATAAGAAGCCGTTACAAGGTGTTTTTTAAATTGAAGGCAGTCTTTTGCAATTTCGATATGTAAATGTGCCGGAAGCATCGAAATCACAATCGTGGCTTTTTCTATTGCAGCTCGTCTTTCTTCGGTATTAAAAATATCTAAAGCAATTGGAGTCGCGTTTGGATGTTTCTGAGTTTTTTTCTCGGCCAAAGCCAAAGATAAATCAGCTACAACAATATGCAGGTTTTCGGTTTCTGATTTTGCAAGCAAATAGCGAATCAGCGACGATGCTGATCTGCCTGCTCCAATTATTAAAACGCTTCTCATAATTCTAATATTTAACACAAACATATTAAAATGTTATAAATATAACAAATATAATTTTAAAAATGATAATTCGATACGCAATAAACTTCCTAAAAAATATTGCTTTTAAAGGTGAAATATTTCAAAAACTAAAATGAAAATTGAATGGGATGAAGTATTTTTGTTTAAATTTAAAAGTTTAGAAAATATGAAAAGAAGAATTGTTTTAACTGGTGCCTTTATAGGAATGTTAGCTATTATTTTTGGTGCTTTTGGAGCACATTTGCTAAAAAAATATTTGTCTATAGAGGAGTTAAACACTTTTGAAGTTGGTGTTCGTTACCAAATGTATCATGCTCTTTTTTTACTTTTTCTTTCTACCCGAAAAGATATCGCTGAGAAAACCGTAAAAACAATCTATAATTTGGTTGTTGCCGGTGTAGTTCTCTTTAGCGGATCGATCTATTTATTAGCTACAAAAAGTCTTACACTTTTCGATTTCAAAATTATCGTATTCGCAACACCTTTGGGTGGTTTCTTATTAATTATTGCCTGGGCGGTATTATTTCTTACTATTTTGAGGAAAAAATCATAAAATCTCGAAAAAAAAATTCTGTGTAAAAATTAATCTTTAATTTTGTCTCATAATTAACATATAAGGTTACTTATGTGAATTTTTATTGCTTTTTATCTGCTTTGATAAATAATATAACAATTTGCAAACTTGAGCTTTACGTTTGGGTATTAGTAAAATTATACATTGTTGCACCAAAAAAATAACACACACAACATTAAATTTATGGACAATAACACACTTTTCGCGCAATCGATTTCGTTAAAAGAATTAGGAATAGAAAATGCAACGGTTCGTTACCAGTTATCAGCAGATGAATTGCATGCGATAACGGTGCAGTCAGGACAAGGTGTTGAGGCCTCTACAGGTGCTTTGGCAATTAATACAGGTGAATTTACAGGACGTTCTCCACAAGATCGTTTCATTGTAAAAGACAGCATTACAGAAGATAAGGTATGGTGGGGAAATGTAAATATCCCTTTTGCACCAGAAGCTTTTGAGAAATTATACAATAAGGTAACAGCATTTTTATCGAACAAAGAGGTTTTTGTTCGTGATTCTTATGTTTGTTCAGATCCTAATTATAGACTAAACGTTCGCGTTGTTACAGAAACAGCCTGGTCAAATTTGTTTTGCTACAATATGTTCTTAAGACCAGAAGAGTCTGAATTGGCAAACTTTACACCAGAGTGGACAGTAGTTTGTGCGCCAAGTTTTATGGCAGATCCTGCTGTAGACGGAACACGCCAGTCTAACTTTGCTATTTTAGATTTTACTAAAAAAATCGCTTTAATTGGCGGAACAGGTTATACAGGGGAAATGAAAAAAGGAATTTTCTCTGCTTTAAACTTCATTTTACCGGTTTTTGAAAATACATTACCAATGCATTGCAGTGCCAATGTTGGTAAAGATGGAGATACAGCTATTTTCTTTGGATTATCCGGAACAGGAAAAACAACTTTATCTGCAGATCCGGAACGTAAATTAATTGGAGACGACGAACACGGCTGGACAGGCGAAAACACTGTTTTTAACTTTGAAGGCGGATGTTATGCTAAAGTAATTAACTTAACAGAAGAAAATGAACCGGACATTTTTAGAGCGATCAAAAAAGGAGCGCTTTTAGAAAATGTAGTTTTCAAAGCGGGAACTAATGAAGTTGATTTTGATGATGTTTCGATTACTCAAAATACACGTGTAAGTTACCCAATAACACATATTGATAATATTCAGCCGGGTTCTATTGGGCATAACCCAAAAAATATATTTTTCCTAACAGCAGATTCTTTCGGAATTCTGCCTCCAATTTCAAGATTAACTCCTGGGCAGGCTGCTTACCATTTTATTTCTGGATACACAGCAAAAGTAGCAGGAACAGAAGCTGGAGTTACAGAGCCGCAGCCTAATTTCTCTGCTTGTTTTGGAGCGCCTTTCATGCCATTACATCCAACAAAATATGCTGAAATGTTAAGCAAAAAAATGAAAGATGCTGATGTAAAAGTTTGGTTAATCAATACAGGCTGGACAGGCGGTGCATACGGAACAGGAAGTCGTATGAAATTAAAATACACTCGTGCTATGATTACAGCTGCATTAAACGGAGAACTGGATAATGTAGAATACCAAAACCACGCAGTATTTGGAATTGCAAAACCACAATCTTGTCCAAATGTTCCTGAGGAAATTTTAAATCCTAGAAATACTTGGGAAGACAAAGATTTATACGATAAAAAAGCGTTAGAATTAGCTCAGAAATTCAAAGCTAATTTTGCCAAATTTGAAGAGTTTGCCAATGCCGAAATCTTGGCTGGCGCACCGATTACAGAATAAAGGGCAATTACTAATTCAAAGAGAAAAAGCTGTTCAGTTATGAACAGCTTTTTTTTAGTATTCAGTTTACAGTCTCAGTTTACAGTCTCAGTATTCAGTCGCAGTATTCAGTCTCAGTATTCAGTCTCGGTTTACAGTGTCACCCTGAGCGAAGTCGAAGGGCTTTTATGTTGAGAAGGGCTTCGACTTCGCTCAGCCCGACAATTTTTAGTTTACGGTTTTCAGTCTCAGTCTACAGTTAGTTTGAAAACTGAAAACTGACCACTGTGACTGAATACTGCGACTGAATACTGAATACTGAATACTGCGACTGCAAACTTACTTACCCTGTTCGTCAATACGTTTCTGGATCAAATCCCAGGTGTAGTAATGAAACGTCATTCCGTTGCTCATGGCTACGAAAAGTCCGTTTTTGTATTTTGGGCCTAAGTTCATGTTTGTAACATCGGCACCATCGCATTCAATTGTTGAGGTTGGAACTTCGGCTAATAACGGATATTGATTTGGATTGCCTTTGGCACCTTCTCTCGGATAAACCATAAAAGAATTTGCTTGTTGGTTTGAAACCAGAATATATCCGGTAGAATCTGTTTTTTTGTAAATCGCAATTCCTTCGTGATCTGCTTTGAAATCTTTCTGACCAAAGAAAGCCAGTTCTTTATTATCGTTTAAAGCAGGATCGGCTTTGTATTTTCTAATTCCGACTTGTTCGTCGCAGTAATAAACATTTTCTAATTCGTTATCAACGGCAATAGCTTCGATTTCTTTCTTTCCGCTGTAAGTTCCAAATTTGCGAACCACTTTTGCAGCAGCGAATTTTCCGCTTCCAGAAAGCTCATATTGCCATAAATAACTTCCGGTTGGTCCTGTTTTTCTTCCCACGATGGCAAAAATCTTCTGATCGCTTGAACGGGTGTATAAAGCAACTCCCATTGGATCGCGTTCTGAATCTCCTTCAAAAACAGGAATACCGCCATTATCAATTGGTTCTAAATCAGGCAAACTAAAGATTCTGATTTTATTGGTTTCGCGTTCTGTTGTAACCGCAATATCTACTTTTTTTCCGTCGATAAATAATCCGTAAGCGATATCAACATTGTTTGGACGTTTTAAAACAATAGATTTTTTAAGGATTTTTCCATTTAAATCAAAAGCATACAAAGCGCCATCAGTATCTTTATCTGTTCCCACAATAATACTTTTTGAAGCATCTGTTGGGTGAATCCAGATCGAAGGATCGTCTGTATCGTGAGGCAAGGCTTCAGTAACAGTTGTTGGTTTTACGGCGTTTGGCTGAACTGGAGCTAATTTATCGTCTTTACAAGCTGTAAAAGAAAGGCTTAAAAGTAAAAAAGCAAGTATCGATTTATTTTTCATTTTGGGTATATTATTTTAAATGAATTAGACAGAACCGCAAAGTCCTGTCTAATTTAGTCGTTTTTATAATTGATTTTACAAGTCTAGTTTCAATCCAAAATTGTAACGAGCCTGGTAATATTCTGCTTGTTTTGTATGAGCTGCAACTCCTTGATAGTAACGTAACGGCTGATTAGTTAAGTTATTTGCTTCGGCAAAAAGACGAAGTTTTGGAGTAATTTTGAAAGCAGCATTTGCATCTAAGAAAAACTGTTTGTCATAATAACTGTCTTTATAAGATTCAGAACCTAATTCATCTAAATAATCAGAGGTAAAGTTGGTTGAGATTCTGGCAGAAAAACGTTTGTTTTCCCAAGATAAAGATCCATTAAACATGTGAGGCGTAGTTCCCGGAAGACTGATATTTTTTCTTTCGTTTCCATCTTCATCGGCAATACCTTTTGCTTTAGATTTTGTGTAAGTATAGTTTAAATAAACCGCAAAACCTTTTAAGAATTTACCAGGAAGAAAATCTAACTGACGCTGAAAAGCAACTTCAAATCCGTAAACATCAACCGTATCTCCGTTTCTTGATTGTAAAAACGACCATTTTTCTCCAACCGGAATTGGGTTTGCCTGAGTAGGAAAATCGTTGGCAAATTTTACGCTGTCGTATTGGTTATCGCTGTAATTGTAAATGAAATCATTTAATCTTTTGTAGAAAACACCTCCAGAAATTAAACCAACCGATTTGAAATAATTCTCGGCCATGAAATCATAATTGTATGAATACGTAGCATCAAGATCTGGATTTCCGGCTGTAATTTCTTTATCGGCTGCAATATTGTTTACATAAGGTGCTAATGCATAATAATTTGGTCTTGCCAGAGCTGTTGTAGCAGCAGCTCTTAAAACTAAATCTTTAGTAGCGTTATATTGAAAAGAGATACTTGGCAATAAATTAGTATAAGAGTTTGTGGTGTTGATTTTATTCTCTAATTCTTCTTCATCTAAAACGCGGTTTCCAGTATAATCGATGTGTGTATTTTCCATACGGAAACCTAAAACCATAGAAAGTTTATCGTTAAAATCCTGATCCCATCTTACATAAGCGGCATAAATATTTTCTTTGGCATTGTAGTTTACAGCTAAATATTCTGCAGGATCTGTTTCTTTATCAAATAAAGCAGGATTGTTTAAATCTAAACTTCCTAAGAAATTAGCCGAAGCAAATGTTCCCGGTACATATTTACTTCCCGGATTAAAGTTTTTTCCATCATAATAACTTGTTGGAATTTGAGATAATAATTCCATTCCGTCGTTGATTGGCTCATAAGAAAAGAAGTTGTTATTTCTTTCTTTTTCTTTCAAACGAAGTCTAAGACCTGTTCTAAGTCTTCCTTTTTCTCCAGCTATTACAGAGAATGGAAAACGGATGTTTACTTTAGCACCAAATTCACTTTCGCTTGTTTCATCTGTATTTTCGGTAACCGAATCAAATTTGAATTTATCAACAGATTCTCCAACCGTTGTCATTAAAGGAAATCTAGGATCAGATAAATCTTCGAACATTTCCAGTCCTTTTTGACGGTATTCGATGTAACGTTCTCCCGGACGGTATTCTCTTGCTTTTGCATAGTTTGCGGACCAGTCTAAATCTAAAGAAGAATTGATTAAATGCTCTCCGCGAATAGAATAATTCTGTACGCGTTGATCTTCAAGTCTTCTGTTTTTGTTGCGGTTGTTATCAAGACCACCTTTTGTCTGACGTTTTACGCGGCCTTCAAAACCAGTAATTTCTTCACCATTATAAATTGGTTCTATATCATCGTAAGTAGTTCTAAAACGGTTTTCTCTATCGTCTCTCCAATTGTAAATAGCATTGGCAAAAATAGTATTGTTTTCGTTAAATTTATAATCTAAAGCAATAGATCCACTGCGGCGAATACGCTGTACGTCATATTTTCTAATTTCTGATGCTTGTAAATATTCATTTCCAAATTCATCTTTAACCCATTCGTTTTCGATGTTATCAGATCCGTAATCTACATTATTATACGAACCGCTGAAAACAGCTCCTAACTTATTGTCGAAAAAGCGATTACCATAAACTAATCCAGCAGTATAGCTCGCATGTTCGCGTATTGGTAAATAACCTCCCGCAAGAGTTGCAGAGATTCTCTCACCATTTGGAGTTGCTCTTGTAACTAAATTTACAGAACCACCAATAGCATCCGCATCCATGTCTGAAGTCAGAGTTTTGTTTACTTCGATAGTCGAAATCATATCAGATGGAATTAAGTCCATTTGTACGTTTCTGTTGTCTCCTTCTGCAGATGGAATACGGTCTCCATTTAAAGTAACCGAGTTTAAAGAAGGCGCTAAACCTCTAATAATGATATTACGAGCTTCACCCTGATCATTTTGCATTGTGATACCTGGAACACGTTTTAAAGCGTCTCCAACGTTGGCATCAGGAAAACGACCCATTTGATCTGATGAAATTACGTTTCCGATATTTTTATTGTTTTTTTGTTGATTCAGTGCTTTGGCCTGACCTTTTAAAATGTCTCCAACCACAACTTCATTCAGCTCTGTTCCAGAAGCTTTAAGAGCAAAATCTACAACATTATTTTTGCCTTGTTCTACTGTGATTTCATGAGTAATTGCAGTATATCCAATATATTTTACTTCAACTTTATAAGTTCCGGCATTAATATTTAATAATTCGAAACGACCATTGTAGTCAGAAACGGTGTATTTGTTTTCGCCTACGATCTGTACCATTGCTCCCGGCAAAGGAAGTTTGTCGTCTGCATCCAGCACTTTTCCGGAAATTATGGCCTTTTGAGCATAACCTGAAACGGCTAAAAACAGCAACATTAATAATAAATAGATTTTTTTCATTGTGTGTTTAGTTTGATTTGTTGCGAAACTAGACTCTTTGTATTACTAAAAGCCCTACAAAAAATTAATATAGTGTTATGATTCCCCTTCAACATTAGAAATAGATTAATGTTAAAATAACATTTAATAAAAAAGGAATTTTATAGCGCCAAGTAAAAACAAATCAACTATTTACCTGAGAATTAAAATTTTGGCGCTAAATTTGCCGTATCAATCACAATCAAAAATCATCAATCATGTTAAAACAATTTTTTATCCTTTGTTCCGGCGCGGACCGAGACATATTAGAAGGATGCTCAGAAGGCGAACAAACCAAATATGTTGGTATTGGTGCCACCGTGTTTTTTACCGCAGTTATGGCCTTTCTGGCCAGTGCTTATGCGCTTTTTACCGTTTTCGATTCTATTTATCCGGCTTTAATTTTTGGATTTGTATGGAGTTTACTGATTTTTAATCTGGACCGATTTATCGTTTCTACCATTAAAAAGAGAGATCGTTTTATGGACGAATTTCTGCAGGCAACGCCGCGAATTATTTTGGCGGTTATTATTGCTATTGTAATTTCGAAACCTTTAGAGATTAAAATCTTCGAAAAAGAAATCAATACCGTTTTATTGAAAGAAAAAAATGAAATGGAATTGGCTAATAAAAAGCAGATTGGAACGTATTTCAAAACAGATTTAGATAAAAATAAAGCGGAGATTGCGGCTCTAAAAGCAGATATTGTAAAAAAAGAGAAAGAAGTAAATGCTTTGTATTCGACTTATATTACAGAAGCAGAAGGAACTGCTGGAACTAAGAAATTAGGGAAAGGTCCGGTTTATAAAGAGAAACGCGAAAAACATGATGCAGCTTTAAAAGAATTTGCAGCGTTAAAAACCGCAAACGAAGCTAAAATTGCGGAAAAAGAAAAAGCCGGTGTAAAGCTTCAGACCGATTTAGATAAAAAAGTTTCGCAGACACAGCCTATTATCGAAGGTTTCGACGGATTAATGGCACGTATAAATGCACTGAATAAACTGCCTTGGCTTCCGTCGTTTTTTATCATGCTGTTGTTTCTGGCGATCGAAACGTCTCCCATTATTGCTAAATTATTAGCACCAAAAGGCGAATTCGATTTTAAACAGGAAGAAGCCGAAACAGCGATGAAAGCGACTTTGGAACAAAACAAATACCAACGTCAATTATTGGTTAAAACCAGCGCCGAAATGCATGATAAGGTCTATGCCGATATTTCCGGAGATAATGGACTATACGATCTGCAGCGAAAAAACGCAAAAGAATTATTGGAACTGCAATCGCATAAATTTGTAGAAAAACAGAAAGCGACTCTGTGAGAGCTTAACCGTAAAGAGCGCAAAGGCATACCGCAAAGTTCGCCAAGTATTTATAAAAGAAAACCATCAACATAAATTGATGGTTTTTTTCTTTGCGAACTTTGCGTAAAATCCTTGCGTTCTTTGCGGTTAGATTTACATATAACTTAATATCTCTTTTTTGTAAGCGTCATATTCACCCTGCATGATCAATCCGTTGTCAAGAAGTTTTTTGTAATTCTGTAGTTTGTCAAAAAGTTCTTCTTTAGATAATTCGCTTAATTTGCGTTCTCCGGTTGAAGGCTGCGCTGGCTGAATTGGCTCAAAAGTTTCAGTATATACTGGCGCTGCAGGTAAAATTTCTGCAAAACTAGTTACTTCTTCTGTTTCAACCTCTTCAATTTCTTCTGCTTCTTCTTCAAAAACTGGTTCAACAGTTTCCTGAATTGGTGTTGCTGCAACAACTGGATTTTTTAATAAGTCCAATTGTTCTTTAGCGTAAGTATAAATTTTTCTAGCCTGAATTTTTGGAATATAATCGATAGAAACAGCTAAATCTGTTTTGGTGCCAAATGAAAATTCAGAACCTAAAATGTTTTCTTTTACAAAAGTACTAGCAATATCATCCCAAGTATAATCTGTAAAATCCATAGAAAGACCTAAATTTTTAGGTTTACAGATAATAATACGCTTGTTTGTTAATACAATACTATCAGGAAAAACAGTAATAGCAGGCTTTTTCTGCACTGCGATATATCCAACTTCTTCGCCTTTCATTAATAAGTCTGTAAGTTTCGAAGTGATTTTTTCAATCGCTTTTGGATCTTGTTCTTCGTTTAGAAATTTTTTAAATTGTTCTTTCATGGTGTATAAGTTGCTAATTTATCTAGTAACTAAGTTGCTAAGTTTTTTTCTTACGATGCAAATGTAATGCCTAATTTTTTAATTAGATAATTTCATTCTGAATTTTCTTGGTCAAACTTTTGAAAACCAATTCATACGAATGATCTATGAGTTCCTTAACGAATTTGTCCGGAAGATTTCCGTTTAAAACGATCGTGTTCCAATGCACTTTGCTCATATGGTATCCAGGCTGAATTTCGTCATATTCAGCTCTGAGTTCCTGCGCGCGGTCCGGATCGCATTTTAAATTGACAGACTGTTCGTTCTTTTCCCATTGCGATAAAGATGATAAAGCAAACATTTTACCGCCCACTTTAAAAACCAAAGTATTTTCATCAAAAGGAAAATGTTCACTCACTCCTTTTTTTGAAAGACAATATTCATAAAACGTTTCTAAATTCATATTATAAAAAGTTATAATTCAACACAAATTGCACAAATTTCACTAATTGATTTTTTCGTGTTAATTAGTGAAATTAGTGTTTCATCCTACTATTTTTTCCATCATTTTTTCAGGATGATTGAGTTTTGTAAATCCAAATTTCTCGTATAAAAAATGAGCATCACTTGTGGCTAATCTCCAAATTTTTACATTTTGAAGCTGCGGTTCTTTCATCATCGTATCAATTAAAATCGATGAATATCCTTTTCCGCGATGTTTTTCATCAATAAAAACATCCATTAAATAAGCAAAAACAGCATAATCAGTTATCACGCGAGCAAAGCCAATTTGTTTGTCATCTAAATAGATTCCAAAACAAACCGAAGCATCAATTGTGGTCTGGACTTCTTCCATTGTTCGTCCGGCAGCCCAATAAATATCTTTTAAAAAGTTTTGTATAAACGGAACGTCGAGTTTGGTTTTGTCTGTTGAAACATTAATCATAGTATTCAGTCTCAGTTTTAAGTATTCAGTAAATCTAAAATCTACACTCTAAAATCTAAAATTTTATAGAGAATCGGTTTTGATGGACTTGCGTCATTTTCAAACGAAGCAATTTGAAGATCTAGTATGTAATTTCCATCTTCAATTTCATCCGGAACATAAATCATTTCTGTAATTGTTGCCTCTAATCTGGCATCAGAATTGAGATTATGCGTGTCTTTTACGTTCCAAAATGCTTTGTGCGCTAATAATTTTCCTTCGTCATGTTCTTTATCCACGCTTGGTAAATCGATCAATAAATGCTGAATTTCGCTTTCGCGGATGAAATCCGCCGCTTCTTCAGACAAATAAGGCGGATTTGTATTCGAATATTTTCTTGATTTTTTATCTTTTTGATTTGGAAGTGTTCTGATAATTAAAGCCTCTGTCACGCTGAGCGGAGTCGAAGCACTTGTCACATTGAGCGAAGTCGAAATGCTTTCTTTCGTAATCACCAAATCATCTCCAATTTTCTCAGGCTCAACCGTAATTAAATTAGCAAAAAAGAAAAACTGTTTCAAAGACTGATTAATGCTGAAAAAATCATTCGTAATATGTCCCAGACATTCCGTGTGCGTTCCATGTCCATGCGGATTGAAGAAAATATTATTAAAGTTGGTAGATGATTTTCCTTCCGAAACTTTCCCGATCCAATCGCCAAAAACTACGGGTTCAATTACCGGTTTTTCTATATACCAGGCAATTGGGTTTTCATCTGTATTGGTTAATGGAATAGAAATATCAATAGGTTTTGATAAGTCGATTTCGAAGTTGTTGATTTTAGCTAGCACAAATTTGGATTTTATGCCGCAAAGACGTTAAGCCACAAAGATTAATGAATTTGCGCCTTTGTGCCTTCGTGGCTAATTTTATTCTTCCAAATTTAGATAAAATAAATCTGAAGCAATTCCATCTGTTAAAAATTTTCCTTTTGGAGTTGGTTTTAGAATGTTGTTTTCTATTGAAAGCAAATCATCGTTTAAGAATTTTTGAGATTGTTTTTTGAGATAATCTAAATATTCCAATCCAAATTCGTTTTCAATTCTCTCTAAAGAAACACCCCAAATGGTTCGTAAACCTGTCATAATATATTCATTATAACGATCTGAAACAGTTAAGGTTTCCGTTTCGATAGGAAGTTCATTGTTCTGAATTGCTTTTATATAAAGCGAATTATTGGCAATATTCCAGCCTCTTTTTTCTCCGTCGTAACTGTGCGCAGAAGGTCCGATTCCGATATATTTTTTGCCTAACCAATAAGCCGAATTGTTTTTGGAGAAATAATTCTCTTTTCCAAAATTGGATAATTCGTAATGAATAAAGCCGTTTTTTTGAAGCGTATCGACCAAAATCATAAAATGATTCGAAGCCGCTTCGTCTTGTGGTTCGGCAATTTTTCTGGTTTGAATTAATTTGCTCAAAGCTGTTTTCGGTTCAACCGTTAAAGCATAACTCGAAATATGCGGAACGCCGAAACTCAGAGCCGTTTCGATATTCTGTTTCCACATTTCATCGCTCATTCCGGGAATTCCATAAATTAAATCAAGTGAAATATTATCAAAATATTTGGTTGCTTCTTCTAAACATTTTTTGGCTTCCGCCGAATTATGAGCGCGATTCATCATTTTTAAATCTTCTTCATAAAAAGACTGGATTCCAATGCTTAAACGATTTATAGGGCTTTTAGATAATTCGAGAATTCGTTCAGCAGATAAATCATCTGGATTTGCTTCCAGCGTAATTTCCGGATTTGCCGAAACTGTATAGTTTTTATAAACTTCTGAAATTAAAAAATTGATTTCGTCATTTGATAATACAGAAGGAGTTCCGCCGCCAAAATAAATGGTTTCTATAATTTCATTGTCACCTCGAGCGGATTCGTGAAGTTCATTTTTGCGCATGGCAATTTCTTTGGCCAAAGCCAAAACCATGTCGTCTTTCTTTTTCATCGAAGTCGAAAAATGAAAGTCGCAATAATGACAAGCCTGCTTGCAGAAAGGAATATGGATGTAGATGCCGCTCATTTTTTAGTTTTCAGTCTCAGTTTTCGGTCTCAGTCTCAGCTGTAAACTGTGACTGCGACTGTAAACTATTTTCTAATCTTATCTTCATTTTGTTTTACAAAAGCATCCCAGCCCGAATAACTTTTTCCTGCCACGACTTTTCCTGAATTAAAGAAATGACAAACTGCAGCTGCCAAACCATCTGTAGAATCGAGATTTTTTGGTAATTCTTTTAAGCCTAAAAGCTGTTGTAACATTTTGGCAACCTGTTCTTTGCTGGCATTTCCGTTTCCGGTAATCGCCATTTTTATCTTTTTTGGTTCGTATTCCGTAATCGGGATGCCTCTTGAAAGCCCCGCTGCCATGGCAACTCCTTGTGCACGCCCAAGCTTTAACATCGATTGTACGTTTTTACCAAAGAAAGGTGCTTCAATCGCAATTTCGTCTGGACAATGCGTTTCGATTAATTCGATCGTTCGTTCAAAAATGATTTTTAGTTTTTGGTAATGATTGTCGTATTTGGACAATTGCAATTCGTTTAACTGCAAAAACTCCATTTTTTTATTGATAACTTTTATCAATCCAAAACCCATAATGGTGGTTCCGGGGTCAATACCTAATATGATGCGTTCTTTTGTCAAGATTTTTGTTTAAAGTTTCAGGTTTAGAAAATTGGCACATTTTCTAATTTTCTAATTGCCGCATTTGCTTACTTTTGCGACATGATTTCAATTCCTCACAAAGCTAAGCAATTCCTAGTTCTTCTAATCAAACTTTTGATTGTTGGCGGCGCATTTTATTTTATTTACAATCAGCTGGCGAATAACGACAAACTCGATTGGAATAAGTTCCTTATTTTGTTCCGAAAAAACCAGTCGGTTTTAGGGATTTCGTTTATTTTACTTTTGAGCGTTTTGAATCGTTATTTTGAGATTTTAAAATGGCAGAATCTGGCCAAAGTAATTCAAAAAATCTCGGTTTATGAAGCGGCAAAACAGGTTTTAGCAGCATTAACTGCCGGAATTTTTACGCCAAATGGAGTAGGAGAGTACGCCGGAAAAGCATTGTATTATCCAAAAAGTGAAGCTAAAAAAGTGGTTTTTCTAAACCTGATCTGCAACGGAATTCAAATGATTCTAACGATTATTTTCGGGATATTCGGGTTGATGTATTTCAATGCCCAGTACAATGTTATTACATCTAAAACAGTTGCGATTTTGTTTGGCGGATTTATTGTGATTTTGATTGTTTTATTCTCTCTAAAAAAGATCAAAATAAAAGGATATTCGATTGAAAAACTGATTCATAAAATCAATGAGATTCCAAAATCAATTCATCAAAAAAATATTCTTTTAGGTATTTTAAGATATTTGGTTTTCTCACATCAGTATTACTTTTTGTTTTTAGCTTTTGATGTCGAATTACCTTATCTAACCTTAATGGCTGCAGTTACATCCGTTTATTTTCTGGCTTCGTCACTGCCTACGTTTCAGTTTTTGGACTTTGCAGTAAAAGGAAGTGTTGCTATTTATTTCTTCGGAATTTTGGGTGTAAACGAATGGATTGTCGTTTTCATCAGTACGCTTATGTGGTTTCTAAACGTTGTTCTGCCGGTTGTTTTGGGGAGTTATTTTGTGCTGAATTTTAAAACAAAAACAACAGCATGATATGGGCTTTGTTAACCATATTAACTATTTATACAATAAGTATAGGTTTGCTTGTTTATGGTTTTTTTAAAGTGAAGGAATATCAAAATAAAAGCCTTGAACCTAAAACAAGTTTTACAATTATAGTTCCGTTTCGAAATGAAGCAGAAAATCTACCCAATCTCTTAAATAGTTTTTCAAAACTAAATTATCCAACAGATTTGTTCGAAGTGATTTTGGTTGATGATAGTTCAAATGAAAAGTTTCAATTATCAATTGTTAATTATCAATTGTCAATTATTAATAATATTCGTGTTTCAAATTCTCCTAAAAAAGATGCGATTACAACGGCAATGCAGTACGTAAAAACCAATTGGGTTATCACGACAGATGCTGATTGTATTGTTCCGGAAAACTGGCTTTTGACTTTTGATAATTATATTCAGGAAAACAAAGTTTCAATGCTGGCCGGAGCGGTTTCGTATGAATGTGAGAGTTCATTTCTGCATCATTTTCAGCAGTTAGACTTAACCAGTTTACAAGGCGCTACAATGGGTAGTTTTGGTTTAAACAATGGATTTATGTGCAACGGCGCTAATTTTGCCTACACAAAATCGCTGTTTGAAAGTTTAAATGGCTTTGAAGGAAACGATAAAATTGCCAGTGGAGATGATGTTTTTTTATTACAAAAAGCCATTGAAAAATTTCCAAATGAAGTACATTATTTAAAAGCACAGGAAGCAATTGTAATTACAAAACCAACCGAAAACTGGAGATCATTATTCTATCAAAGAGTACGCTGGGCAGCCAAAACAAGTTCGTATAAAAGTACTTTTGGCAAGTATTTGGGATTAATAGTTTTCTTCGGGAATTTGAGTTTGGTAATCGCTTTTTTATTATTCCTTTTCGGAATTTTGGCTTATCCGTTTTTAGTATTGTTTGGATTTTTAAAGTTCACAATAGACTTTGTTTTACTTTATAAAACCAATCAGTTTTTGACCAAAAGCAGGATTAAAAGCCTTTTGTTAAGCAGTTTGCTTTATCCTTTTTTTAGTTCTACAGTAGCTTTGTACAGCTTGTTTGGCTCTTATGAATGGAAGGATCGAAAATTTAAAATGTAATTATTTCGATGATGAGAAATAGTAAACCTATTTTTTATCTTTTGCTTTTATAATAACAGGCAAAATAAACTGCGTTTTTACCGGAACGCCTCGTTTTATAGCTGGGTTTACTTTAGGGAAATCGATTAAACGAGCGTGAAGAATGCTGTCAATTCTAATCGTGTCGTAAGCTACAGAATCTTTTTGAAATTTTGGCTCGAATTTCATTTTCGAATTAGGAAAAATAGTCACTTTTACCTGAATCGTATCCAAATCAGGGTAAAGAATCGATAAACTGTCTACGTCCAGTTTTTCCTGAATAAGCTGCGACATCACATCAAAAAAACATTTTTGGCGTTGCTTTTTATCGCTAATGGTTTCGCAGTCAGCAACTGTTGGATATTCGTCTACTTCTTTCCAATTAATTGATTTTAGTTCTTTTTGAAGTAATTCTTTTTCAGACGGAACCTGCTTCTCAAAATATTGACAAGAATTGAAAAATAGAAAAACTAAAAAATAGAAAAAATAAGGCCTCAAGATTTTGACTTTGAATTGAAAAAAGAATTAATGATATAAAAATACGATTATTTTTTTTGAGAAGCTTTATAAACTAAATAATCTTCATAATTTTCCGAAAGCCATTTTTCTTTGTTCTCTGCGGCAACTTTTTTTTGGTCTGGATATAATTTTTCAAGACGATCAGAAAATGCGGCAATTTGAACTGTGTAATTGTAAAATTCGACTTTACTTAAAACAATATTTGGGTCACTTTTACGATTAAAAAATTCAAAAAAGAGTGCATCAAATTCTTTCATAGAGAAATTTAATACTTTTTTCTTATTACTTTTATAGATACTGTCTTGTATAAGCTGGTCGTCGATTGAAATTTTTTTGCTTTGTGCAAATCCCGAAGCACCAATCGATAACAGAGATAAGAGTAGAATTAACGACAAATAACGCATTTCTAATTTGTTTAAAAATTTGTAAGTGCAAAATTACAAAAATATATGGATTTATTATTGGTGATCTTAGGTTTTATATGCATGATTGTGGGGATATTTGGGAGTTTTCTGCCTGTTCTGCCCGGGCTTTCCTGCTGCTGGGTTGGTTTGTTGCTTTTATACCTAACAAAAGCAGTCGATAATAATTATTGGCTTTTAGGAATAACACTTTTGCTAACCATCATCATTACCGTTTTAGATTATATTATTCCGGCAAAAGGCACTAAAAAGTTTGGCGGAAGTTCATACGGAGTATGGGGTACAAACATTGGTTTAATAGTCGGTATTCTTGCTCCAATTCCTTTTGGAGTCATCATTGGCCCTTTTGTTGGCGCATTAATTGGCGAAATGATTTACGATTCTACCAATCATAAACGTGCCTTTAAAGCAGCTACAGGATCTCTGCTAGGCTTTCTGGCTTCGAGCTTTATTAACTTTATGTTCTGTATAATTTATCTTGGAATATTCATCCATACAACATGGGAATATCGAAACTTATTGTTTTAATTATGTAACAAATACTTAGCTTTTTTCTTATTTTTTGCTTTTTTTAAGAAAAAAATGAACTTTTTAAGAAAAATAATATGCTTTGTTTTGATAGCGAAAGGGTTATATTTACTGGTATTGAGCGTTTTTGTTGTTAACATGCTCATAATGTTCTTAGTAAATTCTTAACTTATTTTTTGGATATGTTAAAATATTTTATATTTTTATCCTGATAAACGATAAAAAGCCCCACTTTATCGATTATTTTGAATAAGTATAAATAATTATTTAATAAGTTATGAGTATGACCCCAAACCTACAAATTGAGCTTAGACGATTTATTTCTTCTAATGTTGTTTCAAAGTTAAACAAGTTTTATTTTGAAAATGATGCACTCCTGATAAAGGGAATTGATGTTTCGATAGGTACAGTTTTAATGGGTCTCTATAACAAGGCAGAAGAATCTGGTTTTTACAAAGGAATTGTTTCTCAAATAGAAGATAATTCAAGTTTTTATCAGGAAGTCGATTTTACTTCCGGCAGAATTTTATCAGTCGACGACTGTTACCGCATAGAAGGAAATCCAATACTTAAAGAAATCTTCACCAACAAAAAAGGCCGAATTTCTGAAATGATTTCAAACGAAGTCGGCATCAAAAGCGAAACCGCCCGTGAAATACTTAACTTTTCTGCACTCCTTGTAATCTCTTATCTTAAAAATAACATTCAGTTATTAGATAGTCTAAAACTACTTTTAGAAGAACAAAAAAGAGATATTTTAAACAGCATTCAGCCCGGAATAAAAATCATCTTAGGATTTTCATGTTACGAATCTGTTGAAGACAAAAATCAAAACATCGGAAGATCCATCTTTTCACTTTTCGGACATAACTTTTTCAGTTTCTAAATAAAAAAATCCCATCTTACAAAAGTAAAACAGGATTGTATTTAAATCAATTTTGAAGACGTTTTATGCGTTTTTCAAATTGATAACTTCTTGATCTGTCAAAAAGCGCCAGTTCCCTCTAGGAAGATTCTTCTTAGTTAAACCAGCAAAAGCAACACGGTCAATGCGCAGGACATCATAATCAAAATGTTCGAAAATAGCGCGAACCACTTTTACATTAGATGAACGAAGTTTTAGACCCACTTCACTTTTTGCTTCTTTTTCAATATAACTTATTTCCTCAACAAATACACGGTGGCCGTCAAGAACCAAACCTTTGCTTATTTTTTCTAAATCCTCAAATTTCAAGTTTTTATCTAAAGAAACCTGATAGATTTTAGACGATTTCTGGTTTGGTAAAGTAAACTTACGAATCATATCCGTATCGTTTGTAAACAACAACAATCCGGTTGTGTTTTTGTCCATTCTTCCCACTGCAGCAATTTTTGCATTCGTAGAACCGCGAACTAGTTCCAGAACGTTACGATATTCCTGACCTTCGTCAAAAGCAGTAGTAAAGTTTTTTGGCTTGTTTAATAAAATGTATTCTTTCTTTTCAGGAGTCAAAACAACACCATCAAAGTTCACAACATCATTCAGTTTTACTAAATAACCCATTTCAGTAACCGGAACGCCATTTACTTTCACGTTTCCAGACTGAATATATATATCGGCATCACGACGCGAACACACACCAGAATTAGAGATGTATTTGTTCAAGCGAATTTCGTCTGAAGCCTTTTGTCTCTTAGGTGCCTGATTCTGTTTCTTAAGTTTTTGCGCAGCTTCTTCTTCTGCAGCCTTAACAGCAGGTTTCACTTTCTTTGGCCCTTGAGCGCGTTTAGCCATAGGAGGTTTTGGCTTGCTAGAGTTTGATCTTGAACTATTTGGTCTCGATCCGCCTCTTTTATTATTGCCTTCCTTATTGTTCATAAATTCTGTAATTTGTGCAAAGATAGTTTTTTCCTGCTAATAAAACTTAAGTTCAATGTTCTTAGATTGATAGCTTTTAAATTTAAGATAATTTGAAGCATTGCAATTGGCTTTTTTTCAGGCATGGTTTCCCGCTTTTCGTTCCAATCTTTTATTTTTTAAAGAAAAAAATAAAAGGATTTCCACTGCAATCGGGGCTAGAAATCAAACAATAGGCTTCTTTTTAAATATTTAGTTATTTCACAAAGTTGCTCAAAGGTTTCACAGAGATGCACAAAAAAGAAAAGCAATAAAATAACCAGCAAAACCCCGTTCAATCCGTAAAATCAGCGGTCAATCTAAAAATCTAAAACGTCGAAATCAATTGACGTCCGTGCCATAAAACACTCGGATTAATCAAAACGATGCAGAAAACGCCCGAAACAATCAGGAATTTTAAAACATTATGCAGTAATAAAAATTGCTCTTTAGAATTTGATTTCCACAAATAAAGCAGAAAAAAAAGCAAAACGATAAAACACACATAAAAGTAAATATCCATATACCCAACATCATAAATGTCGACCAGAATATAAACCGGAATTATCGTTAAAAATGTCAAAACCGTAATAATTTGCTTTGAAACCCTTTCGTTAAACTTAATGGGAATTGTGTGATAATCGTTAGCCAGATCGCCTTTTAAATTCTCTAAATCTTTTATCATTTCCCGAATCAGAAGCAATAAAAACAAAAACATGGCATGTGCCGAAATTACAGCAAAATGACTTCTGTGATTTTCAATTTCTTCAAACGAAATCGAATTATAGAAATACAATAAAATGGCAAAAAATGGAATTACAGCCATAAATGCGGCAGTTAAATTCCCCACAATTGGGTATTTCTTTATTTTATGAGAGTAAAACCAAATCAGGAAAATATAGGCTGAAAAGAATAAAAAAGCGCGCCACGATACAATCGAAGCCATTAAAACCGCCAGGAAATTAAGGCTGAAATAAACGGTCAGTTTTGTTTTTTGACTAACTAATCTGTCCAGCATTGATTTATTAGGGCGATTGATTAAATCTTTCTGGCTGTCGTAAAAATTATTGATAATATAACCCGAGGCTATCGTAACTGCCGAAGCAAATACAATTAAAAACAAATAAAAATCCAGCAATATATCTAACGCTCTTTTTTCTGGAGCCAGAATAAAAATCGCCGATAAATATTGTGCCAGAATAATAATTGGAATGTTGTAACCGCGTACCACAGAAAACAAACTAACAATTTTCATTACTAAAAGTTTGTGTTGTCTGCTTAACATAGATTATAAGTTGTGGATTAAATTAGATTTTGAAGTTAAAGGTTATTTTTGAAACCTGAAATTTAGAGTTTGTTTTTTAACAATTCTTTAGTGCCATAGCCTAATTTTCTAATACAGGCCAAGGCTTGTTTTTGCGAAATTCCAACTTCTCTAATGTCTTTCTTCTCTACAAAACAAACAGAACCGCTCCACGGATTTGGTGCATCCGGAACAAAAACAGTAAAGTTATTTTCGTCGATTTGTTCTATTAAAAAAGCAAATTGCCAGCCGGCATCTGTAGGAACAAGAATTACTTTTAAATCTTCCTTCGATTCTATTCCTATAATGTTTTCATTCATACTTTTCATGAACGAATATCCTGGAACAAAACTTAGTATTCCGTTTTCTAATTTATGAATTAGTTTTTTTGCTCCGGCTGTTCGAGCTAGTATGCCGGCAGTAAAACAAATGAGAATTAAGATTAAAGTTCCAACAAGTTCCTGAATTGCAATTCCTAAAACATGTACTCTCGGCAGGTAATTTACCAGCGGAAGCGTAACTTTTTGAATTATGCCGTATCCTTTTTCAAGTATAATGAGCAATACTACTAAAGGTGCTAAAAATAGAATTCCTCCTAAAAAAGTTGCTTTGATTATTCTTAAAATGCTTTTCATAATAATAAATAACTTTTTAGGGTGAAAACTTATGAAAATGTACTCAAATAATGTCGGCTTTTAAGAGTTCTTAGAATTGATAAACCACTTCTAATTTATAGTCTTTTAGAGAAGCTTTTGCACGTTCTAAATCTTCAGTAAAACCAAGGATATAACCGCCTCCGCCAGAACCACAAAGTTTTAAGTAATAATCGTTTGTGTCAATTCCGTTTTGCCAGATTCCGTGAAATTGTTCCGGGATCATGGGTTTAAAGTTATTTAAAACAACTTTAGAAAGCTTTTTAGTATTGGTAAATAAAGATTTCATATCGCCGTGTAGAAAGTTTTCTACGCAGGCATCTGTATACTTTACGAATTGGTTTTTAAGCATGGTGCGGAAACCTTTGTCTTTTAGGTTTTCCATAAAAATATTAACCATTGGAGCCGTTTCTCCCACAATTCCTGAGTCTAATAAAAATACAGCCCCTTTTCCGTCAAAACTTTGAGTCGGAATTCCGGTTGCTTCAATATTATCTTTAGAATTAATTAAAATTGGGATACTCAAATAACTGTTCAGTGGATCCAAACCAGAACTTTTTCCGTGGAAAAAGCTTTCCATTTGAGAGAATATATTTTTTAACTGTAATAGTTTTTCGCGGGTTAAATTTTCTAAAACCGTGATTTTGTTTGTAGCATATTTATCATAAATCGCAGCTACAAGCGCACCGCTGCTTCCTACGCCATATCCTTGCGGAATACTAGAATCGAAATACATTCCGGTTGCTACATCATTTTTTAGTGTCTCTAAATCAAAAGTAACCAATTCCGGCTGTTGTGCCTGCAGTACTTCAAGATAAGATGCAAAGCTTGTTAAGCTTCTGTTTGATGCAATAGCTTCGTCTGAAGGTTCTTCAGATTTCTTTAAAGCACCGTTGTAAAAATTATAAGGAATAGAAAGTCCTTTAGAGTCGCGGATGATTCCGTATTCTCCAAATAGTAATATTTTTGAGTAAAATAAGGGTCCTTTCATAATTGAAAATGGATAATTAACAATTGATAATTATGTGTTTTTTGAAGTTTTTACGATGCTTGTCAACAAACGCAAAAGCTCTGTTATTTTTGGTTTTATATTTAGAAAATCAATATCAGATAGATACTTCGTTTCATAAAGCAAATCTAACCAATATTCAGTTTCATTTGCTTCTTTTAGAGAAATAGATAATTTATGAATGAAATCTGCTTTACTTTGAGCATGTTCAGCTTCTCTAATATTGGCTCCAATTGATGTGCCAGAACGTAACATCTGTCTTGATAATACAAATTCTCTTTTCTCCGCTAAAACTTTATAAAGATTAACAACTTCGATTGCAAATGCAAAAGATTTTTCTTTAATAATGTTTTTTCTCTCCATAAATTTAATCAATTATTAATTAACAATTGTTAATTATCAATTAATAAAGCGCCCTCTCCAATTTTGTCGCAAATGTACTGAGCATTCTGACAAAATACAACTAATTCGTCTTGAATAAATTGTAATACTTTATCGCTAACGTTTTCGGGATAAAGTACATGCACATTTGCACCGGCATCAAGTGTAAAACAAACGGGAATCTGGGTTTCTTGTCTGAATTTCCAGATCGCATTTATAATTTGAAGTGTGTTTGGTTTCATCAAAATAAAATATGGCATTGATGTCATCATCATAGCGTGCAGAGTCAATGCCTCGCTTTCTACCACTTTTATAAATTCGTCTAGATTACCATTTTCAAAAATAGAAATCAGCTTGTCTAAATTTTCGTGTGCCTGAGCAAAACGTCTTTCTGCATAAGGATGATTGTGCATTAAATCGTGTCCAACAGTGCTCGAAACTTGTTTTTCGCCTTTGTCGACTAATAAAATAGTATCTTGATAATTCTTGAAATTCTCATGAATTGTATATGGAAATTCAACTCCAAATAAATCCGAACTTCCTTCAATATTAGCTTGATTTCCCCAAACGACCACTTTTCCTTTCACACTTCGGCAGGCACTTCCTGAGCCTAAACGAGCAAGAAATGAAGCTTTTTGATAAAAGTATTCATCCGTCATTTCCGGGTTTAGTAATTTTTCTAAACTCATAAAATTCATTGCCAAAGCAGCCATTCCGGAAGCCGAAGACGCAATCCCGGAACTATGCGGAAATGTATTTTGTGTATCAATCGTAAAATGGTAGTCTTTTAAAAAAGGCAGATAAACTTCGATTCTTTCTAAAAACTTCTGGATTTTAGGTTTAAAATCTTCTTTTGGTTTTCCTTCAAAAAGTAAATCAAAAGAAAAACCATTTGTCACGCTGAGCGATCCCGAGGCTTCGGGAGAAGCGTTTCTTTTTTCAAAACCTAATTTCGTAATTGTTTTGCAATTGTTTAAAGTAAAACTTACCGAAGGATTTGCCGGAATCTGATTGTTTTTTTTTCCCCAATATTTAACTAATGCAATATTGCTGGGAGCGCTCCATTCAAAGTTTCCGTTTTCGATTGATGAAGTATATGGATTTGGAATAAAATCAGCTGCTGTAAACATGAATTATAAATTTTGGCAAAGATAGTTTTTAAAATATTTCACCATATAAGTTATATAAGAAATTATAAGCAGGTTTTACTAAATGAACTTGAATGACTTATATGGTTTAAAGTTTTCTTTTGACTATTTTTGACTACAAAATTTGATGAAATGAATAAGATAGTTAAGATCGCAATAGCTTTAATCATTTGTTTAGCAGTAGGATATTCTGCCAGTACAGTAACCAGACCAAGTGTAGAATCGTGGTATCCAACTATTGTAAAGCCCGTTTTTAATCCGCCAAATTGGATTTTTATGCCTGTTTGGACTTTGCTTTATATTTTTATGGCAATTGCGGCAGCATTAGTTTGGGATAAAATAAAAGAACAAACCGAAGTGGTAAAAAAAGCACTTCTTTTCTTTTTAATTCAATTAACGCTTAATGCGATTTGGTCTTATTTATTCTTCGGATTAAAAAATCCGCTTTTGGCTTTAATCGAAATCATTCTTTTATGGCTGATGATTTACGAAACGTATTTAAAATTCATCAGAATCAATAAAATATCCGGTTATTTGTTAATTCCTTATTTGGCTTGGGTTGCATTTGCAGCGGTTTTAAATGCCAGCATTTGGTGGTTGAATAAATAGAACTTTTGGTTTCAGGTTTTTTTAGTTTTAAGTTAAGCTATTTCAATTTTTTAAACTCTTCATTTTTAGCATATAAAAAATCCATTGTAGCCAAAACATTCGGATGTTCTAAAAGTATTTTTGATTTGGGATCTGCTTCGCAAAAATTAATAAAAAGCTCTTTTTCTTCAGGTTTTATTTTTAAATTTTTTAGAAAGAAATCAGCAGGACAAGCAGAAATAATTAGTTTCTTAAAACGGTCGTCGGCAACTTCAATTGTTTTCTTATGCTTACCTTTTAAAGGGAACGAAACTCGAAGCGCTTCTCTAATTGAATTATCACTAACTCCTGTATTCCAGAATAAATCTTTGGCATTTTTACTGATTAATATATCTGCAACATTATCAGCACTAATCTTAACTTTATCAAATTCAACCTTATTTATTATAACTTCATTCAATTCTTCAGGTTTCAGAATCATGTTAACGAGGAGATTGTTGTTCTCAATATCTTTAGTGGTGATTTTTAATCTAGTAAATAAATAATTCTTTGAAAAAAACAATAAACTGTCTTTCTCTTTTACTAAAATCGAAAATTCTCCAAGTTCATTGGTTGTTGTACTTGTTTTGGCGGTTTTATTGATAACCTCGACTTTATTAAGAGGAGTTTTATTCGAAAGGACCTTTCCTTGTAGTAATTTTTCGGTTTGAGAAATGCTTAATTGATACGTTAAAAAAGAAATTGTGGTGAGTAATTTTACTTTCATTATATGATTTTTTAATTTTTACTTTCAGAATTTACTTTCTTAAACTCTTTATTTTTAGCATATAAAAAATCCGTTATAGAAAGGGTATTAGGATTTTCTGAAATTATTTTGGACTGAGGATCAGCATCGCAAAATTGTAGAAACAATTCTTTTTCTTCTGGCTTCAGTTTTAAATCTTTGTCAAAAAAATCAGGATTTATAGTGTTTCTAATTAGTTGAATAAATTCTATTTTTTTGATTTTTGGTTTAGGTTTTTCTTCCTTACTTTTTAATAGGTGATAAATTTGCTTTCCGAGATAGACGAAATCGGCACTAAAAGGGTCGGCCTTAAATTCGTGATAACCTTCTATTTTTAATTCGGGTTTCGGTTTGTGAGAATTTAGTTTAATTTGCAACATTTCTTCTTCGCTCAGTTTAATTGAGGTAGTTCTCCTGTCTAAAATCACTACTTCATTCAATTCTTCCGCTTTCGGGATCATATTAACAATAAGATTGTTGTTGTCAATATGTTTGGTGGTAATTTTTAATCTTGTAAATAAATAATCTTTGGCAAAAAACAATAAACTGTCCTGCGCTTTTATGACAATCGAAAATTCTCCTAAAGCATTTGTAGTCGTACTCGTTTTTGCAGTTTTATTTATTACCTCTACTTTGTTGAGCGGTGTATTATTAGAAAAGACTTTTCCGTGCAGTAATTTTTCTGTTTGAGAAATGGTTAATTGATACGTTAAAAAAGAAATTGTAGTAAGTAATTTTACTTTCATCTGGTGGTATTTAGTTGAAAGTAAAATTATTAGAATACTCTTAACGAAAACTTACAGAACATGTAAATTCTTGTTAATAAAGCGATTTGGTTTTTTCGGCGAATTTTTCGAACCCGCCATTATTAAATAAGACGGGACCATGACCAAAACATAATATTTTGGGCTTTAATGATGTAAGTTTTAATATTGATTTTCTATTGATCCCTTTATCAGCGGTAAATAAATTGGGAGGCTCATGCAAACCAACTTTTGTCGTTAATAAATTCATGTTGGTCATAACATCGCCCACAATTAAAACGCCATCTTTTTCCCTGAAAAAAGAAATATGACCACTTGAATGTCCGGGAGTTTCAATAACGGTGAATCCGCCAATTTGATCTCCTTCTTTTAGGGTTTCAGAAACCGGATGTCCTTTTCCTGCCCAAAAGTTCTTCTGAAATTTTGAAATAAGATGATTCGGATTAGGATATTCTGTAAATACATTTCCGTTTTCTGCAAATGCTTTTTCAGGTTCACTACAGGAAAGGGAAATATTCAAGGTTTCGCAGATTATTTTACTGCTTCCCTGATGATCGGCGTGAGCATGAGTCAGCGCATGTTTGGTTATGGTTTTGTCTTTTAAGGCTTTTAGAATTATTTTACTCGAACTCCGAATTCCGGCATCAATTAAAATATCTTCAATTACATAACAATTAATGGCGTTGCGAGGAAATAACGGAATCTGATAAACGTCTTTGGCAATATTCTTCATCTTTTCAAATTTAATTTTGACAAAGATTAGAATTCAGTTTTTCAATCCACTTGATAAATGTTAAGAAATATCTTGTCGTATTCTGCTCAGCGATTCGGGCGTAATTCCTAGAAATGAAGCAATATAAATTAAAGGTGTTCTTTGAATTATTTTGGCTGGAGCCGATGCTAAAAAAGTGTGATATTTTTCTTTTGCAGGAATCATCTGGAGTTTTAAAACGCGGTCTGCCATGCACAGATAATTCTGCTCAGCTAAAATTCTTCCAACACGTTCCCAGTTTGGAATTTCGGCATATAAATAGTGCATTTTTTCGAAAGTAATTGAAAGAACTTCACAGTCTTCGATACACTGAATATTCTCAAAAGAAACAGATTGATTGATGAAACTGGAATATGAAGCAATAAAACCGTCATCACAGCTTAAATAGGTTGTGATTTCTTTTCCGTCTTTGAGATAATAGACTCTCGCCAATCCGTTGAGAATGAAAAAAATCTTGTTACTGATTTTTCCCATTGACGAAAGAAATTCTTTAGCCGAAAATTTTTCATATTCAAAGCAAGAATCGATCTTTTCGATTTCATTTTCAGAAAACGAAGCGATCGCTAGTATTTGTTTTAGTAATTCAGCATTCACGATTTACAATATTTCAATTAATTCCGAAGCATTATTAATAACCACTTTTGCGCCACTAGATCTCAATTCACCTTCGGTTCTGTAACCCCAAGTTACGCCAACAGGAAACATATTTGCATTTATTGCCGTTTGCATGTCAATATCTGAATCGCCTACAAAAAGGATTTCTTCGGGTTTTAAATTCCATTTTTTACTGATTTCAATTGCTTCAAACGGATTTGGTTTTTTAAGATCTTCTGTGCTTAAACCAACTGCTGTATCAAAGTGATTTGGAAATATTTCGGATGCTATTTTCTTCGTCAGTTCATCGGCTTTATTGGAGAAAACCGCCATTTTAATGTTTTGTGAAGTCAGTTTTTCAAGCAATTCAACGATTCCATCATACGGTTTTGTTTTCAGCGTACAGATTTTAGTATATTCTTCAACCATACATTCAAAACAACTTTCGATTTCATCATCAGAGCTGTTTGCAGTGGGCAGAGCTTTGCTAACAAGATTTCGTAAACCGCTCCCAATAAAATATTGATATGTGTCGTAAGTATGAGTTGGATAATTTAAAGCGGTAAGTACTTTATTCATCGCATCTGAAATGTCGTGTAATGAATTAACTAATGTACCGTCTAAATCAAAAATAATTCCTTTAAATTTCATTTTATTAAATATTATTGGCCAAGATAAACCCGCTTGTCCAGGCATTCTGAAAATTAAAACCTCCCGTTATAGCGTCGATATTTACAATTTCACCAGCAAAATAAAGATTTTGGTGAATTTTACTTTCCATGGTTTTAAAATTGATTTCTTTTAAATCGATTCCGCCAGCCGTTACAAATTCTTCTTTAAAAGTACTTTTTCCGTTTACCTTAAATTCGGCTTTTGTTAGTTGTAAAACCAGATTCTGTAATTGATTTTTAGATAAATCGGCCCATTTTGTTTCTGCATCAATTCCCGAAGCCAGAACTAAACTTTCCCATAAACGGTTCGGGAAGTCAAATGGAGATTTTTTAGAAACGGCTTTTTTTGCGTGTTCTTGTTTTAAGTCTTTTAGGATTTTTTCGGCATCTTCAAAATCAACATCATTTAACCAATTTACAAAAATGGTAAACTGATAATTTTTATCGTGTAAAATACGTGCGCCCCAAGCCGAAAGTTTCAGGATTGCGGGTCCGCTCATTCCCCAATGAGTGATTAATAAAGGTCCTGTAGATTCCAGTTTAGTGTCTTTTACTTTTACCGAAACTTGTGCTGCAACGCCGGGTAATTCTTTAATTCTCGAATCTTTGATATTGAAAGTAAATAGGGAAGGGACAGGGCTTACAATTGCGTGTCCGTGTTCTTGAAGCATTTCCCATATTTTTGGGTTGCTCCCTGTTGCCATTACTAATTTTTCAGCAGCATAATTATCGCTTTGGGTATCAATTTTCCAGTGATTTTCTTTTTTGAAAATTGACTGAACGCTTTGGCCTGTCAGTACTTTTATACCTAATTTTTCGGTTGCTTTTAGGAAACAATCAATTATGGTTTGCGAGGAATTCGAAACCGGAAACATTCGGCCGTCTTCTTCGATTTTTAATTCTACACCATGTTTTTCGAACCATTCAATGGTATCACCGGAACAAAATTGATGAAAAGGCCCGCGAAGTTCTTTTTCGCCTCGGGGATAAAATTTTACCAGTTCGTTGGGTTCAAAACAAGCGTGCGTAACGTTGCATCGTCCGCCTCCGGAAACGCGGACTTTAGAAAGGACTTCTTTTCCTCTTTCTAAAATGGCAATTTTTAGTTTCGGATTTTTCTCTGCAATATTAATCGCGGTAAAAAAACCTGCAGCGCCTCCGCCAACGATGATTATGTCGAAATTTTTGATCATATTTTTTTGGGTTGCCACGAATTACACGAATTGGCACTAATTTTTTTCTGCCACAGATTACACAGATTAAAAGAATTTTCTTTTAGCAACGAATTAATTTATTCATTTTTAAATTTGTGAAAATTTGTGTAATTCGTGGCAAAAAAATCTGTGGCTATTTTAAACTTTATATTTTATCTGGATTATCAGAGATAATTCCGTTTACGTTGTAACTTTTTACTTTTAGGATATCTTCTTCTGTGTTTACCGTCCAGGGTAAAACCAAGAATCCTTTTTCTTGTATATGTTTGGTGTTTTCAGTATTCAATAAATTAAAATCAGGATGAATTGCTTTTGCTTTTATTTTTTCGGCGAAAGCCAGAGCGGTATCAAGATTTTCTTCGGTTAAAACACCAATTGGAATATTTGAATTTAGGTTTGATGTTTCCTCCAGCATATTCCAATCAAAACTTGAAATGATGAAATGATTGTAGTTCCAGTTTTTTTCTGAAATATATTTCTCAATAAGCTGAACAACTTTGCTGGGAGTTCCTAAACCTTTTAATTCGATATTGATCAGGCATTTTTTGTCGACTAAATCAAAAACTTCTTTTAGAGTTGGAATTTGATGTTTTCCATCAATTAAAAATGATTTTAATTCAGAAAGAGAAAAAGCATTTACCAAACCTTTTCCGTTAGTGGTTCTGTCTATGGTTTCGTCGTGAATTACGATGATATGACCATCATTGCTTAAGTGAACATCAAGTTCAATTCCGTCTGAATTTAAGTCTAAGGCTTTTTGAAAAGCTTGTAAAGTATTTTCAGGTTCGTAGGCTTTGGCGCCTCGATGTGCAATCTTCAGTATTTTATTCATTTTTTGAAGGTTCAGAGTTGCAAAGGTACAAAGGTGCAAAGGAAAAATAATAGCCACAGATTAAAGGATTAAAAGGATTTAAAAAAATCTGTACTAATCTCTTTAATCTGTGGCTAAAAAACTTTGTGAATCTTTGCGAAAAATCTTTGTGTTTCTCTGTGGTAAAATCGTTATATTTTTTCTAGTAAAACAATATCAAAATTGTTCTCTATAATCACTTTTCCATCAATTACTTCAACTTCTTGGTTCGAGTAAGTATCTTTTATTTTTGTTCCGTTTGGGAAAATATCGCCAACAGGAAGCTCTTTTCTGCCTTTTGGTAAATCTACTCCCATAACCACTTTATCTGTAAAAGAGCCTTTTGTGTAGATTCTGGAAAAAGTATAAGGGTATGGATTAATCAGTTTATGAACGCCTGCTCCAACAGCTGGATGGTTTCGTCTAAACTGACCTAATTTCTGCCAATGCAAAAGTGTTTTTTGTGTTTCAGGATTGTTCTGGATATCCTCCCAGTTCATGTTGGAACGCAGAGTTGCATCGCCTTGAGTGCCTTCAATAACTAAAGATCTTGCCGATTCATCTCCATAATAAACCTGAGACATGCCTGGCGAAAGCAATAGTTTAGTTCCGGTTTCGATGCTTTTTGTTCGGTTCGCATCAAAAGGCTGTCCGTCGTCGTGAGAAGACATATAATTAAGGACAGAATATCCTTTTAAATCATTGTTCAGCGCATTCGAATATTTAGAAAATAAACCTTCGTAATCGTTTTGGGCAGCATTCCATTTGAACTCAAAATTGATCATGCTGTTAAAACCATTCTGGAAATAGTTTACTTTTCGGTCTCCAAAATCATAATCTTGTCCGCCGCTTATTCCGTAACCGTAAACTTCGGCAATCGTATAAAACGGATTTTGATCTAAAACTTCCAGCGGATGGTGTTTTTTCCAGGTTTCAAATGCATAATCACATTCTTTTTTAAAATCGGCCCAGACATTTTCATCTGTATGTTTTACAGTATCTCCTCTGTAACCATCAATTCCAAATTCAACAACATAATCTGTCAGCCATTTTATAATGTAATATTTTGGTGTTCTTGGATATCCTGTTCTTTTGAAGAATTCATCAAGCGAAGCTTTTTCTTTTTCATAACGGCCTTCTTTTTTCCATTTTTCAACTAAAAAAGGAGGCACTTCTACTTCCTGCGTGCTTTCAGTTTTTACGTCTGGAAGATTTTCTACTAAAGTACACATGGTTGTATTTTCGAATGATTTGTAATCGCATACCACGCCAGTTCTTACCCAGTCTGAAGGCCAAACAGGATCTTCTGGAGTTACTGGTCCGGTATGATTAATTACACCATCCAGAATTATTCTAATACCCTTTTCGTGAGCTTTTTTAACCAATTTTGCCAAATCTTCTTTTGTTCCAAAGTTCGGATCGAGAGCCGTCCAATCTTTTGCCCAATAGCCATGAAAACCATAACTCAATCCAGTTCCTTCGTCAACACCATCATGAATCTGTTCGACAATCGGCGTAAGCCAAATCGCATTTATTCCTAATTTTTCAAAATATCCAGATTCGATTTTTTTGGTAATTCCGATGATATCACCGCCTTCAAATCCGCGTAATTTTCCCGGAGTTTTGGTTCGGTTAAAATTAACATCGTTCGAAGTGTCTCCATTGTAAAAACGATCTGTAAGTAAAAAATAAACATTTGCTCCTTCCCAAACGAAAGGTGTTTTCGAAGTGTTTTCGTTATTCATTGTAACTGATTTTGAGCCAGAACAACTCATTGTTAAGTATACTAAAGATAAAAAAAGGAAAGTGTATTTTTTCATTATTTTAGAATATTTTAGGATGGATTGTGTTGAAAAAAATAGCCACGAATTCACGAATTATTTTTTAAAATCTTTGAGAATAAAAATTCGTGAATTCGTGGCGGAAAAACTTTGCGTAGACGCACTGCAGTGCGCCTCTACGATATATACTGTGGTAAAAAATATTGCGAACTTTGCGCTTGTCCTTGCGAACTTTGCGTTTAGGTCTATTCCAATTCTAAAACCAAAGCTGATTTTGGTTCTAAAGTAATTTCAGAAGCTAAATCGAATGTTTTTCCTGAAATAACATCTTTTCCTAGTTTAAAGTTTTTGATGTTTTCTTTAAAACGATTTGTTTTTACAACCTGCTCTTTTGCATTGTTGTTGAAGATTACCATTACGGTTTTAGCATCTGTATATCTGAAATAAACGTAAGTGTTATTTTCTGGAATATAATGTGTCATTTTCCCGAAATGAACGGCTTCATTCGTTTTTCTCCAATTGAATAATTTTGAAGTAAAATCGAAATATTTAGCCTGCTCAGCTGTTCTTCCTGATGCGGTTAAAGCATTGTTTTTATCGCCAGCCCATCCGCCTGGAAAATCCTGACGAATATCGGCATCTCCTTTGCTTTTGTCACCGCCCATTCCAATTTCTGAACCATAATATACTTGTGGAATTCCGCGAACGGTAGCCAATAAAGTCATGGCAAGTTTGTATTTTGGTAAATCATATTTGAATTTTTCATTCATACGATCCGTGTCATGATTTTCAGCAAAAACTAAGATATTATTGGTATTTGGATATAAAAAATCCATTGCAAAATTGTTGTAGAATTTAATCAATCCGCTGTCCCAGTTTGGTTCATCTTCACTGAAGGCAGAAGTAATCTGACTTTGTAGCGTAAAATCCATTACAGATGGAAGGTTTGAATTGTAATTTTCAATTGCACCAATTTTACTGTCTTTTTGCCAATAAGCTAAGTTCGCCTGATTGTGCATCCAGATTTCACCCACGATATTAAAATTTGGATATTCGTTTGTAATTGATTTTGCCCAATTTGCCATTGCTGTTTGGTCAGAATAATTATAAGTATCTACTCTAAATCCGTCAAGATTAGCAAATTCGATCCACCAAATCGCGTTTTGAGTTAAGTATTTTGCTACTAGAGGATTTCTTAAATTCAAATCGGGCATCGAAGGTACGAACCAACCATCAACACAAACTTCCTGATCTATTTTTGAAGCATGAATATCTGTAATAACTTCACGACGGTGATGCGTTTGTGTATAGTTTTCGAATTGGTTAATCCAAGATTTTGTTGGTAAATCTTTGATCATCCAGTGCGTAATTCCCCAATGATTGGTTACATAATCCATAACCAGTTTCATGTTCTTTTTGTGCATTTCTGCCGCTAAACGAACGTAATCATCGTTAGTTCCGTAACGCGGATCTATTTTGTAAACATCAGATTGTGCGTATCCGTGATAAGAATGCTGTTTGTCGTTGTCTTCGCACAAAGGCGTGCTCCAGATTGTAGTTGCACCAAGAGACGAAATATAATCCAGATTTTTGATGATTCCTTCGATATCGCCGCCATGACGTCCGCTTGGATCTTGACGATTTGCTTTTTCAGTTAAAGAAGTGTTGCTGTCGTTTTTAGGATTTCCATTTGCAAAACGATCCGGCATGATTAAGTAAATCATATCCGATGCATCGTAACTTTTTCTATCTGCTGAATTTGCTCTTCTTTCTTTAAGCGAATATTTCTGCGTAAAGGCAACTTTGTTTTTGTTTTTGAAAGAGAAAACCAATTCAGATGCTTTTAGATTTTGCGTATCAATGGTTACGAAAAGGTAATTAGGATTTTCGGTTTTTTCTACATTTTTTATCACCACATTGTTTGAAACCGAGGCTTCGTATTGTGCAATGTCTTTTCCGTAAAACATAATCTGCAACTCTGGATTTTTCATTCCAGCGTACCAAAATGGCGGTTCTACTTTTTGGATTTGCGCTTTCGCGGAAGCGGAAAACAACAAAACCATTAAAACTAATTTATATATGTAGTGGTTTATTTTTAGGTTATTCATAGTAAAGATGAATTTAAACCATATAAGAAATGTAAGAACATTTAAGACAAAAACTGGGGAGATTTCTATTTAAATGGACTTACATTTCTTATATGGTTAATTAAAATTATTTGTTTTCAATAATGCTTATCGCATATCCTCCGCCTGGTGCAGAAAGCTGCGATAATTTTGATTTGTTTGTTACAGCAATTTTCTTGATAGTGTAAGCCTGCGGATTCGTTTTGTAATGCGCATCTTTTGCATCAGCATAAATTGTTGCAGTGTATTTTTTTCCTTTTTCAAGGAAGCTGAAATCGATGTTTGATGTACGCGGAGTTTCTCCGTTTACGTTTCCAACAAACCAGTTGTTTGTTCCTTTTGCTTTACGGGCAACTGTGATAAAATCTCCAGGCTCAGCCTCAATATATTTACTTTCTGACCAATCTACCGCCACATCTTTTATGAATTGGAATGCATCCGGGAAACGGTTGTAGTTTTCCGGAGTATCAGCTGCCATTTGCAATGGGCTGTACATCGTAACATATAATGCCAATTGATTTGCAATTGTACTGTTTACATGCGATTTGTTATCAGGATTCATTTTGCTGATATCCATTTCGAAGATTCCAGGAGTATAATCCATTGGACCTCCAATTAAACGTGTAAATGGTAAAACGGTAACGTGATTTGGTTTAGAACCTCCAAAAGCTTGGTATTCTGTTCCTCTTGCAGACTCATTTCCAATTAAGTTTGGATATGTTCTCGCAATTCCTGTTGGGCGAACTGCTTCGTGAGCGTTTACCATAATTTTATAATCGGCTGCTTTTTCGATAGCGTATTGGTAATGGTTTACAATCCATTGATCGTAGTGGTTTTCACCGCGAGGCAAAATGTCTCCAACATAACCGCTTTTTACAGCAGTGTATCCGTTATCGTTCATGAATTTATAAGCTTTATCCATGTGACGCTCGTAGTTACGAACAGAACCTGAAGTTTCGTGGTGCATGATAATTTTTACACCTTTCGATTTTGCGTATTCGTGCAAACCTTTTACATCAAAATCCGGGTAAGGCGTTAAGAAATCAAAAACATAATCTTTTGAATGTCCAAACCAGTCTTCCCAGCCTTCGTTCCATCCCTCAACTAAAACAGCGTCGAAACCATTTGCAGCAGCAAAATCAATATATTTTTTTACGTTAGCATTGTTTGCTCCGTGTGTTCCGTTTGGTTTTGCTTTTGAGAAATCAGAAACTCCTAATTGCACCGTTGGGAAATCGTTTGTGTATGACCAAGAGCTTTTTCCTGTAATCATTTCCCACCAAACACCAACGTATTTTACTGGTTTAATCCAAGAAGTATCATCAATTTTTGATGGATCGTTTAAGTTATACGTCATTTTTGAAGCTAAGATTTCTCTCGCGTCGTCGCTTACCATAATAGTTCTCCAAGGAGAGTGGCTTGGTGCCTGCATATAGCCTTTATCTCCTTTTGCATCTGGTGTTAACCAAGAAGTGAAAGTCATGTTTTTATCATCTAAATTCAAGTGCATACAAGAATAGTTGATCAAAGCCGCTTCGTGAAGGTTGATGTAGATTCCGTCGTTTGTTTTTAACATCAAAGAAGTCTGAACTCCTGTTGGTGAAAAAGATTTTTGAGAAACGTTTGCTGTATAGGCTTTTTGAGATAAACCTCTAATTTCAGATAATTTCGATTTTGTATAATCATATTCCTGCGTATCATAATCTCCTGGAATCCAGAAAGCAGTGTGATCTCCAGTCATAGCAAATTGAGATCTTTCTTCTTTAATTACAAAATAAGTAAGATTCTTTTGCGCTGGAAATTCATATCTAAATCCTAAACCGTCATCAAATAAACGGAAACGGATAATGATTTGTCTTTCTGTTCCTTTTTGATTTAAAGTTACAGCCAATTCATTATAATGATTTCTGATGTGATCTACTTCTCCCCAAACCGGTTTCCAAGTTTCATCAAAAGTTGAAGTTTTTGTATCAGTAATTGTAAAATCGTTTAACAAAGACTTTTTATCATCTTTAAGTTCAAGACCTAATTTACTGGTTTTTACAACTTCTTTGTTTTTGTATTTCAAATTGTAAGTTGGAGTTCCGTCGTTTTGAAGAGAAAATTCCATTACGAACTTTCCTTCGGGTGATTTTAATTGTTGTGCTTCTGCAATTGAGCTTAAAGCAAACAAGATTAAACTTGCGAAAAATAAGTTTTTCATGTTTTTTAGTTTTTAAGGGTATTGTAATTTAATTAATTTGTACAAATTTACTTGCAATTACAGGATTTCCGTTAACTACAATTGTTAAATCTTGATCACCGTCTACAGTAAATGTTGTTTCGTTATGATTTACAGCTACTTTTAAAATTTGGTTTCTGAAATTAATTTTAAAAGAGTAGCCTTTCCATTCTTTCGGGATCTTTGGAGAGAAATGCAATTGATTATTTTTAACTCTCATTCCTCCAAAACCTTCTACAATACTCATCCATGTTCCGGCCATTGAGGTAATATGACAGCCTTCTTCCACTTCTTTATTATAGTCATCTAAATCCAGACGAGAAGTTCTTAAGTAGAAAGTATACGCCATATCCATTTTGTCTAAAACAGCAGCCTGAATTGAGTGTACGCAAGGCGAAAGTGAACTTTCATGAACCGTAAATGATTCATAAAAATCGAAATTTCTTTCTAATTCTTCTCTCGAAAAATGATCTTCGAAGAAATAGAAACACTGTAAAACATCGGCTTGTTTGATGTATGGCGAACGTAAAACACGGTCCCAAGACCATTTTTGGTTAATAGGACGCTGCGATTTATCTAAATCTTTTACCGGAACTAAATCTTTGTCTAAGAATCCATCTTGCTGCAGATAAATTCCTAAATCCTGCGAAGTTGGGAAATACATATCATCGGCTACTTTTTTCCATTCCTGGATTTCATTCGCCGAAAGGCTCACTTTTTCTAAAATGCGTTTGTGATCTGCAGGATATTCTGCGCTAACTTTAGTAATTTGTTCCGAGGCAAAATCAATACACCATTTTGCAATATAATTGGTGTAGAAATTATTGTTGATGTTGTTTTCGTATTCGTTTGGTCCTGTAACTCCTAATATCACATATTGATTTTTCTCTTTTGAGAAAGAAGCTCTTTGGTGCCAGAAACGAGCAATACCAATTAAAACTTCTAAACCTTTTTCCGGGATATAAGAGTAATCTCCAGTGTAACGGTAATAGTTGTAAATCGCAAAAGCAATCGCTCCATTTCTGTGGATTTCTTCGTGCGTGATTTCCCATTCGTTGTGGCATTCTTCACCATTCATGGTTACCATTGGGTATAATGCTGCTCCGTTTTTGAAACCTAAATTATCCTTAGCGTTTTCAATCGCTTTGTCTAATTGATTGTAACGGTAAGTCAATAAATTACGTGCAACCTGCTGATCTTTTGTTGCCATGTAAAACGGAATACAATATGCTTCGGTATCCCAATAAGTAGATCCTCCGTATTTTTCTCCGGTAAAGCCTTTTGGTCCAATGTTTAATCGGCTGTCTTTTCCTGAGTAGGTTTGGTTTAATTGGAAGATGTTGAAACGAATTCCCTGCTGCGCTTTTACATCGCCTTCGATTGTAATATCTGACATTTCCCAGATTTTTGCCCAAGCCTCAATTTGATTTTGAAGTAAAGCATCGTATCCTGAATTTACGGCAGATTTTATTACTTTTTCGGCTGCAGCCAAAGTGTTTTCGTGGTTTAAAGAAACCGTATATCCTCCAATTTTCTGGATAGATGAGGTTTGGCCTTTTGCAATAATAGTTCCGTACGTATATTGAACTTTATCTGCAGTTGAATCGATTGTAGATGGTGAAACATGAATATCTTCATCATTTGCCAAAATCGTATTGTGCATAAAAGTCGTAACTTTAAAATGCGTTTTAAACGTTTGAGCGGTTACAAAAGCTTCGTTTGTGCCTTTTTTAACTTCAAGCGGTTCCCAGAATTTCTCTTCCCAGTTAGCATCTTCATTGGTTACGCCTGCATCTATGTAAGGTTTGTAAACGATTTTAGCATCTTTATTTAAAGGCGTAATATCGTATTTAATGATTCCGGCTTCGTCTAAATCTAACGAAAGAAAACGGCGAACATTTACAGCGATTTCGGTTCCGTTTTTTAGAACTGCTTCAAAAGAACGGTTGTACCATCCTTCTTTCATATTCAATTCTCTGCGAAAGTTTCTAACTTCGGTACAAGTACTTAAATCAAGATTTTCTTCATTGATTTCTATGTCAATTCCTATCCAGTTTGGAGCGTTTAATACTTTGGCAAAATATTTCGGATATCCGTTTTTCCACCAGCCCACTTTTGTTTTATCTGGATAATAGATTCCGGCAATGTAACTTCCCTGAAAAGTTTCTGCGGAATATGTTTCTTCAAAATTGGCGCGCTGCCCCATAGCACCGTTCCCGATACTAAAGAGACTTTCAGACGATTTTACTCTCTCGGCATCAAATCCTTCTTCTATAATTGACCAATTATCTGGTTTTATATAATCTTGGTTCATTTTTTCTTTAATTAGAGAATTAGATAATGGCCAATTTGATAATTACTTTTTGGCTATTTCTAATTCTGATTCTTTTTACTGTTTTGATTGATGATTTGTAACGATTTATTAGTGTGTTTAAATTTGATAGTTATTCATTTTCTAATTATCAAATTGGCACATTTTCTAACCGATTAATGATTGTATAAAGGATTCTTCCATAGAAGTAAAATCTTTAAAAATATAGTCAGCTTCATGTAAAATTGTTTCCTCACCAATTCCTACACTTACCATTCCGCCAATATTTGCTGCCTGAATTCCGGCAACAGAATCTTCAAATACGATTGAATTTTTTGGATCAATATGTAATAATTGAGCCGCTTTTAAGAAAACTTCCGGATCTGGTTTTGCATTGGTCACATCGTTTCCGTCAACAATAACATCGAAATACGAAAGGATTCCGGTTTTCTCTAAAATTGGTCTTGCATTTTTACTGGCAGAGCCCAATGCAATTCCCTGGTTTTTATCTTTTAATAGTTTTAGCGTTTTTAAAACTCCTGGAAGAATCTCACTTTCATCCATGTCAACTAAATAAGATAGGTAATCTTCATTTTTTTGAATCAGCCATTTGTCTTTGTCTTCCTGCGAAGCTTCAACATTTCCTAATCCAAGTATAATATCCAGCGAACGAACGCGGCTTACGCCTTTTAAAAGTTCGTTGTCTTCATGCGTAAAATTTATATTTAGAGATTGTGCAATTTTCTGCCATGCCAAAAAGTGGTATTTAGCGGTATCAACGATTACTCCGTCAAGATCGAATATGAATGCTTTTTTGTTCATTTTAAAAGGAATTCTTCTTTATGATTTTAGATAGTGTCGTCTACATCTTTTACTTTGTAGACTAAAAGAGCGGCAATTAAAAAACTTACTCCGCTGGTAATTAAGGCATAAATTGCGTCTCCATTGTAAAGGTATTTTACAATTGGCCCGCCAATTAATGCGTTTACGATTTGTGGAATAACAACAAAGAAGTTGAAGATTCCCATGTAAACTCCCATCTTTTTTGGAGCAATAGATCCTGCAAGAATTGCGTAAGGCATTGCCAGAATACTTGCCCAGGCAACTCCAATTAAAATCATTGGCAGTACAACCCAGTCTTCATTTGGCATAAAATAAATGGATATTAAACCAATTCCTCCAATAATTAATGAAACGGCGTGAGTTGATTTTCGTCCAATTTTTTTTGCGATGTAGGGTAAGAAAAACAAAGCGACTATGGCAGAAACTAAGTTGTAAACGCCAAACAAAATTCCGACCCAGTCACCAGCGTCCTGATATTGCTGACTAGAAGTGTCTTCCAATGGCAGCCCGTAAATGTGATGTGCGATTGCCGGAGTTGTAAAAACCCACATTCCGAATAATCCGAACCAAGAAAAAAACTGCACCCAGCTAAGCTGACGCATTGTAGTTGGCATTTTTGCAAAATCAGTAAAAATGTCTGTGATTTTTGATTTTTCCTCAGAATCAGAAATCGCATCATTTTGCGGATCTTCAAATTTTGCTAACTCTTCTGGTGAGTATTCTTTGGTTGTGAATAAAGTTACAAGGATAGAACCAATTAAAACTGCTGCGCCAATTATAAAGGACAAAGTCAGGTTTAAAGGCACGCTTCCGGGAACTGTACTGTTCGAAACATTAAAGTACTTTGTTAGTACATAAGGCAATGCTGAACCAATTACGGCTCCAAATCCAATTAATGAAGTTTGAATGCTAAATCCTGCAGTACGCTGATCTGTTCTTAAATTATCACCAACAAGTGCGCGAAACGGCTCCATGGCAATGTTAAAAGAAGCATCCATGATCATTAACATTCCGGCTCCAACCCATAAAGCGGGTAAAACGGAAATGAAAATATTAGCCTGCGGCATTAAGATTAATCCAACCGAAGCTAAAATTGCGCCTACTAAAAAGAAAGGTTTTCGTCTGCCGAATTTTCCCCAGGTTTTGTCGCTGTAATGACCAATGATTGGCTGTACTATTAACCCCATAAGAGGAGCAATAATCCAGAACCATGAAAGTTCATGTACGTCGGCACCAAAAATTTGAAGAATTCTGCTGGCATTTGCGTTTTGTAAAGCAAACCCCATTTGTATTCCCAAGAAACCGAAACTCATATTCCAGATTTCCCAGAAACTTAATTTACGCTTTTCCATTATCGTAATTTGTAAAAATTATACGATAAGCGCTTTGCTTATCAAAACTTACTGTTTTTTTCGAAGTAAAAGTAAAAGCCTTGACGGGCGTAAAAGTATTAATTATTTTTTTAAAAACGCTAACAAAAAAGCCATAAATATTTTTTATGGCTTTAGAAAGTGTTGATTTTAAGAAAATTAGTCAGTAGATTCTCTTTGTATTAAATGGGTTTCTATGACTTCTGTTGTATAATTTTCGTTTTCTTCGTCGTCGTCATCGTGTTCGGCTTCGAGCCTTTCAATCAGCATTTTGGCTGCTTTATTTCCCATTTTTTCACCGCTTTGGCTTACTGTTGTAATGGTAGGTGTTGAATATTTGGAAATGATTCCGTCAGTAAAAGCAATTACGGCTAAATCTTCGGGAATTTTTAATCCCATTTTTGATGCAGTTTTAATAATTGTTACAGCAAAAAGCTCGTTTACAGCAAAAACAGCATCAAAAGCTCTGTCGTGTAAAAGCTGACTGATTGTGATTTCGCAGGTGTCTACGTCTTCAATTTTTATGATTAAATCTTCGTTAAAAGGAATTCCGTTGTCTAAAAGTGCTTTTTCATAACCATCTGTTCTTAGTTTACCAACACTTACATAATCGACTGTTGTTACTAAGGCAATCTTTTTTCGGCCATTATCAATGAGACTCTGAACGGCTTCATAAGCTGCGGCTTTATCATCAATAATCACTTTATCACATAAAATATCGTTGGTAACGCGGTCGAACATTACAACCGGCATTCCTTGATTTATAACTTCGGTAATATGGTGAAAATCGCCTTTAAACTGGGTTTCTTTAGAAAGAGACATGATAAAACCATCGATACTTCCATTGGCTAACATTTCCATATTCAGGACTTCTTTATCGAAAGAATCATCAGATAAACAAATGACAACACTGTATCCATTTTCGTTTGCAACCTGTTCGATTCCGTTGATTACGGTAGAGAAAAAATGATGTACAATTTCGGGAATAATGATGCCGATACTTTTGGTTTTTCTGTTCTTTAAACTAAGGGCAATATTGTTTGGTTTGTAGTTATAAAACTTTGCAAAAGCCTGCACTTTTAATCGTGTTTCTTCTCCAATTTCCAAACTGTTTCTAAGTGATTTTGAGACAGTTGAAATAGAGACATCAAGCTCTTTTGCAATCTGTTTTAGGGTTATTTTACGTTTCATGGCGTGAATTGAAAAAAATCTAATTAATAATAAAGGTATCTGAAATTTTTATAATTGACAATTTTTACCTCAAAAGACTACAAAAAATAGAAAGTTTTCAACACTACCACGTTTTCGTAACTCAATAAAAATAGTCTCAGGTCGAGCACGTTAATAAATTCATAATTTTGAAATTCGAAGTAAAATTAAAAACTTAACTAACAATCACAAACTCAAACTAATTTAAACAAAAAGTATGAAAACAATTTACAAAAAGTTGTTATTTTTATTCCTATTGTTGCCGTTTACAGTGTTAGCTCAAAACACTCTAAGCGGGACTGTTGTCGATAAAGCAACAGGTCAGCCAATACCGGGAGTAAACGTAAATGTACAAGGTGCTCCAAACGGTGCATCGACGGGATTTGATGGTAATTACCAGCTGTCAAATGTTAAAAACGGAAGTAAAATCGTTGTTTCTTTCATTGGATACAAAACTGCAACAATTGATTACACCGGCCAAAAAACATTAAACGTAACTTTAGAAGAAGATACTAACCAACTGAAAGAAGTTGTAGTACAAGTAGGTTACGGAACCGTTAAGAAAAAAGACGCAACAGGTTCTGTATCACAAATTTCTGCTAAAGAGTTCAATAAAGGAATTAACGTAACGCCTGAGAGTTTAATCAGCGGTCGTATTTCTGGTGTAAATGTTGTTGGCGGTGGTGCTCCGGGCGCTAAAGCAGATATTAGAATCCGTGGAGGATCTTCATTAAAAGCTTCTAACGAACCTTTAATAATTTTAGACGGACTTCCGTTAAGTAATGCGGTTCCTAGTGGTGCAACTAGTATCTTATCTACTATTGATCCTAATGATATTGAGTCTTTTACAGTTCTTAAAGATGCCTCTGCAGCAGCAATCTACGGATCTAGAGCAGCAAATGGTGTAATTGTAATTACAACTAAAAAAGGGACTAAAGGCGGTGTAAAAGTTAATTTCAGCTCACAAGTTGGTATTAATACAGTAGCTAATACAGTTGATGTGTTAAACGCAGATCAATTCCGTGATTTAGTTAATACAAAAGGTACAGCTGCTCAACAAGCATTAATGGGTAAAGCAAATACAAACTGGCAGGATGAAATTTTCCATACAGCTTTAACTACCAACAATAATATCTCTGTAAGCGGTTCTTTATTTAATAAATTGCCAGTACGTTTATCTGTTGGAAATGTTGATAATCCTGGAATCTTAAGAAACACTTCTTTTGAAAGAACTACGACATCGATATCGTTAAACCCGGTTTTATTTGATAATCACTTAAAAATTGATATCAACGGAAATTTAGCTTTTGCTAAAAATCAATTTCAAGACGAAGCAGCGATTATTGGCGGTGCTATCGGGTTTGATCCTACACAGCCTGTTTACGATGCAAATTCTCGTTATGGTGGCTATTTTGAATGGTTAGAACCAAACGGAAATTTACCATTATTGCCTTCAAGAAATCCGGTTGCGAGATTAAACTTAGAGGATAAAAGAGCTACATCTACCAGAAAATGGGGTAATGTTAGATTAGATTATAAATTCCATTTCTTCGAAGATTTAAGAATTATTGCAGAAGCAGGAATTGACAGATTTGATAGTAATGGATATAACAGACAAAGTACACAAAGTGCTTTAGGATATCAGCCAAATGCTTTTAGTACTGGAAACTGGGTGAATTTAGGAAACTACAATAGTTATACAAATGATCTTCAGAACAAGAACTTAAATACCTACTTTAACTATACTAAAGATTTAGGAAAGTTTAAAATTGATGCAACAGCTGGTTATAACTACCAAATGTTCCAAAAGCAGAAATATGAATCTGGAGAAACTACGCAGCCAACTCGTAATGAGTTAACGACTATTGATCCAGATGTTAATTTACAATCTTATTTTGGTCGTTTGACATTAAATTATGACAGTCGTTATTTATTAACACTGAATTATAGAAGAGACGGTACTTCTCGTTTCTCTAAAGAAAACAGATGGGGTAATTTTGGAGGAGCTGCTTTTGCATGGAATCTTGCTGAAGAGGCATTCTTAAAAGATAATCAAACTTTATCAAGCTTAAAATTAAGAGTTGGTTACGGTACAACCGGACAACAGGATATTGATGCTCAATATGATTACTTAAGAAGGGTTACACTTGGTACGATTAATTCTCAATATATTTTTGGTAATACTGTTTATAAAACAGCAAGACCAGAAGGATATAATGAAGATATTAAATGGGAAGAATTAGCCGAGATGAACGTTGGAGTTGATTTTGGATTCTTAAATGACAGAATTACAGGTACATTAAACTACTTTGATAAAAAATCGACTGATTTATTAGCAGATGTTGTAGTTCCTGATGGAGCAAATATTAGAAATACCGGAACATATAACGTTGGTAGTTTAAGAACTAAAGGAATCGAATTTAATATTCAGTCAGACATCATTAAAGGAGATAAATTGAATTGGAATGTTGCCTTTAATGCGACTTATCTCGATAGAAAAATTACAGATTTAGGTGTTACCGTTCCAGGTTTCTCTGGATACTTGGCCGGAGATAATATAGCTGGCGGCGGTGGAAATAAAATTCTGGTTAACTCTGTAGGTTATGCCCCTGAGTCATTTTTAGTGTATGAGCAATTATATGACGCTAATAAAAGACCAATTGCAGGAGCTTATGTAGACAGAAACGGAGATGGTAAAATTGATGATGGAGATCGTTACAGATACAAAAAACCAACAGCAGATTACACATTTGGATTGTTCTCTACTTTAAACTACAAAAAGTTTGATTTTACAATGAACTGGAGAGCTAGTTTAGGAAATTACATTTTTGATAATGTGAGTTCTAATTTAGGTTACTCAGATGCTGGTTTAAGAAGACAAACAGATTTATCTAACGTATCTTCAGATTATCTTAATACAGGATTTACTTTTGAAGATAATGGTACATCTCGTTATTTATCTAATTACTACATAAAAGATGCTTCTTTTATTAAGTTAGATAATGTTACCCTGGGGTATACTTTTGATAAAACATTATTAAAAGCAGCAAGTTTAAGATTTACTGCAGGTGTTCAAAATGTTTTTGTACTTACAAAGTATAACGGTTTAGATCCTGAGAAGTTTAATGGAATCGACAATAACGTTTATCCAAGAGCCAGAACATTCTTGTTTGGAGTAAATGCAAGTTTCTAATCGCGTACTGAAAAATAAATTTAAAAAGAAACAAAATGAAAATATCATTTAAATATATATCTTATTTTTTCCTATTCATTGTAGGATTAAGTATGACGTTGACTTCGTGTACTGACGATTTGAACGTGACACCACGTGATAAAAACGAATTTTTATCTGAGACCTTTTTTCAGGATCCGTCTTCATACAAACAAGTTTTAGCAAAATTATATGCTGGTTTATATGTAGGAGGTAATGACGGAGATGGTAAACCAGATATTGCGGGGCTTGGAGGAGACTTTAGCAGTTACTTAAGATTACTTTTTGTAACACAGGAACTTCCTACTGACGAATCAATTATTGCTTGGGCAGATGGTACTTTACCAACTTTAAATACACAAAACTGGTCGCCTGCAAACGAATTTTTAGCAGGAGCCTATTCTAGAGCATTCTATGAAATTAGTGTTGCAAATGAGTTTTTAAGACAAACTACAGAGGCAAAACTTAATGCAAGAGGTGTTGATGCAAATTTAAAAACTGAAATCGCTGCTTTTAGAGCAGAAGCTCGTTTTTTAAGAGCATTTTCATACTATAACTTAATGGACTTGTTTGGAAATGTGCCTATTACAACAGAAGCGGATCCGGTTGGACTTTTTTATCCGGTTCAAAGAACAAGAGCAGAAGTTTTTGCATTTATTGAAGCTGAATTAAAAGACTTAGATAATAGTTTAATTGCTTCAAAAGGAAATGAATACGGTAGAGTTGATAAAACAGCGGCTAAATTTTTATTAGCACAGATTTATTTAAATTCTAAAGTATATACAGGAGTAGACAAAAATAACGAAGCGGCAATATTGTGTAATGATATCATTACTAATTCAGGATACACATTTGCAGATGTTCCTTATAGATATTTATTTTCTGCAGATAATAACAGAAATGGAGCGCAAAGTGAATTTATTTTCCCTGTTATCAGCGACGGTAATGCGATTAGAGCTGTAGGTGGAGGAATGAGTTTTATTATTCATGCTTCTATTGGCGGTAGTATGAATTCTGCAAACCAAGGTATGGATGGCGGATGGCAAGGTACGAGAGCTCGTAAAGAGTTTGTAGCTCTTTTTCCTGATGCAGCAGCAACAGGTGATAAAAGAGGTACGTTCTATACAGATGGCCAGTCATTGGATATTAATAACGTTGGAACTTTTACAGATGGTTATGCAGTAACGAAATTCATTAATGTTAATTCTGACGGATCAAAAGCACAAAGACCTGATGTTCCAGACACTGATTTCCCAATGTATAGATTATCTGACGTTTACTTGATGTATGCTGAGGCTACAGTAAGAGGAGCTGCAGCAGGTAATTTAGCTGCATCTGTAAACTACATCAATAAGCTTAGAGCAAGAGCTCAGGCGGCACCTATTTCTAGCGGAGATTTAACTCTTGACTTTATTTTAGCAGAAAGAGGGCGTGAATTGTTTTGGGAATGTCATAGAAGAACTGATTTAATTCGTTTTGGAAAATTCACAGGAGGATCTAAAATCTGGCAATGGAAAGGCGGAGTTATGGCGGGTACAGCAACTGAATCTTATAGAGATTTAATGCCGATTCCTGCAAGAAATATTCAGGCAAACCCAACATTGAAGCAAAATCCAGGATATTAACACCTTTATAAAACAGTAAAATGAAAAATATATATAAAATTTTAATCGCATTTATTGGTGTATTGACGGTTTCATGTAATGCTGATGCTGTTGATGATAGACCAATTGTTGATGCTGTTTCGACACCTGAAATAACAGCACCTGCAACAGGAAAAGAGTTTGTCTTAGATGCAGATAAAGCTTCAGAAGAAGCAGCGAAATTTACATGGTCGAAAGCAGGATATTCTGCTTCTGTAGTAGTAAGTTATAAGTTGTTAATTGATAAAAAGGGAGGCGATTTTTCAAAAGCAATTACCCTTGAGACAACTAGTAATGCTACTGAAGTTTCAGTACTGGTTAAAGACTTAAATCAGGCTGCAATTGATCTTGGAGGACAAACAGAAGTGGCTTCATTATTTGATGTAAAAATAGCTTCGAATGTTTCTGGCGGCGTTCCTCAAATTTCTAAAACATTAATCACAATTAGCGTAACTCCTTACACAGGAAAAGTGGAGTATAATTTTAATGATTGGTACTTGGTAGGAGATGCAACAGCTTCAGGCTGGGATAACAATAAAGGAAATCAGATTTTATTTAGAAGTGCAAAAAACGCTAATGAATATACTTTTACAGGATTCTTTAAAGCAGGAGCATTTAAAGCTATAAAAATTTTAGGAAGCTGGGCGCCAATGTATGGTGGTGCAGATGGAACATTAGCGTATAGAGGAAAAGATTCTGATCCGGATCCGGCAAGTTTTGCAATTCCACTTGATGGATATTACACCTTTACAATGGATGTACAGAAATTGACTTACAAATTAACTCCTTATGATGCTACTGCTGCAAAATCGTTTACGACAGTTGGTATTATTGGAGATAGTACACCAAAAGGCTGGGATAACTCAACTCCTATGTTGAAGTCTTCTTTCAATGGACACGTTTGGAGTTTAGGCGTAACTGCTTTAAAAGACGGTGGTCTTAAATTTAGAGCAAATGACAGCTGGGATGTATCATGGGGAGGAACAACTCCATTTGCTGGAGGAGGAAACGGTGAAAACATACCAGTAGCAAAATCTAAATATGTAATTTATTTCAATGATTTAGATGGAAGTTACTTAATGATTCCTAATCAGGGGTAAGACTTTCTTAAATATTAAAATGGGGCTATCTGCTAGGATAGCCCTTTTTTAATCAGGCTAACTAACCAAATAACCACAACATTATGAAAAAAACTTTACTATCAATATTTTTATTGATGGGGGTAATGGCTTTTGCTCAAACTCAAACCGTTACTTATTCAATAAACCCGTCAACTTTTGAAGAGACTACACCAATTACCATTACTATTAATGGTAGTATTGATGAAGGCCAATGGGGAATTACAGATCACTCCTTGTATCTGTGGACTTGGGCTTTTGATACCAATGATACCACTCAAAAAGGAACTCCAAATAATGGTTCTTGGGATGCTTCAAGTGAAGCGAGCAAGTTTACGTATAATGCAGGTACCGATACTTATACCAAAACAATTACACCAACAACCTATTACAATACAACAGGAATTGGAAAAATTGGGTTTTTGGTTAAAGCAAAAAACGGAAATGGCGATAAAAAATCACAAGATATTTTAGTAGAAGTAGGCTCATTTCAAGTTTCTTTGACTTCACCAATAGAAAACAGCGCTTCCATTATAGCATCGGGTTCTAATTTTAATATTACGGCCACAAATACAAACGGTGCAGCGAGTTATTCTTTAAAAGCAAACGGAACAGTTATCAATACAAATGCAAGTACCGCAAGCTATTCTTATGCTCATGTTGGGATTACAAATAATCAGACTTATGAATTGAGTGTGACTCAGGCAGGAACTACCATTGTAAAAAAGTTTTCGGTTATAGTAAATCCAAATACGGTTTCGTTGGCAATGCCGGCAGGATTGGTTGACGGAATTAATTACAACCCAGCCGATGCGACAAAAGCAACTTTAGTTCTAGATGCACCTTTAAAAGATTTTGTTTACGTTGCCGGAAGTTTCAATAACTGGCAGCCAACTTCGGCGTATGCCATGAAAAAAGATCCAGTTTCAGGAAAATTTTGGCTGGAACTGACTGGATTGGTTTCGGGGGCAAATAATACGTATCAATATTGGGTTGTAGATGCAACACCGCTTGCTAATTCTCCGTCTTTAGTAAAAACGGCAGATCCTTATTCGACTTTGGTTTTATCTCCTTATGATGATCCGTCAATTCCGGCAAGTTCCTATCCAAATTTACCGGCTTATCCGGCAGGACAGCAATTTGAAGTTACAGTTCTTAAATCAGGGCAGACGTCTTATAACTGGCAGGTAACAAATTTTACAAAACCAGAAAAAGAAAAATTAGTTGTTTACGAAGTTTTAGTTCGTGATTTTGATGCAGCAAGAAATTACCAGAGTTTAATTGATAAGATCGATTATTTTAAAAATCTTAAGATAAATGCAATCGAATTAATGCCGGTAATGGAATTTGAAGGCAATGAAAGCTGGGGTTATAATACCTCATTTCACATGGCTTTGGACAAGTTTTATGGCACATCGGATAAATTAAAAGAATTGATCGATGTATGTCATCAAAACGGAATTGCCGTTATTCTGGATGTTGCCTTAAATCACGCTTTTGGAAGAAATCCAATGGTCAGGATGTGGATGAACGATCCTGACGGAGATGGTTTTGGTTCGCCAACAACAGAGAATCCTTATTTTAATACAGTTGCAAAACATACGTATAGTGTAGGGGAGGATTTTAATCATCAATCGGCTAGAACGCAATATTATGTAGAACGCGTCATTAAACAATGGATTCAGGAATATAAAATTGATGGTTTCCGTTGGGATTTAACAAAAGGTTTTACACAGGCTTGTACGGCTTCGGATGAAGCTTGTACCAATGCATATCAGCAGGATAGAGTGGATGTTTTAAAGAAATATGCGGATTATTCCTGGAGTTTAGACCCGACACATTATACTATTTTTGAGCATTTAGGAACTGAAGCTGAAGAAAAACAATGGGCAGATTATAAAATTTCTGAAACGCCAAGCAAAGGAATCATGATGTGGGGAAAAATGACAAAGGAATACAATCAGCTTTCAATGGGATATGTCACAGAAAGTAATATTTCGAAAATGTCAAGTGCCAATCGTGGTTTTGCCGCAAATCGTTTAATAGGTTATGCCGAAAGTCATGACGAAGAACGTTTGATGTATAAAAATGTACAATACGGAGCTGTAAACGGTACCTATAATGTAAAGACATTAAATACGGCTTTGTCAAGAATGTCTGCAATTGGAGCGGTTTCGTTATTAATTCCAGGGCCAAAAATGATTTGGCATTTTGGAGAGTTAGGATGGGAAAGTTCTATTTTTACCTGTAATAATAATTCTGTAAATACAGATTCAGATGCTGCGGCCGGAGATTGTAAATTAGATACAAAACCACAGCCTCAATGGGTCAACAATTGGTTAGGAAATTCAAATCGTAATAAAATTTATAACGATTGGGCTAAAATGATTACACTTAAAAAAACAGAGCCTGTTTTTTCTGGTACTTCGACAATTCCAAATGCTAATTCATTAACGGTAAACATTAAAATAACGAATGCCAGTTTGACTTCGGCACAATTAAAAGATGTTTTGATTCTGGCCAATTTTGATGTTACAGCTCAAAATGTTGCAACCGGTTTTCCGTATGCAGGAATCTGGGTTAATTTAATGGATAACACCACTATAAATGTTACGGATATAAATGCCCCGATAAATTTACCTCCGGGAGAATATAGAATTTACGGTAACAAACCAGCAAATTTAGCCATCGAAGATTTTGAAAAAGGAAATACGGTGAATTTGTTCCCAAATCCCGTTTCCAACTATTTTACTTTAAATACTGCTGTTGCAAAAGTTCAGGTTTTTTCAGTTTCCGGGCAGCTGGTTAAAAGTTTTGCTTCAAACGGAAATGTCGATTTTCAATTTGGCGTAAGCGAATTACAATCGGGATTATATGTTGTAAAAGCTTCAGATGAAAGCGGTAAAACGCAGGTAATGAAGTTTATTAAAAAATAAACATTAAAAATATATCTCTAACAGATTAAAGATTTGGTTTGGTTAGTAATGTGAAAGGGCTGTTCTATTGAAAAATAGACAGCCCTTTTCTGGTTTAGTTGTTTATTGTTTTTGTCTATTTCTTTTTATCGTTGTATTCTCCAATTACGGCGAAATAACCAAATGTTCCTAAACCTAAAACAATTAGCGGTGTTAGAATAAAAAGAATGATGATACCAAAGACTAAATCATCTTGTTGATCTGATAATAATTTAGGTAAGCCAAATTCAAACACGCAAAAGTAAGCAGCAGCAACTGCTAAAATAACCCATAAAACGCCTAAAGCCTGTTTGATTCTATCCATGTTCTAAAATGTTAAAGATGATTAATTTTATTTTTGTTGTCTATATAAACCATTCCAATTACAAAGCAGATCGAAGCAATAATAATAGGATACCAAAGTCCGTCGAGATAAAAATCGGTTTTTCCGGCTGCTTTCGCATGAGTTACAAAGTAGGTTGAAATTGCGGGCAGTAAACCTCCAAAGATTCCATTCCCTACATGATAGGGAAGTGACATAGAAGTATATCTGATTTTAGTTGGAAACATCTCAACTAAAAATGCGGCAATTGGACCATAAACCATTGTAACAAATAAAACCTGAATAAAAACTAAAAAAATTAAAGTCCATTCATCGCCGGAATTGATATTTATAGTGATAGTACTTTGAGATTTTTTATTATCAGCAAAATCTGTTTTCTTTTCGATATACGAAGTTCCATCCGTATAGGTTTTTGAAATAGTGGTAATTAGATCATTATTTTTAGTTTTTTCAACCTTTTGAGAGGTTTGTTCTACAATTTCGGTTTTGTAGCTCACATCGGTTGTGTTGTACATCATCTTATATATAGGTCTGTAGAATAAAATAGCGAGTAACATTCCAGACATCATGATGTATTTTCGACCAACTTTGTCGCTCAGCCATCCAAAAACAATAAAAAATGGAGTACCTATTAATAATGCAATTCCAAGTAAGCCGTCTACTTGCGAAGAGTCAATATTCATAACCGTTTTCATAAAGCTCATCGCATAGAATTGGCCTGTATACCAAACAACGCCTTGTCCCATTGTGGCGCCAAATAGTGCTAATAAAACAAATTTTAAATTGTATCGATTTCCAAAACTTTCTCTTAACGGATTTGTACTTGTGGTTCCTTCTTTTTTAGCTTTTGCAAACACAGGCGATTCGTCCATATTTTTTCTAATTAAATACGAAACCCCAAGCATTACGATCGAAACCCAAAATGGAACACGCCATCCCCAGGAATCAAAAGCCTCGGCCGAAAGTACATTTTTAGTAGCCAGAATCACCATCAAAGAAATAAACAAACCCACGGTTGCCGTGGTCTGAATCCAGGAGGTCCAATATCCTTTTTGTCCAACCGGAGCATGCTCTGCAACATAAGTCGCCGCACCGCCATATTCGCCGCCAAGGGCTAATCCCTGAAGTAATCTTAAAATCAAAACCAATAAAGGCGCCATAAAACCAATAGTTTCATAACTCGGAATACAGCCTATTAAAAAAGTAGAACCTCCCATTAACAATAAAGTAGCCATGAAAGTGTATTTTCGGCCAATAATATCTCCAAGTCTTCCAAAAAATAAAGCGCCAAAAGGTCTTACAACAAATCCAGCAGCAAAAGTCGCTAAAGTCGATAAAAAGGCAGCAGTTGGATTATCGCTGGGGAAAAATTTAGTAGAAATTACGACGGCTAAACTCCCAAAAATATAGAAATCATACCATTCAATCATTGTTCCCATAGAAGAGGCTGATATTACTTTCCAAATGCCTTTAGTAGAAGTTTTGCTCATAAAACGCTCTGTGTTTTTGATAATAAATAAAAATTTAAAATACGATTTTACGAATATATGAGATATTTTTTTATTTAGTTGATACTTTTTTAACAAAAAGTATTTAATTGTTGACTTTACGTTTCTTAGGTAATTCAATACTTGTTAATTCAAAATAAAGCAGATATTGATCCAGTATAATTGGTTTTTAAATGTCTGGAAGTATTGCTTTCTTAAGAAAGAAAACACTAGTTTTGCAGCTCAAATTTAAAGCAGAAAATGGTTGTCATATTTGAAAAAAAATATGGCATTAAAAGGGAATTTGGTGTAAATCCAAAACTGTCCCGCAGCTGTAAGCTCATTAACTGAAACCCTTTAATATGTCACTTTTCATTTTTTGAAAGGGAAGGCTGGGTGTAGGGAGCAAGTCAGAAGACCTGCCATTTTTATAGTAATAAATAGCTTTCGGGGATTGAAGCTTGAATTAAAACCAATACTTTTTATTCTATAGGATAAGAGTATTGTTTGGTTATTCTATTCTCGTAAGCTAAAAATAGAGTTTATGAGATTTTTTTTCTGCAAAAATGATATCGCAAAAGTAATTTCCTGTTGGATGTTTTTCTTTTCGATTCCTACTGTTTCTTCATTAAAAAAATCATTAAAACGTATCGTTGTACAAGATGTTTTGCTTTTTAAACAAAAGCAGACAAGAGTTTATTTTATTGAGCTTTTGCTAAAGGCGAACTGTACATCGGCTTAAAGATTTAAGTAATATAATTTTAAATATTTAATTATGAAAAACCAATTTTTTTCCAGGCAGTTACTTGCAATTGCTTCTTTAATGCTGTTAACAGTTTCATGTAATAATGATGATGATTTTACTGCACCTCCGGTAGTAAAAGGCGAACAGCAGTTAAAAGATACTTTAACCATTGGAAAAACACTAAAATTAAGCTCAAAAGTAGCAGATAGAAACAACGTTTCCTTTGAATGGGCTGTAGACGGAAAAGTAGTAGGGTCTGATTCTACTTATGTTTTTAAACCAGAAACAAGAGGAGATTTTAAAGTTACGATGACGGCTAAAAATAGCGGCGGAAATGTATCTCTAACTTATAATATTCATACATACGGAGCTTATGAAAATGGTTTTTTCATGATTAACGAAGGATGGTTCGGACACGGAACAGGAACAGTTGGGTTTTATAGATACGATACAAAAGCAATTGAAGACAGTGTTTTTGTAAAGGTGAATCCGGATAAGGATTTAAAACCAGAATCGTCTACATTAGAGTTTGGAACGATCTTTAATAAAAAACTATTCTTAGTTTCTAAAGTGGGCGGACCTGTTGTTGTGGCAGATGCTTATTCTCTTAAAGAAGAAAAAAGAATCCCGGCTCAAGGTGGAAATGACTGGCGTGCAGTAGTGGGAGTTGATGAAAATCAAGTATTGTTGACTTCTGGTAAAGGAATTTTTAAGCTTAATCTGAATACAATGGCGCTAAATGGTCAAATTGAAGGTGTTACAGGTCAGGTTGGAGATGTTGTTAAAGCGGGTAATTATATTTTTGCATTGTCTGCTTCAAAAGGAGTTATTGTGATTAATGCTTCGTCATTAGCAGTCGAAAAAGCGATTCCGGGTATGGTTCTGGGATTTGCCGTAACGGATGATAAAAAAGTATGGGCAGCTGGAGGTAAAAACCTTATCAGCATCGATTCTAATACTCTTGAAGTAAAAGAAATTCCGCTAGGTTTTCAGGCTTACGGAAGCTGGGGAGCTTGGCATCCAGGATCTATTACAGCAGCTAAAAATGATGTTTTTATTGCTAAAAACGGAAGCTGGAGCGGCGGTAAAGAAGTCTATAAATATACCGGTACTGCGGCATCTTTAACAGCGCCTTTTATTACGTTAACAAATTCGAACATATTATATGGTGCAGGAATTGGTTACGATCGCAAGAAAAATACTTTGGTTGTAAATACCGTAAATGAAGGATTTGGTGCGAATTTCGCAATCAATAATCTTTATTTATTCAATGCTGATTCTGGAGCTAAAACAGGAACCGTAAGTTTCTCAGGATATTATTTCCCTGCAGTTTCTGTATTTCATCAATAGTTTTTTTTTTTTTTACCGCAAAGAGCGCAAAGGTTTACGCAAAGTTCGCAAAGTTTTAATTTTTAAAAGGATGCAAAGAGCACAAAGCAACAGATTAAAAATTCGTGCTAATTTGTGTAATTTATGGCGAAAACAAAATCCTTTTAATCTGTATAATCTGTGACTAAAAATTTAACCGTAAAGAGCTAAGATTTTTATAAAAACAGTGCTTTCACAAAATTCAAAGTTCGCAAGGCTTTATATTGATAAGGCTTTGCGAACTTTTTTTTAGCCGCAGATTATACAGATTAAAATGATTTTTAAATCTGTAAATCTGTGGGCTATTCTTTTCTACTTTACAGTTAAATAAAAAACCTGTAAATTTTATTATAAGTGAATATTAATTTAATTTAAGAATAATTAGGTTTATATCTTCTTAATTTCATTTTCTTAGATTTACTATTCAAACCACTCCATTTTAGGTGTATTGCCATCAAAAGTGTCTATACCAATTTGCTTGCCATCTTTATAAAATCTAACATCACTCACACTACCTATAGTTCCAACAAGATGTATGTTAAAACGTCTTAATCGATTGATTCCTGATGGCATTTTAGTTGGCGTACCGCCGTCAGGGTCTACAAAAAATTGTCCATCTTTAATTCGGAAGCGTATAGTTTGGTCTTGATACAAAGGAATGTTGCCATAGTAGTTGCTAAAAAGATATTTGGATGCAGTTTTAGTAGTTTCTCCTAAGTCATTACTAGTATAACTCCATGGATCCAATCCTGCAATTGGTATATTGTAATATATAGTATTGCTTTTGCCACCGTATGCTCCATTCCATAATTCAAGCATAACACCTTTTACGGTATTAATCGGGTAGGTAGTTCCTTTGCTAGATTCTATTCGTATTCTGGCCTCAATAGTAAAATCTCCAGTTATGTCAATTCCATCATTAGATGGAGTCCAATAAGCAACATATAAAGAAGGAGTTGGGTATTGTTCATAAAGAGGTTTTGTTAGATTATTGTTCCAGTTTAATTCTCCATTGTTCATGAATGGTGCCATTTGATTTATGGAATAAACCAAATTGTCTGCGGGGAAATTAAAGTTTTTACGGAAGATGATATCACTTCCTCCTACATCATTTGTTCGTGTTAATAAATTGTCTTTTTGCAATACATACACGTCATTGTACATGGCTTGTTGTATTTTTTCGTAAGTAGCCCAGATATAGCCATTTTCGCCCCAGTTTGGCCCCCAGGAATTTAGAAGTCTAAAAGCTTGTTTTTCATTATCATATCCGGTTAAAACTACAGCATGACCACCATAATAACCACTATTGTTTGTATCCCATAATCTAAGAGAATAAGAGGTAAAATTACCATCAGCAGCTATTGCAATTATTACCGGATTGCCATTTGAAATTTGTTCTTTAATTTGATCTAGTGAAGGCTTTCCGTCTGCAGATGTTAATCTGTAGTAATCGTTTATTCTGTTTTTTTTCGCATTGTTTAATTGAGCATTAGTTGGCAAAACACCACAAGGTACATTGCCCATATCGGTGAAACTTGTTGTTCCTTCAGTTTTTAAAGCATCAAGAACTTCAATAAACTGTGCACCACTGTCGCAGCTATTTTTAAAAGACTTGTATTTTTCATGTAAATAGTCTCCGCTTGCATATACATTATAATTTGGTCTGCCATCTGTTAATGTTTTTGATTTACTATTTAGAATAGTACGGGCATGTGCAATTGCATAAGAAACACAAGCGCCTTTACTGCCTTGATTAAGAGCGGCTGGCAGTTCTGGCAAAACATACTTATTAGGTAGAGTTCCTTTTTTTGTTAACGAAGATATTTCAAGTTCTTTAATTTGAGCCAGCTGTTCAGGTGTAGATGGAATATACCCGGTGGCTCTATCTTCACTTGTGATACTCGATTTTTCAATATCCTGTGAAAGATCATCTTTTTGGCAAGATTGAATAGTTAAGGTGCCTAATAGCACTAATACTAAATTTTTAATTGTTTTTTTCATGGTTATGATAGTTTAAAAATTAAACAACAATAATATGAAAAAAAATAATTAAAAAATAATATTTTACCTACATTTTTATTTTGTTAATGTAAATAAAAGACTACTATTTATAAATGCTAATTTGTAACTTGCCGTAAGGTTAAAAATAAAAAAATCACTTAAAAAGAATAATTAATGAAAAGATTTTGTTTCAAAGACAGCAAAATAAAAACATAAAGTTCGCAAAGCCTGATATAAAGCTTTACGAACTTTGTGTTTTTTGAATCTATTTTTAATTAAAAAACCTTAGCGTTCTTTGCGGTAAAAAAACGGAGGTTAAATTTTTTATAGGAAAGTATTAAAAACAAAAAACCCGAATATTGCTATTCGGGTTTTGGTGGTACCTCCAGGGATCGAACCAGGGACACATGGATTTTCAGTCCATTGCTCTACCATCTGAGCTAAGGTACCGGCTTGTGCTCAATGCGGGTGCAAAGATAGAATCATTTTCCGTTTATCCAAAACATTTTTAAAAAAAAATCTATTCGTATCTTCGCAGAAACAAAAAAGGAAAAATGATTTTAACTGTTGATGTTGGAAACACAAGAATTAAAGCGGCTGTCTTTGAGGGAGCTACTATTCTGGAGAATTTCATTTTTGATAAAAATGAACTCGAAGAAAAAATTAAAAAAATTTTAGAAAAATTTCAAAATTGCTCAGATTTGGTTATAGCTTCGGTTGGAAACATCGAAAAACAATCTTTTTTAGCTTTCGAAAAGCAGCTAAATGTTCATTTTTTTACGCATGAAGATGTTTTTCCTTTTCATAATAAATATGCAACGCCAAAAACTTTAGGAATTGACCGTATGATTTTGGCAGCGGGAGCCACTTTACAGTTTCCAAAACAAAATAGATTGGTTATAGATGCCGGAACTTGCATAACCTACGATTTTATCGACGAAAACGACAATTATCTGGGTGGTGCGATCTCTCCGGGGCTTCGCCTGCGTTATGAATCTTTGCATCATTACACGGCCAGACTGCCTTTGCTGACTTTTGAAATACCCGAATCGTATGTTGGAAACTCAACCGCACAGGCGATTCACTCTGGCGTTGTAAATGGCTTCGTCTATGAGATTGACGGTTTTATCGATGAATATCGCGCAAACTTTTCAAATTTTATAATAATTTTAACGGGAGGTGATGCAGATTTTTTGGCTAAACGATTAAAAAATACCATATTTGCCAATTCAAATTTCCTTCTGGAGAGTTTGAGTCAAACATTTCAATATAAAATCGAAAATGATTAAAAAAATTATAATAGGCGCTTGTTTGCTTATATCGTTCGTTTCTTTTGCTCAACAAGGTACTGCATCGCCTTATTCTTTTTATGGAATTGGGGATATAAAATTTAAAGGTACACAAGAGTTTAGATCTATGGCAGGCGTTGCAGTTGAGCAGGATAGTATTCACTTGAATATTGATAATCCATCAAGTTATGCCAGTTTGATTCAGACCACTTTTACTGTTGGAGCAACTTTTGGAACTTCAACATTAAAAACAGATGTAGAATCTGCAAAAGCACAAAGAACAACTTTCGATTATTTAGCAGTTGGAATTCCAATAGGAAAATTTGGAGCGTCTTTTGGTTTAGTTCCGTTATCATCTGTAGGATATAAAATTCTTAACGATAATACTGCGACAGAAGGAGCAGTAAGTTCTCAATTAAGCGGGCAGGGAGGTATCAATAAAGTATACTTTGGTTTAGCCTATAAAATTAAGCCAAACTGGAATATTGGAGCAGATGTTCAGTATAACTTCGGAAAAATTACAACAACAAGTTTAGAAGCCGTAACAGGTGTTCAAAATAGTACTCAGGAAGTAAATGTTTCTACTTTATCAGGTATTAATTTTGATATTGGTACTATGTACGAAGCAAAACTGTATAAAAAAGTAAATTTATTTACCAGTTTGAGCTATGCTTTTAAAAGTGATTTAAATTCTGATAGTACAAGAGAAATCACTGTAAGCGGCGATCCGGATCCTTATACGTATGCACCTGAATCACAAAAATTAAAACTTCCTAGTAAATTAACTATTGGAGTTGGTATTGGTGAAGCAAGAAAATGGCTTGTAGGTACTACATTGGCTTTTCAAGGAGAAGGTCAGTTAACAAATTATTACAATGCATCTCAAAACGTTCGTTACGAGAAATATGCTAAGTATGCCGTAGGAGGTTATTACATTCCAAACTATACTTCTTTTACAAGTTACCTAAGCAGAATTACTTACCGTGCCGGATTGAAATATGAGAAAATTGGTTTAATCGTGAATAACGAATCAATAAGCGATGTAGGAATGAGTTTAGGAGCAGGAATTCCAATTCCGGGTTACTTTTCAAATTTAAATCTTGGAGTTGAATTTGGTAAAAGAGGAACAGTATCTTCAAACTTAGTTCAGGAAAACTATGTAAACTTTAGTATAGGATTCTCTTTCAACGACAAATGGTTTGTGAAGAGTAAATTCAACTAAACATAAAGACTTATGTTTTTATAAGCTCATTACAATTTATTACATTTGGCAAATGAATTTACCAAAGAGATATATTATAAACGCTGTCACAGTTATTGCTGTGACACTGTTTTTTGGATGCGAAAGTAATTTTAAAGATGTTCAGAAAATTAACTTCTCTGAGTTCGTTCCCGGAAGTGATGCCGATACTGTAAACATCAAATACACCGATTCGGGAAAAATTACCGCAGTTTTGATAAGCCCAAAAATGCTTGATTATTCCAATCTCGAATTTCCTTTTACAGAATTCCCAAAAGGAATTGATGTTACTTTATATGATAAAAAACAAAAGCGTACTTTTATAAGATCAAATTATGCTGTTTCCTATAAATCTACGCAGATAATTGATTTACAGGGAAAAGTAAAAATTACATCAGAAGCCGGGCAGGTTTTAGAAACTGAACAATTGTTTTTTGATCAAAAAAATGAATGGTTTTATACCGAAAGAAAATTTAAGCTTACAGATGCTAAGGGAGTTTCTTTTGGTCAGGGAATTGATTTTAGTAAAGATTTTAAAGTGATTAATTCGCAGCGAATAAGCGGTGAATTTGAAACAGAAGAAGAATTATAATTATGGGTTATTTAAAATACACACAATACGTTTATATCTTATTTGCAGTTTACTTTATTTATGATGGAGTAGTAAAACTGAATGAGAACAATGAAGGTTATCCTTTAAGTTTTGTTATTGCCGGAATGGCAATTTTTATGTTTTTCTTCAGGAGAAGATTTCTTAATAAGTACAACGACCGAAATAAAAAATAATAAAAATGGAAATTAGTATTATAATACTATGTTTAATACTATCAGCCTTTTTTTCAGGAATGGAAATAGCCTTTATTTCCTCCAATAAAATTTATCTTGGAATTGAAAAGAAACAAGATAATTTTCTGTCTCAAATTTTAACCAAACTTACCGAAAACCCTTCAAAGTTTATAGCTTCAATGCTTATTGGCAACAATGTAGCGCTGGTTATTTACGGTTTTTATATGGGAGATGTCGCCCTTGCGTGGATAACTGGTTTTGGTTTTCAGTTTTCAAACCTGACCACTATTTTGGTTCAGACTGTAATTTCGACTTTTATAGTTTTAATTACAGCCGAATTTTTTCCAAAAGTGTTTTTTCAGATTTATGCTAATTCTCTAATTAAGATTTTTGCAGTTCCGGCTTATTTGTTCTACAGGCTTTTTTATTATATCTCGACATTCTTCATTTGGATATCCGACTTTATTTTGAGAAAGTTTTTTAAAACCGAAGGCGATCAGGTGCAATTGTACTTTAGTAAAATCGAACTCGGAAATTACATTACAGAACAAATGAATTCTGTTGAAGATGATGATGAAGTCGATTCTGAAATTCAGATTTTTCAGAATGCATTAGAATTTTCGGGAGTAAAGGCACGCGATATCATGACGCCCAGAACAGAGATTGTTGCAATAGATTTATTTGAAAGCGTTTCGGATTTAAAAGATCTTTTTGTAGAAACCGGATATTCAAAAATCGTAGTAAGCCAAAATTCTCTTGATGATATTGTAGGATACGTACACTCATTTGATTTGTTTAAAAAACCAAAAACAATTAAATCAGTCTTAATGACGGTTGAATTTGTTCCGGAAACGATTCTGATAAAAGATGCTTTGAGTACTTTAATAAAAAAACGAAAAAATGTAGCCGTAGTTTTAGATGAATACGGGGGAACTTCGGGAATCATTACGATAGAAGACATTGTCGAAGAGCTTTTTGGAGAAATCGAAGACGAGCACGATTTAGACGAAGAATTGATAGAACAGGATTTAGGAGATGGTAAGTATTTGTTTTCTACTCGATTAGATGTGGAGTATTTAAATGAAACCTATAAACTCATGATTCCAGAAGAAGATTCGTACGGCACTTTAGGCGGTTTTATTGTAAATTCGACAAAAGAAATTCCGCAAAAAGGCGATAAAATTGTGATTGACAGGTTTCATTTCAAGATAGAACAGGCATCAAATAAGAAAATTGAGTTGGTCAAAATGACAATAAAAGACTGAATTTTGTAAGAATTAAAAAAAATTGTGTAAAATAAAACACTAGTTGTATTGTTATTAGCTAGATAATTGTATTTTCGCAAACTGAATATAAAATTAACGATAATTAGAAATGGCAGTTTTAGCAAAAATTAGACAGCGTTCCGCTTTATTGATAGGAGTTATTGCACTTGCATTATTTGCATTTATAATACAAGATCTATTTACTAGAGGAACCTTTGGTCAAAGTTCAAAAGATGTAGGAAGCATCGATGGAAAAGATATTTCATTTGAAGACTTTAGAGTTAAAGTTAGTAATCTTGAAAAAAGTGGTCAAGGAATTACTTCCACTGAAGCTGCAAACAGAGTTTGGGATCAAGAAGTTTCAATCGCTTTATTGTCAACTCAGTTTGATAAATTAGGATTGAGAGTTGGTGAAAAACACTTACTTGAAGTTTTGAAATCAGATCCAAATATTGGTAAAAACCCTATGTTTTTAAACGCAGCAGGATTGTTTGACGTAGTTAAATTTAAAGACTACTTTAAAGCAAACCCTGAGGCAGCTCAATATATTTCTGAAAAAGAAAAAGATGCTGAGTTAAATGCGAAATTTCAAATTTACAATACTTTAGTAAAATCTGGACTTTACACAACTGCTAGTGAAGGAAAATTAAAGTATGAAATGGAAGCGAACAAAGTAAACTTTGCTTACGCTGGAGCATTATACTCTTCTATTAAAGATAGTGATGTAAAAATTTCTGATTCAGATATCGTAGATTATATGAAGAAAAACGAGAAAAAATTCAAAGCGGATGCAACTCGTGAAATTCAATACGTTTTAGTAGAAGACAAAGCTTCGAAAGAAGATGAGGCTGAAATTAAAGCTAAAATGACTGCTTTATTATCTGGAAGTGTTGTTTACAACGCAAAAACAGGTAAAAACGATACATTGCCAGGTTTTAGAAACGCTACGAACATTGCTGAATTTGTAAATGCAAATTCTGATGTTCCTTACGATTCTACTTATGTGGCTAAAAATAGTCTTCCGGCAGTAGATGCTGATAAATTATTCAGCTTACCGGCAGGATCAATTTACGGACCTTATGTTTACGGAAGATATTATGCTATCTCTAAATCTTTAGGATTTAAAGCTGGTGTTAACGCAAAAGCAAGTCATATCTTAATTGGTTACGAAGGTTCTCAAACTCCAAACCAAAAAGAAAAAAGAACTAAAGAAGAAGCTAAAGCTAAAGCTGAAGAAATTCTAGCTCAGGTTCAGGCAAATCCTGATAGTTTCATGATGTTGGCTTTTACAAGCTCTGATGACTCATCTGCACAACAAGGTGGTGATTTAGGATATTTTGGTCAAGGCCAAATGGTAAAACCATTCAATGATTTTGTATTCAATAACGGAATTGGAAAAATTGGTTTAGTAGAAACTCCTTTCGGTTTCCACATTATCAAAATTACAGATAAACAAGACGGAATTCGTTTAGCTACAATTGCTCAAAAAATTGAGCCGTCTGAAGCTACTTCTGATAAAGTATTTACATTAGCAACTAAATTCGAAATGGAAGCTGCTGATAAAGACTTTGCTGCTACAGCAAAAGAATTAGGTTTAAAAGTTGCGGCTCCAATTTCTGCGAAAGCAATGGACGAACAATTTGGACCATTAGGAAACCAAAGAAACATCGTTAGATGGGCATTTGATAAAGAAACAAACACAGGAGACGTAAAACGTTTTGAAATAGCTAATGTTGGTCACGTAATTGCTCAATACAAAAGCGAAAACAAATCTGGTTTAGTTTCTGTTACTATGGCAAGACCTTATGTAGAGCCAATCTTGAAAAACAAGAAAAAAGCTGAAATTTTAAAAGCTAAAATGACAGGTTCAAGCATCGAGGCTATTGCTAAAAATGCTGGTGTAGCTGTACAACAAGCTGCTAATGTAACTTTAGATAATCCTGTTTTACCAGGTGGAGTTGGACAAGAGCCAAAAGTTGTGGGTAATGCATTTGCTTTAGCTGCTAATAAAATTTCTGCTCCAATTGAAGGTAATACTGGAGTTTATGTTGTAAAAAACATTAGTACTGTAAAAGCTCCTGCTCTTGCAAACCATGCAGAGTATGTTGCTAAAGTAAAAGCTCAAAGCGCATCTGATGCAAGCAGAATTTTACCAGCGTTGAAAAACAATGCTAAAATTGAAGACAACAGATTACAATTTAATTACTAGTTTTAGTAAAATAAAAAAATAAAAAACCCGAAACGTTCAATTGAATGTTTCGGGTTTTTCTTTGTTTAAAAAACAGACGAACGGTTTGTAGTAATTATTGTATGCAATTTCCTTAACTATATGGGAATTATGGAAATATAATCTGAAATATTTGTGATTTTCAAATTATTACAGTTAATTTGCCGAAATTTTTATTTTAACAAATGTAAAATTTTGACTATTAATGTTAATAAAGATTGTGGGGCAATGACAAAAAAATACTTTAATACTCAGAGATTTAATGTTTTTTAATATGTTTAGTTTTTTAAGAAGAAAACCTAAAGTGTATTCTAAAATTGAAAATCATATTTTTGGAATAATTACAGAACTTTTAAAAGTTAGCAGCACTGACATCAATGTTGATGAATTGGGTGGAAAATACTATTTAAGTAACGAAGAGCAGCATTTTAAGGTTACGATTTTGAGTAACGATTATGTTATCAGACTTACCAATACCCGTGATTCGGTTGCTGAGAAATACGATAAAGTTTTTGTAGATGATGTTTTAAGAGCTGTAAAAGAAGAAAAACACCGACGAATGGAATTGGTGTATGATTCTATTACAAACAGTATAGAAAAGATGGCGGAGCGTTTGCACAATACGCTTATTGAATCTAATGAGCAGGAAAATGAAAAAGTCCGGCACTTAGAAGCACAGCATATTGAAGAACAAAAAGTAAAATACTAACTTTTTAGAAATAGAAGCTTTTATTCTTGCAGGATCATTTCGTTATACGAAAGTATGGTTTCGTATCCTTTTGAGACAAAATAATGTTTCGGATCTTCTTCTGAAACCACCATTACAAAATCTCCTCCCCAAGCTCCAAGACTTTTTACAGCACCACCAAAATCCGGAAAAGCGATTTCTTTAATTGTTTCGATTTCCAGGATATTGCTTAAATGTATTTCGTGTTTTTCGACTGCGTAGGCAAACTGTTTTATAGTTTGAGCATTCAGAATTTCATGTGTTATTTTATTGTTCTTAATGACGCTTTTGCCTAAGTTTTGCTCTTTGTGTCTGTTATAAGCATGTATGGCAGCTTTACTGTTTTGTTTTTTATTAAGATAAACAAAATGGATGTTTTCTGTAAAATCTGGATTGAAAGTAACCGGTTCTACAAAATTGTTTTCTACTTTATATAAAATAGGAGTGTTGTTTTGTGCGCAGGCAATGTCGTAGCCGCTGCCTCCAAAACTGTTTTTAAGCAGCGTAAAGGCATTAATCTTTGTCCATTGAGCAATATTGTTAATTAAGGTAGAAGATGTGCCTAATCCCCATTTTCTTGGAAAAGTAAGATTTGTGGTTATTTTATATCCGTTTGATTTTTTAATAAAATCAGGATTTAAAATATAGGCTTCGTGCAAAATGGTAATTAAGGTTGTTTTTACAGTTTCGATCTCAAAAGCTGGATTGGTTACAACTTCATCAAATGAAATGCTGTTTTCAAACCAAAGGTGTTTGTCGTAATCGTAGCTTTTCCATTCAATTATATTGTTTTTTCCTTCTTCAACAATTAAATCCTGACCAAATTTTGTTGGGAGCGCAAATGCATCGGCACCATCTAATACTAGATATTCGCCAGAGATTAATAGTTTTCCGTTACTGTAAAAGGTTGTTTTCATGCTTTGATTTTAAAACAAATTCCAATCCCGAAGTTTCGGGATAAATTCCAAATTCCAATTATCTTGGAATTTGGAATTTTATTTTGAGGATATAATTTTTTGGAATTTTTATATATTTTATTTTCTTAAACTTTCAATAAATTCAACAACAGCGCTGTGTGAAACGGCCGTTTTCTTAAAATGAGCTTTAATTAAATGACGTTCTTCGTCAGTAGCTTCAAATTGATTGATGATATTATTTAGGTGCATTTTCATGTGTCCTTCCTGAATTCCGGTTGTCGTTAACGAACGAAGCGCTGCGAAATTTTGTGCTAAACCGGCAACAGCGGTAATTTCCATTAATTCTTTTGCCGAAGGTTTCTCCAGCATTTCTAAACATAATTTTACCAGCGGATGCAAAGAAGTCAGACCGCCTACGGTTCCTAAAGCTAAAGGAATTTCAAGCCAAAAGGTAAAAATTCCCTTTTCGATTTTAGCATGCGATAAACTCGCGTATTGACCATTTTTTGAGGCGTAGGCATGAACGCCGGCTTCTACAGCTCTAAAGTCATTTCCTGTTGCCAAAACCACGGCATCGACACCATTCATGATACCTTTATTGTGTGTTACAGCCCTAAAAGGTTCGATTTCGGCAATTTGAACAGCTTGAACAAAACGCTCTGCAAAATCCTGTGGGTTAGGAATATGTTTTTCGGCTAAATCTTCAATTGGGCATGAAACCTCTGCTCTTACAAGACAATTCGGGACATAATTTGATAAAATACTCATGATTACCGTCAGCGTATCCTCTTCAGAAAATAAATCAGAATGCTGAAACTCCTCTTTTAAAGTTGTTGCAAACTGCTCCAGACATGAATTGATAAAATTAGCGCCCATGCTGTCTTTGGTTTCAAAGGTGGAATGAAGCTGGTAATAATTTTCGAGTAAGTTTCGTTTGTCTTTTAACTGGATATCCAATATACCGCCGCCACGTTCCTGCATGTTTTTTGTAATGCTTTGTGTGTCAGAAAAAAACTTTGGTTTTATGTCTTGAAAAAAAGATTGTAATTTTTCAGCATCACCATTAAAATTAAAATGAACCTGACCAATTTTTTCGGTATCAATTATGGTTGCTTTAAAGCCGCCACGCACAGCCCAAAATTTAGCTGCTTTTGATGCAGCAGCTACAACTGAACTTTCTTCAATTGCCATTGGAATAGTTTTGTACTTTCCGTTGATTAAAAAATTAGGGGCAACTCCAAGCGGGATATATAAGTTGGTAATCGTGTTTTCGATAAATTCATCATGCAGCTGTTGAAGCTTTTCGTCTGAATTCCAGTAATTTCTTATAATATTTAAAGCCTCTTCGGGAGTCGAAAAATATTCATTGGCGATCCAGTTTATTTTTTCTTTTTTGGATAATTTAGAAAATCCGGCAACAGCGTTGTTCATTCTCAATATATTAAATAATAATGTTGCGGCAAAGATACTATTTTAAGAGTTTTGTTTGCAACGTATTTCAAACATGAAAATACGCAATCGTTATTTTTTTTAACATTTAACACTTAAAATGTGTATTATGTTTATTTTTTTTACTAAAATTGGGCTCTTTTTATATTTAAAATAATTCTAATGAATACAAGTAAAATTACTGTAGTACTTTTATTTATAGTTGCAACAGTTTTTGGGCAGCAAAAAATAACGGTTGAAAATATTTATAGCGGGGCATTTCGCGCAAAAGGAATGGACGAGCTGCAATCCTTAAAAAATACAAATCAATATACAGTTTTAAATGTTGATCAGGCTAGCAGAAGCATGCAGATTGATTTGTACGATTTTGCAACTCTAAAAAAAGTATCGAATCTTATTGATACTAAAAACCATAAAGAGCTTTCAAACGGAATTGACAGTTATATCTTCGATGCTGCAGAAAAAAAGATTTTAGTTGCTTGTAATTCTAAAAAAATCTTCCGTCACTCTTTTACAGCAGATTACTTTTTATACGATATTGCTTCAAAATCTTTGACAAAATTGGTTGATTTTCAAATTCAGGAGCCGACTTTTTCTCCTGATGGATCAAAAATCGCTTATGCTAAAGAGAACAATTTATATGTTTATGATGTTGCTTCTAAAAAATCAACAGCTGTTACTACAGATGGAAAGAAAAATGCAGTTATAAACGGTATTACGGACTGGGTTTACGAAGAAGAATTTGCTTTTGTACGGGCGTTTGACTGGAGTAAAGACAGTAAAAAACTAGCTTACATTCGTTTTGACGAAAGCCAGGTTCCTGAGTTTTCTATGTCAATGTTTTACAAGGATTTATATCCAACAATCGAAACTTTTAAATATCCTAAGGCTGGAGAAAAAAATTCGGTAGTTTCATTACATATTTATGATGCGGTTGGAAATGCTTCTAAGAAGGTTGATTTAGGAAATTATAATGATTTCTACATCGCAAGAATGCAGTGGACAAATGATAATAATACATTATCGGCTCAGGTTTTAAACCGCCACCAGGACAATCTTGATTTACTTTTTGTTGACGGAACTACAGCTGTGGCAAAAGTGGTTTTAAATGAAAAAGACAAAGCTTATGTTGATGTTACAGATAATTTAACTTTCTTAAAAGATAACAGCTTTATCTGGACAAGCGAAAAAGACGGATTCAATCATATTTATTTATATGACAAAACCGGAAAACTTAAAACTCAGGTTACAAAAGGAAACTGGGAAGTGGTTTCGTACTACGGCTTAGACGAAAAAACAAAAACTATTTTCTACCAATCTACAGAAAATGGTTCTATTAACAGAGATATTTACAGAATTGGTTTAGACGGAAAAAACAAAACCCGTTTAACTTCAAAAGTAGGAACAAGTGCTGCGACTTTCAGCCCGAATTTCCAATTTTTCATTACTACTTTCTCAAGCAATTTACAGCCTACAACTTATACTTTAAATGAGGCTAAAACAGGAAAAGAAATTCAGGTTATCGAAAATAATCAGGCACTTGCTGATAAATTAAAAGCATATAACCTTCCTGCAAAAGAATTCTTTGTTTTAAAAACAGCAAAAGGAAACGAACTAAATGCTTGGATTTTAAAACCAAAAGATTTCGATCCTTCTAAAAAATATCCTGTTTTCATGTACCAATATTCTGGTCCGGGTTCACAACAGGTAAATAACGATTGGAATAATACTGATGATTATTGGTTTGCTTCACTAACACAACAAGGTTATATTGTAGCTTGTGTTGATGGTAGAGGAACTGGTTTTAAAGGTGCTGATTTCAAAAAAGTAACTCAAAAAGAATTAGGAAAATACGAAGTTGAAGATCAAATCGATGCAGCAAAAGTAATTGGAGGATATCCTTATGTTGATGCTTCAAGAATTGGAATCTTCGGATGGAGTTATGGAGGTTTTATGGCTTCTAACTGTATTTTTCAAGGAAATGACGTATTTAAAATGGCAATCGCTGTGGCACCGGTTACAAACTGGAGATTTTATGACAGTGTTTACACTGAAAGATACATGCAGACTCCTCAGGAAAATGCAAGCGGGTACGACCAAAACTCTCCAATAAATCACGTTGATAAATTAAAAGGTAAGTTTTTATTGATTCACGGTTCTGGCGATGACAACGTTCATGTTCAAAACTCAATGCAAATGATGGAAGCCTTAATTCAGGCTAATAAACAATTCGATTCTCAAATATATCCAGATAAAAACCACGGTATTTTTGGCGGCAAAACGAGAATTCAGCTTTATAATAAAATGACTAACTTTATCAAAGAAAATTTATAATATAACTTTATCAAAATCAAATAAATAGTGAATAATATGGAAGAAACTCGAGTAAAAACTGCGCATCCAAAAGGGCTTTGGGTATTATTTGGAACGGAGATGTGGGAGCGATTCAATTTCTATGGAATGCGAGCTTTATTAACTTTATTTCTTGTGAATTCATTATTGATGAAGGAAGAAGAAGCGTCTTTAATTTATGGAGGTTTCCTTGGACTTTGTTATTTAACACCAATGTTAGGTGGATTTATTGCCGACCGTTTTTTAGGAAACAGAAATTGTATCCTATTGGGAGGATTGCTAATGGCAATTGGACAAATGCTTTTGTTTACAAGTGGAAGTGTTTTTGAGTCTAATTTAAGTTTAGCAAAAATCATTATGTACTCTGCATTAGGAGTAATTGTTTTTGGTAACGGATTCTTCAAACCAAACATTTCTAGTATGGTTGGAAGTTTATATCCAAAACAAGAAAAAACAAAATTAGATAGTGCTTTTACTATTTTCTATATGGGGATTAACATTGGAGCTTTCTTAGGTCAGTCTATTTGTCCTATATTGGGAGATGTTAAAGATGCTGGAGGAATTAGAGATATCCACGCTTTTAGATGGGGATTCATGGCGGCTTCTGTTGCGATGTTATTAGGAACAATTCTTTTCTATTTCTTGAAAAATAAATATGTGGTTTCTCCAGAAGGAAAGCCATTAGGAGGACTTCCTTCTAAAAATGATGCTTCAGATTTTGAAGAAGGTGAAGCTCAAAAAGCGAACTTTTCTAGTAAAGCTTTAGCAATTGCCGGAATTGCATTTATTGCATTAGGATTCTTTTTTCATTATATAGTAGGTCAAAACTTAATTTATACTTTGATTTATTCAAGTGGTTTATCATTGGCCGGATTGATTATTTCAGATACCTCTTTAACTAAAATCGAAAGAGATAGAATTATTGTAATTTATATCGTTTCGTTTTTTATTATTTTCTTCTGGGCTGCTTTTGAGCAGGCAGGTTCATCGTTAACCTTTATTGCCGATAACCAAACAGACAGAAACTTCTTCGGATGGCAGATGCCTCCATCAATGGTTCAGATCTTTAACGGATTATTTGTAGTGATCTTGGCGGTGCCTTTCAGTATTCTTTGGGATACTTTAAGAGCTAAAGACAAAGAGCCAATTTCTCCAGTAAAATTAGCTGTAGGTTTAGTGGTAATTTCGATCAGTTTCTTCATGATTGCGACTCAGGTTTCTTATATTGGAACTTCAGGGTTGTTATTAGTAAAATGGCTTATCTTGTTATATTTCTTAAATACATGTGCTGAGTTGTGTTTATCTCCAATTGGTTTATCATTAGTAGGTAAATTATCTCCAAAACGTTTTGCATCTTTATTATACGGAGTATTCTTCTTGTCTAACGCATCTGGTTATGCATTAGGAGGAACTTTAGGTTCGATCTTACCGGCAACGGGTGATAAATTTGCAAAAGCAAAAGAATTGGGAATCGATCTTCAAGCTGTTTTAGATAACAAAATTGTACCAACTCCGGAGCAGTTATCTTTATTAGAGCAGCACCAAATTAGTGCTCATAACCACTTTTTTGCCGGATTCGAAATACACAATTTATATGAGTTTTTTATGGTATTTGTAGTGCTTACAGGTATCGCAGCAATTATCTTATTTGCTTTGACTCCATTCTTGAAAAAAATGATGCATGGCGTTAGATAATATGGAAAGTAAATTAACTTTAGAGGAAATTCAGAATTTTAAAGGCAAGTACCCAAAACAATTGTGGTACTTGTTTTTGGTTGAAATGTGGGAACGTTTTTGTTTCTACGGAATGCGTGGTGTTTTAGCTTTTTTTATGGTAGACCAATTAGGGCTGCTGGAAGGAAAAGCAAATCTTCAATATGGAGCAATTCAGGCTTTTGTATATGCTTTTACATTTATTGGAGGAATTTTTGCAGATAAAATTTTAGGATTTAAGAAATCACTTCTTTTTGGAGGAATTGTAATGATTTTGGGGAACTTGCTTATCGCAGCTTCGCCGCACGATTTTTTTTATTACGGAATAACACTTTCTATTATTGGTACAGGTTTCTTTAAGCCAAACGTATCTTCAATGGTAGGGGAGTTGTATCATGAAAATGACGGACGCCGTGATGCAGGTTACGGATTGTTTTATGCCGGAATTAATATTGGAGGAATGCTTGGAGGAGCAATTCCAATTTATTTAGGAAAAAACTATTCATGGAGTCTTTGTTTTCTTTCTGCGGCGATTGTTATGATAATTGGAGTTATAACTTTCCTTTTAACAAAAAAGCATTTAGCGCCAATTGGAAATTCGCCATTAGAAAATCACACGCCTAAAAAACGTAATCTTTACGAAACAGCTGTTTATGTAGGTTCTTTTGTTGTAATACCATTAGTATATATTATGGTTATCAACTCAGATTTTACAGAGTATTTCATGTACACAATTGGAGTGGCTGCAATAGGATATTTTTTATATGAGTTAATACAAATAAAAGATGCTAAACAGCAGCGTAAACTTTTGGCGGCGTTTGTATTTATTTTTGGATACTTTATGTTTATGGCTATTTCAGAGCAGTCTGGTGGTTCGTTGTCTTTGTTTGCTAAAGATAATTTGACAAACAAATTGTTGTTTTTTAATATTGATCCAAACGTTGTAAATAATAGTATAAACTCACTTTATGTTATTATTTTTAGCCCTTTAGTGGGATTGTTATGGATCTTCCTATACAAACGAAAAATTGAGCCAAATACCGTTATTAAGTTTGGTTTGTCATTTATTTTGCTTGCCGCTGGTTTCTTTATTTTTTACAGTGCAAGATTTTTTGTAAATGCAGACGGATTAAGTTCTCTTGATGTATTTGCTTTAGGATATCTTTTGTATACTCTTGGAGAATTATGTATCGGGCCAATCGGGATGTCGGTAATTACAAAATTATCTCCTAAACGATTGTTCGGGATGATGATGGGATTATGGTTTCTATCGAGTGCATTCGGACAGTTTGCGGCAGGAAAATTAGGAGCTGAAATGTCTAATGCTAATACAGGGACAACTTTAATGTCTAAGTTGATCGCTTATACAGACGGATATTATCAATTAGCATTGTATTCTTTAATTGCAGGTGTTGTTTTGATTGTTACAACTCCATTAATTAGAAAATTAATGCAAGAAGTAAAATAGGCGACATTTAGTGATTCTTTTTTTGACTAAATTTGTAAAAAATTAAAAGGACCATGAAAAAAATACTACTCATAACATTGTTTTTAGTTGGAGCATTTGCAACGCAGGCGCAAGAACTAAAGTGGTACACTGACGTTAAAGAAGCTATTAATGTTAGTAATAAAGAACAAAAACCTATGTTGATGTTTTTTACAGGAAGTGATTGGTGCGGATGGTGTATTCGTTTACAAAATGAGGTTTTGAAAACTGCAGAATTTAAAAAATGGGCTGTTGATAATGTTGTTTTGGTAGAGTTAGATTATCCAAGAAGTGTCGCACAGACTCCGGAGCTTAAAAATCAAAATAATGAATTGCAGCAAGCTTTTGGGATCCAGGGATTTCCAACAGTGTTTTTTACAAGTGCCGAAGCAAAAGACGGAAAAATTAATTTTAAAGGGCTTGGAAAAACAGGATATGTTGCCGGAGGGCCATCTGCTTGGTTAACAGTTGCTGAAGGAATTGTTCATCCTAAAAAGTCATAAATAAAAAGATTTTAAATACACTTTATATATTAAACTCCTTACAGCGATGTAGGGAGTTTTTTTGTTTAGTAAGAAAAGATTTTCATTTACTTGTGTTGAAATTGTTATTTATATATTAATTTATGTATAAAAAAACATATAATGTAATTTTTAAGTTTATATAATTTGGATAATTAAAATATTGTGTTAATTTAGTTGCGCTATACTAACCAAAACCAATATAAATATGACTAAAAAATTACTTGTCCTACTGTTTTTTTTAGGTTCATTTTTCACTCAGGCTCAAGTTCTTGCCTGGCGAACTAATATGACTGATGCAATAGCCATTAGTAATGAACAAAAAAAACCAATGTTAATTTTATTCACTGCCTCAGGTGTACCAGAAAATCTTCAAAATGAAATCTTTAAAACCCCGGACTTTGCTGTGTGGTCACGCGATAATGTGATCCTTGTAAAACTGGATTTATCAGACTCAACAGCTTCTGATGGTGATAAAGAACAAAATATCAGATTAAAGAACGCTTTTGGAGTTCAGGATCTTCCGGAAGTTTGCTTTGCAGTGGCTTCGGTAAGAAAAAATAAAACAACTTTTAGTGCTCTTGGCAAAATTGCTTATAAACCAGGAGGAGCAAAATCATGGATTGCAGAGTCGAATAATATTCTGCATCCAAGTGAGTAATAAATTTAAATTAAGTTTCTTAGTTTAATTTGTAGAATCCCTTTTCGGCTATGCCGGAAAGGGATATTTTTTTAAACAATTTAAAATGTGTGTTGTACATTTAATATTTTAGAGGCCTTAATTTTTCGTTTTTTTCAAATATCGAACTTTAAATAATTAATTTCATTTTAATGCTCATTTTTTGTAACTATTTGTTTTAAAGACGATTGTTGGAAATTGGTTTTGTGTTAATTTAGTTTTATTAACCCAGCCAAAAACCAATAATTATGACCCGAAAACTACTTATCCTGCTATTTTTTTTAATTACAATTTTAGCCAGATCTCAAAATTTAGATTGGAAAACGAACATTACTGATGCCATTACGTTAAGTAATGAACAAAGAAAACCTATGCTTATTTTCTTCACAGCAGCAGGAGTATCTGAAGCGTTGCAAAATGAAGTTTTTAAAACTCCTGATTTTGAAAAATGGTCTCGCAAGAATGTAATTTTGGTAAAAATCGATTTGTCCGACTCAAGTATAGACAATGACACTCGAGAGCAAAATTTAAGATTAAAAAATGCTTTTGGAGTAGAGAACATTCCAGAGGTTTGTTTTGCCAGCGGCGCTCTCCGAAAAGGAAAAACGAGCTTTAATACATTAGGAAGAATGTCTTATAATTCTGCAGGAGCAAAAGCTTGGATCACAGATTCAAATCTAATTATAAATCCAGACTAAAATCGATTAATTTAAGCTATAAAATCCCTTTTCGGCAGTGGCATGAAAAGGGATGTTTTTTTGCGCACAACTGGCTTTCCATATTTTTTGAAGCGCATAGGAATTAGATCCATCTGCAATAATAATTTTAGGATGAAGTTCGATTAAAAGTCTGTCGAAGTTTATTTTAGGAGATTGAGTCAGGATCAAAATATCGGGCTGGATTTTATTTTCATAAATTCCTGTGCTGTCAATAATGGAGATTTTTTCTCCATTAAAAAATAAAACATTTTTAATTTGCTGAGAATAATTTAAAACAGCAAAATTGCCTACTAGGTAAGAATTAAAAGCATTGCTTTTTGAACTTTTATCACTAATGGTATCATGAGCAAAAAGAGTGATGTCTCGTCCGTTTCTTTTAGAAATTAAAGTGTTTTTCTTGATATTATAAACAATCAATTCTTTCTGACTTGCTGTTTCTTTTTTAGTATAAAGAAGAGATATCTGAAAAAGAATTAGAGAAATGCATGCCATAACCAGTTTGTTATAACTCGGTTTTTTCAGCCAGATTATGGCGCTTATTATTACTAAATACAGTGTGGCTAAGTAATAAAAATTAAAACTGATATCCTGAATAACAAACGATTCGAGTGAAGCAACATAATGAATCATTTTGTTTAAAATGAAAATGCTTTTTTCGAATGGATAAACCAATATCGCAGGCGGGCTTGTAAAGATGGCTATAATCATGACAATAATTCCGGCAATCATAATAAAGGATAAAACAGGAAGAATTATAATATTGGTTACAAAAAACAATCCCGGAAATTGATGAAAATAGTAAAGACATAATGGTAAAGTACCAATTTGTGCTGCAAAAGAAACAGTTAAGGCATCCCAGATATAAAGTGATATTTTGTTTTTTGGAGACCATATTTTTTTTAATATCGGCTGGAGCCAAACAATAAAAAACAACGCCAAATAGCTCAGCTGAAAACCAACATCGAATAAAAAGTACGGTTCAAAAAGTAGAATCAATAAAATAGAAACCAGCAATGTATGGTATATATTACCGCTTCGGCGTAAATGGTTTGCAATGGCAACAAAAGAAAACATAACTACAGAACGCAAAACAGAAGGCGACAAACCTGATATAACGGCAAAACCAGCCAATGAAATTAAAATAGAAGTTAGTTTTATGGCAGAACCTTTTCGGGTATTTGAAATAGGTTTTAGAATAAACATGATGAAAAGCATTATAAACCCCACGTGAAGACCGGAAACAGATAAAACATGCGTAGCCCCGGAATACTGATAATCCTTTATAATATCGGCTGAAATCTCTTGCTGCTGTCCTAAGATCAAAGCCAGTGCTACATTCATTTCGTCTTTACTGAAATTTGCTTTTTCCAGATTTTTAAGAATAGTCGAATGTAACCGACCGGAATAATACCAAATGTCTTTTTTGATGATTTTATGAATCTTGATTTCAGATTTTTTGCAATAAACCTGAGCGTAAATTTGCTTGTCGGCCAAGTATTTAGCATAATCAAATTGATTGGGATTTTTGCTCGAAGATATTTTTTGCAAAACGGTTTTAACTCGAATTATATTTCCAATTAGTAACGGATTCTGCAAACTGTCTCTTTGGATATTTACAATAATTTTACCCGAAAAAGTTTTACTGTCAATACTGTTTACAAGTCCAATATATCGATCGTTATAATCATTGCTTTTGAGTTTTTCTCGTAAGATGAATGTGATAAACTGAGGCTCATCAAAAGCGGTGTTTGAATGTATATAGTTTGATTTATCGAAAGTATCCGTATGAAAAAGCAGAACGCAGATTCCTATTGAAAATGAAATACAATAACTGCTGACTCCAAATAAGATAGTGGTGTTTTTATTTTTCTTCGAAAGAAAATAAGAAACACAAAATAATATTACGCAGAAGATAAGAAATAAAATTGCAGTTTCAATTGAAGGCTGGCAATAATAAGCAGTCAAAATCCCGATAAGAAAACCAATCGTAATTTTTACTAAAGGAAAATCTAATACTTTCATGGCATAAAAGTATTAAATATTTGTAAGAAAATAAATATATTTTATTTTAAACTATTCGATTATTCTGTTTACTTGTTCGAATGAGTTTTTGTAATAAGCTTCTTTGGTAGAAGAAATTATAACACCTTTTGAAGTAGAGGAATGCACAAATTTAATCTCATCTGAATTGACTTCGGTTATAAGTCCAACGTGATTGATTTGTTTACTTTTGTTGGTTTTAAAAAAAATTAAATCGCCTTTTTGAGCGCTGCTTAACGGAATAACTTTTCCAATTTTTGCCTGCTCGTAAGAGCTTCTCGGTAGCTTTATGTTTTCGGTTTCGAAAGTTGTGTAAACTAATCCCGAGCAATCAAACCCGCTTCTTGTTGTACCTCCGGCTTTGTACTTAACTCCAATATTGTCTGTCGCCTTCTCGATTAAATTTTTTACAACATATCTATTTTCTTTTTTCGATTCGTTTTTGCTCACAGCAGTCGAAGTCGATTTACAAGAAACCAATACGATTGATAAAAGAAGGAAGGCGAATATTTTTTTCAAAACAGAAATATTTAAGATTTTAAATCGGCAACAATAAGTTTGGCTGTTTTTTTACTTGCACCAATTCCGCCAAGTTTTTGTTCTAAAATATCGTAGTTTTTTAGCAGTTTTTCTCTGTAAGAAGATTCAAGCAGTTTGTTTAATTCTTCTTTGATGCGTTTTGTATTGCATTCGCCCTGAATCAATTCGGTTACGACTTCCTGATCCATAATTAAGTTTACAAGCGAAATGTATTTTAATGTAATAATTCGTTTTGCAATTTGGTAAGAAATAGAACTTCCTTTGTAGCAAACGACCTCTGGAACTTTAAAAAGAGCTGTCTCTAAAGTTGCTGTTCCAGAAGTAACCAAAGCTGCGGTTGACGAACGAAGTAAATCGTAAGTTTTGTTAGAAACAAATGCAATATTTTTGTTTTTTAAAAACTGCTGATAAAATTCATATTCCTGACTTGGTGCGCCAGCAATAACGAATTCATAATCCTGAAAATCATCAACAACGCTAAGCATTACGCTCAGCATTTTTGTAATTTCCTGTTTACGGCTTCCCGGTAAAACGGCAATAATTGGTTTTTCGCCCAAATTATGTTCTGCTCTAAAAGCCGATTCATTAAAAGCAGGCTGGTTTTGAATGGCATCAATTAATGGATGTCCAACAAAATCTACCGGAAAGTGATGTTTGTCTTCGTAAAAACTTTTTTCGAAAGGCAGAATAACAAACATTCTGTCAACGTCTTGTTTTATAGCGTTGATACGATTTTCTTTCCAAGCCCAAATTTGTGGAGAAATATAATAATGTGTTTTGTAATTCAGTGCTTTGGCCCATTTTGCAATACGCATATTAAAACCTGGATAATCAATAAAAATAATAACATCCGGTTTGAATTCAGAGATATCTTTTTTGCAGATTTTAATGTTGTTTAAGATCGTTTTTAAATTAAAAACAACTTCAACAAATCCCATAAAAGCCAATTCGCGATAATGTTTTACTAATGTTCCGCCGGCTTTTTGCATTAAGTCGCCGCCCCAAAATCTAATGTCAGCCTGAGGATCTTCCTCGTATAATGCTTTCATTAAATTTGAACCGTGTAAATCTCCAGAAGCTTCGCCAGCTATTATGTAATATTTCATATCAACGAATTTTTATTGCAGCACAAAGATAGGATTTAAATAATTATGGTTGAAATAGCGAGAACAATCACGGCTAAAATCACGCCTCGAGCCATCATTTCTTTATTTCTTTTTAGAAGAAGCAGAAAAACAGCAAGATCTAAAACGGTTCCAATTGTAATTACTTTTCCTAAATATCCCATTTGTCTTAATGTTTGAATTCCGGTAGAAATATCAAACTTTGTAAAAAAGGTTATGAATAAATAACTTCCCAAAAGCGAAGTAAATATGCCCACAAAAAAGCCGATAATAAGTTCTTTTTTATCCATTTAATTTCCAGGTATTAAGTTGCTGCATAGTATGATGTGCTGTTAAATCGAACTGAACAGGAACTACAGAAATATATCCGTTTTCAAGTGCCCATTCGTCTGTATCTTCGCCATTGTCTTCGTTTGTAAATTTACCGGTAAGCCAGTAATAATCTTTCCCGAAAGGAGTTTGTCTTTTGTCGAATTTCTGTGCATAATACGCTTTTGCCTGACGACAGATTTTAATTCCCTTAATGTCTTTTTCTTTTAATTTGGGGAAATTTACATTTAAAACTACACCCGGAGGAAGTTTGTTTTTTAATGTTTCAAGCGCTATTTTTTTTACAAATGATTTAATAGGTTCAAAATCGGCATTCCAGTCAAAGTCTAAAAGAGAAAATCCTATGGCTTGAATTCCTTCTATTCCGGCTTCGACAGCGGCGCTCATTGTTCCGGAATAAATAACATTTATAGAGGAGTTTGATCCGTGATTAATTCCAGAAACACATAGGTCTGGTTTTCTTTTTAAAATTTCATTTACCGCCAGTTTTACGCAGTCAACCGGGGTTCCGGAACAGCTGTATTCTGTAATTGTGTCCTCTTCTTTAGAAATTTTATCTAAAAATAAGGTGTTATTTATCGTGATGGCGTGCCCCATAGCACTTTGAGGTTTGTCTGGAGCAACAACAACGACATCGCCAATGGTTTCCATAACGCTTATTAAAGCCCTAATTCCGGGAGCAAGAATTCCATCGTCATTGGTTACTAATATTAGTGGTTTTTCGTCTTTCATGCTGTGTTTTTTATTTTTGATTTATCAAAATTAAAGCTTGTTAGAGCAAATGTAGTAACAGATTTTGGTAGAATACTAACAAATAAATAAAAATTGTAAACTAAATTCGAGAAGACTTTTGGGCATCAAACATTTTTATATCTTTAACAAAAAATTATACTGATCTTGGCATGTTGGCATAGTTTTTACCGTAACTTAGATTAAAAAATTTGATGAATGCTATTATTAAGTTTATGAAAAGAAATTATAAAATACTTATAGCCGTATTATGCTTGTCTTTAACCCTGTTTGCTTTTAAAATAAATGCTGACAAGAACGATGATCCGGACCCAAATAGAGACAAGACACTTTTAGAATTACTGGCTTTTGTTATTGAGAAAGGACACTATAGTCCGGCTGAAATAAATGACGAATTTTCGAAAGGTATTTTTAAAGATTATATCGAAGCATTAGATCCTTCGAAGCGATTTTTCCTGCAGTCTGATATTGATGAATTTAAGCAATATGAGCTGATGCTGGACGATCAATTTTTGAATAAAGACCTGACATTCTTTAACCTGACTTATACAAGGTTGATGAAAAGAATGGAAGAAAGTAAAAAACGTTATAAAACTATTTTAGCGCAGCCGTTTAACTATACGACAGATGAGACTTTTAATGCGGATTATGAGAAACTTCCGTATGCAAAAAACTTAACTGAGATTAATGAAAGATGGAGAAAACAAATTAAGCTATCTACTCTTTCTTCTCTTGTTACAAAACAAAAAATTGAAGAGGAAAAACAGAAAAAAGATCCTGCTTATAAAGAAAAATCTTTTGAAACATTAGAAAAAGAAACTCGCGAAAGTTCATTAAAATCTTTAGATGATAACTTTAGCGTAATTAAAGATTTGAATAAAGATTACTGGTTTTCAGTGTATTTAAATTCAATTATGGCTCGTTTTGATCCACACACAAGTTATTTTGCTCCAGAAGAAAAAGATCGTTTTGATGTAAACATCAGTGGAAAATTAGAAGGAATTGGTGCGAGATTAACTAAGAAAAATGACTTTACTCAAATTGATGAATTAATTTCTGGCGGACCAGCATGGAAAGGAAAACAACTTGAGGCAGGAGATTTAATTTTAAAAGTGGCTCAAGGAAATGAAGAACCTGTTGATGTAGTTGGAATGCGTCTTGACGATGTTGTGAAGAAAATTAAAGGTCATAAGGGAACTGAAGTAAAATTGACGGTTAAAAAAGTTGACGGAAGTATTAAAGTAATTTCAATTATCAGAGATGTTGTTGAAATTGAAGAAACTTATGCAAAATCGAGTATTGTTGAAAAAGACGGATTGAAATACGGCGTTATTTATCTTCCTAAATTCTACATTGATTTTGAAAATAAAGATGGCCGTGATGCCGGAAAAGATATCGCTCTTGAAGTTGAAAGACTGAAGAAAGAAAATATAAACGGAATTGTTCTTGACGTTCGTGATGACGGTGGAGGATCTCTTTCTACTGTTGTTGATATCGCTGGTTTATTTATTGAAGATGGACCAATTGTACAGGTAAAATCTGCAGGAAAGAAAAAAGAAGTTTTATACGATAAAGATAAAAAAATCGAGTGGGACGGACCATTAGTAATTATGGTGAATAGTTTCTCAGCTTCGGCTTCTGAAATTTTAGCAGCTGCAATTCAGGATTACAAACGTGGTGTTATCATTGGAAGTAAACAAACTTATGGTAAAGGAACGGTACAAAATGTACTTGATTTAAATCAATTTGTTCGTAATGCAAATTATGGAGATTTAGGCGCGTTGAAAATTACAGGTCAAAAATTCTACAGAATTAATGGTGGTTCTACGCAGTTAGAAGGTGTTCATAGTGATGTTGTGATGCCGGATCGTTATGCTTACTTAAAAATGGGTGAGCGTGATATCGACAACGCAATGCCATGGGATAAAATTGATCCTGCTGATTACAGCACTTGGACTTCTAACGAAAACTTTAGTAAAGCAATCGAGAAAAGTAGAAACAGAATTGCTCAAAGTGCTCAATTTAAATTAATTGAAGACAACGCAAAATGGATCGACGTTAAGAATAAAGAAAACACATACAGCTTGAACATTAATAGTTTTAAACAAACTCAGGAACAAGTTGAAAATGAAGGAAAGAAATACAAACCAATTTCTGATTATAAAAATAATTTAGTTTTTAAATCATTGCCATATGAAGATGTTGAAATGAGTAAAGATGCTACATTAAAAGAAAAAAGAGATGCTTGGCACCAAGCTTTATCTAAAGATGTTTATGTTGAAGAAGCATTGAATGTTTTAGATGATTTACAATCTAAATCTTATGTAAAAGCGGGTGTTTCTCCTAAAATGAAAAAAGATAAATTGGTAAAATCTTAAAGATTTTTAAAGAATTAATTTGTTATTAAAAACGCTTCTTAAGTAATTTTGAAGCGTTTTTTTAGTTTAAAAATAAAATGATATTTATGAAAAATATTTTAGTCTGCAGTTTGATTAGTTTGGCGCTTCTTTCTTGTAAAAAAGAAAATACGGTTAATACAGCAGAAATAGTACAGGAGCAAAGTTCTTTTGTTTCAAATCAAAATACTACCGGTGGATATTCGGTGGCTTATCAGCCTACTTCGACTACCAATCAAATTGTGAAGCATAAATATTACACACTTTCTTATAATGAAAAATTTGAGCAGGCAGAATGGGTGGCGTATGAATTGAAGAAAGAATATCTTAAAAATGGAAATTACAAGCGTCCGTATTTTATTGAAGATCCAAAGGTAACAACCGGTTCTGCAGATTGGAGAAACTATAAAAAATCAGGTTATGATAAAGGCCATCTGTGTCCTGCGGGCGATATGGAGTTTAGCGAAGAAGCTTATAATGATACTTTTTATACTTCGAATATTTCGCCTCAAAAACATGATTTTAATAGCGGAATCTGGAATAGAATTGAACAAAAAACACGTTATTGGGCTGATAAATACAATGATATTTATGTAGTAACAGGAGGTGTTTTAAAAGATTCAGACAAAAAAATAGGGACAGAAAAGGTTTCTGTTCCTAAATATTTTTATAAAATTGTTTTAGCCAAATCAGGAAAAGAACATAAAGCGATTGCTTTTTTAGTTCCAAATGAAGACAGCGACAAGTCTATTTACGATTTTGTAGTTCCTATTGAAACTTTGGAAAAAATGACTGGAATTGACTTCTTCCCAAATCTTAAGAATCTAAAAAGCAGTAAAGATTTTTAATTAAATACTGTTTATTCATAAATTAATTTAGAATAGAAATAAGAATGCATTTTTTTAAAATGAAGAAACAAATAATTTTTGCTGGTTTAATGATTGGTTTTATCATAAACCACGGCTATAGCCAAACAATACTGAATAAACAAAACATAGAAAATACTCTTAATGACGCCTTTAATAAATTTAAAGATTTAAAAGAAGGAAAAAATGCTGACTATATTAAAGAGCTGGCAAATGTTGATCCCAATATTTTTGGTATTGCACTTGTTACTGCAGAGGGAGCTGTATATACAAAAGGAGATATAACCTCAATGGTTTCAATTCAAAGTATATCGAAAGTATTTACTATGGCAAAAGTAATTGAGCAAGAAGGACCACAGTTTTTGCAAGACAAGATAGGAGTGAATGCCACTGGATTACCATTTAATTCTATTGTTGCAGTAGAAATGCAAAAAGGAGATAAAATCAATCCTCTTGTAAATCCAGGAGCTATTGCGGCCACGAGCCTTATTCGAGGTAATGATTCTATAGCAAAATGGAAAGAAATCCAGAAAATTCAGAGTGCCTTTGCCGGTAGGCAGCTTTCGATAAATCGTCCTGTTTATATAAGTGAGGCTGGTGATAATTTGCGGAATCAAGCTATTGCGCATTTGTTATTGGCTTATAGCAGAATATATTTTGATCCAGTACAAGCAACAGATCTTTATACAAAACAATGTGCATTGAATGTAAATGTAAAGGATCTTGCTGTAATGGCCGCTACGTTGGCAAATGGAGGTGTTAATCCTATTACCAAGAATAAGGTGGTGAGCCAGACAACAGTAATGTATACTTTGCCTGTAATGGCAACTGCAGGCCTCTATGAGAATTCTGGAATTTGGTTGTTTAACTCGGGACTTCCGGCAAAGAGTGGAGTTGGAGGAGGAATGTTGGCTGTGTGTCCTGGTAAATTTGGAATTGCCGTTATTTCGCCGCCATTAGATAGCTCTGGAAATAGTTTGAAAGCTCAGAAAGTTATTCAATATGTTGTAGAGAAACTTAAAGCAAATCCTTATTGGATTGATCCTAAGTAGGCTTCGGGTAAAAAAAAAGTCCAAAACTATTTTTGGACTTTTCTTTTTTTTTGTTTTTGAAAATTAAAAAGAAGTAAGACTTTTTAAATCTGCAATTGTTTCTGTTGGATTTTCGGCTTTAAAAACGAAGCTTCCTGCTACTAAAACATCGGCTCCGGCCTCTACTAATTGTTTTGCATTTTTGCTGGTTACACCGCCGTCAATTTCAATAATTGTGGATGCATTTTTGCGTGTAATTAAAGCTTTTAGCTTTTTAATCTTATCGTACGTGTTTTCAATAAATGATTGTCCGCCAAAACCAGGGTTAACACTCATGATACAAACTAAATCAATATCGTTTATTACATCTTCTAATAAATCAATATTAGTATGAGGATTAATCGCAACTCCCGCTTTCATTCCTTCTGCTTTAATAGCCTGAAGTGTTCTGTGTAAATGCGTACAAGCTTCATAATGTACAGTTAAACCGTTAGCACCTAAATCAGCAAAAGTTTTAATATATCGATCTGGATCAATAATCATTAAATGTACATCAATATATTTTTTGGCGTGTTTAGAAATGGCTTCCAAAACCGGCATTCCAAAAGAAATATTCGGAACAAAAACTCCATCCATAATATCAATATGAAACCAATCAGCCTGGCTGTTGTTAATCATTTCGACATCACGCTGTAAATTCGCAAAATCGGCAGCAAGAACTGAAGGAGCAATAAATGTATTTTTCATTGTAGTGTGTTGTTTTTTTTTACAAAGATAAATTTTTTATGCTGTGGATTGTAGTTTAACCACAAAGTCCGCTAAGAATTACGCAAAGTTCGCAAAGTTTTTGTTTGAAATTATTTAAGGAAATAGGGTTCGCAAAGCTTTGTGTTTTTTGTAAGTTTTCAAAACAAAGAGCAAAAGACTTTGCGAACTTTGCGTAATTCTTTGCGATCTTTGCGGTAGAAAACTTTTTCAGCTAAATAGTAAAAAATAAAAAACTCCGGTAATCAGCCGGAGTTTCAATCATCAATCAAAAAACGAACAGTCAATCAAACTGTTGTTTACTTTAAAATTACAATTTTTAAAATCCAAATCCCAATTTTGTTGATTGGAATTTGAAAATTAAAATATTGAAATTTATATTATTTATCCTAAATAAGTTTTAAGGATTTTACTTCTTGAAGTATGTTTTAATCTACGGATTGCTTTTTCTTTAATCTGACGAACACGTTCACGAGTTAAGTCGAAAGTTTCTCCAATTTCTTCTAAAGTCATTGGGTGCTGATCGCCAAGACCAAAATACAAACGAACAACATCTGCCTCTCTTGGAGTTAATGTTTCTAACGAACGCTCGATTTCAGTACGTAAAGATTCGTGAATTAATTCTCTGTCAGGATTTGGAGATTCTCCAGAACGTAATACGTCATAAAGGTTAGAGTCTTCACCTTCTACAAGAGGTGCATCCATTGATAAGTGACGACCAGAGTTTTTCATAGACTCTTTTACGTCATTTACAGTCATGTCAAGTTCTTTTGCAATTTCTTCAGCAGAAGGAGGACGCTCATTAGACTGCTCTAATAACGCATACATTTTGTTGATTTTATTGATAGAACCAATTTTGTTTAATGGTAAACGAACAATACGTGATTGTTCTGCAAGAGCCTGAAGGATCGATTGACGAATCCACCATACGGCATAAGAAATGAATTTGAAACCACGAGTTTCATCAAAACGTTGTGCAGCTTTAATAAGACCTAAGTTTCCTTCATTAATTAAATCAGGAAGAGTTAATCCTTGATTTTGATATTGTTTAGCAACCGATACAACGAAACGTAGGTTGGCTTTTGTTAATTTTTCTAAAGCTCTTTGATCACCAGCCTTTATTCTTTGTGCTAATTCTACCTCTTCATCAGCGGTAATTAGGTCAACTTTTCCGATTTCTTGTAGATATTTATCTAACGATGCAGTTTCACGATTGGTTACCTGCTTGGTGATTTTAAGTTGTCTCATGTTATTTGTCTCCTCAATTTTTAAGTGTACAAGTTATTATACGTATGAAGTATCAAAAAAGTTACAACTATTTTAAAAATATTTTATTTTTTTTGAAAAAAGCCTTAACTATTTTTATTTAGTTAAGGCTTTTGTGTTTTTTAGGAAATCAAAAATAAAATCTTAAATAATTGATTTTTATTTATTTGTGTTTATTTTACGGTTATGTTTTTTGAAACATAAACCGGTTTCCCATCTTCTGTAAAACCTTCAAGAACAACTTCAAAATTTCCTTTTAAATCTGAAGTAAAGAAAGATAATGTGTCTTCTTTTTTGTCCAGAGATAAATTTGGTGTCCATAATAACTGATATCTATAATCAGGAATTCTTTTTAAATTATTTCCGGCAGTGTAATCTGGAGTGTAATACACTTTTTCCGGATTTGGTCTTTGAATATCGGTTGACTTTAAATATTTCTTTACATAGTTTGTTGCAAAATCATAGTTTTTGGTTTCAAAACTAATAAGACCGCCGTATAAATCAGAACCATATACATAAGGTTCTGATATAAGACTTACTTTAGTTACATTGGCCATATTATAATCAAAAAGATCATTTGCATTTTGAATTTGAAGACCATCGACCATTATTAATGGAGGACCGTAAGATTCTAAGTCTTTATGGTCATTTCTAACGCGTAAATCATATTTGCCATTATTGCGTCTGTAATAAAGTTCGATAATTACCTCGACTACGTTTTCTTTTAGAGTTGGAAAACGAGTATAATCATCAAGTACATAGGTTTTTTCGATGGTATTAAAAAACGGACTTACAACAGCTTCCTGCATTAAGCTGTCTTTTTTAATTTGATAATACCCATTTTGAATCTGGCTTGCAGTTGAGCGATCTTCAATTTCTTTTTTAAGATCAGGCGTTAGATTCAGCTTTGATGTAAACTGCAATTTTGAGGTATCAAATTGCGGAAGCGGATCTAATGCAATCGTGTAATCATCTGGATTTTTATCCAGAACCTGAATAATCGCACTAGAAAAATTAGGGTATTGATCTAATAAAAAGGCAAATTTTCCCTGAGCATTTGTTTTTACTATTTTCAAAACATATTCTTTTCCCGGTAATGAAAGCGAAAGTGATTTATTACTTAAATCAGAATTTGTTTTAGAGGTAATAGAACCCGTTATCAATTCAGATCTTAATTCAGGAATATAAGTAAATGTATTTTTAATATCGTTAGAATAATTGTTTGCTGTTTTATATGCAAACTCCTGCGGCGTTGTTTGTCTTAAAGTAGGGATCTGGTCTACTTTTCTAATAGAAACAGAATAATTTCCTTTTTCAATAGATTCTGTAAGCGATTTTATCTTTAAGCTGGCCTTTTCTCTCGTATAATAACTTTCTTTATCCAATTCAAAATCAATTCTTTTTTCATTATTAAGAATAGCAGTATTAGATGAATTTTGAGCTGTTATGGTACTGTGTTTTTGAGTAATATCAAAAGTTACATTGTCATTTGGTTCCTGAGTTTGAAAAGGATTAATAATAAAAATATCAATTTCAAAAGCTTGCAAATCAGGATTGTTTAACATCCATTTTGTATAGGCAATTAATTTATAATTACCTGTTTTTAAAGTTGTAGGTATAAAGTAGTCTCCAGAACCAATTCCTTTTTCCAGAAATACTTTGTTTTTTTGAAATGATTTTTTCTCATTGTCTACCAGTTCAATATAAGCTATTTTGCTTATTAAACTAGGTTTGTTATTAAGCGGATTTAAACAATAAACTTTATAAAACAGAGTTTCTCCGGTTAAAAAAGTTGTGGTATTAGAATGGAGGAAAATAGTTTCCTGAGATGCTGTTGTTAATTTACCGCTGCTATTTCCTTGGGCAAAAACCGAGGAAAAAATCAGCAGTAATATTAAAATAAAAAATTGTTTCGTTCGGTCCAAAATTAAGGCTGGATTATATATTGAAAATTGTTTCATAATTTAAAAAAGAATTAATCTACCCAAAAAGGAGGAACAATGTTAGATGAAAAAGAAGTACAGTCTCCGCATGGTGTTTTTACTAAATAAAACAAATCGACATAGTTCCATGAAAACAAAACTTTACCTTTTGTACGAATTAAAGAACGTAATACTGGTCCTCTACACGGAAGGTCTCCATCGCAATCTTTATATTCTTCTGGCTCACAGTCAGATTCGTAGTAAGGAGGCAGGCGTTCATTTGGAAACAAATCGGCATAATTGAAATAAATTCTTTCAGTAGAAACGGAAGAAACTTCAAAGAATCCAATTACTTTTTCTTCAGGATTTTCGACAGATTTTATGTTTCCATAAAAGAATCCGGGTTGTTTTGGAGAAAGAACACTTCCGGATGTTGATAAGTCTCGCAATGTTTTGTAAAAAGTATAGGCTGCTAAATTTTGAACATATTGTTTTACAAGTATGCTGTAACGATGTGATATAATGTAATTTTGATCGCTGATGAAACGTACCGGAAAATGTACGCGGTCTTCACTAAGGCCGCTTGTATTGTTTAAAATTATAGCATCTGATTTTTTAGTAGAAAAGCAAGTTTTAGCCTCTTTAGTTCTGGGCATTACTGAAACTACTTCTTGCATTGGAGATGGCGGTGTTCCTTCAATAGGGTTTCCTGGGTTTGCAGGAATTGTAACTACACTAGCTTCTTCAAAATACCACCTTGGTGCTATAATTTTATAGGTTTCGGTGTATTCGTATCTATAGTATTTGGAAGTATTAGCAGGATCAAAACTGTTTACATTTATTTGAACGCCTCTTTGTCCGTTAACATTTTCAACGGTAGCAGTAACATTATCAATTTTGGTTTCGGTAGTTAAAACCTGTTCATCAGAAGTGTAATTTTTACCTTCTCTTGTTTTAATTTTTAATTGATATTTTCTTCCTGGCTCAGCTCTAAAAGCAGTTATAGAGGCATAAACGGTATCTTTTTCTTCAAACTGGTATTCATTTCCTTTGTCATCGGTTATAAAAACATTTGCGCCTTTTTCAAATCTAGGGCCTGTTTCTTCCAACTGATAAACCTGAGAAACTCTTATGGTTTGATTTTTTAATTCGTTTGTAATGGTTCCTTCTACAACAAGTGCGCTTTCAAAATCAGTATTCTGAAAAACATATTGTTCAGTACAGCCAGTTAGTGCTAATGCAAGAACCAGGAAAAGTGATATTTTGTGAAAATATTTCATGATATTAAAACTTGAAATTATAAGTTATACTAGGAATTGGGATAGAGAAAATGGATGTTTTATAAGCTTTAATCTGTCCTTTGTCTGTTACAAAAAATACAGAATAAGGGTTGTTTCTTCCTAAAACATTATATACTGATATATTCCAAAAACTATGAGCTAATTTTTTTATTTTATGATTTCCTTCGATATTAAGACCAATATCTAATCTATAATAATCCGGGATTCTAAATTTATTACGATCACTGTATACGGTATACTGTGCATTTCCGTAATCATAAGTTCCAATAGGATATGTAATTGGGCGTCCTGTTTGGTAAACAAAATTACTTGAAAAACTATAACGTTTTGTAATTCTGTAATTTAAAACAGCACTAAAGTCGTGAGGCTTATCAAAGTTAGAAGCAAAAAACTTTCCGTTGTTTACTTTTTCTTCATTAAACTGACTGTTTAATTTAATTAATGATCTTGAATAAGTATATCCTAACCATCCGTTAAGACGTCCTTCTGTCTTTTTTAATAAAACTTCAACTCCGTATGCTTTACCTTTACCTTGTAAAAGTTCGGTTTCTATATTTTTGTTTAATAATAATTCAGCACCAACTTTATAATCTAAAATGTTATTCGATTTTTTGTAATAACCTTCCAGACTTAATTCGTACTCATTGTTCTTTAAGTTTTTGTAAAAGCCTAATGAAACCTGCTGTGCGTCTTCTGGTTTAACATTTAAATCTGAAAGTTTCCAGATGTCAGTTGGAGACTGTGTTGTATTATTTGATAATAAATGAATGTACTGATATGTTTTGTCATAACTTGCTCTTACAGAGAAATCATCTGTTAAGAAATAACGTGCAGCCACTCTTGGTTCAAATCCGCCGTAACTTTTAATTACTTCGTTGTTTTTGTACTCTTTTGTTTCTACAACAGTTGCATCGCTAATTGGCAGGTTTTGTTCATAAACGCGCTGTGAAGCTTTTCCTAATGCAGAAAATCTAGAGTAACGTAATCCAAAATCAAGTAAAAGTTTATCTGTGATTTTAAAATTATCTCCTATATAAACCGCAGATTCTATGCCTCTTTCTTTGTCAATTTCTATAGGAATTAAGGTAGATTCCGGATTTTCGGGTCTTAAATATCCTGGATTAATACCATATAATTTACTTGATATACCGTATGAAATTTTATGTTTTTCACTGTATAAGTAAGTCATTTTTAGAGCTGCCTGTGTATCATTAATTTTATATCCAAAATCGAATGAATTTACGCTTGGCGATTGATAATCAATATTGAATTTGTACTCACTGTTGGTTAAAATTAAAGAACCTTTATTTTTTTCATTAAAAGTATGATTCCATTTTAATGTTGCCAGTCTGTTGCTGTATTTGTACAATGAATCTGATGATACACTGAATTTATCATGGCTGTAATAAGCCGTAGCTTCAATATCGTTGTTGGCATTAAATTTATGATTGTACTTTAAGATGATATCATAAAATGAAGCCTGACTATTTTTTAAATCTTCGTCATCCAATGTTTTTAAAATCCAATCAGAATAACTGGCTCTTCCTCCGGCAACAAGACTTGATTTTCCTTTAACAATAGGAGTAGAAATCATGACGTTACTCGTAGCAGGTCCGATACCGCCTTCACCTTCAAATTTATTGAAATTACCTGTTTTTGATGTAATATCGAAAACAGATGACAATCTTCCTCCAAATTCGGCAGGAATACTTCCTTTATAAATGTCAACTTTTTTAGTTGTATAAGGATTTAATGCTGTAAAAAATCCGAAAAAGTGCGACGGATTATATAAAACAGCTTGATCCAGTAAAAACAAGTTTTGGTCTTCTTTTCCGCCTCTTACATTGTATCCAGAAGAACCTTCTCCAGCAGTTTTTATACCCGGCAGAGTTAAGGCTACTTTAAGAATGTCGCGTTCTCCTAATACAAGAGGAACATTTTTAATTCCTTCGGCATCAATTGTGGTTACGCCGGTAATGGCGGCTTTTGCATTTTTACTTTTCGCGGTTTTAATTAAAACTTCGTCTAGTTGATTTACATTGTCAACGAGATTAAAGTTTAATGTTCCGTCATTATAAACCATGATCTTTTTAGATACTTTGTCGTAAGCAAATGTTTCAGTTTCGACCGTGCTGATTCCTGGAGGAACCTGTAGTTTATAATGTCCGTCTTTATCCGTTACGGTAGAAAATTCGGTATTTGGAACTTTCACCATAATATTAGCAATTCCAGCTTTGTTTTTTCCGCCTTTTATATATCCGGAAAGGGTGTAAGTTTTCTTTTTTTGACCTTTTGATTCTTTTCCAATAAGTATGAGGTCCCTCATATTTTTATTAGGATTTCGAGTATTTGTCTTTTTTAAAGAATCGTACTGCTGATAAAATATAGGAACAACAGCAACACCATTTTCGTCTTTTTCAAGAGGAATACCAAAATAATCATCCGGAAGTTCATTATATATAATACTATTGTTAGTTAATATAATTTTATTATCGGCGATGAAATAATTAATGCTGGTATTTTGAAATATGTCTTCGAGAATTTCGGCAATTCGAACTTCTTTAAATTGTTTTGTTATAGAGGTACTGTCAGACTCCATCCATTTTTCGTCAAAATAAAACTTAAAATAAGAGGTTTGTTCTATGTTTTGAATGGCAGTTTTAAGATTAGCATTTTTAAATTCTACAGAAACTTTATCACTAATAATTTGAGAATAAATAAGGTTCTGAAAGGTCAATAAAAATAGTAGTAGCGTAATTTTTTTCATTTAGTTAGAACTTTTTTTAAAAAAACTATTAATTTGTTTTGTTAGATTTTGCATGAACTGGTTTTTATCTGATTGTTCTAACTTTTTTTCAGCTTGGTAGTAATCATTAATTTCTTTTTTAAAGGCTGGAAAGAGTTTTTTTATGTCTTTTTTTGAATCGACCTTGTAGAAAAAGTTGTTGTATTTAAAGATGTATTCTGTTTTATATATAAAATTATAATGCACGATATCAGATTGAAATACTTTTATTTTTTCTTTCTTGTGTTTGATGTAAAGCGAAACATTGGGCCCAATATAACTCTCTTCGTAAATGCCATTTACGATGCTGGGAAACTTAATAGTTTCAGATTTTAGATAGGTGAATTTTTTGTCTTTAATAAAGAAATAATCAATTTTATCCTTTACAAGATTAATTGCCAGATTATCTGTTTGATCTTTTTGTTTAAAAACTACCTGATCATCCAGGATATCGTATTTAAGATTGGAGTTGGAATAGATTTCGCCGTCAAAGCTTATATCTCCAACAGTAAATTCGTTTAAATAGTATCTGTGTGCGTTTGGTATTGGTCGAAATGGTTCACTGTGAAGAACACCATTATTAATGCTTAAATTGTCTTTTCCGACAGCATTGTCAAAATAATCATACAACGAGGCTTTGTCATTAGATTGGCAATATAAATAAGAAACGTTCAATAACATGCTAAATATCAGGAGATATATAGCCTTTTTTTGAGAATTTTTCAAAGGATTAACTGGTTTAAATGATTTGTTTTGGTCGATCTCAAATGTATTAAAAAAAAATATAACAAAGTTTATGTTTTTGTGTTAAATTGTAGTAATATGTTTGCGTTTCCTGTATTTGTTGAGAATTATAGCTAATATTTTAAGAGATGATTGTTGAAAAAACAAAACCCTAATTCATTAGTTTGAATTAGGGTTTTTACATAAAAGAATTTTGGGCAAAAATTATCTTTAATATTGTTTATTCATAAAAGTCATCTGAACTATCCAGAATTTGATCAAATATTTTTTTTAACGATTTTATATATAATGGAAAAGAAATGGCAAGTAAAAAATATTCTATTCTTAAAACGGTTACATCATCTAGTATTTTATATAAACTAGGAATGATAATAGCTAAAGAAACCGCAATACCAACCCAGGGATTGTTTTTTATTTTTTTTAAAGTTGGTAAAATTTTCATTTCCGGTTGTTTTACTGTGGCTGTTTTCATCTATACTATTTTGATTTAGGTAGATCAAAAGTAAAATTGATCTGGGGCTATTGTTATGAAAATGTCATGAAAGCCTTATTTTATGTCACGAAATATGTGAATTTGCTTATCGTTTAAAACTTTTTGCTTCAAAAAACAAAAAATCCTCTTTGTTTAAAGAGGATTTTTCTGTGATGGAATATTTTAAATTCTTACCGTTACGATAGAATGTTCATGTTTTTTATGAAATCCTTATATGTATCGCTTAGGTTTATTCGATGGTTTCCTTTTAATATGATGAGATTATCAGTAAGGAAAATTTCTTCTATTTTATCTGTATTTACAATTGTATTGCGATGTGTTTTTATGAATTTACTTTTATCAAGAAGTTCACTGATTTTGGTCAATGAAATTAAGATTACAAATTTTTCTTTTTCAGTAATAATGTTACAGTAACGTTCCTCGACTTCAATGTAAAGAATATCTTCTAAGGCTACTTTCTTTAAAGAATTTTTCTTTTTGATGAATAATGAATCGTTGCTGATAACCGTATTTTGCTCCTCGCTTAAAAATACATTTGTCTGTTCATAAAATTTTTCGACAGCCATTTCTATAGCATACAAAATTTCCAGTTCATTAAAAGGTTTCATTAAAAAACTGAAAGGTTTGGTAAGTTTTGCCCGTTCAAAAATCTGACGATCCTGAGAACTGGTTAAAAATACAAAAGGTTTCGATGCCTGCGGTATTATATTAATCGATTCAGCAAAGGTTATTCCGTCTGGTTTTCCTTCTAGAAAAACGTCAATAATTATTACATCGACAGAAGTTTCGTAAAATAACTTTAATGCATCTGTGAAGTTTTTTGCCACTCCTGCTACGTTATAATTATTCTGAAGCAATACTTTTGCAAGAGCATCACTTTGTTCAGGAGTATCCTCTATAATTAAAACATTAATATTGTCCATTTCATTTAGATTTAGGGAAAGTTAATATCATTTTAGTTCCTTTATTAAGTTCACTTTCTATTTCAAATGTTCCTCCATTTTTCTTAATCATCTGCTTGCACAATTGCAAACCTAAACCGGTTCCAATGATTTCCGAATTGCTTTTTTTGGCTAGTAATTCGCCTTCCTGAAGCAATTCATCAATAGTATTTCTGCTCATTCCAATTCCTGTGTCCTGAATAATGACCTGACAGAAATCAGCATCGATTTCATTTGCAGAAAAGGTAATTTGTCCGTTTTCTTTAGAAAACTTGATAGCGTTATCTAATAAATTTCTAAAAACAATTTTAAGTGAATCAAGGTCAACAAATAAAAAGATGCTTTTTGAAACCTGATTTTCGAATGTAATAGCTTTGTCGAGTAATAAAGGCTTATAGTTAAATTCGATTTGTTGTATGATAGAAAATAAATGAACTGATTCTTTGTTGAAATAAAGCTGCTTCGTTTGTAATAAAGCCCAATGCAATAAATTATCTAAAAGACTGTAAGCGCCATTTGCAATACTGCTGTTTTGAATAATTAATTGATTTAATTCGTCGTAATTTTTTGTTTCCAGCGTGGCTGATAATTTAGAATTACTGGTTTTTAAAGCATTTACCGAGGAGCGTAAATCGTGGCTGACAATCGAAAACAACTGATCTTTGGTGGCGTTTAATTCGTCGAGTTTGTTTTTTTGACGTAATATCGTTTTGCCATTTTTTACTTTTTGGGCATATAAATATATTCCTCCTGTTAATACCAATAAAAGTCCCGTTGCCGAGAAAAAGAAAATATTACGCTGTGTGTTTTTTAATTTGTTTTCTACTTGTAAAACTTTGATTTCTTTTTGCTTTTGAGCTACAGCAAATTTTTTCTCAAAATCAGCAACTGCCCAGATTTTATTTTGATTGTTTAAAGAATCTTTCCATTGTTCTGCTTCTTTTCTGTAATCTAAAGCTTTTTTGTAATTGCCTCTGTTTTCTTCAACTGCGGCCATGTTTTTTGAAGCAACACTTTTTATATGAAAATCGCTGATCTTTTTAGAAAGTAAATGGGCTTTTTCAAAATATGGTATTGCTTGTTGATCTTTATATTGAACGTAATACAAATTTGCCAGACTATTGTAAGCATTGTAAAGTTCAATGTGAGTTTTTTCTTTTATCAATAGATTTTTTAAAAGATATATTTCGGCTTGATCAAATTGTTTTAAAAAGCTATAAGTATTTCCTAATCCTTCATAGGTCTTTGCTAAACTATAATTTTGTTTTTGTATTTCAGGTAATTTTAAAACCTCATGATAATGCTGAATCGCTTTTGTAAATTCTTTTAATTGAAAAAGAGTTCCTGCTAAATAAATTTTGTTTAAAGTTGAAAAAATAAAACTATTAGAGACTAAACGAAATTCATATTTCGCTTCCTTATATAGATTTTTTTGATAAAAACTTACTCCTCTAAAAAAATGGCTATAATCTAAAAGTTCTTTTGCAGAACCAGAAGTTATTTGCTTCATAGAGTAAATGAGAGTTGAATCCCAATCCTTTTTTAGAAAAAAAGATTGGGACTTAACAAAATTATAGTCTGATTTAAACTCAAAAGATTTTTTAAGAAGTATAGTTTTTAATAAATCATTTTCTGATTTTACTTGAGCATAATTTGTTGTAAATATTGTCAGTAAAATAAAAAGGACATTTATTTTTTTTACCATCTCATTCTAAGTTATTATAATCTTAGGGTTTTACATTTACTTCTGTTCCTCTAGAAGTTTCTGGGTCAACATTTCTAAGATAAGCGATAACTGTTTCTATTTGAGTTACGTCAGTAGAGTAATAATTAATTTCTACGTACCAAACATCACAAGTTTCAGGAGTGTCTTCAGTATAATCGTAATCGAAATAAATTTCAAGAGTTGTGCCTTTTAGTGTGGGAACTGAAACGATAGGATTTTGGGTAAATTCAGAGTTTATGTATAAAGTAGCTCTAATCTTTAATGTAGGTAGTCCTCCTGCGCTAATGTAGCTTTCTACCGAAACAAGTGGAGGTAAGGGGTGTTGAAGGTGGTTTGTGTCTTCAAACGTAAATTCTTTGGTATTAATTCTTGTGTTTTGAACAACTTTATAACGCGTTGATTCTAGGGTTGCTTCCATGAATAGGGGTTTTAGGGTTAATAAATTTATTTTTGGTAGGTTAAAGATATTTTATTTCTTTAAAAAAATGTAAGTTTTGCCCTCTTTTTTTATAATTTTTACATTTTCTTCATGAAATAATGTATAATATTAACATTACGGTACGTTTTGAAAAACGAAAAACCCCAACTCAAATAAATGAATTGGGGTTTTCTATAAATAAACCTTTAGTAAACTAAGATCTGATTACTCTTTTTTGTCCTCACGCGGAGGTCTTGGCACAAGTGCTTTTTTAGACACTTTTTCTTTTTTAGTTTTAGGGTCAACTCCTAAGTATTTTACTTGGAATACATCTCCCATTTTAACTACATCGGCAACATTTTCAGTACGTTCCCAAGCAAGTTCAGATACGTGAAGCAATACTTCGTTTCCTGGGGCAGCAGTATATTCTACTACAGCTCCAAAATCAAGCATTTTAATTACTTTAACTTCGTAAGCTTCTCCCATTTGAGGTTTGAAAGTAATAGATTGGATTTTTGCCAATACTGCTTCAATTCCAGCTGGATCTGTACCTAAGATTTCAATAACACCTTGCTCATCAACTTCGTTAATCACGATAGTTGTACCAGTAGCTTTTTGTAATTCTTGAATTACTTTTCCACCAGGTCCAATTAATGCTCCAATAAAGTTTCCAGGAATAGTTCTGGTAATGATTTTTGGTGCGTGTGCTTTAACGTCAGCTCTTGGAGCTGCAATTGTCTCAGTTAATTTTCCTAAAATGTGTAAACGTCCGTCGCGTGCCTGACCTAAAGCCTGCTCCATAATATCATAACGTAATCCGTCAATTTTGATATCCATTTGACAAGCAGTAATTCCATCTGCAGTTCCGGTTACTTTAAAGTCCATATCTCCTAAGTGATCCTCATCACCTAAAATGTCTGACAATACAGCAAATTTCTCTCCATCAGTAATTAATCCCATAGCAATTCCAGAAACTGGTTTTACCATTTGAACTCCAGCATCCATTAAAGCCATAGTTCCAGCACAAACAGTTGCCATAGAAGAAGAACCGTTAGATTCTAAAACTTCAGAAACAACACGAATTGTATAAGGACAATCTGCAGGAATCATATTTTTTAATGCTCTTTGAGCTAAGTTACCGTGACCAACTTCTCTTCTTGAAGTTCCTCTTAATGGTTTTGCTTCACCAGTAGAGAAAGGAGGAAAGTTATAGTGTAAGTAGAATTTTTCTTCACCTTGTTCAGACGGAGAATCGATTTGGTTTGCTTCTCTAGAAGTTCCTAAAGTTACAGTTGCCAAAGCTTGAGTTTCTCCACGTGTAAATAAAGAAGAACCGTGAACTCTTGGTAAGTAATCCGTTTCACACCAAATTGGTCTGATTTCTGTAGTTTTTCTACCATCTAAACGAATTCCTTTTTCAAGGATTACATTACGAACAGCTTCTTTGTTTGTTTTGTAGAAATATTTCCCTACTAAACCAGCTAGATCTGCGTTTTCAGCATATTCTTCTTCTGTAAATAAAGCTTTAGCTTCGTCTTTTACAGCTGCGAATTTTTCGCCTCTTTCGCTTTTTCCAGAAGCTTCTTGTGCAATTGCATAGCATTTGTCGTAAGCAGCAGCTTTTACTTTTGCGTAAACAGCTTCGTCTTCGATTTCACCTTCGTATGTTCTGTATTCTGGAGCGCCAATCGCTGCTCTTAGTTTTTGCTGAGCAGCAATTTGAACTTTAATAGCTTCGTGAGCAAATTTGATAGCTTCTACCATTTCTGCTTCTGAGATTTCTTTCATTTCACCTTCAACCATTGCAACAGAATCCATAGAAGCTCCAATCATCATATCGATATCAGATTTTTCTAAGTCTTCTCTACTTGGGTTGATAACAAATTTTCCGTCGATACGTGCAACACGTACTTCAGAAATTAAGTTATAAAAAGGGATATCTGAAACAGCTAATGCTGCAGATGCCGCTAAACCAGCTAAAGCATCAGGCATAACAGTTTCGTCATGAGACATTAATTGAATCATAACTTGTGTTTCAGCGTGGTAATCGTCTGGGAAAAGCGGACGTAAAACACGGTCTACTAATCTCATTGTTAATACTTCGCTGTCGCTTGGACGAGCTTCTCTTTTAAAGAAACCTCCTGGGAAACGACCAGCGGCAGCAAATTTTTCGCGGTAATCTACCGTTAATGGTAAAAAATCAACGCCAGGGTTAGAAGTGCGAGCTGAAACTGCTGTTGCAAGTATCATCGTGTCGCCCATTCTTACTACTACAGAACCGTCAGCTTGTTTAGCTAAACGACCTGTCTCGATTGTGATGCTTCTGCCATCACCTAAATCGATCTTTTCTACAAATAATTGTGGAATCATAATTTTTCCTTATTGGTTATACAATGGGTTTTAGTTGTGTTGTAGTTGTTGTTGTGTGTAGTTGTTGTTTCTAAAACCCAATGAAAAACCAAACTTTTTTTCTTGTAAAATGCTTGTAATGTAAAAACAAAAAGAGGCACTCTCGCACCTCTTTTCTATATTGATTATTTTCTGATATTCAATACTTTGATAATCTCACGATATCTGTTGATCTCTTTCTTTTTCAAGTAATCTAACAAAGCTCTTCTTTTACCTACTAATAGTACAAGAGAACGCTCAGTGTTGTAATCGTGACGATTTTTTTTCAAGTGTTCAGTTAAGTGAGAAATTCTGTAAGTGAACAATGCAATTTGACCTTCTGCGCTTCCAGTGTTTGTTGCACCACCGTGTTGTGCGAAAATCTCTTCTTTCTTTTCTTTAGTTAAATACATTCCAATATTATTTAATGATTTTTATGTATGTCATTACAACTTTTGTAAGACGGGTGCAAAATTAGATTAAAAAAACAGAAAAATCAAAAAAAAATAAAAGAATCTAAAAATAAGGCTGTAAGAAATTCTATTTTAATGATTTGGAGACTTTTTTACCGGTTAGTTTTTCATTTTGAGACGAATAAGACAGTTTTATATTGTTTGCATCTATACTTGTTCCCGAAACTAAAATTCCTTTATCATAATTATCTGTAAATGTGATTTTACGCGCAAGGTCATTTCCTTGCCAGACACCTTGTTTCAATCCGGCTTTAACAGTTCCTTTTTGCGTTATGAATTTATCGGTTTCTTCATATTCTCCTTCGCCATCAACTACACTTTGATTTTTATTTTCATCCCAAAAATTTAGAATCAAAGTTTGTGTCTTTTTGGTTTTAGGATCCCACGAATTTTGTTTCTCCCATTTTTTACTTTGGTTTTCGTACCAATTAATCTCCTTACCTGATTTATGATCGTCAGAATAATTTACAACAGCTTCTTTTGCTCCGTTTTTATAATAATAAATAAACTCTCCATCTTTCTTTAAAACATCTCTGTCTAAAGTTGTTCCGGTCATTTTCTTTCTTCCGTTTTTGTAAAAATCAGTTACAACATAACGAACGCTTTTTTGAGAATAATTTGTAATTACTCTGGTGTAGCTGTAGTTTTCGGGCACAGTTTCATTATTTAATGAGTCTAGAAAAATTTTCTTTGAGACTACATTAATTTGAGCAAATAGGCTTACTGAAAAGACAAGGTGAAATAAGAGGATTATGGTTCTATTCATTTAGACCTATTTTTTATATTAAAAATAGTGCTTTTAGAATAGTTTAGCAACTTCTTGGTTTACAAACTCCAGAAATCTTTCGTCAGCTTCTGTAAAAGGATCAATAACGTGACTGTCAATATCGATTTGACCAATATTTACTCCGTTTACAAATAACGGCACTACGATTTCAGATTTTACCGTTAAACTGCAGGCGATATAATTGTCTTGTGCTTTAACATCCGGCACTACAAAATTCGCATTGCTTTCGGCAACCTGACCGCAGATTCCTTTTCCAAAAGGAATAACAGTATGATCAGTTTCTGCACCCACATAAGGACCCAAATGAAGTGTTTTGTTTTCGTGGTTGGCGAAATAGAATCCTACCCAATTGTAATATTCTACATTTTCGTTTAATAATTGGCAGACAGCTAATAGTTTTTCGTCTCTAACTTTATTGTTATCAGATACTATAGTGCTTATTTTTGGTTGTAATTCTTGAAATGTCATGATTTGAAAATTTTATACAAAAGTATTTAAAGCTAAACTCAAAAAATACATAAATTTGAAAAAAAAATCTGTTGAGAAAATATCTACTCCAATTCAAACCTTTTTTAATTTTTATAGGTACTTTTTTTACTGCTTATATTGCACTTACTGTTGCGTATAAATTTTATCTAAACAGTTTAAGAGCTGATGAAGTTGATGCAGTTACAAATTGGGTTGGCCGTAATGTCGAGCAATTACTTCTGTTGTTTGATTATGATATTAAGGTACAAAAAAGTTTTGCATCTCCCTGGTTAGAAGTTTGGTTCAATAACCAAAATATCATTCGTATTGTGGAGGGCTGTAATGCTGTGAGTGTTACAATTTTGTTCGTCTCTTTTGTGCTTGCTTTTTCGGGTAAATTAAAAGCCACATTACTTTATATTTTGTTTGGAATCGTCTTTATTTATATTTTAAACGTAATTCGAATTGCATTGTTAACGGTTCTGTTATTTTATTTTCCTGAAAAATCACACTTTTTGCATGGCGTTTTGTTTCCATTAGCTATTTATGGTTCTGTATTTCTTTTATGGGTTGTTTGGGTTAATAAATTCTCAAAGTATGCTAAGTAAATTAAAAGAACAAAAAGGGAAAATTTTCATTTCAGTGCTAATTGTTTTCTGTTTTGGTTTAATAAGAGCTTTTGAAAAATCGTTGTTCTACGATCCATTTTTAGAATATTTTGAATCTAGTGCTAAAAATTTGCCTTTGCCCAAAATCGAATCGTTTAAGCTTTTTTACAATCTGGTATTTCGTTTTGTTTTAAATACAGTTTTGTCACTCGCTTTAATTTATACGCTTTTTAGAGATAAAGGAGTCTTGAGCTTTAGTATCTTCCTATACGGTTTTTTTGCGATAATACTTTTCGCATTGTTTTTTATAATAGTTGGTTATTTTCCTGAAAACACCTGGCTTCTTTTCTACGTACGCAGATTTATAATTCAGCCTATATTTGTGCTTTTGTTTATTCCGGCATTTTATTATCAGTTTCAAAATTTAAAAAAATAACATTTTATTAGATTTTTATTCGAGACATTTTAGGTATTTTTGCCGTATGAGTAAAAAGTGCACAGTATTATTTTTAGCGTTCCTACTGTTGGTTTCCAACATTGGGTTTGCTTTTGATGTGCATTATTGCGGCGGAGAAATAGCATCTGTTTCTTTAAACACTTCTGTTTCTGCATCACCTGAAAAGAAATGCTGCGGCGATGCTAAAGAAGAAAAATCTTCTTGCTGTAAGGATAAAGTGGTTCATCTTGAAAAAAAATCAGATGATGCTACTTTTAAAATTTTCTTTTTTCAGCTTGCATTTCCGGCGGTAATTCAGGAATACACACCGATTACGTTTTTGTCAATTCCAAATTTCAAAAACAATCAAATCATTTCGTATTATTCTGATGCGAATGCGCCCCCCTTATTCAAACTATATAATCAATACATTTTTTATTCCTGATTTTAATTTTTTAGAATCAAGCCTTCTTTGTATGGCTTGTACCTTATTGTTTGGGTTTTTTAGTTGAGAAACGTCAAACAAAAATTTTCTAAAAACATTAAAATCTTTTTTTATGCAAAAAAATATCATGCTTTTTGTGGTGTTTTTGCTTTCTGTTTCTGCGTTTTCACAAGAAAACTTAGAGGAAGTAAAAATTACAAAAAAGCAAAAAGGAATTAAAAAATCGTATACACTTACTTCAAATACCTCTTTAATTACAAGCAAAGAATTACTAAAAGCAGCTTGTTGTAATCTAGCCGAAAGCTTTGAAACGAATCCGTCAATCGATGTGAATTTTTCAGACGCATTAACGGGAACTAAGCAAATTAAAATGCTGGGATTAACAAGCCCGTATTTAATGATTACCGAAGAAAATATTCCTTCGGTGCGTGGTGCTTCTCAGGCGTATGGTTTATCTTTTACGCCTGGAACCTGGATAGAAAGCGTTCAAATTACCAAAGGTGCCGGAAGTGTTATTAATGGATACGAAAGTATTTCGGGACAAATTAATACCGAATTGTTAAAGCCACTAAATGACGTTCCATTTTTTCTGAATGCTTATGGTTCTACTGATTCCAGATTTGAGCTGAATACGCATTTCAACAAAAAAATATCCGATAAATGGGCGACAAGTTTGTTTGTTCATGGAAATGCGCGTGTGGCAAAAAATGACATGAATAATGACGGATTTCTGGATAATCCGCTAGGGAAACAAATTAATGTTTTAAACCGTTACCAATATTATGATCCGGAAAGCGGTTTGGTAAGTTTTATCAATTTTAGATATATGAATGATAAAAAACAAACCGGAGAAGTTGATTTTGATAAAGACCGTGACCGTGGTACAACCAATCATTGGGGATCTGAGATCAATACAGAGCGTTTTGATGTTTCTACAAAAATTGGTTATGTCTTTAAAGATATGCCGTATCAGAGTATTGGGTTTCAAAATGCATTTAACAGCCACAAACAAGATTCTTATTTTGGGTTGAACTTATACGATATTAAACAGAATAGTTTTTATTCTAATTTAATTTTCAATTCGATTATCAATAATACGATGCATAAGTTTACTACTGGTTTGAACTTTTCATACGATCAATATCAGGAATTTGTGAATGCTAACGATTACAGCCGAATCGATAATTCGGTTGGAGCATTTTTTGAATATACGTATGATAACACCGATAATTTTAGTGTGATTTTAGGCGGAAGAGTTGATAATCATAATCGTTTGGGCTTTTTTGTAACCCCTCGTTTACATGTTCGATACAATCCTTGGAAAAATGGAGTAATTCGTTTTTCTGCCGGTAGAGGAAAACGTTCGGCTAATATTTTTGCAGAAAATCAACAGCTTTTTGCAAGTTCAAGAACGTTCTCAATTTTAGATAATAACGGAAAAATTTATGGTTTAAATCCTGAAATTGCATGGAATTACGGAATCAGCTTTTCGCAGAAATTTAAAATTTTCAATAAAAATGCCGAAGCAGGATTTGATTTCTACAGAACCGATTTTCAAAATCAGGCCGTTGTTGATATCATGCAGAGTCCGCAGGATGTTTTGTTTTATAATTTGAAAGGAAGTTCTTTTGCAAACAGTTTTCAGTTTGAGTTCAATTACGAGCTGATTCATAATTTAAATTTAAGAACGGCTTATAAATATTATGACATCCAAACAGATTATTTAAGAGGAACTTTTCAGCGTCCGCTTCAGGCGAAACATCGTTTTCTTGGAAATTTAGAATACGAAACAACGATGAATAACGATAAACAATGGAAATTTGATTTTACGTTTAACTGGTCAGGAAAACAACAGTTACCTTATACGGCATCAAATCCTGCAGCAGATCAGTTTCCGGATTTCTCACCTTCTTATGCGGTTATGAATGCTCAGGTTACGAGAGGGTTTTCATCGGTTTTTGAAGTGTATGTAGGAGGAGAAAATATTGGAAATTATAAGCAGCAAAAAGCAATCCTAGGTGCAAATGATCCTTTTGGACCAAACTTTGATGCATCTGTAGCTTATGCACCAATTTTTGGGCAGATGTATTATGCCGGATTGAGATTTAAAATAAAATAAGTAAACAATAATAATTTTATAACACTAAATAATAGACGAAATGAGAAATTTGATTTTAATCGCAATGATCACTTTTTTAGGATTTTCAGCTCAGGCTCAAACTAAAAAGAATAAGAATTTAAAATATACAACCGAAGTAAACGGTAATTGTGAACAATGTAAAAAACGTATTGAAAAAGCGGCATACGGCGTTCCGGGCGTAAAGACTGCAACCTGGGATATCAGCTCGCATCAACTGGCTGTAATTTTAAATGAAGAGAAATCTTCTACAGCAGATTTAAATGCTGCAGTTGCAAAAGCAGGCCATGATACCAAAGAGGTTAAAGCAACCGATGTTGCCTACGAAAACTTACATTCTTGCTGCAAGTACGAAAGAGAAAAATAATTTTTAAAGCCCGAGTTTATATTCGGGCTTTTTTAATAGTTAATTTATCTTTAAAATATGGCATTTTATTGTGGTTAAGGCAAATTATTGTTAATTTCACGAACTTATAATATAACCAAATTCATTTTATGAGTAATTTTGATTGGACCCAGTTAATAAACCCTGAATTTTATATAACTTTAAGTATCGGAGGTTTTCAGATTGGGCTGTTTATTGTTCTGTTTATTGTATTTGCAGAAACAGGACTTTTTGCAGGTTTTTTTCTACCAGGAGATAGTTTGCTTTTTTTAGCTGGTATTTATAGCCGCGATCTAATTCAGAATGTTGTTTATATCCCAAGCGATTTCATAAATGTGTTTTTGTTATCAACAGCCGTTGCCATTATGGGGGTTTTAGGTAATATGACGGGTTACTGGTTTGGAGCAAAAAGCGGTTATTACTTGTTTAAAAAAGAAGATACATTTTGGTTTAAAAAGAAATACCTTTTACAATCGAAAGATTTCTTTGAAAAATACGGAGGTAAAGCTATTATCTATGCTCGTTTCCTTCCAATCTTTAGAACTTTTGCACCTATTATTGCCGGAATAGTTTCTATGGATAAAAAGAAGTTTATGTTTTTTAACATCTTAAGTTCTTTCTTGTGGTCGTTCATTTTAATTTTTGCCGGACATTATTTGTACGGAGTTTTCCTAAAACAAGGAATTGATTTAAAACACCATATTGAATACATTATTATTATAATTGTTATTATATCTACATTCCCGGTTCTTATGAAACTTTTGAAGAAGAAACCAGTTGAAAAAATATAATTAAAGAATAAAAATTATAAAGTCCGAAGTTCTAAACTTCGGACTTTTTTTATGGCTGTTATTCAGGTTATTTCTATCAAGTCTTATCATTGTCAGCGATTGAAACCTCTTGTAAATTATAGTAATTATATATTGTGCCCCAGTGGTTGAAACCGCTGGCAATATTTGTATTATGGATATGGATTGGGCTGGACGTTAAAAAGAAGTAATAAAGCTGTAAATCAGATTTTTAAAAATCTGATTTACAGCTTTATATTAAATAGTTTATTGTTCTATACAGAAAGGTTATTTATCTGTAAATTGGAATTTGGAATTTATATTTTGATCATTTAAGTATTACCATTCATTTACTTTATTGGCATCCATTTTTAAGAAGATAAACAGTAAAATTGTGAATCCCCAAAGTCCGGAACCTCCATAAGAAAAGAAGGGCAGAGGGACCCCAATTGTAGGGAAAATTCCAATAACCATTGCAATGTTTACAAAGAAGTGTATAAATAAAATTCCGGCTACGCAATATCCGTAAACCCGGCTGAATTTAGTTTTTTGCCTTTCGGCTAAATAAATTACCCTTAAGAATAAACCGGTAAAAAGTAAAATTACGACTAAAGAACCCGCAAATCCCCATTCTTCACCAACGGTTGTAAAAATGTAATCTGTATGTTGTTCCGGAACGAATCCTCCTTTAGTTTGAGTTCCTTCTAAGAATCCTTTTCCAATCCATCCTCCAGATCCAATAGCAATTTCTGATTGGTTGGTGTTATAACCAATACCTTTCATGTCTACTGTTTTTCCTAAAAGAATATTGAAACGGTCTCTATGGTGTTGTTTAAAAACATTGTCAAAAACATAATCTACAGATAGAACAAAGCCCGAAATTAAGGCCAATAAAATAGCGCTTAAAAGAAGGTTTCTGTCCACAGCCCTGCCTTTAAAATGTATGATTATTAAAACGCCTAATGCGATTAAAATAACTACGTATGGCTCTAAAATAAGAGTTAAAACGAATAATAGAATCGTTATAAATCCTGTCCAAACATACCATGATGGCAGTCCTTCTCTAAATAAAACAAGAATAAAAACGCTGTAAATTAACGCACTACCAGGATCGGGCTGTGGTAAAATAAGCATTACGGGCAGAAATACAATGGCTAAAGCTTGTATTTGCCTATTGGTTTCCTTGAGGTTGATTTGGGTGTCACTTAAATATTTGGCTAGTGCCAATGATGTTGCGGCTTTTGCAAATTCAGAAGGCTGAAGCGTAAAACTTCCAATGGCATACCAGCATCGCTGACCTGCAATTGTTTTTCCGAATAGAAATAATCCGGCTAAAGACAACAGCGCAACCACAAAGATTATACTGGCGTATTTCTCGTAAAATTTTCCATCAACAAAAAGCACAACAAAAATTAAAGGAATAGTACATCCAATAAAAATTAATTGTTTTTGATAGGTTCCATCTGTTGATAATAACGAAGAGGAATAGATATTCAGCCACCCTAATGTTACTAACGCAATGTAGATAAAGACACTTATCCAGTCGATGTTATTTTTTACACTTTGATTTTTCATTTGAAATAATCTTGTTAGTTCTTTTTAGTAGTGTCTATTGTTGTTTTTTTAACTTCAGTTTTCGGTACCGTTGTAACAGGTGCTTTAGGAGTAACGATTTTAGCTCTTAAAACAGAATCTTTTGGTGTAGATTCGATTGCACTTGCTTCGTTCATTCCGCCTAGTTTAGCATATTCGCCGGCTAAGCTTTTGTTTAAAACACGAATCTCTAAATCGGTTCTTGTGATTTTCTTTCTTAAATATTTTTCGATCATCAAACTCGCAATAGGTCCTGCAACAGTTGCTCCAAAACCTCCATTTTCAATCATAACCGCGATAGCGATTTTTGGATTGTCTTTTGGTGCAAACGCAACAAATATCGAGTGATCCTTAAGCTGTGTTCTTTTACCATTAATTTTTGCAAAGTTTTCTGCTGTACCTGTTTTTCCGCAAATATCAATTCCGTTTACCCTAAGTGAAGCTGCTGTTCCTTTGTTGTAAACATCAAATAATCCGCTTATAACCGGTGGGAAATATTTTTGATCAACTGTAGTTACGTGTTTCGTTGTAAACTTCGAGTCGATTTTTTTACCTTCAATTTTTTTAATGATATGAGGCGTGTAATAATACCCTTGATTCGCAACGGTTGCCATCATATTGGCCAATTGAATAGGGGTCATTAAAACCTCACCCTGCCCAATAGCGTTAGATACAATTGTTGAACTTCTCCAGCCTCCATTAGGATAAATTCTTTTATATGTTTTAGAAGTCGGAATATTTCCTTTTTTACCTGTTGGTAAATCGTAACCCATAAATTGTCCTAATCCAAAACTTTTTACGTGGCCGCTCCATACGTCTACTGCTTTGCCCGGATCTTTATATTTGTTAATCGTTAACATATAAGCCTGACCAAAATAGGTATTACAAGAAAGGTAAATTCCGTTATGTAATTGATGAGGTCCAAAACCGTGGCATTTCATAAAACGGCCGCCACCATAACTAAATCCGTGGTGACACATAAAAGTTGTCTGCTCGTTAACAACACCTTCCTGAAGTGCCACTAAACCAGTTAAGATTTTAAATGGCGAACCAGGAGGGTACTCTGCTAAAAGTCCTCGGTCGTATAAAGGTTTTGCAATAGAATCATGATATAAAAGCGTGTAGTTTTTAGATCTTTGTCTTCCAACTAAAATACCCGGATCGTAAGATGGGGCAGTTACCAAAGCTAGAATTTCACCAGATTTTGGTTCAATTGCGACAATTCCACCTCTTTTATTAATCATTAATTCTTCGCCGTATTTTTGAAGCTCGGCATCAATAGATAAATTGATGTCTTCTCCTGCAACAGCGATTGTATCGTATCGTCCTTCTTTATAAGGACCGATTTCTCTATTGTACTTGTCTTTTTGAATGTATTTTACACCTTTTATACCGCGTAAAATATCTTCGTAGCTTTCTTCAACACCTTGTTTTCCAATTAAATCTCCACTGTTATAATAAGGATTCTTTTTAATTAAGTTCTCGTTTACCTGAGTGATGAAACCAAAAATATTCGCACCATAATCTACTTCGTAATCACGAAGTGAACGTTTTTGAAAATAAAAACCTTCATACTTTCTGATTTTCTCCTGGAAAGCGGCGAATTCATTTTTATTTAACTGCGATAAGAATACAGATGGAAGTCTAGGGCTGTAAACCTTTGCCTTTGCAATTCTTTTTTCATAATCCTCACGGGTAATGTTTAAAAGCGAGCAAAATTCATCGACATTAAGGTCTTTTCCAATTTCTCTTGGAATAACCATGATATCGTATGATGCCTGATTAGCAACTAATAATTTACCATTTCGGTCATAAATATATCCACGTTCCGGATAGTCATAGACTTTTTTTATCGCATTATTTTCTGATTTCAATTTAAACGAATCATCAATAATCTGCAGATAAAATATCCGAGTCACTAGCAAAGATGCTGCAATAATAATTAAAGAGGGCAGCAGAACTTTTCTCATCGTTTATTGGGCTTAATAAGATAAATTATTATAATGGAAGTGATTATTGTAAAAATGGTGCTGAACAATGTTCGCAGTAAAATGTCTATTATGAACTTAAACTCAAAAGCTTCTAATGTAAATAATACAATATGATGCAATAAAACAGAAACTAATATGAACGAAAACCGCTCAGGAGTTAAAGAGTCGTTTAGTTTAATGGTTTGATATTCATAACTTAATCCAAACGAGAATTTAAAGAAATAAGGCCTGTAATAGGCTAATATTACGCAGGCTGTCGCATGAATTCCGCCAGAATTACAAAACATATCCATTACTAATCCTAATAGAAAACTAGAGATAATTAATCCGGCTCTGTTACTATTTACGGGATATAAAATAATATACAAGATATACGGAAAAGGACTTATGTATCCTAAAAAATTCATGTTGTTAAAAATAACGACCTGAACTAACAGCAACATAATAAAACGAAAAATATTTACTAACAAAGCGCTATTCATTTTTTTCCTTGCTTTTCTTTTCTAAATTAATAAGTTCTTCTCTGTCTTTACTTTTAATAATATAAACGTGGCCAAGGTTTGTCATGTCGTTAAACAATTTTACCCTTATTACGTAAAAACTTGAATTTTCTTTTTTGTATATGTTTTCTACCGTACCAATGTTAATTCCTTCAGGGAAAATTACAGATTGCCCTCCGGTTACAATAGTGTCTCCTTTTCTTACAGAGGCTAATCTAGGAACATCTTCCAGTTGAACGAATCCGGTGCTTTTTCCATCCCATGTTAAAGAACCAAAGTGATTTGTTTTCTTTAATTTAGCATTGATCTGCGATTTCATGTTCAAAATACTCACCACAGTAGAATATCTTGGCGAAGTATTGTCTACAACTCCAATGATCCCTAAGCTGTTAATAACTCCCATATCCGGTTTAACTCCTTCGTTTTTTCCAGAGTTTAGCGTGATAAAGTTTTCGTGTGTATTGTATGAATTATGGATAACTTTTGAAACGATAATATCAGCAGGTTTTACTCCTTTGATACTATCTGGCAATGGTGCTTTTGTAGTGTCTTCCTTGTTGAATAAAAGACTTTTTAACCTTGCGTTTTCAAGTACAAGTTCGTCATTTTCGGCTCTTAAATTCAAATATTCGTTTACACGATTAATTCTTTCATAAACACCTCCGCTTAAAAAATTAGCTGAACTGATTACTCTGCTTCTGTGATAGGAATGCGATTGAATTGTGAGAGTCAACGAAATACCTAAAAGCAGCAAAAACAGCAATCGATTACTGTTTCTTATAATGAAATTAAAAATTTGCTGCATTTCGTGTCTGGTTATTTTGTTTCAGGATATGCTTTAAGGTTTCAAACTTTACAAGGGTCAAATATTAAAAATCTGACCCTGATAAAAGTATATTGATTGTTATTTTTGAATCTTATTTGATTAAGATACTTTTAAATTTTGCAATGTTTTTAAGCGCCATTCCTGTACCGCGAACAACTGCTCTTAACGGATCTTCAGCAATGTAAACAGGTAAATCTGTTTTTTGAGAAATACGTTTGTCAAGACCTCTTAACATAGATCCTCCACCAGCTAAATAAATACCAGTATTGTAAATATCGGCAGCTAACTCAGGAGGAGTCTGAGATAATGTTTCCATTACGGCATCCTCAATACGCTGAATTGATTTGTCTAATGCTTTTGCGATTTCACGGTAAGAAACATCAACTTGCTTAGGTTTACCTGTAAGCAAATCTCTACCTTGAACTGACATATCTTCTGGCGGTCCATCTAAATCTTCGATAGCCGCTCCAATTTGAATTTTAATTTTTTCTGCAGTACTTTCTCCCACAAAAAGATTGTGTTGTGTACGCATGTAGTAAACGATATCATTTGTGAAAACGTCACCTGCAATTTTTACAGATTTATCACAAACAATTCCGCCTAATGCGATAACTGCAATTTCTGTTGTACCACCTCCAATATCAACAATCATGTTTCCTTTTGGCTGCATGATATCGATACCAATACCAATTGCGGCTGCCATTGGCTCATGAATTAAGTAAACTTCTTTTCCGTTTACTCTTTCACAAGATTCTTTTACCGCTCTCATCTCCACCTCAGTAATACCAGAAGGAATACAAACTACCATGCGTAAAGCCGGAGTAAACATTCTTTTCTTTAATGCCGGAATACTTTTAATGAACATATTGATCATTTTTTCCGAAGCATCAAAATCTGCAATTACACCATCTTTCAAAGGCCTTATGGTCTTGATGTTTTCATGCGTTTTACCTTGCATCATGTTGGCTTCTTTACCAACAGCAATGATTTTGCCTGATACTCTATCACGTGCAACGATAGACGGACTATCAATAACAACTTTATCATTATGTATGATTAAAGTGTTTGCGGTTCCAAGGTCTATCGCAATATCCTCGGTCATGAAATCAAAAAATCCCATAAGTTTTTTAGGGGTTTAAAATGTTATAAAATTATTTATCGAACAAAGTTAAACAAATTAATGTTTAAAATGACGTGTTCCTGTAAATACCATTGCAAGATTATTTTCATTGCAATAATTTATGCTTAATTCGTCTTTTATTGAGCCTCCCGGCTGAATTACAGCAGTTATTCCTGCTTTTTTAGCTAATTCTACACAATCCGGAAATGGGAAAAATGCATCACTTGCCATCGAAGCACCGGTTAAATCAAATCCAAAAGCTTTTGCTTTGTCAACAGCTTGAACTAAAGCGTCAACTCTTGAAGTCTGACCTGTACCTGAAGAAATCAATGTCCCGTTTTTTGCAAATACAATTGTGTTTGATTTTGTATTCTTGCAAATTTTAGAAGCAAAGATCAAATCTTCGATCTCTTGAGCAGTAGGTTCTGTAATTGTAACGGTTTTTAAATGCTCTTTATTATCTGTAATATTATTTCTGTCCTGAATTAACAAACCATTAAGACATGTTCTAACTTGTCTTGAAGGTAATTCAACTTCATTTTTAACTAATATAATTCTGTTTTTCTTTTCTTGTAAAATAGTAATTGCCTCATCATCATAACTTGGAGCAATTACGACTTCGCAGAATAATTTGTTAATTTCTTGTGCAGCAGCTACGTCGATTTTAGTATTTGCAATCAAAACGCCGCCAAATGCTGATGTAGGATCGCAGGCCAAAGCTGCTAAATAAGCTTCGCTGATGGTTTTTCTTGAAGCTAAACCACAAGCATTATTATGTTTTAAAATAGCAAATGTTGGTCCGTCTGTCTTAAATTCATTTATTAAGTTTACAGCCGCATCTACGTCTAATAAGTTGTTGTAAGATAACTCTTTTCCGTGAACTTTTTTGAACATAGCGTCAAAATCTCCAAAGAAAAAACCTTTTTGGTGTGGGTTTTCGCCATATCTTAAAACTTGTCCGCCAGCAATACTTTCTTTGTAGATCGTTTCGTCTGTGTTGAAGTAGTTAAAAATTGCACCGTCATAATGAGAAGAAACGTGGAACGCTTTAGTAGCTAACAATCTTCTGTTTTCAAGAGTTGTAGCACCATTTTGTTCTGTAATTAAATCTAAAAGTAAACTGTATTCGTTAACCGAAGCAACAATTACCGTGTCTTTGAAATTTTTTGCACCAGCACGAATTAATGAAATGCCGCCAATATCAATTTTTTCAATAATATCTTGTTCACTTGCACCAGAAGCAACTGTTTTTTCAAAAGGATACAAATCAACAATTACCAAATCAATTTGAGGAATATCAAATTCTTTCATTTGCTGTACATCACTTTCGTTATCCTGACGATTTAAAATTCCGCCAAAAATTTTCGGATGCAATGTTTTTACTCTTCCTCCAAGAATTTCAGGGAATGAAGTAATATCTTCTACAGGAACTACCGGAATTCCAAGGTTTTTAATGAAATCTTCTGTTCCTCCAGTTGAGTAAAGTGTTACGTTTTGCTCGTGTAATTTTCTAACGATTGGCTCTAATCCATCTTTCGAAAAAACAGATATTAACGCTGATTGTATTTTTTTAGTTGTGCTCATTGTGTAGTTATGATTTTCAGACTGCAAAAGTAGTTTTTTTATATATTATTTTAAAAGATTTAGTGTAACAATCTCTTAAAAAAATCTACTGATGAGTAAGTTAACTTTTATTAGGTTTTTGTTTTTAAATTATTGAATTTTACTTGTTTGAAAAATACTACTATATGCTTCTTTATCTAAGATTATTAAAAGAAAGTTTAAGCTTTGCCATAAACGCATTGCGAAATAATAAATTACGAACTTTATTGTCCTTGTTAGGAGTTACGATTGGTATTTTTTCAATTATTGCCGTCTTGGCTGCGGTTGATTCTTTAGATAAAAAAATCTCTAAAGATTTGAGCAGCTTAGATAAAAATACGATTTATTTAATGAAATTCTGCTTTGGACCGTCTGAAATTCCACAATGGAAGAGAGAACAGTTTCCAAATGTAAAATACGACGAGTATGTTGGTCTGAAAAATTCGCTTAATAATACAGATCAGGTTGGGTATCAGCTTTGGGTTAAAAGTGAAACCTTAAAGTATGATTCTAAAACGGTGGCAGATGTTAAGATTAATCCATCTTCATTTGAGATGGGAGATATCGACGGATTAAGTTTTGATAAAGGAAGATTTTATAACGAATCTGAATCTAATTCGGGAACCGCTGTAATTGTTTTAGGGTATGATATTGCTGAAGGGCTTTTTGGAAGCAGCGATCCTATTGGAAAAAATATTCGTTTATACGGACAGCGCTTTACGGTAATTGGAGTTATTGCAAAACAGGGGGCAGGTTTTTTTGGAGATAGTAACGATACATCAGTTTATCTTCCTGCAAATTTTCTTCGAAGAATGTATGGTGATAACGATGCGATGACTCCAATGATTATTTTAAAGCCGGTAAAAGGAGTCGATATGGAAGCTTATAAAGCGGAAATAGCGCAAAAACTTAGAGCAATTCGAGGAATGAAGGCAGGCGAAATGGATAATTTCTTTATAAATGTGCTTTCTGGTTTTACTGATTTCATTGACGGAATTTTAGGCCAAATGAATTTTGTTGGGTGGATTATCAGTGGATTTTCTCTTTTGGTAGGCGGTTTCGGAATTGCGAATATTATGTTTGTTTCGGTTAAAGAAAGAACAAATTTAATTGGGATTCAAAAATCATTGGGAGCAAAAAACCGATTCATATTATTTCAGTTTTTGTTTGAAGCTATAATTCTGTCTGTAATTGGCGGTATAATTGGGTTGTTAATGGTTTGGGGAATTGCGCTTATTTTAACTAAGGTGCTTGATTTTGAATTTGTTTTAAGTTTAGGAAATATTCTTTTAGGAACTGGTTTAGCTGCGCTTATTGGATTAATTTCGGGAATTCTGCCTGCAATTTCAGCAGCAAATTTAGATCCGGTAGAGGCTATTCGAACCGGAATGTAGCATATCGTTTTTGTTATGTAATATTATTTTTTGAAGATTAGAGTTAGTTGAATTTCATTTTTTGTTAGTATTAATTTAAATCACTAAACAAATGAGCCTTATCCTAAAAACTGTTGATACTGTTGAGTCTATTTCCAGAGATGATTTTAAAAAGAACTATTTAGATAAAAGAAAACCTCTTATTATAAAGGGACTGACAAAAGACTGGCCTGCAAGAGAAAAATGGTCTACAGATTATTTTAAGGAAATTGCAGGCGATATTGAGGTAAAGTTAGTCGATAATTCTAAAGCCGATCCAGCTAAAGTAATTAATGCTTCTATTGCCACTATGAAATTTGGCGACTACCTTGATTTGATAAAAAGAGAGCCAACGCAATTACGTATTTTTTTCTTTAATCTTTTTAAACACAAACCCGAATTGGTTCATGATGTAAAAATTCCAAAAGAACTAATGGGCGGTTTTATAGAAAGTATGCCTGCTATGTTTTTTGGAGGCTCGGATGCTTTTACCTTTTTGCATTACGATATTGATTTACCGCATCTTTTTCATACCCATTTTGGAGGTAGAAAACATATTATCTTGTTTGATTATAAATGGAAAAAAAGACTGTACTGTGTTCCTAATACAACTTATGCTTTAGAAGATTACGATGTTGCGAATCCTGATTTTGAAAAATTTCCCGCTTTAAAAGGTGTAGAAGGTTACGAGGTCTTTCTGGAACATGGCGATACTTTATTCATGCCAACGGGAATGTGGCACTGGATGCGATACATTGACGGTTCTTTTTCTTTAAGTCTTCGTGCATGGGATCAATCTATAACCCGAAAAATGGCCAGTGTTTGGAGTTTGTTTATGCATGGCGCAGTAGACAGTGCTGTAAAAATCATTTTTAGAGAACGTTATGCAATTTGGCGCGAAAAGCTGGCATTTAAAATAGCAGCAAAAGAATTAAAAAAGGATTTGAAAAAAGCAGGATAATATATGCGATTTAGGTAAAAAAAATCCCATCAGCCGAAGCAAATGGGATTTGTATATTTAGAAGTTCGAAAACTATCTAATTGTATTATTTTGAATCAAATCGATATACAAATTAATTTTGTCTTTCAATTCTTTTCTAGGCGTGATAAAGTCTAAGAAACCGTGCTCTAATAAGAACTCAGCAGTTTGAAAACCTTCTGGTAAATCTTTTCCTGTAGTATCACGAACAACACGCGGACCAGCAAAACCAATCAAAGCGCCCGGCTCAGAGATGTTAATGTCTCCTAACATTGCGTAAGATGCAGTTGTTCCTCCAGTTGTTGGATCTGTACAAAGAGAGATGTAAGGTAATTTAGCTTCTGCTAATTGAGCCAGTTTTACAGATGTTTTTGCTAATTGCATTAAAGAATAAGCAGCTTCCATCATACGAGCCCCGCCAGATTTAGAAATCATAACAAAAGGCAGTTTGTTTTTGATCGCGTGATCAATACCTCTTGCAATTTTTTCACCTACAACTGCTCCCATAGATCCGCCGATAAAGGCAAAATCCATACAGCAAATTACAAGTTCCTTTCCTTTAGATTTTCCTACTCCCGTACGTACAGCGTCTTTAAGATGAGTTTTTTCCATTACATCTTTTAATCTTTCTGCATATTTTTTTGTATCCACAAAATGCAGAGGATCTTTAGATGTCATGTTTTTATCTAACTCAACAAATTCGTTGTTGTCGAATAAAATTTCAAAATAGGTTGCGCTTCCAATTCGAACGTGAAAATCATCTTCAGGACTTACGAATAAGTTTCTTGCTAATTCGTCTGCATCAATAATTTTTCCAGTAGGAGATTTGTACCACAATCCTTTCGGAACGTCCATCTTGTCTTCTGTCGCGGTCGTAATCCCTTTTTCTTGTCTTTTAAACCAAGCCATTTTTTTAATTTTAGAATGTAGATTTTAAAGTTTAGATTTTTAATCCGATTCGAAAAATTAGATTTCAGGCTTTTTTAGAAGTCTGAAATCTAAAATCAGAAATCTAAAATTTAAAGCGTGTTTACGTTATTTAAATCTGCAAAAGCTTGTTCAAGTCTTGCGTTGAATGTTACTTCGCTTTCACGAACCCATTTTCTTGGGTCATAATATTTCTTGTTAGGAACATCAGCACCTTCTGGGTTACCAATTTGTGTTTTTAAATACTCGATATTGTTTACCATGTAATCACGGATTCCTTCAGTATAAGCAAACTGTAAATCAGTATCAATGTTCATTTTGATAACTCCGTATCCAATAGCTTCTCTAATTTCTTCAATTGTAGAACCTGAACCTCCGTGGAAAACGAAATCTACTGGGTTAGATCCAGTGTTGAATTTGTTTTGAACGAAATCCTGAGAATTTTTTAAGATTTTTGGAGTTAATTTTACGTTTCCTGGTTTGTAAACACCGTGAACGTTTCCAAAAGCAGCTGCAATTGTAAATTTAGGGCTTACTTTAGATAATTCTTCGTAAGCGTAAGCTACTTCTTCTGGTTGTGTATATAATTTAGAGCTGTCTACGTCTGAGTTGTCAACGCCATCTTCTTCGCCGCCTGTAATACCAAGCTCGATTTCTAATGTCATTCCCATTTTGCTCATTCTAGCTAAATATTCTTTACAGATTTCGATGTTCTCTTCGATTGGCTCCTCAGACAAATCGATCATGTGAGAACTAAATAATGGTTTTCCTGTTTCTGCAAAATGTTTTTCAGAAGCATCTAATAAACCGTCGATCCAAGGCAATAATTTTTTTGCACAGTGGTCAGTATGTAAAATTACGGTTGCACCGTAAGCTTCTGCTAAAGTGTGAATGTGTTTTGCTCCAGCGATTCCACCAGCGATTGCTGATTTTTCACCTGCATTAGATAAACCTTTTCCAGCGTTGAATTGTGCTCCTCCGTTAGAAAATTGAATGATAACCGGTGCATTTAATTTTGCTGCAGTTTCAAGAACTCCATTGATTGTGCTAGATCCTGTAACGTTTACTGCAGGTAAAGCAAAACCTTTTTCTTTCGCATAATTAAAAATCTCCTGAACTTGATCTCCTGTAGCTACTCCGGGTTTAATATTGTGTGCCATTGTAATTTTTTTTATAGTTGTTTTTAGTTTTTAGGTTGCAAAAATAAGAATTAATTAGCATTAGAACGGATAATTTATCCCAAAATTTAAAACCGAGTGACCAAAATTGTATTCTTTAAACCATCTGTCTCCCTCTGGATGCGCCGGATTATAAGTCTTAAAGCCTAAATCCAAACGAATAACAAAGAAGCTTAAATCGTATCGTAAACCAAATCCTGAACCCAAAGCAATTTCAGCTAAATCGTTTACGCTGTTAAATTTTGCCTTATCATCAATAACATTATCGAGCACATTCCAGATATTTCCGGCGTCTGCAAAGATAGCTCCCTTAACATCACCAAAGATTTTAAAACGGAATTCGGCACTAAGGGCAATTTTCATATTTGCCTCGTTAAAATCGTTTAAAGCATTTGTGCTTCCGGGACCAAGAGAGTAGGGCTGCCAAGCTCTGTTGTCATTTGATCCTCCAGAATAATAACTTCGTGAAAACGGAATATAGTTTGAATTACCAAACGGAATAGCAATTCCAAAAAAGCTTCTAACGGCTAATACTTTTTCTTTTCCAAAATCCCAGTGTTTGATATAATCGAATTCTCCTTTAATATATTCAGCATACGCTAAACCAAAGATTTCATAATTACCGTTTGCATTTTTTGGTAAATTCGAAAGACTTGAAATACCGGACAATAAAGTTCCTGCCGATTCTATTTTTGTTTTAAACTGATAGAAATTATTATCGGCTAAATCTTTTTTAGTGGTTTTGGTAAAGGTGTAGCTCGAAGCTAAAATAAAGTCATTCTCTGTTAAACGAACTCTTCTTTCTTCGATACTTTCTACATCTTTATATTCTGCAGATCCTGGCGTTAAAGCCGTTTGTCCGGTTAATACTTCTTTTGTGAAATTATTAGCTCCGGTTGGAATAGTTAAATTTCCAGTTTCCGGATCAATATTCGCAGGATCAATATTGTATGTACTGGCAATATTGTTTAATTCCCTGTAGGATGATGTATAAACATTATAGTAATTATTAGGATTTAGATTTCGAACATATTGAGCGTTCAATAAATCAAATTTTACCGTATTATGTCTTTTAGGAGACCAATTGTATGAAAACCCTCCAGTAAAATTCTCCTTATCTAAACCGATATTTTGCTGTTTTGAAAAACCTGATGTTATGGATGTAGAAGGAATCATTCTTTTTGGAATAATTTTCTCTGTTCCAAAAGGAAGTAGAATTCTTGGGAAATTCAGCTTTAAATCCAATCCATATTCCGAAACGTTAAAAAAGTTATCGTTTGGATTTGCCATATCTTTAGATGAACCAATATTAGCACGTGCCGATATTTCTAATGTTTCCGCCCTGTTAAATACATTTCGGATTGTTTCCGAAATACTGGCTCCAATTCCGAAATCCTGAATATTGGAATGCGTAACATCTAGTGTTGCTCCAAAACTGTATTTTTTTCTTGGTGTTAAATAAACATTCGCAATTAAAGACTGTGCAGTCGAATCGCGTTTGTCTACTTCATATTGAATAGATGGATAATTGAAAATTTTAAGATTGTTTAAATAACGAGACGAAAGCGTTGTTCTGGTGTCAGAAAAAGTACTTCCCTTGTTAATAAAGATGGCATCTGTAATAGCGCGTGGTTTGTATTTTAATTTCTTGTAGCTGTATAAATTGAAATTATTATAGGTTGTACTATCGTTGATTTTCTTTTTTGCATTGGCAGGAGAATAATCAGTATAGATGTTTACATCACTTATAGTATACAATTTAAAAGGTTCCGTTCTGCTTGAATCTCTTTCCTGTATATTATTGTTGTTAATTATTAAAGTTACGTCGGCTTTGTTTTTTTTGCCAATAGTATCAATATCAAAAGTTACATAAGTTGGCTGAAAGAAATAAGCTCCGTGATTTCTAAAATAAGTGGTAATACGGTTTTTTTCTTCTTCAAAATCAGAAGTTTTATATTGATTTCCTGATTTTAAAAATGATGGTTCTGTGTTCGTTCTATGTAATGAATCCAGCGCTGGAGTCAATATCTTGTTTCTAATAGTATCAAGCGTATAAGCCGGACCAGTAGTGATGTTGTAATTTATTTGAGCTTTCTTTCTGGCAACGCTGTCAATTGTGTAATCTGTAGATACATTAAAATAACCATTATTGAAATAGTAGTATTTTAAACGCAGTAAAGATTTTTTAGTTTTAGATGTGTCGATAATTACAGGCGGTTCTCCTGTGTTTTTTAAAAACTCATGTATTCCTTTATATAAAAAAGACTGACCTAATCTGTCTACTTGTTTTGCAGATAAAAATTTTGCCTGACGTTCATATAAACCGGGATTATTTTTGAATTTAGCCTCATAAGTAGAATCCGGATTTAAATTAGCCAGATTGTACATGTTTAAACGTAGTTTATAACCCAAAAGTGTACCATTTGGTTTTTGGTACATTTGATTTGAGGCATTTTCGTCGTTTGTAGACTTTCCGTTTACGAGAATATTGTTTTTTACAAGAAGTTTTTTTCCATCCGGAACTCTTTTTACAGCATTACAAGCGCAAATAAGTATTGCTATTAGGATAAATGCTGTTATTTTTGTGGAATTATTTTTCAAGTGTTTTTTAATATTTAATTCAAAAGTACATTATTTTATGGTTAGTAAAAACCAAATAAAGCTTATATCAAGTTTACATCAAAAAAAGCAGCGTTTCGCAAATCAATTATTTTTTGCCGAGGGAGTAAAAGTAATTCAGGAATTGCTGCAATCCAATTTTGAATTAGAACATTTATACACCACGTTAAATGATTTTGAAGAAGTTCAATCTTCAAAACGAACTCTTATTAATGAACAAGAACTAAAAAAAATAAGTGCTTTAACAACTCCAAATTCTTGTCTGGCGGTTTTTAAAATGCCCGTCGAAAATCAAATTACAAATTCAGGTTTAATTCTGGCTTTAGACGATATTCGCGATCCCGGAAATTTAGGAACCATAATGCGTCTTTGCGACTGGTTTGGGATTAGACAAATCGTTTGTTCTAAAGAAACGGTTGATATTTATAATCCAAAAGTAGTTCAGGCTACAATGGGATCTATTACCAGAGTAAACGTAAATTATGTTGATCTTAAAACTTTTATAAGTCAGACAGAACTTCCTGTTTTTGGAACATTTATGGATGGAGATAACATTTATCAATCTAATCTGCCTCAAAACGGAATCATTATTATGGGTAATGAAGCAAATGGTATTTCTGCAGAGATCGAAAAAATAGTTACCCGCCGACTCACAATTCCAAGATTTGGAGAGCTGCAAAAAACCGAAAGTTTAAATGTAGCTACAGCAACAGCAATTATTCTAAGTGAATTTAAACGAAATAGTTAAGATATTGTTTTAATGAAATGTGAAATTTATTAAAATCGCTCTTGATTTCATTGAATCAATATTATCTGTCCACGGACTTGGGCCGTTTATAGGTTTATCACGAATTAATTCATCAGTAATACCAAACATTCCTCTTATAGAAGGAGAGAAAATAAAGTATTCTGTAAAGAAATCAATTCCAAAACCTACTTCATAAGCAGCGGTCCATTGTTTTACTCTAAATTTATTCTCGAAGTTATCATCTGTAGATTTTGCATTACTTGATAAATTTAGTGTGGTAGACATCCCTCCAACTAAGTACGGGCGAATGTTTCCGGTTCTTAATGCTGAAAACTTTAGTAGTAACGGAAAGTGAATATAAGTACTATTTACTTCACGTAAATAATCTTTTTCGAGAGCAAAATTCGGATAATATAAATCACGTTTTGTATAGTATAAACCAGGTTCGAAACGTAAATTAATGTACTCCTGAAGCCTTAAATCAGCTACAACACCCACATTAAATCCGGTTGTTTTTTTTACCTGAATATCTTCCTGAACGGGAGTTTTGTAATCGAATTTAAAGTCGAAGCTGTTAAAGCCTAAATAATAACCAAAGTAAAGGCGTTGTTTCTGCCAGTTTTCAAGGTTAATAATAGGATCCTTGCTAAACATGCTTTTAGCAAATTGAGAATATCCTTTTGTCGTTAAGACTAATAAAATGACGATTACAATTTTTCTCATACTATTTTTTAGATGCTGAATAAATGGTTGCTACACCAAAAGTTTGCGGCATTGCTACAACATCTATAAACCCAGTTTTTCTTAAAATATTGTTTAAAGCTTCTCCATAAGGAAATGCTGCTGCAGATTCAGATAAGTATCCGTAAGCAGAGTTGTCTTTAGAAAACAATTTTCCTATAACCGGAAGTATATTTTTGCTGTAAAATTTATATCCTTGTTTATATGGTGTTTTATCCGGAACAGAAGTTTCTAAAATAACAAAAACTCCGTTTGGTTTTAAAACTCGTAAAATTTCAGCAAAACCTTTCTCTAGATTTTCAAAATTACGCACCCCAAAACCTACCGTAATGGCGTCAAAGTAATTGTCTTCAAAAGGAATGTTTTCAGAATCGCCTAAAACCAAATCAATAACATTCGATAGTTTCTTTTCTTCAACTTTCTTTTTCCCAACTTCAAGCATTCCGGCCGAAATATCAAGACCAATTATTTTTTCGGCTTTTGTTTGAGCCATTAAAATAGCAAGGTCACCTGTGCCGGTAGCAATATCAAGGATTATTTTTGGTTTAGAATCAGAAACTATTTTCAATACTTTTTTTCTCCATTTAGTATCAATACCAAATGAAATTACGCGATTCAAATTATCGTAGTTCCCGGAGATGTTATCAAACATTTGGGCAACCTGCTCTTTTTTACCTAAAGAAGAGTCTTTATATGGAGTTATTTTTTCAGACATTATTATAATTTACGCAAATATAAACAATCTAGATTAACTGTAATTGAGTTTTTTAAAATGTCATTTAAATGTTTTAAAACAGCTGGAAAAATAAGCTGTTGATACATTTTTGAAGCATCACCTAAAGTGGGTATTTTGAAAAAATCACCTGAAGTGGGTATTGTGTCATGAGGATATAATGCACAACTTTGCTAAAGTAAAAAATGATAAAATTAAATGATTGATAGAATCAATTGACTTAATCAAACAGTTGCTTTTTTTGCACTGGCAATTGTTTGTTCAAGTAAGTAGTTTTTAAAGTGTTGTTCTTGGGGGAATACTATTTTAAAAAGTGCGAAATACGTTCTTAGGATTAAATTTGTTTTTGGAAATTTTAATTTTCTTGCCTTTAATATCTTAGTGGTATTTGTTATTAAAGGCGTCTTTTGAGATTCGTCTCAATTAACATTAAATGTTATTCAGTTATTTCGAATGCTTCTTTGGCATTTGTGATTTTTACAAAAACTATTTCTTGAGCAAGTCAAGATTAAAAAATCAATCGCTTTTTAAAAAACATCCTTCAAAAGAGGATGTTTTTTTTTATCCTTTATTTTCGGATGTAAGTTTCATAAGTATAATCGTAAAGATGTTTTTCGTCTTTAAAATTTTCTTCAGATTCTACTAACTGCCATTCGGTTTTGCTGAATTTTGGAAAAAAAGCATCTGCATCAAAAGTGTGGTGTACTTTAGTAATCTCAATTATGTCAGCAAAAGGCAAGGCTAAATTATAGATTTCGCCGCCGCCAATAACATACGAATCTTCATTTTCAGGACAAGCTGCAATAGCATTTTCAATGCTGTCTACAACAATGCATCCTTCCGGATTGTAATCTTTTTGTCGTGTTATTACAATATGAGTTCTATTTGGTAAAGGTTTAGGGAAACTTTCAAAAGTTTTTCTTCCCATTATGATATGATGATTAGTAGTAAGTGCTTTAAATCTTTTAAAATCATTTGGCAGGTGCCATACTAATTCATTGTTTTTACCCAGGGCATTGTTTTCGGCAACAGCCGCTATCATTATAATCATGGTATGCTGTAACTAAATTTTATTCTCAGTGTCTTCGTTTATTTTCGATTCTAATTGACTTATTCTTTTTTGCTGTAAAGCAACAAGTCTGTCAATTTGCTCTCTTTCCCATTTTTTGTTCATAAAACGATCTGTGATATACACTTTTATGAAATGTAAAATGAAAATAAAAAGCCAGATGGTAATACCCCAAACGCACCAGTTTTGAGTTGTTCCTTGTCCAAAACCAAAAAATCTATTGGCAATAAATAAAAATAAACTTCCAAGCAGGAAAAGAACAAAATGAAGATATAGGATCTTTTTTTGTCTTAATCGTCTTCGGGCATACTCATATTGTTCGTGCGCTTCTTTTTCCATAAGATAAAAATGAGATTATAAAGTTAAAATTTATTTTTAAAAGACAATATTTTGAGTGTAGAATATTTGTTATAAAAAGGCTTATCAATTTGAAATACAAAATTTTAAGCGTCTAAAATTATGGATTCAATTAAAAACATAAGCTGTTTTTTCTATTATCGTAAATCGATTATGTGCTATTCGATGTTTGACGGAATTTACTTAATTTTAGAGGTATAAATCTAAAAACTAAACAGTTATGTCTTTGAAGAAGCAATTTATTAAAACAAAACCAGTTGTTAAAGTTACATTTTCTATTGATGCCAAAGATGCTGATTCGGCAGCAGTTGTTGGTGATTTTAATAATTGGGATGCAGCGGAAGGAACTTTAAGTAAGTTGAAAAACGGAACGTTTAAAGCTACTTATGATTTGGTTAAAGACGCGATTTACGAGTTTAAATACGTAATCGACGGCATTTATATTAACGATCCTGAAGCCGATTTTTACAAATGGAATGATTATGCCGGAAGTGAAAATGGTGTTTTGGTTGTATAAAAAAATCCGCTTAAATTTTAAGCGGATTTTTTTATAATTATACTGCGACACTTCCTTTTATGGCAGGATGCGGATCGTAATCTAAAAGGGTAAAATCATTAAAATCAAAATCAAAAATGTTTTTAATCTCCGGATTTAAAATCATTTTTGGTAATGGTTTTGGATCACGGGTTAATTGCAATTCTAACTGCTCAAAATGATTATTATAGATGTGCGCGTCTCCAAATGTGTGAATAAAATCTCCTGGCTCTAAATCGCATACTTGAGCAATCATCATAGTCAATAATGCGTAAGAAGCAATATTAAAAGGAACACCTAAAAATATATCGGCACTACGCTGGTATAACTGACAAGATAATTTTCCTTTTGTTTCGCCTTTTTCTAAATCTGGTGCTGCCACATAGAACTGAAAAAAGGCATGACATGGAGGTAAAGCAGCTTTGTTATTGGCTACATTTTCTTCAAAAGATTTTTTAGTATCTGGTAAAACCGAAGGATTCCATGCCGAAACGAGCATTCTGCGGCTGTTCGGATTTGTTTTTAATTCGGTAATTAATTCAGAAATCTGATCAATTTCCTCGCTGTTCCAGTTTCTCCATTGATGACCATAAACAGGTCCTAAATCGCCATTAGAATCGGCCCATTCGTCCCAGATTTTAACTCCGTTTTCCTGAAGATATTTTACGTTTGTATCGCCTTTTAAAAACCAAAGCAATTCGTAAATGATCGATTTTAAGTGTAATTTTTTGGTAGTAACCATTGGGAAACCTTCACTTAAATCAAAACGCATTTGGTAACCAAAAACACTTTTTGTTCCGGTTCCAGTTCGGTCTCCTTTTTGACAGCCGTTTTCTAAAACGTGTTTTACTAAATCTAAGTATTGTTTCATGTTTTGTTTATTTGGTTATTCGTTTAATTGTTTAATCGATTTAACGAATAAACAAATCAACGATTAAACAATAATTTTATCTTTTCGAGATTTCGTCTCTAATTTTTGCTGCTTTTTCGTAATCTTCCTGAGAAACGGCCTGATCTAACAATTCGTTTAATTCCTGAAGACTATGTTTTGCATATACATCGCCAGACTGATTGCTTTCTTCTTCGTGCCCGAAAGTTTCAGGATTAGAAAGTACATCGTCGATTTCCTGAGAACCCTGATCAGAATCTGAAGAGTTTGATTTCAAATAAATTCCTGCTTTGTCTAAGATGTTTTTATAAGTAAAAATAGGAGCGTTAAAACGCAAAGCCAAAGCGATTGCATCAGAAGTTCTGGCATCGATAATTTCTTCGATTTTATCTCTTTCGCAGATTAAGCTGGAATAAAAAACACCGTCTACTAATTTATGAATGATCACTTGCTTTACAACAATATCAAATCTTTCGGCGAAATTTTTAAATAAATCGTGTGTTAACGGGCGAGGAGGTTTTATTTCTTTTTCTAAGGCAATAGCGATCGATTGGGCTTCAAAAGCACCAATAACGATAGGTAATTTTCTTTCACCATCAACTTCATTCAAAATTAAGGCATAAGCGCCATTTTGAGTTTGGCTGTATGAAATTCCTTTTATGGATAGTTTTACTAGACTCATATATGTTTGTAAAAAAGGCACTTAGCGCCTCGTTTTAATGCTTTTTTTGATTGGAAAATAAAAGTGCAATTTTAATCAAAAAATATGGAACAAAAAAGCTGCCTATAAACAAAGATACAATATCTTGTTTTTAGGCAGCAATATTTTTAAAGAGAATTCTTGAATTAAGAATGTTGTGCTTTAAAAGCTTTTAATTTCTCTGTTAATTTAGGTACAATTTCGAAAGCATCACCAACAATTCCGTAATCAGCCACTTTAAAGAAAGGCGCTTCTGGGTCGTTATTGATAACCACTTTTACTTTTGATGAGTTAATACCGGCAATGTGCTGGATAGCTCCAGAAATACCTATTGCAATGTATAAGTTTGTTGCAACTGGCTTTCCTGTTTGTCCAACGTGCTCGCTGTGAGGTCTCCATCCTAAATCTGAAACTGGTTTAGAACATGCAGTTGCAGCACCTAAAACAGCAGCAAGATCTTCAACTAATCCCCAGTTTTCAGGACCTTTTAAACCACGTCCGCCAGAAACTACGATATCAGCATCAGCGATAGAAACTTTTCCGGTAACTTTTTCTACAGATTCTACTTTTACACCAAAATCATTGTCTCCAATTGTTGGGTTAAAATTTTCTTCTGCCGCAGATCCTGCGTTTTCGAAAATTCCGTAAGAGTTTTTAGCTAAACCAAGAACTTTTACATCTGTACTGATTTCAGTAATGTTGAAAGCTTTGTTTGAGAAAGCATTTCTTTTTACCTGGAAAGGTGAAGTGCTAACTGGTAATCCTACAACATTTGATGCAAAACCAGCTTCTAAAGCTACTGCAACTAATGATGAAAGGTAGATACTGTCTGTTGTAGAAGAAAGTAAAACCAATTTTGTTCCTTCTTTTTGAGCAGCTTGTTTAATTACATCAGCATAAGCTTTAGCAGTAAAACCAGCTAATTTATCGTTGTTTACTTTTAGAACTTTGTCAACGCCGTATTTTGCTAATTCGCTTACATCGCTGATGTTTACAGTTAAAGCTGTAACAGTTGTTCCTAAACTTTCGGCTACTTTTTTAGCGTAAGAAGCTAATTCGAAAGCTACTTTTTTAAATTTTCCTTCTGCAGATTCTGCATATATTAATATTGACATAACAATTTTAGATTTTAGATTTTAGATTTCAGATTTTAAAAATTGAAATCTAAAAGGATTATTGATTTTAGATTTTGAAGTGAATCAAATGTTGAACTTTAGATTTTGTATTGCAATCAGCAATCTAAAATCTAAATTCTACAATCTTAAATCACCTTAGCCTCGTTGTGTAATAAATTGATTAACTCATCTAAATTATCAGGAGAAACTAATTTCACTGCTGATTTTGGAGCTGGTTTTTCAAATTTCACCGCTTTTGTATTTACAGGAGCATCAACCGGCTCAAGAATAGTTAAAGCTTTAGTTCTCGCTGTCATGATTCCTCTCATGTTCGGGATACGTAAATCTTTTTCTTCAACAAGACCTTTTTGGCCGCCAATAATTAATGGTAAAGTTGTGCTTACCGTCTCTTTTCCTCCGTCGATTTCACGAACAGCTTTTACATTATTTCCTTCTACAGTAATAGCTGTACAAGAGTTTAAGAAGTTTGAGCCTAAAATACCAGCAATCATTCCAGGAACCATTCCTCCATTATAATCTAAAGATTCTTTTCCTGCAATTACAAGATCGTAACCTCCGTTTTTAATCACTTCTGCTAATTGTTTTGCAACAAAAAATCCGTCAGTTGGATTTGCATTTACACGAATTGCTTCGTTTGCACCAATTGCCAAAGCTTTACGCAATGTTGGTTCAGTATCAGGACCTCCAACGTTTACAACTGTTACATTTGCACCTTGCTGTTCTTGAAACCAGATAGCGCGTGTAAGACCAAATTCGTCGTTAGGATTAATTACATATTGTACACCATTAGTGTCAAATTCTGAATCACCGTTGGTAAAGTTGATTTTTGAAGTAGTATCAGGCACATGGCTGATGCAAACTAGTATTTTCATAAGTATATATTTTGAATTTATAATATGCTTTTACAAATTTAGAATTTAATTTGGAATAATTATACTATGCATGCATAATATTTTTTAAAACTATTACGATTTCGAAGATTATATGGTTTTGGCTGATTTTCATCGGAATCTAAAAATAAAAAAGCATTCATTTTATCTGATTATTAGGAATTTTACAATATTTGATGCCTCAAAGATGAATTAAATTTAATGTAATAAATACTAATTTTTGATTTTTTACGTTTTTGTTGGAAGAATTTGGGAGAGACAATAATTAACAAATAGAATAAAGTTTGTATAAAAAAAACTTTAGCAGATTTAAGTGTGAATAATACGCTATTATATCGATTTCGTAAATGGCGCAATTAAGTTTTAAAAGTTAAAAGCTAAAGGGAGAAAGAACTTCATGCGATTTTAAATTCAATTTATGCTTTTAAGTTATTTAAAATATTTATTTTTGCTCTTCAGAAAATTCAACATACAATATAAAATATGAGAACAATACAATTTAGAGAGGCCATTTGTGAAGCGATGAGCGAAGAAATGCGTCACGATGAATCCATATATTTAATGGGCGAAGAAGTTGCAGAATACAATGGAGCATACAAAGCTTCAAAAGGAATGCTTGCTGAGTTTGGTGAAAAAAGAGTAATCGATACTCCAATTGCTGAGCTTGGTTTTACAGGGATTGCAGTAGGTTCAGCTATGAACGGAAACCGTCCTATTGTAGAGTATATGACATTTAACTTCTGTTTAGTTGGTATTGATCAAATTATTAATAATGCTGCTAAAATGCGTCAAATGACTGGAGGGCAATTTAATGTGCCAATCGTTTTCCGCGGACCAACTGCTTCTGCAGGTCAATTAGGAGCAACTCACTCACAAGCTTTAGAAAACTGGTTTGCAAATACTCCTGGTCTTAAAGTTGTTGTACCTTCAACTCCTTATGATGCAAAAGGACTTTTAAAATCTGCAATTCGCGATAACGATCCTGTAATTTTTATGGAATCTGAGCAAATGTATGGTGATAAAGGTGAAGTGCCAGACGGAGAATACACGATTCCATTAGGAGTTGCTGATATTAAACGTGAAGGGACTGATGTAACTATTGTTTCTTTCGGTAAAATCATTAAAGAAGCTTTTATTGCTGCTGATGAATTAGCTAAAGAAGGAATCTCTTGTGAGATTATCGACTTAAGAACAGTTCGTCCTATGGATAAAGACGCCATTCTTAAATCTGTCAAAAAAACAAATCGTTTAGTAATTCTTGAAGAAGCCTGGCCGTTTGCTAGTATTTCTTCTGAAATTACATATATCGTTCAAGAACAAGCTTTCGACTTCCTTGATGCGCCAATTCAACGTATTACAACTGCAGATACTCCTGCACCATATTCGCCGGTATTATTAAAAGACTGGTTACCAAATGCAGGTGATGTAGTAAAAGCAGTTAAAAAAGTATTATACAAATAATACACATTTAAAATACTCACAAAACTTCATCATTCATAGTTAATTGATGAAGTTTTTTTTTGCCCAGACGATGAAAAGAATAATTTTACTCAGCCTATTTTTTGTATTCGCATTTGCGACAATTGCTACTGCACAAACTAAAGTGAGCGGAATTGTTTTGGACAAGTCTAACCAGCCAATACCTTTTGCTAATGTTGTTTTTAAAGGTTCAAATACCGGAATTGTTTCTAACGAAGACGGTCGTTTTTATCTGGAATCTCCAAATACGTATACTGCTTTATTGGTAAGTTCTGCTGGATTTTCGGATAGAGAAGTTCCTTTGCCGAAAGCGGTAAATTATGACTTTAAAATTGTTTTAAGTGAAGCCGAGGTATTAAGCGAAGTTGTAATATATACTGGAAAAACATCGAAAAAAAACAATCCAGCTTTGGATATTTTGAGGAAAATATGGGAAAGAAAACGTAAAAACGGTCTTTATCAATTCAATCAATATCAAATGCAGAAGTATGAGAAAGTGGAGTTCGACATGAATACCATTGACAGTGCTTTTATGAAAAATAAACTCTTTAAAGGAATGGAGTTTGTTTTTAATCATGTTGATACTTCAGATGTTACGGGAAAAACATACCTTCCAATTTTCATCAACGAATCTGTTTATGATGTTTACGGAGATAATAAAATAAAGAAAGTAAAAGAAAATCTTACCGGAAATAAAATGTCTGGTTTCAATGGAAATCAGCAGATTTTAGCTTTCGTAAAAGACCTTTATTCAGATTATAACATTTACGACAATCACCTTAAATTTTTTGATAAAAGTTTTACAAGCCCGCTTTCAAGAACCGGAATTGATGTTTACAATTACGTGTTGAAAGACAGTGCTTTTATTGATAAAAAATGGTGTTACAATATTGTCTTTTATCCAAGACGTAAAAACGAATTGACTTTTAAAGGAGATTTCTGGGTAAACGATACCACTTTTGCCATTAAGAAAATTAATATGGGCGTAACCAAAAGCGCCAATATTAACTGGGTAAAAGATATTTATATCGAACAGGAATTTGAGGTAGATAACGACTCTGTATTTCTACTAACCCGCGATTATATGATGTCTGATTTTGCTTTAAATAAAAAAGAAAAATCAAAAGGTGTTTACGGAAAACGAACGACACTGTATCGCAATCACAAATTCAATATTCAGAAACCAGAGAAATTCTATAAGGAAGAAGTCAATTTTATTGACAATGCAGTTTATGAACGACCGCCTGAGTTTTGGGAAGAAAATCGTTTTGAAAAATTAAATAAAGACGAAGCCGGAATTTATAAAATGCTCGATACCTTACAAACCGTCAAGCGATTCAAGCAGTTATATAGTCTCGTCTCGATTTTAGGAAGTGGTTATGTCGAGTTTAAGAACTTCGATTTTGGACCTATATTCTCTACATTTGGATACAATGAAGTCGAAGGATTGAGGATAAGGGCAGGAGGAAGAACTTATTTTGGACCAAACGATCCGTGGCGTATACAAGCTTATACGGCTTATGGTTTTGATGATAATAAATTCAAATACGGGGTTTCTGGAAAATGGATGGTTGACAAGAAAAACCGACTTATTATTTCGGGAGGAAACAGGCGCGATATTGAACAAATAGGAGCCAGTTTAACCACAACAAACGATATTTTAGGACGAAGTTTTGCGTCTTCGGCTTTGTTTACAACAGGAAGCAACGGAAAATTAACCAATATTAATTTGAGTAACGTTTCGATCGAAATGGAACCTAAAAAGAACTTTATTGTTCAGGCAGGTTTCTCTTATCGAACATTAGAGTCGGCATCAAAAACATTTAGTTTAGATTACTATACTACTTTGCCAAGTGCAGCAAACCCAATGGGTGTTGTTAAAAGTGATGTAAAACAAACGGAAGCTAATATTCAGTTTGAGTATATGCCAAACCGTAAAACTATTGGGTACGGAGTAGAAAGAGATTTAGTCGACAGCCCTTTCAGTCATTTCTTTGTAAACTTTAGTTATGGTCTTAAAGGAGTTCTAGATAGTGATTTTGCTTACGAAAAAATCCAGATTTTCTATAAACAGCCCATTATCATTGGACCTTTAGGAAGATCTAATATTATTTTAGAAACAGGAAAAACATTCGGAACAATTCCGTTAGGATTAATGAGTGTAATTCCGGGTAACCAGACTTATTTTACTATTGAAAATACCTTTAGTAACCTTAATTTCTATGAATTCGTAACCGATCAGTATACCACTTTACAATGGAATCATGATTTTGGCGGAAGATTATTTGCCAGAATTCCATTTATGCGAAAGTTGAACTGGAGAGAGTTTATAGGGGTAAGAGCAGTTCACGGAACTATTTCTAAAGCTAATCGCGAAATAAACGCTTCTGGACTTCCTTATAATGCACCAGAAAATGTATACTGGGAATACAACGCCGGAATTGGAAATATCTTCAAAGTTTTCCGTCTTGATTTTTCATGGAGAGGAAACTATTTAGATATGCCAGATGCTCATAAATTTGCTATAAAAGGATCTTTTGGATTCTACTTTTAATAGTTTAGCAGCAAAGCTTCAAAGTTACAGAGTCGCAAAGATTTAAAATCTTTGTGGCTTTTTTTTATGCTTATTTTTTTGCCCACGGATTTTACAGGTTTAACAGATTAAATCAGATATAGTTTTTCAATTGAGAATTGTTTAATCTGTGCTTATCAGTATAATCAGTAAAATCTGTGGGCAAAAAACGCTGCAAGAATTGCGGCAATTTTTAATTAATTTTGAAATGGACTTAAAACGATTTTATGCAAGAAGCCATTGATTTTCTAACCAATAAAAATCCAATATTTAGCGAAATAATCGAAAAATATGGGTTGCCGCCAATTCCTAAACGTCCGCAAGGTTTCGAAACTTTAGTATTATTAATTCTCGAGCAGCAGGTTTCTATAGATTCGGCGAAAGCCACATTCTTAAAAATAAAAGGATATACAACATGTAATCCGGAAACAATGGCTGTTTTACCAGATGAAGAATATCGAAATCTTGGAGTAAGCCGTCAAAAAACAAAATACATTAAGATTTTATCCGAAGCGATTTTAAACAAAGAATTAGATGTCGAAAGTTTAGCTTTAAAATCGGCAGTACAGGTCCGCGAAGAGCTTATTAAGTTAAAAGGCATAGGAAACTGGACTATTGACATCTATTTGATGTTTTGTCTTCAGGAGCCTGATTTGATTCCGCTGGGAGATATTGCAGTTGTAAATACTATCAAGGAATTACTCGATATTCACGACAAACAGGAAATGGAAATTCATGCCCAGCAATGGAGTCCGTACCGGTCTTATGCGACATATTTACTGTGGCATTACTACCTAAATAAACGAAACAGGAAAATTACATATTAACTGTCTGTTATTTAAAAGAAAAAGTATGTAGATTAATGCAGTTTTTTATTGTAGAAAAGGATTGTTTGGTTACTTTTGCAACCGAAATTATAGATATAATAAAAACAAAAATGACCGCAGACAAACTAACAACTTTCGATGTATTAATCGAAATACCAAGAGGAAGCAGAAATAAATACGAGTACGATTTTGAAATTAAAAGAATGCGTTTCGACAGAATGTTATTCTCTTCAATGATGTACCCGGCAGATTACGGATTTATTCCAGAAACTTTAGCTCTTGACGGCGACCCTCTTGATGTATTGGTTTTAGTAAACGAACCAACTTTTCCTGGATGTGTTATGGAAGTAAAACCAATTGGTGTTTTTCACATGGCAGACGATAAAGGACCAGACGAAAAAATCATTTGTGTACCAGTTTCAGATCCAATCTGGAATTCATTAACAGATTTATCAGATATTAACCCTCACTTAGTAAAAGAAATCGAACATTTCTTCCAGGTTTACAAAGATCTTGAAAACAAAAAAGTAGATGTAGAAGGCTGGGGCGACGTAAACGAAGCGTATGCAATTATCGCTGAGTGTACAAAACGTTTTGATGATATTGAAAATAAACCGGCTGGATTATTTAGTATTAAATAATTTTAACCCTATTCTGATATAAAAAAAGCAATACTGCCGTTAGGAGTATTGCTTTTTTGTTTAAATTCGTTTTAGTTAGTTTATTCAATATTAACCAAAACCAATAATATATTATGAATTCATTTATGATTTACCTGCCAATAGTCATGGCAGTTTTAGGATTACTTTTCATGGGAATAAAAAGGAGTTGGGTTTTAAAACAAGATGCCGGAGATGGTAAGATGAAAGAGATTTCAGATTACATTTATGAAGGAGCCTTAGCTTTCTTAAAAGCCGAATATAAACTATTAACCATCTTTGTAATTATTGCCAGCTTAGCTTTGGCAGGAATTACTTTTATTCCGGGCGTAAAAACACATTTATTAATCGTAATTGCATTCATTTTTGGGGCATTATTTTCGGCTTATGCAGGAAATATTGGTATGAAAATAGCAACTAAAACAAACGTAAGAACTACTCAGGCAGCTCGTACAAGTTTACCGCAGGCATTAAAAGTCTCTTTTGGAGGCGGAACCGTAATGGGTTTAGGCGTTGCAGGTTTAGCAGTATTGGGCTTAACAGGTTTTTTTATAATTTTCTTTAATTTATTTTCTGGCGGAGTCTGGAAAGACACCGAAACCATGACTGTTGTTTTAGAAACATTAGCAGGGTTTTCACTTGGTGCAGAATCTATTGCTTTGTTTGCCAGAGTTGGGGGCGGAATTTACACAAAAGCAGCCGATGTTGGTGCTGATTTAGTAGGTAAAGTTGAAGCCGGAATTCCGGAAGATGATCCTCGTAACCCTGCAACCATTGCAGATAACGTTGGAGATAACGTGGGTGACGTTGCCGGTATGGGAGCCGATTTATTCGGATCGTATGTAGCAACTGTTTTGGCAGCCATGGTTTTAGGAAACTATGTTATAAAAGATATGGGTGGCAGTATCAATGACGCTTTTGGCGGTATTGGTCCAATTTTGCTGCCAATGGCAATTGCCGGTTTCGGAATTATATTCTCGATTATCGGAACGCTTTTAGTAAAAATCTCTGACGATAATGCAAAAGAAGCACAAGTACAGAAAGCATTAAATATAGGAAACTGGGTTTCTATTGTTTTAACAGCGGTTGCTTGTTTCTTTTTAGTTCAATATATGCTTCCTGAAACAATGCAGATGAGTTTCTTTGGTGAAGGATCAAAAGCGATTTCATCAATGCGTGTTTTCTATGCCACTTTGGTAGGGTTAGTTGTGGGTGGAGCCATTTCATCAGTAACAGAATATTATACAGGATTAGGAACAAAACCAGTTATGGCTATTGTTCAAAAATCGTCTACAGGAGCAGGAACAAACGTAATTGCTGGTTTAGCAACCGGAATGATTTCGACTTTTCCAACTGTATTATTGTTTGCCGTAGCAATCTGGATTTCGTATGCATTGGCAGGATTTTATGGAGTGGCGCTGGCAGCTTCGGCAATGATGGCAACAACAGCAATGCAATTAGCAATTGATGCTTTCGGGCCAATCTCTGATAATGCCGGAGGAATTGCAGAAATGAGCGAATTACCAAAAGAAGTTCGTACAAGAACGGATATTTTAGACTCTGTAGGAAACACAACCGCAGCAACCGGAAAAGGATTTGCAATTGCTTCTGCAGCTTTAACTTCATTGGCATTATTTGCAGCTTATGTGACCTTTACAGGAATTGACGGAATTAATATTTTTAAAGCACCTGTTTTAGCGATGTTATTTGTGGGTGGTATGATTCCGGTAGTTTTCTCTGCTTTAGCGATGAATTCTGTTGGAAAAGCGGCCATGGATATGGTTTATGAAGTACGTCGTCAGTTTAAGGAAATTCCTGGAATTATGGAAGGAACCGGAAAACCGGAATACGGAAAATGCGTTGAGATTTCTACTAAAGCAGCTTTACGTGAAATGATGCTTCCAGGAATTTTAACGATTGGTTTTCCAATTGCAATTGTACTTTTAGGAAAATTAGTTTACTCAGACAACAATCAGTTAATTGCTGAAATGTTAGGAGGATATATGGCAGGAGTTACCGTTTCTGGAGTGCTTTGGGCCGTTTTCCAAAACAATGCCGGAGGTGCATGGGACAATGCTAAAAAATCTTTTGAAGCCGGAGTGATGATCAATGGCGAAATGACATATAAAGGTTCTGATGCACATAAAGCGGCCGTAACCGGAGATACAGTTGGAGATCCGTTTAAAGATACATCCGGGCCTTCTATGAACATCTTAATTAAGTTGACCTGTTTGATTGGATTAGTAATTGCACCAATTTTAGGTGAAGGACATTCTTCGTCAGATATAGCAGGAAAAGCGTCTTGCTGTGCTAAAACAGAAATGCATGCCGGAGTTTCTAAATGCGGAGACATGTCTGGAATGACAAAAGAAGAATGTATTAAAATGTGTAAAGAAAAAGGCTGTTCTGAAGAAGAAACAGCTAAATGTTTAGCTCATTTTGATGCAACCGGAAAATATCAAAAAACAGATTGTTTTGATGTAACTAAATACGATAAAACATCAGTTCGTGTTGATTTACGAAATGAAAATGGCAAAGCCGTTGGAACTGTAACAAAAACTGAAAATGGTAAAACAACCACCGAAGTTTACGAAGGAACAGAAGAAGAAGTCGAAGCCAAAATCAGTACAGCAACTGCTAAATAAGATAACTTTGACAAAGTTTAAAACTTTGTCAAAGTTCCTTAAAAATAAAATGCCTCTAAACTATTTAGAGGCATTTTTTTTATAGATTTAAAGCATATTCTTTAATCAGAGTTGAAGCAGGAATATGAAGTCTTTCATTTAAAACCCTTATCTGTTTTATTGTTAAGGCTCTTTTGCGATTAAACAATTCAGATACTCTTGAACGACTGTTTAAAATAATGCCTAAATCAGCATCAGTTAATCCGTTTTGTTCCATCATAAATTTGATAGCCTCAATAGGGTCAGGTTCAGGAATTGGATAATGTATTTGTTCATACTTTTCAATAAGAGTAACTAGAATATCCAGCTCATCTCCTTCAATAGTATCCGGTTTGGCATCAAAAAGAAAATTGACTCTTTCTAATGCCACATTATAGTCGTGTTCTGTTTTTATTGGCTTTATATTCATCTTATAAATTTTTAATATCATTTAAGTCATCGTATTCATTATGTGTTCCAATAAAAAGGATATACACAATTTGTGTATCATAATTAATTTTAACTATTAAACGATAATGATTTCCACATATATTGAAGACAACTTTGTTGTTGCCAACAAAATCTGCGGTACCAAAAAAAGATTTTATAACGTTAGAATTCGCAAAATTGTTTTTATCAAAAACCTGATACCATGCTAACAGTTGTTGTTTTGAATTGGGAAATCGTTCCCAAAAATTTTGCAGCGTTTTCTTTGCTATTATTCTCATTATTATTTTACAAATATAATTATTTTTTTCCCGAATTGGGAAATTGTTTTTTAAAGCATTATAAAAGTAAGAAAATATTTATAATAAAAAATGCCTCTAAAATTATTTAGAGGCATTTTTTATTTAGTGTAAATTCGTGCAATTAGTGTTTTAAAACAAACCGTTTAGTTCAGCATCAATTCTATTAATGATGTCTCCTAAATCTTCTGGATTATCAACAAAATTAATGTTGTCAACATCTATAATTAATAATTTTCCTTTAGTATAAGTCTGGATCCAGGCTTCGTATCTTTCGTTCAAACGGCTCAAATAATCAATAGAAATGGAGTTTTCGTATTCGCGTCCGCGTTTATGAATTTGTCCCACTAAATTAGGGATAGAACTTCTTAAATAAATCAATAAATCCGGTGCTTTTACCAACGATTCCATTAGTTCGAATAAAGACGTGTAGTTTTCAAAATCACGGCTTGTCATCAATCCCATCGAATACAAATTGGGAGCAAAAATATGAGCATCTTCATAAATCGTTCTGTCCTGAATGATTTTTTTACCGCTTTCGCGAATTTGTAAAACCTGGCGGAAACGACTGTTCAGGAAATAAATTTGTAAATTAAAAGACCAGCGTTCCATTTGGTGATAGAAATCGTCTAAGTACGGATTATCAACTACATCTTCATAGTGAGGCTCCCATTTAAAATGTTTAGCTAATAATTTAGTTAATGTGGTTTTTCCTGCGCCTATGTTTCCTGCTATTGCTATGTGCATTACGGTATTACGATTTTATAATTTACAATTTGTTTTGTTGTAAAAATAGATAAAATTTGGTCTTTGTAATAGAATTTGTCAAACGTTTTTTCTAAAATTTCAATTTCAGAACCTGAGTTAACATCTGCTTTGCTAATATCTCTCAAAAACAACAAATTAGCTTTGCTTAAAATGTATTTTTGACTGCTGATTATTTCGATTTTATCAAAATCTGGAACAGCTCCCAGGCTCGAAATTTTTCCGAAAATATCGCACGAAAACCAGTTGTTTTTTTTATCAATCCAAAAGAAACTATTAAAGTCTGTTTGGTAATATTTTATACCTTCGGTTAACGGAATTGAAACCGTTTTGTATTCATTTTTTAAATAATCAAACAGTCCTATCTGCTGATTTAAAGTATTAAAAATCCAAAGCTGGTTTTGAGTCGACATTCCAATTGCGCTGACAACTATAGGAATTGTGTTTTGCGAAAAATTAATCTCGGTCATTTTATTCAGCTGATTGTCTAATAAAACAACGCTGTTAAAATCTTCATAGAATAATACAATTTTTAGCGGATTCTGGATATCAGCTTTTGTAATATTCCCTAAAGAAACATTTTTATATTCGAATATTTCGTTTCCTTTGATTTTGCTGAAAACATTGTTTCGTATCTGATACAAATAGCCAAACGAATCGTAACCAATAAATTGATCGGCATCTGTTTTAAATTTTGAAATTACCGAAGCAGTTATTCTTTGGCTTTGCCCAAAAAAAGTCGAAAACGAGCACGCAATAAATAGCAGTAAGAAAATTTGGCGCTGTGTTTTGCTCATAATGTTATAATTTCGAAAAGCCAAAGTACGAAAACTGTATCAAAGAAAACCTTAAAATTACAGTTTTGGCTCATTTTTGCGTTTAAACCTTTTCAAACTCAGGTAGTCTTACAAATACCCGATTTTGTCGATTCCATTTTGGTATTGATATATTTAACTTTCAGGATCTTAAAATTAATAATAAATTTGAGTGTAAGTTTTACAAGACTTTACCACAAAAAGAAAAACACATGAAAAAACTATCATACTTATTTTTACTACTTGCTTTCAGTCAGGTTCAGGCGCAAAAAGATTTTCAGGGAATGGCTGTTTACGAATCTAAAACCCAGGCTCCTAAATTTGAAGGAATGAGAGCCGGAAATCGCGATATAACACCGGAAATGCAAAAAACGATGGAAGACCGCATGAAAAAGATGCTGGAAAAAACGTTTATATTAAATTTTGATAAAACAGCTTCTATTTATAAAGAAGAAGAAAAACTCGAAAGTCCAGGACAGCAGGGCGGAGGCATGCGAGTTATGATGAACTCGTTTATGGGTGGTGGCGGCACTTTTTATAAAGATGTAAAAACAAAGTCGTATACCGTTGACAAGGAGTTTATGGGAAAAGAATTTCTGGTTGTAGATTCTCTGCCAAAATTAAACTGGAAACTGGAACAGGAAACCAAACAAATTGGCGGTTATAATTGTTTTAAAGCGACGGTGGTAAAAGAAGCGAGTAAAACAGATTTTAGAAACTTTAGACCAAAAAATAACGACGCTAAAAAAGACGAAGTAAAAAAGACTTCGGGAGAAACTAAAACCAATTTTGAAGACAACTTCGAGATACCAAAAGAAATTATCGTTATCGCTTGGTATACACCGGAAATCCCGGTTAATCAGGGACCGGAAAACTATTGGGGACTTCCTGGTTTAATTTTGGAAGTAAACGATGGAAAAACAACGATTTTATGCTCTAAAATTGTTTTAAATGCAAAAGATAAAGTCGAGATAAAACCATCTAAAAAAGGAAAAGTAGTCAGCCAAAAAGAATATGACGAAACGGTAATTAAAAAAATGGAAGAATTTAGAGAAATGAACCGCGGACGTGCAAGCGTGCCGGCAATGCCAATGGGGAGATAAAATTTGTAAAACGGCAAATTCCAAATTCCAAATCTCAAATCCCAAAATCTAAATCCCAAAATCCAACTTCCAATATTCTGATAATGAATAAGACACTTTTTATATTTGCCTTACTGTTTACTTCTATATGCTTTTCTCAAAGTGTTCGTTTTGATGGATTTATTCAGGATGAGAAAAAAAATCCGTTAGAAATGGCCAATATTATGGCGGTTAATAACGCCACAAAAGCCATGGATTCTTATGGGATAACCAACGATAAAGGAAAGTTTCAGCTTACTTTAAAACCCAATACTTCTTATACGGTTAAAGTAAGTTACTTAGGAATGAAATCTAAAGAAATTGCCGTTGCGACAAAAACTGAAAATATGGTTCAGAATATTGTTTTAGACGGCGCCGGAATAGAACTCGAAGGTGTTGAAATTGTTCGCGAAATGCCCGTTTCAATCAAAGGAGATACGATTGTTTACAATGCCGATTCTTTCAAATCAGGAACCGAAAAAAAACTCGAAGATGTTTTGAAAAAACTGCCGGGAGTTGAGGTAAATGCCGATGGTGAAATTGAAGTTGAAGGAAAAAAAGTAACCAAATTAATGGTCGAAGGAAAGGATTTTTTTGACGGTGATACCAAACTCGGCGTTAAAAATATCCCTGCAGATGCGATTGATAAAGTTCAGGTTTTAAGAAATTACAATGAAGTAAGTGCCTTAAAAGGTCTTGAAAACGATCAGGACAATGTGGCTATGAATATTAAACTGAAAGAAGGTAAAAAGAACTTTTGGTTTGGAGATGTAACCGCCGGAATTGGGGTTGCAGAGCTGGACAGCCGTTATATTATTAACCCAAAAGTATTTTACTACAGCCCTAAATACAGTATTAATTTAATTACCAATTTTAATAATATTGGCGAATTACCTCTTACGGCTCAGGATTATTTTAAGTTTATGGGCGGATTTAAAAATATGATGAAAAAGGGTGGCAGCAATTTTAATGTTTCATCTAATGACTTAGGAATTTCGGTTTTAAGAAACAATCGGGCTAAAGAAATTGAAACCAAATTTGGCGCAACAAACTTTTCTTATTCTCCAACAAAAACATGGAATATAAGTGGTTTTGGAATTCTTTCGACTTCAAAAACCGATTTAGAAACCAAATCGCAGACCACGATTTTAGAATCTGGAGATCAGCAAAAACGGGATGAAGAAACACATCAAAAAAATAATTTAGGACTTTTTAAATTAAGTTCTACTTATAAGCCAAATGATAAATTTCAGTTTGATTATGATATCCTGACCAAATTATCTAAACAAGAAGAAAATACAGATTTACTGCGTGAATCTGTCGTGAATGATGTTTCGGGAATTGAGACTATTCTAACCGATAAGAAACAAGATCCAACATCCATAAATCAAAACCTGAGTTTGTATTACACACAAAGCGAGAAGAATATTTTTGCTTTTGAAATGCAGCATTTATATCAGGACGAAAATCCTTTTTATAATGCCAATTTACGCACACAGCCTTTTGACTTGGCGGGTTATACTGCCGGACAGAATAGAAATGACTTAAACCAAAATCGTTTTGTAAAAACCAATAAACTCGACGCAAAACTGGATTACTACTATATGGTAACGCCAAAAAGCAACATCAATATTACGGTGGGAAATACTTATTCGTATCAAAATTTCAACTCTCATATATTTCAAATTTTAGATAACGGAGATAGAAATGATCTCAATGATCCTAAAAATAATAATGACGTAGATTATAGTTTTAATGATGCTTTTGCAGCCTTTTATTATAAAATCCTAACAGGAAAATTTACGCTGACACCTGGAGTAAGCGTCCATTCATATAAAATGACAAATACGCAGGAAGGAACCAGTTTCTCTCAAAACTTCACCAAAATACTGCCGGATTTTTTCGCTTTATATCAAATTAAAAAATCAGAAACGCTGACGTATAATTTCTCCTTAACAAACGATTTTACCGATATTAATCAATTAGCGACGGGTTATGTTTTATCAGATTACAGCAGTTTGTTTCGTGGTAATAGAACTTTAGAAAATGCTACTTCGCAAGTTCATACGCTTCGTTATTTTAAATACAATATGTTCAATTTTGAGAATATTTTTGCCAATGCAACCTATACTAAAAAAGTAGATGCGATTAAAACAGCAGCTGATTTTGATGGAATTAACCAATCTTCAACGCCTTATAATTCAAATTTAGCCGATGAAACTTTTTCAGGAATGGGAAATTACGGACGTTCTTTTTTAAAGAATTATAAAGCCTCTGTAAATGCAAGTTTCAATTGGTCAAAATTCAACAATATTCAAAATGAAAAATTGTCAACAACCGAAAGTTTTGTGCAGAGTTATACCATAAAAGCATCAACAAATTATAAAAACCTCCCTAATATTGAATTTGGTTATAATCTTTTGGTGAACAAATACAGCGGTTCAACTTTTTATACAGATAAGCCTTTTGCCAGATTAGATTATTACTTTTTAGACAGTTTTTCTTTTGTTTCAGAATATGAATTCTACCATTATTATAACGGAAACAAAACCGTTGATAACGAATATGATTTTTTAAGTGCCAGTTTAATTTATCAGAAGAAAAACAGCAAATGGGAATACAAAGTTTCCGCAACCAATTTATTAAATACGACTTATCTTAACGACGACAGTTTCTCGCAGTTCTCTACAAGAGTGTCTCAATACACTGTACAGCCTCGTTACATCATATTTTCTATGAAATACAATTTGTAGTATTTTAATTGCAATATTATAGCTTTTTGTGATTTGTTTAATGCAGAATCAAATATCTTTGTGTTCGACTAATAACAACAAAAACAATAATCATGCGTAATTTTATTTGGAGTTTTTCACTCTTGTTTGCCGGAATGTCTGTTTCCTTCGCTCAAACAAATGGTATCGAAAAAGGAACTTATTTATCTACAAACAAAGGCGAAAAAATAAAATTAAATTTATTAGATGATAATAAATACGAATTGGTTTTTTATTCCGGAGATTACGAAATAAAAGGCGATTCGCTGGTTTTTTCTAAAAAAGCCAAAACACAAAACAGATTTGATATTGCTTACACAAATGATAAAAAAGCAAAAAAAATCAAAATTAAATTTCTAGACCCTTCGTATTATTCATTTTATATAGGAACTCAAAAAGGAGCTGAAGCGGTTCAATACCAAAGAGTTTCGGATATTAAAACGAAAGTAGATCCGGAATGGGCCAAAACAGATTTAGAATTTGATATCGATAAAACAGATTTTCTATATCTGGTTTACGAAGATTATAACGGACAAAGCGATGTAAGTAAATATGCATTGCCAAAAGACGTTTCGGAAATAGCAATTGACTATCAGTTAGAATTGATAAACGATATGAAAATTGCAGGTTTTTATGATAGAAAAACAAACGAGTTAAAAATCTCTGAACAATCAGGAAAAAATCCGCTGGTGTTTGTAAACGAAAAAACACCACAGCCGGTAAAAGTGCCAAAAGTGGTGCCGATAGAAAATCAAACCATAACCAATTGGACCTATCCCGGAAAGCAAAATACTTTATTAGATGACGATTTTGGAACTGCAGTCGCTGTTGACACTACTGCCGTTGCTGGTTATGCCCTTGATACCACAAGTTATACAAAATATGATTTTAAATTTAAAGTAGAAAAAAGCATCAAAAGTGCTATTGCAGCAACAAAAGAAGCAAATAATAAATTTTTGGTAACGCTTGTTGATACTAAAAATGCATCGGCAAAAGAAGAATTTAATACTTTTATTAAAGATCAGGAAATACAAATAGGATACAATATGTATGATAAATACAATCCGTTGTACGATGTTTTTAATTATTATTTGGCTGGAGCCGATGATAAAAAATGGCTGAAAAACAATAAAATTACAAACGACCCGGCTGTATTTGTGGTAAACGGAAATGGCGATGTATTAGCTTCGGCAAAATCTAACCTATCAGACAAACAGTATCAGTTTAGTTATTACGGAGATTTTTACCGAAAACTCTTGCGTGCCGATGCCTTTGTTTCTATCGATAAAACTTTAAAAAACAAAAAAGCTTCGGATGCTGATTTGATTAAAACCTTCAATAAAGCGGCTTTATTAGAAACATCATACGATTACGATTCAGAATTTGTGGTTGACGAAACAAATCCAACTGAATTTATAATTACAAAATCGAATTTAGACAGAAAAGAAGTTGCGCAAAGCTGGAAAAAACTAATAGAAGCACATCAAAAAGATACAAAACCAGATATGTATTTGGTAGAAACTATTGTAAAAGAAATTAAAAATCAAGGTTTTTCAAAACAGCTTTTTAATGAAGATCGAATTCTAAACGATACAGATTTCTTAGCAATCGATTATTTATTAAAACATTCTGATGAAATCGAGAACAATCGTACCGCTTTTAATAGTAAAGAAGGAGAAATCCATAATGTTGGAAATGCCATTGCTGAAATCTCGAATGCATTTCAGCTAAACATATACGCTTCTCAAGATGGAGTTTCGGGGCAGATGAACAAAGACAAAATCAATTCGACGTATAAAAAGATCATTGCAGCAGGGAAAGGAAACTTTGAATCGTACAGAAACTATTTTGACTATTTAGGCCAAACAGAAGATAAAGACGGTTCGAACACCACTTACCTAAGAGAATTTAGCACCTACTTTGATTCTAATTTAGCATCGGCAAGTCCAATTGAAAAATTAGACGCTATTTTTTCTACTTTAGATTCGAGTTCCAGCTATTCTTATGACGGATGGAATTCTTTTAAAGAATATCATTCTAATCTTTGTAACAATGCAGCCTGGACTGCAGTTTTAAAACCGGCAAATTCTAACTTTATTAAAGATGCCATAAAATGGTCTGAGTACAGTTTGGTTGTAACAAAAAATAACCCGTATTATTTAGACACGCTGGCGCAGTTATACTACAAAGACGGACAAAAAGATAAAGCTATTGCAACACAGACTTTAGCCGTGAAATATATAACTGCTGTTGGAGAAGAAGAAACTGCAAATGAAATAAAAGAAACGTTAGGGAAGATGCAAAACGGAACTTACTAAAGTTAAACGACTAGAATAAAAATAAAAACCCGACAAGATTTTAAATTTTGTCGGGTTTTCTTTTTTCTATTTTTTAATGCCTGCCATTACTTTTATCTGGTAATTTATTGGGACTTTTTTATTGTTTTTAATCTTGCCATTAGCACTTAGATAATGAATTAAAATGATGTATTTAGAATTCTCTATTCTTTGTTCAATTTTCTTATTTGATTCATAATCGTTTTTAAAGTCAGGATTTGAATTGATAAAATCGTTTATTTTAAGCGGCATTATATCTTGATTAATTTGTAGTTCCTGACCATAATCTGTGGTTTTTGATTTAATCGTATACGTTGTATTGTTTATAGTAATGCATTTACTGCATTCAAATGAACTGTTTTTACTTAAATCAAACGTGAAATCGTAACCATGAATGTTAGTAACTGCATTATTGTTGCTTTCATAAAAATAATAACTAAAAGAATCATTCTCTTTTGCCTTTTGTTCATATTCAGATCGATACTCAAAACCTAAGCTTGCTACAATCTCACTTGGTCCGGGATCTTTATCTTTTTTGTATAATGGCTCTAATTTTTTAGGCGCGTACGTAACCAAAACTTCAAAATTGTAATTTCTCTTTAGAAAGAATACAACACTGCTTAATTCCTTCTCTTGTTCAAAAGTTAGTTTTTTGCCGTCTGCTTTTTGCAACAGGCTTTCGAATCGCGATAACTGACTGTATTTTGAAACAGAATCAGCACTTTGCGGCCCCACAATCGAGAATAATCCCGCCAAACACATACTTATAGGAATGAATTTTATTTTTGGATGTTTTGAAATTAGAAAATACCCTACAACAACCGCAAGCCAGATTGATAATAAGAGAACATAATAGCGTTCATGCGTAAATCCATAAAGATTAATTCGGTATAGAATGGCCCAAAACAACAACGCTAAAAGCGGAATTAATAAGAAATAAAACCAGCGGTTGAATGTTCGCATCCATAAATTACCATTTTCATTTGCAATAGGATGAACCAGTAAAAAAGAAAGAATTCCGACAATAGCAAAAGCCAAAACCAAATACGAAACCCAGCCTACAGGCAGTGAAAGCGTAATAAGGATCTTAGCTTCATAACATATTAAGATTACCAAATAAATACTTATTAAAGGTAATAAAACAAATTGAGTGAAATTTTTAAGTCCTTTTGGGTAAACTAATTGAAGCGGGAATTCTTTATTATTGGTTTCAGGAACGCCGTTTAAAAAGAAAATAGTATTAAAAATTCCTGCGATAACGAAAAACAGATATCCGTAGATTTTGCTGTCAAATTCTACTTTAAACAATTGATCAACAGCTAAAAATGCTAAAGCTAATCCAGCATAAAGAACAACGCTGTATAAACCTGAAGTAAGAATTCGTAAAAAAAGCTGTTTGTTAAACTCCCAAAACTCTTCCTGATTGTATTCTCTAGGAATAAAACCAGCGAAAGAAACAAGTAAATGCAAAGCAAGGTTGAGTACAAAAAACTGCTGTGTTTCGACATCTGATACTCTTTCTCCAAAATTAAATACAAAAGCAATTAATGGTACACTAAATACTAAGCTGACTGCAAATCGTATGATATTGTTTTTTTGTTTTGCCCCAAAAAACAAACTTGCCGAGAAAAACCATACCAAGCACAATGAACAACTCATGATGGCCTTTAAATAGAATTCGCTATAATTTGTATAATCTTGTCTAATATTTAAAATAGCGAAGATAGTACCGCAAATTGCTGTAATAGTTTCTAAAGGAAATCTCAGAATGGTTTTCTGTGCTGCCTTTAGCACGCTTTGTAACGAAGGAAGTCTGCTCATATTTTAGTCAGTTATTTTGCATAAAGTAAGGTAAAATGTAAAGGATAAGCAAATAAAATAATAAAGCAGAAAACTCAAATTACGCCAAATAAAAAGGCTGTCTATTTTTAGACAGCCTTTCTTGTATATTGAATTTAGATTTTAAAATTATAATCCAAATGCAGTTTTTACCTGGTCAACAAAATCAAGTTTTTCCCATGTAAACAATTCAACAGTAACCGTTTTTTCGTTTCCTCCAGGAGCAGAGAAAGTTTTAGTAACCGTTTCTGGTTTACGTCCCATGTGTCCGTAAGCAGCAGTTTCGCTGTAAATAGGGTTTCTTAATTTTAATCTTTGCTCAATAAAGTAAGGACGCATATCAAAAATAGCTTCTACTTTTTTAGCGATTTCACCGTTAGTTAAGTTTACTTTAGAAGTTCCGTAAGTTTCAATGAAAATTCCCATTGGCTCAGCAACTCCAATTGCGTAAGAAACCTGAACTAAGATTTCGTCAGCAACACCAGCAGCAACTAAGTTTTTAGCGATATGACGTGTAGCATAAGCAGCACTTCTATCTACCTTACTTGGATCTTTTCCAGAGAATGCACCACCACCGTGAGCACCTTTTCCACCGTAAGTATCTACGATAATTTTTCTTCCAGTTAAACCAGTATCTCCGTGAGGTCCTCCAATAACGAATTTTCCTGTTGGGTTAATATGGTAATTGATTTTATCGTTAAATAAGTGAGCGTGCTCTGGATTTTTAGCGATAATTCTTGGAATCAGGATTTCGATAATATCTTTTTTGATTTTAGCAAGCATTGTCGCTTCTTCATCAAAATCATCGTGTTGAGTTGAGATAACAATTGCATCAATACGAGTTGGTTTGTTATCGTCGCTGTATTCTAAAGTTACCTGAGATTTAGCATCTGGACGTAAATACGTGATTGCTGCGTTTTCGCGTCTTAAAATAGCTAACTCTTGTAATAATTTATGAGATAAATCAAGCGCCAATGGCATGAAGTTTTCAGTTTCGTTTGTAGCGTAACCAAACATCATTCCTTGATCTCCAGCACCTTGCTCTTCTGGCTTAGCTCTGTCAACACCTTGGTTAATGTCTGCAGACTGCTCGTGAATTGCCGAAAGAATTCCACAAGAATTCGCTTCAAACATATATTCACTTTTAGTATATCCAATTTTACGGATTACCTCACGTGCAATTTGTTGTACATCTAGATAAGTATTTGATTTTACCTCACCTGCTAAAATAACCTGACCAGTAGTAACTAATGTTTCGCAAGCTACTTTTGAATCAGCATCAAATGCCAGAAAGTTATCAATTAAAGCATCCGAAATTTGATCTGCAACTTTGTCTGGATGCCCTTCACTAACAGATTCTGACGTAAATAAATAAGCCATAATAATTTATTAAATTAACATTAAGCGAGGAAAAGTAATTGCTGAAAGTGCTAAAGGAGTATTCCTGCTTTAGCATTTTTTACTACCAAAATATAGCTTTCGGCATCCATAACGAACCATTTCATTATGAAGAGGTTGCAATCAGTTCAAATTTTTCCTCTGTATTCGCGTGCAAAGGTATAAAACCATTTTGATTTGCAAATCAAAGTTCAACTTTTTTTATTTTTTACAACAGAAATTTAACAGAAGTATATTAGTTTGATAGGGTAATAGAAAATATTTTAGCTTTTGTTTGGTCGATTAAAAAATAGTTCGCACATTTGCCCCAAGAAAATTAAAAGAAAAATGAAATTTACAGTTTGCAATATGATGTCTTGTAAGATGCCGGAGTTATCCGCAGAGACGCTATTGTAATTTTTTATAAAAATACAAAAGGACCTCTGCGAAAAGCAGAGGTTTTTTTTTGTTCAAAATGAAATAAACTATAAATATTCTTTAAGCCAAAAACCACTAATTAATCACTTAAAAGCAATGAAAAAAAATGTACTAATTGTTTTAGGCCTGCTCACATTTTCAGGTGTTTATGCTCAGGAAAATAAAAAAGAGCAGGATAGTCTAAAAAATAATGAATTATCAGAAGTTACAATTATTGGATCTAGAAGTAAGAATAGAGTAAAAACAGAAGTACCGGTTCCGGTTGATGTTTTTAATATTGCCGATATTACAAAAGGAGCACCGCAAACGAGTGTGACTCAAATTTTAAATTATGTTGCACCTTCTTTTACAAGTAACGCAACATCTACAGCAGATGCAACAGATCACGTTGATCCAGCACAATTAAGAGGATTAGGACCAGATCAGGTTTTGATTCTGGTAAACGGAAAAAGAAGGCATACAAGTGCATTAGTAAACATAAACGGATCGCCGGGAAGAGGATCTGTTGGAACGGACTTAAATGCGATTCCATCTTTTGCAATCGAAAGAATCGAAGTTTTAAGAGACGGTGCTGCTGCACAATACGGTTCAGACGCAATTGCGGGAGTTATTAATATTGTATTGAAAAAAGACGCAAAATACCTTTCAGGAGGAATTCAGTACGGAACCAATTTGTCATCAGGATCTAACAATTTTAAAGGCGGAGCCGATGGACAAACCGTACAAGTCGATTTAAACTACGGAACTTCATTAGGTAAACCGGGAAGTTTCTTAAACGTTACCGGAACAGCCGTTACAAGACAAGCAACAAGCAGAGCCGGAATTAGAAACAATGGTGTTTTTAATGCATACAATGCGGTAGAAAACAGAGCAGCCCAAAACGGAGTTGCCATAAATTCATTGTTCAGTAATATTAATACGACTACAAACTCGGCACAAATCCTTAACTCTTTAAAGCAATATGCGCCACAGGTTAATTATTTTACAACGGCACAGCAAAATGCCATCTCATCTGCAACAACAATTGCACAAATGCAGACAGCGCTTAATTTTGATGTAACAAATAACGAATTAGCCTATAGAGGACAAGAGAGAAGTGACTATAATATGAGTGTTGGTCAGTCAGAACTAGCTTCTGGACAAGCGTATTATAATGCAAAATATCCATTAACAGAAACGACTTCATTGTACTCATTTGGAGGATTATCGTATAGAAATGGTAAATCGTATGCATTCAACAGGCTTCCTAATGGTTCAGGAACTTTTACTCAGGTATATCAAAACGGATTTTTACCAGAAATAGAATCGTCTATATTAGATGCTTCGGCAGCACTTGGAGTTACCACAAATGTATTAGGTTTTGATACCGATTTAAGTACAAATCTTGGAACAAACTCTTTTCAATACGATGTAAACAATACGATTAATGCAACCCTTGGAACAAATTCGGCGTCTAGTTTTGATGCTGGTAAAGTTTCGTTTTTACAAAGCACAACCAATTTAGATTTCAGCCGAAAATTTGATTTTCTGTCTGGTTTAAACGTTGCTTTTGGAGGAGAATTTAGATACGAAAATTATCAGATTAAAGCAGGAGAAGAAGCTTCATACGGATTATATGATGTAAACGGAGCTTTGGTTTCGGGAATTCTGCCAAGTACTTCACCATTAATTGTAACTGATTTCTTTGGAAACAAACGTGGAGCAGGAGCGCAGGGATTTTCAGGTTTCCAGCCTTCAGATGCTAAAGAAAAAGACAGAAAAAGCGGCGCAGCATATATCGACTTAGAATTAAATGCAACCGAAAACTGGCTGATAAATGGAGCTGCTCGTTATGAAAACTATTCAGATTTTGGAAGCACAGTTACCTTTAAATTAGCTTCTCTTTTAAAATTGACAGACAATATCAATTGGAGAATCTCTGGGCAAACAGGATTTAGAGCGCCATCATTACAACAAAAATATTTTGAATCAAGTTCAACTCAGTTTATAAATGGATCACCATATCAGGTAGGTTATTTTACAAATGATTCTCAGGCAGCAAAAAGTATTGGGGTAGAAAATTTAAGACCAGAAAAATCAAAAAGCATCAGTACAGGATTTACATTTAAAATTCCGGAAGCAAATATTACAATTGCAACAGATGCTTATTTTACAAGAATCAACGACAGAATTGTTTTATCAGGACAATACGCAAGACCAACAGATGCGCAGATAAATGCAGCAACGTCGCAGACACAAAAAGACGCCTTGACATTGTTTCAGCAGGCATTTGACTTAAAAGGTGTAGAAAGAGCATCGTTCTGGACAAACGGAATTGACTCAGAAACAAAAGGAATCGATGTGGTAATTTCTCAAAAATATGATGTAATTCAGGATTTCGTGATCAGAAACGATTTGGCATTAAGCTATAACGAAACAAAAAGAGTAGGAGATTTGCATGTACCGCAATCTATTATTGATGCAGGAGGAGATCCTTTTAAATATTCATTCTTTCCGGAGTCAAGCCGTATTTATTTAGAAGAAGCAATCCCTAAATTGAAAGCCAATTTAATGACTACTTTCAGCATCAAGAAATTAGACATTTATTTAAGAAATAGTTATTTCGGAAAAGTTACAGATCCTGGAGCTACAGATGTTAATTTAGATGGATACGCTTCTGTTTACGAACATCCGGAATACAGCGCAAAATTAGTAACCGATTTATCTTTAGGATATCAAATAAACGAACATTTTAGAGCCACAATTGGATTTAATAATATAGGAGATGTTTATCCGGACAGAAATAATCCTTCGACTCCGGCATTTACAAATACAACTCCAACTTTATCTCCGGCACCAAGTACAGACTTAACAAATGCAAATCAGTTTGCCTATTCAAGAGCAGTATCGCAATTTGGATTAAACGGAAGATTTGGTTTCGCGCGTTTAAGTTTTAAATTCTAAAAAAGATAGGCCGCAGATTATACAGATTAAACGGATTGGCACTGATTTTTTTTGCATCAATGTGATTTTTTATACTGATAGTATCGGGATTGAACTTAAATTCTAAAAAAAAATAGGTCACAGATTTTAAGGATTAAACGAATTAGCACTGATTTTTAAAATCAATGTAATCTTTTTAATCTGTGGCTAACCTTTTTCAACCCATGTAAATGGTTTTTATAATACATTAAATAAAAAGAAACCCGTGTCAATCCGTTTAATCCGTAATCCCGATAGCTATCGGGAGTGGGCTGTTTTTTAAAGAGGAAGCCCTTATTTACGGGCCTATAAAAAAATTAGTGTTAAATATCAAAATTTTATTTGGCAGTTAAATAAATAAATATTACATTTACTCTATCAAATTAGTCGAGTTTAAAAAGAATTAAATTTTAAATAGAAATGAAAACAATAGCAAGAAAAAATATGATGTGTTGTAGTATGATGCAAATGTGCATCCAACCTTGCTGTTGCCAAAAGTAAAAGATACAATCTTTGTTATAGTTACACTATAAGCCCTTTTGGTCGCCATCCGAAAGGGCTTTTTTCATTTCAACACTTTAAATTAAACATCATGAAAACACTAAATTCAATAGCGGTAGAATATTTATTGAGAAACGATTCTCAAAAAAATAACAATATATCAGAAGAAACAACAAGAGAAGTAATAAGGATAAATACAGAGCAGAATATCAAAGCTCAGAAATCATTACTATTTCAAATGTATGATCTTGAAGAAGAAGGCGAAGATTTTTTAGCCTAAATCTAAATTAAAATTTCAAAAATCAATTAACAATATATATAAGTATTAACAATACCTAAAAAACTAAGAAATCATGAGTACACACAAATTTGCAACAAACGCATTACACGCAGGACACGACGTAACTAAAAACTCTGGAACAAGAGCAGTGCCAATTTATCAAACATCATCATATGTTTTTAATAACGCAGATCATGCCGCTAATTTATTTGGTCTTGCCGAAGCAGGATTTATTTACACGAGATTAAATAATCCAACAAACGATGTTTTAGAACAACGGCTTGCAGCGCTCGAAGGTGGTATTGGAGCAGTAGTTACAGCATCTGGAGCATCGGCAATTTCAACGACTTTATTGACTTTGTTAAGAGCCGGAGATCATATTGTAGCATCAAATAGTTTGTACGGAGGAACTTATAACCTTTTAAATGTAACATTACCGCGTTTAGGAATTACAACAACATTTGTAGATCCTTCAAATCCTGAAAATTTTACCAAAGCTGCAAAAGAAAATACAAGAGCTTTCTTTGTAGAATCTTTAGGAAATCCAAAATTAGATGTTTTAGACCTAAAAGGAATTTCGGCGCAGGCCAAAGCATTCAAAGTGCCTTTTATAGTAGATAATACAGTTGCGACACCTTATTTATTAAACCCAATTAAATATGGTGCCGATATTGTAATTCATTCACTGACAAAATATATTGCCGGAAACGGAACTTCGTTAGGAGGTGCCATTATCGATGCCGGAAGTTTTGACTGGGCTAACGGAAAATTCCCTGAATTTACAGAACCTTCTGCAGGATATCACGGATTAGTATATCACGAAGCTATAGGAAATGCTGCTTTTATTGCAAAAGCAAGAATCGAAGGATTGCGTGATTTTGGAGCGGCTTTGAGTCCGTTTAATGCTTTCCAGATTATTCAGGGATTAGAAACGCTGCCAATTAGAATTAAAAAACACAGTGAAAATGCTTTGGCTTTAGCCGAATGGTTAGAGAAACAAGATGAGGTAGTCTGGGTAAACTATCCAGGTCTAAAATCAAATAAATATTATGATTTAGCCAAAGAATATCTTCCGGAAGGACAAAGTGGTATTATCACTTTTGGATTAAAAGGAGGTTTTGACGCCGCTAAAAAAGTGGTAGATGAAACGAAATTGTTTTCTCTGCTGGCTAATATTGGCGATACTAAATCGCTGATCATTCACCCTGCAAGTACCACGCACCAGCAATTGTCTGAAGAAGATCAATTGTCAACGGGAGTATCGAAAGATTTAGTCCGACTTTCTGTTGGAATAGAAGATGTTGAAGATTTAATTGCCGATTTGAAAGCGGTTTTTGAAAACGTTGCGCAATCGCAATACAGCATCAATAAGAATTAGGTTTTTTTGTTTTTTGTTTGAAAAATTGCCTTTAGCAGCGTGAGTTCTGCTAGAGGTGATTTTTTATTAAAAAATCCACCATAAATTTAAAATTATGTCAAAGCTTAAAATAAATATTATTCTATTTGGAATAGGAAATATAGGAAGCACATTAATCAATCAGATTATAGAAAGTCAGGAGTTTTTTCTGCAAAGTAAAAATGTCGATTTTCATTTTCCCATCATTACCAATTCTACAGTAGCTTTTTTCGAGAAAGAAGGCGTAGGATATGCTTGGGAAACCAATTTTAGAGAATTGGCCGTTCCTTTTAGAGTCGAAGATATTATTGAATTTGCAAAAGAAAACGAATTCGAAAATCTTATTGCAGTTGATGCAACAGCAAGCGATGAGTTAATTGGACATTACAATACCTTAATCGAAAACGGATTTAATATTGTTGCCGTAAATAAAAAAGCCAATACACTGCCAATAGACCTTTATAAGCAGTTAAGAGAAAATCTTAAGAAATACGACAAAGAGTTTTTGTATGAAACATCGGTTGATACAGGATTTCCGGTTTTACAGACTTTAAGAGATTTATATTATTCAGGAGAAAAAATAACAAAAATTAGAGGCGTATTTTCAGATAACCTCAGTTATGTCTTTAATCGTTTTTCTTCCGAAGAAAATACATTTTCGGCTGTTTTAAAAGATGCCAGCCTGCTCGGCTTAATGCGATCTACTTTTAAAGAAGATTTATCAGGAAATGATACCGCAAGAAAACTGTTGATTTTAACTCGTGAAATTGGTAAAGAATTTGAGTTTTCAGACATTAAAATCAATTCGCTTATAGGAGAAGAGCATTTAGAGAAAAACGGAATTCTGAATAAAGAGGCCATAGACAGATCTTTTAAGATTGCCAAAATAACTCAAAAAGACAATCACGTTTTGCGATATATAGGAGAATTTGATGTAGAGAAAAACACTTTAGAAGTAAAATTAGTTTCAGAACCCATAACTTCGGCAATAGGACAATTAAAAGGTTCCGATTCTATTTTTGAAATTTATACCCAGTCGTATGCCAATACGCCAATTGTGCTTCAAAGTGCTTCGCCATGCAAGCAGGCAATTTCAAGAGGCTTAATAACCGATATTTTGAAAGTTGCCGAAAAAATAAAAAATAAAGAAGCCGTCTGGCTGTAGTGTTTTCGATATTAGCGAGTAGTTCTTTGATAGATTGAAACAGAAAAGTTAGTTAAATTTTTGTAAGACAAAACTTTCTTTATCTCAATTCTTAATTTTGTAAGATGTTTTTTAACGTTAAAATACTGTTTTTTAACGTTTTTTAAGAAAAAATGCGCTTTTATAACTTGCGAATCTGAAAAAATATTCGCACATTTGTAAGGCAAGTAAGGTATGTTAAAAACAGCCCGTTAATTGTTAAAATAATTAAACGCTTTTTAGATAATTAATCAGATCAAAAAAGCTCATAAAAAAAACTAAATGCAAGATTTTTTTAAAATAACAGTCAAAACGCAAATGAATAAGTCCCTACAGATGAACAAGATGTTTAATGTCGCACATATTTGTGTACGCGTCTGTTGATACTAAAAGTATATATAAGTTCTATAAAAACTTAAACCCTTTTGGTATTAAAAACCCAAAAGGGTTTTTTTATTCCATTTAGCTTGCATAACAAAGAATTAAAGAAATAATAAAGATTAAAATATAACTAACATAAACTTAAACATCATGAGCACAATTAACTACTTAAGAAAAAAACTTTTCAGAAGCAAAATCGAAAGAAATAATCCCCCGCCAGTAAACGAGTTAATCCACCCAAGTTTCGGAATAACTGAAACAGATAAAAAAGCGGAGAAAAAAGCACCAAATTCATTATTGTTTTTGATGTATTCAAAAGAAAATGAAACCCTTTTCATCTAACTTGAAAAGCACTCATAAATTAGGTTAAAAACCTGCTTAAATTTACTGGGCAATTTGTTCGGTAATTTTTTGCGTACAATAGTTTCTGATTGAAGTATGTTTAAGAAATTGAGCAATCAGTTTCGATAAAATTTGTTAGTTTAAGAAATTAGTAGTTAATTTGCACCGTTAAGTTCAAACACGTATTGAAATGTTATAAAGAAAGGACGAGGGATTAGACCCGATGAATCCTTAGCAACCCTTCGTTAAATCGAAGAAGGTGCTGCATTCTACCACGCCCAAACGTGGAAAGATAACAACAAGAATTTTTCTAGTTTCAACTCTAGACTTTCTTTCTAATATTTCCACACAAATCAAAATTAAAAAGATTTGAAATTGGAAAATATACCAAGTCCCATCCTAATACAAGATTTCATCACCGAAAGTGGTGCACTATATCCGTCGTTACCGTTAAGTTTTACACTTTCTGGTCTTCCTTTGCATACCGCTCCAATTGTTTTGGTTAATCATGCCCTGACAGGAAATGCCGATGTTACCGGCGAAAACGGCTGGTGGAGCGATTTAATTGGAGATGATAAAACAATAGATACCGGCAAGTATACGGTTCTGGCATTTAATGTTCCCGGAAACGGAACAGATTCTTTTATAATCGAAAACTATCAGGATTTTACAACCAGAGACATTGCGAGAATTTTCATCAAAGGATTAAAAGCCTTAAACATAGAACAGGTATTTGCCATAATTGGCGGTTCTGTCGGCGGCGGTATTGCCTGGGAAATTTTGGCATTGGAACCCAACATTACCGAAAATCTAATTCCTATTGCAACTGATTGGAAATCGACTGACTGGATGATTGCTAACTGCTATCTGCAGGAACAAATTTTAAACAATTCGTCTAAACCAATCGAAGATGCGAGAATTCACGCTATGCTGTGTTACCGTTCTCCGGAATCATTCAAAGAAAAATTTCAACGCACCATCAACCAGGATCTTTTGATTTTTAATATTGAAAGCTGGCTGGCGCATCACGGCAAAAAACTGCAGAAACGTTATCAATTAGCATCTTATAAATTGATGAACCAACTGCTTAAAACCATAGATATTACCAGAAATAGCGAGGATTTCGAGGCTTTAATATCCAAAACAAACGCAGCGATTCATATCGTGGCAATCAATTCAGATTTATTTTTTACACCAAAAGAAAATCTGGAAACTTACAATGAATTAAAGAAATTTAAAAACAATGTTTTTTACAGCGAAATAGATTCGGTTCACGGACATGACGCTTTTTTAATCGAGTACAAACAATTAGATCATTTACTTGCCGATATTTTTAAGGCAGAAACAATAGCAAAATAAAATGAAAATATTAAAATTTGGAGGTAAATCATTATCAAACGGAGAAGGACTTAACAAAGTAGTTTCGATCATTTCTGATAAAGTAAATCAAGGCGAAAAAATTGCCGTAGTCGTTTCTGCCCGTGGAAATGCAACAGATGAATTAGAAGATATTTTAAGAATTGCGGCTAAAAACGGAAACTACAAACCGTTGTTAGAAAGCTTTAAAGCCTATCAGATTTCAGATTTTCCTCAAGTTGATCTATCTGAAGAATTTAATATTTTAGATAAACTTTTTGAAGGTGTAAGTCTTATTGGCGATTACAGCAATAAAATTAAAGATCAGATTTTGTCTAAAGGCGAATTGCTTTCGGCTAAATTATTGACTTCAATTTTAGTTGGAAAAGGAATTCCCGCCAATTTTGTAGATACAAGAGAGTTATTAAAAACCGATTCGAAATTTGGAGACGCACAGCCTTTAGAACAATTGTCTAAGAAAAACGTAATCAATTATTTCAAATTACATAACGGAGAAACGGTAAATATCGTTACTGGTTTCATTGGTTCAAATAATAACAACGACACCACAACTTTAGGAAGAAACGGAAGTAATTACACGGCTTCGTTAATTGCTAATTATTTAGATGCCGAAGAACTTCAAAATTTTACACACGTTGACGGAATCTACACGGCAAATCCTGATTTAGTAGCCGATGCTAAAAAAATCGAATACCTGTCGTTTAATGAAGCGAATGAATTAGCCAATTTTGGAGCAACAATTCTGCACGCTAAAACGATTATTCCGTTGTTAGAAAAAAACATTCCGCTTCGTATTTTAAATACATTCAATCACGAAAACCACGGAACTTTAATCACTTCAAATTCGGCTAAAGAAGGAATCAAAACACTTTCTGTTTTAGAAAATGTGTCTTTGGTAAATCTGGAAGGACGCGGATTACTTGGGAAATCAGGAGTAGATGCCCGAATTTTTAAAGTAATGGGCGATCATAACATCAGCGTAAGCATCATTTCTCAAGGTTCTTCAGAAAGAGGAATTGGATTGGTTGTGGCCAAAGATAAAGCAACGCTTGCAATGGTTGAATTAGAAAAAGAGTTCGAAAACGACTTTTATTCTAAAGATGTAAACCAGATTACAGTAACAGATAATGTGTCTGTAATTTCAATTATCGGTCAGGATTTAAGTACTTTCCATAAACCTTATACAGCATTAATTAAAAATAAAATAGTTCCAATATTATTCAACAATACAGTTACGGGTAAAAACGTGAGTTTGGTTGTGAAAAAAGAAGAACTAAACAAAGCTTTAAACGTAATTCACGGAGAGATTTTTGGAGTTTCTAAAAAAATCAACATCGCTATTTTCGGTCACGGATTAGTGGGAGGAACGTTGATTAACCAAATTTTAGAATCGGCTTCTGCAATTGAAAAACGTAAAGATGTTAAGCTGAATGTTTTTGCGATTGCCAATTCTAAAAAATTGCTTTTAAATAAAAACGGCGTAACTTCAAACTGGAAAACAGATATTGAATCTAAAGGGGAGTCTTACACAATAAAAGACATTATCGCTTATGCAAATGAATATCATTTAGAGAATTTAATTGCAATTGATAATACAGCAAGTGCTGCTTTTGTAGAAAATTATATTCCGCTTGTAGAAAGCAGTTTCGATTTAATTTCGTCAAATAAAGTTGCCAATACATTAAGTTATGGTTTCTATAAAGAATTGAGAAAAGCTTTAGCAGAAAATCAAAAGAATTATTTATACGAAACCAATGTTGGTGCGGGATTACCTTTAATTGATACGATTAAGTTACTGCATCTTTCTGGTGAAAACATCACAAAAATAAAAGGAGTATTTTCGGGAACATTAAGCTATTTATTCAATAATTTCTCTGCAAAAGATGCTCCGTTCAGCGAAATTCTGCAGGAAGCAATTGATAATGGATATACAGAACCAGACCCGCGTGAGGATTTATGCGGAAATGATGTGGGAAGAAAATTATTGATTTTGGCAAGAGAATTAGATTTACAAAATGAGTTTGAAGAAATCTCTATTCAAAACCTAATTCCGGAACATTTACGCGAAGGAAACGTTGCCGATTTCTTAACCAAATTAAAAGAATTCGACCCAATTTACGATAAAATAAAAGCAGACCAAAAACCAAATCATGTATTAAGATACATTGGCGAATTGTCTGGTGATTTGCAAAATGACAAAGGAGATCTAGAAGTAAAATTAGTTTCGGTACCTTCAGATACAGCTTTAGGCGGTTTAAAAGGTTCTGATTCTTTCTTCGAAATTTACACAGAATCTTACGGAGATCGTCCAATTGTTATTCAAGGAGCTGGTGCAGGTTCTGCGGTAACAGCAAGAGGAGTTTTTGGAGATATTTTGAGATTGTCAGATAAAGGATAAAAAGTCTAGTTGTCCTTGCGAGGAACGAAGCAATCACATTTGCAAAATCAAGCTTTGTGTAATTGTTAGTGAGGTTGCTTCGTTCCTCGCAATGACAAGAATAAAAAAAAAACAAAAAACAACAATACAATGAAAGTAACTTTGAACAGAGTAAATGACGCTTTTCATTTTAAACTTAAAAATGAACGCGGCCATATAGTTGACGTTGACAGCAGAGCTGAATTTGGCGGAAGCGATTTAGGCGCAAGTCCAATGGAATTGGTTTTAATGGGCGTTGCAGGATGCAGTGCAATTGATATGATTTCGATCTTAAAGAAACAGCGTCAGGAAATCACTTCGTTTAATGCTGAGGTAGAAGGAGAGCGCGTAAAAGTGGGTGAAGCAACACCTTTTAAAGAAATAAATGTGGTTTTTTATTTAGAAGGCGATATTAATTCAGAAAAAGCACAGCGTGCCGCACAGCTTTCTTTCGAGAAATACTGCTCTGTTTCTAAAACAATCGAACCAACAGCTACAATAAACTACAAAGTGGTTTTAAACAACGAAGAATTAGAAAAAGTAAATTAATCAATTTGAGCATTAGATAATTTGGAAATTAGCCAATTAGATAATGCTTGAATTGGTAAATGATTATACTCGTTTTAGTTAAGATTTTAAGTTTTGTTTTTGTTTATACAAAAACTTGAAACCTGAAACTCTGAAACAAAAAACACAAAACAAAAAACAACACAATGAACACAGAAGAATTTGGTTTTGAAACACAAGCCATAAGAACACAATTAGAAAGATCTCAATATCTGGAACACTCGGTGCCTTTGTACCTATCGTCAAGCTTTGTTTTTGAAGATGCCGAAGATATGAGAGCTTCTTTTACAGAAGAAAAAGAAAGAAACATTTACAGCCGTTTCAGCAATCCAAATACAACCGAATTTGTAGAGAAGATCTGCAAGATGGAAGGAGCTGAAGCTGGTTACGCATTCGCAACTGGAATGGCGGCAGTTTATTCAACATTTGCAGCTTTATTAAATGCTGGAGATCACATTGTTTCTGCAAGCAGCGTTTTTGGTTCAACGCATGCTCTGTTTATGACTTATTTTCCAAAATGGAATATCGAAACATCGTATTTTGAAATCAATAAACCGGAAACGATTGAAAGTTTCATCAAACCAAATACAAAAATATTATACGCAGAATCGCCAACAAATCCTGGTGTAGATGTAATTGATTTGCAATTGTTGGGTGATATCGCTAAAAAACACAATCTGATTTTAATTATCGATAACTGTTTTGCAACGCCTTATTTACAGCAGCCAATTAAATTTGGAGCTCATTTAGTAGTGCATTCAGCAACAAAATTAATCGACGGACAAGGACGTGTTTTAGGCGGTGTAACCGTTGGAAGCGAAGATTTAATCAGACAGATTTATTTGTTTTCAAGAAATACAGGTCCGGCTTTATCGCCGTTTAATGCTTGGGTTTTGTCAAAAAGTTTAGAGACTTTGGCAATTCGCGTTGAAAAACATTGCGAAAATGCATTAAAAGTAGCGGAATTTTTAGAAGCGCATCCAAATGTAAACAGCGTGAAATATCCGTTCTTGAAATCGCATCCACAATATGAAATTGCCAAAAAACAAATGAAATTAGGCGGTAACATTATTGCTTTTGAAATTAAAGGCGGAATCGAAGCAGGAAGAAAATTCCTGAATTCAATAAAACTTTGTTCGTTATCGGCAAATATTGGCGATACAAGATCAATTGTTACGCATCCGGCTTCTACAACGCACAGCAAATTATCTGAAGCAGATCAATTAGCAGTTGGTATCACACAGGGTTTAGTTCGTGTTTCTGTAGGTTTAGAAACCGTAGAAGATGTTATTGCTGATTTAAAACAAGCGCTTGATTAAATCATTTTAGATTTTCTAAATATATAATGACGATTTTTGACTGTAAATTTATTACTGTTAAAAATCGTCATTCTTTTTGGTGATTGTTTGAGTAAAAAATATATTTTTGTTAGTAGCGAATCAAAACTATTCATAATTAAACCAATCAAATCATGAGCAATTCTACTTACGTTTTAGACGAAACATTATTGGCTTCCACTGGAGCACGTTTTTTAAATTATATAATCGATTTGATCTTTTTTGCGATCATCTTAATTGCAATTGGAGTTTTAATTGGTATCCTTACCGCATTATTTGAGTTAACTGAACTTGGATTATGGGTTGATAATTTAGGAGATTTAGGCTGGAATATTATTGTAATAGTCATATCTATAGTTTATTATACTGTCTTGGAAGGACTATTTGGAAGATCGATAGGTAAGTTTATTACGGGAACTATTGTTGTAGATGAGAATGGAGAAAAACCAACTTTTGGAACTGCTTTTAGAAGAAGTTTGTGCCGTTTAATTCCTTTCGATGCCTTAACTTTTCTAGGCGGTTCAAGAGGCTGGCATGATTCGATTTCGGGTACTTATGTGGTGAATAAAAAAGGATTAGAAGAAAATATAAAAACCTTTCATGAGTTTAATTTAATTGGCGCAAACGAACCAAATTAGTTAAACTATACTGATTTAGTAGAATTTAAAATTGAATCTGTTATTTTTCTCGTTTAAAAAGCTTATTTTTGTTTCAGAAAAATAGGTAGTTTGTTTATCTTAGATAAAATCTAAAATCTGCATTCTAAAATCTAAAATTATAAATAGTGCTTTCAAAGAAAACAAAATACGGAATTAAAGCTCTTACATATTTAGCCAGGAGAGAAAATAACGAACCTGTACAAATTGCCGAAATTGCCAAAAGTGAACATATTTCGATTAAATTTCTGGAAAGTATTTTGTTATTACTTCGTAATTCCGGATTTCTTGGCGCCAAGAAAGGAAAAGGCGGTGGTTATTATTTGATAAAAGATCCAAAAGATATCAGCATGGCAAAAGTCTACCGAATTCTCGAAGGGCCAATTGCATTGCTTCCATGTGCGAGTCATAATTTCTATGAAAAATGCGACGATTGCGATGACGAATCGACTTGTGCTGCAAGACGTTTAATGACCGAAGTTAGAGATAATACACTGAAAATATTAGAAAGTAATTCTTTAGCAGATATTGCTTTTTAAACATTTACTTAAAATAAAAAATGCCCATTTCAATATTTCTGAAATGGGCATTTTTTTTATTTCTTTAAAAAATCAGTTTATATCCTGCCATAAACAACATTACCGCTATCGCATTTCTTAGGAATAAATCAGGTACTTTTCCGCTCAAACTACTCCCAATATAAATTCCTGGAAGCGACCCAAGTAATAATTGCCCTAAAAGCGCTATGTCTAAATTTCCCATAGAGGCGTGTCCAATTCCAGCAACAAGAGTCAAAGGAACAGCATGCGCAATTTCGGTTCCTACCAAACGAGGTGTAGGCAAAAGCGGATAAAGGAAAAACAAAGTCACAGTTCCTAAAGCGCCCGCTCCAATAGAAGTTAAAGTTACCGTAGCGCCTAATAAAACTCCAATTCCAATTGTAAGCATATTTTGAGTAGTGCTTTCGCTATGGAATTTATCTCCCGCATGTTTCTGAGAATATTTTAAAATTTTATTTTTAAATATAATCGCAACCGATGTAAACAATAAAGCCCAGCCTAAACTATATTTAATGACACTATTTATGGTTTCAATATCTGTTTTAATGCTGTTTAATATCCATAAAGTTACTAAGGCTGCTGGTACGCTTCCTAGTGTCAGCCAGCCGGTAATTTTCCAGTTGATGTTTCCCTTTTTATTGTGAACAAATACGCCTCCGGCTTTAGTAAAAGCAGCATAAAGTAAATCTGTTCCAACTGCCGTTGTTGGCGGAATATTAAAATATAATAAAATAGGAGTCATTAAAGAACCACCTCCAACACCTGTCAACCCAACAATAAAACCAACTACTAACCCGGCGATTACAAGACCAATCTGAAAATCCATAAAAAAAGTTTGGCGCTAAAATACGACATTTTTATAATTATCCTATAGATATTGTAGAGATTAAAATATCTAATTAATACGCAAACATTTTAAGCATTTATATTGTTTAAATATCTTTTAAAATCGCATTATTTGTGAAATTAATCTGCCAAAGTTTTAAATATCTCTTTTAGAATGTAATGCATGCGTAATTAGCGCTTTAAAAAAATCGAAATATTGTTTTGATTATTACAAATAAGTAGTATTTTTGCAAAGTAATCTATTAACCCGATAGGGTAATTGGTTTAAAAACAAATTCAATCGCTGATATGGAGAAAGAACTAAAAATAAATAGTGCTGGCTTTAAGTCAGATACATCAATAAAAGAAAAGCTTTGGGTTGTAATTCCTGTTGTTTTATTAGTAGGTTTATTATCAACATTGATTTACAATCACTACACAGAGTTTTCTGTAGAAAGCTTTATTGAGGGATTTAATCAGGAATTTTTAGTGTTTTTTGCTATTGGAGTTTTTGCTCAATTAGTAGACGGCACATTAGGAATGGGTTACGGAGCAACTTCAACGTCATTTTTATTGGCTTATGGAGTTCCGCCAGTTGTAAGCAGTACGGCAGTTCACGTATCTGAAATGTTTACAACCGGAGCATCGGCACTTTCACATCACCGATTTGGGAATATCAACAAAAAACTGGTAAAACATTTATTGATTCCAGGAGTTTTAGGTTCGATAATAGGAGCTTATTTATTGTCGGATGTTATAAATGGAGATATTATCAAACCGTTTATTGCGGTTTACATGATTATTCTGGCAGTTATCATCATTAAAAAAGCACTGAAAAAAAGCATTGTAAAAAAGAAAACTAAAAAATTAGGCGCTTTGGCTATTTTTGGAGGTTTTATGGATTCTGTTGGCGGTGGCGGCTGGGGTCCAATTGTGACGTCAACTTTACTGGGAAGAGGAAGAAACCCTAGATATACAATTGGTTCTGTAAATGCAGCTGAGTTTGCAATTTCGTTTGCAAGTGGTATCACATTTATGCTTTTTGGCGGAATTCATGGATGGCAGGTAATTATAGGATTAATTTTAGGAGGAGTTATAGCAGCGCCATTAGCAGCCTATTTGGTAAATAAATTTAAAAGAAAACCAATGATGGTTGCGGTTGGGATTCTAATTATATTATTGAGTTTAAAAACATTATCTAAATTATTGTAATTCTTTAGATAGGGAGAAAGAGATTATGAGTGCGATTATTATACAAGAATTATTAGATAAAACTAAAGATTTTTCGCTGGATGAAACCTTAGTTTTTTTAGCAGAAGAATATCCGGGAAAAGTAATTTTCTCTACTTCTTTTGGTCAGGAAGATCAGGTAATTACTGATTTTATTGCAAAAAGTAATACTGATATTACCGTTTTTACTTTAGACACAGGAAGGTTATTTCAGGAAACTTACGACGTTTTTCACAAAACATTAAAAAAGTACAAAAGACCTATTGAAGTTTATTTTCCAGAAGCTGCGGCGGTTGAAAATTTACTAAAAACAAAAGGACCAAACAGCTTTTATGATTCGGTAGAAAACAGAAAAGAATGCTGTTTTATTCGAAAAGTAGTGCCGTTAAGAAAAGCTTTGGCAGGAAATTCAGTTTGGATTACAGGATTAAGAGCCGAACAATCAGAAAACAGACAAGACCTACATTTGTTTGAATACGATGGAAACTTCGAAATTATCAAATTCAATCCACTTCTAAAGTGGACTTTAGAAGAAGTTGAAACGTATCTTTCGGAAAATAATGTACCTCAAAATGCATTGCACAAACAAGGTTTCATAAGTATTGGATGCGCACCTTGTACCAGAGCAATTTTCCCGGGAGAAGATATCAGAGCCGGAAGATGGTGGTGGGAATCAAGTCATAAAGAGTGTGGTTTGCATAGCGCTAAGAAAGAGTAGTTAGAAGCAAAAGGCAAGAAAATAGAGAATAGAATAAAGAATATAGATTTAAAGTTCCGAAGGAACGATTCATATTGTAGCACCGGATTTTAATCCGGGGAGAGGTTGGAGAAGAAATTTATATTTTATGGGTTTTAACCCGATGAAGAATAAAGAGAACAGAATAAATAGTGTAAAGTTTTAGAGTAACTCACAATTTAAAATCTAAAACTTGAGGCTAAAAAATATCAAACAAAAAACAATGAGTTCAGTATTAAAAACAAACGCTTTAGAGAGTGAAGCGATATACATTTTCAGAGAAGTAATTTCACAGTTTGACAAACCGGTTTTACTTTTCTCAGGAGGAAAAGATTCTATCACATTAGTGCGTTTAGCGCAAAAAGCATTTTTCCCTGCTAAGATTCCGTTTCCTCTATTACACGTTGATACGGGACATAATTTCCCTGAAACAATCGCTTTCAGAGATAAATTAGTAGAAGAATTAGGTTTAGAGCTAATCGTTCGTAATGTTCAGGATGCTATTGATGAAGGAAAAGTCGTTGAAGAAACTGGAAAATATTCTAGTAGAAACAGCCTGCAGACGACAACACTTTTAGATGCAATTGAAGAATTTAAGTTTGATGCTTGTATTGGAGGTGCGCGTCGTGACGAAGAAAAAGCAAGAGCTAAAGAACGTATTTTCTCTGTTCGTGATGATTTCGGACAATGGGACGAAAAAAATCAAAGACCTGAGTTGTTTGATATTTTGAATGGAAAAATCGAAAATGGACAAAACGTTCGTGTTTTTCCAATTTCAAACTGGACAGAATTAGATGTTTGGAGTTATATCGAAAAAGAACAAATCGAAATTCCATCAATCTATTTTTCACATAAAAGAAAAGTTTTTTTGAGAGACGGTTTAATCTGGTCACATTCTCCTTTTGTGTATCAGGAAGAAGACGAACAAATCGAAGAAAGAATTGTTCGTTTCAGAACCGTTGGAGATATGAGTTGTACTGCTGCCGTTGAATCTTACGCAGCAACAATCGAAGAAGTTGTAGGCGAAATCAGATCATCAACTATTTCTGAAAGAGGAGCCAGAATTGATGATAAACGTTCTGAAGCTGCAATGGAAAAGAGAAAGCAACAAGGATACTTTTAATAATTGTTAATGATGAATTGTTAATTGTAAATGCAATTCAGAAAGTATTAAAAGTTAGAATCAAGAAAAAACAAAAACATACAGATTTATAAGTTTCGAGAGAACATGAAACATGAAACTTTAAACCTGAAACAATATATAAGATGGACGTTTTAAAAATAGCAACAGCAGGAAGTGTAGATGACGGAAAAAGTACTTTGATCGGGAGATTATTGTACGATACAAAATCATTGACGACTGATAAAATAGAAGCAATCGAAAAAAGCAGCAGACAAAAAGGATACGATTATCTTGATTTTTCTTTGGCAACTGATGGATTAGTAGCAGAAAGAGAGCAAGGAATTACGATTGATGTTGCGCACATTTATTTTTCGACTGCAAAGAAAAGTTACATTATCGCCGATACTCCGGGTCACGTAGAATATACAAGAAACATGGTTACAGGAGCTTCGACTTCTCAGGTTTCTATTATTTTAATTGATGCCAGAAAAGGAGTTATTGAGCAGACTTACCGTCACTTTTTTATCAATAATTTATTGAGAGTAAAAGAGGTAATTGTTGCCATTAATAAAATGGATTTAGTTGATTACTCTGAAGAAGTTTTTAATAAAATCAAAGCCGATTTCCAAGCATTAAATGCTAAAAGTACATTCAAAGAGCAAAACGTAAGTTACATTCCGTTAAGTGCAATCAATGGTGGAAACGTAGTTGACAAATCAGAGAATATGCCTTGGTACGACGGACAGACTGTATTGGAACATTTAGAAGGATTACACGCTTCGGATGTTTTTGAAGCAGGAAAAGCACGTTTTCCAGTTCAAACGGTAATTCGTCCAAAAACCGAAGAATACCACGATTTTAGAGGTTACGCCGGAAAATTATACGGAAACTCAATTAAAGTTGGAGACGCTGTAACGGTTCTTCCTTCATTGACAGAATCAAAAGTATCAAAAATTCACTTTTTCGATAAAACATTTGACGAAGCCGTTGCAGGTTCTTCGATCACAATCGAATTAGAAAATGATATCAATGTAACGAGAGGTGACATGATTGTAAAATCATCAGAACTTCCAAAAATTGAAAAAGATATTACCACAACAGTTTGCTGGATGGACAGTAAAAAACTGGTTCCAGGAACTAAATACTTGGTACAGCATAATACAAACAGAGTTTTAGCAAAAGTTGAAAGCATTAAAAATACAATTGCTACGGATTACTCAGGAACGACAGAAGCTTCTCAATTAGCTATTAACGAAATTGGAGAAGTAACGATCAAATTAAGCAAACCGTTATATTTTGATTCATACAACGAAAACAAATCAAACGGAGCTTTTATCTTAATTGATACAGCAACAAACACAACAGCAGGAGTAGGATTCATTCGCTAGTTGATAGTTGATGGTTTTTGGTTGATAGTTATCTGCCAGCAAACCAACAACCAGCAACTGACAACCAACAACTAAAGAGAAATGGAAAGTTTTAGAACAGAAATAGAAAATCCGGTAGTTCAGAAGGAGATTATCGAATTAGAAAAAAAGATTCATTTATTCCGTGGAGGAAAAATTGATGATGAGCGTTTTCGTAGTCTTCGTTTAGCGCGTGGAATCTACGGTCAGCGTCAGGAAGGCGTTCAGATGATTCGTATCAAATTGCCTTACGGTAAAGTGACCAGCGAGCAATTAGTGCGTATCACACAAGTTTCTGATGAATATTCTACAGGACGTTTGCACATAACGACACGTCAGGATATCCAGATTCACTATGTGAGTTTAGACAGAACACCAGAACTTTGGGCAGATTTGGCTAAAGACGATATTACACTTCGTGAAGCTTGTGGAAACACCGTTAGAAATATTACAGGAAGTGAATTAGCAGGTGTAGACGTAAATGAACCATTTGATGTTTCGCCTTATGCACATGGACTTTTTCAATATTTGTTAAGAAACCCAATTTGTCAGGAAATGGGACGTAAATTCAAAATTTCGTTCTCATCTTCAGACGAAGATACCGCTTTGAGTTATTTACATGATTTAGGATTTATTCCGAAAATTAAAGACGGACAAAAAGGTTTCAAAATCATGTTTGGAGGAGGTTTAGGATCTCAGCCAGCACATGCTGAATTGCTTTCAGAGTTTGTTCCGGTAAACGAAATCATTCCAACAGCAGAAGGAATCATCCGTATTTTTGACAGATATGGTGAGCGTGCAAAAAGAATGAAAGCGCGTATGAAATTCTTAATCAAAGAAATGGGAAGAGATGTTTTCCTTGATTTGGTTGAAAAAGAGAAAAAAGCGATCGCTTTTGAAACATACGAAATTGATACTACTGCTTTTGAAGGACCAATCGAAGAACCAGTTTTAAAAGTGCCTCAAGTTACAATTGAAGATACTGCAACTTATGAAGCCTGGAAAAAATCGAATGTAATCAAGCAGAAACAAGACGGTTATTATGCTATTGGAATCAAAGTTTTATTAGGAGATTTTTATACCGATAAAGCCAGATTATTAGCAGCATTAATTAAAAATTACGCAGCAAATGAATTACGTTTTTCATTGCGTCAAAATATTGTAATACGACACGTAAAAGAAGAGAATTTACCTTTCTTTTATCAGGAATTAGCTAAACTGGATTTTGTTCAATTAGGATACAATTCTACAGGAGATATTACGGCATGTCCGGGTACTGATACTTGTAATTTGGGGATTGCAAGTAGTACCGGTATTGCAGAAGAATTAGAAAGAGTATTAACGGCAGAATATCCTCAGTATTTAAACAACCGTGAAATCGAAATTAAAATCTCCGGTTGTATGAATGCCTGCGGACAGCATAATATGTCTGCAATTGGATTCCAGGGAATGTCTATCAACTCAGGAAAACTGGTTGCTCCGGCTTTACAGGTTTTATTAGGCGGAGGAAGATTAGGAAACGGATCAGGACGTTTTGCCGATAAAGTAATTAAAATTCCAAGCCGTAGAGGTCCAGATGCATTGCGTACCATCTTAAATGATTTTGATGCTAATGCAAACGGAGAAAAATTCCTTAATTATTACGATGCAAAAGGAGAGAAATATTTCTATGAAATCTTAAAACCTTTCGCAGATGTTACCAATTTAACAGAAGCGGATTTTGTAGATTGGGGTAATGCAGACAATTACGTAAAAGCAGTTGGAGTTGGAGAATGTGCCGGAGTGGTGATCGATTTGGTTGCTACATTACTGTTTGAAGCAAAAGAAAAATTGTTTTTAGCTCAAGAATCATTCGACGAGAAAAAATGGTCAGATGCCATTTATCATGCTTATGCAGGATTTGTAAATGGTGCTAAAGCATTGTTATTGGCAGAAAACCAAAAAACAAACCATCACGCAGGAATTGTAGACTTGTTTGATACTGTTTTTATTGAAAATAATAAAATCGAATTGAACTCAACTTTTAAAGACTTGGTTTACCAAATCAATAAAAATGAACCATCAGAAGCTTTCGCTAAAGATTACATTGCTCAGGCAGTAGTTTTCTTTGATAAAATTGAAACCTTCAGAGCTCAGGAATTAGAAAATGCTTAATATAAAACCCAAAATAACTTTAGTTGGTGCAGGTCCGGGCGATCCTGATTTACTTACGCTAAAAGCTGTAAAAGCATTGGCTGAAGCAAATGTGGTTTTATACGACGCTTTAGCCAACGAAGAAATTCTGGATTATGCACCAAAAAATGCTATCCGAATTTTTGTTGGAAAAAGAATTGGAAATCATGCTTACACGCAGGATCAAATCAATCAGCTGATTGTAGATAATGCACTGACTTACGGAAACGTAGTAAGATTAAAAGGCGGAGATCCGTTTATTTTTGGAAGAGGCGGCGAAGAAGTTGATTTTGCCGAAAGCTTCGGAATTGAAACCATTGTAGTTCCCGGAATTTCTTCTGTAGTTGCTGTTCCAGCCAATCAAGGAATTTCGATTACAAGACGTGGCGTTTCAGAGAGTTTTTGGGCGATTACAGGAACAACATCTGATAGAAAATTATCTTCGGATATAGCTTTGGCTGCACAATCAAGCGCGACAGTTGTGATTTTGATGGGAATGCACAAATTGCCTCAAATTGTCGATTTGTTTCAAAAAGAAGACAAAGGAAATTTACCCGTTGCGATCATCCAAAACGGAACAACAGCAGAAGAAAAAATAGGGGTAGGAACAGTAAATTCTATTCTAAATATTGTAAAAGAAAAAGAATTAGGTTCTCCAGCCATTATTGTTTTGGGTGAAGTTGTCCGCGAAAGCAATAAATTAAAAGGATTTTACGAAGAATTTCTATCAAAAGAAATCCGGAAGTAAGAAAAACATAGCCTGAGGTTTCAACCTCAGGAAAGTATGAATATTTAATTCGATTATTCATCAAAAAATCATCTAATTTTGTTTGGATGAAATTAAATTAAAATGGAACAAAACGAATTATATCCAATATTTTTAAAGCTTCACAATTTAAATATACTAATTGTAGGCGGAGGAAATGTAGGTCTGGAAAAGCTTTCCTTCTTGCTAAAGTCAAGTCCGAATGCAAATGTTGAGGTAGTAGCAAAAGAATTTCATTTAGAAATTAAAGTTTTGGCAGAGCAACATCCTTCGATAAAATTGACAAGATCGAAGTTTAAAAAGAAAATGCTCAAAAAGCGTCACATGGTAATTGCCTGTACAGACGATTTAAAAGTAAATAAAAAGGTTTACGATTTAGCGAGAAAGCGTTATTTGATTTGCAACATTGCCGATACACCAGATTTATGTGATTATTATTTAGGTGGCATCGTAACAAAAGGAAATGTGAAAATTGCTATTTCAACCAATGGTAAATCGCCTACAACAGCCAAGAGATTACGTGAGTTTTTTGAAGAAGTAATTCCGGAAGATATCAATCAAATGGTTGAGAATCTGAATGAATACAGAAAAACACTCAAAGGCAATTTTGAAGAAAAGGTTAAAAGAATGAACGAGATTACCTCTTCATTAAAAAATAAAGAGTAAAAAAGTTTCGGAGAGAAATAAATGATAAAAATCATTGAAAGTACAAGGATTTATTCGTTTCTTTGCGTTATTAAGAATGATTATAAACAACAACATAATGATTAAAACAGATATACTTATAATTGGAGCAGGACCAACAGGTTTATTTGCCGTTTTCGAGGCAGGATTGTTAAAATTAAAATGCCACATTTTAGATGCACTTCCACAAGCAGGAGGGCAGCTATCAGAGTTATATCCAAAGAAACCCATTTATGATATTCCTGGATTTCCGGAAGTATTAGCCGGAGATTTAATTGATAACCTACAAGAACAAATTAAACAATTTGAGCCAGGTTATACATTAGGAGAACGTGCAGAAACAATCGAAAAGCAAGAAGACGGAACTTTCATTGTAACTTCAAACAAAGGAACAAAATTCCACGCTCCGGTTATTGCAATTGCAGGAGGTTTAGGAAGTTTTGAGCCGCGTAAACCACTTATTGAAGATATCGAGTTTTATGAAGATAAAGGAGTAAAATACTTCATCAAAAATCCTGAAAAATTCAGAGATAAAAGAGTTGTAATTGCAGGAGGAGGAGATTCAGCACTTGACTGGAGTATCTTCTTAGCAAATGTAGCCTCAGAAGTAACTTTAATTCACCGTAGAAACGAATTTAGAGGAGCTTTAGATTCTGTAGAAAAAGTACAGGAATTAAAAACAGCTGGAAAAATTAAATTAATTACACCAGCAGAAGTTATCGGAATTAATGGTGCTGAGCACGTTGAATCATTAGATATCGAAGAAAACGGGGCACACCGTAAAATCGAAACCGATTATTTCATCCCACTTTTCGGATTAACTCCAAAATTAGGTCCAATTGGAGACTGGGGATTAGAAATCGAAAAAAATGCAATCAAAGTAAACAATGCATTAGATTACCAAACTAACATTCCGGGAATCTTTGCTATTGGAGACGTAAACACATATCCAGGAAAATTAAAGTTAATCCTTTGCGGATTCCACGAAGCAACTTTAATGTGCCAGGCAGCTTATCAAATCATCAATCCAGGTAAAAAATATGTATTGAAATATACAACAGTTTCTGGTGTAGACGGTTTCGACGGAACTCGTAAAGAAGCTCCAAAAGCAGTTGTTAAGGCGATTGTTTAATCGAAGGTGCTGAGGTTCTAAGGGACTAAGGTTCTTAGGTTTTTATATAGAAAGCTCAAACTTGACAACAAGTTTGAGCTTTTTTTTAGAAAACATAATAAAACATAGCCAGTGGTTTCAACCACTGGAACGCAACGAATAGACATATCGCTAATCAAGATGCATGATTACAAAAAAAGGATTATCACAATACGTTTCCCGTGGTTGAAACCACGGGCTATATTAAGAAAACAGTTTTGGCTTTTTTATTAATCCCAGCGGGATGAAATATTTATAGAAAGAAATTGTTCGTTTGCAAAAGAGCTCCAGCGGAGCGAAATATATGCCCCTCCGCTGGAGTTTTTGTTTTGTGCACGTTGTTTTTCTATAAATATTATGCTCCTCCGGAGCTAAATCACGTAAAAGAAAAACCTTAGAACCTTAGCACCTAAGTCCCTCAGAACCTTAGAAAAAAAACATTTGCAAATAGAAAGCCTATTTCATACCTTTGCACTGTTCTTAAAATTATTGTCAGTTATCACGAAAGGCGGAGGGATAGACCCGATGAAACCTTAGCAACCCTTTATCATAAAGAAGGTGCTAAATTCTACTTTATACGACATTTTCCAGTATTAAAGATAGATAACACAAATACATACTCGTATTTCTCAAAACTTTTTCTCGATAACATATAATATTTACTGAAACAGATTCTGTATCAGGAGCGAATCATTGGCGCATTTTTGCAGTCAATAGTTCCCGCTTTTCGTTGCAATTCTTTTGCTTTTTAAAGAAAAAAGCAAAATAATTTCCACTTCAATCGGGGCTAATGAGCCAGCAATAGTGCACTTTTGGAATTAATGTGAAAAAATATCCGAAGCAAACCTAACAGGTTTTAAAAACCTGTTAGGTTTAAACTTCACAATCATAATAAAAAAAACTTAGCACCTTAGCACCTCAGTGTCTTAGAAGCTAAAAAAAGAAGCCATGGCAATAACAATTCAGGAAGCAATAAAAAAAAATATCCTAATCCTTGACGGAGCAATGGGAACTATGCTGCAACGCTATAATTTCTCAGAAGAAGACTTTAGAGGAGAGCGTTTCAAAGATTTTCCACACCCGTTAAAAGGAAATAACGATTTACTATCCCTAACACAACCACAAGCGATTCGCGATGTGCATGCCGCTTATTATGAAGCTGGTGCTGACATTGTAGAAACCAACACCTTCTCTGGAACGACAATTGGTATGGCAGATTATCACATGGAAGATTTGGTTTACGAGTTAAACTACGAATCGGCAAAAATCGCGAGACAAGTAGCCGATGAGTTTACCGCAAAAAATCCGGAGAAACCTCGTTTCGTAGCAGGTTCAATAGGACCGACAAACCGTACAGCAAGTATGTCACCAGATGTAAACGATCCAGGTTACAGAGCCGTAACGTTTGACGATTTACGAATTGCTTACAAACAACAAGCAGAAGCTTTAATGGATGGTGGCTGTGATTTGCTTTTAGTAGAAACAATCTTTGATACATTAAATGCAAAAGCAGCACTTTTTGCAATCGAAGAAGTGAAAGAAGAACGTAATCTTGATATCCCAATCATGGTTTCGGGAACAATTACAGATGCTTCTGGAAGAACACTTTCTGGGCAGACAGTCGAAGCGTTTTTGATTTCAGTTTCGCATATTCCGTTATTAAGTGTAGGATTCAATTGCGCTCTTGGAGCCGATTTGCTGAAACCATATTTAAAAACATTAGCGCATAACACAAGTTTTAATGTGTCGGCACATCCAAACGCTGGATTACCAAACGCATTCGGACAATATGATGAAACGCCGGAACAAACTCAGGCTTTGATCAAAGAATATTTAGACGATAATTTGATTAATATCATTGGCGGTTGCTGCGGTACAACTCCAGATCATATTCGATTAATTGCTGAGGTTGCGAAGGATTATAAACCAAGAGTAGCGCCAGTGCTTGAGTAGAAAATGACAGAGGAACACAATAATAAGCTTGGATATGTCATGGCAAGTGTTTTTTTAGTTGTACTTATTTCATTTATGCTTTTTTCACATTACAGAGGAAATGAGAATAAGAAATATAGAAAGACATTTAAAGGAGAAACAATAGGGCTTACATTAAGAATTAAGCAAGCGGGTAAATCCCATTTTTTAAGATATTGTTTTTATTCTGGCGGAAAAAAGATTTTAGGAGGCGCTTCTATTGTTGATTATAATCTTGTAAATAAGTTTTATAAAGTAAAATATGATTTAGATAATCCCGAAAAAGGACACTATATCATTTTGAAAGAAGAATTAAAACCAGATTCTATTTCACTTGTCAATGCAGGTTTTACAAAGGTCAAATATTATAGATATGATGCAGGTGTAACTTGTAAATATATAGAAAATTCGAAATGGAAATAAATATTCCAAAAAGAACAAATAATAGGTAAAAGGCTGATGAAGTCGAGTTTGCGTGAGGGATAGAAGTGAAAAGCCCACAGCCTGACGAAGGAAGAGCGAGGACTTGTAACGGATAGCCCGACCCGGAGGGACACGCCCAAAATATTAAAAGAATACAGGTTTAAAAACCTAAAAAAATATAGAATAAAAAAAACTTAGAACCTTAGCATCTTAGGATCTCAGTAACTTAAAAGAAAATGACAGAAAAAAGAAGAGACCTTGTATTATCAGGATTAGAACCATTAATTATTACGCCCGAAAGTGTTTTCGTGAATGTTGGTGAGCGTACGAATGTAACAGGTTCAAGAAAATTCCTAAGATTAATCAAGGAAGAGAAATATGACGAGGCGCTTGATATTGCAAGACAGCAGGTAGAAGGTGGAGCACAGATCATCGATATTAATATGGATGAAGGAATGCTTGATGGAGTTACTGCTATGACTAAATTTTTGAATTTAATTGCTGCAGAACCAGATATTTCGAGAGTGCCAATTATGATCGATAGTTCTAAATGGGAAATCATTGAAGCGGGTCTGAAAGTAGTACAAGGAAAAAGCGTTGTAAACTCGATTTCGTTAAAAGAAGGTGAAGAAGCTTTTATTCATCATGCTCGACTAATCAAACGTTACGGAGCGGCAGCAATTATCATGGCTTTTGACGAAGTAGGTCAGGCCGATAATTACGATCGTAGAGTGGAGATTTGTCAGCGTTCGTATGATATTTTGGTGAACAAAGTAGGGTTTCCTCCTCAGGATATTATTTTCGATTTGAATATTTTTCCGGTTGCAACGGGAATGGAAGAACATAGATTGAATGCTTTGGATTTCTTTAGAGGAACAAAATGGGTTCGCGAGAATCTTCCGCACGCGCATATTAGCGGTGGAGTAAGTAACGTTTCGTTTTCTTTTAGAGGAAATGACACGGTTCGTGAAGCGATGCACTCGGTTTTTTTGTACCATGCGATTAAAAACGGAATGACGATGGGAATCGTTAATCCGGAGATGCTGACGATTTATGATGATATTCCGAAAGACTTATTAGAGCACGTTGAAGACGTAATTTTAGATAGACGTGACGATGCGACAGAACGACTTTTAGATTTTGCAGAAAATGTAAAAGGTGAAGCAAAGAGTGATGAAAAAGTAGTTCAGGAATGGCGTTTTGGAACCGTTCAGGAGCGTATTACGCATTCATTGGTAAAAGGAATTGACGCTTTTATTGAAGAAGATGTTGAAGAAGCACGTTTGGCAGCGACAAAACCAATTGAGGTTATCGAAATTAATTTGATGACGGGAATGAATGTCGTTGGAGATTTATTTGGAAGCGGAAAAATGTTCCTGCCTCAGGTAGTTAAATCGGCTCGTGTAATGAAAAAAGCTGTTGCTTATTTACTGCCTTTTATCGAAGCAAGCAAACAAGCCGGAGATAAACAAGGAAATGGAAAAATCCTGATGGCAACTGTAAAAGGCGACGTTCACGATATTGGTAAAAACATCGTTTCGGTAGTTTTGGCTTGTAATAATTACGAGATTGTAGATCTTGGTGTTATGGTGCCTCCTGAAAAAATTATTGCAGCGGCGATTGAACATAATGTAGATATTATTGGTTTAAGCGGACTGATTACGCCTTCGCTTGATGAAATGGTTTATTTAGCCAAAGAATTAGACAAACAAGATATTAAAATCCCAATTATGATAGGCGGGGCAACGACTTCGCGTGCGCATACCGCCGTGAAAATTGCACCGCAATATAGAGAAACTGTAATTCACGTAAACGATGCTTCGAGAGCTGTTACTGTTGCAGGAAATCTATTAGATCATAACCGAAAAATATATGCAAAAGATATTCGTGCAGAATACGATTCTTTTAGAGAAACATTCTTAAATCGTTCGAGGGATAAGAATTTCTTAAGTATTGAAGACGCTCGTAAAAACAAATTACCATTGGATTGGTCTGAATATACGCCGACTAAACCAAAAGTAATTGGGAAACAAACCATAGAAATAGAACTGGATGTTTTGGTTCCGTATATCGACTGGACGCCATTTTTTCAGACTTGGGAATTGTACGGAAAATATCCGGCAATTTTAACGGATGAGGTTGTGGGTAAAGAAGCGACTTCGGTTTTTGCAGATGCTCAGGCAATGCTGAAAGTGATTTTGGCGGAGAAAAAATTAAAAGCAAAAGGTATTTACGGAATTTTCCCTGCGAATCAGGTGGATGATGACGACATTGAATTGCGCGATGAAAACGGAAAAGTTTTGGAGAAATTCTTAACGCTTCGTCAGCAGTCGCAAAAAACAAAAGGCGCTCCAAACATCGCTTTAGCTGATTTTATTCTGCCAAAAGAAAGCGGAATAGCCGATTACATGGGAGCGTTTTGCGTAACCACAGGTTTTGGTGTAGATGAATGGGCAGCGGAATACGAAAAGAATTTAGACGATTATAATTCGATTATGGTGAAAGCGCTTGCCGATCGTTTTGCTGAGGCTTTCGCCGAATATCTTCACGAAAGAGTACGTAAAGATTTCTGGGGTTATGATACCGAAGAATCTTTAACCAACGAAGAATTGATTAAAGAAAATTATAAAGGAATTCGTCCTGCGCCAGGATATCCTGCATGTCCGGATCACCTGGAAAAACCAACCATCTGGAAACTTTTAAATGTAGCCGAAGAAATTGGAGTAACCTTGACGGAAAGTATGGCAATGTGGCCGGCTTCATCAGTTTCTGGATATTATTTTGGAAACCCTAAAAGCAGGTATTTCGGACTCGGGAAAATAAAAGAAGATCAGGTAGTAGATTACGCCAAACGACGCAATGTTCCAACTGATTACGCAATGAAATGGTTAAACCCTAATATAGCAGATTAAAACATAGTTGATGGTTGTTGGTTTTTGGTTGATAGATTTGAACTCAAAGCGCCATCAACCAACAACCATTAACGAACAACTAAAATGGAATACAGTAAATTGGAAGTTTGGATTGAAGCGCGGAAGTTGGTGAATTTATTGTATAGCGGAAGGTTGTGGGCGTCAAACATCAAAAGACACAATACACTTTCTTCATATTTCAAGAGGGTCATTGTATGAATTAGAAACACAGTATTATTTGGCATTGGATCAAAAATACATTGATGAGAATACATTTAATATTGTGTTAGCACAGATTCAAACTTGTAAAAAGTTATTAAACGGTTTTATTAACTACTATAAAAAATTAATATAGTTGAAGTTGTAATTGTTGAGTTCGATAAGAGCCATCAACCATCAACCAAAAACTATCAACTAAAAAAAATGAAAGTAACAGAGCATATAGAAAACGCCAAAGGAAAAACATTATTCTCTTTTGAAATTATTCCGCCTCAAAAGGGGAAAAGTATTCAGGAATTATACGATAATATCGATCCGTTAATGGAGTTTAAACCGCCGTTTATTGACGTAACAACTTCTCGCGAAGAGTATATTTATATTGACCGCGGTAACGGACTTTTGGATAAAAAGCTGACTCGTATGCGTCCGGGAACACTTGGAATATGCGCTTCTATAAAGCATAAATACAATGTAGATACTGTTCCGCATTTGCTTTGCGGCGGATTTACGCAGGAAGAAACAGAATATATGCTGGTTGATTGTCAGTATTTAGGAATCAATAATGTAATGGCACTTCGAGGTGATGCGATGAAAGACGAACAGTCTTTTGTGCCTAAAGCCGGAGGAAATAAGTTTGCAATCGATTTGGTACGCCAAATTAACGATTTAAACTGCGGAAAATACCTGCATGAACTTATGGATAGTGATAATAAAGCTGATTTTTGTATTGGTGTTGCCGGTTATCCTGAAAAACATTTAGAATCACCATCTTTACAATCAGATTTAAAAAGATTAAAAGAAAAAGTGGATGCCGGAGCGGATTATGTGGTAACACAAATGTTTTTCGACAATGCTAAATATTTTAACTTTGTAGAAAAAGCAAGAGAAATTGGAATTACAATTCCTATTATTCCGGGAATCAAACCAATAGCCGTTCAAAGACATTTACAAATTTTACCGCAGATTTTTAGAATAGACCTGCCGGAAGATTTAATTGATGCCGTTGATAAATGCAAAAACAATGCAGAAATTAAACAAGTCGGAATAGAATGGGCGATTCAGCAGTCATTAGAATTAAAAGCTGCAGGAGTTCCGTTTTTGCATTATTATTCAATGGGGAAATCTGAGAATATCCGCCAGATCGCGAGTCAGGTTTTTTAAGGTCATTGCGAGGAATTTTGTCAAAGTTTAAAGCTTTGACAAAGTTATTCAAGTATAGTTTGTCATTCCGAGGAACGAGGAATCTCACTCGGGTGTCGACAAAGATTGGCGATCTACTTTACGGAGTTTCTAGTGTGATTCCTCGTTCCTCGGAATGACAAAAAAGTTGGAATTTGGAATTTTTTAATTGGAATTTAAAAATAACCATTATGAAACAAGAAGAATTACAAGCCATTGCCTCTCAATTAAAACATCCAACGGGAGAGAAAGGAATCGAAATGGGGAATATGATGAACGAAATAAACATCAATATGACCAAACATTCGATTCAGAATCTAAATATATCCAAAGAGAATAAAATTCTGGAATTAGGTCACGGAAATGCCGGACACGTTGAATTCCTGTTTGAACAAGCAGAAAATCTGAAATATTATGGACTTGAAATGTCGGAATTAATGTTTCAGGAAGCGCGTCAGATTAACCGAAATTTTGTCTCTCAAAAACAAGCTTTCTTTTCGCTTTACGACGGAAATAAAATTCCGTTTGAAGACGAATCTTTCGATAAAATATTTACCGTAAATACAATTTACTTCTGGCAGGAACCCCAAAAATTACTTTTAGAAATTTACAGGGTTTTAAAACCAAATGGGAATTTCTGCTTAACATTTGCCGAAGAAGATTTCATGAAGAAACTTCCGTTTACGCAATTTGAGTTTGAATTGTACAGTACAGAAAAAGCGCAGGATTTAATTCAGAAAACGCCTTTTCAAATTGTGTACACAGAAACACAGACAGAAAAAGTAAAAAGCAAAACCGGGGAATTGGTCGACAGGGCTTTTACAACAATTGTTTTGGAGAAATAATTTTTGCCACAGATTAAAAGATTTAAAAGGATTTTTTAATCTGTGTCAATTCTCATAATCTGTGGCAAAAAAATAATTAACTCTAACAGTTTTTGAGTACTTTCATTCTTTATTTATGTTGCTGAATTTATAATCCTAAAAATTTATGGAAGTTAAAAAAATCAATTTTTTACAGAATTACAGCAGCATACTTTTGCTTCTGGGCGGTATTATAATAGGAAGTATTTTTGGATTAGTTTTTGGAGAAAAAGTTTTGATAATAAAACCACTTGGTGATATTTTCCTAAACTTACTTTTTACCGCTATTATTCCGCTTATCTTTTTTACCATTGGTTCTTCGATTGCCAATTTAGAAAAAACAGAAAAACTGGGAAAACTGTTCGTTGTAATGGTATTGGTTTTCCTGGCTACACTTCTTATTTCGGCCATTGTTATGATTTGTGCGGTTTATCTTTTTCCAATTCATCAGGATATAGCGATTACTAAAGTTCCGTTTGAAAATATTCAATCCGGATCTGCCGGAGATCAAATAGCAAAACTGCTTACGGCAAATGATTTCTTCGAATTATTGTCTAGAAAAAGCATGCTGGCACTTATTATATTTTCTTTTTTAATTGGATTTGCAACATTGCAGTCTGGCGAAAAAGGAAATGCTTTTAAGAGTTTTCTTGATTCCGGAAACGAAGTCATGAAACAGCTTTTAAACATTATAATGAAATTTGCCCCAATTGGTTTGGGAGCCTATTTTGCTTATCAGGTTGGCATTTTCGGACCACAGTTGTTTGGAGTTTATGCAAAACCAATGGCTGTTTATTATGCAGCCTGTGTTTTTTATTTCTTTGTGTTTTTTAGTCTATACGCACTTGTTGCCGGTGGGAAAAGAGCCTTTAAAGTTTTCTGGAGCAATAACATTACGCCGTCATTAACCGCTATTGGAACCTGCAGTAGTATTGCGACCATTCCGGCCAATTTGGAAGCGGCGCAAAAAATGGGAATTCCGGCACATGTTCGTAATTTGGTAATTCCGCTTGGTGCGCCTTTGCACAAAGACGGTTCGAGCATGTCATCCATCTTAAAAATAACTTTTTTATTCGCCATGTTTGGCAAAGATTTTACAGATCCTATGACGATTCTTTTAGCTTTAGGAATTACTGTAATTGTTTCAATTGTTGAAGGAGGAATTCCAAACGGCGGTTATATAGGCGAAATTCTGGCCATTACCGTTTATGGTTTCCCAATGGAACAAGCCTTACCGGTTGCCATGATTTTAGGAACTCTGGTTGATCCAATTGCTACTTTATTAAATGCAAACGGCGACGTAATTTGTTCTATGATGGTTTCGAGATTCTCGGAGAAAACCAAGTGGTAGCTTAAAACCAAGTTTTTAAATCCCAAATTCCAAAATTTAAATCTGCTTTATATGCGTGAAGCAAAATTAGCAGTTCATTCAAATAAAAATTCTATGAATTCAATATTACAACACGATCTAAACGATTTCGAAAATATTTTAGAAAAAGCCAAACAACAAGGAATCGACTTTTTGAATAATTTGAAGAATATTCCAACTTCAAGTAAAAATACAATTAACCCAAAACGCGATTTAAACGAATTAGGTTTAGGTTCTCAGGAAGCCTTAAAAGAATTTAATGAAAGATTATTGCCATTGTTGGTTTCGTCTCCTGGTCCTCGTTATTGGGGATTTGTAACCGGAGGCTCAACTCCGGCTTCTATTGTAGGCGATTGGCTGGCATCGGTTTACGATCAAAATACACAATCAGTAAGCTCGCAGGGAGGAAATTCGGCATTAATAGAATTTGAAGCTATTAATTTGTTATTGCAATTGTTAGAACTTCCGGATTCTTTTTTAGGCGGATTTGTAACGGGCGCCACAATGTCTAACTTTACCTGTCTGGGAGTAGCGAGACAATGGTTTGGAAAACAATTTGGAAAAGATTTTGCTAAAAACGGAATTTCAGAATCGATCAATATTTTAACTGCAACTCCTCATTCTTCTTCTATTAAATCATTATCGATGTTAGGAATTGGAAGTCAGAATTATACTGTTGTCAATACAATCGAGGGAAATCGAGAAGCATTGGATATGGCTGATTTAGAAGAAAAAATCAAAGCACTAAACGGAAAACCTTTTATTTTAATTTCGAGTGCAGGAACGGTAAATACAGCCGATTTTGATGATTTTGAAGCGATTTCAAATCTAAAGGAAAAATACAATTTCTGGTGGCATATTGATGCTGCTTTTGGAGGTTTTGCTGCGGTTTCGGAGAAATACAAACATTATATACAAGGCTGGGAAAAGGCAGACAGTATTACAATTGATTGTCATAAATGGCTAAACGTTCCTTACGAAAGTGCTTTTTATTTGATTAAAAAGGAACACGTAAACCTGCAGATTGAAACGTTTCAGAATTCGAATGCGCCTTATTTAGGAAATCCCTTGGATAATTTTAATTATTTAAATGTGCTTCCGGAAAACTCGCGCCGTTTAAGAGCATTGCCAGTTTGGTTTTCGCTTGTAGCCTATGGTAAAGAAGGATTTTGCGATATTATTGAAAAGAGTACTTTGCTGGCGCTTCATTTTGGAAATGAACTAATTGAAAATGGCGATTTTGAGCTTATGGCTCCAATTCGTTTAAACAATGTTTGTTTTACATTAAAAGGCGAGGAGAATCAGGATAAAGTTGGAGCATTTTTGACCAAATTAAATGATACCGGAAAAGTATTTATGACACCTACCGTTTATAAAAACCGAAAAGGAATCAGGGCTTCATTTGTAAACTGGAGAACAACCGAAGAAGATATTCAAATTGTAATCGAAGAAATGAAAGCGATGCTTGACGATTTAGAGTATTAAACCCAAAATAAAAAGAGCCTGTCTAAATTAGCAGGCTCTTTTCTTTCAAAAAAAAATAAAAAACAAAAAAACAAGTTCAAGGGGATTCAAATTCTATATGTAAAGGCTAATGTAGCAATACGATTATCCAGATCGTATCGTTTATTTATTGCCGTTTGTCCAACTACTGAGTTGATGTAAAAGTTATTTGTGTTAAAAACATCGGTGAAATTTAATTTAATATTTCCTTTTCCGGCCAAAACCTGTTTCGAAACTCCAATGCTTAAATCAAAGAATCCATCTCTTTGATATACCCCCAGATTTGATTTTGATTGGTATTGTGCATTTGCTTCTGCTTTTAAACTTTCGGTTATTGTAAACGAGTTTTGTACACTTAAGTTCAACGTTACAATGGGTTCAATTGTAGTTGAATTAAGAACGTTACCCATAAATCTATTTTCAAAAACATTAAACAAGGTATTTACAGACCAATATTTGGCAAGCTCAGCCGTATGTGTAATGTTGGCTCCATAGTTATATGATTTTGAAACATTAATCTGCGATGTAATCGTGGTGTTATTTTCCGGGTTATAAACATAAACCTCCGTAAAAACATCTTTTGTTGTATTAAAATATAGCGAAGCCATAAAAGCGCTTTTCCATGCATATCCTATTTCTGCTGCGTATGTGATTTCAGGAATCAGGTTTGGATTTCCCTGCGAATAATTGAATGAATCATCATAAAAACGAAACGGATTCAAATCGAACTGGCTTGGTCTGTTGATTCTTTTGCTGTATGAAGCATGAACAGAATGATTACTCGTAAATTCATATTTTAAAGAAAGACTCGGAAACCATTTTAAATAATCGTCTTTGTGTTCTTCATTTAATGTTTTTTGCAAAATATCGATCGCCGTATATTCAGTTCTTAAACCACCTTGAATATTTAAATTTCCAAGTTGATATTTATAATTGACATAAGCCGCATAAATTTGTTCTTTATATTCAAAATGATTAGTCGAATTAGGATCAATCAGCCATTGATTATTCTGGTAATATTCGTAAACCGATGGATTATCGTTATTTTTTATGCTGGCTTTAAAACCCCATTCAATAGATTGTTTTTCTTTTAAAGGATTAGTGAAATCTACTTTTCCTGTAAAAACTCTTAATTGCGAAGGGATATAACCTCTACGATCGTTAATGTCTGTTGTACCTATTACATCATTCGCACTTTGAAACTGGTTGGACCTGAATTTTGAGGTTTCATATTCAAAATCAAAAGACATGTTTTTTCCTTCAGTATTAAATTTATGCACTCCAGAGAAAGCATAGGTATAATCAAACCATTTTTCTTTACTGTCATTGTATGTTACAGCATCAAACTGCGACTGATTCATTGCGTTTAAGAGCGTGTTTGTACCATTGGCTATATTTTCATATTGTCCGATTTTTGCATCAAGATAAGCTTCAATATTTGTTTTTGGAGAAATCTCGTATTGCGTTCCAATTTTAAAATTGTTCGAAGTTAGCGGTTCATCTGTAATCGAAGTTTGATAATTTGTAGTCGAAACCTGCTGACGAGTCTGGTCTGTATATTGCGTCTGATTGAATTTTTTACGTTCTTCTTCGCCTCTAAAAGTATAGCTGTAATTACCGTAAATACCCAATTTATCTTTGTTGTAACTTAAGTTTACCCCAGAATTGGTTCTGTTTTTTCGGCCTCTGGCATAACTGGTAAAAGCAGTTCCTTTTAACCCGGAAGTACTTGGCTTTTTGAGGATAATATTGATAATTCCGGCTTTTCCGGCTGCATCATATTTAGACGAAGGATTTGTTATCACTTCGATTTGTTTGATATTAGATGAAGTAGTCGATTTTAAATAATTCGCCAGTTCTTTTTGCGAAAGCTGCGTTAGTTTACCGTTTATCATAACCGCAACGCCTTGTTGTCCACGAATAGACAAGTCGCCGTCTTGAGAAACGACCACACCGGGAGCACGCGATAAAACATCTAATGCGGTTCCGCCTTCAGATACAATGCTATTTTCAACATTAAAAACCAATCGATCTGATTTTTGAGTATATAAAACTTTCTTTTTTGTAATTAAAATTTCATCTAAAACATTTATCGATGTCTCAACTATACTGTCATTTTCCTGCTCAGTCTGCGAGTAGGAGTATACGGAAAATGCCAGCATAATTGAGGTTAAAATATTTTTCATGTCGTTTTGGGCTTTTAATTGGTGTATAGGCTTAATATTATTGTAAAACGATTTGCTCAATTTTATCCGAAAGTTTTTTTTGAAAGCTTTCGGTTTGATTTAAAATTGAAAAGAAAAACATTTTTATATGATCGAATAGAGATGACATTTCTGTGGTATTATTGAGTTTGTGATCGCAAATATAACACTATTTATAACAAGTCTAAATAAAAATAGTTAAAAATTGCACGAAAGAATATCAATCGTTTGATAACGAGTTGTTAAGGATTGAAAAATGAAATCTAATTATTAAGAGAAATAAGAAAAACTAAAAAAGAAACCCAATTTATTCCTAGAAATAAATTGGGTTATAAGTAAACTGAGACTGAAATCTGAGACTGTAAACTGAGACTGAGACTAAAAACTTATTTAGTAATTTCTCTAAAAACAGCTTCGAGGTTTTTATTTTTTTGATTCAATTGCAAAGTCTTTAAACCATTTTCGTTGGCAAAGTCAAAAATTGCCGGACGCATATCTTTTTCGGTAACAAAAGTCAGTTCCCAAGTCATGTCATGCGTATTTTTGTATGACGAGATATTTTCTAATCTTGCCAAAAGCTGTTCTTCTACCTGATAATCAAACTCAACTTCAATAACTTGTTCTTTATTGGCAGCCACTAAATGATCTAATTTATTGTCGGCTACGATTTGTCCTTTGTCAATAATTATGACACGATCGCAAATAGCTTCAACTTCCTGCATGATGTGAGTGGATAAAAAAACCGTTTTATCTTTACCCACATTTTTGATTACATTTCGAATTTCCATTAACTGATTCGGATCCAGACCCGTAGTTGGTTCATCTAAAATTAAAACATCAGGATTATGTAGTAATGCATTGGCAAGTCCCACACGCTGGCGGTACCCTTTTGAGAGCTGACTAATCTTTTTATGGCTTTCCGGTGTCAGTCCTGTCAGTTGAATTACCTCTTCAATTCTTGACTTTGGCACTTTGTAAACATCGGCATTAAAAGCCAAATACTCACGAACATACAAATCCAAATATAACGGATTATGCTCTGGTAAATATCCTATTGATTGTTGCACCAATTTTGGGCTTGTCATGACATCATGGCTATTTACAAGGGCTGAGCCACTATCGGCAAGTAAATAAGTGGTCAAAATTTTCATTAAAGTAGATTTTCCGGCTCCGTTTGGACCAAGAAATCCTACGATTTCTCCTTTCTCAATTTTAAAAGAAATTTTATTTAAAGCTTTTTGCTCTCCGTAACTTTTTGATATACTGTTTACTTCTATCGACATGACTTTTTATTTGTTACAAAAGTAAACAGAAATACGCTCGATTGCTAAAAATTCATCTCTTAAAATAATTATAAAAAAATCGAGAGACCCAGTATTCACGGCATCGTTATTGTTAAAGGAATGCTAAAATAAATTATACCCAAATTATGAAAAAAATTTTAGTGATGGCTGCTTTGGCTATCTGCAGTTTTGCAAACGCACAAAAAGGAACAGTATTAGTAGGTGGAAACATCTCTTATTCTTCTGAAACAAGAGATTTCGGTAATGCTGAAAGAAAATCAAACGAATTTGCTTTTTCTCCAAAAGTAGGTTACCAATTTCACGAAAACTGGACAGTTGGAGGTGAGTTTACAGTTGCTTCTTCAAAAGATGATCAAGGTGTAAATGAATATAAAACAAACAGTTCTAAATTTGGTGCATTTGTACGTTACACAATGCCATTAAGCCAAACTTTCTCAGTATTCGCAGATTTAGGAGCTGGTTTCCAAAATCAAACTGAAAAAGATTACGTTGGATCAAACTACACAAAATACAAAGCAGACGGAATGTATATTGGTGTAGTTCCAGCTCTTTTCATTAACATGAAAAATGGTTTTGGTCTTAACTTTAGCATTGGTGGTTTAGGATACGAAACATTGAATTATGATAACAACGGTCCAGATGTAAGCAAGTTTAATTTCAACTTTGGTAAAACAGCAAGTATTGGAATTTCTAAAAACTTCTAATCTTAGATTATATTCAATTTCAGAAAAAGCATCCGCCACGCGGATGCTTTTTTATTACAACTCATTAGATATAATAAAAAAATAATGTCAACAGAAGTCAAACCGAAACGAATCATAACTCAATTCGGTCTCACTTGTTGGCATAAAAAACAGCGCTGGAATTCTAGACGTTTTATTGTAAAAATCGATTTCGTATTTTTTTCTTTTTTTAATTGAAAACAAGATAAAAATCACATTTTTTGTAAATCCCGGCTTATACATTTGTTAGGTTAACCAATAAATGCATGAGCTTATGAAACAAAAAAATAAATGGACAATTGTTACAGCGGGAATGATGCTGCAATTATCCATAGGTTCTATTTACGCATACAGTGTTTGGATCAATCCCATTCATACGCTTAATAACTGGGACAGTAATCAATTAAAACTTTCCTTTAGTTTAGCCATTTGTTTTCTGGGGCTTACAGCGGCTTTTATGCAAAAGTTTGTTCGTAAAATTGGTCCCAAAAATGCAGGATTACTCGCGGCTTTCTTTTTTGGTATTGGCTTAATTGGAAGCGGATTGGCTATTGCCATACAATCACTAAGTTTATTTTATTTGTTTTTTGGAGTAATAAGCGGAATAGGTTTAGGCTTTGGATATATTACGCCGGTTTCGGTAGTTGTAAAGTGGTTTCCGCAAAAACCGGGATTTGCCGGCGGATTGGTTATAATGTCATTTGCCGTTGGGTCTATTATTGCGTCTCGGCTTATTTTACCTTTAATAGAATGTTTCGGGGTTTCGGGAGCTTTCTACTTTTTAGGCACTGTTTATTTCTTATTAATGGCAGGTTCTTCATTTTGTCTTTCACTTCCAGCTTCTTCAGAAATTGAAGATTGGACCGCAAAAAAAGCAGGGATGCCAATAAAGGAATTATTAACGGATAATCGTTTTTATATTCTTTGGATGTTATTGTTTTTAAACACAACCTGTGGTATTGCCTTAATTTCGATTGCAGCGCCAATGGCCAAAGAAATTATTCATATTAATGATAAACAGGCGATTAATTTTGTTGCTTTAATTGGCTTTTTTAATGGATTTGGCAGATTGTTTTGGTCCAGTATATCAGATAAAATTGGCAGATGGTCTACCTTCTTTCTGTTTTTTGTCATTGGAACTTTCTGCTTTTTAGTATTAAGCCAAACCAATAATTCGGTCTTATTTCAAGCCATGGTCTTTATTATTATAAGCTGTTATGGAGGTGCATTTGCCACTATGCCGGCATTTGCTAAAGATGTTTACGGACCATACAAAATGAGTACACCGTTTGGTTTTATATTAACAGCATGGTCGGCAGCAGCTTTTGCAGGACCGTGGCTCATTTCGCTTACTAAAGATTATACGGTGATTTTTTACTTTTTTGGCAGCACATTATTTTTGACTTCAATTTTGTGCGTATTGACAAAATCAACGGTGTTAAATTACGAATAATTTAATTTTTTATTCAAAAAATAAGAATTGCTGATTTATGTCATGTTTTTAGATGTTTTAATTGACGAAATTTGAGTACAATAAATCTATATAAAAACCAAATTTGAGTTATGGAAACAAGTGTCAAAAAAAATGTATTTACACCCGGAAAATGGGAAACAACATTAAATGTTCAGGACTTTGTATTAAAAAATGTTACTCCTTATAAAGGAGATGCCTCTTTTTTAGCCGGGCCATCACTAAAAACTACAAACTTGTGGAATATCTGTAAAGCCGAGCTTTTAAAAGAACGCGCCAATAACGGATGTCTCGCAATAGATGTAACAACTATCTCAACCATAAATTCATTTCAACCCGGTTATATTAATAGAGAAGATGAAGTTATTGTAGGCTTGCAGACTGACCAGCTGTTAAAGCGTGCAATGAAACCTTTTGGCGGTATTAAATTAGTAGAATCTGCTGTAAAGGAAAGAGGACTAGAAGTGTCAGACCGAGTTTTGGACATTTTTAATTATGCTAAAAATCATAACGAAAAAGTTTTTGACGCTTATGATAAAGAAATTAGAGATTACCGCTCTAAACACATTTTAACAGGTTTACCTGATAATTATGCCCGCGGACGTATTATAGGTGATTTCCGTCGTATGGCTTTGTACGGAGTAAATCAGCTTATTGCTTTTAAACGAGAAGATCATGCAAAGGTTTCGGGAGAAATGACCGAACATAAAGTTCGTTTGCGCGAAGAAATTTCGTCTCAAATCAGTGCCCTGCAGGATATGCTTATAATGGCTGCAGATTATGGATTTGATATTTCGGGTCCTGCACAAAATGCAAAAGAAGCAGTGCAATGGGTTTATTTTGCTTACTTGGCTGCTGTAAAAGAGCAAGATGGAGCTGCAATGTCATTAGGAAATGTTTCATCATTCCTTGACATTTACATAGAAAGAGATCTAAAAGAAGGATTAATTTCAGAAGAGGAAGCTCAGGAATTAGTAGATCAATTTGTGATGAAGCTGCGAATGGTTCGTCATTTACGACCTGGTGCTTACGATGAAATATTTGGAGGAGATCCAACCTGGGTTACAGAATGTATTGGCGGAATGTTTAATGACGGAAGAACAAAAGTGACCAAAACATCTTTTAGATTTCTGCAAACCTTATACAACTTAGGTGCATCACCAGAACCAAATTTAACCGTTTTATGGTCAGAAGATCTTCCGCAGGGATTTAAAGATTTCTGTGCACAGGTTTCAATCGATACATCGTCTATCCAGTATGAAAACGACGATTTAATGAGAACAACCAGAGGTTCTGATGATTACGGAATCGCCTGTTGTGTTTCTCATCAGGAAATAGGTAAATCAATTCAGCATTTTGGAGCACGTGCCAATCTTCCTAAGGCTTTATTAATTGCCTTAAACGGAGGACGAGAAGAACGTGGCGGTACCTTAATCATGAAAGATATTCCGTTTATAAACGACGAAGTATTAGATTATAAAGTAGTAAACATTGCGTTTAAAAATGCCCTTAAAGAGCTAGCTCGAGTATATGCTAAATCAATGTATATTATTCATTATATGCACGATAAGTATTATTACGAAAGAGCGCAAATGGCCTTGATCGATTCAGATCCGCATGTGGATATTGCTTATGGAGCAGCAGGAATTTCTATTATTGCCGATTCCTTATCTGCCATAAAATATGCAACTGTAAGACCTGTAAGAGATGAAAACGGACTTACGGTAGACTTTAATATCGAAGGAGATTATCCTAAGTTTGGTAATGATGATGACAGAGTAGATTCGATTGCTAAGGAAATAACGTCTTTCTTTATTAATGAACTTAGACGTCATGAAGCCTATAAAAATGCAACGCCAACGCTTTCGTTATTAACTATTACTTCAAATGTAATGTACGGAACAAATACAGGCGCTACTCCTGACGGACGTAAAGATGGCGAGTCTTTTGCACCGGGAGCAAACCCAATGCACGGACGTGATTCGAGCGGTGCTATTGCTTCTTTAAATTCTGTTGCAAAATTAGATTATAACGATGCACAAGACGGTATTTCGAATACTTTTTCAATGGTTCCGAAATCTTTAGGAGACACCAGAGAAGAACAAGTAAGCAATTTAGTAAACGTTCTGGATGGCTATTTTGAACAAATGGCGCATCATTTAAATGTAAACGTATTAAATCGCGAAACGCTTCAGGATGCCTACAATCATCCCGAAAATCATCCGCAATTGACCATAAGAGTTTCGGGTTATGCTGTTAATTTTGTGAGATTATCGAGAGCACATCAGCTCGAAGTTATAGCGCGTACTTTTCATGAAGCCATGTAATCAGGCTATGAAAAGTTTAGATAGGCTGGCTGGGATTCGCCAGCCTATTTTTTATTTAATTTTATTAAAAAACTATGTATTTTCCATTGCAAGATATTGATGCTGCTCAACTAAATATTGACGATCCGGATCATTTAAGAATACATTCTCTTGAAACTTTTGGAACTCATGACGGACCCGGCATAAGAATGGTTGTGTTTGTTCAGGGATGTCAGTTTAGGTGTTTGTATTGCCAAAATCCAGATACGCTTGATGTTAAAGGAGGTTCTTTGGTAGAAATTGAAGAATTGGTAAAAAGAGCGATTCGTCAAAAAAGTTATTTTGGAAAAACAGGCGGTGTTACAGTTTCGGGCGGAGAACCCTTGCTTCAAAGAAATAAACTAATTCATTTCTTTAAACGTCTGCATGAAGAAGGAATCAATACTTGCCTTGATACAAACGGCAGACTAAACAACAATCAGGCACAAGAACTTTTTGATAATACAGATATTTTATTGTTAGATGTAAAACACATCAACGACGAAATACACCATCAATTAACGGGTTTAACCAATAAAAACACATTAGAAGTTGCAGCTTATCGAGAATCTACCGGTAAACCAATGTGGCTGCGATATGTTTTAGTTCCCGGCTGGACAGATCAACCGCAATATCTGGAAGAATGGGCACAACATTTTACCTCTTACAAAACAGTCGAACGTGTCGAAATTATCCCTTTTCACCAACTTGGATCTCAAAAATGGGAACTCCTTAAAATGAACTATCTGCTTAAAGATACTCCCGCGCCAACAGCCGAAAGTAAAGCAGAAGTATTGGCAATTTTTAATAAATACTTCAAAAATGTAATCCTAAAATAGAAAGTTGTGTTAGCCTGAAGATGTAGAAAATCCTATTTTAATTCGTCTATTTTGTTGACTGAAATCCTAAATAAAACGTATTTTTGACGTTTAGATGAGAAATCTAAAATCTACAATCTGAAATCTAAAATAACAAATGAACTGGGAACAACTTTTATCATTAAAACGTCAAGGCGATACAAACAAAAGATTACGTGTAGAACAAGACGATACACGATTAGGTTTTGAGGTCGATTATGACCGAATTATTTTTTCGGCTGCGTTTCGATCTTTACAAGATAAAACTCAGGTAATTCCGCTTTCTAAAACAGATTTCGTACACACCAGATTAACGCATAGTTTAGAAGTTTCGGTTGTAGGAAGGTCTTTAGGACGTTTGGTAGGAAAAAAAATAATCGAAAAATATCCTGATTTAAAAGAAGTTCACGGTTATCACATGAATGATTTTGGAGCTATTGTTGCAGCAGCATCTTTGGCGCACGATATAGGGAATCCGCCTTTTGGACATTCTGGAGAAAAAGCAATTGGAGAATATTTCTCTACCGGAAAAGGATTAAAATTTAAAGATAAACTAACGGCAAAACAATGGCAGGATCTAATTGATTTTGAAGGAAATGCCAATGGATTTTCGGTATTAACGGCAAGCCGTCCGGGAATCGAAGGCGGACTTCGAATTTCATACGCTACTTTAGGTGCTTTTATGAAATATCCAAAAGAAAGTCTTCCGAAAAAGCCAACCAATAATATTGCAGATAAAAAATACGGTTTCTTCCAGACAGACAAAGCTTTTTTTGAAGAAGTCGCTGCTGATATGGGATTAATCGCCAATAAAGAAGATGGAGATATAGGTTTTGAAAGACATCCTTTGGCTTATTTAGTCGAAGCAGCAGATGATATCTGCTACACGATTATCGATTTTGAAGACGGAATAAATTTAGGCTTAGTATCTGAAGATTATGCTTTAGAATATTTAATCAAACTTGTAAAAGATAATATCGGCGTTGCTAAATACAAATTACTGGAAACAAAAGAGGACAGAATTAGTTATTTGCGTGCTTTGGCCATTGGAGCTTTAATTAATGATGCTGTAGATGTTTTTATAGAAAATGAAGAAGCCATTATGGCTGGAAATTTTCCTTTTGCCCTAACGGATAAAAGCAAATACAAAGCACAGATGAATGATATCATCAACTTGAGTGTTGAAAAAATTTATCAGAGCCGTGAAGTTATCGAGAAAGAAATTGTAGGTTATCAAATCATTCAAACATTGCTGGATAAGTTTATCACGGCATTTAATAACAAATACGAAGGAACGGCTTCAAATTATGATAAATTGATCCTGAAAATGCTGCCGGAAAAGCACCATTTAGACAAAGGCAATTTATATGAGCGCCTGCTTCATATCTGTCATTATGTTTCTCTTTTAACAGATGGGAATGCATTAGAATTATACGAAATGATTCAGGGACGAAAAAAGAATTAAAACCTGATTATACCATAAAAAACAGCCCGTAAAATATTTTACGGGCTGTTTTTTTTATATGAAATGTTGTTATTTATTGAAAAGCATAAACTAAACCAACTCCTAAAACTTGTCTTAACTGAGCTCTCGGTCCGTCGTTAACCTGAGATTTTGCTCCTGTTGCAGGATCAATCACATCTTTTTTAGTTTTAATATCATCATCATACACTAAGTGAACTCCAATATTTGCTTTTACATAAGCATTTACCACAAGATCCAAACGAGTATCATAATCGACATCGACATTTCCAAAACGGTTTAAATAATCCGTATACAAGCTTAATCTGTTTTCGTAAAAAATGTTTTTATAGATTTCGTTTTTCATATATCCCGTAAGAAGGATACCAAATTCCGCTTTTACTTTTTGCCCTTCCTTAACCAAAATTTGATTGTTTGGGTCTAAAGGATCTGGCTCATATATCGCTTTTTTAACACCAAAAGAACCTTGATTTGCTAAATATTGATCTAAAACCAAAGTAGTTTTTAATGTAATAGGAGAGAAGTAAAAAGTTCTGTTTTTCTTTTTGTTTGAATTCTCAGCTCCGGCTCCAAGGAATACATAAGCTGGTGCGAAAGGCTTAGAGATTGCAATATCACGATTTGGATAATTGTAACCGTTTGTAAATTGCGTATTGAAATTAAACTTAGCCGAATAATACCAATTTGAAATCGTATCTTTTCTAAATCCGTATGTTGAATTGATTAAAAGAGCGTCATCTGTTTTTCTAAGTTCTGTACCGTCTTGTTTATTTAAACCATATTTAACGATCATCTCGTTGAACCACTTATGATTGCCTTTTATGTAAGTTCTTCCAAATTCGCCTTTAAATAAACCCGAAATAGAACTTGTTCCCCCCGCACTCCAGTTTACAAATGCGATTTCAGAAATGTCAAAACCAAGCTGATTTTTTTTAGTCCAGTTAGAAGGTGGTTTAGGCTGTTGATTTGGGTCTAATGTTGTTTGTATAATTTGTGCAAAATTCTTTGACGTACACAAAAGCAACAAAAGCAAGAAGGTGGAACGTAATAATTTCATTGATTTTAGTTTTTTTTTATGGTGCCGCAAAATAATTATTTTGTGCCGTTAGAAAAAAGATTTATTAAACTTTTAACGTCAATTTTACACAATTGTTGCAGTTGCGGTACGGTTCCGTGCTCAATAAACACATCAGGAATACCTAAAATTTCGACGTTATTTTTATAGTTATTTAAAGCCGCAAATTCTAAAACGGCGCTTCCAAAACCACCATTTTTCACACCATCTTCTATTGTAATAATGTTTTCAAAAGTTGAAAAAATAGTGTTTAATAAATTGATATCCAAAGGTTTAATGAATGGAAAGTCGTAATGGGCAAGAGTTGCTGCATTTTCGCATTCGGCTAAAGCCTGAATTACATTATTTCCAATTGTTCCTGTAGATAAAACGGCTGTTTTTGTACCGTTTTTTAGACAATTTCCTTCGCCGATTTTAATTTTTTCATAATGTCCGAAATTTTCTACTTCCCAATCAGGCACAAAGCCGCGCCCTCTCGGATATCGTATAGCAATAGGATTATTCAGACCCAATTGGGCAGTATATAAAATATTTTGAAGCGCAATTTCATTAATTGGCGCATAAATAATCAGGTTAGGAATGCAGCGCAGATAAGCAATATCAAAAACACCATGATGCGTGGCGCCGTCTTCGCCAACTAAACCTGCCCTGTCCAGACAAAAAATGACAGGTAAATTCTGCAAAGCCACATCATGAATAACCTGATCGTAAGCGCGCTGTAAAAAAGTCGAATAAATAGTACAGTAAACAATCATTCCCTGCGTTGCCATTCCTGCAGCAAGAGTTACGGCATGCTGTTCTGCAATTCCAACATCAAAAGCACGATCCGGCAGTTCATCCATCATAAATTTTAAAGAACTTCCAGATGGCATTGCAGGCGTGATTCCTATTATTTTTTCATTCTTTTTGGCTAAATCTAAAACCGTTAAGCCAAAAACATCCTGAAATTTTGGAGGAAGATTTTCTTCTTGTTTTAAATGAATTTCTCCCGTTGAAGCATCGAACTTTCCAGGAGCATGGTATTTTACCTGATTTTCTTCGGCTTGTTGCAGACCCTTTCCTTTTGTAGTAACAATGTGAAGAAATTTAGGACCTTTTATTTTTTTCAGCCTGTTTAATTCTTTAATCAAAGCTGGAAAATCATGTCCTTCAATAGGCCCCGAATAATCGAAATTCAGTGATTTTATAATATTATTCTGTTTCGGATTTTTTCCGTTTTTAACCGCAGTCAGATATTTTTTTAAAGCCCCAACACTAGGATCAATTCCAATAGCGTTGTCGTTTAAAATTACTAAGATATTAGCATCTGTAACTCCCGCGTGATTTAAACCTTCAAAAGCCATTCCGCTTGCGATTGAAGCATCTCCAATAACCGCAATATGCTGTTTATTGATATCGCCCTTTAGTTTTGAAGCAATCGCCATCCCGAGTGCTGCCGAAATAGAAGTAGAAGAATGCCCAACGCCAAAAGTATCATAAACACTTTCGTCTCTTTTTGGGAAACCGGAAATCCCGTCTATTTGTCTATTGGTATGGAAAATTTCTCTCCTTTCGGTTAAAATTTTATGTCCGTAAGCCTGATGCCCAACATCCCAAACCAATAAATCATCGGGTGTATTAAAAACATAATGCAGTGCGATTGTCAATTCAATTACGCCTAAACTCGCTCCCAAATGTCCTTCTTTTACAGAAACAACATCAATAATAAACTGGCGGAGTTCCTGAGCAACCTGAGTAAGCTGTTCTTCTTTTAGAAGACGTAAATCAGCAGGATTTTGTATGTTAGAAAGTAAATTGCTTTTCATTGTAAGGTAAAAAGCAAATTTACGGTTTTAAATTTAATTTCCTTGCGGAGTCTTATTTCAATAAAATAGGAACAGAATATTGCATTCTGATTTTTTTTCCATTTGATTCTCCGGGCATCCATTTAGGGCATAAACTCAAAACTCGGATAATTTCTTTTTCCAAAGGTTCTTCAACCGCTGGAGAGCATTCAAGAAAAGAAACTGAACCATTTTTTTCGACTGCAAATGCAAGTGTAAAATTGAGTTTCCAATAATTTACGCTTTCTGGCTTTTTGTATTCTTTCATAAAAAAGCTATGAAATTGGTCAATACCGCCTGGGAATTCGGCGTTAGAATTTGAAGGAGATTTTACAGGCACCGAAGAATCTTCTTTTTTTGATTTATCGGACTTTGAGGTTTTGATGTCTGTAATTTCTTTTTCAGTTATTGGTGTTGCATTTTTAAGTTCGACGTGATTTATTTTAGATGATGTTGGAACAATAGTGCGGTCGGTGTTGTTACTATCTATTGAAATTTCTTTAGAAACCATTTGCTTTTTTTTAATGGTATCTTTTACAGTTTGGGCATTTTTAACTTTCAGGTTTTTATCTTCTTTATTTTGACAGCTGAATAGAATTGTTCCGATAACTACAGACAACGGCAGTAAAAAAATGATATAATACTTGGTTTGAGTAGTTATTTTGTATTTTCTTTCCATGTTTGAATTTCAAAGTTTAAATGTAATAAAAATTAAAATGTAAAGTTTTACTTTTGCAATTATGATAAATCCTTTTACCGACGAGTATTTCATGAAAAAAGCTTTGCAGGAAGCAGAAATGGCCTATGAAAAAGGCGAAATTCCTGTTGGAGCTGTAATTGTTGTTGCCGATAAAGTAATTGCAAGAAGTCATAATTTAACCGAATTACTAAATGATGTTACGGCTCATGCCGAAATGCAGTCGATAACCGCAGCAGCAAACTTTCTAGGCGGTAAATATTTAAAAGATTGTACTTTGTATGTTACGCTTGAACCTTGTCAAATGTGTGCAGGAGCTTTGTACTGGAGCCAGATTTCTAAAATTGTATTTGGAGCACGAGACGAACAAAGAGGTTTTTTGGCAATGGGAACAAAACTGCATCCAAAAACTACTGTAGTTTCCGGCGTAATGGCCAATGAAGCTGCAGATCTTATGAAACGTTTTTTTCTCGAAAGACGTAAATAATTCCTAGATTAGAATGACAGACTTCTCTATAATAAAAAAGCTTTTTGGCATCACTGAATCTAATGGTTTTGCTGAAAATGAAATTCAGGCTGTAAAAGATATTTTTGGAGATCTTCCAGAAGTTTTCACTGATTATTATAGGGAATTGGGGAAGATTCAAAATCTAAACTACACTCAGGATTATTTAATAATTCCGGAACGTTTTCAGTATTATAAAGATAACGACTATTTGATTTTTTATACCGAAAATCAGCGTGCTTGTGTTTGGGGAATTCATAAAGACGATTTGTCGATTCCGAATCCGCCGGTTTACATGAGTTATGATCAGGAAGAATGGAATTTGGAAACCAAAACCTTAACCGATTTTTTTACTGCAATGGCTTTTCTTCAGGCTGGTTTTGCGTTGGAATTTCCAGATAATACATTTTATGAAATAGAGCCTACGGATCTTGATTTTATCATCAAAAATTATTCAGACAAAGCAGTGTCATTTAAACAATGGCTTGAAGGAATACAATTTTACGGAAACCATGATGATGAGGTTATTATAATTACGGGTGGTAACCAAATGTTTTACGCAGCAAATTCGCAACAACATTTTACCGACATGGATGAGGTCTTGTCTAAACTTGGAGAAGAACTTTAATAATTTCTGGTTTTTTTATTGTATTAGAATAAGTATGTCATGTAAAGACATACAAATAACAAAAATCCGTTAAAACAGACAATATTGTAAAATGTATTTTCAGAAAAACCGTTTTTTGAGAGTAGTATTTTTATGCTTATTCCCAGTGAAAAAAGGAGGATAAGGCAGGTATAGAATTGAATTCCATTAATACTTAAGCCACTGGAAAGTATGTTGGTATAATCTCTTGTTTCAGACTTAACCTTTGTTACAATTTTAAATAATAAAGAAGTTTCAGTTGCGATATTATTTTCTTCAATTAATTCTTTTGCTGTAGAAAAAGTTAATCCACTTTGTGTGTAATAGTGATAAGAAATTTTTTGTTTAGATTTCCCGGAAGTTTGAACAGTGTAATGAGTAATTACATCATTAGTTTTTGAAGCGGGTAAAATATAATAATCTGCAAAAATAATTAAAACGAAAAATATTATTACACCTAAAAGATATATAATTACATTTTTGTTTTTAATAATAAATTGATTTTCAGAGGAATATTTTTGTGAATTGCTTGGCATCATATAAAAATTAAAACGTACGAAATATAGTATATTTATTATTTAATTTCCTAGAAAACTTCAACAAAAGTTAAATAATCATTACTAGAGAATTTTCTTCTTAAAGCAACGGGAAAATATTTTACATTTATCGTAATTTAATTTGTAATTTGCTGTTATTGCTGATAATGGTAAATTATATTAAATTTCTAATTGCTAACCCATAACTCCAGATAAAAGTGAAAGTAAAAGGATTAAGTCTCGTATTTTTTGTGTTTTTTATTTTTCAGTCCTGCGGCAGAAAATCGGCGGCAGATTTCAATTCAGATTTTTCACTATTTAAAGATTATATAACCAGTTTTACGGGCGGCATCGTTTCTTCGGATTCTGATATTCGTGTGGTTTTGGCTTTCGATAAAAACGACTGGAAACCCAATCAGGAATTAGATGACGATTTGTTTGATATTTCACCAAACGTTCACGGAAAAGTGGTAGCGCTTTCTACCAATACAATTGCGTTTATTCCGGAGAAAAAGCTAAAAGCAGGAACAGAATACCAAGTTACTTTAAACCTGGATAAACTGACTGCTATTCCGAAAGAGAAAGAAAAAGAGTTGTCTAAATTCAACTTTACGGTTAAAACGGTTAAACAGGATTTTACCATAAATACAGGTGATATTCAATCGTACAACAAAGAATACCAATATTTAAACTGCGTTTTAAAAACAGCAGATAATATTGATCTTGAAACAGCAAAAAAATTAGTTGAGGCCAAACAAAAAGGGAATGATCTTAAAGTTAAATTTGAGAAAGTATCCGGTCCTGCAAAAGAATTCCGTTTTATAATAGACAGTATTCAGCGTCATTCAGAAGCATCAAATCTTGAAATTATTTACGATGGAAATGATTTTGATATCGATCAAAAAGGGCAAATCGATTTTCCTATTACGAGCATAAACGAATTTAAAATTGTAAAAGTTGAGGTTCCGGACGGAAACAATCAGCAGGTTTTAATTAATTTTTCTGAACCATTAGAAAAAGGTCAGGATTTTAAAGGATTAGTTTCCATTCAAAACACCAATAACTTGAAATTTTCTACACAAGGAAATTTATTAAAGGTATATTTTACAAATGAAGCGGCAGCCAAAAAAGAACAGCCGGCTCCGGTTGTTGAAGAAGTTGCCGCTGTAACAGTAGATTCTGCAGCAGTTGCCGTAGACTCAGCAGCTGTATCGGTAGATACTGCTCAGGTTGAAGATATAGTAGAGGTTGTTCCAGACCAAGAACCGGAGCAAGTGATTACGGGAGAATTGCTTCTGGAAGTTTTTCAGGGAATTGAAAGCCAGTACGGCAAAAAAATGGAAGCGAACTATACAGAGAAAATTTCTTTCGACCAGATAAAACCAAATGTTCGTTTTATTAAAAACGGAACGATTCTGCCGAGTTCAAATAATTTAAAATTAAATTTTGAAGCTGTAAACTTGAGTGCTGTTGATGTAAAAGTGTATAAAATTTACAAAAACAATATTCTGCAGTTTCTTCAGTACAATGAATTAAACGGCGGACAAAATCTTAAGAAAGTAGCGCAGCCAATTGCTAAAACGACTCTTAATTTAAAAGAAAGCACACTCGTAAATCTTACCAAATGGAATACGTATGCTTTAGATTTATCTAAAATTATCAAACCAGAACCGGGAGCAATTTACAGAGTTGAATTTGAATATAAAAAGAAATATTCGCTTTATAAATGCGAAACATCAGACGGAAATGATGACGAAACAGAGGAAGAAGAAGTAGATGAAAATGATGTAAACTACAGCGGTAACTCTTACGACGATTATTACTATGATGATTACGACTGGAGAGAAAGTCAGGATCCGTGTACAGGATCGTATTATTATAATGCCAAAATTGCAACCAATATTTTGGCTTCAGATTTAGGCGTTATTGCCAAAAGAGGAGAAAATAAATCGTATTTATTTGCTGTAAATAATATCGTTACGACAGAACCAGTATCAAACGCAAGAGTAGATTTGTATAATTTTCAACAGCAAAAAATAGCCTCGCAAGCGACAAGCAGTGAAGGAATTGCCTCTTTCCAGCTGGATAAATTTGCTTATTTTGCGATTGTTACTTTAGGCGATCAGTCTACTTATGTGAAACTTGACGACGGACTTTCGTTATCGGTTAGTAATTTTGATGTTGCCGGAGAGACTTTACAAAAAGGATTGAAAGGATTTATTTACGGAGAAAGAGGTGTTTGGCGTCCGGGAGATAATTTGTATTTGTCTTTTATTTTAAATGATGCTTCGAATAAACTTCCAAAATCGCATCCAATTAAATTTAGGCTGAATGACCCGAACGGAAAAACGGTTTATCAAACGGTTCAAAAAGCAAATGACTTAAATCATTATGCCTTTACGGTTCCTACCAATCAGGACGCGCCAACCGGAAATTGGGAAGCCATGGTAAGTGTAGGAGGCGCAAGATTCTATAAAAGCATTAAAATAGAAACGATTAAACCAAATCGTTTAAAAATCAAAAATACATTTACCAGAAAAACACTTTCATCATCGTATCCAAATACAGATAATATAGAAGTAACTTGGCTTCATGGCGCTATTGCAAAGAACCTGAATGTAGAAATGCAGGCTAAGTTCTCGCAGCAGACTACGACTTTTAAAGGATATGAAAAATATACTTTTGATGATTTGGTTCGTCAGTTTAGTACAGAAGAAATCAATGTTTTTTCAGGGAAATTAAACGAAAACGGAAAAGCATCAGTCAACATTCAGCCAAGATTACAAGGTCAGGCACCGGGAATGCTGCGTGCTTCGTTTATCACAAAAGTATACGAAGAAGGTGGTGATTTTAGTACCGATGTTATTTCGACAACCTATTCGCCATACAAAACCTATGTCGGGCTTAAAGCACCTGAACCAAACAAATACAGTATGCTTGAAACCAGAACAGCAAATCGTTTTGATATTGTTACGGTTGATGAAAACGGAAGACCAAAAGCGGTTAGAAATCTGGAAGTAAAAGTATTTAAAGTAGATTGGCGCTGGTGGTGGGATTCATCAAGCGATAATTTATCTAATTATAATTCGTCGAATGCTACAACTTCCTATAAAACTTTTATAGTTAATACGGATTCAAACGGAAAAGGAAGTATTCAATTTACCTTGACTGATGAAGAATGGGGACGTTATTTAATTCGAGTTTCAGATCAGCAAGATGGTCATGCAGCAGCTTTAACCGTAAATATCGATTGGCCAATTTGGTCTGGAAAAACACGTAACAGAGATGCTTCTACAGCCAATATGTTAGTTTTTTCTACAGATAAGAAAAATTACGCCGTTGGAGAAAAAGCACAAATATCTTTCCCATCAAGTGAAGGTGGACGTGCTTTGATTTCTATAGAAAACGGTTCAAGAGTAGTGCAGACGCTTTGGGCAGAAACTAAAAATGGCGAGACAAAAGTCGAAGTTCCAATTACCGGAGCAATGGCGCCAAATGTTTATTTTAATATTACATTATTACAGCCTCACGCTTCGACTAAAAACGATTCGCCAATTCGTATGTACGGAATCGTGCCAATTGAAGTAGTAGATAAAAATACCATTTTGGCACCAACCCTTAATATGCCGGATGTCTTGAAACCAGAACAGCCGTTTACTGTTAAAGTAGGCGAGAAATCAGGCAGAGAAATGACGTATACAATTGCGGTTGTCGACGAAGGGCTTTTAGACTTAACCCGTTTTAAAACACCAAATGCATGGGATAGTTTTTATGTTCGTGAAGCACTTGGAGTAAAAACATGGGATGTTTACGATGATGTAATTGGCGCTTATGGCGGAAAAATAAATCAGATTTTCAGTATTGGAGGAGATCAGGATTTAGGTGGTGGAAAAGCTAAAAAAGCAAACCGTTTTAAACCGGTTGTATTGTATTACGGTCCGTTTAAATTAGGAAAAGGAGAAACGAAATCACATCAATTAAAATTACCAAAATACATTGGTTCGGTTAGAACGATGGTAGTTGCCGGAGATGCTGCAACAAGTGCTTACGGAAGCGTAGAAAAAGCGACTCAGGTTAAGAGTCCGTTGATGGTTTTAGCTTCGTTGCCGAGAAAAATTTCGCCATCAGAAAAAGTGACACTTCCGGTGACTGTTTTTGCTACCGAGAATAAAATCAAAAACGTTTCAATTCAGATAAAAACCAGCAACGGATTAAAAGTAGCTGGAAGTGCCGTTCAAAAACTGAGTTTTGCACAGCCAGACGAAAAAATGGCTTATTTCAATTTAGTTGTTGGCGCTGCAACCGGAATTGCAAAAGTGCAGGTAATCGCGACTTCAGGAACCGAAAAATCGGTTTATGAGGTTGAAATCGATATGACAAATCCAAATCCGGTTACGAGTACTTTTACCGATATTATATTGGCTCCAAACAGCACTAAAACACTTTCGTGGAAAACATTTGGAGTGGCTGGAAGTAATAAAGCGAGATTAGAAGTTTCGTCTATGCCATCAATGAATTTGAACGGAAGAATGCAATTTTTAATTCAGTATCCGCATGGTTGCGTAGAGCAGACAACATCATCGGTTTTCCCGCAATTATTTTTAGGCGATGTTGCTGATATTGATACTAAACGCAAAGAAATCATTCAAAAGAATATCACAGCCGGAATTGCAAGATTGGGCAACTTTCAGTTATCAAACGGCGGATTGCCTTACTGGCAGGGGAATGCAATTGCTGATGATTGGGGAACTTCTTACGCTGGACATTTCTTAATTGAAGCAGAGAAAAAAGGATATGTACTGCCAATTAATTTCAAATCAAAATGGCTTTCATATCAGCAAAAAGAAGCAAAACAATGGCGTTTTGAACCAAAATACGGAAATGATTTGGCTCAGGCGTATAGATTATATACTTTGGCTTTAGCAGGAAATGCTGATTTATCTGCCATGAACAGACTTCGTGAAACAAAAGGTATTTCGAACGAAAGTAAACTTCGTTTGGCAGCTGCGTATGTTTTAGCCGGACAAAAATCGGCAGGGCAGAGTTTATTCCTAAAAACAAGTATTGATGGAGATTCAGACGGATACAATTATTACTATTATGGTTCAAGCGAAAGGAACAGAGCAATGGCGCTGGAAACAATGCTGCTTTTAGGACAAACGCAAAAAGCATTTGCAATGGCGGTAAAACTAGCCAAAGAAATGTCGGCTAATCAATGGATGAGCACGCAGACAACTGCGTATTGTTTGTATTCGATGTCGAAATTTGCAATCAGCAACGGTCCAAAAGGAATCAATATTCAGTTTAGTAAAAACGGAAAAGAAGAAACAATAAATACTAGTAAATCGGTTGCAGATCGTAGTTTGTCAGTTTCGTCAGGGACTAATAGTATTACGCTGAAAAGCAACAAAAACAATACGATTTATGTTCGTGTTCTAAATACTGGAATATTACCAATAGGACAAGAAAATGCGGTTCAAAGTGATGTTTCGGCTAGTATTGTGTTCAAAGACAGAAAAGGAGGCGTAATTAATGTTTCGAGAATTAGTCAGGGAACAGAATTTATTGCCGAAGTTACCATTAAAAACCAAAGAGGAGAAAGTGTTCAAAATGTCGCGTTATCTCAAATTCTGCCTTCCGGATTCGAAATTGTCAATACGCGTTTTACGGATTACGGAGATGCAGTAAATAATATTGCCGACTATATTGACATTCGCGACGATAGAACCAATTTCTACTTCGGAATGAAATCAAGAGAAACCAAAGTTTTCCGAATTCTGCTAAACGCATCATATTTAGGGAATTATTATCTGCCTGGCTTACAATGCGAAGCAATGTATGATAATACATTCCTAGCCAGAACAAAAGGGTTCTGGGTTGAGGTTGTGAAATAAATTATTAGTACACATATCCTAACAGGTTTCCAAAACCTGTTAGGTATTATATTAAGTTTTTAGAAGAAGAAAAAAACATACCTAACAGGTTTTGGAAACCTGTTAGGATAATAAAAAGAATAAGATTGTGGAGAAGGATGTTTTTGAGGCAGGCCAATATTATCATGTTTATAATAGAGGAAATAATAGTGAGAATATTTTTATTGAAGAGAAAAACTACAATTATTTTTTAGAAAAACTTAAAAAATATATTTTGCCAATTGCCGATGTTTATGCTTATTGTTTGCTCAAAAATCATTTTCATATTGTTCTGCGAATAAAAGATAAAATTGACCTACCCGAAAAGTTTAAAGAAAAGATACATTTACCATTTTCGAATTTATTCAATTCTTATTATAAAAGTATAAATAAGGCTTATGATAGAACTGGAAGTTTGTTTCAGGAACATTTGCAAAGGAATAGGATTGAAAGTGAAAAATATTTGAAACAATTAATCATGTATGTTCATTTGAATCCTGTAAAACATAAGTTTTCTAAGGATTTTCAATCGTATAGACATTCATCTTATCGTTCTTATTTATCGGACAAACAAAGCAGTCTTGATCGGGAATTTATTCTGGAATTATTTAACGATTTAGAAAATTTTATATTTTGTCATGATGAAAGGAAGTTAATTTATGAAGGAGTTCTTAATGATGTAAATTTACTTGACCAATAGAAAATTGTATTCGACTATCCTACCAGGTTTCCAAAACCTGTTAGGTATTTTAGATAAAGAAGATGTTTTTTTTGGAATGAATAAGGAATATATAAGAGGTTTTCAAACCTGTTAGATATTGCTAGATAAAGAAGATGTTTTTTTGGAATGGATAAGGAATACCTAACAGGTTTTTAAAACCTGTTAGGATACGAAACAACAATGTAATTTTGAAAAATAAACTTATAGCGTTTTTCCAACGCATTATAAACTGGATAAAAAGAAATAAAATAAAATCAGCAATTGCATTTGTGCTCTTGCTGATTTACTATTTTTCGATACCCCGAACTTTATTTAAAGAACCTTACTCGACCGTTATTGAAAGTAGAGAAGGAGAATTACTCGGCGCTAAAATTGCCCGCGACGGACAATGGCGTTTTCCTGCGCAGGACAGCGTTCCGGATAAATTCAAAAAATGTATTGTTTATTTTGAAGACGAATATTTTTATAAACATCCGGGATTTAATCCGGTTGCCATGGTAAATGCTTTTAAACAAAACAGAAAAGCAGGAAAAGTGGTTAGGGGAGGAAGTACTTTAACCCAGCAGGTAATCCGATTATCCCGAAAAGGAAAAAACAGAACCTATTTTGAAAAAATAATCGAAATTATTCTCGCAACCAGACTAGAGTTGGGTTATTCTAAAAATGAAATTCTCGAAATGTATGCAGCCCATGCACCATTTGGAGGAAATGTTGTAGGACTGGAAATGGCTTCGTGGCGGTATTTTGGCGTGCAGTCGAATCAATTATCGTGGGCAGAAAATGCAGTTTTGGCCGTTTTGCCTAATGCGCCAAGTTTAATTTACCCCGGAAAAAATCAGATAAAATTACTCAACAAACGCAATCAGCTTTTGCTAAAACTGCATAAAGAAGGAGTAATCGACAAGCAGACTTATGAGCTTTCGGTAGAAGAACCTTTGCCTCAAAAACCGTACGATCTGCCGCAAATTGCACCGCATTTATTGCAGAGAACAGCCAAAAATGAAGAAGGAACCAGAGTAAAAACCACGATTGATTATGCGCTGCAGAACAGAGTGAATCAAATCGCGAGGTATTATTACAATCAGTACAAACAAAATGAAGTTCATAATCTGGCTATTTTGGTAATTGATGTTCAAAATAGAAATGTAATGAGTTATGTTGGGAACGCTCCAACAGACAAAGATCATCAAAAAGATGTTGATATTATTGATGCGCCAAGAAGTACAGGAAGCATCTTAAAACCGCTTTTATACGGTGCAATGTTAGATGACGGCGAATTATTGCCTAATACTTTAGTAGCAGATATTCCAACGCAGATTTCCGGATATACGCCTCAAAATTTCAATCTCACTTTTGATGGCGCGGTGCCTGCTCATAGAGCTTTGTCGCGTTCGTTGAATATTCCGGCCGTTTTAATGCTTCAGGAATTTACGGTAAATAAGTTTTATGAAGAACTGCAAAAATTCAAATTAAAGAATATTAATAAAACGCCGGATCATTATGGATTATCGCTTATTTTGGGCGGAGCCGAGAGTAATTTGTGGGATTTATGCCGAACCTACGCTAATTTGTCTTCGACATTAAATTACTACTCTAAGCATCAGGATAAATACCGAACAAATGAGTTTACAGAACTAAATTATAAAAATGATTTTAAGCCCGATTTTGGATCAGAAACTGATCAGAAGAATATTTTGGGTGCAGGATCAATTTGGTTAACGTATAACGCAATGGAAGAAGTTAACAGACCAGAAGGAGACGAAGCCTGGAAGTTTTATGACAGCTCATTGAAAATTGCCTGGAAAACAGGAACAAGTTTTGGGAATAGAGATGCATGGGCAATAGGAACAAATTCCAGATACGTAGTTGGAATTTGGGTTGGAAATGCAACAGGAGAAGGACGTCCGACATTAACTGGAGTTACCAGCGCCGCACCAATTTTATTCGACGTTTTTAATTTACTGCCAAGACAAAGATGGTTTGATACGCCTTATAAAGATTTGTCCGAAGTTGAGGTTTGCCGTTTAAGCGGTTATTTAGCAAAAGAAAATTGTCCGAAAATCAAACAGTGGGTTTCTAAAAAAGGAAAATCGACAAAGGTTTGTCCGTATCATAAAACCATTCATTTAGATAAAACAGAACAATTTCAAGTAAACAGCAGCTGCGAAAGTGTCGAAAATATTGTAACTAAAAATTGGTTTGTACTGCCTCCGGTCATGGCTTGGTATTACAAAAGCCAGCATATCGAATATCTGCCTTTGCCTCCATTTAAAGAAGGCTGCGAAGGAACGCAAACCACCACAATGGATTTTATTTATCCAAAAGCAAACAGCAAAATCTACTTAACCAAGGATTTTAACAGCAATGTACAGCCGGTAATTTTAAAAGTAGCGTATTCTGAAAGAGATAAAGAATTATTCTGGTATGTTGATGATGTATATAAAGCAACAACCAAAACTTTTCATGAACTGCCCATTACACCAACAACAGGAATTCATTATATTACCGTTGTAGATGGTTCCGGGAATGAAATCAGACGCAGAATTGAGATTGTTAGGGAATAAAAATTTAAAGAAAATTCCAAATTCCAAGCTTTTTGTCAGGCTGAGCGAAGTCGAAGCCCACGTACCAATTGGAGTGCCCTTCAACTTCGCTCAGGGTGACATCAAAATAGTTTTACAATAATTCGTGAATTCGTGGCTAAAAAAAAGGCACAAAAAAACCGTCTCGTTAAAAAACGAGACGGTTTTTAATTTATTCTGAAATAACATTTCCTTTTTTATCATAGAAATGGTATTCTAAGTACGTGTAAGCGTCACGAGGTATGATTTTCACCCATTTCTTATGTTCAAAAAACCATTTTGAACGTAATGATGGAAAACCTTTGCTGAGGTATGCAGCCACAAAAGGATGTGTGTTTAACACAACTTTATTGTGGGTTTTTAGAAGTCTTTCTAAATCAGAAGTGATCTTGTCAATTATTAATATTGGTGCTTCAATCTCACCGTTGACTTTATTAGGATCTTCTTCTCTTGTTTTTATATTAACTTCTGGTCTTACTCGCTGTCTTGTAATCTGGACTAAACCAAATTTACTTGGCGGTAATATTTTATGCTTTGCTTTATCGTCGCTCATTTCTTCTCGCAAGAAGTCGAACAAAACTTTCCTGTTTTCAGGATTAGACATATCGATAAAATCAACTACGATTATACCGCCCATATCTCGCAGACGAAGTTGTCTTGCGATTTCTGCTGCAGCAATCATATTTACTTCCATGGCCGTGTCTTCCTGGTTGGTCGCTTTATTCGAACGGTTTCCGCTGTTTACGTCAATAACGTGAAGAGCTTCAGTGTGTTCGATAATAAGGTAAGCGCCCTTACTCATAGAAACGGTTCTGCCAAAAGAAGTTTTGATTTGTCTCTCTATATTGTATTTCTCAAAAATTGGAGTGTCATTTGATTGATAAAACTTAACAATCGATTGTTTTGAAGGTGCAATTTCTTGCAGATATTCCTTCGTTTGATGGTACAACTCTTCGTCATCTATTTGAATACCGCTGAAGGTATCGTTGAATACATCTCTTAATATCGAAGAAGCTCTGTTAAGCTCTCCTAATACTTTTGATGGATGATGAGCAGTTGGTAATTTTTTACACATTGCAGACCATCTGCCAAGCAGGTTCTGCAAATCTTTTTCTAATTCGGCTACGTTTTTGCCTTCGGCTACTGTACGAACAATAACACCAAATCCTTTTGGTTTGATCGATAGAACAAGTTTTTTTAGACGATCCTTTTCTTTTTTGTCTTCTATTTTTTGAGAAATAGAAACTCGGTCAGAGAAAGGAACTAGAACGATAAATCTTCCAGCCAATGAAAGCTCAGCACTTATTCTTGGGCCTTTGGTCGATATAGGTTCTTTAACTACTTGAACTAAAACAGATTGATTGGCACTTAAAATATCAGTAATGATGCCATCTTTGTCAATCTCTTTTTCAAACTGAAAGGTTTTTAGGGAGAAATCTTTTATTTTACCTGCGCTTACAAGTTTTATGAATTTCAGCTGAGAAGCTAAGTTTGGTCCTAAGTCATGATAATGTAAAAAGGCGTCTTTTTCGAAGCCTACATTTACAAAAGCAGCATTAAGTCCGGCAACTGGTTTCCTGATTTTGGCAATAAAAATATCACCAACCTGAAAGTTGCTTTTCTCTTCTTCTTTGTGTAATTCAATTAGTTTTCCATCTTTTAATAAGGCAAAATCTACGGCTTCAGAACTAGATCTAATGATTAATTCTTTATTCACACTGTAAATTTTTATCTGTTTTTTCAGAAAATAGAAAAAGAGAGAAGAGTATAGATTAATAAAAATCTAAAATCTTAAGTCTAAAATCTAAAATCTTATCTACAGATGGATTAAACAATATTTTAACAGGTATTGAACCCGGGGGAATTTTAGTTGGCAGTTTTCAGTATCAGTTAGCAGTTTTAGGCTGCATACTGTGACTGTTGACTGAGACTAAATTCCAATTTCAATGAACGTTTAAAAAGAAAAAAGTAGTTTAAAACTACTTTTTCTTTTTGTGACGGTTAGCTCTCGCTCTTTTTTTACGTTTGTGAGTAGCTACCTTATGTCTCTTTCTTTTTTTACCACTTGGCATATCGTGTCAGATTTTATGTTAATTAATAGTATTATTTTGCTTCGTTGTTCGTTTTTACTCCTTCTACAAAAACTTTTGCAGGTTTAAACGCAGGGATGTTGTGTGCTGGAATTTTGATTGTCGTGTTTTTAGAGATGTTTCTACCAGTTTTTTCAGCTCTAGTTTTTACAATAAAACTACCAAAACCTCTTAGGTAAACATTGTCTCCAGTTTCTAAAGAAGTTTTAACTTCTTCCATGAACGTTTCTACTGTTGCTTGAACATCTCCTTTTTCAAGACCTAGTTTTTCCGAAATTTTCGCTACGATATCTGCTTTCGTCATTTTCTTTCCTATTTTATTTTATAAATGGTGTACTATTTTTTTGAGTTTGCAAATATAGGAATTAAAAAAATAATTAATCAAGCTAATTCGTTAAATTTTAATTACATAAACATTTACTTTTGCATTTTAATGATTTGCCGATGGATTTTCATAACAAACTGATAAAATGGTATTTACAAAACAAACGTGATCTCCCATGGCGAAAAACGGCCAATCCGTACGAAATTTGGCTCTCAGAAATTATGCTCCAGCAAACGAGAGTTGCGCAAGGAATGCCTTACTTTTTTGCATTTACAAAGGAATTTCCTACTGTTTTTGATTTGGCAAATGCATCCGAAGAACAGGTTTTAAAGCTTTGGCAGGGACTAGGATACTACTCCCGCGCAAGAAATTTGCATCAAACTGCTAAATATATTGCTTTCGATTTAAACGGAATATTTCCTCAATCCTATAAAGAATTACTTCATTTAAAAGGAGTAGGCGAGTATACAGCGGGCGCAATTGCTTCTTTCTCGTATAATGAAGCCGTTCCTGTTGTCGACGGAAATGTATTTCGTGTGCTTTCCCGTTATTTTGATTTAGAATTGGATATCGCCCTGCCGGCAACCAAAAAAGAATTTACGAAATTGGCTTATGAATTAATGCCAAAAGATAACCCAGCAGTTTTTAATCAGGCGATAATGGAATTTGGAGCACTGCAATGCGTGCCTAAAAGTCCAAATTGTTCGATTTGTGTTTTTAATGACAGCTGCTTGGCGTTACAGAAAAAGAAAGTGGACAGTCTTCCTGTAAAATCTAAAAAAGTAAAAGTTACTAATCGGTTTTTTAATTATTTGATTTTAGAAGATGTTTTAGGAAATACTTCTATTCAAAAAAGAACTGCAAAAGGCATCTGGCATAATCTGTATGAGTTTCCTCTTTTGGAAACCAGCGAAATTGTAGATTTTAACTATGTTTCAGAAGCGACATCAAAAAATATATTTTCTTCCTATACTATAATAGGTATAGAAGAATGCAGTGAAGCGACCGTAATTCATAAACTTTCGCACCAACATCTTCATATTCAGTTTTGGAAAATTAAAATTAAAGAAACAATCGAAAACGGTATTAATTCCGTACAATTAAAAACTTTTCCTTTTCCAATTGTTATTTACAATTTTATAGAAAAGCAGGAAATAATTTGCTAAAAAAATGTATCTTTGATAGAAATACAACCAAAAACTATGAATGGAACATTAAATAAAGTCATGCTTATTGGGCATTTGGGTGATGATGTAAAAATGCATTATTTTGATGGAGGAAACTGTATTGGCCGCTTTCAGCTGGCTACAAATGAAGTTTATATTAATAAAACAACCAACGAAAAAATAACCTCTACAGAGTGGCACAATCTTGTTGTGCGCAATAAAGCTGCAGAAATTTGCGAAAAATACCTTTCTAAAGGAGATAAAATATATATTGAAGGACGTATAAAATCACGTCAATGGCAGGCAGAAGACGGAACTACAAAATACACAACCGAAATTCAGGTTACGGAGTTTACTTTTCTGACTACCAAAAAAGAAACTTCAAATCAGAGACAAAATCACGATCAGGAATCAACAAAAAATACTAACTTTGATGCTCCCAGCGAAGGCCTGCCTATAAACGACCTGCCTTTTTGATTGTTTAACTAATCTTATGTAATTTGGACCCGGAGCCCAGTTTATTTTTAAATACCACTTTAGACATCAATTTGATAATTGGTTTTGTCGGAATATTTATTTTGCTGTTTTTGTCAGCAATTGTTTCAGGTGCCGAAGTTGCACTTTTTTCTTTATCTCAAAAAGATATCGACGAGACGCTTCAGGAAAATGGTTCAAAAGGAAAAATTATTTCTGATTTACTGGATAAACCCAAAAAACTTTTAGCAACATTATTAGTAGCTAATAATTTTTTAAATATTGGAGTTGTTATCCTGTTCTCTTTTATAGGAAGAAATATTTTTGGAGGCATAGACTCTGCTGTTTTAAAATTTATTTTAGAAGTAGCTCTGGTTACTTTCTTAATTTTATTGTTTGGAGAAGTGCTGCCAAAGGTTTACGCAAGCCGAAACAACGTAAAATTTGCCAAGCGTTTTGCTTACTCCATTTCAATTTTAGATAAATTACTCTCGCCAATAAGCTTGCCTATGCGCAGCGTTACTTTATATTTGCACAATAAATTAGGAAAACAAAAGAATAATTTCTCTATAAACCAGCTTTCTCAGGCATTGGAATTAACAGATTCTGAAGGAACATCAACAGAGGAACAAAAAATATTAGAAGGAATTGTTTCTTTTGGAAATACCGATACCAAGCAGGTTATGAGTCCAAGGATTGATATATTTGCTTTGGAAATATCAGAACCGTTTTCGGCAATCTGTCCTAAAATAATCGAGAAAGGATTTTCGAGAATTCCCGTTTATCGTGATAATATTGACCAGATAGAAGGCGTTTTGTTTGTTAAGGATTTACTGCCTCATATTGATAAAGACGATTTTGACTGGGCTTCTTTAATAAGAGAACCGTTTTTTGTTCCTGAGAATAAAAAGCTTGACAACTTATTAAAAGATTTTCAGAGTCTTAAAAGTCACCTGGCAATTGTGGTCGACGAATATGGCGGAACTTCCGGATTAGTTTCTTTAGAAGATGTAATCGAGGAAATAGTAGGCGATATAAGCGATGAATTTGATGATGAGAATTTAAATTTTTCTCAAATCGATGAAAAGAATTTTCTGTTTGAAGGAAAAATTAACCTTAAAGATTTCTACAGGATTGTCGATGTTAATGAAGATATTTTCGAGTCTCGTAAAGGCGAAGCCGAAACATTGGCCGGATTTATTCTGGAAATTTTAGGCAATTTCCCTAAAAAAGATCAAAAAGTAGCTTTTGAAAACTGTGTTTTTACAATAGAAACCGTCGATAAAAAGCGTGTAAAACAAATAAAAGTAACAATAGAATAAATGTTTAAAAGAATAATTTCGGTCGCGTTAATTTTGCTGACACTAACGGTTGTAAGCTGTAAAGACGATGTGCTGCCAAAACCTGCAAGTTTTTTAAGATTAGATTATCCTGAGGCGAAATATGTCAATTTTGAAAACAATTGCCCGTTTGCTTTTCAGATGAATGAAGATGCGGTTATTAAAGGCGAAAAAGAGTGCGGATTTGCGATTACCTATCCAAAGATGAAAGCAACGATATATTTAACGTATAAGCCTGTAAATGGCGATATTGAGAAGCTTTTAAAAGATGCTCAAAAGCTAACTTACGAACACGTTATTAAAGCCGATGATATTTTAGAACAGCCGTATTTAAACCCTGAAAAGAAAGTATACGGAATGTTTTATCAGGTTGACGGAAATGCAGCTACAAACTCTCAGTTTTATGTTACCGATAGTACGAGACATTTTATAACAGGATCGGTTTATTTTTATGCAAAACCTAATTTCGATTCGATTATGCCGGCTGCAAGTTATATCAAAAATGATATGCAGCGATTAATGGAAACTTTAAAGTGGAAATAAGAAATAAAAGAAATAACAAAAACGGCGTTCAAATTTGAACGCCGTTTTTGTTTTGGTAAAGCTTTGAGCTTACGATTTGAAGTTTAAAACTTTATATGTTTTTCCGTCTCCGGTTCCCTGAACTGTCTTAGTTAAGTTTTCCTGATTTTGAACCGTTTTGTCAAATACAACAGTAGCGGTTTTTTTGTCGAAATCTACAGTAGCTTTTTCAACGCCGTCTAAATTAGATAATTCTTTTTCGATTGTTTTGGCACATCCCATTGCACAAGTCATTCCTTCAATTTCGAAGCTTGCAGTTTGTACATTTTCAGCTGCAATTGCTTTGTGTTCTTTAGAAGCTGCTTCCAGAGGTTTTATATTAGCCAGATTTTTATCTTCTTCTTTTTTGCAGCTAACGAATACTAAACCAGCGATGGCAAGCGAAGCTATGATTTTTGTAAATTTCATTATATATGATTTTAATTGAGTAATTGTGTTCTTTGCAAAATTAGTAAAAAACGAGAGGTCAGTTCACAAAAATAGTACAAATTTGCAGGAAAATAGTTTATATGGATGCAAAACAATTAAAGTGGGCTTACTTGCTGGTCTTGTCCTTGATTTGGGGAAGTTCTTTTATTTTAATCAAAAGAGGATTGGTTGGCTTAACCGCAATTCAGGTTGGTTCGTTCCGAATCATTTTTGCAGCACTTTTTTTGTTGATTGTTGGTTTTAGAAGCTTAAGTAAAATTTCGCGCCGACAATGGAAATTTGTCGCCATAACGTCTTTCTTCGGGACTTTTACTCCGGCTTTTCTTTTTGCCATTGCCGAAACCGAAGTTGACAGTTCTATTGTGGCGATTTTAAATTCGCTTACACCTTTAAATACGTTGATTTTAGGAATTCTTGTTTTCGGAATCCAATTTCAAAAGAGACAGGTTTTGGGAGTTTTTGTTGGTTTAGCTGGTTGTTTACTATTGGTTTTAAGCGGAGCATCGTCGCATCCGGGACAGAATTACTATTATGTTATTTTGGTTGTTATTGCTACGCTTAGTTATGCTGTAAATGTCAATTTGATTAAGAAATATTTATCTGATTTAAATTCGTTGAGCATCACAACAGGAAATTTCGCGGTATTGCTTATTCCGGCTTTAATCATTCTTGGTACAACAGATTTTTCGCAGAGAATGCATCTTGAAACGGCACAGCATTCGATACTTTTTGTTATGATTTTGGGGATTTTAGGGACTGGAATTGCGAATGTTTTGTTCTTTAAATTAATTCAGATTTCCTCGCCTGTTTTTGCAACTTCCGTAACGTATTTAATCCCGATAGTCGCTTTTTTCTGGGGATTATTAGATAATGAAATGCTGACGCCAATTCAGTTTTTTGGTGCTTTTATTATTTTGATTGGAGTTTATTTATCGGCTAAGAAGTGATTTTTAGTTATGAATTATGAGTTATGAGTTATGAGTTATGGGTTAGGAGTTAGGAGTGAAGGGGCTTCGACTTCGCTCAGCCTGACAAACGAGAAATAAAAAAGAGCTTTGTCAAAGTTTTAAACTTTGACAAAGCTCTTAAAATCTTAGCGCCTTAGCACCTTAGTCTCTCAGAACCTTAGTCCCTCAGTACCTTTGAACCTCTTCTAAAGAAAATCTTTATCCGAAACTCCTTCGTTAATCTTGATATCAGACATTTTAATATCTAATTCAAAACCGATATTCTGAACTAAGTTAAAAGGAACTTTTACACCTTTTACTTCTCTGTAATCGTTGAAGTTTGTTATTTGTGTAACTGATTTTCCGCCTTGTTCGCGAACTTTCGATTTTGCAACTTTCAATCCTGATTTTACATCATAATAATGAGTTGTGCTGCCATCTTTTATAGCATAAGCATCGCTTCCGTTGATTGGTTCAATGCTGTTTACTTTTAAATCAGTTCTTTTTACTAATTGTAATTCTTCAAAAGGAGCCGCATTTGCTTTCATTTCTTTAAGATCATCTCCTTCAAGATTTTTGCGTTTTCCCTGTTGTTCGATATAAGCGCCTTTATCGTTTACGACCTGTTTCATTAAATCCATAGTTCCCATAGAAAGCGAAATCATCATTTTTCCTTTTGAATCTAATTTTGAAGAAAAAGTCAAAGGTCCCGGAGCTTGCGGAACCGTTGTTGTTCCGTTCATGTAAAGCGTTTTTACGGCTGTAACCGCTTTTTCTCCACCAATAGCTTTTATGTAATTTTCGAAAACAGTTTTTGCTGTAATGTTTGTTGGAGCTTCTTTTTTAACGGCAGGTTTTTCAACAGGATTTCCGTATTTGTCAAAATAATAAATTGGAATTTGAAGTTTTTCTAAACCAGCAATTACATCAGAACCTTTTCCAGCAATAACAATACGCATATTGTCTAGTAAGAAATATTTATTTGCAACACGATAAATATCATCAGCAGTTACGTTGTTGATTGTCTGGATGTATTTTTCGTAGAAATCAGCCGGAAGTTTTTCTGTTTCAATATTCAAAGCATATCGGGCAACGGCTTGCGGTTTTTCAACCTGCATTACAAAACGGCCAATATATCCAGCTTTTACATTTCTTAAAACTTCTGGATCTACTCTTTCGGTGCGGATTCTTTTAATCTCTTTTATAAATTGAACAACTGCACTGTCTGTAACGGTGTTTCTAACGGCAGATGAAGCTTTGAATTTAGTTACATATTTTCCGCTTCCAATACTTGAATTTGCGCCGTAAGTCCAGGCATGCTGTTCGCGTAAATTCATGTTTAAATAACTATTGAAATCACCTCCTAAAATTTGATTTGCAATTACAGCAGGGAAAAAATCAGGATCGCTCATTCTTAAGTTTACCGTATTTACCAAAGAAATTTCAGATTGAACTGCATTTGGAACATCAACAAAATCAATTTGAAGTTTAGATGCGTTCTCTGGATTTGGATAGGTGTCTTTTGGAGCAGCTTGTTTTTTCCATCCGTTAAAAAGTTTTTCTACAGCTGCTTTTGTTTCTTTAAATTTTACATCTCCAATAATAACCAGATAGGCATTTTCAGGGACAAAATAAGTAGCGTAATTCTTTTTAACATCTTCTAATGTTACGTTTTTTACGGTTTCTTCAGAAAGGTATTCTCCAGATGGATGATTTTTACCAAAAGCTAAAACATCAACAACGCGGTTTGCAATTGCCGGAACGCTTTTTTCATCGGCTTTAAGCCCTTCAATTAATTTAGCTTTTTCTTTATCGAATTCAGTTTGAGTAAAATTAGGCTGTAAAGCTCCTTCTGCTAAAAGTTCTAATACTCGTCCTGAATATTTAGAAAGTGAACTGGCATAAGCACCTTGTGATGAAAAGTTTATACTGGCTCCGTAAAAATCAATTTCTTCGTTAAAAGCTTCTTTTGATGTTTTTAGGGTTCCGTTACCAATTAAACTGCTTGTTAATTCGTCAACGCCTTTTTTGTTTCCTTCAGTAAAAGGCGCGTTATCTAGTGTAAGGTTAAAACTTACACGAGGCAATTTATGGTTTTCAACAATTAATACCTTCATGCCATTTGATAAAACAAAGGTTTGTGGTTTTTTTATGTTTACTACCGGCGGATTTCCTGGTTTTGGTTGTGGACGATCTTGTGCTTGCATAATTCCAGTTAGGAATAAAAGGATTAAAAAAGTATGTATATTTTTCATGATTCGATATTCTTAGTTCTGAGATTTTGTAGTAGGAACGTAATCTAAAATTAAGCGTTGATTAGGATTTAAATATTTCTTAGCAACTTCTCTTATTTCTTCTCTGGTTATCGAATGGTAAATATCAATTTCTGTATTAATTAAATTTACGTCTCCATAAAGCAGATAATAAGAAGCTAGATTTTCTGCAATTCCTTCAACGGTTGCGTTCGCGTTCACAAAATTATTATCGAATTTGTTTTGTAATTTTTCGTAATCTTTTTCAGAAATCAAATCGGTTTGAATTTTTACGATTTCTTCATCTATTTCTTTTAAAATGTCGGCAGTAGTATAAGGAGACATTGGCAATCCGTATAATATATAGGTTCCGTAATCTTCCTGGCTAAAGCCTACAGCGCCAATTTGAAGGGCCATTTTTTTGTCGTCGACAATTTTTTTGTACAATTTAGAGCTTTTTCCATCGCTTAAATAAGAAGATATTAAATCTAAAACTCTGGCGTCTCTTGTTTTCATTGACGGCGTTCTGTACGAAGCAACAATCATCGGGATCTGGATGTTTGGATCTTCGTAAGTTGCTTTAATTGTCTGCGTAATTGGTTCTTCGGTAAAAGTTTGTTTTTTTACCACTTCACCTTTTGGAATTGGGCCAAAATATTTCTGAACCCATTCTTTGGCTTTTGTTTTGTCAAAATCTCCGGCAACGACTAAAACAGCATTGTTTGGCGTATAGAATTTTTTATTAAATGCCTGAAACTCTTCAAGGGTTGCAGCATCTAAATCTTTCATAGAACCGATAGTTGTCCAGCGGTAAGGGTGATTTTTGAACATGTTCTTTTTAACTTCCGGAAGAATATTTCCGTAAGGCTGATTGTCGTAACGCATTCTTTTTTCTTCTTTTACGACTTCATTTTGCGTTTCAACTCCAATTTTATTGATAATGGGATGCATTAATCTTTCAGATTCCATCCATAAACCCAATTCTAAATTGTTAGAAGGAAAAACTTCGTAGTAATACGTTCTGTCGTCAGATGTATTGGCGTTGTTAACGCCGCCATTTGCGGTAACGATTTTCATCCATTCGCCGCGTTTTATATTTTGTGTTCCTTCAAATAACAAATGCTCAAAGAAATGTGCAAATCCGGTACGGTCCGGACGTTCGTCTTTTGAGCCAACGTGGTACATTACCGAAGTAATTACTACCGGAGCCGATGGATCGTTATGTAGAATAACATGCATGCCGTTGTCTAAATTATATTCTTCAAAAGCTACCTTTTGAGCATGAGCTACTCCGCCAAGCATTAGTGCAGCACTTAACATCATTATTGAATTTTTCATAAAGATTAATAAATTTTATACCTAATAATTATATTGGTAGTAAAGATTTGTTCATAGTTACATCAAAAGTAACGTTTTTTATGTATGTTTTTTAAATTTCCAAGGAACTGGTTTTAAATTAGTAGTAATTTACGTATGATTACAGGATTGTTTTATTCTAAAAGTGCCTGAAAAACAGACTTTAGAAGGAAATAAATATTTTTGGAACAAGAGATTGCACAGTAAATTAATAGTTGTATATTTGCAACCTTAAAAATCAATAAATCAATTTGGTATGTATGCAATCGTAGAGATAGCAGGGCAACAATTTAAAGTAAGCAAAGACTTAAAGGTTTATGTTCACCGTTTAGCTAATGAAGAAGGTTCAAAAGTTTCTTTTGACAAAGTTCTTTTATTAGATGATAATGGAAATGTAACTTTAGGCGCCCCAGCTATAGAAGGTGCTTCTGTAGAAGCTAAAGTGTTACAACACTTAAAAGGAGATAAAGTTATCGTTTTCAAAAAGAAAAGAAGAAAAGGATACAAAAAAAGAAATGGTCACAGACAATATCTTACTCAAATTGTAATTGAAGGTATTACTGCAGCAGGAGGAACTAAAAAAGCAGCAGCTAAAAAAGCAGTTGTAGCAGAAGAAGCAGCTACTGAAGAAGTAGAAGCTCCAAAAGCAAAAAAAGCAGCTCCAAAAGCAAAAAAAGAAGCTACTAAAGAATAATAACAATATTTAAACTCATACGTCATGGCTCACAAGAAAGGTGTCGGTAGTTCGAAGAATGGTAGAGAATCAGAATCAAAACGTTTAGGCGTTAAGATTTATGGTGGTCAAGCTGCTATTGCTGGGAACATCATCGTTAGACAAAGAGGTTCAAAACACAATCCAGGTGAAAATGTTTACATTAGTAAAGATCACACACTACACGCAAGAGTAGCTGGAGTTGTTAAGTTCCAAAAGAAAAGAGATAACAAATCTTATGTATCTATTATTCCTTTCGAGGCATAATAATTAAGGATTTACTTTTTATAAAAAACCCGTTCTGAAAAGATCGGGTTTTTTTATTTTTGATGGTTTTGTAATTGATGCTTATTCTGTTTAAAAACTTACATTTGCTAATTGCCTTTAAATTTTAGAAGTTGAAAAAAATAATCTTATTTATACTGCTGTCTTGTTTTAGTGTCTATGGAAAAACAGTATCTGACAGCATCGCTGTTCATTTAAGTTCATTAAATGATAAGCAGCAAAATATTCTGTATGAGTTTGAAATTCTTAAAACAAACGGTTTTAGTACAGAACAATTTTGGCTGAAAAATAAAAATCAATTTCCGGAATTAAATATTGCGCTGAGAGATGAATTGGCCAGACAGGTTTTTGCGAATTCTCATGTTGTTTATTCACCGCCAAAAGATTCGGCAGTTCAGTTTTGGATGCAGACACAATTGCTTACAAACTGGATGTTTTATTTGTCGGCATTTATTGCCATCTGTGCCCTTATTGCCCTGTTTAAAAAATATTGGAGTCTGCTGATTGAAGTTTTGATTAAAAATTTAGCTCCTTTGTTTCGTTTTTTGTTTTCGCCGGTTTTGTTAACCTATGAATTGTTTTTAATTGGAGCCGCTTGTATAATTTATGGATGTCTTGTTGAGGAATTTGTGCTTCGAACTGTAATTATTCATGTGGCGTTGTTCTTATTGTGGAGTCAGTCAACGGCTGTTTTTACGAGAGAATATTGGGTTAAAAAGTATGTTTTAGAAATAGAAAATAAATTTTGGGGAACAGATCCGTGGGAAACGGTAAAAACAATTTGTCTTCCAGCTGTTATTGTTACGCTGGCTCTCGTATATGTATTGTATAAAGTTCCTGTCGATGTTTTTTATAATTATGAAATTGTGGTGTCCGGAATTGCAGCGGTTTATGCTTTACCGTTTTGGCGCTCTTTAGAACAATATTTGTATCCTGTTTTGTTTCCTTGGAAAAGCGACTACAGAACAAGAAGCTTAGATTCTCTTGCGGCGTGTACCGTTATAGCGCTTGTTATTACGGTTGTGCTTATATGTCAATGGAATGCTGTTTTCTATAATGTAATAGCGGCTTTATTGAGTTTATTGTTGTTGTCGTTCCTGATATTATCTTTAAAGGCGAATTTTAAACATAGCTATAACAACTATTATTATTTGCAATTTTTGACTGTTCTTTTCCTTGCGGCGGTTTTTCTGTATGGTTTTCATATTCATTTAAACGAAATTATTTGGTTTTCGTTAATAGCGGCAAGTGTATTTGTGATATTGAAGTATTTTGAGGTTTTTTCTTTTTTCTCCGGTTGGAAAAGAGGAAAAGCCTGGGCTTGGAAATTATTAGGGTTGGCTGGTTTATTATGGCTGCTTGGTAAAGGGATCTTGTATGTTTCTAAAGTGATATTTGTAATTTAGTATTCTTTGTAAAAGAAAAACCTTTGCCAAAGTTTTAAACTTCGACAAACGCTGATGTGTTAAGGTTTAATTTGAAATTTAAACTTTAGTTTTCTGTATCTTTTGTTTCTTCTAAATCTTCCGTTTTACGACCTACTTTTACTTTTGGGCTGTCCTGGGTTCCGGTAACGGTTAACGGAATTCCAAATATTCCAAATGGAGGCAGTCCTAAACGCATTTTTAAGTTCAGTTTTCCGTCTAAGCTTGTTGTACCTTCGATTCTGGGTCTAAAGCCTGCAAACTTAAATTTAAAGCGTTCTACGGTTATAATATTGTTTTTGACCGTACTTTTAATATCTACTTTTGAAAGGTCAGGATTCTTCATCGATTCTGAGTTGGTTTGTTTGCTTACGGCATTAAACATTTTCAAGCCTCGAACTTTTACGTCTTTTACAGAAAGAGTTCCGCCTCCAACAAGCGATGGATAAACAGGATCCATATTTCCGTTTAAGCGGCCTTTTAATTGGTAATCTAAAGAAACAATTCCTTGTGCTTTTTCGGCAGCGCTTGCCATTTTTCTAAAAACTTCTATTTCGTTATAGGCCCTTTTAATATCAAAATCAGTTGCTTTTATGGCGTAATCAAAGGTTGCTTTTTGAGGGGTAACGGCTTGGTAATTGGCGTTCATGGTTACATTACAGCCAATTAAATTAAAACCGGTATTCTGCATGGTTAATTTGCCCTTGTTCATGATTAAATATCCAGTTGCATTTTGAAGATTCAGTTTATCGAAATTTACTTTTTGTGCATTGGCTAATAACTGTAAATTTAAATTTGTTGGAATAATGATAACGCCGGTTTGTGCAGGCTGTGTTTTTGTGTCTGCTTTTGGAGCCGGGTTTGTTGTTACTGATGTATTTGCAGTTGTATTCGACATAAATTCGTCTACATTGATGTATCTTGCTGTAACTTTAAAAGAGCCTTTTAAAACGCCTGTATTTGTTGTGGCATAGTTGAAAACATTCTGAAGGTAACCATTCATTTTAAAATCAGATTGTCCGTATGCGGCCAGGAAATTATTGAACGACATTTTATCCTGATTGATTTTGAAAATTCCTTCTTTAATGATGAATTTTTTAGGCAGATATTCTGAGGCAATTCCAATGTTTCTTAATTCCAGAGTTCCTTTGTTATGCAATTTGCTGTAATTGCCTTTTTCGGCATCGCTTTGTTTTCCTTTCAAAACCAAATCGGCTTTTACGAAACCGTCTAAATCCAATCCTTTTTGAGAGAAAACTTTATAAATACGGTTGACATCCAGTTCTCCTTTTGCCTTAATATCGTATGTTAAATTGTTAAAATTGCTCAAATCTGCTTCTACAAAAACAGGTTTTCCTTCAAAAGTAAATTGAGCAGGTTTTAGCTTCACTTTTAAATCATCAAAAGTTCCTTTTTGATTGTCGATTTTAGATTTAATAATGATATTGGTAATTGGGTTTGGATAGTATTTCGTTTTTAGATATCCGTTATCTAAATCAAGAACTCCTTTTGTAACAGGGAAAAGCTTGTTTTTTTGATCGAATTTTCCATTTGCCTGTACATCTCCCGCCAAAGAACCTTTTAGCTCTATTTCTGGAATTCCAAGTGCTTTTGTTAGTTTTTCCAGGTCAATTTTTGCTTTAAAATCGGCATTTATTTCAGGTGTATTTACGCCTTTTACAAAGAATTTAGATTTTAAATAATCTTTGTTGATGTTTAATGACAGGTTTTTAGCGTCAACCGTTACAAGATCAGGATTTAACGATGGAACTTTTGTTTTTATGTCTAAATTTAAATTAGAAACAGGAAAAGCGCTTTTGTTATAATTAACAAATCCGTTGTCGATTTTTACATCAAGATTTAAATCAGGCGCAATATTCTGCGAAGTAATATAATTGCCTTTTAAGGTTAAAAGAAGGTTTGTATTTCCTATTAATTCAGTCTTAGAAAGCCATGTAATGTACTTTGGCGGAAAAGCCGTAAATACATCATATAGATTACTGTTGTCAGATTTAATGACAAAATCCATATTGTAGCCGTCTTTCAAGATGTCAAATTTTCCTTTAAAATCGACCAACAGCTGGTTGATTTTTAAGTTATTCTGCTGGAAGAAAAACGATAAGGAATTGATGTTTACTTTTGTAATTAAGTCGGCATCGACTTTTTTGTTCATTAAATAAGGTTCATTTTCATAAACGATATTCAGTTTTTCGATTTTAGCTTTTGAATACAAATCAAAAACAGCTTTGTTTAAATCTCCTTTTCCAAGATAATTAAAACCAAAAGCATCAAAATGAACTTTTGTAGATTGATCGTCGTAAATTATTTTACTGTTTAAAATTTCAATTCGTTCCAGTTTTAAAGCAGTATCTGTGCTGTCTTTTGTTTCTGTGGCTTGGGCTTGTGATTTATAAATGTTGTAATTGGCTTCTCCGTTTGGATTCACTTTTACGTTTATAAACGAATCCGATAAATAAATCTGGTCAATTTTTACCGATTTACTAAAAATTAAACTCACCACATTTATCCCAAAAGAGACCTCTTTTGCGGTAATGAATTTTTCGCTTTTGTATGGCGCCGAACCGTTCAGACTTAAATTGTCTAAGGTTAAAGTCAGAGACGGAAAATGACGAAAAAACGAAACAGAAACATCAGAATAATTGAGTTCTGCGCTTAATCTTTCGTTGGCTGTTTTTTTGATCTGTTCTTTAATTTGATCCTCAAAAACGATAGGCGTTAAAAATAGTAATCCTAAAATAACGGCGAAAGTTATCCCTAAATACTTCGCAATTTTAAATACAATTGATCTGGATTTGCCTTTTTGCATAGCAATTTGTGGTATTTAAATAAAAAATAGAGTCAAAAAATAGCGTATAATTATCCGTGAACAGTTTCTTTTTTACCATAATTGGTAATGATAGAACCTTCATATTCGATCCATTCTTTCCATCGTTTATCGATGTCGATATTGTCCTGGTATTTTCTGGCAAATCCCAAAAAAGTAGTGTAATGTCCAGCTTCTGAAATCATTAAATCACGATAAAATTTAGCTAATTCCTCGTCTTTAATATTTTCAGAAAGCACTTTAAAACGTTCACAGCTTCGTGCTTCGATCATGGCCGAAAATAACAAACGATCGCAAAGCGCGTCGCGTCGGCTTCCGTCTTTTTTCATGAATTTAAAAAGCTCATTTACATAATGGTCTTTTCGTTCGCGTCCTAAAGTAAGACCGCGCTTTTTAATAACATCATGAACCATTTGTAAGTGTTCCAGTTCTTCTCTTGCAATTACCAGCATTTCGGTTACTAATTCCTCTAATTCAGAGTTGTAAGTCACGATGCTGATAGCGTTTGAAGCGGCTTTTTGTTCGCACCATGCGTGATCTGTCAAAATTTCTTCGATATTTGACTCGACAATATTTACCCATCTAGGGTCTGTAGCTAATTTTAATCCCAACATAATTTCCCGGCATTTTAGTTCTTGCAAAATTAGTGTTTTTTATTACTAAAATCAGGAAATATCGTGCAATTACGCTCAAAAAAGCATTATTTTGTAAGTTGAAAAAAAATACAATGAATCAGATAAAAAAACTTCTCATAATTGGGTTTGTCTGGCCTGAACCAAATTCTTCGGCTGCTGGCGGCAGAATGATGCAGCTGATTTCTATTTTCGCAGCAAATGGATTCGAAATTACGTTTGCCAGCGCGGCTTTAGACAGTGATTTTATGGTTGCTTTGTCTGAATATGGAGTTGCGAAAAAAAGTATCGAATTAAACTCGGCTAGTTTTGACGATTTTATAAACGAATTAAATCCTGATGTTGTTTTGTTTGATCGTTTTATGATTGAAGAGCAATTTGGGTGGAGGGTAACCGAAAACTGTCCAAAAGCGATCCGAATTTTAGATACCGAAGATTTGCATTGTCTGCGTACAGCAAGACAGAAAGCTTTTAAAGAAAATCGAAATTTTGAAATACAGGATTTGTTTTCTGAGGAGGTGGCAAAACGTGAAATTGCGAGTATTTTAAGATGTGATTTGTCTTTGATTATTTCTGATTTTGAAATGAATATTCTAGAGAATGTTTTCAAAATAAATAAAAATTTACTTTTTTATCTTCCTTTTTTGGTTGATAAAATGTCTGAAAATAATCTTTTGAAACTGCCATTATTTGAAGATCGTAAAAACTTTGTTTTCATTGGAAATTTTCTCCATGAACCGAATTGGAATACCGTTCAGTATTTAAAAGAAGCGATTTGGCCTTCGATAAAAAAAGATTTTCCCGAGGCTGTTTTAGAAGTGTATGGCGCTTATCCGTCGCAAAAAGTATTGCAATTGCATCAGCCAAAAAATGGATTTTTTATCATGGGCAGGGCAGAGGATGCTAATGAAGTGGTTAGAAAAGCACGGGTTGTTCTGGCTCCAATTCGTTTTGGTGCCGGTTTAAAGGGCAAGCTGCTTGAAGCGATGCAATGCGGAACGCCAAGCATAACGACAACAATTGGTTCTGAAGCCATGCGTGCTAATTTACCCTGGAACGGATTTGTAGAAGATGATGCGCTCGAATTTGCCAAAAAAGCAATTACGCTTTATCAGGATGAAAATCTTTGGAAAAAAGCACAAATAGATGGTATTGCGATCATTAATGAATGTTATCAGAAAAGCAGTTATTCAGATCAAGTAATGGAAATGGTTAACTCTTTATTAATTGATTCTAAAAGCCATCGTCTTCATAATTTTATGGGGAATTTATTGCAGCATCATGCATATAAAAGTACCATGTATATGTCGAAATGGATTGAAGCTAAAAATAAAAACTAAAAAAATCCCGGATTACATTTGTAATCTGGGATTTTTTTAGTTTTTATTTTAGTCGCAGTTTTCAGTCTCAGTAAGCAGTTAGGTACAGTCTGAAAACTGCGACTGCGACTGAATACTATAAACTGAATACTATTTCAGTAAGTCTTCAACAGCTTGGATCGTGGTAGCGTGATAGCCAGATTTTGCTTTGTCGAAAATTTGTTTTGCCCAAACTTTTCCTTCTGGAGTTTTGGCCATTTCTTTATAAAGCATCATTACAGATCCGGTTCTGCTGCTTCCAATTAAAAATTGTTCAATAGCAGGGTTGGCAGCTTTGTATTGGTGGCTGATTGCCTGAATAAACCATTGACGTTTAATGATGAAATTGCCGCCATTGGTAAAGTTGAACTCTTTATCGATCGCTTCCATTTCTTTTGCTGTAATATCAGCCGGAAGATGGTCTATAAAATGCTGTTTTTCGGCTGTTGTAGTGATTTTTTTGCTTAAACCTGCCACACCAGTTTCTCTCCAGCTTTTTTGGATTTTATCTATTGCATCAAAATCAGCAGAACTTACAGGAGTAATGTTTGATGGAATTCCCGGTTTGTAAATCCAGTCTTCTGCTTTTATTTTATCGGCAAGTGCTTTGTCTCCTTTTATAAGGTTCTCGTTATAGTACTTGATAAAATCTTCTGTTGTAATAGATTTAAAAGCATGTGCATCAAAGTAATTTTTGATAAAAACATCGAATTTTTCGCGCCCAACTGCGTTTTCAATCACTCTTAAAAAAGCATAACCTTTTACATAAGGAATCATGCTGATTCCGTCATCAGGATTTCTTCCTGTAAGACTTACTTTTAGTCTTGTATCCGGACTTGTTTCTCCATATTCGGCTACATTATCTACTAATTCTTTGCGGGTGATCACATTTTGCATTTCAAATTCTTTCTGTCCAAAAATAGCCTCGCCAATACGGTGCTCAACATAAGTTGTAAAACCTTCGTTTAGCCATATATCATCCCAAGTAGCATTGGTTACCAGATTTCCGCTCCAGCTGTGTCCTAATTCATGTGCTAATAAACTAGTTAAAGAGCGATCTCCAGCAATTACTCCTGGAGTAAGGAAAGTTAAGTTTGGATTTTCCATTCCGCCATAAGGAAAGCTTGGAGGTAAAACTAATACATCATAACGTCCCCAACGATAAGGTCCGTAAAGTTTTTCGGCAGCAACAACCATTTTTCCAAGTTCAGCAAATTCCCAAGCTGATTTTTTTAGCATTGATGGTTCTGCATAAACTCCCGTTCTATTATCTATAGATTGAAATTCAATATCTCCAACTGCAATTGCCATTAAATAAGATGGAATTGCTTTGTCTTGTTTGAAGGTGTAAACTCCCATATCGTTTTTCTTTTGAGGATTTACAGCACTCATTACGGCTAATAAATCTTTAGGAACGGTAACTTTAGCGTTGTATGTAAAGCGAATTCCCGGCGAATCCTGACACGGAATCCAGGTTCTTGACCAAACGCTTTCTCCTTGTGAGAAAAGGAAAGGTTTTTTCTTGTCTGCAGTTTGTTCCGGTTTCAGCCATTGTAAAGCTACGGCATCTTTAGTTGTGCTGTAGTAAATGTTTACTTTGGTAGTATTAGGTTCGATGGTAATATGAAGAGGTTTTCCGTGAAACTCAACGTCTGGACCAAGTTCAAATTTGGTTTCTTTTTCTTCGTCGCCTAGCGTTACTTTAGTGATATTTAAAGTGTTTTCGTCGAAAATGATTTCATTTCCTTTGCTAACATTGTCAATCGTCCAGGAAGCTTTTCCTGAGATAGTCTGTGTGTCAAAATCAACTTTAATATCAAGATCAAGGTGTTTCACTACAGCAAGTTCCGGTTTAGAATAGCTGTGTTCGTCTGTAACAACGGCTGGTTTTTCTATTTGGTCTTTTTTCTGGCAGGCAATTGCTGTCAGAAATAAAGCGACAAGGGTTAGTTTCTTCATTTTATGAGGTTTTGAATTTGAGGATGAAAATTAAACAAAAAATCCCGTTTTGAATAAACAAAACGGGATTTTATTATGAATAACCTTCGACTTCGCTCAGGTCGACATTGAAATTATGCCAACATTGTAACCGGGCTTTCGATGTATTGTTTTAATGTTTGTAAGAATTGAGCGCCAGTTGCACCGTCAATTGTTCTGTGGTCGCAAGCTAATGATAACATCATTGTGTTACCAACTACGATTTGACCGTTTTTAACTACTGGTTTCTCAACAATTGCACCTACAGAAAGGATAGCAGAGTTTGGCTGGTTGATAATTGAATTGAATTCAGTAATACCAAACATTCCAAGGTTAGATACTGTAAAAGTACTTCCTTCCATTTCTTGTGGTCCTAATTTTTTGTTTTTAGCTCTTCCGGCAAGATCTCTTACAGAAGCACCAATTTGAGATAAACTCATAGCATCTGTAAATTTCAATACAGGAACTACTAATCCGTCTTCAACAGCTACAGCTACACCAATGTTTACGTGGTGGTTGATGATGATGGCATCTTCTTTCCACTGAGAGTTGATTTTTGGGTGTTTTTTCAATGCTAAAGCACAAGCTTTAATTACCATATCATTGAAAGATACTTTTGTATCCGGAACAGTATTGATTGTTGCTCTTGCACCCATTGCTTCGTCCATGCTTACTTCTATCACTAAGTTGTAGTGAGGAGCTGTAAATAAAGATTCTGCAAGACGTTTTGCGATAATTTTACGCATTTGAGAGTTTTTGATCTCTTCTGTGTAAACTTCACCAGTAGGAACAAATACTTTTGGTGCAGCAGGAGCAGAGGCTTCTTGTTTAGCAGCAGGTGCTGAAGAAGAAGTTGTCTGAGCTTGAGCAGCTGGAGTAAAGTTTTCGATATCGCTTTTCACGATACGTCCGTTTTCTCCTGATCCTTTAACTTGGTTTAATTGGATTCCTTTGTCAGAAGCAATTTTCTTAGCTAAAGGTGAAGCTAAAATTCTTCCTCCGTTAGAGTTGTCAGCAACAGTTTCAGTTGCTTTTTCAGCAGCAGGAGCAGCTTTTGTTTCTTCTTTAGCAGGAGCACTTGCAGTTGCAGCGCCTCCGGCAGTATAATTGTCAGCAATTCCAGAAATATCAGTTCCAGCAGGCCCAATGATAGCTAATAAGCTGTCGACAGGAGCTGTGCTTCCTTCTTGAATTCCGATGTATAATAATGTTCCAGCATTGAAAGACTCAAACTCCATAGTCGCTTTGTCTGTTTCAATTTCTGCTAAAATATCACCTTCAGCTACAGTATCACCTACTTTTTTCAACCAGGTTGCCACTGTACCTTCAGTCATAGTGTCGCTCAAACGAGGCATAGTTACAACGATAACACCTTTTGGTAATTCAGTTGCAGCTTTTGCAGGAGCAGCAGTTTCTGTTTTTGCTTCTGCAGCAGGAGCGTCCGCTTTTGGGGCTTCGGCAGCAGGAGCGTCACCACCAGCTAAAAGAGCCGAAATATCTTCTCCTTCTTTACCAATGATTGCTAATAATGAATCAACCGGAGCAGTTTCTCCAGCTTGAATTCCGATATGTAAAAGAGTTCCTTCGTTAAAAGATTCGAACTCCATTGTTGCTTTATCTGTTTCAATTTCAGCAAGGATATCTCCTTCACTGATTTTGTCGCCTACTTTTTTTAACCAAGTCGCTACCGTTCCTTCCGTCATAGTATCGCTCAAACGAGGCATTGTTACTTTAATCGCCATGATGTTATAGTTTGTGAGGTGTAAATGGATAGTCTTCTTGTGCGTATACTACATCGTATAATTGTTGTAAGTCTGGATATGGAGACTCTTCAGCGAATTTCGCACATTCTTCAACCAAGTCTTTAACTCTTTGGTCAATTACTTCAATTTCTTCATCTGTAGCATATTTTTGATCCTTAATTACATCTAAAACCTGAGTAATAGGGTCGATTTTTTTGTACTCTTCTACTTCTTCTTTAGAACGGTATAATTGAGCATCAGACATAGAGTGTCCTCTGTAACGGTACGTTTTCATTTCAAGGAAAGTTGGTCCGTCTCCACGACGTGCTCTTTCGATAGCTTCGTGCATTGCTTCGGCAACTTTTACAGGATTCATTCCGTCAACAGGTCCGCAAGGCATTTCATAACCTAAACCTAATTTCCAGATATCTGTGTGGTTTGCAGTTCTTTCTACAGAAGTTCCCATTGCATAACCGTTGTTTTCAACGATAAATACAACTGGTAATTTCCATAACATAGCCATGTTGAAAGCTTCGTGTAAAGAACCTTGTCTTGCAGCTCCGTCACCAAAATAAGTCATGGTAACACCGCCTGTGTTGAAATATTTATCAGCAAAAGCTAATCCTGCACCAACAGGAATTTGCCCGCCCACGATTCCGTGACCTCCGTAAAAACGGTGTTCTTTAGAGAAAATGTGCATTGAACCTCCCATACCTTTAGAAGTTCCTGTAACTTTTCCTAAAAGTTCTGCCATTACGTTTCTAGGATCAACTCCCATACCAATTGGCTGAACGTGATTTCTGTATGCAGTAATCATTTTGTCTTTAGTCAGGTCCATAGCGTGCAGAGCGCCCGCTAGTACAGCTTCCTGACCATTATATAGGTGTAAAAAACCTCTAACTTTTTGTTGAATGTATAATGCTGCAAGTTTGTCTTCAAACTTTCTCCAAAGCAGCATGTCTTCGTACCACTTTAAATATACCTCTTTTGTAACTTCTTTCATCTGAATTCTTTCTTTTGCTAAAGTTGTTTGTGTTATCAATTGTTGCCTGTAACGCAAAATAGTTTCCTCCCACAAATTTGCGCCCGAAAGGTCGGGATGCAAAAATAAGACATTCCTATTAAGAACTAAAATTTAAAAGGTCTTTTTTGGCTTTTTTTTACAAGAACTTTTTATCGAACATAAAAGGGAGCAGATTTTTTAGGGATGCCGATTTGTAAACTTCGCCAATTTCGCCCATAAAATAAATTTCGATAGGGGTGTCTTGTTTGATTTCATATTCTGCAATTGACTGACGGCAAGAACCACAAGGCGGAATTGGAGCTTTAGTTTGGTTTGTATCTGATGCGGCCGTGATTGCTATTTTTAAAATTTTGGCTTCGGGATAAGCGCTTCCGGCATAAAAGATGGCAGTTCTTTCTGCGCACAATCCTGACGGATATGCGGCGTTTTCCTGATTAGATCCCAAAATTATTTTACCATTATCGAGAAGTAAAGCGGCTCCAACTCTAAATTGGGAATAAGGAGCGTAAGCTTTTTTACGAATTTCAACCGCTTGATTCATTAAATCTTGTACATCCTGAGAAAGTTCATTGATGTTGTCGTAAATTGTAAATGATGATGTAATGCTTATTTCTTTCATTATATTTTGAGGAAAAAAAATCCAAATTTCTAAAATGCAGAAATTTGGATTGTAATTGTTTGTTATATTTTTTGCTTAATAAACTTCGTATTTGTCGCCAAAGTTAAAGGTTAAAGAGAAGCGAAGTGTATTTTCTAAAGGATTTTTCATTTTTGATGCCGAGAATAAGTAGGAAACATCCACTTTTAGTCTGCTGTATTTAAATCCAGCTCCTAAAGAGAAGAATTGTTTTGCTCCTTTCATTGGGCTTTCATGGTAATAACCTAATCGCATTGCAAAAGCATCTTGGTACATGTATTCTGCAGCGGCGCTGTAAGTGATTTCTTTTAATTCTTCGCTGAATCCGCCTGGTGCATCTCCAAAAGATTTGAAAATTCCGGATACCCACCCAATATCTTTGTAATTTTTATAGTTTGCTGCGTTTGCCTGCGCTTGTGAAATATCTCCCGGATCTGTAAAATCTCCGTCTCCATTAGCATCGTAAGGTGTTCCAGGTCCTGGAGGAGTTGGAACTAAAAGTTTTGTAAACTCTACGCTTACTCCAAGTTTGTTGTATTCATCAAAGATAAAATCGAAACCACCACCCACTCTTAAGTTAGCTGGTAAAAAGTTGGCGCTTAAATCGTCGTTATCATAACTGATTTTTGGACCTAGGTTTTGAATGTTGAAACCTGCTCTCCATCTTCCATTAAAATCAGAATAAGCAATTTCTTCTGATTGATAGAATCCGGCAACGTCAACCGCAAAAGAACTTGCTGCAGATGCGTCAACATCTTCAGAAGCTACTTTTAAATTAGAGTTGATGAAACGTGCGGCAACAGCCATCGAGAATGTTTCACTTAATTTTAATGAATACGATCCGTCAAGGGCAAATTCGTTTGGATTTACCTCTCTGGTTGGTTCGTTAGGATCTCCTGTTTGTCTTAATTCGATTCCTCCAAAACCAAAATAACGAAAACTACCTGCAAAGGCGCTTCGTTCATTAATTTTGTTGTAATATGTTACTTGTCCAAGAGAAATATCATTGGCAAGATCTGTTAAATAAGGAGTGTAACTGATAGAAAGTCCTTGCGCATCTTCTGCAAATGCATACTTGGCAGGATTCCATTGTTGAGAAAAAACATCTGAAGAAGTAGCGACACCTTGATCTGCTAAACCAGCAGCTCTCGCATCTGCTGCGACTAATAAAAAGGGTACTCCGGTAGTAATTGGGCGCTCAATATCTTGGGCTTTTGCAAATACGGTAATTAATAAGCAAATTAATAGGAACGATATTTTTTTCATTTGTGGGCTTAATGGTATTTATGTTACAAATATATACAATGATTATAAAATGACAAGTTTTTCGTATTTTTCTGCTTTTTTATTTGTTAAATTAGATTTAACAGTGAGTTTATAGATATAAACTCCTTTCCCAATTCGATCGCCAAAATCATCTCTCCCGTCCCACGTAATCTCTCTTGATAAAAAGCCTTCTGTTGTTATAATTTGGTTTTTAGTCCAAACGACTTTTCCTGTAATGGTCATTACTTGTACCTGAACATCTAAGGGTTCATAAGGTCTGTTGTGCGAAAACCAAAACTGAGTGTAAGTAGAAAATGGATTAGGATAATTAAGAACGTGTGTTAATGTCAACGCGTCGTCACCTACGACAACAAATTGAATTTCGCTTGTAACGGGATTGTTGTAAACATCCCATGCGGTGAAACTAATTGTGTGTAATCCTGCAGCTAGATTTCGAAGCGGAAAACGTAAATTTCCATTTGTATAATCATCTAATTTTGTCTGATAATAATCATTCAAAATATAAGGATTACTAACGTCTCCGTCTAATACTGCTACAATATCATGCCCAATTCCGCTAGCTGTATTTATACCATTTTCATCCTCTAAAAAGGCTAAAAGAAAAGGAGATGCGTTTGTAATGCCGCCAGACACAAATGTTTCATCGTTCATATATAACTTAACTTTCGGACTTATATTGTCCTGAGGTGCATTTTCATTTATACCCCCAATTTTAATGGCAGTATTGTAGCCTGATTGGTTTTCTAAAGCCTGATTTTTTTTAGAATAAAAACTAATTCTGCCATTGTCAACAGGTATGCGAATGTCTCTTGGTACAACAAAGCTAAATTCAAACTGACCGTTGGTTACTGTTGCATTTCCTCTAAGTATAGTTTCTCCCAAAGTTTTAAATGACATTGCAGGGCTATATCCATCATTATTTAAGGTTGTAGAAGTAATCATTTTGTCGAAAATGGCAGTTGCAAGTTCTCCGTTGTAATTGCTTAAAAGTGTGTTGTTTTCATCGGTAATTTCGCCTGTAATTTTCATTTTTGCCAATGATTTAAAGTCAGGAATTGGCTGCGAAATCACAATGTCATTTACTTTCGTTAAATTAATTCGTGGTTTTGGAATTGAAAGCATTAAAGCGGGATCTCCAATGCAAACCACTACATTACTTGCAGAACTTGGAGTTTCATTTTTTGAAATTCGAAGCGATTCGGCTATACTATTATATTGATTTGAACCGTATGAAAGGAGGTTTTTGTTTAAAACATCATTAAAATTTTCGGCATTAGGCTGTCCAATTTCACGAATTGTGGTTAACATCGAAATGGCGCCTCCTCTTGGATTCCAGAAAACATATTCTCCTGCGGTTGGTCTTGAAGGATCGTCGAATCTTGAAAATTCGCAGGTAATAGTAATAAATAAAGGATATTTATATTGATTGTTCAGGTTTTGTCCATCGGATTTCTCCCAAATTCGCTCGCTTGCCAGTCCGTCCTCGCCTCCGTGGCCTAAATAATTAAAAACTAAAGCGCCTTTTTCGAATGCATTAAAAAAATCGGTTCTTGCTTTTGGATAACGGGATCCGCCAGCAGAAGCTTCTTGAGTATAAGCATCGAGAAGAATTTTATCAATATTAAAGAATGGTTTTTCAGAAGCAATAACATCGGCTAAATTATTTTGGCGCGCTTGTAAGGTAGCATCCGAAGCTCTATCTGAATCGTCGCTTATTAAAACAAAATTGTTTCTCCAGTTTCCGTACGATTTTGTGTCGTGATATTCTAAAACTTTATTGACCATTTCCTGTGCCTGCGCATTGTCTGAAACCAGCATTCTTCCAACAGCAATATCAATTCCGCCAAACGGATAAGCAACTATTCCTTCGTTGGGATCCATAAGCCCAAAGAAATCATCAGATGCGAATCCGGCCTCGCCAATCGTATTGCTTTTTAGGGATTGATATATAGGTACAATATTATTGTTGTTTAAAATTCGGTTTTTATAATCAAACGATGCGTCTCCAAACAGATTTAAGTATTTTATTCTTTTATCTGGAGAAGATGCGTTATTGTAAATGTATCGAATGCAGTTTCGAATCGCGGCAATATCTTGTTTTCCCGAAGAAAATTCCTGATAGATATTTTCCAGCAAAATAACTTTTACGTTTAGATTAGAATAAGTACGATGAAAACTGGCTAATTTTTCTGCTTGAGAGTTTAGGAATTTTGGAGTTACTATTACGTAATCAATATCCTGAAAGCTGTTTTGGTTATTTTTAAAAATGGTTCCTTTTAAATTTTGATTGGCAATTTTTGATTGGTTTTCTTTTAAAGGAGAATAATAATCTGCCGGATCAACTGCGATATATTTTCTAATTTCTCCTAAGCTGGCTTTAAATGAAAAAGTGGTCTGATTTGTGTTTTCTATTTTGGATACATTATATAGGTCTGTAATATCCCAGATTTGAGAAATACCTGCAGCGTTTCCAATCGTGTAATTTACAATTCCAGCTGTTGAACCGGCGAGATCATATTGAAACTTAAATTGTTTACCGGTTCCTAAAAGTTTTCTTTTAGCGGTAAGATTAATATAATCGAGATATCCTTTTGAGCCCGGAACGCCATTATTATTATAGGCAAGTTTGATTTTTATAGTTTCTGCTCCTGTAAATGTGGTGTTGCTTGGGAGTTTTTCGCTGAAATATTTCGTATCTCCATTTGTTATGATATTGCCAAAATTAATGGTTCCGATGTTTTGTCCGTTAGCCGAAACAGCAAATGAAGTTGTCGTAAAAGCAGCCGAAGCGGCGGTTAAGTCTATTTTTACAGGAGTTGTAGTGTCAAGATTTGGAAAATTGAAAGTGAACTCCTGTTCCTGATTGATGTCAAAGGCTTCTCCAAGCCATTGACGGCCTAAATGTGCAATGTTTGTTTGGTCGATTTCATGAAATTGATAGTCATCAAACGTGTTCAGCTGCAGGGTGCTGTTTCCTGCGGGCTGATTTAGGTTAGAAATTCTTTTTCCTTCGTTTCCTGAAATTGTAACATAATAATACGATTTAGTGTCGTATAAATTAAGATTTGTCTGGTTTTCGGCGTCCCAATTTTCTATTCCTTCACCATAAAATAGGATATAGTCTTCGTTATTGAAAATGCCATCACCCTCGCCAATAATCTGAATGGCATTTTCTTGTAAGTCTTCGGGGTAATAGACGTTGTTTGCAAGAGGCAGCATTCGTCCGCCGTTTCCATATATTTTGATTGCTTTGGGGTCAACTTTGGAAGGGTCAAATCCCAGGCTTTGTAAAAAAGACTTTGTGATTTTATAAACGCCTGATTTTTCAATGTAAAATCGATACCAGTCGCCAGATGCTAAAACTGAATTTGAAATTGCAGCAGCTTTTTGAAAGGTAGAAGAATTGCTGTTTCTGGCGGTTGAGCTATTTGTTATAACGTAAGAAAAAGATTTGATTCGTTTAAAGCTGTTTCCTTCTTTAATTATAGGATTAAGGAATAAAAATGCCTGTTTTTGGTCTCGAGAATTAGTGATTTTTAGGGCTTCATTAAGTTTGTCAGGGATGTTTTCTATAGATAAATCTCCTAGATCGGCTCTTGAGACTGCTTCATAATTGACGCTGTTTAGTACGACTGAACTGTTGTCTGAAGCATTAGACTGGTTTAGATTTAGCAGAAACGTTATGTTTTTTTTTGTAGTATCGAACCGAAAAGCACTTCCTGAAAAGTAAGGAATCGTGATTTTGCTCTCCCCGTAATTTATCTCTTTTTTAGTTTGCCAATCAACGGTGAAGCTCCCATTTAACTGAGAAAATGAGAGAGTTGGAATAAGTATAAGGAATAAGAATAGGGCTTGTTTCATTGGTTTCAAAAACGAAATTTAATCAAAAAAAAATTAGTAAGTAAAAATATAGTATTTCATGTTACAGTAAATAATAAAAAGTATATTTTTGCGTTCGTAACTATAGGTTATTTTCTGGTAAAAAACAGCTAAATAAAATTATGAGAACAGATGTTGCTAATTAAATGTTAATTATTATATTGCAGCACCTAAATTTATCACCTAAGAATGAGTATGAAAGTAAACAAAATTGTAGTCTTGCAATTAATGATGTCAATAGTATTGATGTTGGGCACGGCTAGTTGTAGCAAAAAATCTAGTTCCTCTCACGCTTCTAGAGCAACTGGCTGGGATGTAGATAGTCAGAATGGAACAGCTGCTAGAAATGCAGGGAAAAAACAACAGGCTGGACCTGGTTTAGTTTTTGTTGAAGGAGGTACGTTTACTATGGGTAAGGTACAGGATGATGTTATGCATGATTGGAATAACACACCAACTCAACAACACGTTCAGTCATTTTACATGGATGAAACTGAAGTTACTAATGGTATGTATTTAGAATACCTTGAGTGGTTAAAGAAAGTTTTCCCTCCATCAGAAGAAAATTACAAGAATATTTACGAAGGAGCATCTCCTGATACTTTAGTATGGAGAAATCGTTTAGGATACAACGAAACGATGACTAATAACTACTTAAGACATCCTTCTTATGCTAACTATCCTGTAGTTGGTGTTAACTGGATTCAGGCAGTTGAATTTAGTAAATGGAGAACAGACCGTGTAAACGAAGCTGTTTTAGAAAAAAACGGATATCTTAAAAAAGGAGCTAAAACAACTGATGTTAATGCTGAAAATGCGTTTAATACTGAAGGTTATTTAATGTCTCCTAGTACATCACGTGGCGCAAGCGATGAGATCGTATTAAAGAAAAATCCAAGCGGAAGAAGAACAAAAGCAGGAGAAGAAGAGAAAAATGTATACGCACAGCGTTCTTCTGGAATTATCTTGCCAGAGTACAGACTTCCTACTGAAGCAGAATGGGAATATGCTGCAGCTGCTGATGTTGGACAAAGAGAATACAATATTTATAAAGGACAAAAGAAATATCCTTGGTCTGGAGATTATACACGTTCTAACAAACGTAAAAACAAAGGAGATCAATTGGCTAACTTTAAACAAGGAAACGGTGATTACGGTGGAATTGCAGGTTGGTCTGATGATGGTGCAGATATTACAAATGCTGTAAAAAGCTATGCTGCAAATGACTTTGGATTATACGATATGGCTGGAAACGTAGCAGAATGGGTTGCCGATGTTTACAGACCTATTATTGATAATGAAGCAAATGATTTTAACTACTACAGAGGAAATCAATACGCTAAAAACAAAATTGGTAAAGACGGTAAAGTTGAAATCGTTACAACAGCTACTATTAAATACGATACTTTAAGTAATGGTAAAGTTATAGCAAGAAACCTTCCGGGTGAAATTGCTCAGGTTCCTGTTGACGAACAAGAAACTTACTTAAGACAAAACTTTAGTACTAGTGATAATATCAACTACAGAGATGGTGATAAACAATCTTCTAGATATTTTGACTTCGGAGATTCTGAGTCAGGAGCTAAAGCTGATCAAGCAATGTACAACTCTCCTAAACATAATGTAACAACAGACAGTTTAGGTAAGATGATTAGAAAATATGATAACTCTAGTAAACGTACTACTTTAATCGATGATAAAGTAAGAGTTTACAAAGGAGGTTCTTGGAGAGATAGAGCTTATTGGTTAGATCCAGCTCAAAGAAGATATTTCCCTCAAGATATGGCAACTGACTACATTGGTTTCAGATGTGCAATGTCTAGAGTAGGTGCTAAAACTGAAAGAAGAAAATCACCAAGAAACTAAGATTTTAAAATTTCATTAAAAAAATTCCAAATTCCAAAAGCTGAATATTTCAGTACGGAATTTGGAATTTTTTTATTGCTTTTTTCTATTTTTATAGTCTTAAAAAGAAAATTAAATGAATATTCAGGAAATTCATAAATTGTTTTTACAATGTAAATCGGTTTCAATTGATACGAGAAAAATTGAAAAAGATTCTATGTTTTTTGCCATAAAAGGCGAAAATTTTGATGCAAATACTTTTGCAAAACAAGCACTTGATTTAGGTGCCTTATTTGTTGTTATTGACAACGAATCTTACTTTATTGATGAGAGAACTATTTTGGTTGATAATAGCCTGGAGACACTTCAGGGACTCGCAAAATTTCATCGCAACTATTTACAATTGCCTATCGTTGCGCTTACAGGAAGTAATGGTAAAACAACTACAAAAGAGCTTATAAATGTAGTTTTATCGAAGAAGTTTAAAACCAAAGCTACTGTTGGGAACTTAAATAATCATATTGGTGTTCCGTTAACGCTTTTGTCGTTTACAAAAGAAACCGAAATGGGAATTGTAGAAATGGGAGCAAACCATAAAAAAGAAATTGAATTTTTATGCGAAATTGCCCAGCCGGATTACGGTTATATCACCAATTTTGGGAAAGCCCATTTAGAAGGTTTTGGTGGAGTAGAAGGTGTTATTGAAGGAAAAAGTGAGATGTACAAATATCTTGTGGCAAACGATAAATTGGTTTTTGTTAATCTGGAAGATCCTATTCAAATTGAAAAATCCAAAGGCATTAAATCGTTTACTTTTGGCGTAAACAAAGAGGCAGCAGATTTAAAAATTAAAGACATTCAGGCTAATCCGTTTGTGGTGGTAGAATACGACGATTTTAAAGTCGAATCTCATTTAATTGGACTTTATAATGCTAATAATATTAATGCTGCTGTTGCGATTGGAAAATTCTTTAATGTTGAAGATGCAGCTATAAAACAAGCTATAGAAAACTATATTCCTGAAAACAACCGGTCTCAATTACTTAAAAAAGGTTCGAACCAGATTATTCTTGATGCTTATAATGCAAACCCAAGCAGCATGGCTGTAGCGATTACTAATTTTTTACAATTAGAAAATCAAAACAAAATCATGATTTTGGGCGATATGTTTGAGTTAGGAAATGAAAGCGAACAAGAGCATAAAATAATTATAGATTCGTTATTAAATCAAAACAAATCTGTTTGTTACTTAATTGGAAAACATTTTTACGAGAATAAAGTTTTAAGTGAAAACATTCATTTTTTTGAAAGCTTTGATGCATTTGCGGCTTATCTAAAAACAATTCAGTTTAACGACAATACAATTTTAATAAAAGGATCCAGAGGAATGGCGCTGGAACGTACTTTAGAATATATCTCATAAAGAAAAGATCCGACATTTGTCGGATCTTTTCTTTTAAATACTCATTAAAAAACCAATCAGGTTTTCTTTCTTATTTAGTCCCAGTTTTTTTCTAAGCCTGTAACGGGCAAGCTCGACGCCTCCGCCGGAGATATTCATGATTTCTGCAATTTCTTTGGTCGACATATTCATTAATAAATAAGTCGATAAATCCAGTTCACGTGGTGAAATCGTAGGGTATTTTTCCTTTAAACGCTTTAAAAACTCAAAGTGAACGTTCTTGATGTGTTTTTCGAGATCTTTCCAGCTTTTGTCCGTATTAACCTCTTTTACAATGCTTTTATTAAGTTTGCTGACTTGAAATTTGGTAGAATCATCCAGCGCATCAATATCGATTTCTTTTAGTTTGTGAATGATTCCATTCAGGATTTTATTTTTCTTTACAACCTGCAGGGAATTATTCACTAATTCTTTGTCTTTTGCTAAGATTTTAATCTGCAATTTGTCATTTTTCAGTTTCTCGATTTCTTTTTCCAAATCATATTGCTCTTGTCTGATTTTAGATTCTTTTTCAAGATAAAGACGTCGCTGTTCAATTGTTTCGTAATATTTATTTTTTCTAATCTTCATTTTAATTCTATTCGAAATAAAATAGATAGTTATAATCAGCAAGATGAAATACAGCATGAAAGCCAGAAAGTGTCTGTACCACGGTGGTGAAATCGTAAAAGAGATTGTCGACGGTTCTGATTGTATACCGTAACTGTTTCTCACTTTTACTTTCATCGTATAATCGCCTTCGCGCAGGTTTGTATACTCTTTTATCGAAATGGTTGACCAATTGCTCCATTTCTCATCAAACGGCTCTAATTGATACGAAAACTGTACATTTTCGAGGTTTTCATAAGTTGGCGATGAAAATGTAAACCGAACGTGATTGGATGAGTAAGGAACTCTTATATTCTCGGTTTTATTTTGATTGTTTCCTAATACAATCGTGTCGCCGGGAAATGAAAAGCTTCGAACGAAAGCTTTTGGTTTTGTAGTGAAATTATTAAGCAGCTCAGGATCATAATGCGCCAAACCATCGGTTAAACCAATAAAAATATTTCTAGAGTCAATGGTATTTACAGATAAATAATTACTTACCAGATTTCCAGTCAAATTAGAAAATGGAGCCACGATATTGTTGTATTTGCCTTTGTCTTTCATAAGGACCCCAATCGATTCATCAAAAGCATACCATAAATTAGATTGACTATCTTCGCTTAATGCATTTATAACAGGAATGTTTTTGAATAAATCACTCAAATGTTTGTCTTCATAAAACAATGCCTGCTCTGTTGAGTATCTAAAAAAATGATTGTGGGTTTGAAAGTAGATTTTGCCGTCAATTTGCTGAAGACTTCCTATGTTATTGTATTTAGGGGTTAATCGATCTATTTTTTTGATGCTTGAAAACCTCGATAAATCATCGCTCAAAGTCATTCGGTAGATAGATTCGTCTTTTTTAAGCCACAAATAAGATTGATCGAGTTCGAAGCTGTTTGATGACTTATCAAAACCTAAAATTTGATTTTTAAAAGTTAGTCCAGCAGCTGTTTTTTGAAAAATAGCAAAACCATCGTAATTTGAGCCTATAAAAAAGCCCGGATGATTGGGTATTTTCTTAAAACCAAAATATCCTTTAGAATCAATTACACGGGTTACTTTTCCTCCGTTTATAACTAATGCTCCTCTGTTGTTGGCACAAATTAATTCATTGTCTATGGTTTGTACATTCCATGATTGTGCTGTAGTTCCTTCTACAAGTTTAAACACATCTTCCTTAAAGCTGTTGTTCCAGGCATGGTAAAAAACACCCTGATTGGTTGCGACATATAAATTGCCTTGATGAATAACAGAGGCGTACACAGTACTAATATCGTAACTAAAGCCAAAATAAGTAAATGGGGAGCTTTGATTAACATAAGCAATACCATTATCTAATCCCAGCCATAAATTGTTTTTGTTGTCGATAAATGAAGTTAGAACAGTATTGTTTTGTAAACCTTTCTTCCTGTTGATGTGCTGAATGATTTTTCCGTTATAATCACAGATGATAATTCCGTCTAGTACAGAATTCAAAACAATAAACTTATTATTGATCAAAGAAGCTCCTAATGAGTTGTTCTTTTTGACAAAATTGTTCGCTTCGGTATTCCACGGAATAACCGTATTGTTCTCATATATAAATAACCCTTTTTCCAGTGTTACAATTAAGGTCTTGTCTTTTCCAATAGAATACATCGCCCATACCTCGGTATTATTTAAACTCTTGGTATTTGGCAAAGCATACAATTTACCGTTTTTATATTCTAAAATTCCTTGTTCGATATCCTGAAAGTAAAGTCTGTTATTTACAATAAAGGAGAATTGAAAACGCTTTGGTGCTTTTAAGATTGTTAATTTATTGTTTTTGAAAATATATGCTCTGGCAAAAGACTGAAAAATGATTTGATCATCTAAAGAATGAATTTTCCAGATAAAGTCAATTATTTTGATTTTGTTCTTGTCTACCTTTTTAGCTAGAGAAGTGTATTTAAGCTTTCCTTTAGTATCAGGCTGAAAAAATCCAAATTCGTTATAACCCCCTACGAAGATCTTTCCGGAGTTATCAATTTTTAAACATCTTACTGAGGTTAGATTTGGCAGTGGATATTTTTTCCATGACGAACCATCAAATTGTAAAAGGCCATTATTGTTTGCAAAGTATAGATTTCCGTTTTTATCCTGGCCAATATTCCAGTTTTGAGTTCCTCCTTTATATTCGTTTCGCTTGTAATTTCTTACATCGGGAAGACCGATGTTTTTTACTTGTGAAAATAATGAAATTGTGAATAATATAAAAAAAGTCGTATAAAAATATGATTTTGTCAATTTCATAGTTTTTTGAATTTGCTAAGGAATTTGAATGTTAAGATGCTTGTTTTTAGTGTTTTAAGGGTGCTTTGTGTAGTACTATCACGATGTAGGAACATGTTTTTTTTATAAAAATAAGGAATCTTAGAGAAGTGTAGTGTTTATTTTTATAATTAACATTTTGCTAACATCCTATATTTTAAATTTATATAATTAAAAATCAATGGATTAAAAAAAATATGATGTGTTTTTGTAATGTATATTATTTTCATTTGATGTGTTTTTGTAGTGAAATTTACATGTTGATAGTAAAAAATTAACGTTATTATTGCATCAAATTACTAATTAATTAACCAAAATTTTTAGAAAAATGAAATTAACAAAATTACTTATTTTTTGTGTTTCGTCTTTATTATTCTCGGTTATAGCTGTGGCTCAGGATATCACAGTAAATGGAATAATAAATGATGAAAGTGGAATGCCGGTTCCGGGCGCAACAGTTGTATTAAAAGGTACAACAAAGTCGACCGCATCAGATTTTGATGGGAAATTCCAAATACAAGTACCTTCAAACGGGGTTTTGACAGTTACTTTTATAGGATATACTACAGTTAGTGAAGCTGTAAACGGAAGAACAAAAATTACAGTTCAATTAAAACCAGAATCACAAACATTAAATGAAGTTGTGGTTGTAGGATACGGTACTCAAAAGAAAGCAGTTGTAACGGGAGCAATCTCAAGTGTAAAAGCGGCTGATCTTGAAAAAGTACCAAACGGACGTGTTGAGCAGTCTTTACAAGGTCGTGCGGCAGGTGTATCTGTAGCAGCGACTTCTGGACAGCCTGGTGCAGCATCAAAAGTTCGTATTAGAGGTATAACTACTTTTAGAGAAGGTGGTAATGATCCTTTATGGGTTGTTGATGGTATTGCTGTAGATGCTAATGCAGTTGGATTTATCAACCAAAGTGATATTGAATCTATCGAGGTTCTTAAAGATGCTGCTTCTGCTGCAATTTATGGTACTCGTGCTGCAACTGGGGTTATCTTGGTTACAACTAAAAAAGGAAAATCAGGAAAAATTTCTGTGAATTATAACGGTTTCTTAGGAACATCTGCTCCTGCGAAAAGATTAGACATGTTAAATTCGCAGCAGTATGCTACTTTAATGAATGAAAGATCTGTTAATGACGGTGGAGCAGTTAAATTTCTTCCAACTGACATTGCTAAAATGGGTAAAGGTACAGACTGGCAAGATGCAATCTTCAATGATTCAGCTTTTAGATATACTCACGAGTTAAGTATTAGCGGTGGTGGAGAAAAATCTACTTTTTATGCTTCTTTCGGAATCCAGGATCAGGAAGGTATTGTGGCAACAGAAATTTCTAACTATTCTAAGAAAAATTTCCGTTTAAACTCTACGCACAAAATTTCTGATTACTTTACTTTTGGACAAACTTTTGGTTACACTCACCAAAAAACAAAAGGTATTGGAAACGTAAACAGCGAGTTTGGAGGTCCTTTAAGTTCAGCAATTAACTTAGATCCATTAACTCCGTTAGTAGAAACAGATCCAAATGAATTAAATAAAGGTTTCTATACAAACCCAAATGTTGTAAGAGATCCTAATGGAAATCCTTACGGAATTTCTTCTTACGTACAACAAGAGATGACTAACCCTCTTGGTTACATCCAAACAAGATTAGGTGGTTTTGACTGGTCTGACGATTTTGTTGGAAACGCTTATTTAGAGGCTAACATTACTAGCCACTTAAAATTTAGAACTACACTTGGTGGTAAATTGTCTTATTGGGGAAAACAAGGATTTACTCCAGTTTTCTTCTTAAATCCAAACATGAAAGAAGACAGAAATAACTACAGCCAGGACAATAATAAATCTCTTTCTTGGACACTTGAAAACATTTTGACTTACTCTAATAAATTTGGAGATCATAATGTGAATATTTTAGCAGGACAAGGAGCTTATGTTGAAAATATTGGAGGTACTATTGGAGTAACTATGTATGGTCTGCCAATTACAAATTATAGAGATGCTTCTTTTAACTTTGATATTCCTCAAACAGACAGAGTAAACAGAGCAAGTGATTTTGATCAACATAAATTAGCATCATTATTCTTACGTGCTAACTACGATTACATGGAGAAATACCTTTTCACAGGAATTGTTCGTCGTGATGGATCAACTCGTTTTGGTGAAAATAAAAAATGGGGAGTTTTCCCATCATTCTCTTTAGGATGGGTAATTTCAAAAGAAGGATTCTGGAAAGAAAACAATACAGTTAACAGTTTAAAACTACGCGGAGGTTACGGAGTTGTAGGTAATGATAATATTGCTGATTTTAAATACAGAGGTTTAGTTGTTGGTGGATATAATTATTCTGTTGGAAATACAGGATCAATTACTACAGGTTACGGAAACTCTACTTTACCAAATGCTGATTTAGGATGGGAAGAAACATCTCAAACAACTTTTGGTCTTGATGCAAAACTTTTTAACGATTTCACTCTTGCTCTTGACTATTACAAAAAGACAACAAAAGGAATCTTAAGAGATGTTGTTATTCCTGGATATGTTGGAGCTGTTGATCCGCCTTCTGCAAATATTGCAGATATGGATAATAGTGGTTTTGAGGTAGAATTAGGATACAAGAAAAAACTTGGAGATTTTAATTTAGGTGTAAATGCAAACTTTGCTTACTTAAAGAATGAGATTACTTACGTAGGTTCATCTACTAACTTTATTGTTGGAGACGCAACTTTCCAATCTATGGGACCTGTAACAAGAACTCAAGTTGGTCACTCATTTAATGAATTTTACGGATTTAAAACCGCAGGTATTTTTCAAAACGCAGCAGAAGTTGCAGCATACAAAAATGCTTCAGGAGGTTTAATTCAGCCAAATGCTAAACCTGGAGATTTCCGTTGGGTAGATTCAAACGGTGACGGTAATATTACAGATGACGATAAACAATTTTTAGGAACTAATATCCCTAAATATACTTTCGGACTTACTTTAAACTTAGATTACAAAAACTTCGATTTAATGGCGTTTGCTCAAGGATCAGCAGGAAGTAAAATTTTCCAAGGTCTAAGAAGACTTGATGTATTAAATGCGAACTACCAAACAAAAGCGTTAGATCGTTGGCATGGTGAAGGAACTTCAAATGATTATCCAAGAATGAGTGCTAATGACCCAAATAAAAATTTCACTAATATGTCTGATTTTTATCTTGAAAATGGAAATTACGTTCGTTTAAAAATTGTTCAGCTTGGATACACACTTCCATCTAGCTTATCATCAAAAGTTGGTTCAGATAAAATTCGTTTTTACTTAACTGGAGAAAACTTAATCACTTTTACCAAATACACTGGATATGATCCAGAAATTGGAGGTCAGGTTTTTGGTGTAGATAAAGGAGTTTATCCACAAGCAAGATCTATTCTGTTTGGAGCTAACGTTCAATTTTAAAAAATTAAAGAATTATGAAAACTAAAAATTTTAAATACATATATATTGCTGTAGCAATGGCTGTCCTGGGATCTTGTTCGGAAGATTTCGTGACCATTAATCCAAAGGGGAAATTTGATACAAGCACCTACTTTTCTAACGAACAACAATGTTACGCTGCTTTAATTGGAACATATGATCCATTAAGAAAAAACACTGGTGGTTTTGAGAATTTGGTAGCAATGCTAAATGCAGGTTCAGATGATTTTTATGCTGGTGGAGGAAACTCATCAGATGGAAATGGAATTCAAAATTTCTCAACGCACTCTCTTACTTCAATTAATATTCCGGGAAGTTTCTGGAACGATCATTATCAAGGTATTTCGAGAGCAAATCTTTTATTGAATAAACTTCCGGCAGCTTCTATGGATGATGCTGTAAGAGCAAGATTTGCTGCTGAAGCTAAAACATTACGTGCATTTTACTACTTTAACTTAGTAAGATTGTTTAAAAACCTTGCTTTGGTTTTAGAACCGTTTACTACACAGACTATTTATAATCCAGAGCAGGTTAAACCAGAGGTAATTTATGCATTAATGGAAAAAGATTTGTTAGAGGCAATTCCTTCTTTACCAAATACTGTTGCTGCAAGCACTGAAGCAGGTAGATTTAATAAAGGAGCTGCTCAGGCATTACTTGGAAAAATATACTTATATGAAGGTAAAAAATCTGAGGCAGCTGCAGTTTTAGCTGAAGTAAACGGTACTCCGGGTGTAAATGTACCTAATCAATACGGAAATAAATTACTGCCTAAATTCAGCGATTTATGGGTAACGTCAAATAAATTCAATGCAGAATCTATTATTGAAGTATCTCACAGTAGTGCAGGTAACTCTGACTGGACTTTCTGGGGATCTGGTAAAGACGAAGGAAATACTTTAAACCAAATGATTGGACCAAGAGGATATTCAAGACCAACAGGTTCTGATGCACCAGATCTTCCTTCAGGATGGGCATTTAACGTAATAACTCAAAAATTGTATGATGCAATGCAAGGTGATCCAAGATTTGACGCTACTATTCTTGATTTAAAAGCTTTAAAAGCTGCCGGAAAAGCAAACTATATTCCAGCTTACCAAGATACAGGTTACTTCTTGAATAAATACCTTCCAAGACAATCAGACGTTCGTACTGGTGGTGGTGTTCAAGAATTGAACTACAAACAAAATTCTTATGTGATCAGACTTGCTGATACTTACCTAATGGAAGCAGAAGCTTTAGGATCTGGACCAAGAGCGCAAGCTTTACTTGATGCTGTAAGAGCAAGAGTTGGATTGCCTTCTGTTCCTGTAACATTAGCTGCTATTAAACACGAAAGAAGAATGGAATTAGCAGGTGAAGGACATAGATTCTTTGACTTAGTTAGATGGGGAGATGCTGCTGCTGCATTATCTGATAGAGGATTTGATGCTGGTACAGATGAAATTTTCCCAATTCCTTACACAGAACTTAATGGTACTAAATTGAAACAAAATCCAAATTACCAATAATAAATAATCATTATAGTGTATGCCTGATGCAGATAGCAGCATTAGGCAGTACACTAAATTGAAAAGATAGTTTTTTTTAATGCAGCTGTTTTTGCTTCATCCTATAATAGGATTAAGTCTTGAATAATTGCGCTAAAAATCTCAGTAAAATTTCTTTCTACGTTTCGTAAAAAAAGAGATCAAAACTGAGAAAAAATAAAGTTTAAGTTAAGTTTAAGTTTGGTTGTAAGTAGCCCATAATCAATATGAGTATGGGCTATTTTTAAATCCTTAAGCCATCAGGGAAGGAGTTCCTGAAAAAACTTCGATTTAAAATTAAATATTAAGGAAAGAATGAAAAAAAATACTTTAAAGTTTTTGTGCCTTTTGTTTTCTATAACAGCTGTTGCACAACAAACAAAAGCCAAAAAGGAATTTACAACCAGCGGGAAGAAAATTGCAGTTTATACTACAGCCGAGAATTCTAATTTAAGATTAACAGCAACGGACAATTTATCTTTTTCAGCATCAAAACAGCCTTTAGAAACTGAGGTTTCTGTTTTTGTTGAGCCGTCTAAAAAATTCCAGACTTTTATGGGAATTGGTGGTGCTATAACTGATGCAAGTGCCGAAATTTTTGCCAAACTTTCAAAAGAAAAACAAACCGAATTCTTAAATGCCTACTACGATAAACAAAAAGGTATTGGCTATTCTTTGCTAAGAACCACGATCCAAAGTTCTGATTTTAGCAGTGGAAGCTATTCTTATATCAAAGAAGGAGACAAAGAATTAAAGACTTTTTCTATTGAGCATGACAGACAATTTCGCATTCCGTTAATTAAGCAGGCAATCCAAAAAGCAGGAGGAAAATTATTAACCTATGTTGCACCATGGTCTCCAAATGCTTTTATGAAAAGCAACGGAAATGTATTAAAAGGAGGAACATTATTACCAGAATATTATCAAACTTGGGCAAACTTTTATGCTAAGTTTATCAAAGAATATGAAAAAGAAGGAATTCCAATTTGGGGAACATCAACTCAAAATGAGCCAATGGCCGTTCAAACTTGGGAATCTTGTATTTATACTGCCGAAGCCGAAAGAGATTTTATTAAAAACTTCTTAGGCCCAACATTAAAAAAAGAAAAACTGGGAGATGTAAAAATCATTGCCTGGGATCACAATCGCGATTTAATGAACTACAGAGCAAATGTAATTTACTCTGATCCTGAAGCTTCAAAGTATGTTTGGGGAATGGGATTTCACTGGTACGAAAACTGGTCTGGAGGAGATTCGATGTTTGATAACGTTGCCAAAGTAAATGAAGCATATCCAGATAAAAAACTTTTGTTTACAGAAGGTTGTGTGGAGAAATTTGATGCTGCAAAATATCAATTTTGGGGTAACGGAGAACGATATGGTATTTCTATGATTAATGATTTTAATAACGGAACTGCCGGCTGGACAGACTGGAATATCCTTTTAGATCAAAACGGAGGTCCTAACCATGTGGGTAATTTTTGTTTTGCTCCAATTCATGCTGATACTACAACAGGTCAGTTAATCTACACGCCATCGTATTATTACATTGGACATTTTTCAAAATTCATTCGATTAAGTGCAGTAAGAGTTAGCTCTGCAGTAAGCAGAAGCGGACTTTTAAGTACTTCGTTTTTAAATACAGATGGTACAATGGCCACTATCGTAATGAATAAAACGGATAAAGAAATGACGTATAATTTGATTATAGCAGCAGAAAAAACTATAGTTAAAATCCCTGCACATGCTATTCAAACACTTGTTTATTAATATTTTTTGAGTTAATACCCGAGGGTTGATCTTCAATCATTCATTTCAACCCTCACTTTTTAACTTAGAATAAAACGTTTTTTGAAGTAACAATGAAAACCATCACTAGAATCTTATTAATATCAATATTAATCTTGCAGGTAAGTTGTTTGCCATCAAAAACTGCAAATGGGAGCGCTGTTTCGGCATCCAAATCAAATAAAAAAATCACGGTTTTTACTACAGCCGAAAATACGAATTTAAGATTATCATCTTCAGATAATCTTATTTCAGAACCCTCTTCACAACAAAAAAAATCAACAGTTTCTATTACTTTAGATACTGAAAAAACAGATCAGACCTTTTTAGGAATTGGCGGTGCAATTACAGATGCAAGTGCCGAAGTTTTTGCTAAACTATCTCCAAAAAAGCAAAAAGAATTCTTAACAGCTTACTACGATAGAAATAAAGGAATTGGCTATTCTTTGGCTAGAACTAACATCCACAGCTGTGACTTTAGCAGTGAAAGTTATACTTATGTTACCGAAGGCGATAAAGATTTAAAAACCTTTAGTATCGATCATGATAAAAAATATCGAATTCCATTACTAAAAAGCGCAATTGAAACAGCCGGCGGAAAACTAACTTTATTTGTCAGTCCATGGAGTCCCCCAGCTTTTATGAAAGACAATAACGATATTTTGCACGGCGGCGTTTTGTTGCCTGAGTTTGCACAGTCTTGGGCAAATTATTATGCTAAGTTTATCAGAGCTTACGAAAAAGAAGGAATTCCGGTTTGGGGATTAACAATTCAGAACGAGCCAATGGCAAAACAACGTTGGGAATCCTGTATTTATACTCCGGAAGCTGAAAGAGATTTTCTAAAAAACTTTTTAGGGCCAACTTTAGAAAAAGAAGGATTGGGTTCTAAAAATGTTATCATTTGGGATCACAACCGCGGCGATATGCTGACCAAAAGAGCCAATTTGGTTTTCTCAGATCCAGAAGTTTCAAAATATGCCTGGGGAATTGGATTTCACTGGTATGAAACCTGGAATGGCGGAACTCCTAAATTTGAATCTGTAGGAGAGGTGCACAAAGCTTTTCCAAACAAAAACTTAATTTTTACAGAAGGCTGCATCGAAAAATTTGATGCTTCTAAATTTCAGTTTTGGGGAAATGCCGAAAGATACGGACTTAACATGATCAACGATTTCAATAACGGAACTGTTGGCTGGACAGATTGGAATATCCTTCTGGATCAAAACGGAGGACCAAATCATGTGGGGAACTTTTGCTTTGCACCAATTCATGCCGATACCACAAAAGATGAATTAATTTATACACCAATGTACTATTACATAGGGCATTTTTCAAAATTCATTCGTCCTGATGCAAAAAGAATAATTCAAACCATAAGCGATAAAAATTTAATAAGCACCTCTTTTAAAAACTCTGATGGCAAAGTAATTACTGTTGTCATGAACCAATCAGACAAAGAGATTGTTTACACCATAATAAACCACGATTTGCAAAATACTATAACTATCCCGGCGCACGCTATACAAACAATTGTATACTAAGTACCGGACCAAAAAACTATAAAAATGAAATTTAATTTTAAAACCACCACAAAGGCATTGTTCTTTGCAATTGCAGTATTTGCACAAGTCAAGTGCTCATCATCAAACGATGCTTTTGATCCGGGGCCGGCTCCTATTTATCCAGAAATTAAAAGTGATGTTGATTTTTGGGTTACAAAAGGAGATCAAAGCCTTTTATTAGCCAAACAATCTTCGGCTTTAGCATTTGGAACTACAAGTAATACTTTTGCCAATATTGAAGTAAACGATACTCAAAAATTTCAAACCATTGACGGATTTGGATATACTTTAACGGGCGGAAGTGTTGATGTAATTAATCAGTTAAACGCGTCAAAAAGAACAGCACTTTTGCAGGAATTATTTGGTTCAGACCAAAATTCTATTGGAGTAAGTTATATCAGAATCAGTATTGGAGCTTCAGATTTAAGTGCTGATACTTTTACTTATAATGATCTTGCTACAGGAGAAACAGACTTAAATCTGGCTAAATTTAGTTTAGATAAAGACAAAAAATTAATTGCCATTTTAAAAGAAATTCTGACGATTAATCCTAAAATATTAATCCTTGCAACGCCTTGGTCAGCACCGCTTTGGATGAAAGACAAAAACAGTTTTGTTGGAGGAAAACTAAACCCTCAATATTACGATGTTTATGCACAGTATTTTGTAAAATATATTCAGCAGATGAAAGCGCAAGGCATTACAATTGATGCCATAACGCCTCAAAACGAACCATTACATGACGGAAACAATCCGAGTATGTACATGTCAGCATCTGAGCAGGCAAAATTTATTAAAAGCAGTTTAGGTCCGGCTTTTAAAGTAGCAAACCTTACCACAAAAATTATTGCTTACGATCATAACTGTGATAATCCTAATTATCCCAAAGAAATTTTGGCTGATGCCGATGCATTCCCTTTTGTAGACGGATCTGCGTTTCATTTATATGCCGGAAATATCAACGCACTTTCGGATGTATATAATGCGTACCCAACTAAAAATGTCTATTTCACAGAACAATGGACATCCTCAACAGGAGATTTTGGAGGAGATTTAAAATGGCACCTTAAGAATGTTATAGTAGGTGCAATGAGAAACTACAGCAGAAATGCTTTAGAATGGAATTTAGCCAACGATGCTTCTTTTCAGCCTCATACGCAAGGAGGCTGCAGTACTTGTAAAGGAGCCTTAACGATAACTTCTAATGATAATTTTCAAAGAAATGTAGCGTATTATATTATTGCCCATGCTTCAAAATTTGTTCCGGCGGGTTCTGTTAGAATCGCAAGTAATATTAGCGGAAATCTGCAAAATGTTGCTTTTTTAACACCATCAGGTTCAAAAGTATTGATTGTGGAAAATGATGGAAACGCATCCGAAACCTTCAATATTAAATTCAACGGAAAATGGGTTGCCGCAACTCTGGATGGTGGAGCTGTTGGAACTTTTACATGGAAATAGAATATCAAATTAATTACTTTTCGCATGAAAAAAATATTGATAACCCTACAGCTTTTAGTTTCGATTGCTTCTTTTGGACAAGGTTTTTTACATAGAGACGGACAAAAGATCGTTGACGGAAACGGGAAGAATATTATTTTGAGAGGTTTAGGTCTTGGCGGCTGGATGGTGCAGGAAGGATATATGCTGCAGACACAGCCTTTCGCGAGTCCGCAGTATATAATCAAACAAAAAATTCAGGACGTAATTGGAGAGCAGGGAACAAAAGAGTTTTATGCTGCCTATAAAGCAAACGGAATTACAAAACGCGATGTCGATTCTCTTGCAAAATGGGGATTCAATTCTATTCGTCTGCCAATGCACTATAATCTTTATACACCGCCAATCGAGCAGGAAAAGAACGGTGAAATTACTTGGATTGAAGAAGGTTTCACCATGACCGATAATTTATTGAAATGGTGCGAAGCCAATAAAATTTATTTGATTTTAGATTTACATGCTGCTCCGGGCGGACAAGGAAATGATGCCGCAATTTCGGACTACGATACTACAAAACCAGCATTGTGGCAAAGTGAAGCCAATCAGAAAAAAATGATTGCTTTATGGAAAAAACTGGCTTCGCGATACAGAGACAGCCAATGGATTGGAGCTTACGATATTATCAATGAACCAAACTGGAATTTTACCGGATCGAATAAAAATGGATGCGATGAAAACTCAAACGGCCCTTTAAGAGATTTAATGGTTGCCGTTACTAAAGCAATCCGCGAAGTCGATACTAATCATTTAATATTTATTGAAGGAAACTGCTGGGGAAATAATTACAACGGAATTTTCCCTTTATGGGATGATAACATGGCATTAAGTTTTCATAAATACTGGAATTACAATACCAAAGAATCAATCCAAAAAATGCTGGATTACAGAACACAATACAATGTTCCAATTTGGTTAGGTGAAAGCGGCGAAAACTCCAATGTTTGGTTTAAAGATGTTTTGACTTTAGTTGAAAGCAATAATATTGGATGGGCTTTTTGGCCAATGAAAAAAATCGAAAATATTGCCGGAGTAACTTCTGTAACCAAAATTCCGGAATACGATGTTTTATTGAAATACTGGAAAGACGGCGGTCAAAAACCATCGGCTGATTTTTCGAAAAAAGCATTAATGAAAATGGCTGATAATTACAAAATGGAAAACGTAACAGTGAAACCAGATGTAATAGACGCTATGTTCAGACAAGTACAAACCAACGATACAAAAGCATACAAGAAAAATGTAATTCCCGGAAAAATTGCGGCAACGCATTATGATTTAGGAACAAACGGATATGCCTATTCTGATACAGATTTTGTGAATTACCGAGTAGAAACCAACAAGTTCGAAGAGTGGAATAAAGGAAACACAATGCGAAACGATGGTGTTGATATTCTGCCTTGCAAAGATGCTGGATCAAATGGTTTTCAGGTTTCATTTATCGACGATGGCGAATGGCTTCAATTTACAACTCAGGTTAAAAAACAAGGTAAATACAATGTTGCGATTCGTTATTCAAGCGAGAATTTAGAAGGAAAACTGTATTTAGAAACAGCAAACGGAACAAAATCGCAAGCAATAACACTGCCTGTAACCGGAGGAAATGAAAAATGGAAAACCATTACTTTATCTGATGTTGAATTGAATGCAGGACAAAATAAGATTAAAGTCGTATTTGAAAAAGGAGGTTTCAATTTGAATTATTTGGATTTTTCAGAGAGTAAAAAAGGAAACGCTAAAAAATAGGATAAAAATTCATGTGCATTAATTATGTAAGAATTTTAAATTGATAATTTGTAAGTGAATAGCGATGATATATTTGATATTGATTATTCTAACACACATAATTAACATAACTTTTAAATAAGTTTTTTTCTTTAAGGCTTCAGAAACATTAGCTTTACGGATTAAAATTTTTTAAACATGAAAAAGATAAACAAAATTATTTTAGTAGTATTCCTACTTTTTGTAAGCGGTGCATTTTATGGTCAAAATTTAAAAATCATGACTTACAACATTCGTTTGGATGTTGCTTCAGATGGAGAAAACGCATGGCCAAAACGAAAAGAGTATTTTACTTCTCAAATACAATTTTACAGCCCGGATATTTTTGGGGTTCAGGAAGCAACTCCAAATCAAGTTGATTATATAGCATCGGCTTTGCCAGATTATAACAAGTTTGGAGTAGGACGAGAAGAAGGAGGAACAGGTGAAGCGTGTACGATTTATTACAAAAAAGATCGTTTTAAAGTAGAAGGATCTAATACATTTTGGTTGTCAGAAACACCAAATGTAGTGTCAAGAGGCTGGGATGCCGCTTGCAACAGAGTTTGTACTTATGCGCTTTTTAAAGATTTAAAAACTAAAAAAACATTTTGGGTTTTTAATCTTCATCTGGATCACATGGGCGAAGAAGCAAGAGTAAAAGGCGTACAGCTTGTTTTGAAAAAAATAAGCGAATTGAATACAAAAAAATACCCTGCTTTTTTAATGGGAGATTTCAATTCAGAGCCTGATACAAAACAAATTACAGAAATTAAAAAAGTAATGGATGATACAAAAGATGTTTCGATAGAAAAACCATTTGGACCATCGGGAACGTTTAACGATTTTAAACATAACGAGCCTGTTACATTATTACTGGATTACATTTTTGTTTCAAAAAACAGTGGATTAAAAATTCAAAAACATGCAGTGTTAAGTGATTCTAAAGATTTAAAATATCCCTCGGATCATTTGCCTGTTTTAATAGAAATAGATTAAAAATGAAAAACATCAACAAAAAACTTCAAATCCTGCTTTTACTGCCTCTTATTGCAGTGCAGATAAAATGCGGATCTTCAAAAAGCGTGGTAACCAATTCGGGAAAAGCAGCATCTTGGGTGACAACCACAGATGAATCTTCTAAACTAAAAAAACAGAACGATTTGGTTTTTACAACAGAAACCAATTCAAACCAGACTATTGAAGTAAATCCTTCTCAAAAATTCCAAACCATCGAAGGCTTTGGGTTTTCGTTAACCGGAGGAAGTGCTCAAACCATTTTAAAATTAGATAAAGCAAAAAAAGAAGCATTGCTTCGCGAATTGTTTTCTAAAAACGATGATGGTATTAGTTTAAGTTACCTGCGTATTAGTATTGGAGCTTCAGATTTGAATGAGAAAGTTTTTTCGTATGATGATTTACCAGAAGGCCAAACGGATTTAAAACTGGAAAAATTTGATTTAGGCCCGGATTTAAATGATGTTGTGCCTTTATTAAAAGAGATTTTAGCCATAAATCCGCAAATAAAAATTATGGGCTCGCCATGGTCGCCTCCAGTTTGGATGAAAGATAACGGAAGCTCAAAAGGCGGCAGTTTACAGCCAAAATATTATCAGGTTTATGCAGAGTATTTTGTAAAATATATTCAGGCAATGAAATCGCACGGAATTGTTATTGATGCCATTACGCCTCAAAATGAACCGCTGCATCCGGGAAATAACCCAAGTTTATTAATGCTTGCAGAACAACAGGCAGATTTTATTGGAAATCATTTAGGTCCCGCTTTCGCGAAAGCCAAAATCAAGACCAAAATCGTGGTTTATGACCACAACTGTAACAAGCCGGAATATCCTTTAACGATTTTAAAAGATGCAAAAGCGAATCCTTTTGTAGCAGGTTCTGCATTTCATTTATACGAAGGAGATATCAGCGCTTTGTCTACAGTTCACGATGCATTTCCTAACAAAGATTTGTATTTTACAGAACAATATACAGGCTCAAAAAGCAGTTTCGAATCTGATTTGAAATGGAGCGTTAAAAACGTCGTAATTGGTTCAATGCGTAACTGGAGTGTAAACGCACTTTCATGGGGATTGGCAAATGACGAATTTTACAAACCTTTTACACCAGGCGGATGCTCTACTTGTAAAGGGGCTTTAATGATCGATCAGGCTCAAAATATCAAAAGAGAAGTTGGGTACTATATCATTGGCCACGCTTCTAAATTTGTACCGGAAGGATCAGTAAGAATTGGAAGTAATATTAGCGGAAATCTATACAATGTTGCTTTTAAAACGCCATCTGGACAAACAGTTCTAATTGTAGAAAATGATGGAATTGCAGCAGAAACATTCAATATAAAATACAATCAAAAACAAATTTCAACTACCTTAAACGCTGGTGCAGTTGCCACTTACGTTTGGTAATCAAAATTAAACTATGAGAAAATTAACCACATTTGCCTTGTTGATGGTCACGTTTTTTGCGGCCGCGCAGCAAGAAACAATCGATCAAAAAGTAAATGCTTTATTGAAAAAGATGACCCTTGAAGAAAAAATAGGGCAGCTTAATCAATACACAGGCGATAATCAGGCAACGGGGCCAATTACAATAAATCCCAACAAACAAACTGAAATCAAACAAGGTTTAATTGGTTCGATGCTAAATATCATCGGAACAAAATATACCAGACAATATCAGGAACTGGCTATGCAGTCACGTCTTAAAATTCCGTTGTTGTTTGGTCAGGATGTTATTCACGGATACAAAACAACATTTCCGCTTCCGTTAGCCGAAGCTGCAAGCTGGGATTTACAAGCAATTGAATTAGCAGCAAGAGTTGCCGCAACAGAAGCAGCCGCAAGCGGTATTCACTGGACATTTGCACCAATGGTAGATATTAGCCGTGATCCGCGTTGGGGACGTGTTATGGAAGGTGCAGGAGAAGATACTTATTTAGGATCTAAAATTGCCTACGCAAGAGTAAAAGGTTTTCAAGGAAACAAATTAGGCGATTTAAACTCGGTTATGGCCTGTGTAAAACACTTTGCAGCTTATGGAGCAGCAGTTGGAGGTAGAGATTACAACTCTGTAGATATGAGCGAAAGAATGTTATGGGAAACGTATTTACCGCCATTTAAAGCGGCTTTAGATGCAGGAGCTGCAACATTTATGAATTCATTTAATGATGTAAACGGAATTCCGGCTACAGGAAATGCACATTTGCAGCGTGATATTTTAAAAGGAAAATGGAACTTTCAGGGATTCGTAGTTTCGGATTGGGGTTCTATTGGAGAAATGGTAGCACACGGATATTCAAAAGATCTTAAAGAAGCAGCGTATTCAGCTATTACTGCAGGAAGCGACATGGATATGGAAAGTAATGCTTACCGATATAATTTAGCACAATTAGTAAAAGAAGGCCGAGTTTCTGTTGATTTAATCGACGATGCTGTAAAACGTATTCTTCGTAAAAAATATGAATTAGGTTTATTTGATGATCCTTATAAATATTCTGATGAAAAGAGAGCTGAAAAAGCATTAAACAATCCAGAACATAGAAAAGCAGCGCTTGAAGTAGCTCAAAAAAGTATTGTTTTGTTAAAGAATGAAAACCAGACTTTACCTCTTTCTAAAAACTTAAAAACAATCGCCTTCATTGGGCCGATGGTTAAAGAATACAAAGAAAACATGGGATTCTGGTCTGTAGAACTTCCAGAAGTAGATTACAATAAATGGATCGTTTCGCAATGGGATGGTTTACAAAACAAAGTAGGTAAAAACACTAAATTGCTTTATGCAAAAGGGTGTGATATAGACGGTACAAATAAAGATGGTTTTGCCGAAGCTGTAGAAACAGCAAAGCAGGCAGATGTTGTTATTTTAAGTATTGGAGAAAGACGCGACATGAGTGGTGAAGCCAAAAGCCGAAGCGATATTCATTTACCAGGCGTTCAGGAAGATTTAGTAAAAGCAATTCAGGCAACAGGAAAACCGGTTGTAGTTTTAATAAATGCAGGAAGACCGCTTATTTTTAACTGGACTGCAGATAACGTTCCTGCAATTGTGTATACTTGGTGGTTAGGAACTGAAGCTGGAAATGCTATTGCAAATGTTTTGTTTGGCGATTACAACCCGTCAGGAAAACTGCCTATGACGTTCCCGAGAGAAGTAGGACAAATTCCTATTTATTACAATCACTTTAGTACCGGAAGACCAGCTAAAGACGAAGATTCAAAAAATTATGTTTCGGCTTATATCGATTTAAAAAACTCTCCTAAATTTCCGTTTGGTTACGGATTGAGTTATACTAAATTCGATTATTCTGGTTTGAAACTTTCTGCATCAAAAATCAAAAGTAACGAAACAATTAAAGTTTCATTTCAATTATCAAATGTTGGAAAAGTGGCTGGAGAAGAAGTGGTCCAGTTATATTTAAAAGATAAATTCGGATCTGTAGTGCGTCCGGTTTTGGAATTAAGAGATTTCCAAAAAGTAAAATTAAATGCAGGAGAATCTAAAACAATCGAATTTACAATCGACAAAGAAAAGCTTTCTTTCTACAATGATAAAATAGAATGGATTGCAGAACCTGGAGATTTTGAAGTTATGATTGGAGCTTCATCAGCAGATATTAAACTAAGATCAAATTTTGAATTACTGGCAAATTAGTAAATCAATAAAAATGGGGCTTAAAGCCCCATTTTTTATATAATAAATTTTTCTATTTAAGACGTTTCTTAAAATTGAATTTTAAAAGATTAAGCAAACCTTGCTCGATAATGTCAATTCCAATTCCAAAATTGCTGTCTGCAATCGTATGATGATCTGTTCTGAATTTTTCGAAGTCCTCTGTTGGAATTTCTAAATTCGACAAAGGCTTAAAATCAATAGATATCGAAGCCCCGTTTTTAGAAACTTTTTTACGGCTTGTAAAATCAAAATAAGGATTGTTGATCGTACTTTCCTGAACTGTAAATTTTTCTTCAGTATCTATTCGCTGATCTGTTTCAAGATTAATTTCATATTTTTCGTTGTCAAAATTATGCCAAAACGGAATATCAGTATGCATAAAATCTCTCGCTCCGTTTTTAACTACATTTCGGTCAAAATACATTAAGAAACGGTTCTTTTGCGCATCTACAAAATAAGGACCTTCGATAGAAGCATTATAGTGAATTGTAAATTCATTCAGCTTTTTATCATCGCTTACAATGTCAATCGCGGCATCTTTAAAAATAGTTCTAATATCAGTTCCGTTTCTGTCATTAGAATAATTCAAAGTATAAAATAAGAAATTATTCCAGCTGTCTATAATTTCTCTTTTATTGGTGTTTTTAAAATATTTACGCATATAATTAGCGCGATTTCCTTTGTACGTTGTAGTAAGTTTTAGCAGTCCTGTATTATTTTGAGCCGTAAAATCTACTTTTTCATTAATGCCATAATAAGAAAATTTATGAGGCGCTTTAATCTGTAATTCCTGATTTGGCTTCACTTCTAAATAATGCATAAAATAGATAAACCCGCGATTTTCGATTAATCCAAATTCGTCTCTGGTTGTTGCATCGATAAAATACGTTTGACCCTTGTAATTAATTTTTAGAATTACGTGATTAAAAGTAAGCAGTGAAGGTAAATAGTATTTAATATAATGATCTGTATTAAAGTTCACCAAAACAACAGATGAATCGATGTTGATGTAATCTAAAATCACTTTCAATAAAACAGATTTTGCCTTACAGTCTCCTTGCTTATTTTCGTAAGTAATAGAAGGTTCCTGAGGTTTATGGCCGTTCATTTCATCGGCATTAAAAATGTAGTAAACATGATTTTGAACATAATCAATAGCAAATTGCAATTGCTCATCCTTGTCTGTAATCGCATCCAGTTTTTCGACCAGTTTAGGTGCGAAATCCTGTAAGGAAGATTTGTTGTAGATTTCTTCGTAAAGCGGTGAAATATAATTAGACAAATCAGTCCAATTGCTGTCTGTAGCAAAATCTATAAAAGGAGCAACCTCTCTATTCGAATCAACATAATTGATATAATTCTCTTTATCAATTATAAATCTTTCGCCTTTTTTAAGGTAATTAATTTCCGGTTCGATTACATTTCCCTGTTCATCTCTAAAAAAGGTTTTTTTGTAGGCAATCGTTTTTTCGCGCTCATTGATAAAAGTAAATTTATAAGAACCGTATGCCCAATAATTATTTGGACTAATCCAAACATACTTAAGGAATTCCTTGCGCATAAAATCACGTTCTGTAAATACCTTAACTCTAGAATCTTCTATAATTAAAACATCATAAAGACGGAGGTCTTTTATCGTAATATTTACTTTTTTATTACTGCTTAAAACACCGCCGTCACTTTGATTTTCGCTGTCTAATACTTTTATTTTGGTATCTGGAATTTTATCAATTAAAACGCCTTCTCTCAAAACGCTGATTCTATGTATAATGTAAGTTTCGTTTTCTTCAACCACAACATCCATTACAGATGCGCTTTCAAGATTAGAAGGTTCGTTCAGCGTATAAGCAACGCAGGCATATTCGCTGTTTTTGATATCGCTTGTGTAATAAATCTTGTCTAGAAAATAGCAATAATCTCTACCTTCTTCAACTTGTTTCGTTGAAAAATCAGACTCTTTTATATGTTCAATTATTTGATCATCAGTAATAACGCTTGCCCAATTTTCCGGCTTTTGAATTTTATAATTTTCTGCTTGAATTGTGTTTTCCATTGTAAATAAATTATTGTTTTTGTGGCTTTTAATTAAGTATAATCGTACTTTTTGTCCTAACAAATGTAGAGAATTTGTGTAGTTGAAGTCTAAAAATAAGCAATAATTTTTCAATAAAAAAAACTCCACCGAAAAGTGAAGTTTAGAGACTTTTTGATTTTAAGATAGTTAGAACAAAATTGTTTTTAAAAGATGCTCTTCTTAAAATACAATAGGATAAAAAATTATTTTAAAACTGTATTTATAAAGTCCATTGCACCAATTCCTTTATAAGAGGCATATAATGCTTTGTCAAAAGCTTCGCGTTTTGCCTTTTTATCTTTTGCTTCAGTTTCAACAATCATTTGGTTGAAGATTTTTTCCTGTTCTTCACTATATTTTAATGACGCTTCTAAAAGATAGGTTTTAGAAACAAATCCAAAAGAAGTCCAAATTTTGGATCGAATCTTTTCGTTGATATTTTTTAACGGATTGGCTATCATATTCACTTGCATTAAGGATCTTTTTACTTCTCAAAAAAATCTATAAACATAAATCTAATTTGTAATTTTATTCTTTCTAAAATTAAAGATTATAACAATTTTAATGTCTAATGTGTTATTATGACGCAATGTACTTATTTTTTCAATTCGTTTCTTAATTTTAACTAAAATTGTGATTTATACACTTTTCGTTCTCATTTTTGCAAACGAGTAAAAACGCTTGTTTTGCTTAAAAATGATCTGGGATCTTAAAAAATAAAGTAAATTGCATCCTCCATTAAAAAGGAAAAGAAATAATTAAAGACTCAAATGCTGCAATCCATTATAGAAAATAATAAAAATTATCAGCCTGGTCTTTCAATAGACTGCGTGATTTTTGGTTTTCATGATAATCAATTAAAAGTTTTATTGATTAAAGTACCACATAACGATAAATGGTCTTTGCCAGGAGGATTTATTCCAATTGATCAGGATATTGATGTTGCGGCAGTAACCGTTTTAAATGAAAGAACTGGAGTAGAGGGCGTTTTTTTGAGACAATTTGCCACTTTTGGAAAAATCAAAAGGAACGATAATCATTTTGGTGAAGAAATTTTAAAACGCTTAAATATTGATGCCGAACAAGGAAAATGGTTTACCCAGCGTTTTGTTACCATAGGCTATTATGCCTTAGTCGATTTTTTGAAAATAGTTCCCAGCCGAATAAACAGTTCCGAAATTGAATGGATTGATCACAAAGAAGTTCCGGAACTCATTTTAGATCATAAAGAAATTGTAGATAAAGCTCTGGATACACTTAGAATTGAATTGAATTTAATGCCGATAGGGTATAATTTACTTCCCGAAAAATTCACAATTCCGGAACTGCAAAAACTCTACGAAACGATTTTAGACAAAAAGTTAGACAGAAGAAATTTTCTTAGAAAAATAACCAACATAGGCATTCTGACTAAGCTTGATGAAAAGAAAAATAATGTAGCACACAAAGCACCGAACTTATATTCTTTTGATAAAGAAAAATACAACGAGGTCTTAAAAAATGGATTAAATCAGGGTTGGTAAATTAAGGTTAAACTTTAAAATTTACAATTATGGTCGCTATCGAAACCTTTAGAAAATTAGCGTTATCGTTTCCAAACTCAACTGAAGAACCTCATTTTGAGAAAACTTCTTTCCGAATCAAAAAGAAAATTTTTGCCACTTTTGATGAAAAAAATAATCACGCCGTTTTAAAATTAAACGAAATCGATCAATCGGTTTTTTGTGCATCAAGCGAGAAGATTTTCTATCCAATTCCAAATAAATGGGGAGCGCAAGGCTGGACAATTGTGGAACTTTCAAGAGTAAGGCCCGAAATGTTTGAGGACGCGTTAATACGATCCTATGAAACTGTGGCTTCGCAAAAGAAGTAATATTTCTATCTCACAATCGTTCTAAAAGTCAAATTTACCCTCGTTTTTTGAGTAGTTTTTGTTGGAGGAAGTCTGTGAAGCCAATGCGTTTGTGTTTCATCTTTCATGACCAACAAACTTCCATGTTCCAAGATTAATGAAACTGTTTCTTTAGATTCTTTGTGTTTGAAAGCGAACTTTCTTTCGGCACCAAAACTAACAGAACCAATTGCGCCGTTTTTTTTCAAATCTTTTTCTGCATCACTGTGCCATGCCATTCCTTCTTCTCCGGAATGATATAAATTGAGCAGACAGGAATTAAACGTTTCTCCTGTTTTTTCTTCAATGATTTTTTTTAGTTTCAAAAGCTCGGGAGTCCAAGGCAAAGCTTTTTTGGTTGTATTCGAATACGTATATTCAAACTCCTGATCGCCGTACCACGCTACTTTTCGTTTGGTTAAGATTAGTTTCCCAAAGATAATGGCTTCATCATTTTTCCATTCAATTGTATTTAATAAAATATCACGGTAGAAATCAGCTTCTGTTCTCGAAAATAGCTTTCCGTAATAATTCACCGTTCCATCTTTAGGAAGCAGATTTGTTGTTTCGTCTATTTGAGGATTAAATAAGTCCATTTTTCCATTTTAAATATTCCGGTTTCATGCAATGTCCGCAAGGTCTAAAACCATTTTGTTTCGCTTCATTCTGGGAAGAAAAGAAAACCCGATTTTCACGTTTCATTCTTTTCCCCGAACTGCATTTAAGCGTTCCGTAGATTTTTAATTTTTGGTTCCCACCGAAACAAATTTCTGCATTTTTAATTTTATTCTGGAGATCAGAGTCGGGAATTTTATTGTGTTGTATCATTTGTTCTTTAAGTTACAAAGGTTCAAAGCAGCAAAGGTTCAGAGGTTTTGGGTAGGTTGTAAAACTTTGTCGCTTTGCGCCTCTGAACCTTTGAACCTTAATTTAACGCATCATGAAAAATAATCCCTAAGGTATGTCTTTCACCAGAATGAATTTCGCTTACACCATGTTTCATATTGACACGATAATATCCTTTTGAACCTTTTACGGGTCTGAAATTGGTTGTAAAAATGAGAATATCTCCTTTCTTTGGTTTTAAGACAATCGCTTTAGATTGTGCTCTTGGAGTTTGCTGTGTTAGAACAAATTCACCGCCAGTAAAATCTTCATCAGGTTCATTTAGAAAAAGCACAATTTGAATAGGGAAATAAATATCGCCATACAAATCCTGATGCAAAGTATTAAAGCCGCTTTTGCCGTATTTCAGAATTAAAACAGTGGCTTTAAGCTGGTTATTATCATGGCATTGTTTTAATAGTTCTTCGTGTTTGTCCGGAAAAATAGTATTGATATTTAGCGCTTTCATCCATGCATTGGCAACAGCTGCCAGCTTTGGATAGATGGAAGAACGAATATCCTGAATCAAATCTGGCAGAGGATAATTGAAATACTTGTATTCGCCTAAACCAAACCTGTAGCGTTCCATAACAACCGTTTTTCGGTATAAAGAAGGATTGTCATAATCGAATTTCAGATCTTCACATTGTTCGTTATTTAGGATATTTGGAATTATAGCGAATCCATTTTCATGCATAGATTCGGTGATGCTTTCCCAGTTTTGAGAAGCAATTTTAGATTGTATATTTTGCATAATAATTTTAGATGAAGTAAAGTTTCCAGTGATGAATAATCATTGGAATTTGGAATTTAAAATTTGGGATTTTACAATTATTACAGATTTACCTGTGCGCCTTCCCAGCCAATAATCGCTGTTTTTCGGGTATTTCCCCACATATAACCGCCAAAAACTCCCGAAGATTGGATTACACGGTGGCAAGGAATTAAAAATGCGACAGGATTACTGCCAATCGCAGTTCCAACGGCTCTCGAAGCATTTGGTTTTTGAATTTGATGCGCAATAGTGCCGTATGTAGAAAGTTGTCCCATCGGGATTTTTAGTAAAGTTTCCCAGACTTTCAGCTGAAAATCGGTTCCTTTTAAATGCAGTTTAATTTCAGATAATTTACTCCAGTCATTTTGGAAAATGAAAAGTGCATTTTGTTGTGCTAAATCTAGTTTTCGTGAGAAAGAAGCATTTGGGAATTTATTTTTCAAATCAGCAAAGCCAATAGTTTCATCTTCGGCGAAAGCCATAAAACAAACACCTTTTTGGGTCGATGCTACGATGATATTCCCAAACGGACTTTCGGCAAAACTGTAGTTTATTTCCAGGTTTTTTCCTCCGTTTTTATATTCGGCCGGAGTCATTCCTTCGATATTTACAAATAGATCATGTAATCGGCTGGTGCCCGAAAGACCAGTTTCGTAAGCCGTTTCAGAAATTGTAGCCTGATTTTCTTTGAGTAATTTTTTTGCGTGTTCCAGACTGGTATATTGCAAGAACTTCTTCGGACTTGTTCCTGCCCAATCGCTGAAAAGTCTCTGAAAGTGAAACGGACTCAAATGCACTTTGGCTGCAACCTCATCAAGATTAGGCTGCTCTTTAAAATTTGCTTTGATATAATCTATCGCATCTGCAATACGATTATAATTGATGGTTTCCTGTGTGTTCATTTTCATTCAATTTTATAAAGCAAAGATCGATTGGTTTTTGCGGGTATAAAATCCGAAACTTGCTGAGTTTTTTTCTAACCGCAAAGGCGAAAAGATTTACGCAAAGCTCGCAATATTTTTAATCTCGCAAAGACGCAGAGTCGCAAAGATTTTTCTCAATTTTGTCTTCCTGAGCGAAGTCGAAGGATGTCAAAGTAAGTCTACAAAGATTATAAACTTAAAAAATAAAACTTTGCGACTCTGCGTCTTTGCGAGATTATATTGTTCGTTATAATTCTTTTTTCATTTTATAGTTAATGATTTCAACGTCGTTTACCCTATTTTTTTGTTCTGCTTTTACTACAAATCTTTTCTTTTCAAAAAATGGTTTTGCAGTGATGCTGATATCCGAAGTTATCATTTTTGAATGCTGTTTTTTAGCTTCAAGTTCTAATTCCGTTAAAAGCTTATCCGCAATTCCCTGCCGTTGAAAGTCTTTGTGAATATAAAAGAAATCTATATAATTACCATCTTTTAAAGTTCCAAAACCAGCGATTTGATGATTGATAATTGCAAGCAATACCAATTGTTTGTTGATTACCTCAACCCAGCGTTCTGTATTTTTGACACCAGAAATCCAGGCTTCTATTTGAGCTGTATTATAATCGTTTTTGCAGACAGATTGTATGGTTTCGATATACAATTGCTGCATTTCGGCAAGGTCTGAGATTTTGGCTTTTTTGAAAATCATCAATAGTTTGATTTTTAGCGTAATACTGTTTGTGATAGTGTCAAATGATACTATCATTTGTTGACTCAAAAAGTTTTAATGCGCCGTAGTTTTAGAAAAAACATTAATTACAACAACGCCAATTATAATTAAACTCAATCCAATTATGGCAGGTAAATCTGGTATTTCTTTGAAGAATATAGCACCAATAGCGGTAATTAAAACAATACCAACACCAGACCAAATGGCATAAGCAAATCCAACCGGAATTGTTCTAATCGCAAAACTTAAAAAATAAAAAGCAGCGAAGTAGCCAATAAGTGTAATGATACTGGGAATAAGCTGTGTAAATTGTTCCGACTTTTTTAGTGCCGATGTCGCGATGATTTCGAATATAATGGCAATGAATAAAAATAAAAAATTCTTCATGGTTTACGTTTTTTACAAAGTTAAGCTTTGTTTGAAACGGAAAAGAGTTTATCGAATATGAATTTCATCTTCTTTATTTTTTGCCTCATCAAAGCAGTCAATGCATAGCATTTTAAAATCGGCATTGGCTTGAAAAACGTCGGTCCATTCTTCTCCATTATCCAGAAGATATTGTTCACATTGTTCGCACCAGGCAATCTGCGGAAGGTCTTCTTCTGCTTCAGAATAATAAAAACCTGTTTTTTCTTTTGAATCTATTGTCATTGCAATGTGAATACAGCCGAAAGTCATTTCTTTTGAACCATGTATTTCACATAAAACTTTTTCGATCATAATTTTTTTTGATGTTCTGGGTTTCAAATTTAAACTTAAAATTTTAGTAGTTATAAATAATTAGAAGACTATTTAAAGTTATTGGTCTATGCATGCGTGAGGGATAGTAGCAGGCTGCCGAAGCAGCGCGGATAGCCCGACATGATTTAAGAAAAGGCCTAATGCACGCAAAGTATATTTAGGCCTTTTTTTAAATTATGGCACGCCCAGATGAATTTTTGAATTCAGATTTTAGATTAAAAATTGCTATGGATTGAATGATAATCCTACGCTGAAAAATAATCGTACTTTGTTGATATTATTGATCCATGAAGTGTCAAAATGAATAGGGCCTAAAATGGATTGATAAGAAATTGCTGCGCCTCCGGATAGTACAAGGCTGGGATCAAGGCCGTCATCCCATTTTCCTTTTGGACTAAATGCTTTGTTGATGTATTTCTCAAAAGATTCAAACCCAACAGTTGCAATATTAAAATGGGGAGTCAGGTAGATTTTTCCCATAAGATTTATTTGAGAAGCTATTTTTAAGCCCATATATTGCGAAACATTGAGTTCGTCTTCATGGAGGCCGGGAAATGAAAATCGATTACTGCCGGAGCTTGGTATAATGCCGCCTAAGAAATATTTTGAGGCATAACCAAAATCCGAATAGGGGATTTGATCTTCTTTAAGTTTGTCTTCAAAAATAAAGTAAGAATCGAACCCAATGATTCCTGTAATTTTCTTTTTTAAGAGCGCTCTTTTTTGATAACTGAAACCAAATTTTGTATAACCATTGGTAGCACCAGATATGCTTGAATGATTTGGGTCGTTAAAAGAGGTGTAGACATCTGTTAGCAATGATCGGGCTACATTTGCTTTTATAATTGTTCCATTTTCAGCAAAGAAAACTTTATCCATATCATTATAAGAATAATGCATGTTTAATTCTATGCTGTTTAAGGAATAATTCCTGATATCGATCGAGTTAGGATTGTATTCTCTATCGTATTTTGGTTTTAGATTAGAGTATTGATAATGCAATCCATAACCAAAATAGCTTTTAAGGGAGTTTATATTTCTGTTAATTTCATTAGTAAATTCAACAGAATTATACAGTACATTATCTGAAGCTTTGCCATTAAAGAAAATTTCTTGTCTCAATAAGGCTCCATAAAGTTCAGATGACCACCACCAATCCCGGTTTCCTCCAAAATTTTTCTGATAATTGATTCGTGCTTTTGGCTGCTCGGCTATATCCACTGTTACCAGAAGTCGGGATGCTCTGGCGAGAACATTTCTGGCGGTGTAATTAAAAATGAGTCCAACACCTCGATAAGTGTCGTAATGTACCGATGTGTTTAGTTGGTTTTTGGCACGTTCATGGCCAAAGATTGTAACGCCTAGTTTGTCGCCGTCTTTAATGAAATAGTTGTACGTAATCTCGTCAAAAAGATTGGTTCCCATGGCTCTGTTGATACCTGCTATTAAATCTTTTGTGGTATATTTTACATGTGTTTTAAGATTTATTCTTCCTAATACCAGAGCAAGGTTTTCCGGACTGATTTTTTTGTACACAATCGTATCCAAAATAATTTCTGAAGGCATGTGTGGTAATTCGTGAATTCGCTGTTGATATCCTTTTAATTTTTCGGATAACGCTATTAAAGCCGGAAGATTTTCGTTTGTTGCAATTTTACCATCTTTATAGATTTCGGCACTATCTGCAAAATCTGCAGTCGAAAAACGAAGGTTGGGCATGTGATCTACTAAGATATCACAGAGTTTTCTATTGGCAGGATTCTTAATGTTGCTCGGGAACATACTGGTTTGCGTGAGTATAGTGATAACATTGTTCAGTTTGTCTATGGGTTCCAATCCGCCGCCGACATCACTGCCAATAATAATATCAGCGCCCATTTGTTTGGCAACATCTGTAGGGAAATTATTTAAAACGCCTCCGTCAACCAAAACTGTTTTTTCATACGACATAGGCTTGAAAATAGCAGGGAGCGACATACTGGCTCTCATGGCATAGGCTAAGCTTCCTTTGCTTAAAATAACCTCTTTCCCTTCGGATAAATCAGTAGCCATGGCTCTAAAGGGAATGGGCAGACTGTCAAAATCTCTAATGTTATATACTGGGTAAGTTAACTCAGAAAGATATTCTCTTAAATTTTGATCATTTAATAAAGAGCCAATACTGTTCAGTCTTTTGTTTTTAATCCCAATTCCAACTAAATACCGCTGAAATTCTCTTTTTTCTTCTACACTGACAGATTTTAATGACTGGCCTCCTCCAAGTAATCTATCCCAATTAATGTTTTTGGTTAGTTTTTCTATGCTGTCACCAGAATATCCCATTGCATATAAACCGCCTATTATACTTCCCATACTATTTCCAACAATAAGATCTGGAACAATGTGCAGGGAATCTAGTTTTTGCAAAAGAGGGATATGTGCAATTCCTTTTGCACCGCCGCCACTTAACACTAAGACGACTTTAGGCTTTTTTTCCTGAGAAAAAATAAAGTGCGGAAGACACAACAGAAATAATAAGAGGAATAAATAAGATGTTTTTTTCAAGAGTACAGTTTTTATGTAGTTGAGAAATAGTAACTTATTCTGATTCTTAAAATTAAGGAGTTATTCTTAAAAAAGTATATTTTTTATAGAAATCTTTTTGAATCAGAAATAAGTCTCTCACTTTTTAAAAAGAAAACCCGACAAGTTTAAAAAACTGTCGGGTTTGATATGTAATTAAAGAAATCTAAAATTAGAAATCTATAATCTAAATTTACTAGTATCTGTAGTATTCTGGTTTGAATGGACCCTCAACTGGAACACCAATATAAGCTGCTTGATCTTCTCTTAAAACTTCAAGTTCAACGCCTAATTTAGCTAAGTGTAAAGCAGCAACTTTTTCATCTAAATGTTTTGGTAACATGTAAACTTCATTTTTGTAAGCTGCGCTGTTGTTCCATAATTCAATTTGTGCCAAAGTTTGGTTTGTAAATGAGTTACTCATTACAAAACTTGGGTGACCTGTAGCACAACCAAGGTTTACTAAACGACCTTCTGCCAAGATAATGATATCTTTTCCAGCGATGTTGTATTTGTCAACTTGTGGTTTGATTTCGATTTTAGATGCACCGTGGTTTTTGTTTAACCAAGCCATATCAATTTCGTTATCGAAGTGACCAATGTTACAAACAACAGTTTTATCTTTCATTTGCTCGAAGTGCTCTCCAAGAACGATATCTTTGTTTCCTGTAGTTGTAATGATGATATCAGCATTAGCAATAACAGTGTTTAATTTTTTAACTTCATAACCGTCCATTGCAGCTTGTAAAGCACAAATTGGATCAATTTCAGTAACGGTTACAATAGATCCAGCACCTCTAAAAGAAGCAGCAGTTCCTTTTCCAACGTCACCGTATCCGCAAACGATAACTCTTTTTCCAGCTAACATTAAGTCAGTTGCACGACGTACAGCATCTACAGCAGATTCTTTACATCCGTATTTGTTATCAAATTTAGATTTAGTAACAGAATCGTTAATATTGATTGCAGGCATTGGCAAAGTTCCAGCTTTTACTCTTTCGTAAAGTCTGTGAACTCCAGTTGTAGTTTCTTCAGAAAGACCTTTAATTCCAGGAACTAATTCTGGGTAACGATCAATAACCATGTTAGTTAAATCTCCACCATCATCAAGAATCATGTTCAATGGTTTTCTGTCTTCACCAAAGAATAAAGTTTGCTCAATACACCAGTCAAATGATTCTTCATCAAGACCTTTCCAGGCATAAACCTGAATTCCGGCAGCAGCAATAGCAGCAGCAGCCTGATCCTGAGTAGAGAAAATGTTACAAGAAGACCAAGTAACTTCAGCACCAAGAGCAATTAACGTTTCGATTAAAACAGCAGTTTGAATCGTCATGTGTAAACATCCAGCAATACGAGCACCTTTTAATGGTTGTTCGTCTTTATATTCAGCGCGAAGTGCCATTAAACCTGGCATTTCAGCTTCAGCTAGTTCAATTTCTTTTCTTCCCCAAGCCGCTAGAGAAATGTCTTTTACTTTGAAAGCCACATAAGGCGTAGTTGTAGTACTCATTTATAGTGTATATTTGTATATTGTAAAATTTTTGCAAATTTACGGAATAGGTTTTTAATTTTAGTAATTTCTATAAGATTTGTGAAATCTTTAATTTCTTAATCTTTAGAATGTTACTCTAGAAATTGTTTTTAACCATATAAGTGATGTAAGTTCATTTAAAAAAGATTCTGAAACTATTACCTTTGTCACGAATTCCTTATATTTACTAATGCATTATTTAAGCCAACAGTTATATTTTCTTAAATGACTTATATGGTTTAAAATTTATCACCAATAATTTATAATTAACCATTCATAATTTACAATTAAAAAGTAATGCCTTTATTTCAGACCATACAATTTAACGATACGACTAAAATTTTAATTTGGGAAATAACAGAATCCTTAGAGGAGTTATTGAGTAAAGTTGTGCTGAAAGAAAAAACACAAAAGAGACTGGATGGAATGAGATCTCAAATGCATCAGCGTGCTTTTTTGAGTGTTCGTATGCTGATTCAGGAAATGGGTTTTACAGATAAGGATTTGCATTATGACGAGTTTGGAAAACCTTATTTCGATTGTCATAATTACATCTCAATAACACATTCCTATCATTTTGCGGCAATTATTATAAGCCACGAAACCGTAGGAATTGATATGGAATTGCAGCGCGAAAAAATTCTTCGCATTGCAGATAAATTTGTCGATACAGAATTTGAATACTTAAATCCTGATGTTTTAGAAGAATATGTAAAGAAGCTTACTGTAATCTGGGGAGCTAAAGAAGCGATTTTTAAAATTAGAAACGAAAAAGGAATTAGTTTTAAAGACCATATTAGAGTAGGCGATTTTTCTTTAAAGCAACCGCAGACTCAGGCAAGTCTTCATTTTGATGATTTGGTTAAAGATTTTGATGTGCATTACGAAGAAATCAAATCAGATAATTTTGAAGGAAACTTTACTTTGGTTTATGCTTTTGAGAAATAACCGTAAAGATTGGTCATTGCGAGGAACGAAGAAATCTCATTTGCTAAATCAATTATAGTGAGGTTGCTTCGTTCCTCGCAATGACTGTTGAACTATTAAATCTCACTTTCTTTTTGTCTGTGCTGAAACATACTCATATATAGAAAAGTGCTCATTTTACGGGCACGTCTTTTTAAAATTTCTACATTTTCGCCTTCAAAATGTTCGTCTAAAGTTTGTGCCCAATGATTAAGCCAGATGCCGAATTCGTTTACCGTGATTTTTTCATCAAAATGCTCGTCAACTTCATTATGAACCGCATGCGGATTTCCTTTGTATTTTTTTACAGCAAACAAATTGGTTTCCCAAAAATCAGTTAGTTTTTCCAGGTGTGCATCCCAATCGGTTATTATTTCATTAAAATAAAAGCCGATTTCAGCATCGGCTCTTATTTTGTCATAGAATTGATTCACCAAAAACACGATATCAGCTCTATTTTCTATTTGTTTTTTCACAGAACAAAGGTGTTTAAAAGAATTAGTGCAATACTTATAAATGCACTTAGAATAATAAGATTAAAAACCATTTTATGTTTCATTTGTGCTAATATAGAAGTGTTTGCAAAAACGCAAGCCAGAACAATTATGGCCAGCTGAATCATTTGCGTAATTGAGGTTCCGTTTGCTAAAACATACATTGCTGCAGCGCCTCCTAAACAGCTTTGACCAATTACAGCCATTGCAGCAGAACCCATATAGTTTTTATTGAAATTTTCGAATGTTGTTTGATAAAGTGTCATGGTATTTAGTTTTTATACCAACAAAGGTACGCTCGCAATACCCCTGCTATTTATGACTTAAATCATAAAACGAGAACTTTTTTATCTGTATACTTTCCTGTTTATGATCTTCAATTCGCCTTTCTTTTCTAAGGCTTTTATGGCTCTAATGACCGTTTCGACACGCAAACCGGTTAAATCTCCTATTTGCTGTCTGGTAAAGTTGATGAGGTAGCCGTTTGTATCTTTTTTAAAATTAAAATAAGCAATTCCGTGATCAATTAATTTTAAAACCCGATGTTCCGGTTCGTGCGTAGAAATTTCTGCTGCCATAACCGATTTGTAATACAAACGCTGTGCAAGATTTTCGATTATTTTAATGCTGATTGCCGGGTTTTCTTCCAGCAGTTTCATGAAGTTGGTTTTTGGGAGAAGAAAAACTTCGCTGTCTTCAACCGCAATAGAATTGGCGGGATATTTTTGGTTTAGAAATAATGGAGGTTCTCCAAAAGACTGTTCTTTATAAAAGATACCCTGAATAAATTCGCGTCCGTCATCATTATAATTACTCATTTTGATTTCGCCCGAAATTATCTGGTAATAATGCGCCGGCAGATTTCCTTCTTCAAAAATAATTTCACTTTTGCCGAAAGTCTTTTTTATAGCGCCATATTTTTCTAATAGTGCAGCCGTAATCATAATTTGTTTTTGTTTGATTATTAACAGAGACATTACAAATATAATTCATTCGAAATAGTTCTTCTACGTTAAAAACTTTTTACTTTTACGCCCATTATGGAGCAAAAATTACTTTCGATTCACGAACAAATTTTAGAGGCTAAGAAAAATGGGCAAAAGCTGCTGGCCATACTTCTGGATCCGGACAAAATCGTTTGGGAACAACTAGACCATTTATTAGCTAAAATAAATGAATCTCCGGCTACACATATATTTGTTGGCGGAAGTATTGTTCAAAGCACTATTTTAGAAGATTTAATTGCCCAGTTAAAGCAAAAAACAAACCTGCCGGTTATTATATTTCCAGGTGATCCATCGCAGATTTCCCCACAAGCGGATGCTATTTTGTTTTTGTCATTATTATCCGGAAGAAATCCGGATTATTTAATAGAATATCAGGTCCAGGCAGCTCCAATCTTAAAAAAGACAAATCTTGAAGTTATTTCAACAGGATATATTTTGATCGAAAGCGGCAATGAAACTGCCGTTGCGCGCGTTAGTAAAACCGAACCGCTGAATCGTGAAAATTTTGATCTGGCTCTTGCTACAGCGCAGGCAGGCGAAATGTTGGGAAATAAGTTAATTTATTTGGAGGCTGGAAGCGGTGCAAAAAAGCCGGTTCCTTTGGAAATGATAGCGTTAATTGCTCAAAATATAGAAATTCCTGTAATTGTTGGTGGAGGAATTGTAGATTTGCACGGAATTAAAGAAGCCTATAATGCGGGGGCAGATTTAGTAGTCATTGGAACTGCTTTTGAAAACGACAGCCATTTTTTTGATTCATCAATTTAACAGCACACAAATACCACAAAAATGATTGACTTTTTTCTAGATAGTTATAAAAATACTCCGTTATGGCATATTGCTTTGGAGTTTCTGGTATTTGTTTTTGGAATTTTAAGTGTTTGGTTTGCCAAAAAAGAAAATATTTGGGTTTACCCAACAGGATTAATTGCAACTGTAATTTCCGTGTATCTTTTATATGTCGCTGGTTATATTGGTGATATGATTATCAATGGGTATTTCTCCATTATGAGTATTTATGGCTGGTATGTTTGGGCAAAAGGCGCAACAGTCGAAGATAATCTGCCTATTACAAGAACAAACTTTAATGAAAAAATAATTGGAGTTTTACTGTTTTTCGTAACTGTTTTCGTAGTTTTCGGGATTTATAAATATTTCGATTACGAAATACACAAAGACAATTATGTCGATATGATATCGTCTGGGATATTTTTTGCTGGAATGTGGTATATGGCAAGGAAAAAAATCGAAAACTGGACACTTTGGATTATCGGTGATATTATTGTAGTGCCTCTTTATGCTTATCGCGGCTTAGGGATGCTGTCACTTCAGTATTTAATTTTTACAATTTTGGCTATTTCAGCTTATTTAGAATGGAGAAAAATCTTAGACAGCAAAAAACAACAATCATAAAAATTGCGTTGTTTGGTCCTGAAAGTACAGGCAAAACAACTTTGGCAAAACAACTGGCAGATTATTATGAAACCGAATGGGTTCCTGAATTTGCACGCGATTACCTGCAGGAAAAATGGGAAGAAAATCAGCATATTTGCGTTGCCGATGATATGATGCCTATTGCTTATGGGCAGACTGCTTTAGAAAACGAAAAACTTGCTGCAGCTAAAAAGTATTTGTTCTGTGATACCAATTTAATGGTTACCAAAGTTTTTTCAGAAGTATATTATGGTTTTTGTGATCCGCTTTTAAATGAAGCTGCACTAGATCATGAATATGATTTATTTTTTCTAACAGACATTGATGTGCCTTGGGAAAAAGACGATATTAGAGATACTGCGGAAGGAAGAGAAACCGTTTTTTCTGTTTTTAAACAAGCCTTAATTGATACTAAAAAACCTTTTATAACCCTTTCAGGAGATAAAGAAAGCCGTTTAGCAAAAGCCATAACGATTGTTGATGCTTTGGGTGCTTTGAAAGAAAAAGGATTATCATCTGAAGATTTTGTCGAAATCTACAATCATGGTATTCCTTTCGAAAATATACTAAAACAATTAAAAATATTTAAAAAAGGAATAGCAAAGAGCAACTTAATCAGCCCGGCAACAATTAGCAACGGAATTTTAAGTTTATCTGAAGCTGATTTTGAAGAAAAAGCCGCTTTTTTTGATGATCAAAAAGAAAAATTGAAAATCAAAAAGTTTGTTCCGGCTTCTGGCGCAGCAACCAGAATGTTCAAGTTTTTAACTGCTTTTTTGAATGATTTCGATATTCAAAAAGAAACCATAAATGCTTACATGAACAGACAAAATGACAAGGAATTGGCTATTTTTATTGTAGGTATGGAGAAGTTTCCTTTTTTTAAAACAGTTCACGAAAAACTAAAAGAGATTTATCCGGATTTTGAAACGCTGGAAAGAGACTATAAAAATTACTATTTTATAAAATTGCTATTATCGCAAGACTATTATAATTCAGCAAATAAGCCAAAAGCGGTTTTACCTTTTCATTTATATAATAATACGCATATTGCAAATCCAATAGAAGAGCATTTGAACGAATGTGTACATTATGCTACCTCCGAAGGAGTTTCTAATCTGCATTTTACAGTTTCAGAAATTCATCAGGATTTGTTTGAAACAGCTGTTGCTGAAGTTAGAGAGAAAATAGAAAAACCATCGGGAACAAAAATTAATATTGGATATTCTTATCAAAATAAAAGTACAGATTCTATCAACGTTGACTCAAAAAACAAAATTGTTAGAAGTTCAAACGGCAATTTAGTCTTTAGACCCGGCGGGCATGGAGCTTTAATTGAAAACTTGAATAATCTGGATTCAGACATTATTTTTATTAAAAACATCGATAATGTAATTCAAAATCATATTGATAAAATTACGTTGTACAAAAAAGCTTTAGGCGGCATTTTAATCGCAGTACAACAAAAAGTATTTGGATATTTAAGTGCTATTGATAAGAATGAAATAGCTGAAGCTGATCTTTCTGAAATTATCGATGTTCTGACACAAAAAATGAATATTCAAATGGGAGAAGATTTTAATAAATTTACTTTTGAAAATAAACTTATTAAGATCAAAGAATTGCTGGACAGGCCAATTAGGGTTTGCGGAATGGTTCGAAATGAAGGAGAACCAGGCGGAGGACCGTTTTGGGTAATGAATGAAAAAGGGGAAGTTTCACTGCAGATTGTAGAAACGTCTCAGGTTGATCTGACCAATAAAAAACAGCTTGAAATTCTCGAAGAAGCAACACATTTTAATCCAGTTGATTTAGTCTGCGGTATTAAAAATTACAAAGGAGAAAAATTTGATTTAAAACAATATGTAGATCAAAAATCTGGATTTATTGTTGAGAAAAGCGTTGAAGGAAAAGCGGTTAAAAGTTACGAATTACCAGGATTGTGGAATGGTTCAATGGCGAATTGGTTAACTGTTTTTGTTGCTGTTCCGTTAATTACTTTTAATCCGGTGAAAACAGTAAACGATTTATTAAAACCAGCGCATCAGCCACAATAATGGATAGCGATAAAATCATATCAGAATTAAGTTTTAAGGCCGTTAGAAGCAGTGGTGCAGGCGGGCAAAATGTAAATAAGGTTTCGTCGAAAGTAGTTTTGTCTTTTGATTTGAATGCTTCTCAGGCTTTATCCGAAGAAGAAAAACTGCTTTTACAGACAAATATTGCCTCTCGTTTAACAATCGAAAATATTTTGGTTTTAAACTGCGACGAAGACAGAAGCCAGCTTAAAAATAAAGATATTGTTATAAAACGTTTTTTGGAAATAATTAAAAAAGGATTGTATGTTTCAAAAGTTAGAAAAGCCACAAAAATTCCAAAATCGGTAATCAAAAAAAGAATTAAGGACAAAAAGAATATTTCTGATTTAAAACAATCTAGAAAGAAACCGAACTTGGATTAAATCCCAATTTTATAAAATTCAAAATCCAAATTCCAAAAGTCATTTTAATTTTTGGAATTTGGATTTTTTTTATTGGAATTTCTTTCTTTAGAATTCGATTTTTTAACATTACATTTGCACTGTCTCAAAGGGGTGCTCTAAATAACGAGCTGAGATCATACCCAAAGAACCTGGGCGAGTAATGTTGCTAAGGGAAAAAACGACAAATTACAGTATATCACTATGCTTTGTCGGGAAACAATTTATTAATTTAAAAAAAGAATAATTCCCCCTTTTATTCGTAATTCTTTACGAATGAAAACATTTTTTTTAGGTACTGAGGTACTAAGTTACAAAGGTTCTAAGGTTCAAAAAATGAGCAGAACCAAATCTATTTTCTTTATTCTATTTTCTTTATTCTATTCTCTTTACTCTTTTTCACAAGTACAGGACTCTACCAAAGTCAATCAGCTTGATGATGTGTTAGTTTCGGCGGTTCGTGTTACGACAAAAACGCCTGTTACGTTTAGTAATATGGATAAAAAGGAAATTAAATACCGAAATCTTGGACAGGATATTCCTGTTTTAATGAATTATCTGCCATCTGTAGTAACAACATCTGATGCAGGAGGCGGAATAGGTTATACCGGAATCAGAGTCCGCGGAAGTGATGCTACAAGAGTAAACGTAACCATAAACGGAATTCCGTATAACGATGCCGAAAGCCAGGGAACGTTTTGGGTAAATATGCCTGATTTTGCTTCTTCTGTAGAAAGTCTGCAATTGCAGCGCGGAGTAGGAACTTCTACTAACGGATCTTCTGCTTTTGGTGCAAGTTTAAACATGCTTACAGATAATTATGCATCTAAAGCAAATGGCGAAATTTCAAGCTCTTACGGAAGTTTTAATTCAAACAAAAACACCGTAAAATTCAGTACAGGAATATTAAACGATCATTTTGAGCTAGCAGGACGTTTATCGACCATTAAATCTGATGGTTATGTAGATCGTGCCAGCTCTGATTTAAAATCGTATTTTCTTCAAGGAACTTACGTTGGAAAAACAACTTTAATCAAAGCACTGGTTTTTGGCGGAACCGAAGAAACGTACCAATCCTGGAACGGAATTGATGCTGAAACTTTAAACTCAAATCGTACTTATAATTCAGCAGGAAAGTATAAAGATGAGGCAGGAAACGTTCATTTTTATAATAATGAAACCGATAACTATAAGCAAAATCATTATCAGCTGCATTGGAGTGAATCATGGTCTGATAAATGGAGCAGTAACTTAGCTTTGCATTATACAAAAGGACTGGGGTATTATGAAAATTATAAATATGATGAGCCAATTGCAGGATATGGACCAATTCTGCCTACAAAAATGGTGGAGAATGATTTAGGAGAATTAGTTCCCGGAACCGATTTAATTCGTCAGAAATGGTTAGATAATAACTTCTACGGAACTACCTTTTCAGTAAAATACAAAGAAGAAAAGCTAGATGTTATTCTTGGCGGAGGCTGGAACAAGTATGAAGGAGATCATTATGGTAAAGTAATTTGGGCTCGAAATTCAGGACAGTCAGAATTGGGGGATCATTATTACGATGATTATTCAACAAAAACAGACGGAAACATTTTTGCAAAAGCAAATTATCAGTTTACAGAAAAATTAAGTTTTTATGGCGATTTGCAATATAGAAGAGTACAATACAAAGCAAATTCGAAAGAAACAGGTCTGGTAAATGATACGTTTAATTTCTTTAATCCAAAAGCAGGTTTAAACTACGAAATCAACCAAAAAAACACGCTTTATTTTTCATACGCTCGTGCCAATCGTGAACCAAACAGAACAGATTACGAAGGTGGAAACGTAAAACCGGAAAAATTAAATGATTTTGAATTAGGATGGAGATTTAATTCGGAGAAATTCCAGTTGAATTCTAACTTCTATTATATGGGATATAAAGATCAGTTAATTTTAACTGGAAGATTAGATGATGTTGGAGCGCCAATTCGTGCTAATACTGAAAAAAGTTACCGTTTAGGATTCGAAGTTGACGCAACAATAAAGCTTTCAGAAAAATTTCTTCTTAGACCAAACTTCACTTTAAGCAGCAATAAAAATGTTGATTTAGCGGTTGAAGGACAGTACTACGGAACAACAGATATAGCTTATTCTCCAAATATTATTGCTGGAAATATTATTGTTTACAGCCCTTTAGAAAGTTTACACATTTCGCTATTGCAGAAATATGTTGGCGAACAATACATGAACAATATCGAATTACCATCGGCTAAACTGGCAGATTATTTTGTAAACGATTTGAATGTTTCTTATGAAATTAAGCCAAGATCAATCTTCAAATCAATAATGATAACAGGTTTGGTAAATAATATTTTAGATAAAAAATATGTTTCAAACGGAGCCATGTGGGATATTTATCCATATTATTATCCTCAGGCAGGAATTAATTTCTTAGCCGGATTGACATTGAAATTCTAATAAGTAGAAAATAAAAAAGCCTGAAAGTTTAAATTTTCAGGCTTTTTTTTATTTTAATTGTAAACGTGAATCACAGTTCCGGTTACTTGAACTTTATATTGTTTTAACGGATATTCTTTTCCTCCAAGACCGGTAAATAAGCTGTAAGCAGTTTTATCGCACGAACAAACGGCATTTACTCCATCAATAGTCATGGCAACACAGGAATTTAAATCCTGATTAGGGCAGGCAGCGTCAAAAGCATTGTAACCGCTTCCGGCATTAAAAATAATAATTCCTTTTGCGCCGTAATTTGGAATAATAACACCATTGCTCACAAATTTAAGATTTGAATAAGCAGGCAGATTCATATCTACAGATAAATTAACAGCGTAATTTGGCAAATAAGGGTTTTTATTACTGCGTTCGTGGTCGCTGCAAGATAAAAGCACTGAAACGAAAATAATTAACAGACAGATTTTTTTCATTATTTTGATAAGAATTAGTGAAACAAAAATAATTTATTTAGATTTGATTTTTATATGATTAACATATAATTATGTACTACAAAAAATAATAGTATATTTGTAATACAAAATCCCGTCCCGATGGGATTTTTTCTATTTATATAAACGATGAAGTTATGAGTAAAGTATCTTATTATACCGCAGAGGGGTTAAAAAAGTTAAAAGATGAATTGGAGCATTTAAAAAGTGTAATGCGTCCTAAAGCATCTCAAGATATAGCAGAAGCAAGAGACAAAGGCGATTTATCTGAAAACGCCGAATATGATGCTGCAAAAGAAGCGCAGGGTTTATTAGAAATGAGAATTGCTAAGTTAGAAGAAGTATATTCTAATGCTAGATTAATTGACGAATCACAACTAGATGTTTCGAAAGCTTTGGTGCTTTCTAATGTAAAAATTAAAAACCAAAGCAACGGAATGGAAATGAAATATACGCTTGTTGCGGAAAGCGAAGCAGATTTAAAAACAGGAAAAATTTCGGTAACTTCTCCTATTGGTAAAGGTTTACTAGGAAAATCTGTTGGTGAAGTAGCTGAAATTACAGTTCCAAACGGCGTTTTGAAATTTGAAATTCTGGAGATTTCAAGAGACTAAGTCATTGCGAGGAACGAAGCAATCCCATTATTAAGATTTTAAAAATAAAAGATGAGCACAATATTCACTAAAATAGTAAACGGAGAAATTCCGGCTTATAAAATCGCTGAAGACGATAACTATTTGGCTTTTTTAGATGTAAACCCAAATGCTAAAGGACACACGCTTTGTATTCCAAAAAAAGAAATCGATAAAATTTTTGATATGGATGAAGAATCGTACTTAGGATTAATGAAGTTCTCTAAAAAAATAGCTGCGGCGTTAGAAAAAACAGTTCCTTGCAAAAGAGTAGGAATGGCAGTTGTAGGTCTAGAAGTTCCTCACGCGCACGTACATTTAATTCCGTTAAATGAAATGGATGAAATGCGTTTTCATAATAAAGTGTCTCTTTCAAAAGAAGAATTTGAAGCTTTAGCTAAAGACATTAGCGCAAATCTTTAAACATATTTGTCAGACTTAGCGAAGTCCTTATAAAAAAACACCAATTCAAAATATGAATTGGTGTTTTTTTTATACTGTATCTAAACAGGATCAATAATTTTATAGCTAATTTGAAAAGTAGTTCCTTTTCCAATTTCAGAATGTAAAACCTTAATTTTTCCGTTGTGATATTCTTCTACGATTCTTTTAGTTAAAGAAAGTCCCAATCCCCAGCCGCGTTTTTTGGTCGTAAATCCAGGTTCAAAAATAGTTCTGAATTGATTTTTAGAAATACCGCTTCCGGAATCTTTCACATTTATTTTCACATGATGAGCATCTTGCTCAATCTGCAGTTCTAATGTTCCTTTTCCCTTCATGGCGTCAATCGCATTTTTAATCAAATTTTCAATCGTCCAGCTGTGAAGCGTTGGATTAATTGAGGCAAAAATTGGATTTTCTGGAGCCAGATAAGAAAAGCTGACTTGCTTAGAAAAACGAGATTGCAAGTACTCGTATGTATTTAAAGTTTCTTCGACAATATTATGCGGTTCTAAAACAGGAACCGAACCAATTTTAGAAAAACGATCTGTAATGGTTTGCAAACGTTCTACATCTTTTTCAATTTCAGATGTTATGGACTGATCAATTTCTTCGGTTTTTAAAATCTCAACCCATCCAATTAAAGAAGACAAGGGCGTACCAATTTGGTGTGCTGTTTCTTTCGCCATTCCAGCCCACAATTTATTTTGAGTGGCCATTTTTGTGCTTTTGTAAAAATTGTAAATCAAAGCACCGCATAAAAAGATGATAAGTAATAAGGCTACAGGATAATATTTGAGTTTGTTAAGCAAAGCTGAATTTCCATAATATAAAGTCTGGTATTTTCCAGGGGCATATTCAAAAGTAATGGGTTCGTTTTCGTTTTTCAGCTTATTTAAAAAACTTTTTCTTTTTTTATTGTCATTAAGAATTTCTTCCGGAACATTCTTAGCACTTACTACTTTATCATGCAGTAATAATAAAACAGGAATTGAGGTGTTGTTACTGAAAATTTGAAGAGGAAGTTCTACATCCGTATTTTCATCGGCATTTACAATTGTAATTTGAGCATTCACAAAAAGTTTCATTTTTAAACGTTCCTCATTCTTAAATATTTGAACAAATGTATAAGTGTTCCAGAGAATCAGCGAAATGATTAAAAAGGAAATGAAAATTATAACCCAACGAGTTGTATTTTTACTTTCAGAAAAGCGCATAAACTTAATTTTGTGGTATAAATATAACGAAATAAACACATTTTATATTTCGCCGGGCTTTAAAAGATTTTTGTTTTTATCTTCCAAAACTATTTCTTTGAATTGAACGATTTCTATACTTTTGCAGTACCGAAAAGGAGTTTCGGTTAAACCAGAAAAAATTATGATTAGCATCAATCCAAAAGAAATACCTACGGCACAGCTGCAGGGTTATTTACAAAGTGCCGTTGGACCGAGACCAATTGCTTTTGCAAGTACAATCAGCGAAAAAGGAATCCCCAACCTGTCGCCCTTTAGTTTCTTTAATGTATTTAGTGCCAATCCGCCAATTTTGGTTTTTTCGCCGGCAAGACGTGTTCGCGACAATACTGTAAAACATACTTTAATTAATGCCGAAGCAACACGCGAAGTTGTAATTAATGTTGTAAATTACGATATCGTACAACAAACATCATTAGCAAGTACAGAATATGGAGACGGTGTAAACGAATTTTTGAAAGCAGGTTTAACACAAATTCCATCAGATTTTGTAAAACCATATCGTGTAAAAGAATCTCCGGTTCAGTTTGAATGCAAGATTACGCAGATTATTCCGTTAGGAACAGAAGGAGGAGCAGGGAACCTGATTTTGTGTGAAGTAGTAAAAATTCACATTCATGAATCAATCTTAGACGAAAACGGAGCAATCGATCAGCATAAAATAGATTTGGTTTCAAGACTGGGAGCAAATTGGTATTCCAGATCGAACCAAGGGCTTTTTGAAGTACAAAAACCACTGACAACTTTAGGAGTTGGAGTTGACGTAATTCCTAATTTTATCAAGGAAAGTCCTGTGTTTAACGGAAATGACCTCGGAAAATTAGGTAACATTGAAGCCTTGCCTACAAAAGAAGAAGTTAGTATATTTGTGAAAGAAAATTTTGCTGTGAAAGGAGTTTTAAGCTCAGATGATCAGGAAAAAATCCACTTAGAAGCCAAAAAATATCTCGATAAAGAAGATGTTGTATCGGCATGGAAAGTGCTTTTAGCTAAAAAATAAGAAAAGAAACAATAATTAATATAGACGAAGATGGAAGTTATAGGAAAAGTAAAAGTGGTTAATCCTGAGCAGCAAGTTAGTGCTTCATTCAAAAAAAGAGAGTTAGTAGTTACTACAGATGAGCAGTATCCACAGCACATTTTAATCGAATTTACACAAGATAAATGCGATTTATTAAGCAGCTATAAACAAGGAGAGGCAGTAAAAGTTTCTATCAATTTAAGAGGAAGAGAATGGGTTAATCCACAAGGAGAAACTAGATATTTCAATAGTATTCAAGGTTGGAGAATCGAAAGAATGGCACCAGAAGGTCCTGGACAAACTCCATCAGTTCCTGCAGCAGAAGCTTTTGCTCCAGCAACAAATGTAAGCGAAGACGAACCAGACGATTTACCGTTCTAAGAGTTTAAAATTCAATTTATTAAATTCCAAATTCCAATTCATTCTCGTGAATTTGGAATTTGGAATTTTATTTTTTACTCTCAGTTTATGTAATAGGTATTGAGCCGAACTTTGTCAAAGTTCAAAACTTTGACAAAGTTTCTCTTTCTGCATTTGAAATTTCAAATTTCAATATTTAAAAATTGACTATTATAAAAGATGTATTATTTATTTGAAGATTTATTTTTTCCGCCCGTTTCAGAAGCCGATGAAGAAGGCATTCTGGCAATTGGAGGCGACTTAAATCCTGAACGATTAAAACTGGCTTACAAAAGCGGTATTTTTCCTTGGTTTAATGAAGGAGAACCTATTCTTTGGTGGGCACCGGATCCTCGAATGGTTTTGTTTCTGGATGAATTAATCGTTTCAAAAAGTATGCGTAATATTTTAAATCGAAATCAATTTACGGTTACTTTTAATACCGCTTTTAAAGATGTAATTTTAAATTGCCAGCAGATAAAACGAGACGGTCAAAACGGAACCTGGATTTCAAATAAAATGATCGAAGCGTATTGTAAACTTAATGCCGATGGAATAGCAAAATCTGTTGAGGTTTGGCAGGATGATGTTTTAGTGGGCGGTTTATACGGAATAGATTTAGGCCATGTTTTTTGTGGCGAAAGTATGTTTTCTAAAGTTTCAAATGCTTCAAAAACAGCATTTATCTCTTTGGTAAACCATTTAAAAAAAGAGAATTATAAATTATTAGATTGTCAGGTTTACAATTCCCATTTAGAGAGTTTAGGCTGTCGAGAAATTGATCGTGATGAATTTATGTCCATTTTAAAAAGCAAATAAAAAATGAGTGCCGTTCATGTTGTAAAAGAAATCTATATTTATCCAATAAAAAGTTTAGCAGGAATAAGCTGTGAATCTGCATTTGCACAAGAAATGGGATTTGAAAATGACCGAAGATGGATGTTAATTGATGTAGAGAATCAAATGATAACGCAGCGAGAACACCGAATCATGAGTCAGTTTTATCCCCAGATTTCTGACGGGAAAATCAGTATTACTTTTCAGGATCAAAAGCATGAATTTTGTATCGATGAACATTTAGAAAACCCGATTGAAGTAAATGTATGGAGTGATAAAAGCGAAGTGGTTGAGGTAAATCATGCTGCTTCAAAATGGTTCAGCCAGCATTTAGGTTTTGAATGTAAATTGGTCAAAATAATAAAAAATGGAGATCGTAAGCATGAGAGTTCCAGATTAAAAGAAACTTTCAATGTAAGTCTGGCCGATGGTTATCCGTACTTGTTAATTGGATCAAAAAGTCTGGATTTCTTAAATGATAAACTAGAAGACAAAATCACGGTTTTAAGATTTCGCCCCAATATTGTAGTATCCAGCGAAAATCCTCATGAAGAAGATGATTTTAAAACTTTTTCTATTGGGGAAGTTCAATTTAAAAACGTAAAACCCTGCGGAAGATGCATTATGGTTAATAATGATCCTCAAAACGGACGTTTGAAAAAAGAACCTTTAAAGACTTTAAGCAAATACAGAAATGTAGATAATTCGGTCTTATTCGGAACAAATATCGTGAGTTTGAATAGTGGAAATATTAAAGTTGGAGACACGCTTGTTTTCTAGAAATTCAGTTTTGTAAAATTCCAGTTCAGAGTATTAAAAATGATCAGTTCATTTTTTAAAGAAGGTAACTCTAAAATTAATTTAAGCGTTTCGTGTGCCATCATATTCCCAATAATTCCAGGTAGCGTTCCTAAAACTCCATTCAAATTACAGTTAGGCACATCTTTAGGATCGGGCATTTCAGGAAATAAATCTCTAAGGTTTTTACTTCCGTTATGGTTAAAAACCGCAATTTGACCTTCAAATCCCAAAATACTGCCGTAAACCAAAGGTTTATTTAACTGAACGCACGTATCATTTACCAGATAACGTGTTGTAAAATTATCCGAACCATCTATAACAATATCATATTGCTGAATGATTTTTGAAGCATTTTCAGCGGTTAATTTTTCATTAATTGCAATTGTTTCAATCAGCGGATTCAATTTTGAAACTACATTTTTTGCCACAATAGATTTTTGGTGTCCAATTTCATCTTCGGTATATAAAATTTGTCGGTGTAGATTGTGAATTTCGATGGTATCAAAATCCATAATTCCAATAAAACCAACTCCAGCAGTGGCAATATATTGCAAAATAGGACAGCCCAAACCACCAGCGCCAATTACCAGAACTTTTGCTTTTTTTAATTTTTCCTGACCTTCGTCGCCAATTTCTGGAAGTATAGTTTGTCTGTTGTAACGAAGAAATTCTTTTATAATGCTCATTTTAATTAATTTTAGATTGTTGATTTTAGGTTTTAGATTGATGAAATGAAGAATAAAAAATCTAAAATCTGAAATCTGAAATAAAATTTTTATCCCAGTCTTTCCAAACGGGTTCGTAGCCGGCATTTTTTATAATTCTTGAAATCTCATTTGCTGAACGTTCATCGCTGATTTCGAATTGCTCTAAAGATTGCGGATCGACAACATAACCACCCGGATTGGTTTTAGAACCTGCACTCATGCTCGTAACACCAATTGGAATAATATTGTTCCTGAATTTTTCGTTTTCTCGTGTCGAAATTGAAATTTCCAGATCTTCATTCCACAAACGGTATGCACAGATTAATTGTGTCAAGTCTTTATCGTCCATAATAAAGTTAGGTTCGATAATTCCTTCGGCAGGACGCAGACGCGGAAACGAAACGGAATATTTGGTCTGCCAATATTTTTTTTGAAGATAATCTAAATGCAGCGCGTTAAAAAAACTGTCGGTTCTCCAGTCTTCCAAACCTAATAAAACACCTAAACCAATTTTATGAATTCCAGCGGTACCTATTCTGTCTGGAGTTTCCAATCGATAATCAAAATTTGATTTTTTACCTTTGGTATGATACTTTTTGTAAACTTCCTGATGATATGTTTCCTGATATACCAAAACCGAATATACTCCGGCATTGTGTAAACGTTCATAATCTTCTGTAGAAAGTGGTTGAACTTCAACAGAAATAATCGAAAATTCCTCCCGAATCAAAGCAATCGCGTTAAGAAAATAATTGATGTTAACGGTGTAATTTGCTTCGCCTGTAACCAGTAAAACATGATCAAAACCTGTATTTTTTAAAGCCTCAACTTCGAGTTTTATTTCTGCGTCAGTAAGTGTTTTTCTTTTGATTTTATTATCTAAACTAAAGCCGCAATAGGTACAAATATTTTGGCATTCGTTGCTTAAATAAAGCGGTGCATACATTTGAATCGTTTTTCCGAAACGTTTTTTGGTGATTTCATGGCATTTCTGCGCCATTTCTTCAAGGTAATTTTGTGCAACAGGAGAGATTAAAATCAAAAAATCATCGAGACTGTATTTGGTTTTCGCCAAAGTGCGCTCGACATCTTTTGATGTGGTTTGGTATATTCTGGATTGAATTTGATCCCAATTATATTGTTCAAAAATAGATTTGAATGTGTTCATGGTTATGTTTTTTTTCACGCAGATTTTGCAGATTTAAGCAGATTAAAATTGATTTTTAATTTATTGATATCCTGCGCTTTTTATATTTTATTGGCAATTCTTTTAATATCATTTAAAATATTAAGAGTGTTAAAATTTACGAGCAAGCCTAATTTCTTATTAGAAAGTCGAAGATAGGTTGCAATTTGTTTGTAATGTATTGGAGCTAGTTCTTCGACAGATTTTAATTCAATTATTACTTTATCTTCGACTAACAAATCGAGTCTAAAAGCACCATCTAATATTATTTCTTCATAATTAATAATTATTTCTACTTGTTTTTTGACTTTTAGCTCTAATTTTTCTAATTCATAAAACAAAGCACTTTCATAAACAGATTCAAATAATCCCGGCCCTAAATTGTTGTATACTTTAAAAATTGCTCCTCGCACTAGATATGAGATTTCATTTTCAGTCATTATTCTTTAATTTAAAATTTATTCAAAATTAAAGAATTTTCTTTCTTTTTTATCTAATCGTATTTATGAGAATTTACAGATAAAGAATATATTAATCTATATTAAATCTGCTTAAATCTGCAAAATCTGCGTGAAACAAAATTTTAATCATATAAAAATGAAGTCAAAGGACTTGAAGCCACAGCATAATTTTGCTGATTTGCGACTTTGGCTTCAAAGGCTTTTCTTCCTGCTATTACGGCTTCTTTAAAGGCTTCGGCCATTAATTTTGGATTTCCAGCGACAGCAATTGCGGTGTTAACCAAAACAGCATCGGCACCAATTTCCATTGCTTTTGCAGCGTCAGATGGAGCGCCAATTCCGGCATCTACAATAACCGGGACATTACTTTGTTCGATTATAATTTCCAGGAAATCTATTGTTTTAAGACCTTTGTTGCTTCCAATAGGAGAGCCCAAAGGCATTACAGCAGTTGTTCCGGCATTTTCTAAATGTTTGCATAAAACAGGATCAGCATGTATGTAAGGTAAAACCAAAAAACCAAGCTTAGCCAATTCTTCTGTAGCTTTTAAAGTCTCGACAGGATCCGGCATTAAATATTTTGGATCGGGATGAATCTCGAGTTTTACCCAATTTGTTTCGAGAGCTTCGCGGGCTAATTGTGCAGCAAAAACGGCTTCTTTTGCATTTCTTGCCCCAGATGTATTAGGAAGCAGATTAATATTTGGATGTTTTAAGTGAGATAAAATAGCATCTGTATCAGTTTCAAGATCAATGCGTTTTAGCGCAACCGTAACCAATTCACTTTCCGATGCTAAAATAGCATCTTCCATTTCTTTGTTTGATCCAAATTTCCCGGTTCCTAAAAACAAACGGGATTTGAAGCTTTTGTCTCCAATATTAAACAATGACGTTTGCATATAATTTTTCGTTTAATTGTTGAACTAATATTTTCTTTTCAGGACTTTCTGTGATGATTCCCGAAACGGCAATTCCGTAAATTCCAGTTTCCATTAACGGATTAATATCTTTTAAAGTAATTCCGCCAATGGCATAAACCGGAACATCGATTTTATTCTTTTTCAGTTTTTGAAGAATCTCAAAGTACCCTGATAAACCTAAAATTGGACTTAGTTTTTCTTTTGTATTCGTAAACCTAAAAGGGCCTAAACCAATATAATCACAGCCATTTTTTACATGATTTTGAATATCTTCAAAGGTGTTGGCTGTTCCTCCAATAATTTTTGTACTGCCCAGAATAGCTCGGGCTTCGTCGATTTTCATATCAGATAAACCAAGATGAACGCCATCAGCACCAATTTGCTGTGCGAGGGAAAGATTGTCGTTTACAATAAAGTTGGCCAGATATTCTTCGCATAAAAGTTTTACGGCTTCTGCCAGAGAAAAACTGTTTTTTTCGGTTTGGTTTTTAAATCGCATTTGTATCCAATCGCATCCGGCATCAAGGGCTTGATGAATATTGTACAATTGTTCTTCGATTGTGTTTCCTTGTGAAATGTATTGCAGTTTATTGTACATAATGATATCCTATTAAAGTTGGTGTTGAACTCAGGTATTTTTCAATGTATATTTTAGCATTTTTACAGGCTTCTGAGATGGTTTTATTTAATGCTAAATTGGAGGTAATTGCCGAGGAAAGCACACAGCCCGAGCCATGCTTCTCAAAGCATTTTTTATGAGTTGGAAGTAAATCTAAAATCTCATTTTTTAGAAACAATCGATCAGTTCCAATAGCAGATTCGTTATGTCCGCCTTTTAATAAAACAGCTGTAGATATCCCATTTTGCTGCCAGAGATTCTTTGAAATAAATCCTGGAAATAAAATCTCGATTTCATTGTAATTGGGCGTAATCAAATCAATTTTAGACAAGATTTTATGCAAATAAGAATAATCTTCTATTGTCATAAATTCAAATTTTGTCGTCGATTTTAAAACAGGATCCCAAACAATTTGCGTTGCCGGAGATTGTAATTTTATGGCTGAAATAATTTCGCTCAAATACTCGATTGATGGTACAATCCCAATTTTTATCGCTTCAATTTTATAGCTCGCGAAAAGTGTTTCAATTGATTTGATAACAAAAGGTAAATCAATCCATTCAATGTCGTGAAATTTATTTTCGGTTTGAATTGTATTGGCAGTCGCAATGGCAAAACCGGTAACTTTATGCTGTTCAAATGTTTTGATATCAGCCAAAATACCAGCGCCTCCCGAAGGATCTAAGCCTGCGATTGTAAGTACGAAAGGGCGATCTGCTGACATAATTTAAATTCTTTTATTGGGTTTTCATTGTTCCAAATACTTCCTAAAAGTGCGGCATCTTCAAAACCATTTTCAAGTGTTTTTCGAATGTTTTCAGAACTAATACCACCTAAAGCAATGACTTTTGTCTGGTAATTTGTTCTCGATTTTAATGCTTCAAAAAGATCTGTTTCCGGTTGATAATTTTCTTTTGAAATACTTTTAAAAACAGGACTTAAAAATGCGTAATCAAAATCATTTTCCAGCGAATTAAAATTTTCGATAGAATGTGTTGATGTTGATTTTGACTCACTTTTATTCCTACAGGATTTTAAAAACCTTGCAGGAAATTCATGGCTGTATTTTCTTTCTTTCTCAGGAAAATGGAATCGGTTAATTCCAAAATCTTCTGCCAGTACATGATGATGATGTAATACAAGTTTATTTCGATATTCTGGTTTTATTTGCTCAATGAAATGCACCATTTCCAATTCAGAAAAATCAGGTTTCCGAATATGAAGCAAAGACAAACCTTCTTCAAATAATGAATGAATTATTTTGATTTCATCTGCAACAGCAAAAGGATTAGAAATTACAATCATATCTTTTTCTATTTTCTTTCTTCTATAATCTTGCCTCTATTCTCTTTTAGATGTAAATCTCTTTCCCCTGTTCGATAAACTCTTCTGATTTCTCCTGCATTCCTTTTTCTGCGGCAGCGACATCTCTAATTTCCTGAGATATTTTCATAGAGCAGAATTTTGGTCCGCACATGGAACAGAAGTGTGCCACTTTTGCACCGTCTGCAGGAAGTGTTTCATCGTGAAATTCTCTTGCTGTATCAGGGTCTAAGGCTAGATTAAACTGATCTTCCCAACGGAATTCGAAACGAGCTTTACTCAAAGCATTGTCTCGATATTGCGCTCCCGGATGACCTTTTGCCAAATCTGCAGCATGTGCTGAAATTTTATAAGTAATCACACCGTCTTTAACGTCTTTCTTATTCGGTAAACCAAGGTGTTCTTTTGGCGTTACATAACACAGCATTGCACAACCGTACCAGCCAATCATAGCGGCTCCAATTGCCGATGTGATATGATCGTAACCTGGTGCAATATCTGTAGTTAAAGGGCCTAAAGTATAAAATGGTGCTTCATGGCAATGTTCCAATTGTTTGTCCATGTTTTCCTTGATCATGTGCATTGGTACGTGTCCCGGGCCTTCAATAAAAACCTGAACATCGTGTTTCCAGGCAATTTTAGTTAATTCTCCTAATGTTTCTAACTCAGCGAATTGAGCAGCATCGTTGGCATCGGCAATTGAGCCCGGACGTAAACCATCTCCTAAAGAAAAAGCAACATCATACTGTTTCATGATTTCGCAGATTTCTTCAAAATGGGTGTACAGGAAGTTTTCTTTATGATGAAACAAACACCATTTTGCCATAATAGATCCGCCACGCGAAACGATTCCGGTAACGCGATTTGCGGTTAAATGAATATAACGAAGTAAAACTCCGGCGTGGATTGTGAAATACGAAACACCTTGTTCTGCCTGTTCGATTAAAGTATCACGGAAAATTTCCCAAGTTAAATCTTCGGCAATTCCTTTTACTTTTTCTAAAGCCTGATAAATTGGAACGGTTCCAATTGGAACAGGTGAATTTCTAATAATCCATTCTCTTGTTTCATGAATATTTTTTCCGGTAGACAAATCCATAATGGTATCGGCACCCCAGCGACAGGCCCAAACGGCTTTTTCAACTTCTTCTTCAATGCTCGATGTTACAGCACTATTCCCAATATTAGCATTAATTTTTACCAAGAAATTACGACCTACAATCATAGGTTCGCTTTCTGGATGGTTGATGTTGTTTGGAATAATAGCTCTTCCGCAGGCAACTTCAGAGCGAACGAATTCCGGAGTGATTTTGCTTTTAGGTGTATTGGCTCCAAAACTATGGCCTCCGTGCTGGCATTGCATGGCTTTGGTCTGCTCATTTAAAAGTTCAATACGCTGGTTTTCGCGAATGGCAATATATTCCATTTCCGGCGTAATAATTCCTTGTTTGGCGTAGTATAATTGCGTAACATTTGCGCCTTTTTTAGCACGCTTTGGCTGATGTAAATATTCAAATCGAAGATGATTCAGACTTTCATCTTGTAGTCGGCTTTGTCCGTAATCTGATGTGATTTCGCTTAAAATTTCAACATCATTTCGATCCAGAATCCAGCTTTCGCGTAAGCGTGGCAATCCTTTTCTAATGTCAATTTCAACATTCGGATCAGTGTATGGGCCGGAAGTATCGTAAACCGTTACAGGCGGATTTTTCTCAATACCGCCATTAGAAAGTTTTGTGTCGCTAAGATGAATCTCACGCATCGCCACTTTTATAGGATGGATTTCGCCATCGATGTAAACTTTTTTAGAATTCGGAAATGGGGTTCTGGAGATTTGTTCTTCTGTTGTCATGGGAAAAGAAGTTATAAGTTATAAGTTATGAGTTATTGTAGAGACGCACTGCAGTGCGTCTACATCCAGCGTATAATTGGAATTTGGAATTTTAAATTTGGAATTTTAACCTTTATCCCCCCTGTGTGGCAGAAATAATCAAAATTTCGTCAGTTTCTTGTACGAGGAATTCGTTCCATTTGATTTTTGGAACAACGGTGTTGTTAATAGCAACGGCGATTCCGTTTTGTTTGTGCGGAATTTCGAGATCGAGCAATGATTGAACGCTTAGCGATTCAGCATTGAAATGTTTTGTTTGTTGATTGATTTTTAGTTCCATTCCTTTTTTGAATTTAGTATATAGTATACTTTAGGAATGGCTGCAAGAACGCATAGAAATGCGCGCAGAAGTCATCTTACTTTTCCCTACGCTAGTATGAACTAGATCAGGTTCAGAGGGTAAAATCTCAGCCTACATGTTGTAGACACCCCTAAAGTGTGAAGCAAATATAATGTTTTTTTTAAAGTTTTCAGTCTCAGTTTTCAGTTTTCAGTCTTTAACTGGATATATTAAGCTTAAAAAACTGTAAACTGCCACTGGAAACTGCGACTATTTCCTCTTTCGGGTAAAGCAGTCCTCAATATGATCGTTCATCATTCCGGTTGCCTGCATGTGAGCGTAAATAACGGTTGAACCTACAAATTTAAATCCTCGTTTTTTTAAATCCTTGCTTATAGCATCAGAAAGAGGGGTTGTAGCGGGAACATCTTTTAACGTTTTCGGATTATTATCAATAGGTTTTCCATCGGTAAATTTCCAAATGTAATCTGAAAAACTTCCAAATTCTTCCTGAACTTTCATAAAAGCCTGCGCGTTTGTAACGGCAGATCTAACCTTCAGTTTGTTGCGGATAATTCCTGTATTTTGAAGTAATTCTTCGATTTTATTTTCGGAGTAATTGGCGATTTTTTTATAATCAAAATGATCAAATGCGTTTCTAAAATTCTCTCTTTTGTTTAAAATGGTGATCCAGCTTAAGCCAGCCTGAAAAGTTTCAAGAATTAAAAATTCAAATAAAGAAGCATCGTCGTAAACTGGAACGCCCCATTCTTCGTCATGATATTTTTTATATAAATCACTTGCTGAACACCAGCCGCATCTTATTTGTTCCATTATTTTCCAATTTTCCAGTGATAACCTTTTACGCTTGGTATATAAGCTTTTGTTCCAATGATGATAAGATCAGTGTAGACTTTCTTTTTGTATTTAATTCCGATAGCCTTCCCGGATGTATACATTTTATTGGCTTCAAACTTGATTTTCATTTTAGCATCGGTAAATTTTGCATCTGAAATTCTTTCAATAAACCAAGTCGATTTCCATTTTATTTCAATTTCATCTTCAGCCGTTTTGGTAATGCTTTTAATTAATTTTATTCCCTCTGCAGGAATATTATGATTTTCAATAAGGTCCTTTTGAGTTAAAGTTTCTCCGGTTTTACACTCTGATATAAGTTTTTTGAAAGAAGTAATTCCTAAAAATTTTTCGTTTTCAATTTCAACAGCTGTAATGCTGTCATTTACAGTTTGTTTATTTTGAGGAAGTTCAGTTGTTGTAATTTTATCTACAATTGAATTTTTGTATTCTTTTACAGTTTCTGCAGTACTTTCTGAGATAGTTTCTATTTTATTTGAGATCTTATCTGTGACGTTCTCTATTTGCTTTTTAACATCTTTAGAACAGCCTATAAAAGTTAATAGTATTACAAAGTATATTTTATAATTTCTCATTCTTGTAAATCCTCTTTTTCTTTTTGGAGATCGTCTTTTTCTAAATATTTTTTAATTAAATGATGTCCTAAATAAATAGCAGGAGTAAGCAGAATAGCAATTGATAATTTAAATGTATATCCAATTAGTCCCGAAGAAATAAAAGTGTCGAAATCAATTTTTCCCGGAAGCCAGAATGCGATTCCAAGTACAATAAAAGAGTCAAATAACTGCGATATTACGGTTGAGCCTGTTGTTCTCAGCCATATTTTTTTGTGTCCTGTGCGTTTTCTAAAGAACCAAAAAACGCTTACATCTATTAACTGCGAAACCATAAAAGCGATAATACTTCCGAAAATAATCCACATACTCTGGCCAAATACGGCTTCAAATTGTTCATCATTAACGGGACTTATTCCTTTTGCAGCGGGAATTACAATAGCCATGAATAAAATCAGAAAAGCATAAGCAATTAAACAAGCGGTGATAAAAGAGAGTTTTTTTACTCCTTTTTCGCCAAAGTATTCATTAATTAAATCGGTTGTCAGGAAAACAATCGGCCAGGGCAAAATACCTATACTCATTACAAAAGGGCCAATCTGAATTAATTTTCCTCCAATAAGCTCTGCAACAACGGCATTCGTTATGAATATTCCGGCTAGAATTACGAATACAATTTCTTTTCGGGTTTTAAACATGTTATTTTGGTTATGATGATTCAAATTTAAGCTATTTCTTCAAATGTTCGAAATGGATTAATGAGTTCGTTTGAAGTTTGCTCCCGATTGGTTAATTTTGAGAATCTGTCTCTATTTCTTTTATTGAAAATAATCAGGATAGAAATACATTAATGCATTTTATTATGAAAAAACAAATTGATTTAGAAAATCCGCTTCTTCAGGAATGGGAAGGGCCTTACGGTGGTGTTCCGGATTTTACAAAATATAAAATTTCTGATTTTAAACCTGCAATTGAGTTTGCTATTGAAGAAAAACTGAATGAAATTGAAGCAATTGCTAGTAATCCGGAAGAAGTTTCTTTTGAGAATACAATTGCAGCTTTAGAACTTTCGGGTAAGAAACTAGACCGAATTCATGCTGTTTACGGAATTTACAGATCTAATTTAAGCAGTCCTGAGTTTAATGTAGTTGATACTGAAATGTCACCAAAACTGGCAGAAATCAGCGATAAATTATATCAAAATGAAAAGCTGTTTTCCAGAATTGAGAAACTATATAAATCTGAAGATAGTAAAAAATTAAATGAAGAACAGCAGCGTTTACTTTGGCTTTATTATACTGATTTTGTTCGTGAAGGAGCGGAATTAAATGCCGAAGATAAAAAAGAAGTAGCCGGAATTAACCAGCAGCTGGCCGGACTTTTTACGCTTTTCAGTCAAAAATTACTGGCCGAAGAAAATGATCAGTTTTTAGAACTGAAATCTGCAGCTGATTTGGAAGGTTTGCCGGAAGAATTTAAAGACGCGGCAATTGCTGAGGCTAAAGAAAGAAAATTGACTGTTTTAGCATGCATTGGTAATACAAGATCTTCGATAGAACCGTTTTTAACTTTCTCAGACCGACGAGATTTAAGAGAAAAAGCATTCGACATTTTTGTAAAACGAGGCGATAACGAGAATGCAAATAATACCAATGCAACGCTTGTTTCGATTTTGCAATTACGAGCAAAGAAGGCACAGCTTTTAGGATTTAAGAATTTTGCCGAATGGAGTTTGTCTAATAAAATGGCCAAAGACCCACAGAAAACTTTAGATTTAATGGAGTCTGTCTGGACACCGGCAGTTGAAAAAGTAAAAAGCGATGTTTCGGCTATGCAGCAAATGGTTGATGAAGAAGGCGGTAATTTTAAAATTCAGCCTTGGGATTATCGTTATTATGCCGAAAAGGTTCGAAAAGCCAAATATGATTTAGATCAAAATGAAATAAAACAATATTTACAGTTAGAGAATTTGCGCGAAGGAATGTTCTGGACTGCGGGTGAGTTGTTTGATTTAGGCTTTAAGCAATTATTTGATGTTCCTGTTTATCATTCAGATGTTCGAGTTTGGGAGGTAAATAATAAAAATACAGGTAAACCAATAGGGTTATGGTATTTTGATCCTTATGCGCGGATTGGGAAACGATCAGGTGCGTGGATGAATTCGCATCGTGACCAGCAGAAAGCAGCCGGAAATGTGCTTCCAATTGTGTCTAATAATTGCAATTTTATAAAAGGAAAAGCTGATGAGCCTGTTTTGATTTCCTGGGATGATGCGACAACTTTGTTTCACGAATTTGGGCATGCACTGCATGGTTTGTGTTCCAATGTTACGTATCCAAGTTTATCCGGAACTTCTGTAGCCAGAGATTATGTGGAGTTTCCTTCTCAATTATTAGAGCATTGGCTGGCAGCTCCAGAGGTGTTGAATAAATTTGCGCTTCATTATAAAACAAATGAGCCCTTATCTCAATCATTAGTAGAACGAATCGCCAAAGCGGCTAATTTTAATGAAGGTTTTGCAACTGTAGAAACGATCTCAAGTTCTTTTGTAGATATGAAATTACATTTGACAACTGAAACAATTGATCCTCATAAATTTGAAAGAGAAGTGTTGAGTGAAATTAATATGCCGTCAGAAATTGTGATGCGACACAGAATTCCGCAGTTTGCCCATATTTTTTCTAGTGATGGATATGCGGCGGGATATTACAGCTATTTATGGGCAGATGTAATTAATGCTGATGCTTATGAAGCATTTTTGGAAGGGGATGGGCCTTTTGATAAAAAAGTATCGAAACGACTATATGATACCGTTTTGAGTGTTGGAAATACGATTGATAATGAAGAAATGTATGAAAATTTCAGAGGTCATGCGCCGCAATCAGATGCGTTGATGAGAGCCAGAAATTTTCCAGTTGAGAACTAGAAATAAAAAAGCCCGAATATATAATATTCGGGCTTTTTAATATTGAAAAAATAATATATTAACCTAAAGTAACTCTTTTGAAACCTGTAATTTCAACATTGAATCCTTTTACGTAATCACCAACTTTTTTACTGTCATCTTTGATGAAGTTTTGATCTAAAAGAGCTTTCTCTTGATCTAAAGTAGTGTTATCAGAGATAAAACGTTGAACTTTTCCTGGGATAATTTTGTCCCAAATTTGCTCTGGCTTACCTTCAGCTTTTAATTCAGCTTTAGCATCTTCTTCAGCTTGTTTTAAAACTTCTTCAGTTAATTGAGAGAAAGAAATATATTTAGGAACATTTTTTAAAGTTTTTCCTAAACGTTTTGCTTCTTCATTATCTTTTTCGATTACAGCAATACGAGCAGCCAGTTCAGATTCAACGAAAGCAGGATCAAAATCTTTGTAAGATAATGTATCAGCTCCCATAGAAGCAACTTGCATAGAAACATCTTTAGTTAAAACGTCAGCGTTAGGAATTACAGCAGAAATTGCAGTTAATGCAGCAATTTTGTTAACGTGAACATAAGATCCAACAAAAGCACCTTCTAAAATTTCAAAACCACCGATTTCGATTTTTTCTCCGATAACTCCAGTTTGTTCGATTAATTTTTCAGCAACAGTAATTCCGTTGAAATCTGAAGCTAAGAATTCTTCTTTAGTAGAGAAGTTAATAGCTCTTTCAACTAAATCTTTAGCTAAAGTTACGAAAGCTTCGTTTTTACCTACGAAATCAGTTTCGCAGTTTAAAGTGATGATAGCTCCTTTAGTATTGTCAGCATTGATAAAAGAAACAGCAGCTCCTTCAGAAGACTCACGGTCAGAACGGTTAGCAGCAACTTTTTGTCCTTTTTCTCTAAGGACTTGTATCGCTTTATCGAAATCTCCATCAGCCTCAACTAAAGCTTTTTTACAGTCCATCATTCCGGCACCTGTAGATTGTCTTAATTTATTTACGTCTGCAGCAGTAATTGTTGCCATAATATTTTGAATTTTAATGTTAAAAGTAAAAATTCCATCTTCTAAATCCCAAACTCCAATTTTATTAAATTATCAACATAACGTTTTTAATTTTGTATTTGGAATTTGGAATTTAAAATTTGGAATTTAAAATTTGTTTTATTCTTCAGTTGCAGGAGCAGCAGCCTCAGCTTCAACAGCAGGAGCAGCTTCTTCAGCAGCAGCTTCAGTTTCTTTTTCAGAACCTCTGTCAGAAAGACCTTCGATTACTGCAGTAGTCACTAAAGATAAAATTTTGTCAATTGATTTAGAAGCATCATCATTTGCTGGAATTACGTAATCAACCTCTCTTGGGTCAGAATTCGTATCAACCATTGCGAAAACTGGAATGTTTAATTTTTGTGCTTCTTTTATTGCGATGTGTTCAGCTTTGATATCTACTACGAACAATGCTGCAGGTAGTCTAGACATATCAGCAATTGAACCTAAGTTTTTCTCTAATTTAGCACGTAAACGATCAACTTGCAAACGCTCTTTTTTAGATAACGTCATGAAAGTACCATCTTTCTTCATTTTATCAATAGAAGACATTTTTTTAACTGCCTTTCTGATAGTTACGAAGTTAGTTAGCATTCCACCTGGCCATCTTTCAGTGATGTAAGGCATGTTTGCAGCTTTTGCTTTATCAGCAACGATGTCTTTTGCTTGTTTTTTGGTAGCTACGAATAAAATTTTTCTACCTGATGCAGCGATTTTTTTCAAAGCTTCGTTAGCTTCTTCAATTTTAGCTGCAGTTTTATATAGATTGATAATGTGAATACCATTACGCTCCATATAAATGTAAGGAGCCATGTTTGGATCCCATTTTCTAGTCATGTGTCCGAAGTGAACACCTGCTTCTAGTAATTCTTTTACTTCTATTTTGTTTGCCATTTTTGTACTAGTTTACGTTCTGTTGATTAGCAATGTATAAATGGCGATTTCTCTGGCTTTATACATTTAGATGCTAAACTATGTCCTACCTCGATAGGAGAGCAACAATAACTGTGTTTTTTAATTTCAATAAATAATTGATAATGTCTTGTCCTATTTGAACAAGACAGGTAATATTAACGTTTAGAGAATTGGAATCTCTTACGAGCTTTCTTCTGACCGAATTTCTTACGTTCAACCATTCTTGGATCTCTTGTTAATAAACCTTCTGGTTTAAGGATTCCTCTGTTTTCAATGTTTACTTCACACATTGCACGTGCGATAGCCATTCTTACAGCTTCTGCCTGACCAGTTGAACCACCTCCGTAAACGTTTACTTTTACATCAAAGTTACTAGCATTTTCTGTCATAGATAATGGTTGTAAAACTTTGTATTGTAAAGTTGCAGTTGGAAAGTAAGTTGCGAATTCTTTTTTGTTTACAGTGATTTTTCCTGTTCCTTCAGAAACATATACACGTGCAACAGCGGTTTTTCTTCTACCGATTTTGTGAATAACTCCCATTACTTAAGATCGTTTAGGTTAACAGTTCTAGGTTTTTGAGCTCCGTGAGTATGCTCAGCACCTACAACAACATTTAGATTTCTAAAAAGTTCAGCTCCTAATTTGTTTTTAGGTAACATTCCTTTTACAGCTTTTTCTACTAATAATGCAGGGTTTTTAGATTGCAATACTTTAGCAGTTAAAGTTCTTTGTCCTCCTGGGTAACCTGTATGACGCATGTAAATTTTGTCGTTCATTTTTGTACCTGTAAGGTTAATTTTTTCTGAGTTGATAACAATTACGTTATCTCCACAGTCAACGTGCGGTGTGTAACTTGGCTTGTACTTACCTCTTAAGATCATCGCAACCTTTGAAGCAAGACGACCTAAGTTGTGACCTTCTGCATCAACAACAATCCACTCTTTAGTTACAGTGGCTTTGCTAGCTGAAATTGTCTTGTAGCTTAATGCGTCCATAATATTATTTTAATTAAACATTCCATCCCCAATAAAGGGGATGCAAAAGTACAATTAATTATTTTAAAACCAAATACCTGAAAAGAATATTTTATATCCTGAAAATCAGGCTCTCAGTTTTTATTTTTAAAATCATAAAAAAACCAGCTCCACAATAACGCGAAGCTGGTTTAATATTTGAAATATTTTTGTGTCTAAACAATAAAAATATTTGCAATATCGACTACTTGTTGTGTCGTAAGTGGTTCATCATAAGCTTCTGAGCCTGCAGCAGCGCCAAAAGCACTGGCTGTATTGAATCCGGCCTGAATAGTTACTCCTTCGCCATCGTATACCGCCTGAGTTGCCGCGGGCATACCGGCACCTCTTTCGGCATTAGAGATCCATCCTTTTAAACCGCGCAGTCGGCGAACTTCAGAAGCATGGCGTGCTTCAACAGAATGAATTTGTAAAGCGGCAGTTAATAAATCTGGTTTAGAGATTAAGTTTGCTGCTTGTCCTTTATAAGCTCTAACTCCTGTGTCTTCAAAGGCTTGAGCCAATGCTAAAAAGGTTGGGTAATCTCCAAAAGGATTAAATGCACCTCCAACAGTAAAGTCAAAAGTGGGTTTTGGAACAAAGTTAGGGCTCATTGTACCGCCCAGTCCTGCAATTAAAAAAGCAACGTGGTCTGATTCGTGTGCTGATATTTGTTGAAAAACTTTTAAATCGCGTCCGCCATTTTCGGAAGCCGGGATAACGCCAGAATCTAATGCCATGGCATAGAATTCGTTTTCAAGATATTCTAATGTAAGCGCAAATTGCAAAGCTCCAATAGGAGTTGCAGGTGTTGCTGTGATATCTTTTGCAAATGCTTTACCAGTAAGAGCCGATAATCCGAAAGGGATTGATGCTAATGCCAGATTTTTTCCGATATTCCCAAACTGAGTAAAACTGTCTCTTCTTGAACCAGTGCTGTTCATTAAATTATCATCAGTAAAGGATTCTATAAATTTTAAAATATTCATAATTTCTAAGTTTTAGCTAGTTAAGATTAAGGTAAATATTTGGCTGTGAATTTTGTTGTAATAAATCCGGCTGCAACAGGCAGAATTTTTGAAGGATCTTTTGCTGCATCTAACCCAGTTGAAGCGCTTACGATATCATCGCCTGCAAAATCTTTTGAATTTGGATTAATTAAACTTCGAATTGCAGAAGCATGTCTGGCTTCTACAGAAACAATTTTTCCGGCTAATAATAAATAATCGGCACTTTTAATAAGTCGGCCAGCTCCATTATAAGCGGCAACGCCTGTATCTTCAAGTGCTTTTGCGGTAGCTAAAACTTCAGTACGACTGTTAAAATTTAAAGAACCGTAGCTAAAGGCCAATGAAGGAAGTAATTGAGAGCTTGGATCCGGAAGCGCGCCTGTTAAAGCGGCTTTAAAAAAGTCTCTGTGAATTACTTCATGATGGTATAAGTCTGTTAGAACTTGACGTTCAGTGTCATTAAATACAGTATTGAAATTTGAGGCATTTACAACTTTAGTGTAAAAATCTGCTTCTAATTGCTCTAAAGCATAGGCATAAGAAAGAACACCAAAGTCTCCGGAGCCTAAGTCAAAAACACCATTTCTGACACCCGGTAAAGAATTATCTTCCATTTTGTTGTCGTCGTCATCATTATTGCTGCATCCAGCTAAAACCAAACCTGCGGTAACTAATGTTAGTCCACTGAGCTTAAGAAAGCTCCTTCTGCTATCCAATGAAGGGTCAACTTCATGAATTTTAACTTCGTTTTTCATAATCTAGGTTTTTATTAAGGTTAATAACATTGTATTAAGGTATTAACGAAATTTTAGTAAGGTCGGTTTTAAATAATCGATGTTTGTGAGTATTATTTCGAAAAGACCTTATGATTTGAAATAGTAGCAGTAGTTTTTTGTTTTATTTTCGGTAATTCTACTATATTTGTATTAATTACATAAACTTTTATTAGATGAAAGCTAAAGCAACTCTAAAACAAATTGCGAAGGAACTAGGTGTTTCTGTGTCTACGGTGTCTAAAGCATTGAATGACAGTCCGGAAATAAGTGAGCAGACGAAGGTGAAGATTAAGGAGTATGCCAAACTCAAAAATTATAAACCGAATGTTATTGGTCTGAATTTAAAAAATCGTAAAACCAAAACTATTGGGGTAATTATACCTAATATATTGAACTCTTTTTTTGCTAAGGTTTTTAGCGGCATCGAAAAAGTGGCCGATAAAAAAGGATATAATGTAATTACGTGTATTTCGAACGAATCTTTAGAGAAAGAAGTTCATACGCTGGAAATGTTAAGCAACGGAACGATCGACGGATTTATTCTTTCGGTTTCTGAGGAAGCTCAAAAGCTGCAAGATTACAATCATTTCTCGGCTATTATCAGCGACGGAACTCCAATTGTAATGTTTGACCGTATTGCAGATGAAGTAGATTGTGATAAAGTTGTGGTAGATGATTTTGATTCTGCTTTAAACTCAACACAGCATTTAATTAATTTAGGCTGTAAAAATATCGCCTTAATTTCTTCTGTAGATAATTTAAGTGTAGGGAAACTAAGAGCTGATGGATATTTAAAAGCTTTAAAAGACAATAATATTCCGGTAAACGAAAAAATTATCCTTCGTACCGATTCTGAAGATGATATGAAATCTAAAATAGATGCGATTTTTGATAACAAAATTGATGCGATTTTTGCTTTAGATGAAAATGATTCAGTTGCCGCTTTAAGGGTAAGTTTGAAAAAAGGATTTAGAGTACCGGAAGATATTTCGATAATTGGTTTTGCCGATGGAATTTTGGCTTCAAGACGTTTGTCTCCAAGTTTAACCACAGTAAGCCAGCACGGAATTGAAATTGGAGAAGTTGCGGCAAAAAAACTAATCGAAAGGTTAGAAGAACCGGAAGGCGAGACTTCAGATTACGAAACGATCGTGATCAAAACAAAATTGAAAGAAAGAGAATCGACTAGAAAAGCTTAGTCGTTAAAATATAATCTATAAAAAAAAGGACTGTTTGAAGAACAGTCCTTTTTTTTATATCTAATTTTTGCATTGCGAGGAACGAAGCAACCACATTTGATGAAGGAACGTTATATCATTATTTAGTGAGATTGCTTCGTTCCTCGCAATGACAAGATTGCGTTTATTGTTAATTCAGAAATCTAAAATCAACAATCAGAAATCTAAAATAATTAATGCGCTTCTAACCAGTCTTTGCCTAAACCTAATTCAACTTCTAACGGAACTGCCATTTTAAAAGCATTTTCCATTTCGTGTTTAATCATAGGCTGGATTTTTTCGATTTCATCATTGTGAACATCGAACACAAGCTCATCATGAACCTGAAGTAACATTTTGGATTTCCAGTTTTCGTCTTGTAATTTTTTGTAGATGTTAATCATCGCGATTTTAATAACATCGGCAGCACTTCCCTGAATTGGCGCATTTACGGCATTTCGTTCAGCGGCACTTCTTACAACGGCATTGGCAGAATTGATGTCTTTTAAATAACGACGACGACCTAAAATAGTTTGTACATAACCGTTTTCACGCGCAAAATCAACCTGATCCTGCATGTATGATTTTAATCTTGGATATGTTTTGTAATAAGCATCGATCAAAGCAGCGCTTTCGCCTCGAGACAATGAAGTCTGATTACTTAATCCAAAAGCAGAAACACCATATATAATTCCGAAGTTTACTGTTTTGGCATTACTTCTTTGTTCGCGTGAAACTTCTTCTAAGGCAACATCAAAAACTTTTGCTGCAGTAGCCCTGTGAATGTCTTCTCCGTTTTGGAACGCTTTAATCATGTTTTCCTCACCGCTCAAAGCAGCGATAATTCTTAATTCAATTTGAGAGTAATCGGCAGAAATTAGGGTATGGTTTTCATCGCGGGCAACGAAAGCTTTACGAATTTGTCGTCCTCTTTCAGTACGAATCGGGATGTTTTGCAAGTTCGGATTATTAGAACTCAAACGTCCTGTTGCAGCAACCGTCTGCATATAATCTGTATGAACACGTAATGTTTTTTTATCTACTTGCTCCGGCAGTGCCAGGATATAAGTGCTTTGTAATTTTACCATTTGACGCCAGTCCAAAATTTGTTTTACAATTGGATTGTCGTTGGCTAAATAAGTTAAAACTTCTTCTCCGGTTGCATATTGGCCGGTTTTGGTTTTCTTTTGCTTTGCGCCGCCAATTTTAAGTTTATCAAATAAGATATCTCCTAATTGTTTTGGTGAGGCAAGATTGAATTTTTCTCCGGCAGTTTCGTATATCTGTTCTTCAAGAGATTTGATTTCAATTTCCATCTCTCCAGACATTTGTTTTAAGAAATCAACATCCAGACGAATTCCTTCAGTTTCCATTGCAGCTAAAACGCTTACTAACGGAATTTCGATTTCATCAAATAACTTTTTAGTTTCTGTTTTATCTAATTCTGTTGTAAAGATTTCTTTTAATTGCAGTGTAATATCGGCATCTTCGGCAGCATATTCTTTAATATCTTCTAAAGGAACATCGCGCATCGAAAGCTGATTTTTTCCTTTTTTACCAATTAAGGTTTCAATTGATTTTGGAGAATATTTTAAATATGTTTCGGCTAAAATATCCATATTATGACGCATATCCGGATTAATCAAATAATGCGCAATCATGGTGTCAAAAAGTTTTCCTTTTACCGTAACGCCGTAATTAGCAAGGATTTTTAAATCGTATTTTAAATTCTGTCCAATTTTTTCGATGTTTTCATTTTCAAAAAACGGAACAAATTTGTCTACTAAAATTTTTGCTTCTTCCTGACTTTCCGGAAACGGAACATAAAAGGCTTTTCCTTTTTCATAAGAGAAAGACATTCCCACAAGTTCTGCGTGCAAAGCGTCAATTCCTGTAGTTTCGGTATCAAAACATACAGAAGTTTGTTTTTGTAAATTTTGTAAAAGCAGTTTAATTCCTAAATCTCCCTGAATAGTCTGATACGAATGTTCTGTATTTTCTAAGGTATTATAAAATGAATTTCTCGCTGCTTCGGCGCTTTCGTCAAGAGTTGTGCCGTCTCCGCCAAAAAGATCAAATTGGTCTTCGTTCTTTGGTTGTGGTTTTTTGTATAGTTTGGCATCTTGAGCCGGAGTTGAAGCTAATTCATTTCCGCCTCCCACTTTAAACAAGTTATCAAACTGTTCGGCCATTCTTCTAAACTCTAATTCCTGAAAAATAGCATCGGTTTTTTCGATATCAGGGCGCGAAAGTTCATAGTCGTCTTCATTAAATACAACATCACAGTCGCAAATAATGGTTGCCAGTTTTTTAGATAAAATACCTTTCTCTTTGTTGGCTTCGATATTCTCTTTCATTTTTCCTTTTAGCAAATGGGTATTTTCTAAAAGGTTTTCCATGGTTCCAAATTCTTTCAGGAATTTTTTGGCAGTCACTTCACCAACTCCGGGTAATCCCGGAATATTATCTACGGCGTCACCCATCATTCCAAGAAAATCTATTACCTGCTCAGGTCTTTCGATTTCAAATTTTGCTAATACCTCAGGAATTCCCCAAATTTCGATTCCGTTACCCATTCGGGCTGGTTTGTACATAAATATATTTTCAGAAACCAATTGCGCAAAATCCTTATCAGGTGTTACCATGTAAACCTTATAATTTTGTTTTTCGGCTTGTTTGGCAATTGTTCCAATTAAATCATCGGCTTCACAGCCTTCTATTTCAATAATAGGAATGTGCATGGCTTTTAATAATTCCTGAATATACGGCACGGCAATTTTAATAGCTTCCGGCGTTGCATCGCGGTTGGCTTTATATTCAACGAACATTTCGGTTCTTACGTGGCTTCCGCCTTTATCAAAAGCAACGGCCAAATGATCTGGTTTTTCTCTTTTAATAACATCTAAAAGTGAGTTCATAAAACCCATAATTGCAGATGTATCCATTCCTTTTGAGTTAATTCGCGGGTTTTTTATAAAGGCATAATAGCCGCGAAAAATTAATGCATAAGCATCTAGAAGAAAAAGGCGTTTTTGAGTCGACATATAAAAATTATTAGTCTGTAAAAATAAACAATTGAGGTCTCAAAAATTAATCAAAAAAGAAATTTTTTACCATATAAGGTATATAAGTTCAATTTAGCGATGTGTAACCTGTAGAGGTGCACTGCAGTACGCCTCATATTCATTATAATATGATTATTGGTGAATGTTTAAATGAACTTATATACCTTATATGGTAGAAAACCCGCGAAGCGTTAATATCAAGTTAAAATTTTTTATTCAGGCTTTTCTTCATTCTGTCTTCATTTTGTGAGGGTACTTTTGATCTGTAAAATAAAAGGTATTTAATTTAAATCTTAGAAATCATGAGAAATTTATTGATGTTATTAGTGGCAGTTTTGGGAACAAGCGCAATGGTTCATGCGTTTCCTGCAAAAGATGGTAAAACAGTTTCTGCAAAAGAAGTAAAAGCCACAAAACATCCAAAAAGCAAATCTGATAAAAAAGTAAAATCAGAAAAAAGTGAAGCTCCAAAAGCGGAAACAGCAAAAGTAAAAAAATAAACAAAAAAATAATTTAGGTATAAAGGTTAATTAATTTAAAAATTTAAAGTCATGAGAAAATTAGTTTTATTAGCAGCAGCGGTTCTAGGAACAACTGCAATGGTAAGTGCACAAACAACTCCAGCTCAAGCAGCTCCTGCGAAAGAGGTGAAAGCTACAAAACACCATCACAAAGCAAATAAAAAAGCAAAAGCTGAAACTCCAAAAGAAGAAACCGCAGCCGTGAAAAAATAACAATTACTCTCGTTTTGTTTTCGAAGCATTGTAACGAAGGCAAAACAGGAATAATGATTATGAAGAATGCGATTGAAGGAAGCTGATGAAGAAATTTGTCAGCTTTTTTTTATTCGTTAATTTTTTAATAATGCGTGACAGGACTTTTGATAATTCATTAATTTTAGTAACGCTTAAAAGCCATGTTTATGAACGTTTTGATTGTTGAAGATAATAAGGAACTTGCTGTAGAGGTTTACGACTTTCTGTGCAATGCGGGTTATATTTGTAAAATTGCAAATAATTGTGCCGATGCTCTTGAGGAGTTTGGAAGTAATGATTATGATGTTATGCTGCTTGATCTGGGTTTGCCTGACGGAGATGGTTTTGAGGTTTTGCGGACCATTAGAAAAACAAAATCTAAAATTGCGGTAATTGTACTAACGGCGAGAGGGGAACTGGACGATAGAATAAACGGACTTCATTTAGGTGCCGATGATTATTTAACCAAACCTTTTGCCTTGACAGAACTGGCGGCGAGATTGTTTGCTGTAATTCGACGTATTCATGGATTTACTTTAAATAATTTAAGCATTCACGGATTCTTATTACAGCTTCAGGATTATAAAGTGAGTTTTAACGAAGTGCCGGTAAGTTTAACCAAAAAAGAATTTGATATTTTTCAGTATTTGGTTTTAAACAAAAACAGGGTAATTACCAGACTGCAGTTAACAGAACATATTTGGGGAGATATTCTCGAGATCAATTCCGATTCTAATTTTATAGATGTACATGTTCGAAATCTTCGAAAAAAATTAGACAAACATACTGCGATCGATTGGTTTGAAACCGTTCGAAATGTGGGTTATCGTATTAATGAATAAATAGATTTTTGTGAAGATAAAACATCAATTGGCCATATTTAATGCACTAACAAGATTGTTGGTTATTTTGGTTTTATGGCTTATGCTTCCTATTTTGGTCGAAAATGTGGTTTACAGGCATATTAATAATGGATTGATTGAAAAGAAAACAAAATTCATTGATCACTTAAATCAACAGGAAATTAATGATTTTATTGAAAATGAAGACGATTCTACCGAAACCTATTCGCAGTTTTCTACACTTCACAGCGAGTTTTTAGTGCTTTCTAAGGCTTCTTTAAATCCTCATAAGAAAAGAACAACTTTTAGTAACGAATATAGAATTATTGAAGGAGAGGAAAATGAATACCGAATCCTGCAGCATCATTTTACCTATGGAAATGTAAATTACCAACTCGAAATAGGAAGCAGTTTGAGCGAAGTAAAAGACCTTACTTTTATTATTAAGCTGTTTATTATTGTGGTTTTGGTTGTAATTCTTTTAGTCACTTTTTTGGCAGATACTTTTTATATCGAATATTTGCTGAAACCATTCTATAAAATTATCGATACTAAAATAAGGCGGGTCAATGAGCCTGAAGTTTTTGATCATACACCTATAAATGCAAAGTCGAGAGATTTTAGAGAATTAGATTTGGTTTTAAACCAAATGATGGATCGTATCGGAGAACTTTTTAAAAAAGAAAAACAATTTATATCTAATGTTTCTCATGAATTGCTTACGCCAATTGCTTTATTAAAAAATAAACTCGAAAATTTACTTCAAAATGATTCTTTGGATGATAATGCGGTAGATAAAATTGCGGGTTCTTTAAAGACATTGGATATGCTGAAAAAAATTATCAATAATCTATTGCTGATTTCACGAATTGAAAACAATCAATACGCGGCTAACGAAAATATTTGTCTGAAAGAAATAATAAATGATCTTCAGGAAGATCTTCAGGATCGTATTGAGGACAAAGGCATTCAGTTCGTTAATACTATAGAACATGATTTTGCCTTTACCGGAAATAAAACTTTAATTCATATTCTGATTTATAATTTGGTTACCAATGCGATTAAGTATAATAAACCCGATGGAAATATTATGGTTTCTGACGGCTTTTTGCATAATCATTATTTTATTTCAATTGCAGATTCCGGAATTGGTTTAAGCGAATCTCAAATCGAAAACATCTTTAACCGTTTTGCCAGAGTAAGTTCAGATCAGGAGGGTCAGGGGCTGGGACTTGCTATTGCCAAAAGTATTGCAGGTTTTCATCATATTGAAATTAAAGTTGACTCTGTTATAAACGAAGGAACAACTTTTACTTTGTTGTTTCCAGAGACCTCAAAACACAATTAAGTGTTAATTTTTTCAGATTGATCCAATCTTCATTTTGTCTTCATTTACTGATTATATCTTTGAGGTATAAATAATGAAATAATAATCAAAAATCTACAATCATGAAAAAATTAGTTTTATTAGCAGTAGCAGTTTTAGGAACAACTGCAATGGTAAGTGCTCAAACAACTCCAGCTCAAGCAGCGCCGGCAAAAGAAGCAAAAGCTCCTAAAAAAGATAAAAAAGCAGATAAAAAAGCGAAAAAAGCTGAGGCTAAGCCAGAAGCTGCAAAAGCGCAAAAATAACACGATATAAGTTTAGTAATAGGCTTAGTTGTAGACTAAAGGTTTTAAATAATTTGGTTGTAAAAGCTGATAGAGAAATCTGTCGGCTTTTACTATTTTTGAGTTAAATTTTTGATAATAAAAAGCGATAAAATTTCCTTTCTTTGTTACTTTGCTTAAAACTGTAAATAATGATCCTTCGTTTTGTAATTCTATGTGCTCTTTTTATATTTATTGAGTTCTATTCCTATCAAGCCTTTCGCACTTTAATTAAAATTAGATGGGTTTTAGTTAGTTATCAGGTTATAAGTCTGCTTATTCTGCTATTTATTGTCTATTCATTTTCTCAGGTTGACCGTTCTGTAGGACAAACTAAACAATTTATGTTTACTACAGGGTTGATGCTTTTGGTGTATGTGCCAAAAATTGTTCTTACCTTAGTAATGTTTGGAGAAGATATTATTAGAATAGGGGCAAGTATCTTAAATTATTTTATTTATAATGCACCTCGAAAAGAGATGATGCCGGAGAGACGAAAGTTTGTAAGCCAGATCGCTTTAGGTTTAGCTGCAGTTCCTTTCTTGTCTTTGATTTACGGAATTTTTGAAGGAAAATATAATTTTAAAGTATTTAAGCAAACGGTATATTTTCCGGATCTTCCGGATGAATTTGACGGTTTTAAAATAACGCAGATTTCAGATGTTCACAGTGGCAGTTTTGATAATCCTGAGAAAATTAATTATGCAATTGATTTAATTAACGATCAGGAAGCAGACATGATTTTGTTTACCGGAGATATTGTAAATACGCATGCAAAAGAAATGCATCCGTGGCTGGAAACTTTTAATAGAATAAAAGAATACAAATACGGGAAATTTGCTGTTTTAGGAAATCATGATTACGGGGAATATGTAACCTGGCCTTCTGAAAAAGAAAAAGATGAAAATTTTGCCGAAATTAAAAGCCTTTATGGTAAAATAGGTTTCGACTTAATGCTGAATGAAAATAAATACATTCATAAAGGGGCGGATAAAATTGCTTTGGTAGGTGTTGAAAACTGGGGAGCTAATTTTAAAAAAGCAGGCGATTTAAATAAAGCTTCAGAGAATCTTCATAAAGATGATTTTAAGGTTTTAATGAGCCACGATCCAAGCCATTGGGAATATGAAGTAAAAAAACATCCTAAAAACTTCCATTTAACTTTAGCAGGCCACACACACGGAATGCAGTTTGGAATTGAAATTCCGGGTTATTTTAAATGGAGTCTTGCCCAATATATTTACAAACAATGGGCGGGATTATACGAAGAGGCCGGAAGGTACGTTTATGTAAACCGAGGGTTTGGTTTTCATGCTTATCCCGGAAGAGTTGGTATTATGCCTGAAATCACTGTGATTGAACTAAAAAAAGGCGAGAATGTGGCTTAATTCGTTAAAAATGCTACATTTGTATTAATTATCTCTTTTTAATAGATTAAAAGAATTAAATTTTTGGTTTTATGTCAAAATTTGGAGAACTTATAAATGCTCAGGTTCCAGTGTTAATTGACTTCTACACAGATTGGAACGAATCATCAGTATTGATGCATCCGGTAATTAAGGATGTTGCGGCGGCACTTGGCGATAAGGCTAAGGTAATTAAAATTGATGTCGATAAAAATCAAGAATTAGCCGAAGCATTACGAATTAAAGGCCTTCCGACTTTAATGATATACAAGGAAGGACAAATGATCTGGAGACAATCCGGAGAACTTGATGCAAATACTCTTATAGGAATTGTTCAGGAACAATTCGACGTATAAAAACTTCTAAAATAAGATATTGTTCAGGTTCTAGTGGATGATATCAAACTTATACCCATTTTCTTTTAAAAAATGCAGTGTTTTTGGCAGGGCGAATTTTAAATTTGGTGATGCTTTTATGCTGTCATGAAATACAATTACGCTTCCTGATTTTACATTTTTAGTAACATTTTCAAGGCATTTTTCGGGCGTTATACTTTGGTCGAAATCGGCACTTAAAACATCCCACATAACGATCTTATAGCCTAGTTTTCGTAAAATTTTAGATTGTGCTTTTTTGATTTTTCCATACGGCGGACGGAACAATAAACGATTGGTGTTTATTTCTTCTTCCAGTACTTTTGCGCAATTATTTACATTTTCGATATACTCATTAGTATGGATTTTCCAGCCATTTACGTGGTTCATGGTGTGGTTTCCAATAGAGTGGCCGTCTGTAATTAATTTCTCGAATAAAGATAAATTGGCCTTAATGTTTTTTCCAATGCAGAAGAAAGTGGCTTTTGCATCAAACTTTTTTAATTCAGATAAAACCCAGTCTGTAATCTCTGGAGTAGGGCCGTCATCAAACGTTAAGTATATTTTCTTTTCGTTGTTTGGAATATCCCAACAATATTTAGAAAATACCTTTTTAATGAATGAATTAGTTTTTACCCAATAGAAGCTCATTTTAACTGATTTAACGATACGTAAAAATAAAAAATGCAGCGCTTTTTATCAAGAAGCACTGCATTTTTTTAATCAATATAATTTTCGTATATTATGTTATTCCTTTTCGCGTCCAAAACGCTCAAAAATGTTCACATAAGTGTTGAATGTTGTTTTGTGTTTTTCGTAGAAAGCTTTGTCGTTGTTTTCTTTCATAACATGTAATAAGCTTCTGTAACGCTCAATATCGGTAATGATATCAATTGCTAAATCAGTTTGATCTGAACCGCTTAAAGTTTTATAATAATCCAGATTTTCTCTGTATTTATTAACCAGCTTGTCTAATAAAGCGTGTGCTTTGGCAGTTTCTCCAACTTTATAATAACCTCCGGCAAATGGTTCAACTAAAGAGTAGTAACCGTATTTATCTACAGGCATTTTTGTCATTGCCAGATTGATAACATTTTTAGCCTTATCAATTTTATCTTCGGCAATAAGCTCGTTCATTAAACGAGATAAGTTGGTACGGTACGTAATACTGTTTCTTCTTGTTTCCGGATCGTGATAGATTTTTTCGCTTTCGCTGTTACCCCAATCCCATTTCATTACGATATCATACATTTTATCGGCATCAATTTGCCCCATATCCATTGGTCCGCCATTTTTAGAAGGCGTGTTTTTAATAGGAACTAATTTGTAAACCATACCGTCTAATTGCAGATAGTCTTTCAGCCATAAATAATCTTCATCATCAAAAGCTCCTCCGCTAAAGTAAATTGGACGTTTCCAGTTGTTATTAGCCAAGATGTCAAGCATCATTAATCTGTTTTTGTAAAGAGCACTTCCTTTAATGTCAATATCCATATACGGAACAATTGAATCATTATATCTGGCGTTCACTACTTTGTTCTTGATAATGGTGTTTTTATCAACGTTAACTCTAATTTTATTTGTTGGATAAAAATGGATAGTCTGCCCATTTTGTAAACCTACAGTCGATTTTGGATTTTTAATAAAATCAATAAAATCTTTAATGTTCCAACGTGTTTCAATTTTTGGAATATGAGCTACATAATCTAGTTTATCCCCAACATATTGATCGTGTGTAAATGATATTGGCAGAGGGTCAGATTCGTATGATTTTGCTTTCATCTGGTCGATATACCAATCCGTCATGAAAAGACTGGTGTTTACGATCTTAACATCGGTTCTGAAATGCTCAATTTCCTGTGCATACCAGAGCGGGAAGGTATCGTTGTCTCCAATGGTATATAAAATCGCATCTTTATCGCATGAACTCAAGTATGCTTTTGCCATTGCAACAGCTGTATATCTGTTAGATCTGTCGTGATCATCCCAGTTTTGAGATGCCATTAAAACTGGTGCAGCTAATAAACTTGCAGCAATAATAGCTGGTCCTGCAATTTTTGGAGCAATGTATTTTTGAAGGCTTTCGTATAAAGAATAAACTCCAAAACCTATCCAGATGGCAAAGACATAAAATGATCCTACAAGAGCATAATCTCTTTCTCGAGGTTCAAAAGGTCTTTCGTTAAGGTAAATTTTCAGCGCAATTCCAGTGAATAAGAATAAAGCTAAAAGCACATAAAAACTTTTAAGATCTTTATTAGCATGGTACATTAATCCAATTAAACCTAAGATGAACGGAAGGAAAAAGTAAACGTTTCTTCCTTTATTATTTAAAACGTCAGATGGTAAATTGTCTTGTGAACCTAAATGAAGTGAATCTAAAGCTTTGATACCGCTGATCCAGTTTCCGTCTAAGTTGTCGTATTTTCCTTGAACATCGCTTTGGCGTCCAACGAAATTCCACATTAAATATCTCCAGTACATATATCCAAATTGGTATTCGAACATAAAACTGAAATTATCAACCGTGGTAGGTTTTTCGATAATTAAATATTCGCCGTAGCTTTTTAAGAATTTTACATAACCTTCGTTGTCGATTTGTTTTTGAGCAAATGCATGTCTGAATTCAGAAACTGTTTTTTCAACTTCGTTACGAAGTTGTGCTATAGCCTTGTTGTATTCTTCTTCGCTTAACTGGCTGGCATCGATTCCGTATTTTCCTAAATCATCTTCGTAATCATAATTAGGATTGATTCTGAATTTTGGCGGATTTGTAAAGCTGATGTAGTTTTGAATGTGTCCGGTTTCGGTACTCCACATTCTTGGCAGAATTGCTTTTTGATTGTCGTCGCTGTTTTGTTCTGCATTTTTATAGTTATTGGTAATGATGTATTTACCAGTTTTATCGTCTCTTTCGTAGTTAGGTTTCTTGTCTAAATACGGAGTTTTAGCATCAAGACCGGCAAAAACTTCAGTATACTGAGGACCGTAGAATAATGGATTTACACCATATTGTTCACGATTGTAGTAGGCTAAAACCTCGGCAGCATCTGATGGTTTATTTTCATTAATTACTGTATTGGCATTTGCACGAACAGGAAGCATCATCCAGGTAGAGAAACCAATTAATATAAATAAGGTACAAAGGATGATAGTGTTATAGAAAATTAATCCTTTTTGCTTGGTGAATTTTAATCCGAAATAGAAAAAAGCAATTAATAATAAGGTCACAAAAATAGTTCCGGAATTAAATGGCAATCCTAAACTATTGACCATGAATATTTCGGTTTTACCAAAGAATGCCATTGTTAAAGGCAGTAATAATTTGAAGATAAACAACAAAATTCCAATTACAACAACATTTGCGATAAGGAAGTTTTTGATGGTAACTTTTTCGTAATGTTTAAAATAATAAAGAAATCCAATTGAAGGAATGGTTAATAAAGCCATAAAGTGAACTCCAAAAGAAAGACCAACAACCAAAGAAATGATTAATAACCATTTGTTGCCTTTTGGTTTGTCCATATCTTGTTCCCAGCGTAATCCAAGCCAGAAAAGTAATGCGATTAAAAGAGAAGCCATTGCGTAAACTTCGGCCTCGACAGCATTAAACCAGAAACTGTCAGAGAAAGTATAAGCTAAAGCTCCAACGAAAGAACTTCCTAAAATAACAATTGAATTGTTTTGGTCAATATCGGCAAAACGAGCCACGATTTTCTTTAAAATCATAGAAGAAGACCAAAACATGAATAAAATTGTAAATGCGCTAGAAAAAACAGACATCATATTAACCATTACGGCTACATGCTGGGCATCTATTGCAAACATGGCAAAGAATGCGCCCATCATTTGGAATAAAGGTGCTCCGGGAGGGTGGCCAACTTCAAGTTTAGCTGCTGTGGCAATGTACTCGCCACAATCCCAAAAGCTCATTGTAGGTTCAACAGTTAGTGTGTAAGTAATTAAAGCGATTGCAAATGCAAACCAACCAATAATTGTATTCCATTTATTGAAATTGAATTGTGCCATATTTAGGTGTTAAAATTTTGTATGTTTTCAATCCTACAAAGAAAATGTTTTTTTATGTAAAGAAACGAGCATTAACAAAAAATTCTATAAAACTATGTGTTAAGATTAATGTGTTGGTTATAAGGTGTTTTTGAGAATGGTTGTGATTTTAAAGTGAAAAAAAACATTTTTTTTGATTTTTTTTGATCAAAAAGTTTGCGCAAACTAAATAAAACCTTAAATTTGCACTCGCTTAACAGCACTGCTGGTCTATGGTGTAATGGTAACACAACTGTTTTTGGTGCAGTCTTTCTAGGTTCGAGTCCTAGTAGACCAACATAAAAAGCCTCTCAGAAATGAGAGGCTTTTTTTTATGCGAAAAAAAATCGCTAAAAAATTTGCATAAACTAAATAAAGGTTTAATTTTGCACCCGCTTAACAGCATTGCTGGTCTATGGTGTAATGGTAACACAACTGTTTTTGGTGCAGTCTTTCTAGGTTCGAGTCCTAGTAGACCAACAT
>NZ_JBXAQY010000002.1:454060-481310 GCF_058807735.1 Flavobacterium sp. GW821-FHT12A05 | reverse complement strand
AAAAAGCCTCTCAATTGAGAGGCTTTTTTTATGGATTAAATTTAAAGTTTAAAAGTTTTCTTTTTAAATACAAATTCTGATTTAGATCTTAAGGGTTATTACAGGTCTTACGGCATGATTTACTAGTCCTTCGCTGATGCTTCCGTTAAAGAAATGAGCAAAACCGGTTCTTCCGTGTGTGCACATTCCAATAACATCTGCATTTATGCTGTTTGAAAAATTGATAATTCCTTTTTCAATATTAGTGTCATTGTAAATATGTGTAGAGAAATTAGAAAGATTGAATCCTTTTGTAAAATCTTCGATTGCTTTTTCTGTAATATGTGTCGGCTTAAAACTGTTTGGTGTGCAAATTGAAACTAAGTGGATTTTTGCGTCAAAATATTTTGTAAAATTTAAAAGTTTTTCAAAAGGTTTTTTAGTTTCTTCGGTAAAGTCAGATGCGAAAACTATATTTTCAACCTTGAAATCTGGGATGTCTTTTTTGATAACAAGAACCGGAATTTCTGAATTTCGAACTACTTTTTCGGTATTTGACCCAATAAGTAATTCTTCAACACCTGAAGATCCGTGTGAACCCATTACGATTAAATCGATGTCCTGTTCTTTGCTTATTTGGGTGATTCCGTGAATTGGTTTGTCCATTTTTACAAATTCTGTAACCGAAATACCTTCTAAAAATGAACTTTGTGATATTTTATCCAGCATTTCGTTTGCTTTTTGCATAAAAAGCATGGTTTCCGGAATGCTTACACCGCCAAATATGGCGTCGTTTGTTTGCTGCGGTAATTCGAGCATGTGTAAAATAATGATTTCAGAACTGTTTTTTCTGGCGATTTGTGCAGCAACTTTTAAGGCGTGTTCGGCGTGTTCTGAAAAATCGGTAGGTACTAAAATTCGTTTCATGATTTTAGAGTTAAGGGGTTTAAAAAATCGTTAATCTTTGGTCTAATAAAGATAAGGAATATTTTTGCAGCAATCTATTTATTTGATTTATAAAAAAATCACTATATTTGCACCGTTATTTATTAAAATCTAAATAATGAGGGGACTAAGTGTCCCCTCTTTTTATAAAATTATGACATTTAAGGAAAAAGTAAACGAATTAATTACAGAAGCTCTTCTGGAAAAGCCATCGATCTTTTTGATTGATCTTGCTGTTTCGGATTCTTTCAAGATTAGTGTTGGTTTAGACGGAGATAATGGAGTGGCGCTTCAGGATTGTATTGACATTAGTCGTGCAATCGAGAATAATCTGGATCGTGAAGAGCAGGATTTTTCGCTTGAAGTAGCATCGGTTGGAGTAGGTTCTCCTTTAAAATTAATAAGACAATACAAGAAAAATATTGGTAGAACGTTGATTGTTACTACAAATAATGAAAAAATTGAAGCAGAATTAGTAGAAGCTAACGATGTTTTTATAATTTTGTCTTGGGAGGCAAGAGAACCGAAAAAAGTAGGAAAAGGAAAAGAAACAGTTCAAAAAGAACAACAAATACCTTATACAGAGATTAAAGAGGCAGTTGTTACAGTAACATTTTAATTAAAGAATTCGCATGGAAAATTTAGCATTAATCGATTCATTCTCAGAGTTTAAAGATAATAAACTTATTGATCGTGTAACGCTTATGGCAATTTTAGAGGACGTGTTTAGAAATGCATTGAAGAAAAAATACGGTTCTGATGATAATTTCGATATCATTATAAATCCTGATAAAGGAGATATGGAGATATGGAGAAGAAGAGTTATCGTTGCTGATGAAGATCTTGATTTTGAGAACGAAGAAATTACTTTGACTGAAGCAAGAATGATCGAGGCGGATTTTGAAATTGGTGAGGAAGTTTCTGAAGAGGTAAAATTGATTGATTTAGGAAGAAGAGCTATCTTGGCTTTGCGTCAAAACTTAATATCTAAAATTCACGAACACGATAATACAAATCTTTATAAGCAATTTAAAGATATTATTGGTGATATATATACTGCCGAAGTGCACCACGTTAGACCTAGAGTTGTTATTTTAGTAGACGACGAAGGAAACGAGATTGTGCTTCCAAAAGAAAAACAAATTCCATCTGACTTTTTCCGTAAAGGAGATAATGTTCGTGGAATTATTGAAAGCGTTGAATTAAAAGGAAACAAACCACAGATTATTATGTCTAGAACTTCTGAGAAGTTTTTAGAGAAATTATTTGAACAAGAAATTCCTGAAGTATTCGACGGTTTGATTACAGTTAAAAATGTAGTTCGTATTCCGGGAGAAAAAGCAAAAGTTGCTGTAGATTCTTATGATGATAGAATCGATCCTGTTGGAGCTTGTGTTGGTATGAAAGGATCTCGTATTCATGGAATCGTTCGTGAATTAGGAAACGAGAATATCGACGTAATTAATTATACAAACAATATTCAATTGTTTATTACAAGAGCATTAAGCCCTGCTAAAGTTTCTTCAATCAAAATTGATGAAGAAAATAAAAGAGCCGAAGTTTTCTTGAAATTAGAAGAAGTTTCTAAAGCAATTGGTAGAGGAGGTCATAATATTAAACTGGCTGGTCAGTTAACGGGTTATGAATTAGATGTAATCAGAGAAGGTGACACTGCAAATGGTGAAGACGACGACGATGTTGAATTAACAGAGTTTTCAGATGAAATCGAAGGCTGGGTTATCGAAGAATTTGCAAAAATTGGTTTAGATACGGCTAGAAGTATTTTAAAACAAGAGGTAGAAGATTTAGTAAGAAGAACAGACTTAGAAGAGGAAACAATTCTTGATGTTATGAAAATACTAAAAGAAGAGTTTGATAGCTAGTTATCTACTCTAACAACACAACGAAAAAGGTAATAATAAAAAGGTTATATGTCTGAAGAGAGAGTAATAAGAATAAACAAGGTTTTAAGGGAATTAAATATCTCGTTAGAAAGAGCTGTTGATTATCTAAAAGATAAGGGAATTGCTATTGATGCAAATCCAAATGCTAAAATTTCTGGCAGTGAATTTAATATCCTGCAAAGCCAATTTGCGGGCGATAGGGGGAATAAGGAAGCTTCTAAAGAAGTAGGAGAAGAGAAAAGAAAAGAAAAAGAAGCATTGCGTGTTGAGCGCGAGAAAGAAATTGAGGACAAACGCAGACAAGACGAAGAACGTCAGAAACAACAAGAAATCATTAAAGCGAGAGCTGTTGTAACAGGGCCTGTTCAAGTTGGAAAAATTGATTTAAATCCAAAGAAACCTGCTGCTGTTTCTCAAGAAGAGCCAGTTAAAGCTGAAGAGCCTAAATCTGTTACTCCATCTCAACCAGAAAAGCCTGTTCAAAAAGAAGCACCAGCGGTATCTGAGCCAGTAGTGGCACCGGTGGTTTCTGAAGAGAAAAAGGTAGAAAAACCTATTATTACAACAGAGAAAAAAGAAGTAAAAGCAGAGAATTCTAAAACAGCTCAGGAGCCGATTGTTTCAACGGATCCTACAACTGCAGAGGAAACGATCACTACTCAATATCAAAAATTATCTGGAACTACTCTTACAGGACAAACAATTGATTTATCTCAATTTAATAAGCCTAAAAAGAAAAAAGAAGATCCAAAAATCACTCCTAATAAACCAGGAGCACCAGGAGCTGGAAACAATAATAACGCGAATAAAAACAAGCGTAAAAGAATTGCTCCTAAACCTGGTACGCCGGGTGCGCCAAAACCTGCAACAGGAAATGCGCCTGGAACACCAAATCCTAATAAAATTACTCCAAATACAGGAGGCGGAGGATTTAATGCTAACAGAAGTTCAAGACCTGGTTTCGTAAAAGGAAACCGTCCTGCAATTGTAGCAAAAGTTGAGCCTACTGAAGAAGAAGTAAAAAACCAAATTAGAGAAACTCTTGAAAAACTTCAAGGTAAAGGTGGTAAATCTAAAGCTGCCAAATACAGAAGAGATAAGAGAGAAACGCACCGTCAGAAATCTGATGATGAACAAAGAGCTCTTGACGAAGGAAGTAAAACTATTAAGGTTACAGAATTCGTTACTGTAGGTGAAATTGCAATCATGATGGATGTGCCTATTACGAAAGTAATTGGAACTTGTATGTCTCTTGGTATTATGGTAACGATGAATCAGCGTTTAGATGCTGAAACATTAACAATCGTTGCTGATGAGTTTGGTTATGAAGTTGAATTTATAACAGTTGATATCGAAGAAGCAATCGAGGTTGTTGAAGATAAAGAAGAAGATTTAGTAACCAGAGCACCAATTGTTACTGTAATGGGTCACGTTGACCACGGTAAAACATCTTTACTGGATTATATTCGTAAAGAAAATGTTATCGCTGGTGAGTCTGGAGGTATTACACAGCACATTGGAGCTTATGGAGTAACTCTTGACAACGGTCAAAAAATTGCATTCTTAGATACTCCGGGTCACGAGGCGTTTACCGCGATGCGTGCACGTGGAGCTCAGGTTACAGATATTGCTATTATTGTAATTGCTGCGGATGATGATATCATGCCGCAAACAAAAGAGGCGATTAGCCACGCGCAAGCGGCTAATGTGCCAATTATATTTGCAATCAATAAAGTGGATAAGCCAAATGCTAACCCTGATAAAATTAAAGAAAGACTAGCAGGTATGAATTTACTTGTTGAAGATTGGGGAGGTAAAATTCAATCACATGATATTTCTGCTAAAACAGGATTAGGTGTGAAAGAATTACTTGAAAAAGTTTTATTAGAGGCTGAGATTTTAGATTTAAAATCAAACCCAAATAAAGCAGCACAAGGAACTGTAGTTGAAGCTTTCTTAGATAAAGGAAAAGGATATGTTTCTACAATTTTAGTTCAACATGGAACTTTAAAAATTGGAGATTATATGCTTGCAGGTAAACACCATGGAAAAGTTAAAGCAATGCATGATGAAAGAGGGCATACTGTTTTAGAAGCAGGTCCTTCAACTCCGGTATCTGTTTTAGGTTTAGATGGAGCTGCTACAGCGGGTGATAAGTTCAATGTGTTCGAAGACGAAAAAGAAGCAAAACAAATTGCATCTAAACGTTCTCAATTAATGCGTGAACAATCAGTACGTACACAACGTCATATTACACTTGACGAAATTGGACGTCGTATTGCTCTTGGTCAGTTTAAAGAATTAAATGTTATCCTTAAAGGAGACGTTGATGGATCTGTTGAAGCATTATCAGATTCGTTCTCTAAACTTTCTACTGAAGAAATTCAAATTAATATCATCCATAAAGGAGTTGGTGCAATTACAGAAACTGACGTTATGCTGGCTTCTGCATCTGATGCAATCATTATCGGATTTAATGTTCGTCCTGCTGGAAATGCAAGACAGCTTGCTGATAAAGAAGAAATCGATATCCGTTATTACTCTATCATTTACGCTGCTATCGATGACTTGAAAGATGCGATGGAAGGAATGTTAGCTCCTGAAATGAAAGAAGAAATTTTAGGAACTGCAGAAATCCGTGAGATTTTCAAAATTTCTAAAGTGGGTTCAATCGCTGGTTGTATGGTAACAGATGGTAAGATCTTAAGAAGCTCTAAAATTAGAGTTATTAGAGATGGAGTTGTAGTACACACAGGTGAGTTAGTTGCTTTAAAACGTTTCAAAGACGATGTTAAAGAAGTTAGTAAAGGTTACGATTGTGGTATTCAAATTAAAGGATTTAATGATATCGAAATGAATGATGTTATTGAAGCTTACCACGAAGTAGCAATTAAAAAGAAATTGAAATAAAATTTAATATATTTTAGTTTATAAAAAATCCCGAGTAATCGGGATTTTTTTTGTTTAGTATATTTTAGTATTGAGTAATTAATAGGTTGCATTTTATAATTTGAAACACAATATTGAAAAACAGATGGGTTTTGATTTCTGAATTATTTATTTCTTTGCTTGGTTTTTTGATGCTGAATTGATTGCGAGAGTATCTATTTGGTAAAAGATGATAGTGGATTGATTGCAATTTTGAGGACAGCAGTTTTATGTAGAAGTTTATATGAAAGTCGGATATGGGATCAAAAATAATTCAGATGATTAAAACGCTTGTTGATAAAAGATTTAAGCGTAATAATGTTATTTCTAAATTTACAACTGTTGAAGAGCTTAGAGCAATTATGCCGGGTTTATTGTATGGGTATTTATCTGAAGAAGAAATTCCGGATAGTTTAGTGTTACTGTCACCGCCTCCTGATATTACCTCTCAAGCATATCAAATGGATTTGGAATATGCAAAAAGAGCTGTTGAGTCTAGTGATAAAAGTCGCTTTTTAAAAGCGGCCAGCGATGCAGATTTGTCTTTTCCAATAGCAGCCAAATGTTTTGAGTCTGCTTTGGGAATTGAGATTAATGAGCAGACAACGCCTAAGCTTTATACGCTTATGCGAAGAGTAATGACCGATGCCGGACTTTCGACTTACGCGGCCAAGAATTATTATAATCGTATGCGTCCGTTTGTGGTTAATAATCAAAAAACTTGTACGCCAGATAAGGAGGAAGTGTTGAAGAAAGTAGGTTCTTTTCCATCTGGTCATGCTGCTGTTGGCAGTGCATGGTCGCTGATATTAATTGAAATTTTTCCCAATAATAAAGAAGAGATATTAAAAAGAGGACATGATTTTGGGGAGAGCCGTATAATTTGCAATGCGCATTGGCATAGTGATGTGGAGATGGGAAGAATTATGGGGAAAGCAACTGTTGAATGTCTTTTTGCTAATCCGGCTTTTCAAATAGATATGGAAGCTGTTAAAAAGGAAGTTTCTGAAATTGATTTTAATAGCTCTGAATAAAATGCAGTATTTGTGTGAAGCGTGTTCTATTTCGAATTTTAATATTATTTTTGATAATAAATTATTTAAATATGAAACGATTATCAATATATACCATTCTTTTTTTAGTAGGTTTTTCTACTTTATCATTTTCGCAGGAAGCTGTAGAAAAACCTGCTCCACCAGCAGGTAATGCATTAGTAGGAGATTACTACGGAGCAGATGTTTCTACTGTTTCTGTAAGTAAAGCGATTACTGTAGCTAAATTGGAAAGTGAATTAGAGAAAACTAAAAAAGCAGAAAGTGTCTCGGTAAAGGGAGAAGTGACAGATGTTTGTGAAAAGAGAGGATGCTGGCTGACTTTAAAAACGGAAGATGGTTCTGCTTTCTTTGTAAAAATGAAAGATTATGCATTTTTTGTTCCGACTGCATTGAAAGGTAAAAATGTGGTTTTGGAAGGCAATGCCGAGAGAAAAGTGACATCTGTTGATGAATTGAAACATTATGCAAAAGATGCTAAAAAATCAAAAGCTGAAATTGATGCTATTACTTCGCCGAAAGAAGAAGTGCGTTTTTTAGCAAATGGAATAAAAGTGGTAAATTAATTAAGTTTTGAGAATTGATGGTTGGAGTGTAAGTTTTAAACATGCATTGCTGTAAAAAAATCTCTGCTTAGTTGGTCTTATTTTGAAATGATATAAAAGCCTCAATGAAAATTGAGGCTTTTTTGTTGGTGTATATTTCAGTTTCTTGATTGCTTGGTTGTGCTTTTTAATGTGATTATGTTTTTCTTTGGGTTTACATTTTTGAATTATGAGAAGATGGATCGAGTAATTTTTGAACTGAATAAGGAATATTTAGATGCTTTTTCTATTGATTAAATGATGTTATAGTCGGACTTTTGTGCTGTTTGTAGAGATGATTTTTAATGTTTTTGCTCATTTTTGTATTCTAAAATCGATTTTTAATCCATAAAAAAAAAGCAGGATATAGATCCTGCTTTTTCTTCTTGTTTGTTATTTTAATTATTTTCCTGGTTTAAGTAAAAAGACGCTTTTGTACTTTTTTCTAATATCGGCTAAATTCTTTTCTGCTTCTATTCTTGTTTTAAAATTTCCAACAATTACCTTGTAATTCGGGGTGTTGAAGATTATTGTGCCGTCTATGTTTGTGTATTCTCGTTTAAAGTCAGAAAGTGTCTTTTTTGCTTCGTCGCTCTTACCGCTGAAAATTTGAATTCTATAAGAATCATTTGTACTTATTGCTGTGTTAAATTTGCGTTTTTCGTTCAATAACTGCTCGAATTTAGGATCTTGATTCAGTGTTAAATTTTGACTTTGAGCATCAATATTATATGCTAATGTGAACATTGTTAATGTTAAGAAAACGTTTTTTGTCGAGGTTAAAATTCTCATAATGTGATGGTTTTTATGCAAAAATACTATTTAAAGTTTGTATGTAAAATTTTAATATTATTTAGAATTGATATAAATTGATATTTAAGACTATTTTAAGGTTTTGAGAATAGTTCATAAGTCGTATTTTTGTGCAAGTTTTAAAAGAAGGTATTAATTTTAGTCTGATTTATTACAGAAAAAATCATACCAAAAATTAGTAGATAATTATTATACTATATGAAAAAGGTGGGTAACCATAATTCGATCTCAAGAAAATTATTACTTAGTTTATCGCTAACGTTAATTTTCTCCCTAACTTCATTTGCTCAAGATCCTGCTGCTGCTCCTGCGGCGACTGAAGCTGCTGCTGCGCCCGCTGCAACATCAGGTGGTGATCCGGTAAAAGGGAAAGAACTTTTTAATGCAAATTGCGCTGCATGTCACAAATTAGATGCTAAATCAACTGGTCCTGCTTTAAGAGGTGTTGCCTCTAAGCACGATATGGCTTGGATTTACAAATGGGTACACAACAGTTCTGATATGATTAAATCAGGAGATCCTGTTGCTGTTAAACTTTTCGAGGAAAACAACAAGGCAGTAATGACTTCTTTTCCTCAATTATCTACAGGTGATATTGATAATATTATCGCTTATACTTCTGAAGTAAAAGCTGAACCAGCTGTTGCTGCAGGTGGATCTGCTGCTCCTCCGGGAACTCAAGTTGAAGGTGGTGGAATTTCTAACAATGTTATTTTAGGGGCTCTTGCTCTTGTAATGGCTATTTTAGTTGTTATGTTGTTCATGGTGAACAAAGTATTAACTAAAGTTGCTAGTAATAATGGAATTGTAGTTGCTCCAAAAGAAGGCAGAACTCCAATTTGGAAAGCTTTTGCTAAAAACCAATTTTTAGTATTAGTTACTTCTATATTCTTGCTTTTAGCTAGTGGGTATTTTGTATACGGATACTTGATGCAGGTTGGTGTTGATCAAAATTATGAGCCAATTCAGCCAATTCACTATTCTCACAAAATTCACGCTGGAGATAACGAGATCAATTGTAAATATTGTCACTCTGCTGCACGTGTAAGTAAAACTGCTGGTATTCCTTCTTTAAATGTTTGTATGAACTGTCATAAAAATATTTCTGAAGTTGCTGAAACTACAGCTACTGCTGAATACAGCAAAGCATTTTACGATGCTCAGATTCAAAAATTATACGATGCTGTTGGATGGGATAAGACTAAACAAGCTTATACTGGAAAAACACAGCCTGTAAAATGGGTTCGTATTCATAATCTTCCTGATTTTGTTTATTTCAATCACTCTCAACACGTTTCTGTTGCAGGAATTGAATGTCAAACTTGTCACGGTCCGGTACAAGAATTTGAAATCATGAAGCAATACTCTAAATTAACAATGGGATGGTGTGTTGATTGCCATAGAAAAACTGATGTTAAGATGGAAGGAAATGCATATTATGATAAAATTCATGCTGAACTTTCTAAAAAATACGGTGTAGAGAAATTAACTGCAGCGCAAATGGGAGGTTTAGAATGCGGTAAATGCCACTATTAATCGAATTATTAAGATTTTAATATTTATATACAATGTCATCAAACAAAAAATACTGGAAAAGTGTTGAAGAACTAGAAAATAGTTCTATTGTTGAGGCGCTTAGAAATAACGAATTTGTTGAAGAAATTCCTACTGATGAATTCTTGGGAAATGCAGATGCTTTAGCTACATCTGGAACTTCACGTCGTGACTTTTTAAAGTACGTAGGATTTAGTACTGCGGCAGTTACACTTGCTGCTTGTGAAGGTCCTGTGCACAAGTCTATCCCTTATGTATTACAACCAGAGCAAATCATTCCTGGTGTTGCAGATTATTACGCAACTACTGTTTTTGATGGTTTTGATTTTGCAAACCTTTTGGTAAAAACTCGTGAGGGTCGTCCAATTAAAATTGAGAACAATACTATTGCTGGAGCTAAATTTTCAGCCAATGCTAGAATTCATGCATCTATCTTAGGATTATACGATAGTACGCGTTTGAAAGAGCCTAAATTGGATGGAAAAAATAGCAGCTGGTCAGCAGTTGATTTAAAACTTAAATCAAGTTTAGCTGATGCAAAAGCTAAAGGAGGTCAAGTAGTATTGTTGACAAATACATTAGCAAGTCCATCTACTGAGAAATTAATAGGTGAGTTTATTGCTAAAAATCCAAATGCTAAACATGTTGTTTACGATGCGGTTTCTTCATCTGAAGCTTTAGATGCTTTTGAATCTGTTTACGGTCAAAGAGCTTTAGTTGATTACGATTTCTCAAAAGCTTCTTTAATTGTTTCTGTTGGAGCTGATTTCTTAGGAGACTGGCAAGGTGGAGGATATGATAGTGGATATGCACAAGGACGTATTCCTCAAAACGGAAAAATGTCTCGTCACTTTCAGTTTGAATCAAATATGACATTATCTGGAGCAGCTGCTGATAAGCGTGTTCCAATGACTTTAGCTGCTCAGAAGCAAGCTTTAGTTCAAATTTATAATATTATTGCAGGTGCTTCTGTTCCTGTGGCTTTAGAAGGAAATTTTAAAGCTGAAGTGGTAAAAGCTGCACAACAGCTTAAAGCTGCTGGTTCAAAAGGAGTTTTAGTATCTGGAATCGAAGATAAAAATGCTCAATTATTAGTTTTAGCTATCAATCAAATATTGGCTAGTGAAGCTTTTAATACTGCTGGAGCTAGACAAATTAGAAAAGGTTCTAATGCCGTAGTTGCACAGTTAATTAAAGATTTGAATGCAGGTAGTGTTCATACATTAATTATGAGTGGAGTTAATCCTGTTTACACTTTAGCTGATTCAGCTTCTTTTGTAGCTGGATTGAAAAAAGTTAAAACATCAGTTGCTTTTTCATTAAAAGAAGATGAAACTGCATCAATCGTTTCAATTGCTGCACCAGCTCCTCACTATTTAGAGTCTTGGGGAGATCTTGAGCTTACAAGCGGAACTTATAGCTTAACTCAGCCTACAATCCGTCCTATTTTTAATACAAAACAATTTCAAGATGTTTTATTATCAGTAAATGGTGTTGCAGGGACTTATTATGATTATTTAAAAGCGAATTCTGGAGCTTATACTGCAGGTGCTTCTTGGAATAAAGTATTACACGATGGTGTAGCCGTTCTTGGTGCTTCAGCATTGTCTGGAGGTGCTATTGACGCAGCTGCTGCTGCAAATGCTGTTTCAAGATCTAAATCTGCTGGTGATTTCGAATTAGTATTATATACTAAAACAGGATTAGGAGATGGACAACATGCCAACAACCCTTGGCTGCAAGAGTTTCCAGATCCAATTACAAGAGTTTCTTGGGATAACTATGTTACAGTTTCTAATGCGGATGCTAAAAAACTTGGTTTATCAAACGAAATTGTTGCAAACGGAGGTTTAAATGGTAGTTATGCTACTATTACCCTTGATGGAGTTAAATTAGAAAATGTTCCGGTTATTGTTCAGCCAGGTCAAGCAGTTGGTACTGTGGGTCTAGCTCTTGGATACGGACGTAAAGCAGCTCTAAAAGAAGAAATGCAAGTAGGTTTAAATGCTTACGCTTTATATAAAGGTTTCAATAATGTTCAATCAGTATCTATTGTTAAAGCTGGTGGTGTTCATGAGTTCGCTTGTGTTCAGGGTCAGAAAACTTTAATGGGTAGAGGAGATATTATTAAAGAAACTACTTTAGAAATATTCAATACTAAAGATGCAGAACACTGGAATGAAAAACCAATGGTATCTTTAGACCACCAAGAAGTTGAGGCTACTACTGTAGATCTTTGGGAATCATTTGATCGTACAACTGGTCATCACTTCAATCTTTCAATTGACTTAAATGCTTGTACCGGATGTGGAGCTTGTGTTATTGCTTGTCACGCTGAAAACAATGTTCCAGTTGTTGGTAAAGCAGAGGTAAGAAGAAGCCGTGATATGCACTGGCTGCGTATTGACAGATATTACTCTTCTGAAAGTACTTTTGAAGGTGATAACGAAAGAAAAGAAGGAATTGCTGGTCTATCTAGTTCATTATCTACATTTAATGAAATGGAAAAACCTGGAGACAACCCACAAGTGGCATTCCAGCCTGTAATGTGTCAGCACTGTAACCACGCACCTTGTGAAACAGTTTGTCCAGTTGCAGCTACTTCTCACGGTCGTGAAGGTCAAAACCATATGGCTTACAACAGATGTGTTGGTACTCGTTATTGTGCAAACAACTGTCCATATAAAGTACGTCGTTTTAACTGGTTCTTATACAACAAAAACAGCGAGTTCGATTATCATATGAACGATGATTTAGGCCGTATGGTATTAAATCCTGACGTTAACGTTCGTTCTCGTGGTGTTATGGAGAAATGTTCTATGTGTATCCAAATGACACAAGCTACTAAATTAAAAGCTAAAAACGAAGGCCGTCCAGTTAGAGATGGTGAATTCCAAACAGCTTGTTCAAGTGCTTGTTCTTCAGGAGCGATGATATTTGGTGATGTAAATGATAAAGAAAGTAAAGTTGCTAAATTAGCGGCTGACGAAAGATCATACCACTTATTAGAGCATGTAGGTACAAAACCTAATGTGGTTTACCATGTTAAAGTTAGAAATACTTAGTAAAATTATTAATTAAGAAACAATATAAAGGATTATGTCGTCTCACTACGAAGCACCCATTAGAAAACCTTTAGTTATAGGTGATAAATCATATCATGATGTAACTGTAGATGTGGCAGCGCCTGTTGAAGGACCTGCAAATAAACAATGGTGGATTGTATTTTCAATCGCATTAATAGCCTTCCTTTGGGGGTTAGGTTGTATTATTTACACCGTATCTACCGGAATTGGAACATGGGGATTAAATAAAACAGTTGGTTGGGCTTGGGATATTACTAACTTCGTTTGGTGGGTTGGTATTGGTCACGCTGGAACTTTGATTTCTGCAGTACTATTACTTTTCCGTCAACGTTGGAGAATGGCTATTAACCGTTCTGCAGAAGCAATGACTATTTTCTCAGTAGTTCAAGCAGGTTTATTTCCAATTATTCACATGGGACGTCCATGGTTAGCATACTGGGTTTTACCTATTCCAAATCAATTTGGATCTTTATGGGTAAACTTTAACTCACCATTGCTTTGGGACGTATTCGCAATCTCAACGTATCTTTCGGTATCATTAGTTTTCTGGTGGACTGGTTTATTACCTGACTTTGCAATGCTGCGTGATAGAGCTATAACTCCATTTAACAAAAGAGTTTATTCTATCCTAAGTTTTGGATGGAGCGGAAGAGCTAAAGACTGGCAGCGTTTTGAAGAAGTATCTTTGGTATTAGCTGGTTTAGCTACACCTCTTGTACTTTCTGTACACACGATTGTATCTATGGACTTTGCTACTTCTGTAATCCCAGGATGGCATACAACAATTTTCCCTCCATACTTCGTTGCTGGAGCGGTATTCTCAGGATTTGCAATGGTAAACACATTGTTGATCGTTATGAGAAAAGTTTCTAACCTTGAAGCATACATCACATTACAACATATCGAATTAATGAACATCATTATCATGATTACAGGTTCGATCGTAGGTGTGGCTTACATCACTGAGTTATTCGTGGCTTGGTATTCAGGTGTAGAGTATGAGCAATATGCATTCTTAAACAGAGCTACTGGACCTTACTGGTGGGCATATTGGTCGATGATGACATGTAACGTGTTCTCTCCTCAATTCATGTGGTTCAAAAAATTAAGAACAAGTATCATGTTCTCATTCATCATCTCGATTGTTGTAAACATCGGTATGTGGTTTGAAAGATTCGTAATTATTGTTACTTCTTTACATAGAGATTATCTTCCATCTTCTTGGACAATGTTCTCACCAACATTTGTTGATATTGGAATTTTCATTGGAACAATTGGTTTCTTCTTTGTATTGTTTTTATTATACTCTAGAACATTCCCTGTAATTGCACAGGCAGAGGTTAAAACAATTCTAAAAGGAACAGGAGATAATTACATTAGAGAAAGAGCAAAAAATAAAGATTCACATCATGAGTAATAAAGTAATATACGCCATTTATAATGACGATGATATTTTGATGGATGCAGTAAAGAAAACCAGAGCTGCTCATCATCATATTGAAGAGGTTTTTACTCCATTCCCAGTTCACGGATTGGATAAAGCCATGGGTTTAGCACCAACAAGATTAGCAATTTGTGCTTTCCTATATGGATGTGTTGGTATTTCTGTTGCAACAACAATGATGAGTTATATTATGATTCATGACTGGCCGCAGGATATTGGTGGAAAACCAAGTTTTAGTTTCATTCAAAATATGCCATCTTTTGTGCCAATTATGTTTGAGATGACTGTATTTTTCGCTGCTCACTTAATGGTAATTACTTTTTATATGAGAAGTAGATTATGGCCATTTAAGCAAGCTGAGAATCCTGATGTAAGAACAACAGACGACCATTTCTTAATGGAAGTTGCTGTAAACGATAACGAAGCAGAACTTGTTTCTTTTTTCGAAGGTACAGGAGCTGTTGAAGTTAAAGTAATTGAAAAGAATTAATTGTAGCTATGAAAAGGATATATAAAATAACACTTTTAGTTGGTATAACTATTTTAGTTTCATCTTGCCACAATAATTCGGCACCAAACTATCAGTATTTCCCTAATATGTATGAGTCTTTGGCATATGAGCCATATTCAGAGGCAAAAGTATTTAAGGGAGGAAAAGAAGGACAGCTTCCTGTAGAAGGAACTATTAATAGAGGTTTTGAGCCTTATGAATACGAAAACTCAACTGCAGGTTATGAATTGGCAAAAGCGAATTCAAAATCTCCTTTGACTGAAGAAGACAGAAATTCTGGAAAAGGTAAAGAGCTTTTCGAAATTTACTGTATCAGCTGCCATGGTGCAACTGGTAATGGTAAAGGTAAATTGGTGGAAAGAGAAAAATTTCTTGGAGTACCTAGCTATAAAGACAGAGAAATCACTGAAGGAAGTATCTTTCACGTAGAAACTTATGGTTTAAATGCAATGGGTTCACATGCAAATCAATTAAGTGCCCACGAACGTTGGTTAGTTGCTGACTATGTTCTAAAACTAAAAAGCCAATTATAATTGTTGAACAAACTGATCGTAATAGATATGTATACATTTTCAAGTAAATTAAAAACTTTTTCTATCATCCTAATGGTTCTTGGCCTATTAGGAATTGGGTATGGTTTTTTAAGTGCACCTAAAGATATTCAAGAAGTTGAAAAAATACTAGCTGCAGATGCTCATGGTTCTCATGGTACTGCACATGGGGAATCTGCAGAGGCTTCTCATAAAGATGCAGGACATCACGAAGCTGCTGAAGCTTCACACGAAGAACACAAAGGAGGGGAGCATGCAAAAGTTGGTGCTGCTGATGAGCATGAAGAACATTTAACTCATGTGTTGCACCAATTACAAAACAAGCCTTGGTCTGCACTATATGTTGCTTGTATTTTCTTTTTGCTTCTTTCTATGGGAGTATTAGCTTTCTACGCTATTCAACAAGTTGCTCAGGCAGGTTGGTCTCCGGTTTTATTTAGAGTTATGCAGGGTATCACAGCGTATTTACCTGCTGGTTCTATCATCTTCTTCATAATCTTAGTTTTATGCGGATTACATTTCAACCATATTTTTGTATGGTTAGGAGAAGGAGTTACTGATCCTAAAAGCCCAAACTACGATGCAATTATTGCTGGTAAATCTGGTTATTTAAACTTTCCTTTTTGGATCGTTAGAGCTGGTATCTTTTTACTAGGATGGAACTTGTATCGTCACTATTCAAGAAAAAATTGTTTAGCTCAAGACGAAGCTAATGATGATCTATACTACAAAAAGAACTTCAAATTATCTGCTGGATTCTTAGTTTTCTTTATTGTTTCAGAATCTATTATGTCTTGGGACTGGATTATGTCATTTGACCCACACTGGTTCAGTACTTTGTTCGGATGGTATGTATTTGCTTCTTTCTTTGTAAGCGGAATCACTGCTATCGCATTAGTAACAATTTACTTGAAATCTAAAGGATATTTAGAGTATGTAAATACAAGCCACATTCATGATTTAGCTAAATTCATGTTTGGTATCAGTGTTTTCTGGACTTATTTATGGTTCTCTCAATTCATGTTAATCTGGTATGCTAACATTCCAGAGGAGGTAACATATTTTGTAACAAGAATTCAATTATATAACCTTCCTTTCTTTGGTGCGGTTGTTATGAACTTTGTTTTCCCATTATTAATATTAATCAATACTGACTTTAAACGTCTTAGCTGGGTTATTGTTATGGCTGGTGTTGTGATATTATTAGGTCATTATGTTGATTTCTTTAATATGATTATGCCTGGTACAGTTGGAGACAAATGGTTTATCGGAGTTCCTGAAATTGCATCGATTCTTTTCTTCTTAGGTTTATTTATATTTGTTGTATTTACTGCATTAACTAAATCTCCTTTGCTTGCAAAAAGAAATCCTTTCATTGAAGAAAGTAAACATTTTCATTATTAATATTTAAAGAAGTAAACAGATGACAAGTTTGTTGGTAATTATAGTTTTAGTTTTATTAGCAGTTGCGCTATGGCAATTGACCAAGATATTTGATCTTACTCAAGTAGGATCTTCTTCGGACGATTCTCAAGTTGCATCGGATAATGATAATAACATTCAAGGATATGTTATGTTTGGCTTCTTGGCATTCATATATATATTTACTATTTATGGTTTACTAAAATGGGGTGGTTTAGCACTTCATACTCCAGCTTCTGAGCACGGACTTTTAGTAGATAATTTAATGAATATTACTTGGGTTTTAATTTTTGTAGTTCAATTTATTACTCAAGGTTTACTATATTGGTTTTCTTTCAAAAATAGAGGACATAAAGATAAAAAAGCATTATTCTTTGCAGATAGTAATAAATTAGAAGCAATTTGGAGTATTATTCCATCTGTAGTTCTAGCTTGTTTAATTCTTTATGGATTATACGCTTGGAATAACATTATGTTTGTTGACAAAGATGAAGACGTAATCGAAATCGAATTATACGCTCAGCAATTTAAATGGACTGCAAGATATGCAGGACAAGATAATGTTTTAGGAAAAGCTAACGTACGTTTAATCGAAGGAGTAAATACATTAGGAGTTGATATGTCAGATCCTAACTCTCAAGATGATATTGTAGTTTCTGAATTGCATATTCCTAAAGGTAAAAAAGTACATTTCAAAATGCGTTCTCAAGACGTTTTACACTCAGCTTACATGCCTCATTTTAGAGCGCAGATGAACTGTGTTCCTGGAATGGTTACTGAATTTGCTTTTGTTCCAACTTACACTACTGCTGAATACAGAGAATTGCCATTTATGGTTGAAAAAGTAGCTCATATCAACAAACTTAGAGCTGAAAAAAGCGTTGAGTTAGTTGCTAAAGGAGGAACAGCTTTAGATCCTTATACATTTGATTATTTATTATTATGTAATAAAATCTGTGGAGCTTCTCACTATAACATGCAAATGAAAGTTGTTGTGGATACTCCGGAAGAATATAAAAAATGGTTAAGCGAAAAAACTACTTTAGCTCAGGATATTAAAGCGGCAGCTGCTGCTCAAAAACCAGCTGAAGGAGTTGAAGGTGCTGCAGATACTACTGCTAAAATTACAGATACAGTAAAAGCGGTTGTTGATACTGTAAAAGCAGCTGTAGCTAAAGTAGCTATGAAATAATATTATTAAGAAAATTTAAAGTACACATATATGTCAGCAGAAGCGCACGGTCACGATCACGGACACGATCACGAGCACGAACATCATCATAAAGACACGTTCATTACTAAATATATTTTTAGTATTGATCACAAAATGATTGCTAAACAATACTTGATTACTGGTATTGTTATGGGAGTAATTGGTATTGCAATGTCCTTGCTTTTCAGAATGCAATTAGCGTGGCCAGAAGAGTCTTTTAAAATATTCAACGTTTTATTAGGAGATAAATTTGCACCTGATGGTGTAATGGCAAATGATATTTATCTAGCTTTAGTAACAATTCACGGTACCATCATGGTATTCTTTGTACTGACAGCTGGTTTGAGTGGTACTTTTAGTAACTTACTTATTCCACTTCAAATTGGAGCAAGAGATATGGCTTCTGGATTTATGAACATGATTTCATACTGGTTGTTTTTCTTATCTGCTGTAGTAATGTTATCTTCATTATTTGTTGAGGCTGGACCAGCTTCTGCAGGTTGGACAATTTACCCTCCATTAAGTGCTTTACCACAAGCGATCCCTGGATCTGGAACTGGTATGACTTTATGGTTAGTTTCAATGGCTATCTTTATTGCATCTTCTTTAATGGGATCATTAAACTACATTGTAACTGTTATTAACTTAAGAACAAAAGGAATGTCTATGACTAGACTTCCACTTACAATCTGGACATTTTTCGTAACAGCTATTATTGGTGTTATTTCATTCCCAGTATTATTATCAGCAGCTTTATTATTGATTTTTGATAGAAGTTTTGGTACTTCATTCTTCTTATCTGATATCTATATTGCAGGAGAGGTTTTACACTACCAAGGAGGTTCTCCAGTATTGTTCGAGCACTTATTCTGGTTCTTAGGTCACCCTGAGGTTTACATCGTAATCTTACCAGCGATGGGTCTTGTTTCTGAAATTATGGCTACGAACTCTCGTAAACCAATCTTCGGATACAGAGCGATGATTATGTCAGTTCTTGCAATTGCATTCTTATCAACTATTGTATGGGGTCACCACATGTTTATCTCGGGTATGAATCCTTTCTTAGGATCTGTATTTACCTTTACAACTTTATTAATTGCAATTCCATCTGCTGTAAAAGCGTTCAACTGGATTACAACTTTATGGAAAGGTAACTTACAATTTAACCCTGCAATGTTATTTTCTATCGGAATGGTTTCTACTTTCATCACTGGAGGTTTAACAGGAATCATTTTAGGAGATAGTACTTTAGATATTAACGTTCACGATACATACTTCGTAATTGCTCACTTTCACTTAGTAATGGGTATCTCTGCACTTTACGGAATGTTTGCTGGTATTTACCACTGGTTCCCTAAAATGTACGGAAGAATGTTAAACAAAAACTTAGGTTATATTCACTTCTGGATTACAGCAGTTTGTGCTTATGGAGTTTTCTTCCCAATGCACTTTATCGGATTAGCTGGTTTACCAAGACGTTACTATACAAATACTAACTTCCCATTATTTGATGATTTACAAAATGTGAATGTTTTAATTACGACATTTGCACTTGTAGGAGGAGCTTTCCAATTAGTATTCTTATACAACTTCTTTAGCAGTATTTTCTACGGTAAAAAAGCAGTTCAAAACCCTTGGAGATCTACAACATTAGAGTGGACTACACCAGTTGAACATATTCACGGAAACTGGCCAGGTGAAATTCCTCACGTATACCGTTGGCCGTATGACTACAGTAACCCAAATCACGATGTAGATTTTGTACCTCAAAATGTACCAATGAAAGAAGGTGAAGAAGTTTTACACCACTAAAAATATCAAAAGACTGTCAGAAATGACAGTCTTTTTTGTTTAGTTAAATTTTCAAACGATCATTTACTATTTTACAAAACTAATTAGTTTCTATATCTTTGTAGGATGAATGAAAATCTAGATCCTACTACAAAAGGATATAACCCAGAAGAATTAGATCTTGAAAAAAGATTGCGTCCGCTGTCATTTGATGATTTTGCCGGTCAGGACCAGGTTTTAGAAAACTTAAAAGTTTTTGTTGCCGCCGCAAATCAGCGTGGCGAAGCACTTGATCATGCTTTGTTTCATGGGCCTCCCGGGCTTGGTAAAACTACTTTGGCCAATATTCTGGCAAATGAATTGGAAGTAGGAATCAAAATTACTTCGGGTCCTGTTTTGGACAAACCAGGAGATTTAGCAGGACTACTGACTAATCTGGATGAAAGAGATGTTTTGTTTATAGATGAGATTCATCGTTTGAGTCCTATTGTCGAAGAATATTTATATTCGGCAATGGAAGATTTCAAAATTGATATCATGATTGAATCTGGGCCTAATGCAAGAACTGTTCAGATCAATTTAAATCCGTTTACCTTAATTGGTGCGACTACCCGTTCTGGATTATTGACAGCTCCAATGAGAGCTCGTTTTGGAATTTCATCTCGTTTACAATATTATTCGACAGAGCTTTTAACTACTATTGTAGAAAGAAGTGCCGGTATATTAAAAATGCCAATTGACCTTGAAGCGGCAATTGAAATTGCAGGACGAAGCCGAGGGACACCTCGTATTGCCAATGCATTATTGAGAAGAGTTCGTGACTTTGCACAAATTAAAGGTAACGGAACCATAGATCTTGAAATTGCCAGATATGCTCTAAAAGCATTAAATGTAGATGCACATGGGCTTGATGAAATGGATAATAAAATATTATTAACCATTATCAATAAATTTAAAGGAGGCCCGGTTGGACTTTCGACTTTGGCTACAGCCGTATCAGAAAGCAGTGAAACTATTGAAGAAGTTTATGAGCCTTTCCTGATTCAGGAAGGATTTATTATGCGTACACCACGCGGACGTGAAGTTACAGACAAAGCATATAAGCATCTAGGGAAATTAAACACCAATATTCAGGGAGGTTTATTCTAATCGTTATGTCTAATAATGTAAAATACAATTACCCTAATAAATTATCAATACTCAGATTTTTTAAAGATGCCGAAGGCGTTCGTAGAAATCCGATTCCTTTTCATAGAAGGTATTTTGAGAAATTCGGTGATTCTTTTTCTATTAAAATTGGTTTCTCAAAGTATATAATCTTGTCAAGGGATAATGAAATTGCACAATATATTTTAGTTAAAAACCAGAAGAATTATAATAAGTCTAAATTTCAATCCGTATATCTTTCTAAATATTTAGGCAAAGGACTTTTAACCAGTGACGGCGATTTTTGGCTGAAACAAAGACGTCTTATTCAACCTGCTTTTCATAAGCAGAAGATGAATCAGCTGGTTGATAATATGAACAACACCATTAGTGCGGAATTAGATAATCTAGTTGAGGACAAAGCCATTAATGTTTTCCCGATAATGAGTAATCTGGCATTTAATGTTGTGGCGAAATCTTTATTTCAGCTTTCCAGTGCCGAAGATAAATTTCATCGCATTAAATTTATTATAGAAGAAGTTCAGAATTTTTTAATTAAAGAAATCAGATTGCCGCATAAAGCCTGGTGGTTTTCATTAAGCGGTCAGGTAAAGAAACATCTTAGTCTGGCTGAAGAAAATAATAGAATTATTCAGGAAATTATTGAAGAACGAAAAACTTCAAAAGAAGAAATAAACGATTTATTAAACATGCTTTTGGAAACCAGATATGAAGATACTGGTGAGAGTATGTCTATTGAACAATTGATAGATGAAATCAAAGTTTTGTTTATCGCAGGACACGAAACAACTGCAAATGCTTTAACTTTTACGCTTCATCTTTTAGGAAGTAATCCTGAAGTACAGCAAAAAGTATTGGATGAGATCACCGAAATAGAATCGCAAACGAAGAACATAATAGAACAGCTTCAAAAAATGACATACACCAATGCCGTTTTGAACGAATCTATGCGTTTATATCCGCCTGCCTGGATTACCGACAGACAAAATGTGGAGGATGATACTTTGGCTCAATTCAAAATTAAAAAAGATACTTTGATTGGAGTTTCTTTTTATGAATTGCATCGAAATCCTAAATATTGGAATAATCCGGATGAATTTATTCCCGAAAGATTTCTTGGTGAACAAAGAAAAGAGTCCATGCAATATTTCTATCCATTTGGTGCCGGACCCAGAATGTGTATCGGGACTGGATTTGCCATTTATGAAATGTGCTTAACGATATCTCAAATTGTAAAAAAATATGTCATTAAGTCGAATAATGATGTAATTCAATTTAATCCGCTGATTACTTTAAAACCTGTTAACGTCGAAGTTTCATTTTCTAAAAGATGAGCATCAATTCAAAAGAAATATATTCAAAATTTATAAAAGAAGAAGCCAAAAGATTAGGGTTTATTTCTTGCGGAATATCTAAAGCGGGTTTTCTAGAGCAAGAAGCACCCCGACTTGAAAAATGGCTGAACAACAATCATAATGGCCAAATGGCTTATATGGAAAACCACTTTGATAAACGCCTGGATCCAACTTTATTGGTTGACGATGCCAAAAGCGTGGTCTCTCTTTTATTGAATTATTTTCCATCTGAATCTCAAAATGAAGAAGCCTACAAAATCTCAAAATATGCTTATGGACAGGATTATCATTTTGTTATAAAAGAAAAATTAAAAGAATTTCTTCATTCAATCCAAGAGAATATAGGCGAAGTTTCTGGCCGTGCATTTGTAGATTCGGCCCCAGTTTTAGACAAAGCATGGGCAGCTAAAAGCGGTTTGGGCTGGATAGGAAAAAACAGCAACTTAATAACCCAAAAAGTAGGGTCTTTTTACTTTATTGCAGAACTTATTCTCGATTTAGATCTCGAATACGATCATGCAGTAACAGATCATTGCGGTTCTTGTACTGCATGTATCGACGCTTGCCCTACTCAGGCAATTCTTGCGCCTTATATTGTAGATGGCAGTAAATGTATTTCTTATTACACAATCGAACTCAAAGAGAATATCCCTAATGATATGAAAGGAAAATTTGATGAGTGGATGTTTGGTTGTGATACTTGTCAGGATGTATGCCCTTGGAATCGATTTTCTAAACCGCATTCAGAACCTCTTTTTAACCCAAATCCTGATTTACTTTCTTTCTCTAAAAAGGATTGGACCGAAATTACGGAAGAAACCTTTCGAGTTGTGTTTAAGAATTCTCCTATCAAAAGAACCAAATTTGATGGACTTAAACGTAACATTAAATTTCTGGAATAAGCCAGAGTTAAATTGTATTTTCTACTACATTTTACTTTTTATTTTTGTTTAGTAAAATCGAATTTATATGACTGGTTTTCAGTTGTTTGATTCTTTTTTCTTCGCTTTTAATGAATTGTTAATTGTAGGATAATAGTGATTTTTTATTGCTTAATTAACATTAAACTGATTTTTATTTAAAAAATTAAGAAATTTCCGTTGTTTCATTGTTAAATTATCATCTTTATTGACTTGTTAAAGTTAACTTAATTTTACTAAAAGTGTATTTCAACGTTTTTCCAAGTAGTTTGTCGAGTAATGTAGCTAGTATTGAGGTGTTTATATATTTTCGCTGCTCCAAAACTACTAATTTAACCGAGAGGCACTTGTGTCTTGAACCAAAACATTATGGTCCAAACGCTACATTATTATTTTTCTGATGCTGCAAAAACTTTTTTCAGCTATCTAAAATCTATCCATTCATTTTTCTCGTATCTCGTTTATAATCTGAAAACCGATTTAAGGAATTCAGCTAAAATTTCTATTACTCAAATTAATACCGGGTTTGTATATGCGTAACTTTACTTTTAATGGATTTAAGTCTTTTAAATCAGCTTTTCTTATTTCATTTTTTATTCTAATCAGCTATAGCGCTTCAGCTCAATTTTATACAAAACACTATATAGCACCAGCTCCTTGGCAATACTTTAGTAAAGCTAATGAAATTGTTATAGCAACAAATTCTGTAGCTCCGGTTACAATTGAAATATTTAAAAGTGATGGGACTTTAATAACCAATTCCCTAACGGCTAAAAAAGGAACTCCGGCAGTTTACAGGTTTGCTGGGTTTCCAAGAGATGCGCCAGCGTATAAATTAAGTACGGTTTTAAATGGAGCAGGATTAATAGTTACGGGAAGTAAGCCTATATCAATAAACTTAAGAAATGTTGCTTCTGATGCTTTGGGTAGCGATGGAAGTGATAAGGATATTAAAGGAAATGCAGCTTTAACAAGCTTTGGTGATGCAGGAATTGGAATTAGATACCGAATTGGATACTACAGAGATGGGTCTTTAGGTAATTTTGGTGATTTAGGTGATCAACGCCCGATTTATAGTATTATGGCTATTACAGATAATACATCTGTAAAATTAGACAATGTTGTAACGGTAACGCTAAAGGCTGGCCAAAGTTATTTATTTACAGCGCCAATTGGAACTTTGGTAGAATCTTCAAATCCGAGTGTTATGAATACATCGGCTGCGATCGATACGCCAGATGGCTGTGGAGATGGAGCATTTAATCAAATTCCGCCCGAATCAGTTCTTGGAACAGAATACTTTCTTGAAAGAGGAACTGGAAATAATACTGCCGAACAAACTACTGTTGTTGCTACTAAAGATGATACTAATTTGACAGTTGAAAGCTATTCAACTACAGGAACATTAGTAGGAATAAAAACGGTAAAATTAGCGCAGGCAGGAAAATTTTATACTTTTATAAATGGTGTTAAAGATGTAAGTTTCACGGCCTCTCATATTATTGCCGATAAAAGAGTTGCAGTATATTCTGGAACTGCGCAAAAATGTGAGGTTGATATTTCGACAATTGCACCAGTATCTGAATGTGGAGGATCTAAATTTATAGAGACAGCTAAGTTTAGAAATTATGGAACGGGTACATTAGATTATTTTGGATATATTCTTTTAAGAAGCCAAACAGAAGTAGTAAATGTAAATGGAAATAATATTGCAAATGTATCTGGTGTATCACCACGTTATCAAATTGGTACAACAGGCTGGTATTTAATTAATTTTAATAGTAAACAAATTGGAAGTCCTGATTTTCTTACTATAGAAAGTGAGGCTAAATTAACAGTTTCTATCGTACAGCAAGATGGTGGTTTCTCTATGGCAGGATTTTTCTCGAATTTTGCAGTTCAGCCGGAAGAACCAACTTTTACATATATTTCAGGAGGAGGCTGCTCAAATAATTCAGCGTTATTAAAAACTGAACCAGGGCTTTCTCCTTATCAATGGTATTTAAATGGTGTGGCAATTGCAGGAGCAAATTCAGATACTTATACCGCTGTTAAAACAGGTGCATATTCAGTTGCTTCAACTTTAACCTGTGGCGCTCAAACACAATCTAAACCCGTTTCGGTTACTTTATGTACTGATTTAGGAGTTACAAAAACAGTAGATAATCCGAAACCATGTGTGGGTTCTAATGTAGAGTTTACTGTTAAGTTGAGTAATCTAGGGGTAAATAATGCCACGGGAGTTTCGATAAATGATTTACTTCCAACAGGATATGCTTTCGTTAGTTCAACACAATCAACCGGAAGTTACAATTCTGGAACAGGTGTTTGGAGTATTGGAGATGTAAATGGAGGAGCTGTAGAAACGTTAAAAATTATTGCAAAAGTTAATGCATCTGGAGTTTATACAAACGAAGCATCATTGCCTGCTTCAACAGTAGATAGTAATTCAGCTAATAACAAAGCTAGTGTTTCCACTACACCAAATCCATTACCAACTGCTTCGATAACAGGAACATTAACGGCTTGTTTGACGACTACTTTAACCGCGGTAACAAATGCTGCCTCACCAGCGTATGTTTGGTATAAAAATAATCTTGTAATTTCTGGTCAAACCGCTTCTACTTTAGTTGTAAATTCTGATGGTGATTACAAAGTAAAAGTCACAAATTCTTCAACAGGATGTGAAACAACTTCTGCCGCTTCAACAGTAAAAGTTAGTGATACTGATAAACCGGTAAAACCTGTTTTAGCAGATATTACTGCGCAGTGTTCAGTAACTGTAACAGCTCCAACCACAACAGATAATTGTGCCGGAACAGTGACAGGTACAACAACAAATCCATTGACTTATACTGCTCAAGGTACTTACAATATCACATGGAGTTTTAATGATGGAAACGGAAATGTTGAAACAGCAATACAAAAAGTAATCATTAACGATACTCAAAAACCGACAATTACTTGTCCGGCAACAGTTGTAGTTTCTGCTGATGCAAATTCATGTACAGCAAGTGGAGTAGCTTTAGGAACTCCGACAACATCAGATAATTGCACAGGAACAATAACGGTAACAAATAATGCGCCGTCAGTTTTCCCAATCGGAAATACAACGGTGACCTGGACAGCAAAAGATGCTGCAGGAAATACACAGACTTGTACTCAGACTGTAACGGTAAACGATACTCAAAAACCAACAATCACTTGTCCTGCAACAGTTGTAGTTTCTGCGGATGCTAATTCATGTACTGCATCAGGTGTTGCTTTAGGAACTCCGACAACATCAGACAATTGCACCGGAACAATAACGGTAACAAACAACGCACCGTCAGTTTTCCCAATCGGAAATACGACTGTAACCTGGACAGCAAAAGATGCTGCAGGAAACACACAGACTTGTACTCAGACTGTAACGGTAAACGATACTCAAAAACCAACAATTACCTGCCCTGCAACAGTTGTAGTTTCTGCGGATGCAAATTCATGTACAGCAAGCGGTGTAGTTTTAGGAACGCCGACAACATCAGACAATTGTACAGGAACAATAACAATAACAAATAATGCGCCGTCAGTTTTCCCAATCGGAAATACAACGGTGACTTGGACAGCAAAAGACGCTGCAGGAAACACACAGACTTGTACTCAGACTGTAACAGTAAATGATACTCAAAAACCAACAATCACTTGTCCGGCAGCTATAGTAGTTTCTGCTGATGCAAATTCATGTACAGCAAGCGGAGTAGCTTTAGGAACGCCGACAACATCGGATAATTGCACCGGAACAATAACGGTAACAAACAACGCACCGTCAGTTTTCCCAATCGGAAATACGACTGTGACCTGGACAGCAAAAGATGCTGCAGGAAATATACAAACCTGCACTCAAACTGTAACGGTAAACGATACTCAAAAACCAACAATTACTTGTCCTGCAACAGTTGTAGTTTCTGCGGATGCAAATTCATGTACAGCAAGCGGAGTAGCTTTAGGAACGCCGACAACATCGGATAATTGCACCGGAACAATAACGG
>NZ_JBXAQY010000002.1:452695-453964 GCF_058807735.1 Flavobacterium sp. GW821-FHT12A05 | reverse complement strand
ACGGTAACAAACAACGCACCGTCAGTTTTTCCAATCGGAAATACGACTGTAACCTGGACAGCAAAAGATGCTGCAGGAAACACACAAACCTGTACTCAGACTGTAACAGTAAACGATACTCAAAAACCAACAATCAGTTGTCCTGCAACAGTTGTAGTTTCTGCGGATGCAAATTCATGTACAGCATCAGGTGTGGTTTTAGGAACTCCGACAACATCAGACAATTGTACTGGGACAATAACAGTAACAAACAACGCACCATCAGTTTTCCCAATCGGAAACACGGCTGTAATCTGGACAGCGAAAGATGTCGCAGGAAACACACAGACTTGTACTCAGACTGTAACGGTAAACGATACTCAAAAACCAACCATCACTTGTCCTGCAACAGTTGTAGTTTCTGCGGATGCAAATTCATGTACAGCATCAGGTGTAGTTTTAGGAACGCCGACAACATCAGACAATTGTACTGGAACAATAACAGTAACAAATAATGCACCGTCAGTTTTCCCAATAGGAAATACGACTGTAACCTGGACAGCAAAAGATGCTGCAGGAAATACACAGACTTGTACTCAGACAGTAACGGTAAACGATACTCAAAAACCAACCATCACTTGTCCTGCAACAGTTGTAGTTTCTGCGGATGCTAATTTATGTACAGCATCAGGTGTTGCTTTAGGAACTCCTACAACATCAGACAATTGTACAGGAACAATAACAGTAACAAATAATGCACCGTCAGTTTTCCCAATCGGAAATACGACTGTAACCTGGACAGCAAAAGATGCTGCAGGAAATACACAGACTTGTACTCAGACTGTAAAAGTTGTTGGGCCAATTATCGCTAATGAGGATAAAGTAGCATCAATAAATGGATATGATGGAGGAACAGCAGTTTCAGATGTCTTAGCTAATGATTTACTTAATTGTAATGCGGTAGTAAGAAGTGAAGTCGTATTAACATTAGCTTCTACATTGCCATCAGTTTTAACTTTTGATACAACAAGCGGAACAGTAACGGTTAAACCAAATACACCAGCAGGAACATATTCATTTGATTATAAAATTTGTGAAGTTTCAAATTCTTCAAATTGTAGTACTGCAACAGTAGAAATAAAAGTTGCAGCTCCTTCAATCCTTGCAGTAAAAGAAAACTTAGGCCCAATTAATGGTACAATCGGTGGAAAAACAACATCGCTTATTGCATCAGATAAACTAAACGGAGTTCAAGCCGTAATCGGCTCAAATCCTGGGCAGGTTACTTTA
>NZ_JBXAQY010000002.1:309668-452597 GCF_058807735.1 Flavobacterium sp. GW821-FHT12A05 | reverse complement strand
ATTAACGGAACAATCGGCGGTACAACAACATCGCTTATTGCATCAGATAAACTAAACGGAGTTCAAGCCGTAATCGGATCAAATCCGGGACAGGTTACTTTAACAGCAACTGCTCCAGCAGGACTTACAGTAAATACAACAGACGGAACTGTAACGGTAAGTGCAGGGGTAAAAGCAGGAAACTACGATGTAGAATATACGATCTGCGATAATAACAATCTTGGAACAAACTGTTCAACAGCAACTTCAACAGTTGTGGTAACAGCTTCAGATTTAGTTGCTAATTTAGATGCAGCAGGATCAGTTGTTGGAGGAAATACATCTCAAACGCTAATCAATGTTTTTGATAATGATACAAAAAACGGAGCTAAACTAGATCCGTCAGATGTAAAACTGACTCCTGGAACAGATCCAAAAGGATATTTAACAATCGATGCAAACGGAAACGCCGTTTTAGGGGCTAATGCTCCGGCAGGAAACTACGAGTTAACGTATGAAATCTGCGAGATTTTAAACCCAGCGAACTGTTCTTCAAATAAAGTAGAAGTTACCGTAACCGCTCCGGCAATCCTTGCAGTAAAAGAAACTTTAGGCCCAATTAACGGAACTATAGGCGGAAAAACAACTTCGCTAATTGCTTCAGATAAATTAAATGGAGTTCAGGCAGTTATCGGAACAAATCCTGGGCAAGTTACACTTACAGCAACAGCTCCAACAGGACTTACAGTAAATACAACAGACGGAACTATAACAGTAAGTGCGGGAGTAAAAGCAGGAAATTACGATGTAGAGTATACAATCTGCGATAATAACAATCTAGGAACAAACTGTTCAACAGCAACTTCAACAGTTGTAGTAACAGCTTCAGATTTAGTAGCTAATTTAGATGCAGCAGGATCAGTTGTTGGAGGAAATACATCTCAAACGCTTATCAATGTTTTTGACAACGATACCAAAAACGGAGCTAAACTAGATCCGTCAGATGTAAAACTGACTCCTGGAACAGATCCAAAAGGATATTTAGCAATTGATGCAAACGGAAATGCAGTTTTAGGTGCAAATGCTCCGGCAGGAAACTACGAATTAACGTATGAAATCTGCGAGATCTTAAACCCAGCGAACTGTTCTTCAAATAAAGTAGAAGTTACAGTAACCGCTCCGGCAATCCTTGCAGTAAAAGAAAACTTAGGCCCAATTAATGGAACAATCGGCGGAAAAACAACTTCGCTAATTGCTTCAGATAAATTAAATGGAGTTCAGGCAGTTATCGGAACAAATCCTGGGCAAGTTACACTTACAGCAACAGCTCCAACAGGACTTACAGTAAATACAACAGACGGAACTATAACAGTAAGTGCGGGAGTAAAAGCAGGAAATTACGATGTAGAGTATACAATCTGCGATAATAACAATCTAGGAACAAACTGTTCAACAGCAACTTCAACAGTTGTAGTAACAGCTTCAGATTTAGTAGCTAATTTAGATGCAGCAGGATCAGTTGTTGGAGGAAATACATCTCAAACGCTTATCAATGTTTTTGACAACGATACCAAAAACGGAGCTAAACTAGATCCGTCAGATGTAAAACTGACTCCTGGAACAGATCCAAAAGGATATTTAGCAATTGATGCAAACGGAAATGCAGTTTTAGGTGCAAATGCTCCGGCAGGAAACTATGAATTAACGTATGAAATCTGTGAGATTTTAAACCCTACGAACTGTTCTTCAAATAAAGTAGAAGTTACCGTAACCGCTCCGGCAATCCTTGCAGTAAAAGAAAACTTGGGTCCAATTAATGGTACAATCGGTGGAAAAACAACATCGCTTATTGCTTCAGATAAATTAAATAACATCCAAGCCGTTATCGGATCAAATCCTGGACAGGTTACACTTACAGCAACTGCTCCGGCAGGACTTACAGTAAATACAACAGACGGAACTGTAACAGTAAGTGCGGGCGTAAAAGCAGGAAACTACGATGTAGAATATACGATCTGCGATAATAATAATGCAGGAAATTGTTCAACAGCAATATCAACAGTTGTGGTAACAGCTTCAGATTTAGTTGCTAATTTAGATGCAGCAGGATCAGTTGTTGGAGGAAATACTTCTCAAACGCTTATCAATGTTTTTGATAATGATACAAAAAACGGCGCTAAACTAGATCCGTCAGATGTAAAACTGACTCCTGGAACAGATCCAAAAGGATACTTAACAATCGATGCAAACGGAAACGCCCTTTTAGGTGCAAATGCTCCGGCAGGAAACTACGAATTAACGTATGAAATCTGCGAGATTTTAAACCCAGCGAACTGTTCTTCAAATAAAGTAGAAGTTACGGTAGGAGCACCAGCAATCGATGCTGTTGCAGAAAGCTTAGGTTCAGTAAACGGAAGCACAGGCGGAAAAACAACAGATTCAGTAATTGTAAACGATAAATTAAACGGAGTTCAAGCGGTTGTAGGAACAAATCCGGGGCAAGTTATTTTAACAAAAGTAAATCTTCCAGCAGGATTTGTATTAGAATCAGACGGACGAGTAACAGTTCCGGCTAATACACCAATTGGAACTTACGAAATCGAATACAGCATCTGCGAAGTAACCAATCCAGCAAACTGCGATACAGCAAAAAGTACGGTTGAAGTTACAGGAGGGAAATTAATAGCAAATCCAGATTCAATTCCGTCAATTGTTGGAATAAATCAGCCGAGAACAGTTGTAAATGTTTTTGCTAATGATACCAATAACGGTTTACCAGTTGTACCAAGTGATGTTAAACTTTCGGTAGTAACTCCGGATCCAAAAGGATATTTAACCTTAAATCCTGACGGAACAGTTACACTGGGAGCAAATGCACCAAGAGGAACTTACGAATTGACTTATCAGATTTGTGAAATATTAAATCCATCAAATTGCAGTTCAGCAACGATAGAAGTTACGGTTGAAGAACCAACGATAACTGTTAAAGCAGATAGTTATTGCTCTAACAACGTTCCTTACGTATCTTACAATGTTGTGGCAGATAACTTCACACCAACAAACTTGTTAACGATTAAATGGATTGACAGCGCAAATAATGTTGTGGCAACTCAAACCAATCTTCCGTTAAGCGGTACTATTTTATGGCCGGGAGCAGTAATAGATGGTAACGGAAATGGAATAGGCTGGCCAGGATGGTTATTTGTTAACGATCAATGGATAGAAGGGGCTGATGGATTTGAAAACACAAAAACTAGCGTTAAGATGGAATTCTCAGTAAATCCAACTGCAAGTATTGTTGTAAATTATCCGCCTGCATCACCACAATGTAATGCAAGACCAACTTTTGTAATTGCAGCCAAAGACGATACTGCAGGGCCAGTAGATACAAGTAAAGGAACTAACACAGGAACCAACATATTTGATAATGATAAACTAAACGGAGTAAAAGTTAATCCGGCAGATGTCATTTTAACCACAGTTATTCCAAATGCCAATTTAGTTTTAAATGCTAATGGGGCAATAAGTGTAAAAGCAGGAACTCCATCAGGAACGTATCAATTGACTTATCAAATATGCGATGCTGCAAACCCATCAAACTGCAGTCAGGCAATTGTAAAAGTTGTGGTATCGAACTCGGTTAGTCCAATTGATCCGTTGGGGAATCTTGTTTTAAAAGATGATGCTCTTGTAGCCGTTGACGGTATAAATGGCTCGCTTGAATTTGTCAATGTTTTAGACAACGATTTACTAAAAGGACTGCCAATTAACCCAGCAGATGTTATCATTACAAATCAATCTGGCGATTCGAATTTTGAATTTAATGCTGACGGAACTGTAAATGTTAAACCAAATACACCAGGAAAAACGTATACAATAGTGTATCAGGTTTGCGAAAAAGCAAACCCAACAAATTGCAGCACGGCGACATTGCATGTATTTGTAGAAGTTCCGGCTATTGCACTTGTTAAAACAGCAGTGTTTAATGACGAAAACAATAACGACGTTGCAAATGCAGGAGAAACCATCACATATAAATTTAAAGTTACTAATACAGGAAATGTACCGTTAACTGGAATCACAATTACAGATCTTCTGCCTGGACTTAAAATGTCAGGACAAGCTTTAGATTTAAACGTTGGAGAATCTAACGATACTAACTTTTTGGCTCAGTATAAAATAACACAAGCAGATATTAATTCCGGAAAAGTAACCAATCAGGCAACAGTTCAGGGGAAAAGTGCAAGAGGAGTTGTGGTAGAAGATGCTTCCGATTATGAAAATACAGATGGAGATAAACCAACAGTATTAGACTTAAACGGATGTAAAATCAAAGTTTTCAATTCGCTTTCTCCAAACGGAGATCAGAAAAACGAACGATTCTATATTCAGGGGTTAGAATGTTATCCTGACAATACCGTAGAGATTTACAACCGTTGGGGAATTCTGGTTTTTGATGTAAACGGATATAATAATGAAGACAGAGCCTTTAGAGGATATTCATACGGTCGTACAACGCTAAAACAATCTGAAGGGCTTCCGGCAGGAACTTATTTCTATATTCTGAAATACAAAGACAGCGACTCGAACCCTCACGAAACATCAGGTTATTTATATATCAGTAAATAAAAAATACAAACGGCTTATCGCAGGCTAAGCCGTTTTTAAAATCTTAATAAATGAAAAAATTAGGTTTAATTTTTATGTTTTTTACCATTGTGTGTTCAGCGCAGCAAGACGCTCAATTCACACAATATATGTATAACACAATCGAGATCAACCCCGCTTATGCAGGATCTCGCGGTGTGTTGAGCGTTTTTGGTTTATACCGTGCACAATGGGTTGGTCTTGACGGAGCTCCGGAAACCAGTACTTTTTCTGTAAATACACCTTTAAACAACAGTAATTTAGGATTAGGAGTTTCGTTGGTAAACGATAAAATCGGGCCAACGAATGAAAACACCTTATCTGCAGATTTATCGTATAGTGTACCAACTTCAGAATCGTTTAAGCTTTCATTCGGTATTAAAGCGTCGGCAAATCTTTTTAATCTGGATATGAATAAATTAAGTTACGAAGATCAAAACGACGAAATGTTTCAGGATATTAGAAACAAGTTTACACCAAATATTGGAGCTGGAGTTTACTGGCATTCAGATCGTGCTTATTTAGGATTATCGGTTCCAAACTTCATCGAAACCAATCGCTACGGAGATAAAAACGGCGATACCGCTATTTTCAAAGACAAAATAAACTACTATTTTATAGCAGGTTATGTCTTTAATTTAGATCGTTTAGAATATGTAAAATTCAAACCAGCCTTGTTAACCAAAATGGTCGAAGGAGCACCTTTGCAGGTAGATGTTTCGGGTAATTTTATGTTTAATGATAAGTTTGTTCTTGGGCTTGCCTATCGCTGGAGTGCCTCTGTAAGTGCAATGGCAGGTTTTCAGGTTACAAAAGGAATGTATATAGGATACGGCTACGATCACGAAACCACTCAGTTAAGAAAATACAATTCAGGATCACATGAAATTTTCCTTCGTTTTGACTTTTTCAATAACTACAGCAAACTAACCTCACCAAGATTCTTTTAATTGATTTAAATATGAAAATTAAAAACCTAGTTTATTCCCTTTTGTTCTTTTGCTTTTTTTTCATGGCAAATGCACAAACAGCCAGTATAAAAAATGCAGATAAAAAATACGATAGTTACGCTTACGCGGATGCTGTAAAAGCTTATGAAACTTTAGTTGAAAAAGGAGTTAGAGACGAAAAAGTATTTCAAAGACTTGCCAATTCCTATTATTTTATAGGAGAATTACAAGAAGCCCTAAAGTACTATCAGGAATTATTCATCCTAAATGAAAATCAGGAAGCCGAGTATATGTACAAATATGCCCAATGCTTAAAATGGGAAGGAAGTTATGCTAAAGCAGATGAAATTCTCGAAAAATTCAGTCAAAAAGCACCATCAGATAAAAGAGCAAGTTTATTCCTAAAAAACAGAAATTATCTGGAAGATATCAAAGAAAATTCAGGCCGATTTGATATCGCAGATGCCGGAATTAACTCAAAAGATTCAGATTACGGAAGTACAATTTTAAACAATAAACTAGTATTTACCTCTGCCAGAGATACAGGTTCCGTAATAAAAAAGAATTTTAAATGGACAAACAAAGCCATTTCGACTTTATATGCAGTCGATTTAAATCCTGACGGAAGCATCGGAAAACCAATGTTGTTTCACAAAGCCAATTTAAAAGTAAACTTCAACCAATCGACACCCGTTTTTACAAAAGATGGGAAAACAATGTATTTCACCAGAAACAATTCTGTAGATGGAAAAAGAAGACAGAACGAAAATAAAATTACATTCTTAAAACTATACAAAGCAGTTTTAATCAATAACGAATGGAAAGAAGTTCAGGAACTTCCTTTCAACAGCGACGAATACAGCGTAGCGCATCCGGCATTGAGTGTAGACGAGAAAACCTTGTATTTTGCATCGGATATGCCCGGAACGTTTGGACTTTCGGATATCTTTAAAGTAAGTATAGAAGCCGACGGAACTTTTGGGAAACCAGAAAATTTAGGGCCGGAAATTAATACCGAAGGCAGAGAAACTTTTCCTTTTATTTCAGATGAAAATGAACTTTACTTTGCCAGCGACGGAAGACCAGGTTTAGGCGGACTTGATATTTATGTTTCAAAAATTAATAAAGACGGTTCTTTTGATGAAGTCCTAAATGTTGGAGAAACTATCAATAGTAAACAAGACGATTTTGCTTTTATCATTAACAGCAAAAACAGAAATGGTTTTTTCTCTTCAAACAGAGTAAACGGCCACGGACTTGACGATGTATACCGATTTACAGAAAACCGAAGATTAATCTGCGAACAGCAAATATCTGGAACAATTACAGATCAGGAAACAAACGAAATACTTTCAAATGTTGCACTGATTTTATTTGATGAAGCAGGGAAAGCCGTTGAAACAAAATCAGATGCCAATGGAAATTATGTTTTTTCGAATGTAAGATGCGGTAAAAAATATTTCATCAAAACATCAAAAGAAGATTATTTGTTTAAAGAAGTTTCTATAACGCTCAAAAAAGCAACAGGTTCAGTTTCACTCCCAATCGCTTTAGAAAAGAAACCGAAACCAATAACCGCAATTCCGGTTGTAATAAAAGCAAATAATAAGATTAAACCAGTTAAGGTTACGATTAACATAGGAACTGATTTAGGAAAATTATTAAACATCCCGATGAACTTTTTTGATTTAGGAAAAGCAACAATCAAAAAAACATCTGAGTCGCAATTGCAAAAATTGGTCGATATGTTAAACCAATATCCAACAATTAAAGTCGATATTCGTTCGCATACAGACAGCCGTTCCTCTTCAGAAAGTAATCAGATTTTATCAGATAAAAGAGCAGAATCAACAAAGAATTGGCTGGTAAGCAAAGGAATTAATGCCAATAGATTAACAGCAAAAGGATACGGAGAAACACAATTAGTAAATAAATGTGCCGATGGTGTAAAATGTACCGAAAAAGAACATCAGCAAAACAGACGCAGCGAATTTATAATTACAAGTTTGTAACTTGATTAAACAAAAAGGCTTTCTAGGAATTTATTTCAGAAAGTCTTTTTTAATATTTTAAAGCGTAAATAATATGTCGCTCCTACGGAGCTTTAAAAATTGTGGTTTATATCTCTATAAATATTGTGCTCCGCTGGAGCCCAAAGTCCCATTGTGACAAAATATTTATGACAGAGATTTGTATAAAAAAGAGCGCTCATAAAGTCGAAAGCCCCATCGGGACAAAATATTTATGATAGAGATTTGTATAAAAAAGAGCGCTCCTGAAGTCCAAAGTCCCATCGGGACGTAATATTTATAGAAACAAATCAGAATAAGAAAAAGAGCCCCATCGGGGTGACATATTATTCGGCCATAACATTTGAATTTGAAATAAACATATCCCTGATTTCGCTTAAAAATTCAAGTTCATCTAAAGGAAACATTTCCAATACTTTTTCTAAAATTAAAGACACATTAATAGATTGATTATTATGAGCTTCTTGATCTAATGCCAAAATGCACATTTTTAACATATTAGTTATTACACAGCCAAGTTCATAATAGTTTACAAGTTTAATTTGAGCAGCATTCGTTTCTAAAGTCGCATCAATAGGTTTTAAAGTGCTGAGATATCTGTCAGCTAATTTTTTTAGGTATGCTAATTTTTTAATTTCATTGGTTTCCATGATAGTATTTTGTGTTTTTTAGGTAAAAATCAAATGTACGAAAAAGTTTAAATAACATACTATAGTATGTTAAAAAGAATAAATAGAAAACGCAAATTGTCTGAAATTAAAAGAAAGTGGATAAGCCAGAAGATTTAAAGCGTTTAGGAACTAGGATTAAAGAGCTTAGGTTAGCTAAAGGATTATCACAAGCTCAACTAGGATTACTGATATTCAAAGATCAACAGTCTATACATAAGGCTGAAGCTGGCGAATTTAATCCTACATATCTTTATTTGCTTGCTATATCAAAAGGTTTAGAGATTTCGATGAAGGAGTTGATGGATTTCTAATAATTGAAACAGAATAAGAATAAAAGAAAAACTAAAAAACCTTTTTCTAAATTTGAAAAAGGCTTTCGATTTTTACAAATAAATAGCTTTTTGAATTAACTGAAAATCCAATCATAATCAATTAAATGTGCGAGATTGTTTGTTTCTTTACTGTCGGGATTAGTTTTCAGATATTTTTCATCGGCATCGACAACTTCTACAATTTGACCATCATCCCAAAAGTTTCTTTTATAATTCCAAATCCATGTAATAGCTGTATTCTCAGGTTTTTCTAATAATTCGATTGCATCTTTTTTGCTTACTTTTTTTGCTCTTGATATTGAGTCTTCATTAACTTTGTGCATTGCATAATGTGTTATAGCGTTGCCTGTCTTCCAAATTCCAGAAATTTTGTATTCTGCCATAATAAATAAATTAAATATTAATAATGTAGCAATGTATTGTTTCAATCATGAAAATAACCAAGTATATATACTCGTTTTTTTATTTTATTTAAAATGAGAGGAGTAAAAGAAAAACCATCACAAGCACTGCGTTTTTCGTAAAAAAGTCTTAAAATTCATTCATTTTTTTAAGGTAAAATTTTTTAAAATTGAGTTTTGTGTTATTATGTTTAAAATGAGTGCTTTAAGGTTTTAAAAAATCGATTTCGTTGTTTTTTATATTCATTTTTTTCTAACTTTATAAAACTAAAATTTTTCAGATATGACTGTAGATCAAATACTAAACGCAAAGGGGAAAAATGTTTTTTCGGTACGTTCAACAACAACCGTTTACGAAGCTCTAAAAGTAATGGGCGAAAAAAACATAGGCGCTATTCTTGTCATAGACGGAACCGATTTAAAAGGAATTTTGTCTGAAAGGGATTATGCTCGAAAAATTGTTTTAAAAGACAAATCCTCTAAAGAAACATTTGTGCATGAAATTATGGAAAGCAACGTTTTTTCGGTAAAGCTCTCCAATAATATTGAAGATTGTATGGAACTTATGAGTTCAAAAAGAATAAGACACCTGCCGGTTTTAGAAGACGGAATCGTCGTAGGAATCATTTCTATCAGCGATGTGGTTAAGGCAATTATCGAAATTCAAAAAGACACCATTCATCACTTAAACTCTTACATCTCACAGTAAATACTTCTATAAAATACTTTTTGAAATAGTCCGTATCAAATCGGGCTATTTTTTTTGATTCACCCATTTTGATATTTTAACAAAAGAAAGCAGTAAAATAACCCCATTTTAAACTAAGACTTATATCTTTGTAAGCTAGAATAAAAGCTAAAAATAATGAACAAAGAGAGTAAAAAAAGAGAGGCGTTACTGTATCACTCAGAGCCAACTCCAGGAAAAATTCAGGTAGTTCCAACAAAAAAATATGCAACCCAGAGAGACTTATCGCTGGCTTATTCGCCGGGAGTTGCTGAGCCTTGTTTAGCAATTGCAGAAAACATTGAAGATGTTTATAAATATACTGCAAAAGGAAATTTAGTTGCCGTAATTTCAAACGGTACAGCTGTTTTAGGTCTGGGAGACATAGGGCCGGAAGCAGGAAAACCTGTAATGGAAGGAAAAGGTTTGTTGTTTAAAATATTCTCGGATATTGACGTTTTTGATATCGAAGTTGATACAAAAAATGTTGAAGAATTTATTCAGACTGTAAAAAATATTGCTCCAACTTTTGGAGGTATTAATCTTGAAGATATCAAAGCACCGGAATCTTTTGAAATCGAAAGAAGATTAATAGAAGAATTAGATATTCCGGTAATGCACGACGATCAGCACGGAACCGCAATTATTTCTTCTGCAGCTTTAATCAACGCGCTTGAATTAGCAGGAAAAAAAGCAGAAGATGTAAAAGTAGTAGTTTCTGGTGCAGGATCTGCAGCAATTGCTTGTACAGATTTATATGTTTTATTAGGAGTAAAAGTCGAAAATGTTTTAATGTTTAACAGTAAAGGACTTTTAACTAAAGACAATACTTCATTATCAGAACTGCAATTAAAATATGCAATTGACGGTCCTAAAATTGAATTAGCAGAAGCTGTAAAAGGCGCTGATGTTTTCATCGGATTATCTTCTGGAGATATTTTATCAGCAGAAATGTTGTTGACAATGAAAGAAAACCCGATTGTTTTTGCAATGGCAAATCCAAATCCGGAAATCGATTATAATTTAGCTGTAGAAACCCGTAAAGACGTTATTATGGCTACAGGCCGTTCTGACTTTCCTAATCAGGTAAACAACGTTCTTGGTTTTCCATATATTTTTAGAGGAGCATTAGACGTAAGAGCGACAAAAATTAACGAAGCTATGAAAATGGCGGCTGTTAAAGCTTTGGCTATTTTAGCAAAAGAACCAGTTCCGGAACAAGTTAACGTAGCTTACGGAGCAATGAAATTAGGTTTCGGTCAGGAATATATCATTCCTAAACCATTCGATCCTAGATTGATTACAGTTGTTGCGCCGGCTGTTGCAAAAGCAGCAATGGAATCTGGAGTAGCAAAAAATCCTATTACAGACTGGGCTGCTTATGAAGATAAGCTTCGCGAACGTATGGGTAATGATAACAAAATGGTACGTTTACTTACAAACCGTGCTAAATTAGACCCTAAAAAAGTTGTTTTTGCTGAGGCAGATCAATTAAATGTATTAAAAGCAGCACAAATTGTACACGAAGACGGAATTGGTATTCCGGTTTTATTAGGAAACAGAGAAACTATTTTAGATCTAAAAACCGAATTAGGTTTTGATGCTGAACTAGAAATCATTGACCCTAAAACAAACGAAGAAGAAGCAAGACGTAACAGATTTGCAAATTCATACTGGGAGACAAGAGAGCGCAGAGGTGTTTCATTGCTTGATGCTCAGAAATTTATGCGCGAAAGAAACTATTTCGCAGCCATGATGGTAAACGAAGGCGAAGCAGATGCTGTAGTTACAGGTTACTCTAGAAGTTATCCAAGTGTTGTAAAACCAATGCTTCAGTTAATCGAAAAAGCACCTGGAGCTTCACTTGTTGCAACTGCAAACATGATGTTAACTTCTCGCGGGCCAATGTTTTTATCAGATACAGCTATAAACATCAATCCATCATCGCAAGATTTAGTGAACATTGCACTTATGACAGCTAAAACAGCCAAAATGTTCGGAATTGAGCCTGTAATAGCAATGGTTTCTTATTCAAACTTTGGGTCATCAACACATCAAAATGCATCAAAAGTAAGAGAAGCAGTAGCTTATTTACATAAAAATCACCCTGAGATGGTCGTAGATGGTGAAATTCAGGCAGATTTTGCTTTAAATTCTGAAATGCTTAAAGAGAAATTCCCTTTCTCTAAATTAGCAGGAAAGAAAGTAAATACACTGATATTCCCTAACTTAGAGTCAGCAAATATTACGTATAAGTTGATGAAAGAATTGAATAAATCAGCTTCTATTGGTCCAATTATGATGGGAATGAATAAACCAGTTCACATTTTTCAATTAGGAGCAAGCGTTGAAGAGATGGTAAACATGGCAGCAATCGCGGTCATCGACGCTCAGGAAAAGGAAAGTAAGAAGAACAAATTAGCGCAGTAGTCCAATAAAAATAAGGATCAAATAAAATTGTCTTAATTTTATTGCATTTTTATTATATTTGATTCTTATTAAATTATACTATGATAGCACACTTGCAGGGAAAATTGGTTGAAAAGAATCCTACAGAAGTTGTAATTGATTGCGGTGGAGTAGGTTACCATGTAAATATATCTTTACATACCTTTTCATTAATTCCTAATGCTGATTTTATAAAATTGTATACGCATCTTCAAATTAAAGAAGATGCGCATACTTTATACGGTTTTGCAGAAAAATCTGAACGAGAGATATTTAGAATGCTGTTGTCTGTTTCAGGAATTGGAGCCGGTATTGCACGAACAATGCTTTCTTCGATAGAACCAAGACAAATTATCAATGCAATCGCCTCTGGAGACGTGGGAATTATCCAGTCTATAAAAGGAATTGGAAACAAAACAGCACAACGTGTAATACTTGATTTGAAGGAAAAAGTGTTAAAGTTGTACGATTTAGATGAAGTTTCGGTAGTTCAAAACAATACAAATCGAGATGAAGCGTTATCTGCTTTGGAAGTTTTAGGATTTGTGAGAAAAACTTCTGAAAAAGTAGTAGAAAAGATCGTTAAAGAAGATCCGGATGCTACTGTAGAAACGATCATTAAGAAGGCTCTAAAAAGCTTATAAAATCAATTTTATATAACCAATTGTATGCGTAAAATTTGTATTTTTTTACTGGTTTTATTTTGTGGTAACGTTTTGCGATCACAAGTAAATCCGGCGGCTCAAGATACAACTAAGACTCAGTTTTCTGTAGGGAAAATGGAGTTAGAAAATCCTCCAAGCATACTTTCGGCATATAAATACGATCCCATTACAGATCGTTATATTTACACAACATCTGTAGATGGTTTCTCCATCAATTATCCTTTGGTTTTAACTCCTAAAGAATATGAAGATTTAGTTCTAAAAGAATCAAGGCGAGATTATTTTAGAAAAAAAATGGATGCCATTGATGGTAAAAAGAATAACAGCGAAGCCGCAAAAAAAGATTTACTGCCAAGATATTACATCAATTCAAGTCTTTTTGAAAGCGTATTTGGAAGTAACACCATAGACGTAAAACCAACAGGTTCTGTCGAAATGGATTTAGGTCTTCGTTACACTAAACAAGATAATCCCGCATTTTCACCCCGAAACAGATCAAGCCTTACATTCGACTTCGATCAGCGCATCAGCATGAGTTTGATGGGGAAAATAGGAACAAGACTAGAGGTAAATGCCAATTACGATACCCAGTCAACATTTGCTTTCCAGAATTTATTTAAACTGGCCTATACTCCTTCAGAAGATGATATTATCCAAAGTATAGAAGTGGGTAATGTCAGCATGCCGCTTAACAGTACTTTAATTCGCGGAGCTCAAAGCTTATTTGGGGTAAAAGCAAAACTGCAATTCGGAAGAACTACTTTTACGGGAGTATTCTCTGAGCAAAAATCGCAGACCAAAAGTGTAGTAGCAGAAAACGGAGGTACAGTTCAAAACTTCGATTTATATGCTCTTGATTACGATAACGATCGTCACTTTTTCTTATCGCAGTATTTTAGAAATAAATACGACGCTTCATTAGAAAAATATCCTTTTATTGACAGTCGTGTTCAAATTACAAGAATCGAAGTCTGGGTAACTAATAAACAAAACAGGGTTTCGACAAACAATAACAACTTAAGAAACATTATTGCACTTCAGGATTTAGGAGAAAGTCAGCTTACAGGTATTCCGGATAATGAGGTAGTCGTAATAAGTTCTACAGCAGGATTCTTTAACAATCCAGCTAACAGCCCGGCAAGTAATACGAATAACAAATACGACCCGGCAACAATTGGTCAGTCTGGTTCTTTCTTAAATACAAATATTAGAGAGATCGTAACAGCAAAATCCGGATTCAACAATACAAACGTAAGCGAAGCAACAGATTATTCTGTATTAGAAAATGCAAGAAAACTTACTGCAAACGAATTTACTTTTAATCCACAGTTAGGTTATATCTCATTACAGCAGCGTTTAGCAAATGACGAAATTCTGGCAGTTGCTTTTGAATATACTGTTGGAGATAAGATCTATCGAGTTGGGGAGTTTGGAAGTGATGGTATTGATGGTACCGTAGTAACCGGAAACAATAATGCAAATCAGGCCATTATTACGCAGAGTTTAGTTTTAAAAATGCTGAAAAGTAATTTGACAAACGTTAAAAATCCGGTTTGGAACCTGATGATGAAAAACGTTTATCAAATTCCTCAAGCGTATCAAATTAAACAAGACGATTTCAGGTTAAACATCCTTTATACAGATCCTTCTCCTATAAATTATATTACTCCGGTTCAAGGTTCATCTTTCCCTCCAAATCCAACATCAGATAATAAGGTAGAGCAAACCCCATTATTAAATGTTTTTGATCTGGATCGTTTAAATTATAATAATGACCCGCAGACAGGCGGAGATGGTTTCTTCGATTTTATTCCTGGAATCACGGTCGATGTTCAAAACGGACGAATTATTTTTACCACTAAAGAGCCATTTGGAGAACTTATATTTGACAAATTGAAAGATGGTGGTCAGAGTTATAACGATCCATCAACCTATAATGCAAATCAGCAGAAATACGTTTTTAGAAATATGTACCGTAATACACAAGCTGGTGCATTGCAGGATAGTGATAAAAACAAATTCTTGTTAAGAGGAAAATATAAATCATCTGGAAGTAACGGAATTCCAATTGGAGCATTTAACGTACCGCAGGGTTCTGTTGTTGTTACAGCTGCAGGTAGAGTTCTGGTAGAAGGAATAGATTACAGCGTCGATTATCAATTAGGTCGAGTACAAATTCTGGATCCTTCATTGCAGGCTTCTAATACTCCAATCGAAGTTTCGTTAGAAAACAATTCCATCTTCGGACAGCAGACACGAAGATTTATGGGATTGAATGTAGAACATAAATTTTCGGATAATTTTGTACTTGGTGGTACTTTTTTAAAAATGACCGAAAGGCCTTTTACTCAAAAATCGAGTTATGGTCAGGAATCGGTAAACAATACGATCTTTGGATTTAACGGAAATTATTCAACAGAAGTTCCGTTTTTGACAAGATTAGCAAATAAACTTCCAAACATTGATACTGATGTTCCTTCTAATTTATCAATCCGTGGAGAAGTAGCGTTTTTAAGACCAGATGCTCCAAAAGCAAGTGATTTTGAAGGCGAAGCTACTATTTATGTAGATGATTTCGAAGGTTCGCAGTCTACAATCGATATGCGTTCTGCTTATGCTTGGAGTTTAGCTTCAGTACCATTTATAAAAGCAGATGGAGATCCTACTTTTAATGCGAATTTTGAGGATTTAAGATATGGTTACAAGAGAGCAAAATTATCATGGTATACAATCGATCCTGTTTTTTATTCTTCAAAACCATCCGGAATTTCAAATGATGATTTATCGTTAAATACGACAAGAAGAATTTACAGTAGAGAGTTATATCCAAACACAGATATTGCACAAGGGCAAATTCAGGTTGTTAATACACTTGACTTAACTTATTATCCTTCTCAAAGAGGACCATACAATAACAACCCGGATTTTGCAACAAGTAATCCATCTTCGAATTTTGGAGGAATTATGCGTGCCTTAAATTCAACAAACTTCGAGCAGGGAAATGTAGAATATATTCAGTTTTGGGTTCTTGATCCTTATGTTGGAAACGGCGAAGCACCAACAACAAATTCAGGTAAAATATATTTCAACTTAGGTGAAATTTCAGAAGACGTTTTAAAAGACGGAAGAAAACAATATGAAAACGGATTAGGACCAGATCAGATTATGGTAAATCCTCAGCCTATTTGGGGAGACGTTCCGGCATCGCAATCTTTAATTTATGCTTTTGATACCAATCCTGATAATAGAAAAAATCAAGACGTTGGTTTAGATGGTCTTCCAAGTTCAAGAGAAGGTTCTGTGTACACAAACTATGCAGGAGAAGCAGATCCGGCGGCAGATGATTATACTTATTATTTAAATACCGAAGGAGGTGTTTTAGACCGTTATAAAAATTACAATGGTACAGAAGGAAACTCAGCCGTAAGTATCAATGATCCTAATCGTGGTTCTACAACATTGCCGGATGTTGAGGATATTAACCGTGATAATACAATGAGTACAATCAATGCTTATTATGAATATAGTATTGATATTAAGCCAGGCATGGTGCCAGGATCAAATTATGTTACAGACGTTCGTGAGCCAGGAGATATTGGTCCGGTTGATTTACCAAATGGAAGTACAACGAATGCAAGATGGATTCAGTTTAAAATTCCGGTTTCACAACCTCAAAATACAATTGGAAACATTACTGATTTTAGATCTATTCGTTTCATGCGTATGTTCATGACTGGTTTTAACGATCAAATGACAGTTCGTTTTGGAGCTTTAGATTTAGTAAGAGGAGAGTGGAGAAGATACACAGGAACACTTGATGCAAACGATCCAAACCCTAGCGATGATGGTGTAGAGTTTGATGTTGCAGCAGTTAATATTCAGGAAAACGGAACGAAATGTCCGGTAAACTATGTAATGCCTCCGGGTGTTAGAAGAGAACAATTGTATAATAATAATACTGTTATCAATCAAAACGAGCAGGCATTATCGGTTAGAATAGGCGGAACAGGTTTACAATATCAAGATTCAAGAGCTGTTTTCAAAAACGTAAGTGTAGATATGCGTCAATACAAAAAACTGAAAATGTTCTTACACGCAGAATCATTACCAAATGAAATCGCATTAGAAGATGGAGAAATGATAGGGTTTATCCGTTTTGGAAATGACTTTACACAAAACTTCTATCAAGTTGAGATTCCGTTAAAAGTGACAAAAGCAGGTGGAAGTTGTGCGATAAGTCCAGATCAGGTTTGGATGGATGAGAACAGTATCGATTTAGCACTTGAGTTATTGACAAGAATGAAAATTAAGGGAATGAATATTGATATTGGTTCTCCAAAAAGAGATATTAACGGTATTTATTACCCGGATAATGATCCAGAGGTCGATGGTGGTGATGGTGACGATAAATTGATTTTAGGTATTAAAGGAAATCCTAACTTTGGTTTGGTTCGAAACTTAATGGTTGGGGTAAAAAGCAGGGCTGACCATAAAGATCTTAAAGGAGAATTCTGGTTTAATGAACTTCGTTTAGCCGATTTGGAAAACAAAGGCGGAATGGCAGCGATATTAAATGTCGATACCAATATGGCCGATTTTGCAACTCTTTCTGCGACTGGAAAGAAAAGTACAATTGGTTTTGGATCTCTGGAACAAGGAGCTAATGAGCGCAGTCGTGAAGATATACAACAGTATAATATCGTTACAAATTTAAATTTAGGAAAACTGCTTCCAAAAAAATGGGGAATCAATCTGCCGTTTAATTATGCTATTGGCGAAGAAGTAATTACTCCGGAATACGATCCGTTTAATCAGGATATTAAATTAAATCAGTTAATTAGAGAAACTACAGATCAGGCAGAAAAAGACAATATTAGAACTCGTGCTGTTGATTATACAAAACGAAAAAGTATCAACTTCATTGGTGTAAGAAAAGACAGGGCACCTGAGCAAAAACCTCATATTTATGATGTAGAGAATTTTACATTCTCGCAATCCTATAATCAGGTGGAGCGTCATGATTATGAAGTAGAAAGTTATGAAGATGAACAGTCTAATAGTGCTGTAAACTATGCTTATACTTTCCAACCGAAAGAAATAGTGCCGTTTAAGAGTACAAAATTCATGAAGAAAAGTGATTATTGGAAATTGCTGAGTGATTTCAATTTTAATTACCTTCCGTCTAATATATCTTTCAATACTAATATTTTAAGACAAAGCAATCGCCAGCAGTTTAGAGAGGTGGAGTTAACCAATGGAAGTATTGGATTAGATCCGCTTTATAGAAGAAATTTTGCATTTAATTATCAATATGGATTCGGTTTCAACTTAACGAAATCATTAAAACTAAATTATTCTGCAACCTCAAATAATATTGTTAGAAACTTCTTAAACGATGATAATTCTCCAAAAGAAGATTTTAATATTTGGGACGATTATTTCGATATTGGAACACCAAACCAGCATGCGCAGCAATTGGTTTTAAATTATGAAATTCCAATTAATAAAATTCCAATTTTCAGCTTTGTTAAGGCGAGTTATTCTTATACCGCAGATTATAGCTGGCAGCGTTCTTCAACAGCATTCTCAGAATATGAAGATCCAAATGGTAATGTATTTGATTTAGGAAACACGATTCAAAATGCTAACTCAAATACGCTTACCACAACGTTGAATATGAATATGCTGTACAAATATCTTGGTTTAACGCCGGGAGCAAAAAAACAAGCAAAACCTAAGCCGGTGGCACCACCAAAACCGGGAGAGAAAATTGTTAACACAGCAAAACCGGTAGTAAGTACAAGTCCGTTTTATGATGGCCTTATTGGAGTTTTAACGAGTGTAAAAAATGTGCAGATTAATTACACGAAAAACAGCGGAACTGTTTTACCGGGTTATACACCAAGTGTTGGATTTTTAGGAACCTCTAAACCAAGTTTAGGATTTATTTTTGGAAGCCAGGACGATGTACGTTACGAAGCAGCTAAAAACGGATGGTTAACCATGTATCAGGATTTCAACCAGAATTTTACACAAGTTTCGAATAAACTTTTAAAGATTACGGCAAATATTGATTTACTGCCAGATTTAAAAATAGATTTATCAATGGACAGGGCTTATTCTGAAAATACTTCAGAACAATACAGCGTTGATCCAACAACAAGAGAATATAAGCCTTTATCGCCTTATACTTATGGTATGTTCTCTATTTCAACAATAATGATTAAAACAGCTTTTTCAACAAGTAACGAAGTTGAATCGGCGGCATTTGATGATTTTAGAAACAACCGTATGATAATTGCAAATCGTTTGGCCGAAGAACATTATGGTTCAGGTACAGTAATCCCAAGATATGGTGATGCATTAAACCCTATTCCGGCTGAAACAGATCCTAATTATAAGATTTATGTAGCTAATCAGGGATATCCTATTGGATACACAAAAAGTAATCAGGCCGTTTTACTGCCTGCTTTCTTAGCAGCTTATACAGGTGGTGATGCATCAAGTTCATCGACAGATATTTTTAGAAGTTTCCCAATTCCAAACTGGAGTATTAAGTATAATGGTTTAATGAGATATAAGTACTTTAAAGATAAATTTAAACGTTTTTCATTACAGCACAATTATAGAGCATCTTATACAATAAACCAGTTTAGATCTAATTTTGATTACAACAACAGTACGCCGCAAGTGCAGGATGTTAATACGAATTTCTATAATCAAACGATCATGTCTAATGTCAATTTAGTAGAGCAGTTCAGCCCGCTTATTCGAATGGATTTTGAATTGAAAAGCTCTTTACGTGTTCTTTCTGAAATTAAAAAAGACAGAGCATTATCGATGAGTTTTGATAATAACTTGTTGACAGAAGTAAGAGGTATGGAATACATAATTGGTTTGGGTTACCGCTTTAAAGATGTAATTTTTTCATCGAGATTAGCAGACAGCCCAACGGGAATTATCAAAAGTGATATCAATATTAAAGCCGATTTCTCTCTTAGAAATAACGAAACATTAGTACGTTATTTAGATTATGATAACAATCAGCTGGCGGCGGGACAAAATATCTGGTCAGTTAAATTAACGGCAGATTATGCCTTTAGTAAAAACCTAACCGCAATATTTTATTACGATCACTCGTTCTCAAAAGCCGTTATCTCGACATCATTCCCGTTAACGAATATAAGATCAGGATTTACGCTTCGATATAATTTCGGAAATTAAATTTAAGTTTCTAAACAAGATTTTCTTAGAAGATTGTTACATTTGTGACATAATTATTAAAAAATCAATTTTTAAACATACTATTATGAGCATACCAGCAAATTTAAAGTACACAAAAGATCACGAATGGGTTAGCATCGAAGGAGATGTTGCAACTGTAGGAATTACTCATTTTGCACAAAAAGAGTTAGGAGATATCGTGTATGTTGAAGTAGAAACTTTAGATCAGACACTTGATAAAGATGAGGTTTTTGGAACAGTTGAAGCTGTAAAAACAGTTTCTGATTTGTTCTTGCCTTTAACAGGAGAAATTATTGCTTTTAATGAAGATTTAGAAAGTGCGCCAGAAACGGTAAACTCTGATCCTTACGGAGCTGGATGGATGATTAAAATTAAAATTGCTGATGCATCAGAAATAGATTCTCTATTATCTGACGAAGCTTATAAACAACTTATCGGTGCCTAAACAATTATTGTTAATTTGGGCAATTCTTTGCTCAGGAATAATTGCTTATTTTTGTTTAACAGATTCAAGTAACCTTCCGGCTGTAAGTTTTCCCAGTATTGACAAGATAGTGCACTTTTGCTTTCATTTTGGTTTTACCATTTCCTGGATTGTCTTTTTCAAAAAAGAATTAAAAGGAAAAGATGTAAATGATTACAAAGCATACTTGATTTCGTTTATATTTTCAGTTTTCTTTGGAATAACAATCGAAATCCTTCAAAGTGTTCTAACAGTAACAAGAGCATCAGATGTATCAGATGTTTTAGCAAATGCACTCGGCGCACTCGCAGGAGTTTTTACTGCTATAGCTTTAAAAAAACAAATCGATAAAATATAAGAATATAATTACCCACTTCGGTGGGTTTTTTATTGGCATAAAATCAAGCTTTATAAAAACGTATTTTTTATGAATTTAAATGTACTTTTGCGCCATTCGATCTAACTTCAATATTATGAATGTTAAGCAGTATTTAGATTCAACGTACTTAAAGACAGCATCTCAAGCCGGAATTTCGGAAGAGGAAAATCGTGTTGTCGTTACAAATGCAATTTCAGAAGCAATTCAGGAAGGATTTAAACTCGTCATGATCAGGCCCGAATATGTGAGTTTGGCAAAAGAAATGATCTTAAAAGCAAATTCAACTTTACTTGTTGGCACCGTAATAGATTTCCCGGAAGGAAAATCTAGTTTAGAAACCAAGATTAAAGAAGCCAATGAAGCAATAGAAAATGGTGCCGATGACCTTGATTTTGTTTGTAATTATGAAGCGTTTAAAAATGGTGATACTTCCATAATAAAACAAGAAGTTTTAATTGGAACCCAGATAGGACTGGCCAATAATAAAACAGTAAAATGGATTATTGAAGTGGCAGCTTTGAATGAAAAAGAAATTATTCAGATTTGTGCTTTAATAAAAAATGTTGTCATATCGAATTTTCAAGAAGAAGAATACGCTTCGATTTTTGTAAAATCATCAACAGGTTTTTTTAAAACATCAAATGATGCTCCAAACGGAGCCACAATTCCTACTATAATCATGATGCTGGAAAACGCGTCGCCTTTGCAGGTTAAAGCGGCGGGCGGAGTTCGTTCTTATGAGGATGCAATAGAAATGATTCGTTTAGGCGTTAAGCGAATTGGAACTTCGGCAGCAAAAGCAATTGCAAACGGAGAAAATACCACAAATCAATATTAAAATAAAGCCCCAAATTTACGTGAATAAGTTTTTTTTATCTTTTGTTACTATTTTAATTCCCTTGTTTACTTTTTCTCAGGAAACAAACATAAAGCAAGGTTTTACCGCAGAGCAGTTTCCGATTTTTCCAAGCTGTGAAAATCTTCAAACTAAAAAACTGGAAAATTGCTTCTACAAGGAAGTCCAGGATTTTGTTTATAATAATTTTCAGGTTCCTGCAGACTTAAAACAAAACAATTACAAAGGAGAAGTAAAAGTTCTTTTTGAAGTTGATGTTAACGGAGAGTTTAAAGTAATTTATGTAAATGCCGTAAATGATAATCTGGCAGAAGAAGCAAAACGAGTTTTTGGTAAATTTCCAAAAATTAAACCTTCAACTTATAACGGAAGACCAACTTATTCTAAGTATACCATTTCAATTGATATCCCTTTAAAAAACTCGGATCAAATTGCGGCAGAAGCTTTGGCTGCGGCTGAAATTTTAAAGCCAGTTGAAAAACCAATGACCGAACTGGATAGTATTGTGTATAAAAAATACAATATGCCGGAATTCGAAAGCCATTTGAATATCCCTTTCTCTCATAGTTATTATGCACAATTTGATGGCGCAATGAATCAAGTGGGAACTAATAATCATACTGCTTCTAAACCGTATACTTATGCTGAGGTTTCGAAATATTATAACTTAAAAGCCGTAAATCAATCCCTTCAAAAAAATGTTTCAACCTGGCTGGGAAGAAAATGGTGGAACGAAAACATGGTGCAGATTCAGGGTGAAGATTACTGGCTGGCGCTGAATCCGATTGTAGATTTACAAATGGGAAAAGCCTCAGATCTTGATGCTTCTTATTCTTATGTAAACACACGTGCTTTAAATTTTAGAGGAGGTTTAGGAAAACAAATCAACTTTACTACGACGGTTTTTGAAAGTCAGGGACGATTTGCAGGTTACTATAATACATATGCCGAAACGTTGAAACCATCTGGAGGAAATCCGGCGATTATTCCGGGAATGGGCATTGCAAAACGATTTAAAACAGATGCGTATGATTTTCCTTTGGCAGAAGCCAATATTACTTTTGCACCGGGTAAAATTTTTGATTTTCAATTAGGTTATGGAAGAAACTTTATTGGAGACGGATATCGTTCTTTACTGGAAAGCGATGGAGCAAGTCCATATCCGTATTTTAAAATCAATACTACTTTCTGGAAAATCAAGTATACCAATACTTACATGTGGCTGAAAGATGTTCGCCCGGAAGTAACGGTTGATAAAACGTATGCGACAAAATTTATGGCCAACCACTATTTGAGCTGGAACGTTTCGAATAAACTGAATCTTGGTTTCTTTGAATCGGTTGTTTGGACCGATACAAATAACAGAGGATTTGACGTTAACTTTGTAAACCCAATTATTTTTTACCGTTCAGTAGAGTTTTCATCGTCATCAAGAAGTGGAAATGCACTTTTAGGTATGACTGCAAAATACAAATGGAATAACAATGTTAATTTATACGGGCAGTTTTTGCTGGACGAATTTTCGGTGGGAGATATGGCGAAAGGCGAACAAAGCTGGAAAAATAAATTTGGATATCAATTAGGAGCAAAATACTTCAATGCTTTTAAAGTAAAGGATTTATTATTGCAGTTAGAGTACAACCATGTGCGTCCTTATGTGTATTCTCATAGCGCTGTTATTACCAATTACGGGCACAACAATCAAAGTATTGGGCACCAATGGGGAGGAAACTTTGAAGAACTTGTTGCAATTGGCCGTTACCATAAAGGACGTCTTTTTGCAGATGCTAAATTTACTGTTGGAAAAAGAGGTTTAGATTTTGACACGGCACAAGATAGTTTTAATTATGGAGGAAACATTTATAAAAGTTATGATGAGAAACGTCCGTACAATACAGGAGTAAAAGTAGGGCAGGGGAATAAAACCAATGTATTTATTGCCGATATTCAAGGTGGATATTTAATAAACCCAATTACGAATTTGAAATTGTTTGGAAGTTTTATTTATAGAAACTTTGATCCAACTCAGGAAACGGCAACAACATTTAAGCAAAGTACAACTTGGTTCACAATAGGATTGCGTTCGGATATCTTCAATTGGTATTTTGATTATTAGAATTTTTAATAAGATTTTTCGAAATAATACTGTTAAAGATGGGCAAGTTCTTATTTTGCAAAGGTTTTATTGAAAAAAACTAAATTGATAGTCCTAAATTCTATAATCTAATTTGTACATTTGCACCACTCAAAAAAAATTACAAAGACTACGGTATTGAACGCTGCTAAAAATACATTTTCAATAAAATCAATATTTCTGGATTTCAAAGAGATTACTAAAGCTGGTTTGGCTATTAGTGTTTTGTTCTCTTCAATAGCAGGATATTTATTAGGAGTTAATGACGAACATCCGTTTAAATGGAGTACTTTGGCAATTTTGGCAATTGGCGGATACTCCATGGTTGGGGCTTCAAATGCTTTTAATCAGGTAATAGAAAAAGATATCGATTCTTTAATGGATCGTACAAAAAATCGTCCGGTTCCTTCAGGACGTATGACTCCAATAACAGCATTAATTGTAGCAAGTCTGCTTACTATTATTGGTATTGCATTGTTGTATACCATAAATGCTAAGTCGGCAATGTTTGCTGCAATTTCAATATTTTTATATACTAGCGTATATACACCATTAAAAACCGTAACTTCATTGTCGGTTTTTGTTGGGGCTTTTCCTGGTGCAATTCCTTTTATGTTAGGCTGGGTAGCGGCAACAGGAGAATTTGGTATCGAAGCCGGAACACTTTTTTTAATTCAGTTTTTCTGGCAGTTCCCTCATTTTTGGTCAATTGGCTGGTTTTTATATGATGATTATGCTAAAGCAGGAATCTATATGCTTCCAACAGGAAAAAAAGATAGAAAAACAGCTTTACAGGTTATTTTATATACAGTTTGGTTAATAATAGCGTCACTATTGCCGGTTTTAGGCTATACGGGACAGTTGTTTATTTCGCCAATCGCTGCAGTTTTAGTGTTTTTGTTAGGTTTATGGATGTTGTTTTATGCCGTTCGTTTGTATCAGCTGAGAACAGCAAAAGCAGCAAGAACATTAATGTTAGTGAGTGTGTCGTACATCTCATTACTGCAGATTGTGTTTATAGTAGATAAATTTTTAAGATAGTTATGGAAATGACATTAACAACAAGTGAAGAGCAGGTACAAAAATCAAAGTCGGCAAAGCTGATTTTGTTGTTCGCCATGGTAAGTATGACCATGATGTTTGCTGGACTTACAAGTGCATTTGTGGTAAGTAAATCAAGAGCCGATTGGTTGCAGAATTTTCAAATACCAATTGCGTTTTATTTTAGTACAGTGGTTATTATTGGGTGCAGTGTTACTTTTTTTCTTGCTAAAAAAGCAATTGAAAAAGGAAACAGAACTGCCACTACCGCGTTTCTTTTAGGAACATTGGCTTTAGGTATTTTGTTTGTGATTTTGCAGTTTGCAGGTTTTGGACAAATTATAGAAAGTGGTTATTATATGACAGGACAAGGTAGTTCAATTACTACAACTTTTCTTTATGTAATTGCACTTATGCACCTATTGCACTTAGCAGGCGGGCTAATTTCACTTTTAATTATAATTTATAATCATTTTAAACAAAAATACAATCCGACCCAAACTCTTGGAATAGAACTAGGTGCGATGTATTGGCACTTTTTGGATTTATTATGGGTATTATTATTTTTATTTTTATATTTCTTTAAATAAGAAAAAAACGTAAATTTGGGAACTTTTTAACGAATATCTTTTATGGAAGCGACAGTTACTACTGCAAATAACGACGAAAAAACTTGGGGAGGCGGTCATGAAATCCAGCCGTTAGGATCAAGTTATGGTAAAATGATGATGTGGTTTTTTATCGTATCGGATGCCTTAACATTTTCAGGATTCTTAGGGGCTTATGGTTTTTCTAGATTTAAATTTATTGAAACTTGGCCATTGGCTGATGAAGTGTTTACTCACTTTCCTTTTATGCATGGCGTTTCGGCTCCTATGTATTATGTAGCCTTAATGACTTTTATCTTGATTTTCTCATCTGTAACAATGGTTTTGGCTGTTGATGCAGGTCATCAATTAAAGAAAACAAAAGTGGCTGTTTATATGTTCTTAACTATTATTGGAGGTTTAATCTTCGTAGGCTCACAAGCTTGGGAATGGAAAAACTTCATTAAAGGAGAATATGGTGCAGTTGAAACACATGGTGGAAGTTTATTGCAGTTCGTTGATAAAGACGGAAAAAGAGTCGCTCTTGCTGATTTTGCAGTAAAATTACCAGAACAAAGAGAAGAACTTACCAGAGCAAAAGCAAAATGGTTTATGGAAAGTGCTGAATCAGTACCAACTTATTCTGTAGCTGAAATTCAAGCTGGTTTTAAAGCTCATCCTGAGTTATTAGTAAGAACAGAAACGCTTACTAAAGAGAAAAAGAAAACAGTTTTGTCTAGAGAAGAATCTGCAGCTCGTTTGAGTGAGGCAAAATATGTAGTAGAAGGTGCAAACTTAATTAGAAATGAGTACGGTAATAAATTATTTGCTGATTTCTTCTTCTTCATCACAGGATTCCACGGATTCCACGTATTTTCTGGAGTTATCATCAACATCATTATTTTCTTTAATGTATTGTTAGGAACTTACGAAAAAAGAAGAAGCTACGAAATGGTAGAGAAAGTTGGTTTATACTGGCACTTTGTAGATTTAGTTTGGGTATTTGTATTTACAGTTTTCTACTTAGTTTAATTTTAGATCTTAATTATTATGTCACACGAGCACGTATCAAATACAAAAAGAATCTGGTTTGTTTTCGGATTATTATCAGTAGTAACTACAGTAGAAGTTATCCTTGGTATTTTAAAACCAGCATCATTAGAGTTTAATCATTTTGTTGGTTTGAATTTGTTAAACTGGATATTTTATATCTTAACAGTATTCAAAGCATATTATATAGTATGGGCATTTATGCACATGGAAGGTGAAAAAAGCAGCCTTAGATGGTCTGTTGTATCGCCAGTTATCTTCCTAGTTTTATATTTATTGTTTATTCTGTTAACAGAAGGACATTATATTTATGGGGTTTTTAAAGATTCTACTATTAAATGGAATTTTTAACATGATATTAATTCGAAAAGAAGCTCCGTTTAACGGAGCTTTTTTTATTTTTGTACCTCAATAACTTCCGTTAAAACAATGAAAAAAAATATAGTTCTTTTTGTGCTTTTTGTTTTGCCAATTGTAGCCTATTTGTTTTTTGCTTCAGGTGTAAATAGTTTTACAAAACTTCCCATTATTACTCCAAAAATTGCCGACTTTGGAAATTGGAAATCTCTCGACGGCAAGAAAGTTTCTTTAGATAAAAAAATTACCGTTTTAGGTTTTTCCGGTTCTGATATTTTAAGCAGCAGAGGAAACTATTTTAATCTTAACGAAAAAATCTACAAGCGTTACCACGGTTTCGAAGATCTTCAGTTCGTAGTTATCTGTCCGCTTGGCACAGAACAAGAAGCTCAGAAATTAGTAGATGCGCTTAAGCCTTTTACAGATGTTTCGGGTTGGAATTTTGTTTTTGCTTCGCCAGAAGAAATACAGGCATTTTACAATCAGCTTCACTTAAAAGGAAAGCTGGATGACAAATTGGGTACTTCAAATGTTTTTATTGTTGATAAAGAAAGAAACTTAAGAGGTCGTAAAGGCGGCAATAAAGATAAAAAAGACGAATACAAAGAAGGATACGATACTTTTCACCCATCAGAATTGAGCAATGAAATGCTTGATGATTTTAAAATCATTTTATATGAATATCGCGCTGCTCTTAAAAAGAACCATAATGCCACAAAACAACTTTAAACTTACTTATAATGTTCAAAAATAAATCATACATCGGGATTTCGTTTGTTATTTTGATTTTCGGAATCTATGCAGTGCCAAAAATTGTTAATAGAATTAAAAATGGTGAAGTTGTAAAAGGAAATCGTTTAGATAATGTTAGTCTTAAAGATTCTAAAGACACAAAATTATTAACGATTGGCCCGGCTCCAAAATTTGAATTGACAAATCAGGATAACGTTAAAATATCTAACGAAACGTATAAAGGGAAAGTGTATGTTTTAGAATTCTTCTTTACAACTTGTCCTTCGATCTGCCCAAAGATGAACATGAGCATGCTTGAAATCGAAAAAACATTCTTTGGTAATCCAAACTTCGGGATCGTTTCAATTACAATCGATCCGGGCCATGATACGCCTCAGGTTTTAAAAGACCATGCAAAATTATTAGGAGTAAAATCGTCTACATGGAACTTTTTAACAGGAGACAAAGTGACTATTATGGATTTGTCTAATAAAGGATTTAACCTTTATGCCGGCGAAAACTCTAAAGTAAGCGGTGGTTTTGAGCATTCAGGATTATTTGCTTTAATTGATAAAGATGGAAACATTCGTTGTAGAAAAGATGAGTTTGGAAATCCAAATATTTACTATGACGGTTTAGATAAAAAAGGAGTTCGAGATATTCAACAAGACATTAAAATATTATTAGCAGAATAAAAATGGAAGATCATTCATTAGAAAAAAAATACAATAAATTTATCGTTGCGGTTTCAATCATTATTCCGGTTGTTGTTGCAATTCTTTTCGGAGTTAAATTAAAAGATTTCGGATTCAATGTTGAGCCGCTTTCATTTTTACCTCCAATTTATGCCACTACAAATGGTATCACAGCAGTTGTTTTAGTTTGGGCTGTTATTGCTATTAAAAACGGAAAACGAAAACTGCACGAACGTTTAATGACTTTTGCTATTGCATTGTCTGTTGCATTTTTAGTGATGTATGTTGCGTATCACATGACTTCAGATTCGACTAAATTTGGAGGTGAAGGAATTATACGTTATGTATATTTCTTTATTTTAGTAACCCATATTTTATTGTCTATCGCAATTATTCCGTTAGTGTTAATTAGTTATGTAAGAGCGCTTGCGCAAAGATTTGACAGACATAAAAAAATAGCTAAAATTACTTTTCCGCTTTGGTTATATGTTGCGGTAACAGGTGTTGTGGTTTATTTAATGATTTCTCCGTACTATGTATACTAAAAATAAAATTCAAAAATTCATTCTTGGAATTTGTATTTTCCTAATTGGAATTTCGGCTAATGCTCAATGCGCTATGTGTCGTGCTGCACTTGCGGGAGATTCGAATATAAAAAAGGCAGAAGCTGTAAATGACGGAATCGTTTTTTTAATGATAATCCCGTATTTACTTGTAGCAATAATAGGGTTTCTTATTTATAAGATGTACCGATCTAAAAAGAAAAAGGCAGAATTATAATTCTGCCTTTTTTTTATTTCAATCCATTTACGGAGACATTTACAGTTCCGTTTATTTTTATAAAAGCAATAATCGCCTGGTTTGTTAATTGAATTTTATCAAACTGGATATCCTCCATTTTACCGTTTACAAAAACTCCCGGCATTGGCGAATAGTTTTTAAGATATGCTGCCATGCTTTTTTTGCCCTCTTCTAAATTAGGCTGTATAGAATAACGACAGCTTTCTTCCATTTTTCTTAAGACATAACCTTGCGCCAGCCAGTTTGCAGTCCGCATTAATTTACTTTTAGTATCGAGAACATAATCAAGTTTGTCAAAATAAATTTCTTTGGTTTGTGCATTATATTGCGGTGTTCCGTTTAAATAAAGCGTACCGTTTATAGAACCTAAAACATCAAGCGCAATCACCATCTTTCCGTTTTTATGCCAAATAGAAACGTTTTTTACCGTAACCTTTTTGCTTCCCGAACCAAATTCCTGTCCGGCAAAATTCTTCGTCATGATTTTAGAAGCATCGACATAACTCGAAATTGCGGCAATATTGGCGGAAATCTGATTTGGAATTTTGGTAACCGGTTTCAAAACAATTTTGCTGGCATTGAACTTAGATTCCGGTTGTTTGCCCACAATGGTTTCCATGTTGCATTTCATTCCCATATCCAGTAAAAACGAATCGTTTTTAAGTTTGGCATTTGTAGAATAAATTTCAACAGGAACAATTCTTAACCAGCTTTCATACGTATCGCTCATTTGAAACGGCGTACAGATTTTTTCTAATGCCGATAAAACATTCGGTTTAAAATCCATTGATTTCTCAATCGCTTCGTCAATCTTGTGCTCCAGTTTTGATTTAAAAATGGTAATAGCCGGATTTATCAAATAAGTAATCGGCATGTTTTTTCCAAAAATTGTCATCGTTGGACTTTCGCTCCAGTCTAAAGATTTGAATTCGGTTTTAGTATTTAATTTCCAGTTTGTCAAAGCAACATCGCTGGATAAAGTAATGACTCCGTTTAAATTAAACTCACGCGTGTCGTAAAGTTCTACCCCCAGTTTTTTGGTTCCAATGCGATATTTAATATTGGCTTTTAAAGGAAGAATTGTTTTTATCTTTTTGTCCGGATTTGCTGGATCATTCTGAATTTTAATTGGTGCCTGCTTCCAGATTTTCATTTCAATATCGTCGTCTTCGATATTGTTGTCTTCATAAATCAATCCGTTTAAAAGCGCGTTGGTCTGGCTTTCAATGTCATTCAGTTTAACTGTAATAGGCAGATTAATAAATGATGGATTTGCATCATAAATTAACGGACTCGCATCATCCGGTTCTGGCTTCAGTGTTTCTAATTTTTGAGTTGTGGAACAGCTAAAAAACACGACAGTTACCGCAAACACTGATATTTTTGAAAAAAACTTCATAATTAATGATTTTTTTAAGTGAAGCAAAATTAAGAAAACAATTAAATTATATTGACAAAGTGTAACATTTGATAACTATTGCCGTCTTATTTAAATACTATGGTAGAATTATTAACGTTTTGTTATCATAATTTACTTATAAAAAATATTATTATTGTTTTAAAAATTTAACAATACCATGATCGAAATTAAAGATTTGCACAAATCCTATAAAATGGGGAGTTCGGAATTGCATGTGTTGAAAGGGATTAATTTTAATATTGCCGAAGGAGAATTAGTAGCGATTATGGGATCGTCAGGGTCTGGGAAATCTACGCTTCTTAATATTTTAGGAATTTTGGATGAAGCCGATTCTGGTAGTTATATTTTAGATAAAACTCCAATTAAAAAGCTAAACGAAACCTTAGCTTCAAAATACCGAAACAAATTTTTAGGTTTTGTTTTTCAGTCTTTTAATTTAATAAATTACAAATCAGCGCTGGATAACGTTGCTATGCCTTTGTATTATCAAGGTGTAAAACGAAAAGAACGTTATGATATCGCGATGAAATATCTTGAAAAAGTAGGCTTAGGTTCGCATTCTCATCACCTGCCTAATGAGCTTTCGGGAGGTCAGAAACAGCGTGTGGCAATTGCAAGAGCATTGGCATCAAACCCAAAAGTTTTGCTTGCAGATGAGCCAACGGGAGCTTTGGATACTAAAACTTCTTATGAGGTTATGGAACTTATTCAGGGAATTAACGACGAAGGAAAAACAATTTTGATCGTGACACATGAACCTGATATTGCCGCAATGTGCAAAAGAAATGTGGTCCTGAAAGACGGATTAATTATCGACGATAAATTAGTAGAACAAGTTAGAGCTTCATCTTATGTTTAATATTGAACGCTGGCAGGAAATATTTGAGGCAATTTCTAAGAACCGACTCCGAACATTTCTAACGGGAATTTCGGTAGCATCGGGAATTTTTATTTTGGTGATTTTGCTTGGAGCCGGTAAAGGTCTTCAAAATGGTATTGAAAAACAGTTTGAACGCGATGCTGCAGGAATTATAGAAGTTTGGTCTGGTACAACAACAAAAGAGTACAAAGGTTTAAATCCGGGGAGACAGATTCAGTTTCGAAATAGCGATTATAATCAGTCTGTTCAAAAATTTGAAGATAAATTAGACTTGAGAGCTTCAACTCAAAATTATTGGGGAGCGCCTTTCTCTTACGGAAAAGAATCAGGAAATTATCAATATAGAGGGGTTGATCCTGATTATGGAGGCATCGAAAACCTAACGATAGTTCAAGGCCGATATGTAAACAGCAAAGATTTACAGAATAATGAAAAAGTGGCTGTTATTGGGATGAAATTAAAAACAGATTTGTTTAAAGACAAAGAAGCAATTGGACAGGAAATTGCCATAAACAAAATCAATTTTAAAGTAATTGGAATTTTTACAGATCCGGGAGGAGAAAGAGAAGAAACAAGAGCTTATCTGCCTTTGACCACAGTACAAAGAACTTTTGGGGCTGGCGATAAAATCAGTAATTTGTTTTTTACTTTAAAAAAGACAAACAATTATGACGAAGCTTTGGCACAGTCTGAAAAATTTACGCAAGATTTAAAAGACTTATTAAAAAGTAAAAACATGGTGGCTCCCGAAGATGATGGAGGAGTAGGAGTTTACAATTCGGTTAAAGACGCAAAACAATTTTATGATTTAAATCTTTACATCAGATTGTTTTTTTGGTGGGTCGGGATTTGTACGATCATTGCCGGAGTGGTAGGTGTAAGTAATATTATGTTGATTATTGTAAAAGAAAGAACAAAAGAAATTGGAATACGTAAAGCTTTAGGTGCTTCTCCGTTTTCGATTATTACAATGATACTTCACGAATCTATTTTTATTACTACAATAGCTGGTTTTGTTGGTCTTTTGGCAAGTTTATTATTGCTGGAATTTGTTGGGCCGATGGTGCAGAGTGAATATTTTAGAAATCCCGAAGTTGATTTTAGTGTTGCCTTGACAACATTATTTTTACTTGTATTTGCAGGTGCTGTTGCTGGTTTTTTTCCGGCATATAGGGCAGCCAAAATTAAACCTATTGTAGCACTTAGAGACGAATAATTATGTTTAAAAAAGATAATTGGGACGAAATTTTACAGGCCTTAACGGCCAACCCATTCAGAACTATTCTGACGGCTTTTGGTGTTTTTTGGGGAATCTTTATTTTGGTAATTCTCCTCGCAGCAGGTAATGGTTTAGAAAACGGTATCAAAAAAGGATTTGACGGAATCGCCACAAACACGATGTTTATGTGGAGTCAGACCACATCTAAAGCATATAAAGGGCTGCCGAAAATACGTCGTTATGATTTTAGAAACAGCGATGTAACGGCTTTAAAAGCAGCATTGCCTGATTTATTATATGTTTCGCCAAGAAACCAACTGGGAGATTTTAACGGAACAAATAATGTTGTTCGCGGTACAAAAACTTCTGCATTTACCATTTATGGAGATTATCCGGAGCTGATTAAACAACAGCCAATGGATATTATAAAAGGAAGATTTGTTAACCAACAAGATATTCTGGATAGAAGAAAGGTTTGTGTAATTGGTAAAGGAGTAATCAGTGAACTGTATGGAAAAGAGGAAGAATGTGTAGGAACTTATATTAAAATCAACGGAATTAATTTCATGGTTGTTGGGGTTTATAAATCGAAACAACAAGGTGGAAATGCAGAACAGGAGCAAAAAAATATTTTTATTCCGTTTACCACTTTTCAACAGGCATTTAATTACGGAGATAAAGTAGGATGGATGGCGCTCACCGCAAGAGACGAAACTTCTATTACAGAATTAAAACCGAAGATTTTAGAAATTATAAAAGCACTGCATTCTGTAAATCCTACAGACGACAGAGCGGTTGGAAATTTTGACTTGTACGAGCAGTTTAATAAAGTACAGAGTTTGTTTAATATTCTAAAAATCATTGCTTATTTCGTAGGGACATTAGTTTTGATTTCGGGAGTAATTGGTATTTCGAATATTATGCTGATTGTAGTTAAAGAACGTACCAAAGAAATTGGAATAAGAAGAGCACTAGGCGCGACGCCGGCGGCAATTCGCGGACAGATATTATCAGAATCTATATTTTTAACCATTATTTCAGGCATGCTGGGTATTGCCGTCGCAACGGGAATCATTGCGATTTTAAATATGGTTTTAGATTCGATGCCGCAAGGAAATGATACTATGTTTGCCAATCCAAGTGTTGATTTAGGAGTTGTATTTGTTGCCTTAATAATATTAGTAGGATCTGGTTTGCTGGCAGGATTTATTCCGGCGCAGACCGCAATTAATGTAAAGCCTGTAGATGCTTTACGAACAGAATAAAATTATCAATCAAAAAATAATCGATTAAACCGAAAACAAAATGAAAAAAGGAGTAACCGTAACCATTTTAATCTTAATTGCTGTAGTGTTTTTTGGCGCACTTTATTATTTGTACGCGAAGAATCAGGAATCACCAGTTGTTTTTAAAACGGAGAAAGCAGAAACCAAAACAATAGTAAAAAATACAATTGCTACTGGTAACATTCAGCCTGATGAAGAAGTCTTAATCAAACCGAACATCTCAGGTATTATTGAACAGGTTTATATTAAAGCCGGAGAGAAAATTAAAGCAGGAGATATGATTGCCAAAATTAGAGTTGTGGCAAACGTATCTAATGTAAGCAGTACTCAAAATCAAGTACAAACTGCAAAAATCGCTTTAGATAATCAGGAGAAAATTTATCAAAGACAAAAAACACTTTTTGATAAAGATGTAATTTCTGCAAATGATTTTGATGCAGCACAATTAGCTTACAAACAGGCAAAACAAAATTATGCATCAGCAAAACAAAGCTTGGATATTGTAAAAACAGGAACAACTTCGTCATTGGGAAATTATGCGAATACCTTAATTCGTTCTACAGTAAACGGAATGGTTCTAGCGGTTCCGGTAAAAGTAGGAAACCAGGTTATTGAAAGTAATAACTTTAACGAAGGCACTACGATTGCAAGTGTTGCCGATGTGGGAAGAATGATTTTTATTGGAAAAATTGACGAATCTGAAGTTGGAAAAATCAAAGAAAAAATGCCAATTGAAATCACGGTTGGAGCAATCGAAAATAAAAAATTTGAAGCTGTTTTAACTGATATCGCACCAAAAGGAGTAGTAGAAAACGGAGCAATTCAGTTTGAAATAAAAGCCAGATTAGAAAATAGAGATGAAACATTTATTAGAGCAGGTCTAAGTGCAAATGCTTCTATTATTCTTGAAAAAGCAGAGAAAGTTATGGCTATAAAAGAATCATTAGTACAATTTGACAAAAAAACTCAAAAGCCTTATGTTGAAATAGAAACAACTCCTCAAAAATTTGAAAGAAGAGATTTAGTTTTAGGCGTAAGCGACGGAATTTATGTTCAGGTTAAAAGCGGGATCAAAAACACAGATAAAATTAAAATCTGGAACCAAGGTTTGATCGACGAAAAAGAGAAAAAATAAGCTGAAATTATAAAGAGTTTTTTGGTTTTAAAAAATGTTAAATTTGCGTAGTTGGTTTACTGCGCTTTCATTCAAAATATATGAAAATAAATAAATATAATAGTCTTGTTGTTGCCATGTTATTCGGTTTTGGATTAGCCGGACATGCACAATCAAAACAATGGACTTTGGAGGAATGTGTGAAATATGCATTGGATAATAACATCACAATTAAATTAACCGAGTTAGATTTAAAAACTGCGGCAATAGATAAAAGAGGCGCTATAGGAAATTATCTTCCATCAGTAAACGCAAATGCATCGCACTCTTGGAATATTGGTTTGAACCAGAACATTACAACAGGTTTGCTTGAAAATCAAACTACACAATATTCGTCTATTGGAGCTTCTGTTGGGGTTGATATCTACAAAGGGCTTCAAAATCAGAATACACTTCGTAAAGCAAATCTTTCTATTATAGCTTCAAAATACCAATTGTTGAAAATGCAGGAAGACATTTCTTTAAATGTAGCCAGCGCATTTTTACAAATCTTATCTAATAAAGAGAATTTAAAAGTAAGAATGGAACAGTTAGCTATTGATGAAAAACGCTATGCCCGTTCTGAAGAAATGGTAAATGCCGGAACAATTCCGCGTGGAGATTTATTTGATCTTAAAGCTACTGTTGCCACAGATAAGCAAAACATTGCGGTTTCTGAAAACAATTTATTGATTTCTAAATTAAGTTTAGCACAGCTTTTACAATTAAAAGAATTTGCAGATTTCGATGTAATCGATAATACAAACTTGCAGGATCAGAATAATATCATGGCACAAAGTCCAATTGATATTTATAATAAAGCAAAAGAAACGAGAACAGAATTAAAATTAGCTCAGACAAATCTGGAAATTGCAGAAAAAAATGTTACTATTGCCAAAGGAGCTTATCAGCCAACTTTAAGTGCATTTTACAACTTTAATACCAGAGCAAGTTATTCTGATATCATTACGGGATCTGTTCCAAATACAGCTAATCCAACTACTCAAATCGGATTTGTAGAAGGAACAAATCAGGCTGTACTTCGTAATAATAGTACTTCTGTTTTGGGTAATGCAGCTCCAATTTTGGATCAGTTTAATGATAATAAAGGACAATCTTTTGGTTTGCAGCTTTCGGTTCCAATATTTAACGGATTCTCTACCAGAAACAATGTTGAAAGAAACAAAGTAAGTTTAGAGAAATCTAAAATAGATTTAGAGCAAAAAAGTTTAGATTTGCAACGTAACGTTTACACTGCATTTACAGATGCAAAAGGAGCTTTAAATACTTATGAATCATCAACAGTTACTTTAGAAGCAAGACAACAGGCGTATAACTACGCTAAAGAAAAGTATGATGTTGGTTTAATGAATTCATTCGATTTTACACAAGCACAAACTTTGCTGACCAATGCACAGTCTGACGTTATTAGAACGAAATACGATTACATGTTTAAGATTAAAATACTTGAATTCTATTTCGGAATTCCAATTGTTCCAATTATTACAAAATAATTTATTATGTCAAAAAAAACAATTTACTTCTTACTTGGGGCGGCGATAATTATAATTACTGCATTAATAGCATTTAAAGGAGTAATAGGAAATAAAGATGAAGGAAAAGAAGTTGAAATTTCTAAAGTAGCTGCTTCGACAATCGTTGAAACCGTTTCGGCAACTGGAAAAATTCAGCCGGAAATAGAAGTAAAACTTTCATCAATGGTTTCCGGTGAAATTATTGCGTTAAATGTAAAAGAAGGTCAAGTTGTAAAAAAAGGCGATTTATTGGTAAAAATAAACCCTGATTTATATACATCAGGACTAGAGCGATCTGTAGCAAATTTATCTGGAACAAAGGCAGGTTTAGTACAGTCTGAAGCTAGTTTTAAAGAAGCCAAAGCCAATTACGAACGTAATAAAACCTTGTACGACAAAGGCGTAATTTCAAAATCAGATTGGGATAAGGCGATTTCAACCTACGAAGTTGCAAAAGCGACCAAACAAAATGCGTATTATAATGTTCAAAGTGCCTCAGCATCTGTTACAGAAGCAAGAGACAATTTAGGACGTACTACAATTTATGCTCCTGCAGATGGTACTATTTCAGTGCTGAATGTAGAATTAGGAGAGCGTGTTTTAGGTACACAGCAAATGGCCGGAACAGAACTTTTAAGAGTAGCCAACCTTAATAATATGGAGGTTGAAGTTGATGTTAATGAAAATGATATCGTAAAAATTAAAATTGGAGACGAAGCAAATGTTGAAGTCGATGCTTACTTAAAAAAGAAATTTAAAGGTATTGTAACCAGTATTTCTAATTCTGCCAGTACAACCTTAACATCAGATCAGGTTACGAATTTTAAAGTAAAAGTTCGTATTGTAAAAGAATCGTATCAGGATTTATTAGAAGGAAAACCGGCTGCATATTCTCCTTTTAGACCAGGAATGACTGCTACAGTTGATATTATTACGACAACTAAAAATAATGTTTTGGCAGTGCCAATTAGTGCTGTTGTGGTAAAGTCTGATACTACGGCTGTTACTGAATTTAAAGTAGATGATCCGAATGAGAAAAAAACAGCTCCAAAAAACGATAAGAAATTCGAATGCGTTTTTGTGAAAGTAGGGGATAAAGCTAAAATCAGAGTTATCAAAACCGGAATTCAGGATGATACTAATATTGAAGTAATGTCTGGGCTGAAATCTGGGGATGTCGTAATTACAGGACCATATACAACCGTTTCTAAAGAACTAAATTCTGGAGATAAAGTAAAGCTTAAAAAAGCAGATGCTCCAAAGAAATAATAAAATATCTTTAATTTTAAAATTGCATACATTGTCTTTTATTCTCAATATCGAAACAGCGACCAAAAATTGTTCAGTATCAATTGCAAAAAATGGAGAAACGATTCTCTGTAAAGAAATTGCTGAAGAAGGATATTCGCATGCCGAGAAACTTCATGTTTTTATTGAAGAAGTTATTGCAGAATCCGGAGTTTCGGTTCAGGATTTAGCTGCGATTGCGGTAAGTCAGGGGCCAGGTTCTTATACTGGTTTACGAATTGGAGTTTCGGCAGCAAAAGGATTGTGTTTTGCATTAAACCTGCCGCTTATTGCTGTTGATACGTTACAGACTTTAGCATCGAAAGTGAAAGCTTCTGAGTGTAAAATTATTCCAATGCTGGATGCACGAAGAATGGAAGTGTACAGCGAAGTTTTTACTGCCAATTTAGAAGTTGAAAGAGAAATTCAGGCTGAAATTATTACAGAAGATTCTTTTGCTTCATACAAAGAAACCGTTTATTTTGTTGGAGATTGTGCCGAGAAATGCAAACCGGTTTTGACCAGAGAAAACTTTGTTTTTCTGGAAGAAATCAAATATCCGTCGGCAAACGAAATGAGTAAAATCAGTTATGATAAATACCAAAAAAGCGACACGGTAGATGTCGCTTATTTTGAACCTTATTATTTAAAAGATTTTATGATGACGCTGCCATCAAAAAAATAATAATCTATTTTTATTTTTGAATTGTAAACGGCTGAACAGAAATTCCTGCTTCGTCTAAAGCTGTTTTACAATTCTCTAAAGTATCAGAAAAAACAGCTCCATAATTTGCATTTTTCGCCCACGGACGCACCGCAAAATCAACTGAACTTGCAGACAGATTTTTTACAAAAACCTCAGGAGCAGGATTTTGAAGTACTTTAGGATTTTTGTTTAAAACATCCATAAGAACATCTTTTGCCTTTTTAATATCTGAATCATAAGAAATGGAGAAGGTCAAATCGGCTCTTCTTTCTCCCTGCATAGAATAATTAATTATCGTTCCGTTAGACAAAGCTCCATTAGGAACAAAAACAGTCTGATTATTTCCAGTAAGCATTTTGGTAACAAAAATCTGAATTTCGACAACTGTTGCGATAACGCCTTGTGCCTCGATTGTATCGCCAACTTTAAAAGGCTTAAATACGATAATTAACATACCTCCCGCAAAATTCGAAAGTGATCCCTGAAGCGATAAACCAACCGCAAGACCCATTGCACCCAAAATGGTTACGAATGAAGAAGTCTCGATTCCGAGTTTTGAAATAAAGGTTACGAACAATAAAATTCGAAGCGCCCACAACAAAATATCGGCCAGGAATTTGGTTAATGTAGGGTCAAGATTTCTCTTAACCATTATTTTTCTAATCACTCTGTTTATTAATCTAATGGCGTATAAACCAATAAATAAAATTAAAATGGCAGAGATTAATTTTGGCGAATAATCAATTAACATATTGATAAACTTCGTAGTGTAACTGATGGACTGTTCGGTATCGATGTACATTTTATTTGAATAAAAAAACCTTCTCAATAGGAGAAGGCGTATTAGTTTTGCAAATATAGATATATTTTACATTTTATGCGAAAAGAGTTTTAATTAATTGTCAGAATCTTCTGTAATTAATTTTTCACTCACATCAACTACACTTTCTTTTGCCAGATTATCATCTGTATTTTCAGCAGTTAGAGATTCAATTGTATCGCCTATTGAATCTGAGGCTTCTCTAATTTTTGCAATTGTTTCTTCGGCAAAAGTTTCGGCTTTTTCTATAAAAGGTGCAGCCGCTTCTTTTACTTCTTCAATTGTGTTTTCGGCTTTATCTGCGAAATCATCGGCAGTTTCTTTGGCTGAGCCAAATAAATTTTTGAAAAATGAAGTTAATCCCATAGTTTTTAGTGAATTGGTTTAGATTACAATATTAATTGTTTTTCCAGAATAACAGTTAAATTTTAGAATAATTAATTGATAACGAATTAGTTTGGTTTAATTTTAAAGACATAGAAACAGAAGGCTCCAGCGGAGCATAATATTTATAGCATAATTTATTTCCATGTACAAAAAGCTCCAGAGGAGCGGCATATTTTTAAACAATATATGTTTCGCTCCTCTGGAGCTTTAAATCACGGGCTACATAATTGCTATAAATATTATGCTCCTCCGGAGCATTTATTACTAAATAGTCTCGATGTCTCTATGCGTTAATGCCTTTCAAGAATTATTCCTAAATAAAAAAGCGCCTCAAAATGAGACGCTTTAGTATAAATCAATTAAAAAAGTATTAAGCGTTTAAAGCTTCTACTTTAATTCCTTCGTCGTTAAGCATGCTTTTCAGCATATTTTCGATACCGCTTTTTAAAGTAAAAGTCGATGACGGGCATCCGCTGCAAGCTCCTTGCAAAATTACTTTTACTGTTTTGTCTTCTTCATTATAAGAATCAAAAGCAATGTTTCCTCCATCAGCCGCAACTGCCGGTTTTACATATTCTTCTAAAATGTTGATAATTTGCTGAGAAGTAACATCTAATTTGTCAAATGCTTCGTCTTTAGTTACATCATTTTTAGTCGTTGTCTGAATTAAGCTTTCGTCTAAAACAGTTCCTCCGTTTTCGATAAATTGTTTAATGAAAGTTCTTAATTCTAATGTAATTTCCTGCCAGTCGTTGATTTCGTATTTGGTTACAGAAATATAGTTCTCATCAATAAATACTTCTTTTACATAAGGAAATTTGAATAATTCCTGTGCTAATGGAGAAGAAGCCGTCTGATCGATATTTTTGTATTCAACCGCATTTCTGGTTAACATTCTGCTTACCACAAATTTTAAAGCTGCCGGGTTTGGAGTTGTTTCTCCGTAAACCGTAATAGGCTGTTTTTTTGCTTTGTTTTCGTCTACTTTAATAATAACACCGCCTTTGTCTACAAATGCAGTGATTTGTTCTGCAACGGCATCTTTTACATCATCCCATTCTACAATGCTGTATCTTTCGATTGCAATGAAATTTCCTGAGATATAAACCGTTTTTACAAACGGAAGATAAAACAATTGCTGTGCTAAAGGAGAGGCCTGCGCTTCGTCAATGTTTTTGAATTCAAAGCTTTGATTTTGAGTAATGAAATCTTCAAATTCGAACTTTAATATAGTAGGATTTTGAGTTTCTTTTATAGTGATTTTTGTCATGGTAGTAATTTTTTGCAAATTTACTAAAGTTATTTTCTACTTATACCTATATTTGATTTTTTAATAAAATAATTAAGACTCTTTTCCAATATTTCGTACGAAATTATTAAGAGTTCAAAATTTATATAAACTAATTAGTCACTATGAAATTAAAAATCAAGTTTTTATTTGTTTTTTTAATTGCTTCGTTCTTTTCTTATTCTCAAGAAGGAATTCCAGTTTATTCAGATTATTTATCAGATAACTATTACTTAATTCATCCGTCGATGGCGGGTGCTTCAAACTGCGCAAAAATTAGATTAACAGCCAGAAAACAATGGTTTGGACAAGAAGATGCGCCAGCTCTTCAGACTTTAAGTTTTAACGGCAGGATAGGAGAGAGATCAGGAGCCGGAATTATTGTTTTTAACGACAAAAACGGTTATCATTCAGAAAAAGGAGTAAAGCTTACTTATGCTCACCATATTATGTTTTCTAGAGACGAACTCGATTTGAACCAGCTTTCTTTTGGTATCAGCGGCGGTTTGACTCAAAATCAATTAGACGAAACAAATTTTGGGAATACTTTTGACCCAATCGTTTTTGGTTCAATTCAAAAAGATTCTTATTTCAATATGGATATTGGAGCATCATACAATTTTCTTGATTTTTATGCGCATGCAACAGTTCAGGGACTTCTTGAAACCAGGAGAGAATTGTATACAGATTATGAAAGTGATAATTTGAGGAAATTTCTTTTAAGCGCCGGATATGTATTTGGAAAAAGAGACAAAATTACCTGGGAACCGTCTATTTTATTTCAATATTATGATCAGACCAAACAAAAATCTATCGACTTAAACTTAAAAGCATATAAGAATTTAGATTTTGGAAGTTTGTGGGCAGCATTCTCTTATAGAAGAAGTTTTGACGGTGCGCAATACACTAAAGGAAGTGGTGTTTCGTCTCAAAAATTACAATATTTTACGCCTATTATTGGTGTAAATTATAAAAACTTTATGTTTGCTTATACGTATTCTCAGGTTACGGGAAATGTGAAATTTGATACCGGTGGTTATCACCAGATTACTTTAGGAATCGATTTATTTTGTAGAAAGGAACGTTACGATTGTAATTGTCCTGCAATTAATTAAAATTTTATTATGCTTATTAAATCTGTAAACGGTAAAGCACCTTCTATTCCAGAAGATTGTTATGTTGCTGAAAATGCGACAATTGTTGGAGATGTTTCATTTGGAGATTCTTGCAGCGTTTGGTTTAATGCTGTGGTTCGCGGCGATGTTCATTTTATTAAAATAGGAAACAAAGTAAATATTCAGGATGGCGCCATAATTCACTGTACGTATCAAAAACATCCTACGATTATTGGCAATAATGTTTCGATTGGACACAACGCCATTGTGCACGGATGTACGATTCACGACAATGTTTTAATTGGCATGGGATCGATCGTAATGGATAATTGTGTTGTTGAAAGTAATTCGATTATTGCAGCCGGAGCGGTTTTAACCCAAAATACCGTTGTTCCTTCCGGGACTATTTTTGCGGGTGTTCCTGCTAAAAAAGTAAAAGATATTGATCAGTCTGATTTTGCGGGCGAGATCGAACGTATTTCAAACAATTATGTAATGTATTCGGGCTGGTTTAAAGACGAAGAATAAAATACAAAGTTTCAAAAAATATAAAATTCCAAATTCCAAAAGATTAACACTCTTGGAATTTGGATTTTTTTTTTGGAATTTAATAAACTTATAAATTGATTTTCTCGAAGAAAGCATTTTTATAACTTTCACTTATCGGGATTCGTTTGTCGCTGATTAAGACTTTATTTTTTTGAATCGATTTTACGTGTTTTATATTGATAATATAAGATCGGTGAATTCGTGAAAATCCTTTGCTTGAAAGCAAATTTTCCAGTTTTATTAAGCTGATTAAAGTCAGCGTAAATTTATTATCTGTCGTATATATTTTTACGTAATCTTTTAATCCTTCGATAAACAAAATATCCGAAAAATTCATTTTTACATTTTCATATTCGGCTCTTACGAACATAAAGTCCTGTTCAACTTCAGGAGTCGAAATATTTTCAGAAATCGCCTGAACGGGAGCAGAAGGATTACTTATTTGCTGCGCGCGTACAACCGATTTTAAAAAGCGGTGAAACGGAATCGGTTTTACTAAATAATCAACAGCTCCTAAATTAAATCCTTCAACGGCATAATCAGAATAAGCGGTAGTGAAAATAACCAAAGGTTTCTTTTCAATTGTATTTAAGAAATCGATTCCCGAAAAATGAGGCATTTGAATATCCAGAAAAATCAGGTCGATGTTATTTTGATTGATGAACGCAACGGCATCAATGGCATTGTTAAAAGTGCTGACCAATTCCAGAGAATCGACCTTTTGAACAAAATCTCGTAGTAATTCAACAGCTAAAGGTTCGTCATCTATAATTACACATTTCATCTGTTGTAAATTAAGTTTTAAATTATTTGGCAGTCAAAAGTAGTTTGAAACCAGTAAATTAAGTTTTAAAATTATCATAAAATACTAGTTGTCTCTAAATTAGTTGTTTACCATACTATTTCTTGTTAATACATTTAATTTACCGCAGTTTGAATTTCATCTAATTTAAGATTTAAATGTACGCGGTAAAATTGATCGTCCTGGTTTATAGTCAGTTCATGCGCATTTGGGTAAAGCAAATCAAGTCGGTTTTGAATGTTTACCAATCCAATTCCCGAATTTTCAGGATCTTTTATATAGTTTTCAATACTGTTTTCGATCCAAAAATCGAGATTGTTTTCAGAAATGAAAATTTTGATTTTTACGTGCGCTGCACCCTTATAATCTGTTCCGTATTTAAAAGCATTTTCTACAAAAGAAATCAATAACAAAGGCTCAATAAATTTGTTTCTGGTGTCGCCATGAACGTTTATAAAAATGTCTTCGATATTATTAAGTCTGAGCTTTTGTAAATCAATATAATTCTGGATGTAGTTAATTTCTTTTTCTAAAGCCACCGTTTTATTATCTGTTTCATACAGCATGTAGCGCATTAGTTCAGACAACGTTACGATGGCATCAGGGACCAAATCAGATTTCTTATGTGCCAGAGAATAAATACTGTTTAAGGAATTGAATAAAAAATGCGGATTTGTTTGTTTACGCAGGTATATTAATTCTGTACTCGTTCTGTGTGTCTCGGCAATTAATTTGTTTTGCTGATTGTTGTAGAACTCAGTTAAAGTTCGAATTGCAGCACTTATTGTAATAATTAAAATATAGAAAAAAGAAGGCGCAATTTTAAAAAACAAGGGTTGTCTTGTTGCTAATATGGCTGTAGTTCTTCGTCCTTTATAGATTAATTTAAGATCTTCAGGCGGAATCATCCTTGGCCTTACATGTTTAAATTCAGGAATAAAATAATTAACTCTGATAATCATGAAAATGCCAATAATGACTAAAATGAACAGAAAATACTTCCAATACTTTTTTTGAAGCAGAAGTGCAGGTACCAAATAAAAATAATTCAGATAAAACAAGATTATTCCTGTTGCCCATTGTGCATAGAAATCATTATTGATTCTAAATGGACTTTCGTAAAATTGAATTAGTGAAGTCAGAATGAAGAAAATCCAAATCATAAAGTGGAACAATATTTTATTTGAATTGGTATTTTTAATGGTATCTAGTGTCATTTATAATTTTATTTTTAATAAAATTAATTCATTTTTGGTTACCGTTGGAGATAAGTTTTGTTTGAGTTTTTCTACAACCAGATTGGCTGTTTTTAAAGCGTCTTGTTCGGTCGAAAAACTTTTGCTGTCATTTATGACGGGAATAATCGATTGCTTGATTATAATTTTTTCTTTATAAGAAATCGAGTACCCCCAGCCTGAGTTTGTTTTAAAAGATTCTGTTTTAAAATTATCCTTTTTTGTACAGGAAACGATTTGTAAAATAAGAAACAAAATCAATAAATTCTTCCGGATTTTACTCCAGAAGAATTGCTTATTATTAATTGTCATCGTCGCTTTGTTCATCCTGAGGTCTAAATTCCCATGTATCATCATAGTAAGCAGAGCCTACTCTTCCTAACATATAAAACCCGCGATTGTTAATTGCAAAACCCACAGCATCACTTCTCGTAGCACCTTCCATAGGAGTTCTTTCTACCCAAAGATCTGTCGATGGGTTGTATTCCCAAACTGTTTTAATGTTTTCACCTCCCACAATATAGCCTAATCCGTTCATAGAAAAACTAGAAGCATTAGATCGTGTAATGGCATAATCGTCATTGTAGGAATCATCATCATTAGTATCTTTATCGATATCTCTTTTTCTTGTCCAGACATCCGTTGCCGGATTAAATTCCCAAAAATCTTCCTGATAAGAACCATTGTTAACTCCGGTTACTAAATAGGCTTTATCCGAAATAACAAAAACAGTAGCATTACGTCTTTTGTTGCCGCTAAAACCGTTTACAAGTGTCCAGGTATTGGTTACGTCGTTGTACTGATAGAAATCTTTTAAATAATTTCCGTCATAACCCGTTCCAAAATACGCTTTTCCTGCTGCCTGAAAACCTACAGCTCCATAACGGCCCGTTCCTCCAAAATCTGTTTTTTGTGTCCAGCTGTTGCTGGAAGGATCGTATTGATAAAAATCTTTTAGTTTGTTCGTTCCATCGTAACCAAGGCCAACGTAACCTTTTTGATTTAATGCAAAACTCGAAGCAGAACTTCTTCCTACTCCTGTAAAATCTGCTTTTTGCTCCCAGAAATCTCCATTTGAGTCATAAGCCCATAAGTCTTTCAAATAAACATCTCCGGTATAGCCAGTTGCAACATAAGCGTAATCTCCAATTACAAAACTTGTCGCGCTGGATCGTGCAGGGCCGTCAAATGCCGATTTTTTAATCCAGTTTCCTATCAAATCGTCATCGTCATTGTCGTTACTGCAGCTTACAAAAAAGAGGCTCGAAAGTACTGTTGCGAATAATATTCCTTTTTTTAAATTATTCATAGTCTGTTAAATTTTATTTATTGTTTGTATTTGATCCCAATTCCCAGAACATAACCATTGCCTGTATTAAAATCATAAACTGTATGATCTTTGCTGTCGGTTAGTTTGTATTTTTTGTCAAAATCATATCCGGCTTTAAAATTTAAAAACCAGTTTTTCTCGACATTTCGTTCGTATTCAAATGAGGTTGTCATTTGCGAAAGAACCGCTTTTGCAGCCGTATTATCTGCCTTATTTTGAACGTCTAAAATGTAAAAGCTTCCGTTGAAATTATTGTTCAGGCTGAATGTATTTCGGATGTTGTTTGAATACGAAATTTTTGAATCCGGAAAACCAGCCAGCACATTTGTATTATCATTTACTTTATAATTGAAAGAGGCAATTGGCATAAACTTCGGATTTCCAAAAACGGATGATCTCGCAGCTCCTAAATTAAAAGTCGCTTTTGAGTTCAGTTTCTGGCTGATTTCAAAACTTCCTAAAAGCGAGAAGTCAGAAAAATCTAAATTCTGCTGAAAGCTTGCCATCGGCGTAAGCGAAAAATTCAGTTTTGTCGAATTCAAAATCTGTTTTGATATTTCGAATTTATTCTGAATCTGGCGCAGATCGTCTACACTCTCAAATGTTCCGGCGCTTCCTGCATCATAATTCACATTCAAATTAGAAAACGACAAGGTATTTGTTATACTTGTTTTGGGGTTTAATGTTTTACTGAAAAAGACTCCAATGCCGGTTTCGTTAAAATCAATTTTATCTGTTGGTTCTGTTTTTAAATTCATGTTTACCGAAAACTTTTCCTGTGCCTTAATACTGAAAGCCGATACTAAAAAAGCCGAACAAATTATAAACCTTATTTTCATTACTTATTTATTGGTTCAAAAGTAGGTTGGGGAAGGTTTTAAAAAAAAGAAGATATATGTATGACTCTTTTTGATAGACTAAATCGTCGTTTTAAAGGTCGAACGGGATATTTACCTCCATAGTTCTATTATAGATGCTTTCGTGCCTTTTATAGGGTAAAAACACTGGCCTGTATATGTTATAGTGACATGCAGAAGCGTGCAATTTATATTTGCCCAAAAAATAGATTATGCGCAAGTTTATATTATTGTTGTTTTTTGTTTTTACTATATTTTCATGCGGTACAGATACTGATGCCGGAAAGTTTGTTGTGGGATCTGATTATTTGTCAGTAAACAATAAAGTAGTACTTGTTGATACTGTAACGGTCGATATGTCTACCATAAATATTGATTCGCTGTTAACCTCAAGTCAGAGCCGTATTTTGGTAGGGAATTATAGCGATCCGCTTTTTGGAAAAGTAAGGTCAAACAGCTATTTTCAATTATCCGGAACTTCTTATGCTTTAAAGAATAGCGGATCAGATACTGAGACGGCAAATCTTGTTTTCGACTCGATCTCCATGATTCTTAAATATGATAATTATTATTACGGAGATACTACGCAGGTACAAAAGTTTGATATTCATCGATTAACGCAAAGAGTAAAACCCAATACAGAGGATTCTAATTTTTATAACAGTTCGACTTTAAGTTACAGCAATGAAAGTCTTGGAAGTATTTCATACAAACCGCGTCCAACAGAAAAAGACTCTATTAATATTAAAATGAGTGCTGCCTTTGGTGAAGGGATTTTCCAAAAAATAAAAAGCAGGGAGGTTACGGATTTCGACACTTTTACTGAGTATTTAAAAGGACTTGTACTGGTGCCTTCGACTTCTAATTCTCCTTCTTCGAGTGTTATTGGTTTTCATACTTCGACAAGTAAAATCAGGTTGTATTATTCTAAATACAAATCAGATAAAGAAGACTCGTATTATATTGATTTTTCGGTTTTAGATATTGCAAAGCAGTTTAATTCTATTTCTTCGGATAAAACAGGAACCTTAATTCAAAATTTACCTGCTTCCAGCAGTAAGCTTTCGAGTTCGTTAACCAACAAACAGGGTTTTATACAATCTGGAACCGGGATTGCCTGCCGAATTGATTTCCCTAATATAAAACAGCTTAAATACATTTCAAACAACGGTGCTATTGTCGATGCGCGGCTGTTTTTAAAACCAGTTAATAATTCCTATTCTAAGGAATATCCTCTTGCTGATTCCCTGCGGATTTATGTTGCCGATAATTTAAACCGACTCAGCAGTCCTTTGCTGAATTCTGCAGGTTCTTCTGTTTACGGAATCTTAAATAAAAAAAGCGATGAGTTCAATGAAAACCTTGGATATACAATTTCGATTGGAAACTTTCTGCAAAAAGAAATGCTAAAAACATCTGATTCCAGGTCTTCTTTAATCTTAATGCTGCCGGGTATTTCAAAGTCAGTTAACAGGATTGTTTTAGGCGATCAAAAACATGTAGACAATAAAATTCAACTCAAAATTTATTACATCTCCTATTAAATGAAAAATAGAATAGTTCTTTTTAGCTGCTTCATTTTAATGTCGCTTACTTCATTTTCTCAAAGTATTTCCAGCTCTCCTTATTCTTTATATGGATTAGGGAGTTTGTACGATTCAGATTTTGGTTCACTGCCGGGAATGGGATCTTCCGGAATCGCATTGCCATCAGATAGTTTTATTAATAATTTAAATCCGGCATCTTTAGGATTTATGCCCTTAAATCACTTCATGCTGGATGTGGGAGGAAAAGCAATAGCTGCAACTTATGAGAATAAAACTTTGACTGAAAAACGAAATAATTTTCAGTTTTCGCATATTGCTTTTGCATTTCCTGTTACAAAAAATTCAGGATTCAGTGTGGCTTTGCGCCCGTACTCGAGCGCGTCATTTAAAATTTCTGATCTGATACTGCCTATTGCAGACAGTCAGGAAACATATAGCTTAACGGCCGAAGGTTCTGGCGGATTAAACAATTTTGATTTTTCTTATGGTTATCGATTTGGTAAAAAACTAACAGTAGGAGTTTCGGCGGCTTTATTGTTTGGAAACACGGTCGACGATAGAACTTTTACTATTTTAAACTCCATAACCACAATTCATAAAAGAAACGATTATAATGGCGTTCGCGCAACAGTAGGAGGTCAGTATGTAATTGATTCTACTTTTACTATTGGAGGTACTGTCAAACTTCCATCGCGGGTTAAAAGCTCAAAAGTACAGTCGGTTGAAACTACAAAAGATGGGGTTGTAACCGTTATAGAATCAGATAAACCATCCGATATAGACGATTATTATATGCCTCTGGAAATTGGAGTAGGAGTTAGTAAACGTTTCAAGAACGTTCTAAATGTTACTTTAGATTACGAAAAGAGTTTATGGAACGATACCAAGCAATCTGAATTGTACGGAGATTTTGTAAATCAGGATCGATTTGCTTTGGGGTTTTCTTATTTCAACCCAAAAAAGAATTTCAGGAAGTACTGGGATAGGGTACGGTATTTTGCGGGTGCCAATCTTGATACCGGTTATCTCGAAATAAACGGAAAAAGGGTTAACAATGCTTCGGTTTCTCTTGGGATTAACCTGCCAATTGAAAACACTTTTTCGGCTTTAAATATTTCGTATTCGTATGGACAAAAAGGAACGGTTTCAAATAATTTAATTAAAGAAAACTATCATAAAATATCGATCAATTTGTCTTTAGATGGAATTTGGTTTGTGAAACGAAAGTTCGAATAACAGTTTAGAAATCTTTTTCGATTACCGGATATTTATCTTCCAAAATCGATTTTAAAACAGCCGGATTCGAATTGACGTAGAATACCGGATCGCTGCTTTGTACATCTGAAAAACCAACTTTTTCTCTTAAGATATTTTGAGTTTGTCTTGCTACTGCTTCTCCGGAATCTATGATTTGAATGTGTTCCGGAAGGATTTTTTTTATCTGCGGAATCAGGTATGGGTAATGACTGCATCCTAAAACCAGATAATCAATATTAGCGTCGATCATGGGCTGCAAATATGATTCTAATAATTGCGTCATTTCTGGAGAATACAAATTTCCATCTTCAATTAATTGAACCAGACCATGACCAACTTGTTCGATAATTGTAGTATGCTGAAACATTTCTGCTGTTTTATTAAACAGTTCACTGTTAAGGGTTCCTTTTGTAGCCAGGATTCCAATAACCTGCGTTTTAGAATTAGTAGCGGCAGGTTTTATTGCCGGCTCTATACCAATAAAGGGAACATCGTATTCATTACGAAGTTCTCTAATGGCATTTGTTGTTGCCGTGTTGCAGGCAACGACAATTAACTTGCAATTATTTTCGAGTAAAAAATCAACATTTTTTCTGCTCAATGCAACAATCTCCTCTTTTGTTTTTTGACCATAAGGCGCATTTTTGCTGTCAGCTAAATAAATTGTTTTTTCGTTTGGAAGTAAATCATGAATGGCACTCCAGATGGAAGTTCCACCAATTCCAGAGTCGAAAACGCCTATAGGATTATTGTTTGTCATAGTGCAAATTTAGTATTTTTTGAAGAAAAAATATATTTCAATTTACGTCAAATCTTATAAAATTATAATTTTTTAGTTTTAAATAAATGTAAAAAAAAAACTGCTAAAATTTACTCGAAATTTTAGCAGTTTTTTAAAGGAATTCGTTTTCTTAGAATCCTAAATCTTTTTTCACATCAGCAGTAATGTTTGGACCATCAGCTAATAAAAGAGTAGAACCATCTAAAACGTATTGGTAACCTTTAGCTTTTCCAATTTTTTGGATAGAAGCTCTTACTTTTTCCATTAATGGTTTTACGATATCAGTTTCTTTTTGTTGTAGTTCTTTTTGTGCATTGTCTCTATAGTCAACAATTCTTTTTTGCATGTCTTGAACTTCTTTAGAACGATCTCCGTTTACAGCTTCTGTTACTGTAGCAGCTTCAGCTTCGTACTTTTTGATTTTAGTTTGGTATTCGTCAACCATTTTTTTGTATTCAGCATCATATGTCCCACTTAATTTTTGCAGCTGATTTTGAGCATCAAGCATAGCAGGCATCTTCGACATAATCTCGCTAACATCAACATGGGCAACTTTAGCCTGTGCGTTCATTGTGTTACTTGCTCCTAAAATTAGTATTGCAGCAATTAGTAAAGTTTTGATTTGTTTCATCATTTTTAAAAAATTAATTAATTATTGGTCGTATTTGTTTTTTGTGTTTCGGCTTCTTTTGCTTTTTTAGCCGCTTCTCGTTCTTCGAGTATTTTTTTTCTTCTTTCTTCTAATTCTTTTTTACGCTGCTCGTAAAGCTTTTGTCTTTCTTCTGCTTTATTTACTGCAGGTTCTGTTGTTTCAGTTGTTCCTGCCGGTTTTGCCGTTTCAGTTGCTCCAGCTGGTTTTGCTGTTTCAGCAGTTCCAGTTGGTTTTGCAGCTTCGGTTGTTTTTGCGCCCTCTGCTGGTTTTGCTGTTTCAGAAACCGTGCCATTTTTTTTGGCTTCTCTTTCTGCCAGAATAGCTTTTCTTCTATCGTCGTATTCTTTCTTCTTAGCCTCTTGTTCCAGTCTTCTGTCTTCGATCAGTTTCTCTCTGGCTGCTTTTCTGTCGTCTAATACTTTTTGACGATCTGCCATTGCTGGATTTTCATCAATTGCATTTTCCTTCATTTCTTTAGCTTCCTGATCTTTCAGCTGTTTTTTAGTCAACTGTTCTCTTTTGTCAGTTCTATTCAAAATACGGATCACCTGATCGCTTATGTCGAATCTTTTATTACTGAAAAGCATCGTTAAATCTGATGATTTATCAAAAATGAAATCATAATTTTTAGCTTCGGCAATATCTTGAACCGCTGTAAAAACCTGATCCTGAATTGGCTTTGCCAAAGCAGATTTTTGTCTCATTAAATTTCCATCAGCCCCAAATTGCTTTTGCTGATAATCAAGCATTTCACTTTCCTGAAACTTGATCTCTGTTTCTCTTTCTTCAATTAATTCTTTGGTAAGTAAAGCCTTTTCTGTTTTTAGGCTTTCCTTAAGGGTATTTATATTTAATTTTTTGGCTTCAATTTCTTGTTTCCACTTTTGAGCTTTAAGCTCTAATTGTGATTTTGCTTCTTTATAATCAGAAACATTTTCCAGAATATACTCCATATCAATGTAACCAATTCTAGTTGTCTTGCCTTGCGCCTGACTTGTATTAGCTACAATCAAGGCTAAAAATATAAATAAAAATTGTTTTCTCATAACATAACTTTATTTGCTGATTTTTAACCAAACGTATTATTTCTAAAATTGTTGTCCAATAATGAAATGTGTTTCCCAACCATTAGCTTTATTTGTCACAGATCCAGGAAGCGCATCGAAACCATAACCAAAATCAATACCTAATAATCCAAATGCCGGCATGAATACACGTAAACCTGCTCCTGCAGAACGATTCAAGTCAAACGGATTATAGTTTTTAAATCCATCATATGATGATCCAGCTTCCAGGAACGTCAAGGCATAGATAGAAGCAGATGATTTTAATGTGATTGGATAACGTAATTCCATCGAGAATTTGTTATAAATCGTAGCTCCAGTCTGCTGTCCATATCTAGGATTTGTTTTGTCTTCAATAATTGGTGTCAACGAGTTATTAGGATAACCTCTTAACTGTATTGTTTCTCTACCATCCATAGAATACTGCGCCATTCCGTCTCCTCCTAAGTAGAAACGCTCAAACGGTACAACACCTCTGGATTGGTCATAAGCACCTAAGAAACCAAATTCTGTTAACGTTCTAAGAACTAGTTTTCCATAAATCTTAGTATACCAGTCTGCTTTAAACTTCACTTTATAGTATTCTAACCAGTTGTATTTCTTTTGATCGACTTTCCCCACATCTGTATCAGCGCTCTTGTAATCAGATCCTACACTTACTGTTCCTGTTTGACCATTAACTGTTTGTGCTTTTGTATAATCTCCAGGATTAATAGCCTGTCCGTCGATACCTGTTGCTATAGTCGAACCTGTATATTGTGTTTTATATTCTTTTTGGTTTTGTAAATCACCATAATTAACTCCGTTAAATAATGAATAAGGAGGTGTTACTTTTGCAGAGATACTGAACTCAGAACCATAAGTTGGGAATATTGGATTTACCCCTTTATTACTTCTTGAAAGTCCAATTGTATATGCTAAGTTTCTTGACGCTCCGTTACCAAAGGTAAACAATCCTGTAAAATAATTATTCAAATCATAGTGTTGGTAACTAACCGATTGTGATAATACAAAATAATCATCAGGCACAGTAAGACGTTTTGCTAAACCAACTTGTACTGTAAAAATATTAAAACTTTGGCTTCTATCAACAGTTCTTGTAAGATAATTGTTATTATATTGTTTACTGTATGATATTGAAGAGCTAAATTGTACTGGTTTCTTCCCTCCAAACCAAGGCTCAGAGAACGATAAACTGTAAGTCTGGAAGTAAGTACTTCCTTGTAAACGAAGCGCTACTTTTTGACCATCTCCCATAGGAAGCGGTTTGTAGGCATCTTTATCAAATAATTTTCTTGCCGAGAAGTTGTTAAAAGATAAACCTAAGGTTCCAATGAAACCTCCTCCGCCGTAACCTCCTTGAAGTTCAACCTGGCTAGATCCTTTTTCTACTAATTGGTATTCGATATCAACTGTTCCTGCAGCAGGGTCAACGTTTCTAAATTCAGGTTTGATAGCCTCAGGGTCAAAGAAACCTAATTGACCAATTTCACGAATTGTTCTAACTAATTCTTCTTTGCTGTATTTGTTTCCTGGTTTAGTTCTTAACTCACGGTAAATTACGTGGTCATTTGTTTTGTCATTCCCGGTAACATATATTTTGTTGAAGTATGCAATTGGTCCTTCTGTAATTCTAATTTCAAAGTCGATAGTATCATTTACAGTTTTTACCTCTACAGCATTAATTTTAGAGAATAAATAACCATTGTTTTGATACAAGTTTGTGATGTCTTCACCGTCAGGTTTTGAGTTGTCTGCGATTCGTTTTTCTAACATTACACCATTATAAACTTCTCCTTTTTTAATACCTAAGTAACGGTTTAACTGCTGATCAGAATATACTGTGTTTCCTAAGAATTTAATGTTTCCAAAGTAATATTTGTTTCCTTCTTCGACATCAATTTTAATGGCAAGCATATTTTTCTTCTTGTTGTAAGTAACAGAATCATAAATAATACGTGCATCACGATATCCTTTTTCTTTATAAGTAGCAATAACTTTCTCTAAGTCAGTTTTGTATTTTTCAGGGATGAATTTAGAGGCTTTAAAAACACGAAGCAGATTTTTTTGTTTCGTATCTTTCATGGCTGCTCTCAGCTTCGTATCGGTAAGCTGCTTGTTTCCAGTGAAATCAATACTACTGATTTTTACTTTATCTCCTTTGTCGATTCTTACCAACATGTTTACCTGATTTCCTGCTGTGGTATCAGGGGTAGTAGTAATAACAACTTTTGTGTTGTAAAAACCGTCTTTTTTGTATTTGTTTTCTATGTAGTTTTTTGTCGTAGTAATTAAGTTTTCGTTGACAATTTTATTTTTGGTCAAATTGTTGTCCTTAATAAGACCTTCGATCTTACTTTTCTTGACACCGGTTATCTTAACTTCGTTTAATTTAGGAAGTTCGACAATATCTAAGTCCAGATATATACTATCGTTTTCTACCTTATTAATATAGAAGGCAATCTCGTCAAAAAGACCAAGTTTACCTAATTTTTTAATTGCGCTGGTGATTTCTTCGCCCGGAACGGTTATTTCCTGCCCTTTTTGCAAGCCCGAAAAAGTAACAACGGTTTGCTCATTGAAGCTTATTTTACCAACAACAGAGACTTTAGCCAGAATATATTTTTTTCCTTGATCAAAAGGAACTCTATCTTGAGCTTTTATTTGTGAAAAACTACCCAATAGTAAAAGGGTACAGATTATTTGTGGTATTCTTTTTTGCAACACTAAAAAATTATTTAATTTGTTCACTGGTTTTTCCAAATCTACGTTCTCTTTTTTGATAACTAATAATAGCCTCATATAAATCTTGATCTTTAAAGTCTGGCCACAAGACATTAGTAAAATACAATTCTGCGTAGGCAATCTGCCAAAGCAAGAAATTACTTATTCTATGTTCTCCACTTGTTCGTATTAATAAATCTACGTCAGGTAAATTTTGCGTGTAAAGATGCTCATTTATAATTGAATCGTCAATAGTGTCTATTGAAATTATATTATTTTTAACTTTATCACTAATCACTCTAACGGCATTTACCAATTCCTCCCTAGATCCGTAGCTTAAGGCAAGAGTCAGGGTAAGGCGGGTGTTGTTTTTTGTTTTTTCAATAACATCTAAAAGCTCTTTTTGAGCACTTTTTGGCAATTTCTCAAGATTTCCAATTGCATTAAGCCTGATGTTGTTTTCTTGAAGGGTAACTAGCTCTTTTTTTAAAGAATTAATTAATATTTTCATCAATGCTTCAACTTCCAATTTAGGACGATTCCAGTTTTCTGTAGAAAAAGCATACAAGGTTAAATACTCGATGCCCAATTTAGCACAGGTAGTTATTGTTTTTTTTACAGATTTTGTGCCGTTTTCATGCCCAAAAGCTCTTAAAAAGCCTTGCTGTTTAGCCCAGCGTCCATTTCCGTCCATGATAATGGCCAGATGTTTTGGTAAGTTTGATTGATCTATAGAGTCTAGTAAATTCATTATTATTGTGCGCAGTAGCAAGGTTTTTGTCCAAAGGTATACGTTAAAGTAATACCTGAAAAGACATACCAGTCATTATTATTTAAATTTCCAAATTTTAGTATGTTTTGGTTGCTGGTGTCAGGATTACTTCCGTCGATATTATCGGTAAAAGTATATCGTACTCCAACTTCAGCACCTATTACAAAATGCGGTGTTACATTCGATTTTATGCCTAATATAATAGGTATTGCAAATGAATTTGAACTCACACTTCGTATATCGTTTGGATTCGTTTTAAAACGATATAATCCGTCGTAAAGAAAAAAGCTTAAACCTGAATATATATAAGGAGTAACTTTTGTATGGTAATCATGCAGGTTGAAATCGAAAAAATTGAATTCTAAACCAGCCGAAAATTCTTTTACATTGTTTTTAAAACGATATCCTCTTTTGTTTCTTCCCCCTTCGTCAGAATCCAAATCGTTTCCTGAAACCTGAGATTGTGTATACGAAAAACGATAAGAATGTCTAGGACTCTTGTTCCACTTATACAAAACGCCAAAAGCTGCTTTATCCGGGTTGATATAAGTTGTACTTCCAACGTCACCTACAAAGTTACTTCCGCCAATAAAAACACCAAGCTCATTGATTTGAGCATTTAGTGTGATAAAAGGGAAAAAACATAACAATAAATTAAAAATTTTCTTCATTTAATTCAAAATTGCGTGCAAATATAATAATTATCGATACGAATCAACGTTCCTTTAGTTAAATGTGCTTTTTTTTCAATTTACATTATGATTTTGAGACATTTAATGATGATTCACTACATGCAGAACGAGAAAATGTGGTGTTATCGTATAGTTAAGAACAAGAAAAGAGCTTAATTTCTCTTGTCTTCTCCCCAAAGCAATTTGTTTCTTAAGGTTTTTAAGAAAGTTTCGCCTGGAATTTCAACCATTTTTATTTTATAATCTGTTTTTTTGATTTTAAGAACAGATTCGTTTTGTACCGAAGAAATTCTGGAATCCAGAGAAACCAAATATTGGTCTTCTCTTCCGGTTACACGTAATGTAATTTCGGTATCATCAGGAATAACAAGAGGTCTGGCGGTTAAATTATGTGGTGCAATTGGCGTAATAACTAAACTTTTTACATCTGGCGTTAAAATAGGCCCGCCGCAGCTTAATGAATATCCTGTAGAGCCTGTTGGAGTAGAAATGATTAATCCGTCTGCCCAATAAGAGTTTAAGTATTCGTTGTTCAAATACGTTTCCACTGTTATCATCGAGGTAGTATCTTTTCTGCTGACAGTAACTTCATTCATGGCGAAATTAAGCTCTGCAAAGGCATCATTTTTAGGTTCGCAGGTTATGCCCAGCAGTGTTCTTTCGGATGTTGTGTAATTTTGATCGATCACAAATTGCAGTAAGCTATCCATGTTTTCTTTTTGCACTTTGGCTAAAAAACCCAATCGGCCGGCATTTATTCCTAAAAGGGGTATACCCGAATTGCGAACAAAAGCAGCTGCTCTCAAAATTGTTCCGTCACCTCCAATACTAATAAGCATTTCAAAACTATTATCTAATGCGGTACTTGGCGAAAAAGTTTTGTATTCCTTTTTTATAAGCTGCTTGTCATAAAGCATGTTTAGGAAGTTTTCTTCAATTACCATCTCTACATTATTAGAACTTAAAAACGAGAAAATGTCTTTTATAATTGGCTCTGTACTGTTTTGATAATATTGTCCGTAAATGGCTATTTTCATTCTTTGTAAATTAGATAATTTGTCAATGTGTCAATTAGATAATTTGGAAATGCGAAAATTATCTAATTAACTAATTCTCTCATTGGCACATTCATAATTTATATGTTGAGATATTTGTCTAAATAATCTGAGCGTTCTTTAAGGCTGTTAATATAGGTATCTTCCTGATGTTCTGAAATAATTTCATAACCATATCGTCTATAAGTCTGAATAATTTCATTCATGGCACCTAGGCCTATTTTTATCGTGATCTGAACATTTTCTACATCGGCTTCGGAAACAAAACAGCCTAAAATTTTACCGTTATTGCTTTCTACAATCTGCGTTACTTCGCTCATCGAATAATCCAATAGTCCTTTTTGAACGATAATAATACCTCCTTGCTCTTTCAAAAATGGAGTTTCCTGAAAAAACTTCATAATATCCTCTATTTCATAATAGCCTATGTAGCTGTTATTTTCGTCAAGAATAGGAATTATATTAGTATGGTTTTTTGCGAAGACTTCAAGCACGTCCAGCCAGATCATAGATTTTCTGGCAAAAAAACGTTCAAGAGTATATTTATAATCAATCGCTTTTTTGTCTAAATCAAATGTTTCAACATCATCAGAAGAAATGCTTCCAATGAAAATCCCGTCTTCTAGAATTGGGAAATGAGAAAAATTTACATCGATAAAAAAGTCCTGAATCGAGGCTATCGTTTCCTGACTATCAATCGCTCTGAAATCATTTGTGATATAGTTTGTAATTTCTGTCATAAATCAATCGAAGATATTTGATGCAAAATAATCAAAAAATACCAAAAACTGCTGCGTTTTACTTTGTATTTTTGTCGTAACAAATATAGTGTTACTTGAATTAATTATCTATTTATATGACAAAGTTAAGTGTAAATATCAATAAAATTGCAACGCTGCGTAATGCACGAGGCGGAAATGTGCCTGATTTATTAAAAGTTGCGGCCGATATTCAGAAATTCGGAGGGCAGGGAATTACCATTCATCCACGTCCGGATGAGCGTCATATTCGCTATCAGGATGCGCGCGATTTAAAAGCAATTGTTACTACAGAATATAATATTGAAGGAAATCCGCAGCATAATTTTATTGATTTAGTTTTAGAATGCAAACCAGATCAGGTTACTTTGGTTCCGGATGCAGTTGGTGCCATTACCTCTTCTGCAGGCTGGGATACGATAAAAAATCAAGAATATTTAACAGAGGTTATTCAGGAATTTCAAAGAAACGGAATCAGAACTTCCATCTTTGTTGATCCGGTTTTGGAAATTATCGAAGGAGCAAAAAAAACAGGAACAGACAGAATTGAATTGTATACGGAGGCTTTTGCGCATCAATATGATTTAGGAAATAAAAATGGAATCGATCCGTATGTAAAAGCTGCAGAATTAGCAAATGAATTAGGTTTAGGCATTAATGCCGGACATGATTTGAGTTTAGATAATATTCAGTTTTTCAAACAAAATATCCCTGGTTTATTAGAAGTTTCTATTGGACACGCTTTAATTTCAGAGGCACTTTATCTTGGTTTAGATAATGTGGTAAATATGTATTTGAATAAATTGAAATAAGATTTGATAATGATTACGAATCAAACTCCATTGTTTTCAGAGATTAAGGAGATTATTCTCCAGTCCCGCCAACGTGTCTTTAGAATGGCAAATTCTGTTTTGCTTGAAACTTATTGGGAAATTGGAAGAGTAATTATTGAGGATGAACAAAAAGGGAAGGATCGTGCCGATTATGGGAAAGCTACTTTAAAGAATTTGGCAAATCAGCTCACTTTTGAATTTGGAAAAGGATTTGATGAAAGGAATTTGAATAATATGCGTGCGTTTTATAAAACTTTTCCAATTTGGAACGCATTGCGTACCGAATTGAGTTGGACGCATTATCGATTGTTATCAAGATTAAATTCGGATGAAAAAATAAATTATTATTTAAATGAAAGTGTTCAGAACAATTGGAATAGCAGAACGCTCCAAAGACAAATAAATTCATTGTCGTTTGAGCGTGTTTTGGAACATAAAACTATTGAAACAAAACCAGAGACAATTCATAATTTAATAAAAGACCCTTATATTTTTGAGTTTTTAGGCCTGTCAGCTGAAACTAAAAATTCGGAACGAAGTATAGAAACCTCTATAATAGACCATTTGCAACAATTTTTATTAGAATTTGGTAAAGGATTTGCTTTTGTAGCAAGACAACAACATATTGTTACAGATACTTCTGATTTCTATATTGATTTAGTTTTTTATAATTATATTTTGAAATGCTTTGTAATCATTGACTTAAAAACTGGTTCATTGTCTCATCAGGATATTGGACAAATAGATATGTATGTGCGTATGTATGATGATTTGAAAAAAGGAGAATCAGATCAACCTACGATAGGAATTTTGCTTTGTTCAGAAAAAGACGAAACAATTGTAAAATATTCGGTTTTAGCAGATAAAAAAAGTGTTTTTGCAAGTCAATATTTGCTTTATATGCCCAAAGAAGAAGATTTGAAAGCATTAATTGAGAGTGATATTCAAAGATTTCAACTAGATAATGAATAATAAATATTTTAAGAAAATTAAACAATTATAACCTGATGTAATTGGGTTATAATTGTTTATTTTCGCACTTTTCTTATTAAAACCAAGTGCCAAAAACCATTATTCTTTTTTTTGTATTCTCTTTTTCCGGTCTTTTTGCTCAGTCAAATATAAAGATATCGGGAAATGTAAAGTCAGCTGAAAACCAAAACTTAAGTGGTGCAAACGTCTCTTTTGAGATAAATAATAAACATCTGCATGCTATAACAGATACTTTAGGAAATTTTTCAGAAAATGTTCCTTCGGGTAATTTGGTTGTAAAAATCAAGCATTTAGATTTTACTCCAAAAACAATTTACTGCAATGTTCTAAAAGACACCGTAATTTCTATTCTTTTAGAAAAAGATATTTCGCATTTAAAAGAAGTAATTATTTCGAATGACAAGAAAAACGGAATCAAAACTTTATCCGGCGGTAAATTATCCTTTAACCTAAAAGATTTATCTTCTGTTCCCACCGTTTTGGGAACTACAGATATTATTAAACTTTTACAGTTAACGCCCGGAGTGCAAAATTCCGGAGACGCAAACGGTTACTTGTACGTTCGAGGCGGTGATCCCGGACATAATGCGATGCTGTATAACGAAACTCCAATTTATGGAATGTCGCATTTGCTGGGAATTTTTCCTTTCTATAATACAGACCATATTAAAGATGTAGAATTTGATAAATCGACTTCGAACCCCAAATACGGCGGACGATTGAGCTCGACTACACTTTTAAATACCAATAAAAAACTGCCTTCTGAATTTTCGATTCAGGGCAATGCAGGAATTTTAGCTTCGCAAGTAACATTGGCAGTTCCTATTGATGATAAAACAGGTTTTTATATTTCGGGCAGAAAAACATATATAGATGAAGTGGTTGGGCCGTTATTAAAATCAGGATCAGAAAACAGCGATGTGCAGGATATGAAATATGGTTTTTCGGATGCTAATCTTACTTTTTTATCTCAAATTTCAAAAAAGAATCTGTTTGCTTTGAATGCTTTTTTTAGCGGAGATGAATTGAAAATAAAAGATGAAAATCTGGCACTTCGAACCAATTTAAAGTGGAGCAATTTTACCGTTTCGCCTTCTTTAACTACGACTTTTTCTCCAAAAGTAAGCATGACTAATTCGGTTTATTTTAGTCATTATTCTAATGATTTAAGTATGGAACAGGCTACGATTCAATTTGGAGTTTCTTCTTATGTAAAAGATTTTGGGTTTACAAATGCCGTACGATTTTCGATTAAAAACGTTCCTTTTGAGTCCGGATTGCAATATGCTTATCACAATTTACAGCCTCAAAAAGTTAATGTAGAAAATTTAACGACAGTTGATAATTATTCGCAGCGTATAATTAATGCCAATGAAGCAGCCGTTTTTGTAAGCGCAAAACCGAAGTTATTTGAAAACGTAACAGCCGATTTAGGACTTCGTATTAATTACTACAATTCCGGATCAGATTCGTATTTGCATTTTCAGCCTCGAGCCGTTGTGAATTATTATGCAAGTGAGAAATATTCATTTTATGTTTCTTATAACAGACAATATCAATATTTGAGTTTAATTACAACATCGAGCGTTGGTATTCCAACTGATTTTTGGATTACGAGTTCTGATGGAATAAAACCGCAGTCGTCTAATGAATTTGCGGTTGGTTCTAATCAAGCTATAACCCGAAATTTTTCTTCGTCTTTTGGAGGATTTTATCGTTCGATGAAAAACCTTTTAGAATATCCATACGGGATAACTCAGTTTAATGAAATTACAACGCTTAAAAATGATTTGTATGTAGGCGAAGGAAAAGCGTATGGATTTGAAATGATGCTGAAAAAAAGCAACGGAAAATTTAGCGGCTGGCTGAGTTATACACTAAGCTGGTCTGATCGAAATTTTGATGAATTGAATAACGGAAAAACGTATTTTGCCAAATACGACCGACGTCACAATCTTTCTATTGTTGGAATGTATGATTTAAATTCAAAATGGAATTTTGGTGTTACGCAGATTTTTGGTTCCGGAAATCGATTTACAATGCCAACTTCCTGGTATTTCATAAACAACAATCCGGTTAAAGAATATTCGGGATATAATAATGCCCAAATGCCGGATTATATCAGGACAGACCTTTCTGCAAATTACTATTTTATAAAAACCGCCAAAAAAGAAAGCGCCTTAAATTTTTCTCTTTATAATGCACTCAATATCGAGAATCCGGTGTATGTGGTTTTGAATGTTCAGGTAAATGAAAATAAAGACAAAGTTGTGGTAACGCAGGAAAAGAAGGTCTTATATCGAATTCTACCTTCTGTAAGCTGGAGATTTAAATTTTAACAGATGAAAAAATATATCCTATTTCTTTTTGTTTTAGTAATAACAAGCTGTGCTCAAGATGATTTCAGCGACCAAACCAATCTGGAATCAAAAATAGTGGTCGAAGGCTGGATTGAAGAAGGTGATTTTGCCAATGTTTTATTATCGAGCAGTATTCCAGTTACAGATGCTGTCGATTCTACAAATGTTTTTAACCACGTTATCCGATCTGCAAAAATTACCATTTCTGACGGACAGAATTCAGAAGTTTTAAGAGTCAAAAGAGATAAAAACAGAATACCTCCGTTTGTATATTTCGGATCGGAATTAAAAGGAGAAGCCGGAAAAGAATATTCGATTAAAATTGAATACTTAAATCGTGTTGTCGAAGCAGTAACTTCAATTCCTAAATCGGTGCCGTTAAAAAGTGCCGAATATATAAAGAAGAATCCAGCAGATACAACCGGTTATGTTTTTGTAAAATTTGATGACCCTGTTGGTGAGAAAAACTATTATCAAATCGCCACAAAAATAGATGGGGAAGAACCTATTTTTGTGCCTTCGTTTTATGGTAACTTAGACGATAAAAATTTCGAAAGTTCCTCGATTGCAGTGCAGATAAACAGAGGGGTTTTATTGTTTCCAAAAACAAAATTCACGCCTTATTTTGCCGATGGAGATGTGATTCATGTAAAATTACGAACTCAAACCAAACAAGCATTAGATTTCTGGAACAGCTGGCAAAATGAAATCGTAAACAGCAAGAATCCTATTTACCCTTCGAACACAAGTTTAAAATCGAATATAAAAGGCGGAATAGGAATTTGGGCAGGATATGGACAAAGCACGATTATAGTAAGAACACCTCCAAAAAAATAAGCCGATTTGAATTACTCAAATCGGCTCATTTACAACTAAATTCTAAAAATTATTTTCTGTTAAAAGCAGCAAGGAAGTCTTCAAATTTAGTTTGAAGTTTGTCAAATCCTTCAGAGAAATAAGCTCCCATTTCTACTTCTGTTTTATCATTAAATCTTAAGTAGTTTACTACATAATAGTAGTCTACTTTTTGAGAAGGCGCACTTTGGTCAAATTGCCAAGAACCTCCGTTTGTATTGTTGCTTGGTACCCATTTGTAGTAGTTGTCATAGCTGTACTCAATTTCGGCACGCTGCACAATATCAGCAATTTTAGTTCCGTCTTTTTTAGATACTAAAATTAATTTTGTGTTTTTATTAAAGTTAGCTGCAGATCCTTCTGCTGATTTTTTATTGTATGTATTATAATCAGTATAATAAGTTTTAGTACCGTAATTAGCATTAGGTAAAGATTTTTCTAAGGCAGTATCGTCTGCAGCAGCAGTAGCTAAATCCATATCAGCAACAATAATAAAGTTGTCTAATAATTTGAAAACACCATTTGCTTTACCTCTGTATTGAACAAGTTCGTCATTGTCTAACAATTTGTCAACTTCAGCATTGCTTCCTGCGTTAAAATCAACAATAGTTTTTCCGTTGTAAGTAAGAGACGCTTTTGAAGTGTTTTGTGCTGCTTTTGCACCGCTCATTTCCCAAGTGTAACCATCGTTTAACACCATTTTGTATGCAAAATCAGTTGGAACTTCTTTTCCATTAGCATATTTTGCAGTTTGTACAAATGTAGCTGATTGTGTACCATCGATTGTTAAAACAGCATCTGATGAAGTAGGAAGGAAAATTGAATCATAGATTTCTGTTCCTCCATTAGGACCGCTAAGCCATCCATCATAATATTTCACTTTTACATCAGAAGAAACGCCTTTTGCAGATAAAATCGCATTGTTTGCTGTTTGAGATTTTTTTGCAGGGAAAACAAATTTTAATTCTGTAGTCGAAGCCGTTTTAACCCAAGCTTTAGTGGTATTGTTCCAAGTATAGATACCATAAACACCAGAAATGTTTAAGATGTCTTCTACTTTATTATCATTCTTTCCAGCAAAAATATCAATTGGGCTAACACCTAATAATCTTGATAAATTTTCTAATGCTTCGATTGCTCCAGAACTTTTAGTTTTATCTAATTGTACCAGCATTTCGTTTGCTTCAGCTTCTAATTTTTGTTTTTGCTGTGCAGGAGTAAGATTAGAATAAGGCTGTTTCAATAAGGCAGCAATTTGTTCTTGTAATGTCTGCTCAGTTTCTGGTTTTGATTCTGGTGTAGGTTCGCTAGGATTGTCTTCACTAGAACAAGAAATCATAAGTTGAGAAGCAACTACTGATAATAAAAGGAATTTTTTAATCATGATTTGTGTTTAATTAAATGAAATTGTTGGTTATATTTTTGAACCGCAAGGTAGTTTTAAAAAAAATCAAAAGTTTACGGGATCCCGTAAAACGCAAACTTTTTTTTAATAATATGATTTATTAAAAAGATTTTGGAGAACACATTCTGCAACAGATTAATAGATAAGTTTTTTACATTTGTAGTAGAATTTAAAAGGAAAATTTAATGTTATACTCAAAAATAGAAGGCGAAGGAAAACCTTTTGTCATCATGCACGGATTTCTTGGAATGTCTGATAATTGGAAAACTTTGGCAGGACAATATGTAGAAGCCGGATTTCAGGTTCATATTTTAGATTTGCGAAATCACGGTCGCAGCTTTCATTCAGACGAATGGAGTTATGAAGCAATGGTTCAGGATGTTTTTGAATACTGCCAGGCAAATAACCTAACCAGAATCGATATTCTGGGACATTCGATGGGAGGAAAAGTAGCGATGCTTTTTGCAGCATTACACCCTGAACTGGTAGATAAACTAATTGTGGCAGATATTGGCCCGAGATTTTACAAACAGCATCATCAGGATATTTTGGCAGGATTAAATGCAGTCGATTTTTCTGTAAAACCAAGCAGAAATGATGTCGAGGCAGTCTTAACACAATATGTTCCAGATTTTGGAACGCGTCAGTTTTTGTTAAAGAACTTATATTGGCAGGAACCGGGGCAATTAGCTTTCCGATTTAATTTAGCAGCTTTTAATAATAATCTCGATGCCATAGGAAAACCTCTTGACGAAAGTCTGAGTTTTTCTAAACCAACGTTATTTATAAGAGGAGGAAATTCAGGATATATTCAGGATTCTGATCTGGATGCCATTAAAACACAATTCCCCAATTTTAAACTCGAAACTATTCCAAATGCAGGACATTGGCTTCATGCCGAAAATCCAAAACTGTTTTTTGAAATGACAACGACGTTTTTGAAAGAGTAGTAAATTTTGATAAAAATTTTATTACTTTTAAATAAATTTTAAATTAGAAACTATGAAATTACTTCTCAGACTTCTCGTTACTGCAGCCTTGGTTTTGCTAATCGCAAACTTTTTGCCAGGAGTTCACGTTGCCAGTTTTGCTACGGCTGTAATCGTTGCAGTGGTTTTAGGATTACTAAATCTTTTTATAAAACCAATTTTAGTTATACTGACTCTGCCTGTTACGGTTGTTACACTGGGCTTGTTTTTGTTAGTAATCAACGCCATTATTATTTTGCTCTGTACTAATATTGTAGGGGGCTTTGCAGTCGATTCATTCTGGACAGCGTTATTCTTTAGTATTATTTTGTCTATTCTTCAATCTATTACTTACAAAATATTAGGAGACGATAATTAAAACAAAATTAAAAGCAGATTTAAACTGCTTCAAATACAATAGATTAAAAACTTGGTTGGGTTGCAAAAATTTTATAATTTTGCAACCCAATTTTATTATGTAAATTAAAGAAGACGATGGATATTAAAAGAGTAGCAATAGACGCTGTTAACGAGACAATTGTATTGAACGTTGTTCATATGGATTATAAAGGTCAAGTGGCAAAAAGAATCAACGAAAAATTGCCTTTGGCGCAAGTAAAAGGATTTAGAAAAGGACAAGTTCCTAAAGATCTTGTAGAAAAACAATACGGAAAAGGTATTAAACAAGAAGAGATCAAAAAAGTAGTTGATTTGGCTTTAGAGCGTTTTATTCAATCTGAAAGATTAAATCTTTTAGGAACTCCTCTTGCTAAAGAAAATGAAAACCTTGACTGGGATGCAGAAGAATTAACTTTCGAATATGAAATTGGTTTAGTGCCAAACTTCGAAATTGATTTAGAAGCTAAAAATAATATCGTAAAATATATCGTTACTGCTGATGATAAATTAATCGACGGACAAGTAGAGCGTATCCAAAAACAATTCGGTAAAGCAATTCCTCAGGATAAAGTTGCTGCTGATTCTGATTTAACTGGAACTTTCACAAACGAAGAAAAAGGTATCAGCAATACCACTACAATTTCTGTATCAACTTTCAACAAAAAAGCTGGGGATAAATTCATCGGTAAAAAAGTTGGAGATGTTGTTACAGTAAGCACAAAAGGTTTATTCGAAGACGATCATCAATTAATGGATTACTTAAAAGTATCTCATGATGATGTTCACGGTTTAGATATCGAAGTAAACTTTACAATCGAAGCAATCAATGGTGCTGAATTGGCAGAATTAAACCAAGAATTATTTGATAAACTTTTTGGTGAAGGAAAAGTAGCTTCTTTAGAAGATTTAAAATCTAGAATTAAAGAAGATGCTGAAGCGCAATTTGCACAGCAAGCAGATCAAAAATTATTATTAGACGTTCAGGATTTCTTGATCGAAAATACAAAATTTGATTTACCGGCTGCATTCCTTAAAAAATGGTTACAAACTGTTGGAGAGAAAAAACTTTCTGCAGAAGAAGCTGAAGTTGAATACGCAAGATCTGAAAAAGGTTTACGTTTTCAATTAATCGAAGGAAAAGCAATGGCTCAAAGTAATATCCAAATTACATTTGACGATTTGAAAGCTTTTACAACAAACGCTATCAAACAACAAATGGCTCAATTTGGACAAACAAACCCAACTGACGAAGAAGTTCAAGGAATCGTGGCTAGAGTTTTATCTAACCAAGAGGAAGTGAAAAGACTTTCTGAGCAAGTTGTAGCAGAGAAATTGTTAGAGTTGTTTAAAGAAAAAGCAAATCCAACAACTAAAGAAGTAACTTACGAAGAATTTATTGCTGCTTCTTACGGAGAATAATTTCTGAAAAATAATTATATTTGAGCGTCGGCAGTTTCTGCCGGCGCTTATTTTTTTGTTTCAAGTTTAAGGTTTCAAGTTTTAAAAAAAACTTAGCACCTTAGTATTTCAGAACCTTTGAAACTTAAAAAGAAGACATAATGACATCCTTTGTAAAAAGGTATGACCTTTGCAGAGCATAAAAAAGTATACACCAAAATAAACGTAAAACTTAGAACAAATACATATGAACTACGGTAAAGAATTCAAAAATTTTGCTACAAAGCACCACGGAGTAAATGCCATGTATTATGACAAAATCATCAGCGCTATGACGCCGACGAACTTAACTCCAAATATTATCGAAGAACGCCAGTTAAATGTTTCAATTCTGGATGTCTTTTCAAGATTAATGATGGACAGAATTATCTTTTTAGGAACAGGTATCGACGATCAGATTGCAAATGTTGTACAAGCGCAATTGTTGTTCTTAGAAAGTGCGGATGCATCAAAAGATATTCAAATCTATTTAAACTCTCCTGGAGGAAGCGTTTATGCAGGTCTTGGAATCTATGACACCATGCAGTACATCAAACCAGATGTTGCTACAATTTGTACAGGAATGGCAGCTTCTATGGGAGCCGTTTTATTATGTGCAGGAGCAGCAGGAAAACGTTCAGCATTACCGCATTCACGTGTAATGATTCACCAGCCATCTGGAGGAGCACAAGGTGTTGCAACAGATATGGAAATCAACTTACGCGAAATGTTGAAACTAAAAGACGAATTGTACAATATTATTTCGCAGCATACCGGACAAACTTTTGATAAAGTGCATAAAGACAGTGAGCGTGATTACTGGATGATTGCAGACGAAGCAAAAGAATACGGAATGATCGACGAAGTATTAAGAAGAAGCTAATTTTAAAGTTTCTAAGTTGCTGAGATGCTAAGTTTTAAGGTTTTCTCTGTAAACTGAAATAAAAAAATAAAAATATTAAGCTGTAAAGAGCTAAGTTTTTAAGTTTTAAATTAAAAAGCTTAGAAACTTAGTATCTTTGCAGCTTAGTAACTTAAGTAAAGAATGGCAAAAGTAGTATTAGAATGTTCGTTTTGTGGAAGAAAAAAGCCAGAAACTAATTTATTAATTGCGGGAATCAATGCACACATTTGTGATAAATGTATTGAACAAGCACACGGAATTGTATTAGAAGAATTAAAATCGAGTGGAAGCGCGAAACTTGTTGGGGATTTAATTTTAAAGAAACCAAAAGAAATCAGAGCTTTCCTGGATCAATATGTTATTGGTCAGGACCAGACAAAAAAAGTAATGTCAGTTGCGGTTTACAATCACTACAAACGTTTAATGCAGCAGCAATTAGACGATGAGGTTGAGATTGAAAAAAGTAACATCATTATGGTAGGTCAAACCGGAACAGGAAAAACATTGGTTGCTAAAACAATCGCAAAAATGTTAGATGTTCCTTTGGCAATTGTTGATGCAACTGTATTAACAGAAGCAGGTTATGTAGGAGAAGATGTTGAAAGTATCTTAACACGTCTTTTACAAGCCGCAGATTATGATGTAACCAAAGCCGAAAGAGGAATCGTATTTATTGATGAAATTGATAAAATTGCCCGTAAGAGTGATAACCCATCAATAACACGTGACGTTTCTGGAGAAGGAGTACAACAAGCTTTATTGAAATTATTAGAAGGAACAGTAGTAAACGTACCGCCAAAAGGAGGACGTAAACATCCGGATCAAAAATTTGTTGAGGTAAATACTCAAAACATTTTGTTTATTGCCGGAGGTGCTTTTGATGGAGTAGAACGTATTATATCAAAACGTTTAAACCGTCAGGCAGTTGGATATTCTACTTCTAAAAATGTAGATAATATCGATAAAGACAATTTACTTCAATATATTATCCCAAAAGACATTAAAGATTTTGGATTGATTCCGGAGATAATTGGTCGTTTACCGGTTTTAACGCACATGGATCCTTTAGATAAAGAAACACTTCGTGCTATTTTAACGCAGCCTAAAAATGCATTGGTAAAACAATATCAGAAATTATTTTTAATGGATGAGGTTGAATTTACTATTACAGACGAAGCGTTAGATTTTATTGTAGACAAAGCTTTAGAATACAAATTAGGAGCACGTGGATTACGTTCGCTTTGCGAAGCAATCCTAACAGATGCAATGTACGAATTACCAAGTTCTGACGATAAAGTTTTATCAATCGATAAAGATTACGCAGAACATACTTTAAGCAAAAACTTATTGAAGCGAATGGAAATTGCTTCTTAAATACTGATATTGCCCTGTCAAAGTTCAAAACGTTGACAAAGTTTAAAATAAAAACCTGTTCAAATAAATGAGCAGGTTTTTTTATTTGGTAATTCTGAAAGTAAAAAGTAATAATTAGCCCTGATCGAAACGGCATCCTTTTGTGGTGGAGTTCACCACAAAAGATAAAGTGAAGAGCAGGACTGAAGGTTCTTATGAAAACAAAATGAACTGCTTCTAAAAAAAACTACTGAACCCTAAACTTTTCTCTATACTCAATAGGTTTCATTCCAACCATTTTATAAAAAACTTTTCGAAATGCTTTTGGGTCATTATATCCCGTTTTTTCAATAATTTCTGAAATCGAAAGCTGGGTTTGCTCCAAATATTTCTTTGAGCTTTCAACCCTAATATTTTGCAGATATTCAATTGGCGGAATCCCGGTTACTTGTTTAAAACGGCGTGTCATGTTTCTGGCACTAGTTGGAATATCTTTGGTTATTTCTTCCAGTTTTTCGATGCTGTGATATTGGCTTTCGATTTTTTGCTGCAACATCGCAACTAAAGTATCATTATGTAAATGATTAGGTCTGAAAGTACTGAAATAACTCTGCTTGTAACGATTTAAATCAATAGAGAAAATTTTGGCAATTTGTACTGCAGTTTCGTTTCCGCAATATTTCTGAACCAATAAAATCAATAAATGAAACGTTGAGGTCGAGCCTCCGCTGGTATACAAACTTCCATCTGCCGTCAGGGTTTCATCTGGTTTTAATTTTACCATCGGAAAAGCCTTTGTAAAAGCACTGCAGGCATCGACATGTGTCGTGGCTAATTTTTCGTTCAATAATCCCGAAGCCGCAAACAAAAACGCACCTGTACAAAAACTGGCCAATTCGGCTCCGGACTGATGTTGTTTCTGCAGCCAAGGAATAAACTTTTTATTCTTCGCAATCATTTCGCTCATATTGTCAGTCGTAAATGCTGGAATTAAAATCAATTCCAAAATCTCACTTGAAGATTCAATAGAATTAATTTCATAGCCAAATAAATGTTCCTGATTAATTTGCTCTGTCAATTGAAAAAGCATGATTTCAAATGGTTTTTCAGTTTCCTTACTCAACTTATTTGCTGTTTCAAATACTTCTAAAATTGCTGCAATACTCAACAATTTATAGTCGTGAGGGACGATTAAACCTACTCTTTTGCTCATGTTTTTGTGGTTTTTTGAAAAATTAATGGCATAACAAATGTAAGTATTTTGTCTTAAATGCCCCCAAAGTTGACTTTTATTGTAACCTAAACGCCATTCTAAAACTCTAAATTTGTTTTAAATAATTGTAACTTTAAATATTATGGACACAAACATTTATATAAATCTTGCCGTAAAAGATTTACAAAAAGCAATATCATTTTTTAATGCATTGGGTTTTGAAACCAATTTGAAATTTACAAATGAAAAGGGAGCCTGTATCGTTATTGGTAAAAATATCAATGTAATGATTTTGGTAGAAGAGTTTTATAAAACATTTACCAATAAGCAGCTTTGTGATTCAAATACAACCAGTGAAGTTCTTCTTTCTTTTTCTGTTGCAACTCGACAAGAAGTCGATGAAATAATAGAGAAAGCGGTTAAAGCCAGAGGAACAGATTATCAAAAAAATAACGATTATGGCTGGATGTATCAGCGGACTTTCTTAGATTTAGACGGACATCATTGGGAAGTTTTCCATATGGACGAAAGTCAGATTCCAGATCAGATGTAACTAGAGTATAAACCAAAGTATAATTTTTAAAAATATAAATAATGATAACAGTAAAAAATACAATCAATGCATCAATAAACAAAGTTTGGGATTTTTGGACTTTGCCGGAACATATTAAAAAATGGAGTTTTGCTTCTCCGGATTGGCACACACCTTACGCCGAAAATGATCTTAAAGAAGGCGGAAAATTCAAATCGACTATGGCGGCAAAAGACGGAAGCATGAGTTTTGATTTTGAAGGCGAATACACGCTGGTTAAACCAAATGAAGCAATTCAATACGTTATGGCAGACGGAAGAAAAGTAGAAATTACTTTTAAAGAAACTCCAAACGGAGTAGAAGTAATCGAAAGCTTCGACCCAGAAACACAAAATCCCGAAGAAATGCAGCGCGGCGGCTGGCAGGCTATTCTGGATAATTTTAAAAGTTATGCCGAGGCAAATTAATTAGGTGCAAAGGGACAGAGTTACAAAGTTGCAAAGAAAAAAACTTAGTGCCTTAGTATCTCAGCTACTTAGCCCCTTTAAAAAAATTAACGAAAAACATCAAAAAATGACAAAACAAATATGGCTGAATCTGCCAGTAAAAGAGGTGGCAGCTTCAAAAGCTTTTTTTTCGAAAATAGGTTTCTCTTTTAATGAAGAACACGATACGCCAAGTTCGACCTGCATGGTGGTTGGCGAAGGAAAATTTGTGGTAATGCTTTTTGAAGAATCACTTTTTGCAGGTTTTTCGCAAAACAAAATTACCGATACCAAAACAAGCTCAGAAGTTTTAATTTCGATTGATGCAGAAAGCAAGCAAGAAGTCGACGAACTGGCCAAAAAAGTACAAGAAGCCGGAGGAGATGTCTTCGCTTCGCCAGCCGAAAGTCAAGGCTGGATGTACGGTTGCGGCTTTGCTGATTTAGACGGACATCGCTGGAATGTTTTATTTATGGATTTTAGTAAACTATCTTAAGTTATGGAAACATTAGAATTTAAAATAAGAATCAAAGCTCATCCCGAAAAGGTTTGGAGTGTTTTATGGGACGACGAAACGTATAAAAAATGGACAAGTGTTTTTTGCGAAGGATCTCATACCATAAGCGACTGGAACGAAGGTGATAAAATACATTTTATGTCACCAAACGGAGAAGGAATGTATAGTATAATTGAAACAAAAACACCAAACGAATATATGGCTTTTAAGCATATAGGCGAAATAAAAGATTTTAAAGAACAGCCTCTCAACGAAGAAACAAAAAAATGGAGCGGGGCAATGGAAACCTACAGATTAATTCCAGACGATGAATTTACAGATTTAATTGCTCAGGTCGATACAGACGAAAAATTTGTCGATTATTTTAAAGATGTTTTTCCAAAAGGTTTAGAAGTAGTAAAGCAATTGTCTGAAAAAAGAGAATAGAAGAAACAAACAAAAAAAAACAAAAAGAACACATTTATAATTAACAAACAAAAAACAAAATATCATGACAACAGTAAATCCTTATTTAGTTTTTAATGGAAATTGCGAAGAAGCATTTTTACATTACAAATCCGTATTTGGTGGAGAATTTTCATATATCGGAAGATTTAATGAAATGCCTGCTGCTGAAGATGGCGGCTGTGCCGAAGTTTCAGAAAAAGATGCCAACCGTATCATGCACGTTTCACTGCCAATAGGCGGGACCATTTTAATGGGAAGTGATAGTAACGAACAATCCGGCGATGTAAAATTTGGAGGAAATTTTTCTGTTTCTGTTAATGTAGAAAGTACAGAAGAAGCAGACCGAATCTTCAACGGACTTTCAGCAGGCGGAAACGTTTTTATGCCAATGGATAAAACATTTTGGGGTGCTTATTTCGGGATGTTCACCGATAAATTTGGTGTCAACTGGATGGTAAATTTTGATCAAAACCCACAATAATTCCCAGATACAAATAATGTAACTTGTTATGTTATTTCAATAGTAGAGTATTATTGTTAAATTACTCAATAAAGCGCATGTATATGCGCTTTTTCTTTACAAAAAAAACAAGGATTATTCTTTTTTATCACCAAGAGATTGTCGATTTTTGTCGCTTTCAAAACCAACACAGATAAAATGACAATAGAGGACAAAGAAATTATTTTATTAAAAGTTTCAGGACACGATAAACCAGGAGTTACAGCTGGTTTAACAGCAGTATTAGCAGCTTATGATGCTGTTATTCTTGATATTGGACAAGCCGATATTCATGACACGCTTTCTTTAGGAATTTTGTTTGAGATCGAAGCAGGTTCTACTTCTGGTCCAGTTTTGAAAGACCTGTTATTTAAAGCTTATGAATTAGAAGTAAAAGTGAAATTTATTCCAATCTCAGTAGAAGATTACGAAAATTGGGTAAAAACACAATCTAAGCAGCGCTATATCATTAACATTTTAGGAGAGAAACTAGCAGCTTCGCAATTAGCAGCAGTCGCAAAATTACTTTCAGACCAAAATTTGAATATTGTTTCTATCATAAGATTAACAGGCAGAACATCTGTAGTCGAAAAAGAAGAATATCCACGTTCTTGTATACAATTGTCGCTAACTGGAGATATTATAGATAAAGTTGCTATGACAGCAAGTTTTATGGAAATTTCAAGAACCCTAAATGTAGATATTTCTTTCCAGGAAGATAATATCTACAGACGAAACCGTCGTTTGGTTTGTTTCGATATGGATTCTACCTTGATTCAAACCGAAGTTATCGACGAACTGGCAGAACTAAACGGAGTAGGACCTCAGGTAAGAGCAATTACAGAATCGGCAATGAACGGCGAAATTGATTTCAATGAAAGTTTCAAACAGCGTATGGCTTTGTTGGAAGGTTTAAGCGAAGAAGTACTGCAAAAAGTAGCGGTAAATTTGCCAATCACAAAAGGAGCACATCGTTTAATGAAAGCCTTAAAATACTACGGTTATAAAACCGCGATTCTTTCTGGAGGTTTTACCTATTTTGGAGATTATCTTCAAAAAGAACTCGGAATCGATTATGTTCACGCCAATCAATTAGAAATTAAAGACGGAAAATTAACCGGCAAATATTTAGGCGATATCGTAGATGGACTAAAGAAAGCTGAATACCTAAAAGCGATTGCGGAAAAAGAAGGAATTCACATTAACCAGACCATTGCAGTGGGCGACGGAGCAAACGATTTGCCAATGCTTAATTTAGCTGGTTTAGGAATCGCTTTTCACGCAAAACCAAAAGTAAAAGAAAGCGCCTCAACCTCGATTTCAAGCCTTGGACTCGACGGAGTTTTATACTTATTGGGTTACCACGACAGATATATCGATATGATGTAATATTGATTTTATTCTCAGAAGGCCCCAATTTTCACCCTGAGCGAAGTCGAAGGGCTGTTATACTCAAAAAAAGCTTCTCCTCAAGTATCGGGACGCTCAGCGTGGCAAATACAACTGTCACCCTGAGCGAAGTCGAAGGGCTTTCATACTCAAAAGGATTTCGACTACGCTCAGCCTTACAAGATAAAAAAATCTGTGTAAATCTGCGTTTTCGCAAAGCGAATCCGTGTAATCTGCGTGCTTAACACTTCATCAAAATAAAATCTTAGCAGCTTAGTATCTCAGAGCCTCAGAACCTTAATAATGGCATGCCCCTCCGGGTCGGGCTATCCGTTACAATCTTTTTGTTTTTAAAGAAAAAACAAAAAGGATTTCCACTTCTATCCCTCATGCGATTCAGTGGGATTTGCGTTTATTTACGAGATTCTAATTCCTTTTTAATTTCTTTTAAAGTATTCATATTCAGAATGAAAATAGGAAGTAAAGCAAGAGGAATAACATTTGCAGCGCTAAAACCTTTATTAATAGCAAGGTAGATGTTAAGAACAAATAGAAGCACCAGTGCAACTCCAAAAATATAAGTCACTGCTTTCAATGATTTTTCATTCTTAATTAGTTCTTCGCTGGTCATTTCGTTGAATTTCTTTTTCATTTTGGTTTGGTTTAAATTTTGTATGGTTTTGGTTAATTTTATGTTTTTAAATAGCTGATTTATAAATGAATTGCCTCCTGCTTTAGCTGGAGGTATAAAAATAGATAAAGATTTGGGCTTTAGCCAAATTCGTGTCCATTCGTGAAATCTGTGTTTAGCTTTTAACGGCACACATTTCCTTCAATTGCTCCAAATAATCTCTCTGATTCGAAAGTCTCGGAATCTTATGCTGTCCGCCTAATTTATCTCTTTCTTTTAACCAGTCATAGAATAAGTTTTCGCGTGCGATATTAATCACCAAAGGATTTAAAGTCATATTGTTGTAGCGTTTCGCTTCGTAATCAGAATTTAAAGTCTGTAAAGTTTCATCCAGGACCTTTTGGAAAAGTCCCACATCAGCCGGTTTTTTCTTGAATTCGATCATCCATTCGTGCGCACCTTTTTCTTTGTCCTGCATAAAAATAGGAGCAACCGTATAATCGATAACTTCGGTTTGTGTAATCTGGCAGGCTTTGGCAATAGCCTGATCCGTGTTTTCTACCATTAATTCTTCCCCAAAAACATTAATATGATGTTTGGTCCTTCCGGTAACTCTAATTCGATATGGATTCAATGAAGTAAAACGAACCGTATCGCCAATTAAATAGCGCCATAAACCAGAATTGGTCGTAATCACAATTGCGTAGTTTTTATTCAATTCAACATCGGCTAAACGAATCGCTTTTTGATCTGGAGTTCCAAAAGTATCCATTGGAATAAATTCATAGAAAATTCCGTAATCCAGCATTAGCAATAAATCACTCGAATTGTTTAAATCCTGAATAGCAAAAAAGCCTTCAGAGGCATTATAGATTTCGTAATATCTAAAATCCTTACTTGGTAAAATTTTCTTGTATTGATCTTTGTATGGAGAAAAACTAACGCCTCCGTGAAAATACACTTCAAGATTTGGCCAAAGTTCTAATAAACTTTGTTTGCCTGTATTTTCCAGAACTTTATTCATTAAAACCAGCATCCAGGACGGAACTCCCGCAAAACTCGTTACATTTTCATTTTTTGTTTCGTTAATTATGGCAGCAATCTTGGTTTCCCATTCGCTCATCAGCGATGTTTTACTGCTTGGCGTACTGCTGAATTCAGCCCAAATAGGCATGTTTTCAATCAAAATTGCCGATAAATCTCCAAAGAAAGTATTGTTGTTTTCGTAAATCTGAGAGCTTCCGCCTAAGCGAAGACTCTTTCCAAGAAACAGTTCAGAATCTTCATTATTATTCAAATACAAACAAAGTAAATCCTTGCTTCCTTTATAATGACAATCTTCGAGAGCTTCGTTACTTACAGGGATAAATTTACTTTTAGCATTTGTAGTACCGCTTGATTTGGCAAACCATTTAATTGGAGATTCCCAAAAAACGCCTTGTTCGCCCTGACGTGTGCGTTCAATCAAAGGCTGTAATTCTTCATAAGTTGCAATAGGAACTCTCTCTGCAAAAGTCTGATAAGAGTTTATCGATTCAAAGTCATATTGTTTTCCAATAACCGTATTTTCAGAAGCCAATAACAAATTATGCAATAGTTCTTCCTGAACTTCATTTGGGTATTTTAAAAAAAGTTCAATTTGATGAATCCTTTGTTTCAGGACCCAGGATGCGAAGGAGTTTATAATTGATAAAGGCATGTGTACAGTTTAGATTTTAGATTGCTGATTTTAAATTTGGTTTTACAATTCATGTAAATTGAAACTTAAAATTTGAATATCGAGCGGCAAATAGTAACTTTGTCATTGTATCAAAAATAGTGTTTTTTTGTAATAAAAACCACTACTTACAAACTAAAGATTAACTCAAAAAATAAGAGCAATCTAAAATCTAAAATCTAAAATTCTCAATTTAATTCTAAATGACATATCAAGGCGTACTAACGAAAATGCAGACTGAACTCGGAAATCCTATTCAATACTATTTAGTTTTCGAAGATAGTTTTCTTAATGTGAATCAATTATTGGATAAAGAAATTGAGATTAGTTTTTCAGGTTTTCAGTGTTTGAATTGTCAAAAGAAGAAAAAGATATTTAGACAAGGTTTTTGTTATGACTGTTTTTATTCGAGTCCTGCTGTTGGCGACTGGATTATGAGACCAGAATTGAGTACTGCTCATTTAGGAATTGCAGATCGTGATTTAGAATACGAACAAAAAGCACAATTACAGCCTCACGTGGTTTACCTTGCCTTTTCAAGCGAAATAAAAGTGGGTGTAACCCGTAAAACTCAGGTTCCTACACGATGGATCGATCAGGGAGCAACGCAGGCAATTGCCATTGTTGAGGTTCCCAATCGTTATTTAGCCGGAATTACCGAGGTTGCGCTGAAAGACCATTATGCAGATAAAACCAATTGGAGAAAAATGCTGCAATGTACTCCTGAAGGCTGCGATTTAATTCTTGAAAAATCAAAAGTCGAAAGTTTAATTCCGGCTGAGGTTAAAGATTATTTTTACAGTCAAAAAAATGATGTCTACGAGTTGAATTACCCTGTTTTAAATTATCCTGCAAAAGTGGCCAGTTTAAATTTGGATAAAACACCAACATTCCAAGGAAAATTAGTTGGAATTAAAGGTCAATACCTGATTTTTGAAAACGGAACCGTTTTTAATGTTCGAGGCTCCGAAGGTTATGTTGTAAATATAAACGTTTAGTTATTTTACTAAACCCGTCGATTTAGATTGGCCCGCTGTCGATTTGTAGTGACTCGCTGTCGAATATTTGTTGGTTATTATCTTAAAATTTGTACTTTTATTTCTATATTAGGAGTAAAAGTGTGAATATTGATACATTTAGATAACAATTATGTAATAATTGCTTATTGAAAGAATTTATTTTTGAAAGGAAAAGAACCTAAATTTGATAAAGGTTAAAAACACATTTTTAAACGAAAATAAGCTTTGTTTTGAAGTTTATATTCTCCTTACAAAATTAAAATACCACAAAATAAAATACCAATGAGTAACTTAAAAAAAGTTAGCGTTAATAAGGTCAGGCGTAATTTGATGCGCAATTTAACTAAGAATATTGGTAATGTAAATTCTGTCCAAAGCGGCACGATTGATAAAGGCAAAATCAAAAAAATATTGATCTGCAGGCCAAACGGAAGACTAGGTAATTTGCTTTTAATTACCCCATTAATTCAAGAAGTTTCGGCGACATTTCCAGATTGTAAAATCGATCTGTTTGTAAAAGGAACTCTCGCTCCCATAGTTTTTGAAAAATACGATAATATCGATAAGATTATCGACCTGCCTAAAAAGCCTTTTAAAGAATTAGTTAAATATTTAAAAGTCTGGACTTTAATAAAAAAACAAAATTACGATCTGGTAATTAACGTTGACCAAAATTCCTCCTCAGGAAGATTAGCTGCACAATTCTCAAGTGCTAAATATAAATTTTTTGGAGACCTTCCTGAAAATGTGAAATTAAATTATGAGGATCAGGCTCATATTGCAAAATATCCCGTATATAATTTTAGATACTTTTTAAGCCAGTTTGGAATAGAAGATAAAAAAGAACCTGTTGCGCTGCTGGATCTAAAATTAACCAACGAAGAAATATCAAAAGGAAAAACAATCCTTAACAGCATAGTTGACGAACAGAAAAAAACAATCGCCATTTTTACTTTTGCAACAGGAGAAAAATGTTATGACGAGTTATGGTGGGAAGAGTTTTACGCGGCCTTAAAAAAAGAATATCCTGATTATAATATTTTTGAAATGCTTCCTATTGAAAACAGATCTCAAATTAATTTTCAGGCGCCTTCATTTTACAGCAAAGATGTCCGCGAAATAGGATCAGTACTAGCCAATGTTAATGTATTTATAGGCGCAGATAGTGGTATTATGCATTTGGCAAGTGCATCAAAAGCATCAACGGTTGGTTTATTTTCGATATCAAATCTGGAAAAATACAAGCCTTATGGAAATAACAGTATTGCAATCGACACAAACAAATTGACTATTCCGGATTATATAAATGCTGTAAACAAAATTTTAAATAAGTAGTAATCTAATCGATTCACTATAAAAAGAAACTGCTCCGGAAAATGAATTCCGGAGCAGTTTTTTTATTTAAATCAATGTTTATTTTTTCTTGAAAAGTCCATTTAGTAAGTCACTTGCTTTTTTGGTAACTTCCTGTGTTTTTTGCTCTTTTTCAGTTTTTGCTGCCTGCGTTGTATCTTTCGCTTTTGTGTTTTTGTTGATTAAATCAGTCAGAGCAGCTGTACCTTTTTGAGTCAGTTTTTCTTTTTGCTGATTAGCTACTTGCGAAGCCAGACTCGTTACAGCAGTTTTCATATCTGTAGTAACCTTTGGATTTGAAAAGCTGCCGCCAATAATGGCATTAATTGGAATATTTTCCAGTTTTGCAGCATCTGCAGGAGACATTTTTGCAAGGAAAGCATTTGCTTCACTTCCTAAATACTTAGCAGGAACATCAAATTTTAAATTGTAATTCATCGTTTGGTCAAAACCGTGAGTTCCACCAACTGTTACTTTAATATCTTGATATTTAATATCAAATGGTTTTACATTTACTCTTCCGTTTTCAAAAGATAAAGCCGCTTTAATATCATTCAAATTCACCTTATTCATATCAAGGAATTTAATGTTTGAAGTTAAAGAGTTTAATACCGTAGAATTTTTAGCATTTACAGTTGTAGAAAGCAATTGTCCAATTAAATCTCCCGAAATAGATTTTAGGTCTGGAGTTAATTCATTAGCATCCAGGTTTCCGTTTAATTTTACAGTAGAGTTTAGTTTACCATTGATGATTCCGGCAATTGGTGCAATTTTTTTCATCATGTCTAATTGCGTAAAAGTCTGTGCAATATCAACTTGATTAAAACCTAAATTCATATCAAATGTAGGTACTTTGGTTTTAGTAGAAACCGCTCCGGTTAATCCAATCGTTCCTCCAAAAATAGAAGTCTTAAAGTTTTCCAACAACGCTTTTTCATCTTTGATAATCAATTTACCCGAAACATCTTTTAGTTTTAAATTATCATATAAAACAGTGGTTGCTTTTGCGTTTAACGTACAGTTTAAGAAAGCTGGAATTTTCATCGCTTCGGCTGGTTTTGCCGGCGTTTTTGTTTCTGTTTTTGCTGGTTCTCCGGCAGTCATGAAATCATCAACCGCTAACTGATTAGAGCTCATATTGAAGTTTCCTTTCAGCTCTTGTTTTTTAAACATAAAACCGTAGAAATTTTCCAGAACTCCATTTATAGCAATATCACTTTTTCCTGTAGTCGCATTAAACTGTTTTAGGTTAATCGTACTTGGATTAAACTCCACCATAGCCGTGCTGATGTTCATAGATTTGTTGTTTTCATCAGTATATTTAAATCCTGATAAACTCATAGTTCCGGCATTTTTAATGTTTTGGTATTGACTTTTCTCAACAGAAGCCATATCAAAATTTGTTGTAACATCGGCTTTTAAAATACCTGCCAATGGTTTGTCCATTTTTATTGGATAAGCTTTTGAAAGATTCGCTAAGTTTATAGTCCCTTTTAAAGCTGCATTTACAAGCGGATTAACGGTAATGTTTCTAACATTTGCTTTAGCGCTGAAAACATCCTGATCGATTCTAAAAGACAATTTATCTAAGTTTACATAAGTGTCGTTTAGAATTCCGGTTTCGTTGATGATCTTGGTATCGATTACAATATTCTGAACTGATTTTGGAAGGTTAGGATATTGAAATGAAGCATTGTTTGAAGCAATGGCAATATTGAATTTAGGAACAGTTGTGTCTGTTAGTTTTCCTTTTGCAAAACCAACAACAGTAAATTCTCCGGTTGTTTTTACACCATCAAGACTCGATGCATAAGCCGAAGGAATTAAACCTAAGAAGTTCGTAAACGACGAAGTTGGTGTTTTAAACTTTAAATCATAAATCTGACCTTCTTTAACCATTTGAATAAATCCGTCGAATTCTAACGGCAATTGGTTAATTAAAGCTTTATTTTCTTTAAAAGTATATTTGCTTTGGTCTAAATCAATTCCTAAAACAGCGTCTAAAGTCAGTTTTATATTTTTCATATAATTTACTTTATCCATATCTAAAGATACATTTGCTGTAGACTTTGTTGTTAAATCCAGTTTAGAATTGGTAAAATCTCCAGTTCCTTCGTGATTTAAACTATCAATAACCATTTTAATTTTTGAACCCTGATCGATATATCTAAAAGTGAAATTCTCGATTTTGTAGTTTTGAATCTTCAAAGAAAGCGGACTGCTTTTATCGTCTTTTTTATCGTCTTCTTTTTTGTCTTTTAAGGCAATATCAAAATTTCCAACACCATCTTTATTAAAGATAATGTTGATTAAACCATTCTCAGAAGTAATTCCCTGAATGTTTAAAGGTTCGTCTTTTCCTTTAAAAAGTTCTTTAATGCTCATTTTAAGGTTCAATTGTCCTAATGAAACCAAAGTATCGCCTTCAAAAGGGGCTTTGTTTATAATGACCAATTTCTCGATTCCAACCGCTGCATTTGGGAAGTTTTTAAACAAACTTAAATCAGCATCGGCAAAGCTTACTTTTGCATCGACACTCTCGTTAATGGCATCGGCAATTTTGGCTTTGATTTGGTCCTTAAAGAAATACGGAATGGCAAATAATGCGGCTATAAAAACCACAAGCACAATGGCGGTTACTTTTAAAATTTTCTTTAACATATTTATAGATTTGAGGTTTAATTTTGAAAATTGACTGTTGCAAAAATAGTTTTTTTATTGAAGCCTGAATATAAAGTTTTCTTAATAAGTAGGAAAATTATGTTATTTTTAAACAAAAAAAATCCGTTTGAGAATTCCCAAACGGATTTTAGTTTTTTATTATGGAACTATTTTTTAATGAATGACACAATCTTCGTTGTCATGGTTTCAGAAATTGGAAGCGTTTCATTGTTGTAACTTTCCATATTTGCCTGTTTATCGCCATCAATAATTTTCATGATGTGGTTCATTTTATCGATAATATCCAATTCAGCATTTTTATTGGCTTTTGATAAATTTTCGGCATCTTGAACCGGAACTTGTAAATCATTATTCCCTTGAATGATCAAAATAGGAACGGTCAGTTTTTTAATTTCTGTCTGTGGATCATATTTAAACCAGGAAATCAGATAAGGCTGAATACTGGGCCTGAATAATGAATTTAACATCGGATCGACTTTTTTTACTTTATTGCCGCTTTTTAAACTGTCAATAATAGGAAACGTCATGTCCTCAATTACTTTATTTGATTTAGAAGAGATCTGAGATTTTAAAAGTTTATCTGCAGATTCTCCCGCTCCGGCAATCGAAATAAATTTATTTGCTTTTGCTCCGGCAATCATTCCAATTAAAGAACCTTCGCTATGGCAAATAACTGTTAATTGTGTAAAACGTTTGTCCAGTTTTAAAAAGTTAATCCAGCTTTTGGCATCTTCGGTATAATTTTCAAAAACTAAACTTGTTTCTGTTACTGCCGATGCTTTGCTTTCACCAATTCCTCTTTTGTCGTATCGCAAAGAAGCAATTCCGTTTTTTGCCAGCGCTTCAGCCAGCATTTTTAAAGAATTGTTTTTCATCATTGGGTTATTCCCGTTTCTGTCTGTTGGGCCAGAACCAGCGATTATCAAGGCAACCGGACATTTCTTTACTTCATCAGGAACAGTCAGCGTGCCGTAAAGCTGATCAATATTAATTTTTAAAGTAACGTTTGTTTCTTTAAAAGTATGCTGTTTTGTACTTTGAGCATTTGCAATGGTCAATGATAAAAGGGCGGCAAACAACAGTATATGTTTCATTTTGAGAGGAATTATTTAATGTTTATTCCAAAAGGCATCATGGCCTGAACTCCTTTTTGTCTCTGAAATCTTTTTACCTGTTCGATAAGCAAATAGTTTTCTTCGCCAATTTCTTCTTTTATAAAGGCTTCTTTAGATTGAGCAAAAGGAAGATTAGCCATTAATTCGCTCAATGATTTTTCGTATTCAGGATAATTCTGCGTGCTGTAATCTTTAATTTTAGCAATCTTAGCAGCTTCTGCAATTGCATCATTTAAACCTCCAATTTTGTCTACCAATCCAATTTTTAAAGCTTCTGTTCCAGACCATACTCTTCCTTGTGCGATAGAATCTACTTGGGCAAAAGTCATTTTTCGGCCTTCAGCAACATGCGTAACAAAAGTTTTGTAAATCTGCTCAACGCCTTCAAGTGTAAAAGCTTTGAATTTTTCGTCAACTGGCACAAACGGACTGTAGTTTGCAGAGTTTTCGTGTGTTTTTACCTGTTCTGTATTAATTCCTAATTTGTTGGCAAGCGGGGTAAAGTTTGGCAATACGCCAAAAACTCCAATAGAACCTGTAATAGTATTGCTTTCGGCAAAAATTTTATTGGCATTACATGCAATATAATATCCTCCTGAAGCAGCGTAATTTCCCATTGAAACCACAACTGGTTTTACTTTTTTGGTAATTTCAATTTCTCTCCAGATTAAATCAGAAGTTAAAGCACTTCCGCCCGGGCTGTCAATTCTTAAAACGATTGCTTTTACATCTTCATTCTTTCTTGCTTCCTGAAGCGAACGACGCATAGAACCTTCGCCAATTACGTTTACATCTCCTTCACCGCCGGCAATTTCGCCTTGAGCGTAAATAATCGCAATTTGATCATCGGCTGTATTGGTTAAAGCTGTAGTGATATTATTTTGAGTATAATCTAAAATCGAAATTTTATTGTAATCGTCATCGCCTTTCACTTTCAATGCTTTTTTGATGGCATCGTGATAAACATCTTCATAAGCAACAATGTCTATTAAATGCTGAGACTTTGCCATTTCGGGAGTTCTGGCTAATAATCCGTTTGCAATTTCGTTTAATTTGTCAACCGGAATCTTTCTGCTTTTTGAGATATCACTGCAAACGGTTGACCAAAGAGAATTTAAAAGTGCAGTAACTTGTTCTCTGTTAGCATCGCTCATTTTGTTTTCTAAAAATGGCTCAACGGCACTTTTATATTTTCCGTGACGAATCACTTCCATATGAATACCTGATTTTTCCTGAAAATCTTTGAAGAACATCACTTCAGACGAAAGTCCTTTAAAATCTAAATCTCCGGCCGGATTCAAATAAATCGTATTGGCAACCGAGTTTAAGTAGTATTCTTTCTGCGAATAAGTATTGGCATAAGCCCAGACAAATTTCCCTGATTTTTTAAAACTCTCCAGTGCATTTCTTAAATCTTTGTATTGAGCAAGACCTAAAGAAGACTGATCGTTTAAGATCGAAATTCCTTTAATATTGTCGTCGGTTTTTGCGGCTTCAATCGCATTGATAACATCAGTTAAACCAACACCTTTTTTATCTGAAAAAACAGTTACCCAGGGATCTTTATATTTTCCTGCGTAATCGTTATTAATTTGTTTTAAATCTAATTCAATTACAGAATCATTTTTAACCGAGACCTTATCGTCTCCGCCAAAAATCGCCCCAATTAGGATTGCTCCAAAAAAGAAGATCATGATAAATACAAAAATACCAATAACTGTGGCAATTACATTTCCTAAAAACTTCATAAGTATATATTTTTTAAATAAGTATCAAAAAGGATTGGTTTGTTACAAATATAATCTAAAAACGATTTAACTCTCATATATGAATTGTCGAAATAGCTGCAGCTTTTGCATTTTTAAATCTAAATATCAAGGCATGATGTTTGTGAGATTAGTATTAGTTTAGAAATGAATATTTTATATTAAAAACTTAACCGCCGTTACTATGAGAAAAAACATTACCCTTTTATGCTTTTTATTTCTTTTGAGTTTTTATGCCGGGGCTCAAAAAATGCAGACTCAAAAAATTGTAGCCGATAAACAGACCAAACTACCGCTGGATAAAGTAAATGTTTATAACCAAAGAGATAATTCGCTGACGAATGAGGAAGGCGTATTTTCTTTTGTTTCAGATATAGACGAACTGAATTTTAGTTTAATTGGCTACGAAAATCTTAAAGTGAATTTTGAAGATCTAAAAAAAGTGGATACGCTGTTTCTGCAAAGTAAAATAATTGAACTCGATGAAGTAGTAGTAGGACAAGAGCAGGCAATCTTGAAAAAGGCTTATGCGAAAATGAAGGAAAACTACATTTTGGCTCCCTACAATGAAAACTTCTTTTTAAGATGCGTATTAAAAAGAAATGACGAAATAGCAAGACTGCAGGATATTTATGGGAAAGTATCTCGAAAAAGCATTTTTAAAACCAATACACAGCCTGATAATAAATGCGAAGTAGAGATTTTGAATATGAGAAAAGTGGGTATTTCAGACAAGCAGGATTTTATTTATTTTAAATTTCAAAGTTTTGAAAAGTTATTTGATTTGAATGCTTTGATATTTATAGCGGTTGAAGAATTTGACCTTACACAGGAAAAAAACATAGCTCCGGATTATTTAAAAATCAGTTTTGTAAACAAAGAAGCTAACTCAATAAAACAGAAGATAAGCGGTTATTTTATTATTAATAAATCAGATTATGCAATAGTCGAAACTTACTTTGATTTTTATGACGATCCGGATAAAGTGCCGTTTCAAAAAGATGGTAAAGTAGAATATAGAACAACCCGTTTTAAAAGAACTGCGAATTACAAGAAAAATACTAACGTTAATAAATATTATTTAAGTAATGCAAATGCAGATGTTAGGGTAGAAATACTTGAAAATGATAAAGTAAAGAAAGCAGCTTACGATTACTCGACTCACTTTTTTGTAACCAATAGTTTTATTGCCGAAAAAGCAAAATCGAATTTGTCGATGGATAAAGATATTTTTAAAGTAAAATATCCCTATTCAGAACAGTTTTGGAAAAGTCAAAATCAGCTGCCGTTAACCACCGATTTAACCAGCTTTTTAAAGCGTGTTTCAGAAAACAAAGACAACAAGAAAGAGTTTGATATAGTGGGAAACTTCTAATTCTTGACTTAATAATGTAGTTAATTCTAAAATAGTTTTAGTTAATTTGCATTAATTATGAAGTCACAGCATCAAGTCGTTTTATCTATAGGCAGTAATCAGGGAAACAGGTTAGAAAACATCCAGAATTGTATCAGCTTGATACATCAGGAAGTAGGAACTGTAATCAGGGTTTCGAAACTTTATGAAACGCCAGCCTGGGGCTTTGAAAGTGATGCTTTTTATAATTGTGCAGTGCTTTTGCATACGGCATCATCGGCACAAAAAATACTAAATCAGGTTTTAAAAGTCGAAAAACAGTTAGGAAGAATCAGACTAAATCAAGACGGATATCAATCCCGAATTATTGATGTGGATGTAATTGTTTTTGATGATGAAATTATCGAGTCTGAAAAATTACAGATCCCGCATCCTTTAATGCAAAACCGAAATTTTGTTTTACTGCCCGTGCAGGATTTAAAATTAGACTGGAAACATCCTGTTCTTCAAAAAACTATTTTAGAATTAATTGCCATTTCTCCAGACGACAGCGTTTGTACTGTTGTTCAGGATTTGAAATGTCCGTTAAGTGAAATTCCGCTGGAAAAATTCAATTATATTGCTTTTGAAGGAAATATTGGTGCCGGAAAAACGACTTTGGTTCATAAAATTGCAGAAGATTTTAATGCCAAAACCGTTTTAGAACGATTTGCTGATAATCCGTTTCTGCCGAAGTTTTATAAAGATCAAAACCGATATGCATTTCCGTTAGAAATGTCCTTTCTGGCCGATCGTTATCAGCAGTTGTCTGATGATTTGGCGCAGTTTGATTTATTTAAAGATTTTATCGTAGCCGATTATCATATTTTTAAATCGCTGATTTTTGCTAAAATTACGCTTCAGGAGGACGAATATCGTTTGTACCGAAATTTATTCGATATTATTTATAAAGAAATGCCAAAACCGGATTTGTACATTTATTTGTATCAGAATACGGAACGGCTTCTTCAAAATATTAAAAAGAGAGGCAGAAACTACGAACAAAATATCGAAGCTGAATATCTGGATAAAATTAACAACGGTTATCTGGAATACATAAAATCCCAAACCGATTTAAATGTTTTAATTATCGACGTTTCTGATCGTGATTTTGTAAAAAAACAAGAAGACTATCTTTATGTTTTAGATAAAATTCAGAAGAAGCTGAGTTAATTACTATCTTTTTAAAGAAAAATGTCCTCTAAAAATGGGTTTTGTATCGTCTATTTTTAAAGCATACCAATAATCTGAAGCCGGAAGCGGTGTTTTTTCATACGTACCATCCCAGCTCATTTTAGAAGCATTCAGCTGCGCTACAAGTTTTCCGTAGCGATCGAAAATGGTTACTTCGGCCTGAGGATAATTTTCCATTCCGGTTACTTCCCAAAAATCATTAAAAGTATCATTGTTTGGTGTAAAAAAGGCAGGAAAAACAAGTACAACAAAATTGCGAGAGGTATTTCCACAGTCATTTTTCTCTTTGACGTAAGCCGTTTGAAGTCCGCCTGGGACATCATAAAAAACATTCGAATCCTGAAAGTTTGTTCCGTCTACAGAATACTCGAAATAAGAAGCTTCCTTTTTAAGAAAAATTTCAACACGGGTTCCCGTTACTCCAATTCGGGTTATTTCAGGAATTTCATGTTCTTCAACAGTAATGGTTTTCAAACTAGGACAGCTTTCGGGTGCAGGACTTTTGACTTCTACTGTATAAGTACCGCCTTTGTCAATATTTATGGTTTGAGTTTTTGCTCCGGTTGACCAAGTGTACTCCATTCCAGGTACTTTAGCGTCTAATGTGATGGTTTGACCCTGGCATAAAGGCAAAGTTTCATTAGTAACTGCCGGCGGCGTGTAAATTACAATGTTTACAGGAGTACGATCTGTTTGGATACAGCCAGCATTAGAAGCCTCGGCATAATACGTTGTATTGGCAGTAATTATTGGAGTTGGAAAACTATTTCCTGTATATACACTTGAACCTCCTGCAGAAGCTGTAAACCAATTCATAATACCAATGTTAGAACTGGCTTTAATTGTTACAGATCCCGGGCCGCAATTGGTATAAGTATCCTGATCAGCAATTGGTTTTGCTGGTGTAGCATTAACAGTTGCTATAACCGATTTTCTATTAGATTCGCAGCCTGCATCAACATAATAAGTGGTGGTTGTATTTATTGGAGGCGTTGTATAGGTATTGCCTGTTTTTAATAAAGTACCGCCAACAGCCGCATCGTACCAGCGAATTACTGCGCCTGCTGTAGGTGTTGCGTTAAAAGTAAAAGTTCCTGAATCGCAAACAGGGCTTGGGGCTGTTCCCAGCGTTGCCACAGGAATTGTAATTTTAGTACTTGTTGCAATCTCGATAGCGGCTTCTCCCGGCATACCTCCGTATTCAACCACATAACCTTTTGGCTGATAACTGCCAGAGGTGTCTCCCGCATTTGATAAATCATTCCATGAACCTTTTATTCCAATACCGGGTTGTGTAATATGAGCGTAATCTTCGTCTCCTTGCTGATTGGGTTCGCCTGAGTTCCAAAATGCAAAATTTGGCGTTGATCCGCTTGCATTTCCGTTCCAGAAAATAGTTCCGGCTTCTGGGCCTGTAACCCATTTCCAGACTCCTTCGGTTTCGGCATCGCTTCCTCCAATCCATCCAGTTCCAGAGGCTTGTTCGCCAATTAATTTAGCCTCGTCTGCAGATAATATGGTAGCCAAGTAGCCTTTGAGACCGTAATAGAGGCTTCCTTCGGCTGCTGCTTTTGCATTAGTCCACGTAATGCCGATACTCGGAACAAATAAATAAAAATGTTTAGTTGAAGGCAGATAATTGGCCTGGCCAATTGTAATCGAAAAGGTTCTGGTTCCAGATGCAGCTAAAGAAGAATTAGAAAATACAACATCTTTAATTGCCGAAACAAATTCAGTATATAAAACATTGGCTCCGGTTGGACTTGATAATTTTAGTTTTCCGGCTACAGCATCCCAGCTTGTTGTAATTGAAGGATGCGAAGCAGGATTTAGAAGTTCAAGTCTTTCAAAACCAGCTGAATATCCAGATGAAATTTGAATGTAAACTGCCTGAGTAGCAGGTTCTGCAGGATCATTTGTAATCGTGATATCGGTTACAATATTGATATTGGTTTGAGGACAGTACAGCTGATCTCCCGTTGCTCGTATTACTGGAGGAGCAACATCAAAATTTAGTTTTGCCGCCTGTTTTTTGTTTGATTTAAGAGTATCTTCCGGAAAATCGGAATGCTTGCTTGTATTTAAAACTTTGTCATTTGCATGTGATGGAAAAAAGCTGAATACAAGTAAAAAAACGATTATATATAAAAAATTGATACTTTTCATTTTATAAAAGTATCAATTTTATAATGATAAGAAAATATATTTAGATTTATAACAATTTAAGCTTAAAAATGATTAAATAATCACATTTAATTAACTAAAATGCTTATTGGTTTTATTTTGGCCAGTTTAGTTTCTGGAACAAATCCCAAACTACAATTCCTGCACTTACGGCAATATTTAAAGAGTGTTTTGTGCCTAACTGTGGAATTTCGATGCAGCCGTCGCAAATGGCAACTGCTTCCTGAGAAACTCCGTAGACTTCATTTCCAAAAACCAGCGCATACTTTTTATTTTTTTCAACTTCAAAATCCTGAAGAAAAATAGAACTTTCGACCTGTTCTATAGCAAGCGTTACAACATTTTCTTTTTTTAGGTTTTCAATTACTTCCAATACATTTTCATGATGTTCCCAAGCAACTGTTTCGGTAGCGCCAAGTGCTGTTTTATGAATCTCTTTGTTTGGAGGAGTAGCTGTAATACCGCACAAAATAATTTTTTCGATCAAAAAAGCATCAGAAGTTCTAAATACAGATCCAATATTATGTAAACTGCGAATATCATCCAGAACTATTATTAAGGGAGTTTTGTCTGATTTTTTAAAATCTTCAATCGATTTTCGCTCTAATTCGCTATTTTCAAGTTTTCTCATTGGTGTAAATTCAGGTCATAAAAAAAGCTTCCAAAGATAAGGAAGCTTTTTCGATTATTTTATTGTTTTTTCAGATTAGCTTTTTACTGGATCTGGTAAAACTGTACCTTTAATTGTAAGTACTTTTGTTGGTTGTCCTTCTGCATTAGAAGTAACAGTTACAGTTTTTGTAAAAGCACCAACTCTGTCAGTAGCATATTTTACACCAATAATACCTTTAGCACCTGGAGCGATTGGCTCTTTTGGTGTTGTAGGTACTGTACATCCACAAGAACCTTGAGTGTTAGTAATGATTAACGGTTTTGTTCCGTTGTTTACAAAAACGAATTCTCTTTTACCATCAGCATTGTGTGCGATTGTTCCGTAGTCAATAGTTTCTGTTTCGAAAGCCATACCAGCTCCTTCAATTTTAGCAACTTTAGCAGCTTTAGCTTTTTTAGTTGTCTGTGCGTTAGAAGCCGTAATACCAGCTACAGCTAACATAGCGAATAAAATTATTTTTTTCATCTTTTATAGGGTCTTTTTTAATGATGAACAAAGCTATATAAAATTCTTATATCTGAGCCTAAAAAAATCTTAAAATATTTTAATTTTTGAAGTCTTCGTTATGCCGCTAAAAAATTATAAATTCGCTGTCTTAATTTTCATTTAAAAATATATCAATTTTGGCAGCTAAAGAAAAAGTGGTGAAGGAAACACCTTTAATGAAACAGTACAACGAAATCAAGAGAAAATATCCTGATGCATGTCTGCTTTTCAGAGTGGGTGATTTCTATGAAACCTTTGGGGAAGACGCCATTAGAGCTTCTAAAATTCTAGGAATTACGTTAACTAAAAGAGGTGCTGGTTCTGATACCGAAACTGCTCTTGCTGGTTTTCCGCATCATTCTATTAATACCTATTTGCCAAAACTGGTTAAAGCCGGACTTCGTGTAGCAATCTGTGATCAGCTTGAAGATCCAAAAATGACCAAAACAATTGTAAAACGAGGCGTTACTGAACTGGTAACTCCGGGAGTTTCTCTAAACGATGAGGTTTTACAATCTAAAACAAACAACTTTTTAGCCTCTGTTTATTTCGCTAATAAAAATATCGGAGTTTCTTTTTTAGATGTTTCAACAGGAGAATTCCTTACTGCACAGGGAAATGCAGAATATATTGATAAATTACTGCAGAATTTTAACCCAAGTGAAGTTCTGGTTCCTAAAACGTGTAAAACCGAATTTAAAGATGCTTTTGGAGAAGATTTTCACAGCTTTTATCTGGAAGACTGGATTTACAAAGAAGATTACGCTTTAGAAACCTTGACCAAACATTTTCAAACCAACTCTTTAAAAGGTTTTGGTGTTGAAGAATTGAAAGAAGGAATTATTTCTGCTGGAGCAATTTTATATTATTTGTCCGAAACGCAGCACAATAGAGTGCAGCATATAACTGCGATTCAGCGTATTGCCGAAGATGCGTACGTCTGGATGGACCGTTTTACAATTAGAAACTTAGAATTGTATCACAGTTATAATCCAAACGCGGTAACACTTTTAGATGTAATCGACAGAACGCTTTCGCCAATGGGGGGCCGTTTATTGAAAAGATGGCTTGCTCTTCCGCTAAAAGATACCAATAAAATTAAAGGACGTCATGATGTGGTTTCGTATTTGAAATCGAATCAGGAAGTTTTACAAAATATACAATATCAGGTTAAGCAAATTTCAGATTTAGAACGTTTGATTTCTAAAATCGCGGCAGGAAAAGTGTCTCCACGTGAAATTGTTTATTTAAAAGAGTCTCTGGATGCTATTATTCCGATAAAAACATTAGCACTGCAAAGTCCGCAGGAAGCAGTAAAAGTTATTGGAGACAGTCTGCATTCTTGTGATTTATTACGAGAGAAAATTAAAAACACATTAAATCAGGATGCGCCCGTTGCAATTTCAAAAGGAAATGCAATTGCAACAGGAGTTAATGAAGAATTGGATGATTTAAGATCTATCTCTAATTCCGGAAAAGAATATCTAGAAGGAATTGAGAAAAGAGAATCAGAGCGAACAGGAATTTCGTCTTTAAAAATATCATTCAATAATGTTTTTGGATATTATATCGAAGTTAGAAATACCCATAAAGATAAAGTTCCGGAAGAATGGATTCGTAAACAGACTTTAGTAAATGCAGAGCGTTATATTACCGAGGAGTTAAAAGAATACGAAACAAAGATTCTAGGTGCCGAAGAAAAAATTCATAAAATTGAATCAGAGCTTTTTGAGCAGTTAGTTGCCTGGATTGCGACTTACATCAAACCGGTTCAAATGAATGCTTATTTGGTAGCACAATTAGATTGTTTGTGTTCGTTTACGCAATTGGCTGTAGAGAACCAATATGTTTGTCCGGAAATCGATGAGACATTCGAATTAGAAATCAAAAACGGAAGACACCCTGTAATTGAAAAACAATTACCGGTTGGAACACCTTATATAGCAAACGATGTTTTCTTAGACAGAGAAACACAGCAGATTATTATGATTACTGGGCCTAACATGTCGGGTAAGTCTGCTATTTTAAGACAAACGGCCTTAATTGTGCTTTTGGCTCAAATGGGAAGTTTTGTTCCGGCAGATAGTGTTAGAATGGGAATTGTAGATAAAATCTTTACAAGAGTAGGGGCTTCGGATAATATTTCGATGGGAGAATCTACGTTTATGGTGGAGATGAATGAAACGGCTTCGATTTTGAATAATATTTCAGACAGAAGTTTGGTTCTTTTGGATGAAATTGGAAGAGGAACGAGCACGTACGATGGAATTTCCATTGCCTGGGCAATTGCCGAGTTTTTGCACGAACATCCGTCAAAACCAAAAACATTGTTCGCAACACATTATCATGAGTTGAATGAAATGACAGAATCGCTTCCTAGGATTCAAAACTATAATGTTGCAGTAAAAGAATTAAAAGATACCGTTCTTTTTATTAGAAAGCTGGTAAAAGGAGGAAGTGCGCATAGTTTTGGAATTCACGTGGCAAAAATGGCCGGAATGCCTCAAATTGTAATTTTGAAAGCACAAAAGCTTTTGAAGAAATTAGAGAAGAATCATTCAAGCGAAGCTTTAAATGGAGTAAAAACAGCGGCTGATGAAATGCAAATGAGTTTCTTTAATTTAGATGATCCTTTGCTGGAAGAAATTAAAGAAGAGATCTTAAGTCTTGATATCAATGCGATCACACCGGTTGAAGCCTTGATGAAACTTAATGAAATCAAGAGAATGCTGGTTAAGAAATAAAATCAAAAAAAGTTTCAAGTTTAAAGTTTAGGTTATCAGAAAGTTATAAAATAAGTGTAATTTTTTTTAAAGAAACGCTTGTGTAATTGAATAAATGTCCTAAATTTGCACTCGCAATACAGAACAAGTCAAGTATTGTAGTTCTTACAAGAATTTGAAATGCGAAAATAGCTCAGTTGGTAGAGCGCGACCTTGCCAAGGTCGAGGTCGCGGGTTCGAGCCCCGTTTTTCGCTCTAAAACCATACAATGCTCAGATGGTGTTATGTTTAATTAATTTTTTTAAAAAATTAGCTAAAAAACATTTAAAAGCTTAATGCTCGGATGGTGAAATTGGTAGACACGCTGGACTTAAAATCCAGTGAACAGCAATGTTCGTGCGGGTTCAAGTCCCGCTCTGAGTACTAAAGCCTCTTCTTTTGAAGAGGCTTTTTTTATTCTGTAAACTCAATGGTTTGAAATTAATTTGTAATGAATTGATTTTGAAAGAATCTAAGGATTTTGGAAATCTAAAATCAGCAATCAATAATCTAAAATTTAAAATAAAAATATGGGTGCTTTTGTGATTAGCAAGCGGTTTAATGATGAGTATAAGTTTGTGTTTACATCTAGAAAAGGGAAAGTTATTTTTACGAGTTTAAGTTATGAGTTGAGGTTTGAGTGTGAAGAAGATATTGAGAAATTTAAAAAGACAATTGATCTTGCTAGGTTTTTGAAATTTAAAGGCTCAGGAGGAAAGTATTTTTTTAAATTGATGTTAGGTGAGGTTCACTTTGCTACAAGTCGAAAATACACTACGGAATTGCTTCTTCAAAAGGGGATAAAGGAAATTGTAACTTATGCCTCGAGATCGGAGATTTTGGATTTCTCGTCTAGTGAGTCAATTTTTGGAGATGATGAGGTTTTAGTTGAAGAAGAAGTAGAAGATTAAAAAAAAAAGCGTTCACAAAAGTGGACGCTTTTTTTATTTGGAAAGATCAATGTTTGAAATTTGGTCAAAAAAAAAACCATCGAATCGATGGTTTTAAAATCTTTAGAATTTAAGTTCTAATTATTTTTTTACTTCTTTAGCAGCATCTTCTACTTTTGCAGCAGCAGAATCAACTTTAGCAGCAGCAGAATCAACAGTTGCAGCAGCAGAATCAACTACAGTAGCAGCAGAATCAACAGCAACAGCAGTAGAATCTACAGTTTCAGTAGCTGCAGCGTCAGCTTTTTTACAAGATACAACAGTTAAAACAGCAACAACAGCTAAACTTAAAAATACTTTTTTCATCTTACTTTATTATAAAAGGTTAATTATTAATTCGTGGCAAAGATATAAATTTTTTAATATGTAAAATATTTTTTCACTTTTTTTTTAAAATATTTTCCTTGCTCACGATTATCTTATTTATCAAAGAATATGCCAAAAATATAAAATTATCTTAAATTATTTTATATTTCGTGTAAATAATTTTTTATTGAATATTCTATGGTACAATTGGCTCTTTTGTTTGTCTCTATTGCAGTTTGTTTTGTATTTTAAGGATTATTGAATAATCAAAAACAATCAAAAAAGGACAGCTTTAAGGCTTTTTGGAAAATTATTACGCACAAAAAATCGTTTTGTATACCTGTTTTTTACGAAACGATACTCATAATAGTGTTGGTTGCACCTTTATTATTTTGAATAAACGATCTGCAGATTTCGCTTTTTTCTCTTAAAAAGTTTTCATCATTCAACAGTTGGTCTAATATATCTTTTAACTGAGTGCTATTAGATATAGGTATACAACCTCCCAGATCAACTAATGAGACAGCTTCGGCAAAATTGGAGTAATTAGGGCCAATTACGATCGGGATTCCAAATGTGGCTGGTTCTAATATATTATGGATTCCCGGATTTCCAAATCCGCCGCCTACATAAGCGATGGTTCCATAGCTGTAAATTTTGGTCAAAATTCCAATCGTATCAATGATAAACACATTGTAGCTGGATAAATCCTGGTTTTCTTTTTCAGAAAATAAAATCGTTGATTTTGTGATTTGCGATTTCAGATTGGAAATTTGATCGGCTTTAATATTATGAGGCGCGATTATGAATTTTACATTTTCCGGTGCCTGATTTATATATTCAGCTATTAAAACTTCATCTTTCGGCCATGAACTTCCAATTACGATTGTGGGCTGGTTGTTTTTAAATTGCTCAATATAACCAAGAGTATTGTCTCGTTCTAAAATGGCATTTACACGATCAAAACGCGTATCTCCGGAAACAATTACATTCGTAAATCCAATGGCTTCGATTTTTTGTTTTGAATTTTCATTCTGAACAAAGAAATAAGTAAAGGCATTTAAAGCTTTTCTATAGAATCCGCCATACCATTTAAAAAACATCTGATTGTCTCTGAAAATTCCTGAAATCAAATAAGTTGGAATTTGGTTGGTTTCCAGTTCTTTTAAGTAATTCAGCCAGAATTCATATTTAATAAAGAAAGCAAATTCAGGATGAATCAGTTTTAGAAAACGTTTCGCATTGCTTTTTGAGTCAAGAGGCAGGTAAATTGTGACATCGGCAACGGTATTGTTTTTACGCACTTCGTATCCCGAAGGCGAAAAAAAGGTTACAATGATTTTGTGTGAGGGATATTTTTCTTTGATTTTTTCGATAACAGGAAGTCCTTGCTCATACTCGCCAAGTGATGCCGAATGAAACCAAATGGTTTTATCTTCGGGCTTTATTTTTTCTTCTAAAATTGTAAAAACATTCTTTCTGCCTTCAACAAAAAGTTTAATTTTCGGACTAAATAATGCAATAATTCTAAGAAAAAATCCTGTGATAGAAATGGCTAAATTGTATAAAAAAAGCATGTGTTAATTTTTGTGGCTAAATTACGTTTCTTTCGATTATTTTCATTGGTTTGCAGGTATTAAATAACTATTTTTGTTCCTTCTTTTAGAGATTCTGTTCAAAAAACAGGTCTTTTTTTAAATAAATATTCAAAATGAAAAAAATACAAATGGTTGACTTAAAAAGTCAATATGAAAAAATAAAAGCGACCGTTGATGCATCAATTCAAGAGGTTTTAGATACAAATACTTATATTAACGGACCTTTGGTTCATCAGTTTCAAAAAAACCTTGAAGATTATTTAGGAGCAAAACACGTAATTCCTTGTGCAAATGGAACAGATGCGCTTCAGATTGCCATGATGGGATTAGATTTAAAACCGGGCGACGAAGTTATTACTGCCGATTTTACTTTTGCAGCAACTGTTGAGGTTATTGCATTGTTGCAGTTGACTCCGGTTTTGGTAGATGTTGATATGGTGAATATGAATATTGATATCGAAGCGGTGAAAAAAGCAATCACGCCAAAAACAAAAGCAATTGTTCCGGTACACTTATTTGGACGTGCAGCGAATATGGATGCTATTATGGAAATTGCGGCTGAGCATAATTTATACGTAATCGAAGATAATGCGCAGGCAATTGGTGCTGATTATATTTCAAAATCAGGAACAAAAAGCAAAGTTGGAGTTATTGGCCACGTTGCGGCAACTTCATTTTTTCCTTCAAAAAACTTAGGTTGTTATGGAGATGGAGGAGCAATTTTTACAAATGATGATAAATTGGCTCACATCATCCGCGGAATCGTAAATCACGGAATGTACGAGCGTTACCATCACGATGTTGTAGGGGTAAATTCACGTTTAGATAGTATTCAGGCAGGTGTTTTAAATGCAAAATTACCTTTGCTGGACGAATATAATAAAGCTCGTCGTTTAGCTGCAACAAAATACAATGCGGCTTTTGCCGGAAATGCACATATTATTACGCCTGATTTTGATGCAGACGAAAATGATCACGTTTTTCATCAATATGTATTGAGAATTATAGATGCCGACAGAAATGCTTTGATGCAGCATTTATTAGACAAAGGAATTCCTTGTGCAATTTATTATCCAATTCCACTGCATTCTCAAAAAGCATATTTAGATCCTCGTTATAAAGAAGAGCAGTTTCCTGTTACCAATCAATTAGTGCAGGAAGTAATCGCTTTACCAATGCATACTGAGCTTGATGACGAACAAATTAAATTTATTACAGATTCTGTTTTAGAATTTTTAAATAAATAAATAAAAAAGCTTAAACTAAACAACCCAACAAAAAACAACCAAAAAATGAAAGTATTAGTAACGGGAGGATTAGGATTTATTGGTTCTCACACCGTAGTCGAATTGCAAAATGAAGGCTTTGAAGTGGTGATAATTGATAATCTTTCCAATTCTTCAGAAGATGTTTTAAAAGGAATAACAGCCATTACAGGAAAAACGCCTTTATTCGAAAAAATTGATTTAAGAGAAAAAAGTGCCGTTAAGGATTTCTTTAAAAAACATAACGATGTTACTGGTGTAATTCATTTTGCGGCTTCGAAAGCGGTTGGCGAAAGTGTCGAAAATCCGTTGTTGTATTATGAAAACAACATTGGCACTTTGGTTTATTTATTGCAGGAATTGCAACAAAAACCTGAGGCAAGTTTTATTTTTAGTTCGTCTTGTACGGTTTACGGTCAAGCTGAGAAAATGCCAATTACAGAAGATGCTCCGGTTCAGACCGCAATGTCTCCTTATGGAAATACCAAGCAGATTGGAGAAGAGATCATTACAGATACAGCTAAAGTAACCAGTATTAATGCTGTTTTATTACGTTATTTTAATCCGGTTGGGGCACATGCTTCAAATGAAATAGGAGAATTACCATTAGGAGTTCCGCAAAACTTAGTTCCTTTTATTACGCAAACCGGAGTAGGATTGCGTAAGGAATTATCAGTTTTTGGAGATGATTACCCAACGCCAGACGGAACAGCGATTCGAGATTATATTCATGTTGTCGATTTAGCGAAAGCCCATGTAATTGCGTTACAACGTTTGTTGAATAAAAAGAATTTGGCAAAAGTGGAAACTTTCAATTTAGGAACAGGAAAAGGAAGTTCTGTTTTGGAAGTGATTCATAGTTTCGAAAAAGTAAGCGATAAAAAATTACCATATGTAATAAAGCCACGTCGTGAAGGTGATATTACGGAAGCTTACGCAAATACAAATAAGGCAAATAATGTCTTAGGATGGAAGGCTGAACTAAGTTTAGACGAAGCAATGGCAAGTGCTTGGAAATGGGAACAAAAAGTGAGGAATAAGTAATTTTAAAATAAAATTATAAATTTTTAAAATCCCAGATTATAGCAATATAGTTTGGGATTTTTTTTAGCAGGCATTTTTATGAAACAAAATTTAGATTATAAATTAATATTTGCCTTAGCGGCTGTTGGAATTATTTGGGGAACTACCTTTTTAGGAATTCGTGTTGCAGTTGAGACTATTCCGCCTTGGTTTGTAACTTCGATTCGTCAGGGACTGGCGGGATTGGTTATGATGATTATTTTATTGTTCAAAAAAGAATTAAAATGGATTGGGTGGGACAATTTAAAACATCAGCTCGTTCCTTCTATTTTGATGATTGTAATTGCAAATGGCTTTACAACCGTTGCTGAGCAGACTGTGCCAAGCGGACTGGCTTCGGTAATCAGCGCTATGTCTCCCATACTTATTTTTTTGGGCAGTATTTTGTTTAAATTACAAAAACCAAGTTTAAAAGGATTTATTGGAGTTATAATAGGATTTTCGGGAGTCGTTTTTATATTTAAAGACGGATTAGGATCTTTTTTAGATGCCGATTACAGAATCGGAATGATGTTTATGGGATTTGCGATTACTGCTTGGGCTGGTGGAACAATTTATACCAAACTTCATGGAAATAAATCTAAAAACATTGTTCTTAATTTATTTTACCAGTTTACCATGGCTTCGTGCATTCAAATTGTTTTAGCATTTATTTTTTCGCCTAATATTGATGTAAATTTATGGAGTTCTAAAAGTATTTTAGCAGCATTGTATTTGTCGATTTTTGGATCTGTAATTGCTTTTTTCAGCTATAATTATGCTCTAAAACACGTTACGCCGGTTCAGGTTTCTATTTTAGCGTATATCAACACCATAATTGCGGTATTTTTTGGCTGGCTCATTTTGGATGAAAAAATTACCATTGATTTTATAATTGCAACAATCCTGATCATTTTAGGAGTTTTTATTATTAATTACAAAAAGAAGGAAAAGAAAGCTTTATAAAAAGAATCAATTTGACTTAATTTATTTTGTAAATTTGTAAGATTAAAATGTAGGAATTATGAAGCCTGAAAGAGAATATAATAGAGATGCTTTTGATTTTGATACAGAATTTGCGAAAGGATTAACGTTAGAAGAAGCAAAAGCTGAATCAATTAGGAGGATTAGAGAATGGTGGGAAGATGATTTTGATGCTAAACTTGCAAAAGGTTTGACGCCTGAAGAATTTAAAGCGGAAATGTCGAAAAGAATAAAAGCTTATCTTTGGAAAAAATAATTTTTTGAAAATAAAGTTATAAAAGTAAAAATCCTCATAAACAATCTGTTCATGAGGATTTTTATTTATATCGTCAATAACTGATCCCGATGGGTATCGGGAGTCACTGCGACTGAATGCTAAAATTTAAGCATTCGCAACAGCCGCTTCTTTATCAATTTTATTAATCAAACCAGTTAAAACTTTTCCTGGGCCAACTTCAGTAAACAAAGTAGCGCCGTCAGCGATCATTTGTTGTACAGATTGAGTCCATTTTACAGGTGCAGTCAATTGAATAATTAAATTCTTTTTTATTTCATTAGCATCAGAAACTGCATTTGCAGTAACATTTTGATACACTGGGCAAATTGGAGTAGAGAATGTCGTTGCTTCGATTGCAGCAGCTAATTCTTCTCTTGCCGGTTCCATCATAGGTGAGTGAAATGCGCCTCCAACAGGTAAAATTAAAGCACGTTTTGCTCCTGCAGCTTTCATAGCTTCACAAGCTTTTTCAACAGCTGAAGTTTCTCCGGAAATAACCAATTGTCCTGGGCAGTTGTAATTTGCTGCAACCACGATTCCGTCAATTGAAGCGCAAACTTCTTCTACAATATTATCGGCTAAACCTAAAACAGCAGCCATTGTCGAAGGCGTAATTTCGCAGGCTTTTTGCATAGCAAGAGCACGTTGAGAAACTAATTTCAAACCATCTTCAAAAGATAAAGTTCCGTTGGCAACCAAAGCAGAAAATTCTCCTAAAGAATGTCCTGCAACCATTTCTGGTTTAAAATCATCACCTAAAGTTTTTGCTAAAATAACTGAGTGTAAAAATACAGCAGGCTGTGTAACTTTAGTTTCTTTTAGTTCTTCGGCAGTACCTTCAAACATAATATCTGTAATTCTAAAACCTAAAATTTCATTGGCTTTTTCGAATAATTCTTTGGCTAAAGCCGAGTTTTCATATAAGTCTTTGCCCATTCCTGTAAACTGTGCGCCCTGACCTGGAAATACGTATGCTTTCATTTGTCTAATTTAATTTTTATTTTTTTTGGAATTGAAAATTAGTTTCAATAGAAAGGCAAAAATAACACTTTTTTATTTCGTATAATCCTTAAACATGTAAATCCATGCTAATCTTGAAAATCGAAGATTGAAAGAAGTAAGCAAAGTAATGACAACAGCAATGATTGGAATGATTCTTAAATCGAAATTTTTCTCAAAGAAAAACTGAGCAATGCAATAAGTAGCAATTCCCTGAGCGACTGTTAATCCGTAGTTTACATACATAGCGCCAAAGAAATAACCAGGTTCTTTTTGAAACTTGTAATTGCAGTGACTGCAGTATTCATTCATTTTTGGAAGACCAAAAGTCAGAAAAATGTTTTTATCTGTAAATACTTTTCCTTTATGACAAATAGGACATTCGTTGCTTAAAATATGAGTTAATGCACTTGACATGATCTTGTTGTTTTTTATTTATACAAAGGTAATTCAGCGTTGTATAAAAGTCTTTTTAGTATCTTCGCTACTTATAGCACAATAAAGACATTTTTTTTAAATTCCAAAATCTGAAATCCCAAATAACAAATCCAAAAATCTAAAGTCTAAAATCTACAAGCTAATCGCGTATGAAAAGATATCCAATTTATAGTGTTCAGAATTTTAGCTGCAATGATATTCATCGTGATTTTTATGTAAATACATTTAAAGAGCATTTAAAAAATCACAGTTTTGTCGAAGAACCGCATCGTCATGATTCCTATTTAATGGTATTTTTCACAAAAGGTTCAGGACAGCATGAAGTCGATTTTGATCAGTTTGAAATTAAAAGAGGCAGTTTATTTGTGCTGCAACCGGGGCAAATGCATCATTGGAGTTTATCTGAAGATGTTGAAGGTTTTGTTGTTATCTTTTCGCAGGAATTGTATAATTTGTATTTCGGACAAAAAAATATCAACGAATATAATTTTTACCATTCGATCCATAATCGGCCGGAAATGGTTTTTGAGGAAAAAGAAATCCCGAAAATCCTGCCTTATTTTGATTTGCTGATTCAGGAAAACAATCAAAGTAATCGATATCAATTGGATAAAATGCTGAATTTATTAGATTCAATTCATATCGAGATTGCGCGCAAATACAGTGAAACCTATTCGCATCAAACCCATTCCTACAACATTAAAATCAACAAGTTTGAATCGCTTTTAGAAGAATATTTCAGAATCGAAAAACTGCCTTCTTTTTATGCCGAAAAACTAAATATTACTTTGAAGCATTTAAACAGAATCTGCAATGAAATTCTGCAAAAAACAGCTACAGAAGTAATTACAGACCGCGTAATTCTCGAAATTAAAAGAATGCTGATCGACAAACAATTAGCTGTAAATGAAGTGGCGTTCAAAGTTGGTTACGAAGACTACTCGTATTTCTCCCGTTTCTTTAAAAAACAAACCGGAATGTCACCAACAGAATTTCGAAATACTGTACGTTGATTTTTTTAGCCATGACCCGAGCGGTAGCGAACAGACGAAGTAATTCACGAATTTATTTGTCCTAAATGCTGGAAATATTAATGCCACAGATTAAAATGATTATTTGGATTAAATCTGTGAAAATCCTTTAATCTGTGGCAAAAGGAAAAAAAATAATTCGTGGAAATTCGCGTAATTCGTGGCAAATAAAAAAAGCCCTGCATTTGCAGGGCTTCAATAACCAACCAATTAAATCCGAGAATGCTTGATTAAGCTTGTTTTACAAATTGTAATTCAATGTTTAATTTTACTTCTTCTCCAACTAAAACACCGCCAGTTTCAAGAGCTGAGTTCCAGTTTAACCCCCAATCTTTACGATTAATTTTTCCTTCTATGCTTAAGCCTACTTTTGTATTTCCCCAAGGATCAGTTAAGATGCCGCTATATTCTACAGGAAAAGTTACACTTTTAGAAACACCTTTAATGTTTAGATCTCCAGTAATTTCATAGCTTCCTTCGTTGATTTTTTTGAAAGAAGAAGCTTTGAAAGTTAATTTTGGATGATTCTCAGCATCAAAAAAGTCCCCGCTTCTTAAATGTCCGTCTCTGTCTGCGTTTGCAGTATCAACAGAAGCGATATCAGCAGAAAATTCGATAGCTGCATTTTCGAAGTTGTCTCCGTCTGTAGTAATTGTTGCATCGTATGTTCCAAATTTTCCTGAAACATTTGTAAACATCATGTGTTTAACTTTAAAACCAATTTCTGAGTGAGTTGGGTCAATTGACCATTTTGTAGTTGCCATAATTTTTATTTTTAAATAATTAATTTCATTTTGATAGGACAAAGTTACGTTGGTAGTCAGCGTAACACACTTAACCTAGATTAAGAAATGAAAAATGTGATGTTTTCTTTGCCACTCCCGATAGCTATCGGGATACACGAATTAAAAGGATTAAAAAAAATATTACCACGAATTACAAGAATTTTCACAAAATAAATTGAATTAAAATTTGTGGAAATTCGTGTAATTTGTGGCGAATAAAATCACTTTAATCTGTATAATCTGTGGCAATAAAAAAACTAATGCTTAAAGCTTAACTTTTGTTATTCATATAAAATGTCAGCGCTCCCGAAGGACATTTACTAACAGTGGAAATTATCTTTTCAGTTGTGGATTTTTCTGGAGTAATCCACGGTTTCTCTTTTGGACGAAAAACTTCAGGATTATTTTTTACACAATTGGCAGAATGTAAGCATTTTCCAGATTGCCAAACAATCGTTACTTCGCCGTTTGTATATTCTTTGGTTAGGTTATTTGGATTCATGATTGAAAATTTTAAATGGTTAGTTTTGAGTGAATTAAAAACCTATTTTCACTTATAAAAATACGTTTTCTTTTTGATTTTTGATAAAATTGAAGTAAAAAAGAAACGATAATAAGCTGAAAATCAGCTTAAATATCGTTTCAATAAAAAATATTAATTGTGATTTTTGAATTAATAATTCATCGGAATGTCCATCAATAAAAATTCAGCATCTGTATTTGCTTTAATGTTTAATGTATCAGTTCCTGAAATTCCAACCGCATCACGAGTGTTTAATTCCTGATCGTTGATGGTTACATTTCCTTTTAAAACGAAAGCATAAACTCCGTTTCCTTCTTTTTTAATTTTGTATTCAGTGCTTACGCCAGAATCGAAATTTCCCATTTGAAACCAAGCGTCCTGATGAATCCAAACTCCTTCGTCATCAGCATTTGGAGATAAAACTTGTGCTAATTTATTGTGTCTGTCATCAACATTTAAAGTAATTTGCTGGTAACGAGGTTCTACATTTCTTTTATTTGGAAACAACCAGATTTGTAATAATTTAGTCTGCTGATCTGCGTTTGGGTTAAACTCACTGTGTTGAACACCAGTTCCGGCACTCATCACCTGAATATCGCCATGTTTGATGATTTCAGTATTCCCCATACTGTCTTTATGCGCTAGATCTCCTTCAAGCGGAATCGTAATAATTTCCATATTATCGTGAGGGTGAGTTCCAAAACCCATTCCGCCCGCAATTGTGTCATCGTTTAAAACACGAAGTGCTCCAAATTGAATTCTATCCGGATTGTACCAGCTCGCAAAACTAAAGCTGTGATAAGCGTTTAACCATCCGTGATTTGCGTTTCCTCTTGTTTCTGCTTTGTGCAATACTATATTTTCCATGATGTTATATGTTTTGTTATTTTTATAGTACAAAGATACCGCCAAGGTCAAGGAAAAGCACTTAATGTAGATTAAGTTCTTTAAGGTACTGAGTTTTTGAGATTCTAAGGGACTAAGGTTTTAGTTGCAAAGGCTCAAAGCTGTAGAGGTTCAAAGGTTTTAAAAGAGGTTCTGAGTGGCTAAGATTCTAAGGTACTAAGTTTTGTTTTATAGAAGTAACCATGCCGTTTGTCATCCTGAGCGAAGAGATCTCTCCTTCGTCGAGATGACAAGATTATGAAAAAAATCAGCATACATCCGTGTTTTCGCGAAGCGAATCCGTGTCATCCGTGTGCCATTTTCCAAAAATCTAAAGTCAACAATCTAAAATCTAAACTCAGCTGTACTGCGAAATAAACTGTTGCACAACCGCATCTGTATTCTCGTGGCGTTTTTTCCTCTCTAAAGCAATTGGAAGAGCAGCTCTTTCCAGGCAATCCTGAACAGCACAAGTCTCGCAGGTAACGCCAACAATTCTTTTAACTAAAGGTTTTCCTTCAATGAATTTGAATTTCTTTTTCATTGTTGGGTTTATTAGGATGCCAACAGAAATACTTCTGATATAATTTTCTGCAAAAGGATCTTTTGTGGCCGATGAAAAAACCAAATATTCGTTTCCGCTATTAGCATAGCTTGAAATTTGAGCATCAAAAAAATGAGATTTATTTTGTTTAATGGCTTCGTCTATTGTTTTAACCGAAACCCATCTTCGGCAATAATGTTCGTTGGTCTCGTTGGCATGCGGTTCCTGCTGATGTGTAATGTGTAATTCTTTATTGATTTGATAAACATCAGAATCTACCCTGTGAGATAATCTTAAAAAGAATAAGTTTTTAAGCTGAAAATCTTTGGGTAATAAATTGGTTAAGCGTTGATAAAAAGATTCCGGCGAAACTTCAAAACTTTCTATTAATGCTACAAATGCTTCCGGTTTTGGGTTTTCATTTTCTAAAAAAGAATTGATTTTATCAACCACTAATTTTCTTGGTAATAATAAAGCACCGGCAAAATACGAAGCATAAAAATTGTGCAAAACCTGATCGAAATTTTCAAACTTAATCCAGCTGAAAGTCAGTAATCGATCTGATATTTTTAAATAATTATAAGCAATTTCTTTAGCTAAAATAAAAGCTTTCTGCGGAGCGTCGAGTTCTGTAGAAAGTAATAATGTCTTACTTTTCGGGACATAAATAGAACGCAAATCGTCCAGAGCTTCCTGATCTGTAAAAGCAATTTCTTTAATATTGTATTCGTATTCTTCTTTTAAAATTGCCTGTAATTCTTCAATACTGATTTTAGAATCCAGATTAATCTGAAACGACTTCGAGAATGAAATTACCTTTTCTTCTAAATCTTCAAAATAATTACTGTGTGCTTCCTGGTACGAACGCAAAGCGGCTAAAAAGAAACTTTCTCGGCTTAAATTGTAATGCTGTGCAATTTCGATAATGGTGCTGATAAACGCATTAACTTTTGCTGGAGCATTGGCAATAATATCAATTAAATCAGCTTCCTGAATTCCGAAAAGCTCCAGCGGAATCTCTTTTAGAATTCCGGATTTTAAAATTTCGCCAATCGGAGCGAGGTTATTATCGAGTTTTAAGGATACCATTTGGTCGTAAGTCACGTCCAAATGTTCGCATAAAAGTAAAATCTTATCTGTTTTTGGATATTTTTTTCCCTTTTCAATCTCGTTTAAGTACGATTTTGAAAGATTGGTCAGTTTGGCCAAGCCAAAAAGCGATAAATTTTTTTGAGTACGAACTTGTCTCAGTTTTAGTCCGAAGATCAGCTTTATATAGTCTTTTTCGATATCCATGAACCAAATATAACCATTATAAAAATAATCGCCAAAAAATTATTTTTAATATTTAGCGAACGTTCGCTTGTTTTGTAAAAAACTTTTTTCTAATATTGTGGTGTAGAAAATATTAGTTATCAGTTTGTTATGGTTTTGTGTTTTAAAAAACATATAAACAAATCAATTGTTACTAATGAAAATTAAAAACCACAGCTATGAAAAACCAATTAGAAATTACCGAAACGGCAATGGAATTTTTAGCCGAAAAGAAGCTTCGTTATCCAAAGATCTGGACAGAAGAAGCCATTGTTTTTATTACTGAATTGCATAGAAAATTCGAATCACAACGAAAACTATTGCTTTTACAACGCGATCAAAAACAAGTCACTTTCGATCAGGGAATCATGCCGGTTTTTATTCCGGAAACTAAAAGTGTTAGAGAAGGAAGCTGGACGGCTGGCGAAATTCCGAAAGATTTATTAGACCGAAGAGTCGAGATTACTGGTCCGGTTGATCGCAAAATGATTATCAATGCGTTGAATTCTGGTGCTAAAACTTTTATGGCTGATTTTGAAGACAGCACGTCGCCAACCTGGCAGAATTTAATGGATGGACAAATGAATTTGATTGATGCGGTTAATAAAACAATTACGTACACTGATTTGGTGAAACAAAAATCCTATCATTTAAATGAAAAAATTGCAACGTTAATTGTGCGTCCAAGAGGTTTGCATTTACTGGAAAAGCATGTTTTAGTAGAAGGAAATGAAGTTTCAGGTTCTTTGGTAGATTTTGGTTTATATGTTTTTCATAATCATAAACGACTTTTAGAAAACAATTCTGGACCCTATTTCTACATTCCGAAATTGGAACATTATCTGGAAGCGCGCTGGTGGAATAATGTAATTGATTTTACCGAGGATTATCTAAAACTAAAAAGAGGAACAATAAAAGTGACGGTTTTAATTGAAACCATTACGGCAAGTTTTCAGCTGGATGAAATTATTTACGAATTGAAAGAACATATCGTTGGCTTGAACTGCGGACGCTGGGATTATATTTTTTCTTATATCAAAAAGTTTAGAAAAAATCCAAAATTCATTGTTCCAGACCGTGATCAGGTAACAATGACTTCGCCTTTTATGAATGCTTATTCAAATCTGGTAATTCAAAGATGTCATAAAAGAGGTATTCATGCCATTGGCGGAATGGCCGCACAGATTCCAATTCGAAATAATGAAGAAGCCAATGCTGCCGCTTTTGCAAAAGTAAAAACCGATAAAGAACGTGAAGTTAAAAACGGACATGACGGAACCTGGGTAGCGCATCCAGATTTGGTTTCGCTGGCAAAAGAAATTTTTGATAAAGAAATGCCAACTCCAAATCAAATTCATATTAAAAGAGAACATCGAAAAATTACAGAAGCTGATCTAATTGAACCACCAATTGGAATCATCACTGAAAATGGTGTTCGAAAAAATATCAATGTTGGAGTTTTATATCTGGCTTCATGGCTTAACGGACAAGGCGCAGCGGCATTGCATAATTTAATGGAAGACGCTGCAACGGCCGAAATTTCGAGGTCACAATTGTGGCAATGGCTTCAAAATAAAGTGCTTTTAGATAACGGACGAAAATTAGATTTGGCTTATTATCATGAATTGGCTTTAGATGAATTCAGAAAAATAAAAGAACAATTAGGCGAAGAAAATCACGAAAAACAACAATTTCCGCTGGCTGAAAAAGTACTGGAAAGATTAGTAGTAAATACTGATTTCGTTGATTTCTTGACAATTCCGTGTTACAAATATTTATAAACAATTAAAAATCTGCAGTATCTGCTAAATCTGCGAGCGAATAATTTTTTCCCGCAGATTTTGCAGATCAGGCAGATAAAATTCAGTCTTAAATTATTTAAACACATAGAAACATAGATTTTAATTTTTCTACAAAAAGGGAAAAGAAAAAACTAGTTTTTACACATATATTACTCTATGTGCATTTAAACAAATGAAAAGCCTTTAACCACAAAGGATAACTATGTTTCTATGTGTTTAAAAAATAAAGATTTCAGTTAAAAACTGAACACTAAAACACTAACCACTTTAACTAAACTATTTATGAAAACAACAGAAGACAGAATTCAGGAATTGATTAACGATTGGATAACGAACCCAAGATGGAAAGGTGTTGAACGTCCTTACACTGCGAGTGAAGTAGTTACACTTCAAGGGTCTTATCATATTGAGCATTCTATTGCCAAGATGGGAGCGCAAAAATTATGGAGAAAGTTAAAAAGTCAGGATTATGTAGCTGGTTTGGGAGCGTTGACTGGAAATCAGGCGATTCAGGAAGTCGATGCGGGTTTAGAAGCGATTTATTTAAGCGGATGGCAGGTTGCTGCCGATGCAAACCTGGCAGGAGAAATGTATCCTGACCAATCACTTTATCCGGTAAACAGCGTTCCAATGGTGGTGAAAAAGATCAACAACGCGTTATTGCGTGCTGATCAGATTCAGACTGTAAATAATATTGAAGATAAAAAAGATTATTTAGTTCCGATTGTAGCCGATGCCGAAGCGGGTTTTGGCGGGAACTTAAATGCTTTCGAATTAATGAAATCTATGATCGAAGCGGGGGCTTCTGGAGTTCATTTTGAAGATCAACTGAGTTCTGCTAAAAAGTGTGGACACTTGGGCGGAAAAGTTTTGGTGCCAACTCAGGAAGCGATTAATAAATTAATTGCAGCGCGTTTGGCTGCAGATGTTATGGGCGTTTCAACTTTAATTGTTGCGAGAACAGATGCTGATGCGGCTAATTTATTAACAAGTGATGCAGACCCAAGAGACAGAAAATTTTTAACAGGTGAAAAAACGGCAGAAGGTTTTTTCTATGTAAACAACGGAATCGAGCAGGGAATTGCAAGAGGTTTGAGCTATGCGCCTTATGCTGATTTAATTTGGATGGAAACCAGCAATCCGGATTTGGAATTTGCGAGAAAGTTTGCAACGGCTATGAAAAAAGAATTCCCGGATAAAATGCTGGCTTACAATTGTTCTCCTTCTTTCAATTGGGCTGCGAAATTAACAGTTGCCGAAATGGAAACGTTTAGAGAAGATTTAGCAGCAATGGGATATAAATTCCAGTTCATTACTTTGGCAGGATTCCATGCTTTGAACACAAGTATGTTTGAATTGTCAAGAGCGTACAAAGAACGCGGAATGGCAGGGTACTCTGAATTGCAGGAACGCGAATTTGCTTTACAGAAAAACGGATTCAGAGCAGTAAAACATCAGGCTTTTGTAGGTACTTCTTATTTTGATGCCGTTCAAAATACGGTAATGATAGGAAGATCTTCAATCACAGCAATGAAACATTCTACTGAGGTTGAGCAATTTTAATTCAAAAAAACACGGTTCGATTTGAGCCGTGTTATTGTTTTTTAGCCACAGATTGCACGGATTAAAATGATTAGAAAAAATGTTGCCACGAATTACACAAATTTTCACAAATTAATTGATTTAAAAATTAAAATAAAATTCGTGGAAATTTGTGTAATTCGCGGCGAAAAAAAATCAATTTAATCTGTGCAATCTGTGGCTAAATATTATTTCTTCAAAAGCCTAGCTTTCATTTTGCTGAAGAATTCTGGCGTTACACCAATAAAAGAAGCGATTTGTTTTTGAGGAACTTTATGAACTAAAGTCCCGTATTTTTTACAGAATTTTTCGAAACGTTCTTCGGCCGGTAAGCTTAAGTTATCCATTAATCGCTGTTGATTGGCAACCAAAGAGTTTTCAATTAAAATTCTAAAGAAGCGTTCCAGTTTTGGAATTTCAAGATACAATTGTTCCTGATTTTCTTTGGATAAAGAAACGACTTCGGCTTCTTCCAGAACTTCAATAAAAAGCTGTCCTGGTTTTTGTGAAAAATAACTGTACATATCGCTCATCCACCAGCCTTCGCAGGCAAATGACAAAACATGTTCCACAATATTATCATTGATATTGAAACTTCTTAAAATACCCGAATTAACGAAATAAGAATGTTTGCATACTTCGCCGGCGTTTAATAAAATTGTTTTGGCTTTATACGTATTTGTTTCTAGTTTAGATAAAAAAAGCGTTTGTTCCTCTGGCGTCAACGAAACGTGTTTAGCAATATTTTCTAGTATTAATGCCATTATTTTTTATCGTCGATTAAGGTAAATGAAGTTGCTTTAAATCTGTCTCCTTTGATTTCTCCCGTAACTAAAGCTTTGCTGATTGCATTGCAAAAACCTTTTTCAGCGTGTGCATCTCCATGATCGTGAATTGTGGTTCCGTCAACAAAATAACTTTTTCCGTCAATACGTACGGCTAAATCACAGCTTTTGCCTTTCATTCCAAATTGGCATTCTCCACATGAAGCTTCAACGACTGTTGGCTTGTCAAATTTCTTTTTGTCTTGTGCTTGTACTGCGATTCCGATAAAAAGGAAAGTCGCTAAAAGTATATTTTTCATAGTTAAGAATTTACAGTTATTAATTTTGCCGTTTCTTTGGCGCGTTCGGTTACTTTTTCGATTGGAGTGGCTAATGAATCGTGACTTAGAATAACTCCCATTCGGCGATACGGTCTTGAAGTTGGTTTTCCAAAAATTCTGAAATCGGTTTTGGGTAAAGCTGCTACTTTTTCGATTCCGGTAAAAGTAGGATTCGTTGAATCTTCTGAGGCTAAAATTACAGCACTTGCTCCGGCTTTTTCTAACGTAATTTCGAAAATAGGAAGACTTAAAATGGCTCTTAAGTGCAATTCGAATTCGTTAAAATTCTGTGTTCCGGCTAGAGTTACCATTCCTGTATCATGCGGACGCGGAGAAAGTTCAGAGAAATAAACGCCTTCTTTAGTCAGGAAAAATTCAACACCAAAAAGTCCTGCTCCGCCAAGCGCTTCAGTAATTTTTTCGGCCATATCCTGCGCTTCATATAAATCGGCTTCAGAAACTTGTGCCGGCTGCCAGCTTTCCTGATAATCGCCACGCTCTTGTCTGTGACCAATTGGAGCGCAAAATAAAGTTGGGTTATTATTTTGTGTAATCGTTAAAAGCGTAATTTCTGAATGAAAATCGACAAAAGCTTCTACAATAACTTCGATAACATCACCACGAGAACCTGCAACAGCATATTGCCATGCTTTTTCGATATCGCTTTCTGTTTTTATAGTCGATTGCCCTTTTCCAGACGAAGACATTAAAGGTTTTACTACGCATGGAATTCCAACTTCCTGAACGGCTTTTTGCAGTTCTTCGGCTGAAGTGGCGTATTGATATTTGGCTGTTTTTAGTCCGAGTTCTTTTGAGGCTAAATCACGAATGGCTTTACGATTCATAGTGAAGTTTGCCGCTTTTGCTGAAGGAACAACGGTAATACCTTGCTTTTCGTAATCGTAAAAACGTTCGGTGCGAATGGCTTCTATTTCGGGAACGATAAAGTCTGGTTGGTGTTTGGCTACAATTCTGTCAAGTGCCTCGCCGTCGAGCATGTTAATGACTTCAAAGCCATGAGCAACCTGCATGGCTGGCGCATTTTCGTAACTATCAACTGCAATTATGGTTTGTCCGATTCGTTGTGCAGCAATGACAAATTCTTTGCCCAATTCGCCTGAACCTAGGAGTAGTATTTTCATTTTGGAGTGTTGTATTGTTGGTGGAGTAAAAGTAGCGAAAAATGTTTTTAACCGCAAAGTTCTATTCGTTTGTGTTAATGTAGAGGCGCACTGCAGTGCGCCTACGCAATTTGGGTTTAACCGCAAAGAGCACAAAGAAATACGCAAAGGGGGCTAAGTTTTGGTTTTAAGTAAAAGAAAAAAGGTTCGCAAAGATTTTAAAATTAATCTTTGCGAACCTTTGCGTATTTCTTTGTGCTCTTTGCGGTAAAAAAAAAATTTGCGGTTAATGATGTTAATGAAAATGATCTTCTTCAATTTCAAATTCAGCATCTTTTTCCCAGATTTCCATTTCGCAGGGTTTGCAGTTGAATTTTAGTTTGTATTCCAATTCTCCCTGTTTTAAAACTAAAGGTTCTTTTACTTTAACACCAACGATATCTTTTTGATGTATCGGACATTTTTTTAATTCGTATTTAATGCAATATTTGGTTGTCATTACACGAGATTTTCCTGGATCCCATTGTAATTCGAATGCTTTTTCGATTTCGGTAACACCGTGACGTTCGTAGAATTTACGAGCCGTTTTGTTCGAAACGTTGTACATGAAATCCAGTTTGGTTTCTGGATAAGGATGCGACGTTTTTACCATTTGGTGTTCTTCGCGTTTGTAGTTTGCCAAACGAATTTCTGTCAACTGATCGTAAACGGTTCTTCGCATTTCGTTGATTTTTGAAATAGGAAGGAACCAGTTTTGAGAAAACATAATATTAATTTCATCAGCAGTATAAGGTGTGAAACCTGTTTTTGCTAATTGTGTTTTGATGTTCTCTTCGATTGATTCGCCGGTTTTTGTCTGTTCTTTTGCGTGTTCTAAATTTACGATGCTTACATTTCCGTCTTCATCGGTTGCGATTAATTCAAAACCATTTTCAGTTTCTGTAAGTAATAAAGTCGTGCTTAATTTACGAACAGCACTGTCTTCTCTTTCAACGATTTTGATGAAAGCGGCGTCATTATTTCTGTAGATGAAAGTTCCGTCTTTTACTTCTTTTAAAACGTTTGGATAAATTTTACCGTTTTCGGCTTTGTTTACATAGATTCCGTCGGCTTCATTATTTTCGTTGATGAAGCAAAGCCCGTCACCGTTGTTTAGTAATTCGCCGTTTTCGATTTCGTAAGCGTTTCCAACAGTTCTAATTAATTTACCAATATATTGTCCTTTTGATTTTGGACTTTCCCAAGAACCAATAGAGCTGTGTCTCTCGTTTACGAAATAATCCGTATAACCACGATTGAAAGTTCTGTTTAAAGAAGAATCAAAAGTATAGGTGCATTTTCCAGAAGAAGCTTTTGTGTATTTATCACTTCCTGCGCCTTCTAAAAAGCTGTCTAATTTCTGACGTAAATAAGAAACGTTGTTTTTTACGTAAACGACATCTTTTAAACGGCCTTCGATTTTAAAAGAAACGATTCCGGCTTCGATCAAATTAGGGATTTGCTCTGAGATATCTAAATCTTTTATCGAAAGTAAGTGACTGTTTTTGATTAAGGTTTCTCCGTTTCCGTCGATTAGGTTATAAGGTAAACGGCAGTTTTGTGCGCAAGAACCACGATTGGCACTGCGTTCTCCGTTTGCTACACTCATATAGCAGTTTCCGCTGAAGGATACACATAATGCTCCGGTTACGAAAAATTCTAATTCAACATCGGCGTGGTCGTATATTGTTTTAATTTGATGCAGGTTTAACTCACGCGCTAAAACGACACGTTTGATTCCGGCATCTTTTAGGAATTTAATTTTATCGGCATCACGGTTATTGGTTTGCGTGCTGGCATGAAGTACGATAGGAGGAAGCTCCATTTCCATAATCGCCATATCCTGAATAATCAGGGCATCGACACCAATTTCGTATAACTCCCAGATCATGGCACGACAAGTTTCTAATTCGTTGTCGTACAAAATGGTATTCATAACCACAAAAACTTGTGCGTTAAATAAGTGTGCGTATTTTACTAATTCAGCAACGTCTTCGATAGAGTTGTTGGCATTAGAACGTGCACCAAATTGCGGTGCACCAATATATACAGCATCTGCACCACTGTTAATGGCTGCGATTCCTCCAATTAAATCTTTAGCAGGAGCTAATATTTCGATTTTCTTCTTCATTTCTAAAACTTTAGACTTTTGTGGTATTCCCGAAAAAAAGTGTGCAAAGGTCTTATAAATTATTTGAGTTTGCTAATGCTGAAGGGATTTTTTTGAAATTGTTAGCATTTTAATAAAAATTAGGCGTCAGGCTTTTCAGTTTGACTTCCTAATATTTTTCCAAGTGCCAATAAGTAAATTATTATAATTATTAGTGTAAAAATAAATCTAAAAATGTCAAAAATATAAAGATATGGAAGAGAAAGCAAAATTAGTATACAGAATATTTCTTTAATTTGGGTTTTATATTTCTTTCGATTTTCAATTAAAAGCTCCCTGTCAAAGATTGAAATCAAGAGTAAAATTAACAGAATTAAAATCAAGGGAGATGTAATGCAAAAAGTTAGTCTTTTGTAGTAACTTGAAAAAGGGATAAACTTGAAATCCCAAATAGCATATGATATTGAGAAAATAGTTGCGGATAAAATAATAATTGAAAGTATTGTTTTAACTGTTTTTTGAAATTTCTCATAAAAATTTGAAATTTTAATATATGTTATAGAAATATTCTCTAAATCGTTATTAAAGATTGTAAATAAATCCCCTTTTATTCTTTTTCTATATATAAAGTTATTTGCAGTTTCAGAATGGAAAATTACGTGTGGATCATTGTCAGATAGTGCTTGTTTTATTTCATTTATTTTTTCTAAGTCATTTACAATTGATAATCTGTAAAATTTATAAGCTTCTTGCAATGTAATTGCTTCGATTTTACCTTCTTTATCATAAGAGATCACGTGTAATTTTCCAGTAAATAGCTCTTCTGCTTTTGTTTTAATGTCAACTTTTGTATAATAAATGTCTTTTATGGAATGACTAATATTATTTTGTTTATTTGAATTTGTCAAATAATGCCAATTATTTTGAAATTGCAAAACTGAAAAGCGTTTTTCTAATCCTAAATAAAAAATTATTCTATTTGAAAAAAAACCTAATAGAATTGAAAAAGAATAAATCGAAAATAACAAGCTAATAGTTTGTATTATTCTGGTTTCAGAAATAAATAATGTTGGAAGCCTGTTTTCATAAATACAAGTAAATGTATCTGTTATGTCGGATGTCTTAAGATCGAATTCTATTTTAAAAGGAAGAAGAAGATTGCAAAAATGGATAGATAAACAAAAAGCGACTAACATTAATATGCTAGTTAGCATATTCCATAACAAACGTTCAAAAGTATTGCCTGATTCAAAATGCTTGTTGAAATCACCTGAAAAAAAAGCTCTTCTAAATAATATTCCTGGAAATAAAAATACCATTATATAAATAATGGTATTAAATGCAATGTTAATATTCACTTACGAATTAAATTGAAATAGTAATATTTTTTCCGTTTAATGTAATGTCTTTAGAGATAGAATCTTTCATTACCTCATCGATGGCCTTTTGAAATTTAACCTTATCTTCAGGTCTTTCAAGTAATTTCTCTAAATTTTCGTCATCACTTTTTATCATTAAATCATTGATAGTTTTAACTTGATCATAAAGCAACTTAAAAACGAAAAACATTTTAGTTGGTAAATCAAATAAATTATTCATAGTGTATCAATTATTTGTGTCAAATATATAATATCTATTTTATAAATGATGAAACTTAAAGTTAAATTTTTATTCATTATAAATAAGAATTTAAAATTGAAATAATAAAATTGCTTTAATGAAAAACTATCCAGCTAAAAGACCGGATAGTTCTCAAAAAAAAGCATGAATCGATCGGGCGATTAATTTGCTTTCATTTTAATTTGTGACAATGTGTTTTGAATACTGTTTAATTGTTTAGAAACAACCGAAACCTGACTGTATTCGAGATGATTTTCTTCTAAAGCCATTTTGTATTTTTCTATCGCAGCTTCTTCACCTGTAACGCAGGCATTTATGATGGCTTGTGTGTCTCCGCCGGTAAATGATGATTTGATATCGATCCAGGTACGGTGTAGTGCTCCAAGTGGTCCGCCTCCAGAAGTATCTGTTGATTTTCCTAGTTTGTTAATTTCGTCTTGCAACTCTACAATAAATAAGGCTCTTTCGCGGGCATATTCAAGAAAATCTGATTTCATTGCCAGGTTTTCTACGTGCTCTGCGGCGTTTGTATATCCTAGTTTTCCATCTTCAAGAATTGAAATTAATCCTTCTAAAGTTTTAACTGTTTCTTTTGTGGTTTCATCTGTATGTATCATGACTAATAGTTTTTAAATTAATACATTACAAAGATGGGAACTTCTGCAATGGTATGTTTTACAGGATTATAAGTTGTGTTTTATAATATTGTGGAATGGGAATTTTGAAAGTTATATTTTTGTTTCAATTGCTTCCAGCTTCAGATGGAGAAGTTAAATGGATCAAGTTAATGGCTTTAGCCGAATGCATAGTTTGGCTAAAGCCTTTATCGAAGTTTAATTATAACCTCCAGCTGAAGCTGGAGGCAATTGAACCAGATATTGTTTTCTTTTGAAAATGAATTTTCTAGTTTACGTTTGCGTGAGGGATAGCAGTGGAAAGCCCACAGCCTGACGAAGGAAGTGCGAGGACTTGTAACGTATAGCCCGACCCGAAGGGACACGCCCAAAATGACTTCATAAAAAAAACAGCTTAAAGCATAAAAGTGATGAAACTTTTAACCTTAAGCCGTTTTAATAAAATTATTGAAGAGATATTATGCAGTCAAAGCTTCTTTGATTCTGCGTAATGCTTCTTTTAAAATATCGTTGCTTGTTGCGTAAGAGAAACGAATACAATTTGGATTTCCGAAAGCGTCTCCTGTTACTGTTGCAACATTTGCTTCAGCCAAAAGATACATCGAAACGTCGTTTGCATCTTTAATTTCAGTTCCTTTTAATGTTTTTCCGAAGAAAGAAGAAACGTCTGGGAATACATAAAACGCTCCTTCTGGAACGTTGATTTTTACTCCTGGAATTTCTTTTAATAATCCAACCACTAAATCTCTACGACCGTGGAAAGCCTGAACCATTTCGTTTAATACGCTTGGATCAGCATCTACAGCTGTAATGGTAGCGCGTTGTGCTACAGAGTTTGCTCCAGATGTTACTTGTCCCTGAATTTTTGTACACGCTTTTGCGATAAATTCTGGTGCTCCAATATATCCAATTCTGTATCCTGTCATTGCAAATGCTTTTGCAACCCCGTTTACTGTAATTGTTTTTTCTAACATTCCAGGAATTGAAGCGATGCTGCAGAAAGTTCCTGAGAAATTGATGTGCTCATAAATCTCATCGGCAACTACATAAATATTTGGGTGTTTTTCTAAAACTTTCGCAAGTGCAGTTAATTCTTCTCTGCTGTAAACAGATCCAGATGGATTACAAGGAGAAGAGAACCACATCATTTTTGTTTTTGGCGTGATAGCCGCTTCTAATTGTTCTGGTGTAATTTTAAAATCAGTCTCTACAGATGTTGGAACTTCAACTGGAACTCCGCCGGAAAGTTTTACGATTTCGAAATAAGAAACCCAGTATGGAGCCGGAAGAATAACTTCGTCACCATCGTTTAACATTACTTGTGCAATGTTGTATAAAGATTGTTTTGCTCCTGTTGAAACTACGATTTGAGATGGTTTATAATCTAAATCATTGTCTCTTTTGAATTTTCTGCAGATTGCTTCTCTCAACTCTAAATAACCTTCTACTGGAGAATAAGTACTGTAATTTTCGTCGATTGCTTTCTTTGCAGCTTCTTTAATAAAGTCTGGTGTATTGAAATCAGGTTCACCTAAACTTAAACTGATAATGTCTTTTCCTTGTGCTTTCAACTCACGTGCCAAAGCAGCCATTGCTAAAGTTTGTGATGTTGCTAAGTTGTTGATTCTGTCCGAAAGAATATGATTCATTATAAAAATTTTGAATGTCCTTAATCGCAGTTTAATTAAGGATGGTTAATTATTAATAGATTTTTTTTAGTTTAAACAGATAATTCAGGTTTCATTCCTAAGTCACGTAAATGTTTGAAGTGAGCTACAATAGCGCTTCCCATTGTTTTGTATTCGTAATAGGGTAAATTACATTCTTTTGCAGTTTCCTTCACGATTTTTGCAATTTTACCATAATGAATGTGACTAATATTAGGGAAAATATGATGTTCGATTTGATGATTTAATCCGCCTGTGTACCAGTTTACGATTGCATTTTTTGGCGCAAAATTGGTCGTAGTGTACAATTGGTGAACAGCCCAGGTATTGTCCATTTCTCCTAATTCATTTGGAGAAGGATTTGTAGTATGATCTACAACGTGTGCTAATTGGAATACTACACTTAAGATCAATCCGGCAGTATAATGCATTACAAAAAATCCAAGAAGTACTTTCCACCATGTAATTCCAATTACCATTGGTAAAACAATCCAAATAGAGATATAGATAAGTTTGGTAATGATAAGAGTTGTCCAAAGAATTTTTGGGCTTTTTGGCTCTCCGTAAGATAATTTTCTTTTCAGATAATTTCTCATCTGTTTAAAATCAGTAGTAATGGCCCAATTGAAAGTCAATAAACCATATAAGAAAACAGAGTAGTAATGCTGAAAGCGGTGAAAACTATGCCATTCTGCATGTTCTGTAAAACGGATAATTCTTCCTGCATCCAAGTCTTCGTCGTGACCGGGAATATTGGTATAAGTATGATGAAGCACATTGTGCTGTACCTGCCAGTTGTAAACGTTTCCGGCAAGAACATAAATTGTTCCTCCCATAAATTTATTAATCCAGCTTTTATTTGAGTATGAACCGTGATTACCATCGTGCATTACGTTCATTCCAACTCCTGCCATACCAATACCAATTACGATTGATAAAAGCAGCATTACCCAAAACGGCATGTTAAGTGTAAGGATTAAAAAATAGGGAGTTAAAAAAACTGCAAATAGAATAACGGCTTTTAAGTGTAATTTCCAGTTTCCGGTTTTCTGAATATTATTCTCTTTAAAGTAATTGTTTACCCGAGAGTTAAGTGTTCTAAAGAACTTCAGATTGTCTTGCCTTGCAAAAGTTGGAGCAGTGTTATTCATAATTGTTTTAAATAGGTTTCAAAGGTAATTATTATAAATTCTCAATTTGCAAAATTGAGTTAAATATTTCAATCGTAAAGTAGTACTTTTGTTAAAAATTTACAGCAATGGATGAGATATTGAAATATTTTCCTGATTTGACCGATCTTCAAATCGAACAATTTCAAAAATTAGACTTTTTATACCACGATTGGAATGAGAAAATCAATGTTATTTCGCGTAAAGACATTGATTCGTTATACACAAAACATATTTTGCATTCGTTAGGAATTGCGAAAATCATGAAGTTTGAGCCCGGAGCAACAGTTTTAGATGTTGGAACCGGAGGCGGTTTTCCCGGAATTCCGTTAGCGATTCTTTTTCCTGAAACTCGTTTTTATTTGATTGATGTTATTGCAAAGAAAATAAAAGTAGTTCAGGGAGTTGTGGATGCATTAGAATTAAAAAACGTAAAAGCAGAACAAAAGCGTGCTGAACTGGTAAAAGGAGATTTCGATTTTATTGTAAGCCGAGCCGTAACCAATATGCCGGATTTTGTTTCCTGGATACACGATAAAATCAAAAAGCAGCACAAGCATACTTTAAAAAATGGAATCTTATATTTAAAAGGAGGCGATTTAGCCGACGAATTAAAAGATTTTCCAAAAGCGACATTGTATGATTTAGCCGCAATATTTGAAGATGAATTTTTTGAAACCAAAAAAGTGGTTCATCTTCCTTTAAAGTTTAAGGTTTAAATAAAAATACCCCGAAAAGATTTTCTTCGGGGTATTTTTTTGAATTAAAAATTACTAAGATGCCTTTCTTGAAAAATCTAAAAAAGGATTTGCTTTAAGATCTAAATTATCGATGAAATTATGGATTGCATTTTCAGATGCTTCAATACTATGCTTAAATTCAGAATCGAAGAAGAATTCACGGCAAATTACAGGTTCGTTTGAAGAATCATAAACAGCTTCATCCGTTTGATCTAATGTTGCATTTCTATAAGGACAAGGATATAGAGCAGCTAATTCAGTTATAATTTGACTGAACCATTTGTCAAAAATTTTCTTTTTAGGTGTTATATGGCGTGCCAATAAAATCAATCCCACAAGTTCTTCTTGTAAAAAGTAAGAACCTTTTCTGTATCTTACATCGATCATTCTCACATTCATTAAGGCAATCCATAACGCGCCATTTACAGAACCTGCCGCAGATAGGTTGAGATCAGTATCAAACAACAAAGGATTTGTTTGTTCGCGGTTATTAATAGAACACCAAAGAGCTTCAATACGTTTTTGAGTATCATTGACAGTTTGTGTATATCCTGTAAAGCGCCAGTATACCCATTCTAAAAGTGCAGCAGTTAGCCCTACAGAACCTTTGTGGTTAATTTGTATTAAGATTTTTTCTAACTCTTCGTTTCCTTCTAATGGATCCAGCAGTTGATTTATTTTCTTTTTTGTCCATTTAAAATCGATAGCATGACCAATGCTTCTTGACTCTGAAATTACTTTCGGAACGTTGTTTAGATTTCTCATAAGTCTAATATTTTATGTATATAATTTTAATGATTTTGGTAAGGGCAAAATTATACCGACGCATTATCTTTTTGCAGACCAAAAAGTTTAAAAAATAGCAAAATAGGGTATTTTAAGGATGCATCATGCTGAAAATTAAGTAAATAGGAAAAATACTACAATTTTTATTATAGATGAATTATTTGAAGAAAAAAGGAAGAAGTTGAATAAAAAATAAAAGCCGAATCTTTATTAAGATTCGGCTTTTTTATATTGACAAGTTTCAAACTTGAAACTTGAAACTTGAAACAAAAATTAACCTAAGAAAGGATATCTGTAATCTTCTGGGGTTACAAAAGTTTCTTTAATAGTTCTTGGAGAAGCCCAACGTAATAAGTTTAATGCAGAACCTGCTTTATCGTTAGTTCCAGAAGCTCTTGCGCCTCCAAATGGCTGCATTCCAACAACTGCTCCAGTTGGTTTGTCGTTAATGTAGAAGTTACCGGCAGCATTTTGTAATTTAGTTGTAGCCACTTCAATAGCATAACGATCCTGGCTGAAAACGGCTCCTGTTAAAGCATATTCAGAAGTAGTATCAACTAATTCTAAAGTCTCTTCCCATTTAGCATCTTCATAAACATAAATCGTAATAACTGGTCCAAACAACTCAGTTTCCATTGTAGTATATTTTGGATTTGTAGTTACAATAACCGTTGGCTCAATAAAGTATCCAACAGACTTATCATAATTTCCTCCAACGATAATTTCAGCATCAGCATCTTTTTTAGCCTGATCGATATAACTTGCTAATTTGTCAAAAGAACCTTCGTGGATAACTGCTGTAATAAAGTTTCCGAAATCTTCCGGAGAACCCATTTTCATCGATTTTACATCAGTAATTAATTGTTCTTTTACAGCTGGCCATAAACTTTGAGGAATATAAGCTCTAGATGCAGCAGAACATTTTTGACCTTGGAATTCAAAAGCACCACGAGTAATTCCTGTAACAACTTGTTTTACGTTTGCGCTTGGGTGTGCAATGATAAAATCTTTACCACCAGTTTCACCAACGATTCTTGGGTATGTTTTATAATTGTGGATGTTTGCTCCAATTTTTGCCCAGATATCTTTGAATACGTGAGTTGAACCTGTAAAGTGAACTCCAGCAAAATCTCGGCTTGCTAAAACAGTATCCGTAATCATTAAAGCATCACCAAAAACTACATTGATAACTCCGTCAGGAACACCAGCTTCTTTGAAAACATCAAGAATAATTTTTGTAGAGAATACTTGGCTGTCACTTGGTTTCCAAATTACAACATTACCCATCATAGCAGCACTTGCAGGAAGATTTGCAGCAATAGCAGTAAAGTTGAAAGGAGTAATAGCGTAAACAAAACCTTCAAGAGGTCTGTATTCTACACGGTTCCAAACAGAAGAATCAGATTTTGGCTGATCGTTGTAGATTTGAGTCATAAACTCAACATTGTAACGTAGAAAATCAATTAATTCACAAGAAGCATCAATTTCAGCCTGGTGAATATTTTTAGATTGACCAATCATAGTTGCAGCATTAATACGTGCTCTGTAAGGACCAGCGATTAATTCAGCCGCTTTTAAGAAAATAGCAGCACGTTGTTCCCATGCCATATTTGCCCACGCTTTTCTTGATTCAAGAGCATTTGCAATTGCCTTTTCGATATGTTGTTTTTCAGCTAAATGATACTTTCCAACTACGTGTTTGTGATCATGAGGAGCTGTAATGTTTTTTGTATTTCCAGTTCTAATTTCTTCGCTTCCAATGTGTAATGGAACGTCAATTTGAGAATTCCACATTGTGGTGTACGCTGCTTGAACAGCTGCTTTTTCTGGTGAGTTCGGTGCGTAACCTTTTACAGGTTCATTTACCGCTTTTGGTACATGAAAGAATCCTTTTAACATGGGATAAATTGTTTTAAAATTTACGAATTGTTTAATTTTCTACAAAAGTACAAATGATAATTTGATTAAATCACAATACAATACTAAAAAGTTGTAATTTAATAAACTAATCACATGAAGTTGTAAAATACAGCTTCTTATAAAGGTTTAAATTTGAGGTACTTCTGAAAAGATGTTTTTTAAATGTACAATTATGAAAACTCCCCTTTTAGCTTTTAATGACAAAGGTATTTACTGCCAGCAGGCCGATGTATATCTTGACCCATGGCGTCCTGTAAAAAACGCCATCATTACACACGGACATGCCGATCATTCGCGCTGGGGACATCAAAATTATATTACCCATCATACCAATATTCCTATAATTCGTCATCGTTTAGGCGAAATAAACGTTACCGGAAAAGAGTGGGGAGAAACCTTTGTGATCAATAACGTGAAATTTTCACTTCATCCTGCTGGACATATTATAGGCAGTTCGCAGATAAGAGTAGAGCATAAAGGCGAAGTCTGGGTTTTTACCGGAGATTATAAAACCGAAGATGATGGGATTTCAACACCTTATGAAGTCGTAAAATGTGACACTTTTATAACCGAATGCACTTTCGGATTACCTGCTTTTAACTGGACACCGCAAGCCGAAGTAATTTCGGAAATCAATAATTGGTGGGCGGAGAATAAAGCCGAAGGAAGAACTTCAATTCTCTTTGGATATTCTTTAGGAAAAGCACAAAGACTTTTAAAATATTTAGATACTGATATTGGAAAAATATATACCCACGGCGCGATAGAAAATATGACGAATGTTTTACGTCCAATGGTTTATTTTCCTCCAACCGAATTAATTACCAGAGAAACAAAAAGAGAAGCGCTTTTAGGGAATATCGTTCTCGCCCCGCCAAGTGCGCACGGAAGTATCTGGATTAGAAAAATGACGCCTTTTGTAACCGGAGCAGCAAGCGGATGGATGGCTTTTCGCGGTGCACGACGCAGGCGTGCCATTGACAAAGGATTTGTTTTAAGCGATCACTGCGACTGGCATTCTTTATTAGAAAGCGTCAAAGCAACGGGCGCAGAACGCGTAATCTGCACGCATGGTTATACCGATATTTTTGCCAAATATTTAAGAGAATTAGGTTACGACGCCAGAACCGAAAAAACACAATATGAAGGGGAAACTGCGGAAATGGAAAAAGAAGAAAAAGAAACCGAAGCAGATCAAAGTGAAACTTCGATTATTTCTGAAAATTAAAGGAGATGAAAAATTTTGCCCAACTCATAAAAACACTGGACAGTTCAAATAAAACGAACGTAAAAGTCGATGCCCTGACGACGTATTTTAAAAATGCATCGCCGGAGGATAAAGTATGGACAATTGCTATTCTTTCGCATCGTCGTCCGGCAAGACCGGTTAATACCACTTTACTGCGTCTTTGGGCAAATGAATTGGCGAATATTCCGTTGTGGCTTTTTGAAGAAAGCTATCATATTGTAGGTGATTTGGCCGAAACCATTGCCTTGATAATTCCAACTACAAAAGAACATTCTGATAAAAGTTTAACTGAATTTCTACAGGAAATCATCGCTTTAAAAAAGAAAACCGATCAAGAGAAAAAAGAATATCTGCATGAAAACTGGGTTGCCTTAAATTATTACGAACGCTTTGTTTTTACCAAACTAATTACCGGAAGCTTTAGAATCGGCGTAAGCCAAAAATTAATGACAAGAGCCTTATCTAAAGCAGAAAATGTTGATGAAGATGCATTGGCCTACAAATTAATGGGAAATTGGAATCCAAATACCATTACATTTCAGGAATTGATTCTGGATGAAAAGAGTTCTGATTATTTATCAAAACCTTATCCGTTTTATCTCGCGTATCCAATTGAAGGTGAAGTAGAAGATTTAGGAAACCCCGAAGATTGGTCTGTTGAGCATAAATGGGACGGAATCCGTTCGCAAACCATTATTCGCGATGATGAAATTTATGTTTGGTCAAGAGGAGAGGAGCTGGTTACCGATAAATATCCGGAGTTTAAATCTTTTCTCGGCATTATTCCAAACGGAACTGTAATTGATGCCGAAATCCTGGCTTTTCCAGAAAATGAAATCGGAACTTTTAATGATTTACAGGCCAGAATTGGGCGTAAAACCATATCGGCAAATTTGCTGGAAAAAGTTCCTGTAATCTTAAAAGCGTATGATATTTTAGAATGGGAAGGAAAAGACATTCGGAATTTACCGTATATAGATAGAAGGAAATTGTTGGAAGATTTATACAATGAAATAAAAGACTTAACAACATCATTTCGACTTTCAGAAAAGATTTCCTTAACTTCATGGGAAGATGTGGCAAAGGAAAGAGAACGAGCGCGTGAAATGAAAAGCGAAGGTTTGATGTTGAAAAGAAACACGTCGCCTTATCAGGTAGGAAGAAAAAAAGGGGATTGGTGGAAATGGAAAATCGAACCTTTGGTAATTGATGCCGTTTTGACCTACGCGATGCGCGGACACGGTCGACGCTCTAATTTGTTTACCGATTATACTTTTGCGCTTTGGCAGAACAATGAGAATGGCGAAAAAGAACTCGTCACTTTCGCGAAAGCGTATTCCGGTTTAACCGATGCCGAATTTAGAAAAGTCGATGATTTTATAAAGAAAAATACTTTAGAGCGTTTTGGCCCGGTTCGAAGCGTAACGCCGCAATTGGTTTTTGAAATTGGTTTTGAAGGGATTTCTCTTTCCAAAAGACATAAAAGTGGTATTGCTACTCGGTTTCCAAGAATTTTGAGATGGCGACAAGACAAAAAAATAGAAGAAGCCAATTCTATTGAAGATTTAAAAAACATGATTGCGTAAAAGGTTCAAAGGGACAGAGTAACAGAGTTTCAAAGAAAAAACAGGAAACAGCTCAACTTTGTCCCTCTGAGCCTTTGCAACTTTGAACCTAAACAAAAATGAACAGGGACGAATTATATGTATTAGCCGAAAACTGGTTTAAAAGTCAGGGTTGGAAATCTTTTCCATTCCAGACACAAACCTGGACTGCTTTCCTGCAGGGAAAAAACGGTTTGTTAAACGCGCCGACAGGAAGCGGAAAAACCTATGCCTTATGGTTTCCTGTAGTGCTCGATTACATTAAAAAAAATCCCGATTATAAAAGCAAACATAAACCCGGATTAAAAGCCATTTGGATTACGCCTTTGCGAGCACTTTCTGTAGAAATAAAACAAGCAGCAGAACGAATTATTACAGATTTAGATTTGCCGTTAACCGTTGGAATTCGGTCTGGGGATACTTCGCAAAGCGAAAGAACAAAGCAGAAAAATAAAATGCCCGATCTTTTAATTACAACGCCCGAAAGTTTACAGCTTCTTTTGGCATCCAAACAATACGAAAAAACGTTTGCCAATTGCGGCGCGATCGTGGTTGATGAATGGCACGAATTAATGGGAACCAAACGCGGTGTGCAAATGGAATTGGCGCTTTCGAGATTAAAAACGATTGCACCCAAAATGCGAATCTGGGGAATTTCGGCCACTATTGGAAATCTCGAATTGGCTCAAGAAGTTTTATTAGGTCATAATACTGAAGCTTATAGAAACTCCGTTTTGATTAAAGCGCACATCAATAAAAAAATCAAGATAGAATCGATTCTACCTGAAAAAATGGAAACCTATCCGTGGCGCGGACACATGGGTTTGCATTTAATTGATGAGGTTGCCAAAATTATTCGGAAAAGTAAAACCACTTTAATCTTTACCAATGTACGCTCTGCCTGCGAAATTTGGTTTCAGGCTATTTTAGAGAGATATCCGGAATTTGCGGGCGAAATGGCGATGCATCACGGAAGTATCAGCAGAGAAACCCGTTTGTGGGTGGAAGACGCGATTAGAAACGAAGAATTAAAAGTCGTAGTTTGTACTTCGAGTTTAGATCTTGGTGTCGATTTTGCACCTGTTGAAACCATTATTCAGGTTGGAGGTCCAAAAGGTGTTGCGCGTTTTTTGCAGAGAGCAGGAAGAAGCGGACACCAGCCGGGAAAAGAAAGTGTGATTTATTTTCTGGCAACGCATGCTATGGAATTAATCGAAGCTTCGGCATTAAAAAAAGCAGTTGCTAAAACCGTTGTCGAAGATCGAATGCCGTATTTAAACAGCTGGGATGTTTTGGTGCAATATCTTAATACACTGGCCGTTTCTGACGGATTTTTTCCGGATAAAATTTACGAAGAAGTCAAAACAACATTTTGTTATCAAAACATAACCAAAGAAAACTGGAATTGGATTTTAAATTTTATTACAAACGGAAGTCAGAGTTTACAAGCCTATGACGAATTTAAAAAAGTAGAAATTGAAGCCGACGGACGTTTTAAAATTAACAGTCGTTTTATTGCCATGCATCACCGTATGCAAATGGGAACGATTGTGGGCGATGCCGTTTTGAATGTGAAGTTTTTAAGCGGCGGTTTTATCGGCACAATCGAAGAATGGTTTGCTTCAAAATTACAACGAGGCGATGTTTTTACTTTTGCCGGAAGGCGGCTCGAATTATTTCAAATTAAAAATATGCAGGTTTTAGTTCGAAAAGCCGATCCTAAAAAAACAGCGCGGGTAGTAAGCTGGATGGGAGGACGAATGACGTTATCAGCGCAAATGAGTGAATTGCTCCGGGAAGAGTTGTATGCTGCAAATACAGATAATCTAACTCCCGAATTAAAAGCATTAAAACCAATTTTTGACAGACAAAGAAAGGAAAGTATTGTGCCTAATAATGATGAGTTTTTAATTGAAACCTTTAAAACACGCGAAGGTTTTCATGCCATTTTTTATCCTTTTGAAGGCCGTTATGTTCACGAAGCAATGGCTAGTTTAATTTCATATCGAATCAGTTTATTGTCGCCAATCACGTTTTCGCTGGCTTATAACGATTACGGATTCGAACTTCTTTCAGATCAGGAAATTGATATGCAGTCTGTTTTTGATAACAATTTGTTTACTACCGAATATGTTCATCATGATTTACAGAAAAGTTTAAATTCAACCGAAATGGCGCGTCGAAAGTTTCGTGATATTGCCGTTATCGCGGGTTTGGTTTTTACCGGAATGCCCGGAAAGCCAGTTAAAACGAAACACTTACAAAGTGGTTCACAACTGCTTTTTGAAGTTTTTAGGGATTACGAACCCGATAATTTATTATTACAGCAGGCTTATACAGAAACCTTTGAGCATCAATTAGAAGAAGGACGTTTGATTCAGGCCATGGAAAGAATAAATAACCAGACGATTGTCTGGAAGCAATGTAAGAAACCAACTCCGTTTAGTTTTCCGATAATTACAGATCGATTACGCGAAAAAATATCCAGCGAAACATTGCAGGAAAGAATAAAAAAAATGACAGCGAGTTACATGAAATAAGTACAATATGAAAATTAGTATCAACAATCAAAATTTAGTTTTGCATCAATCCGGTGTTGCTTTCTGGGAAGAAAAAAAGATGCTCCTGATCTCTGATTTGCATTTAGGGAAGATTGCGCATTTTAGAAAACATGGAATGGCGATTCCGGAAAAAGCTGTTTTGGAAAACTTTGCGAGATTAAACGAAGTTTTGAGTTTATTCGATGCAGAAACGATTATTTTTCTGGGAGATTTATTCCACAGTAAAATCAATAACGAATGGAACTTTTTTGCAGATTGGACTAAAACGGTTTCCCAGCAGATTATTTTAATTGAAGGCAATCACGATATTATTTCAAAAAAAAACTACGCCGATTTAAATATCGAAATTTACGAAGAATTAATAATCAACGATTTTCTGCTTACACATCACCCCACAACGCGAGAAAACTTTTTTAATTTTTGCGGACACATTCACCCCGGAATAAAACTAAAAGGATTAGGAAGACAATTTTTAAGTTTGTCCTGCTTTTTTAGAAAACCGCACCAATTGATTTTTCCTTCTTTTGGAGAATTTACAGGCAATTTTTACTTAATTCCCGAAGAAAATGACCAAGTGTATGCCATTACAAAGGAAGAAGTAATAGAAATAAAACGCTGAATTAGTTCAATGCAAAAGGAGCACACATTCTAAAAGTAGGAACAATAACTTTGAATGTTTTGGTTGTAGTGAAATTGATCATATTAAAATGACCTTTCATGGCACCATAAGGAGATGATAATAAACAACCCGAGCTGTAAGTGTGATTTTCACCTGGTTTTAAAACCGGTTTTTTACCAATAACGCCTTCACCGTCAACAATATCAAGATCATTTAGAGAATCAAAAATCTCCCAGTGGCGAGAAGTTAACTGAACAGAATCTTTACTGTGGTTTTCGATTGTAACCACATAACTAAAAGCAAAGTGAATCTTGTAGTTCTTGAAGTAAGTACCTTCAAAACTAGTTAAAACCGATATTTTTATGCCTCGTGTAATTTGAGAAACCATACTAACCTAGTAAATCTGTGTGCGTTATAGGTACAAAGCTACGAAAAAAAACTAGGATTCCTAAAACCTTAACAATGTTTTAATTAACGATGTTTATTGAGTTTGCATTGCCTTTTCCTATAACTCTTTGATAACGATCTGTACTTTCTCTGTAATAAACTAATATAGTGTATTCATTTTCTGTCTGATAAAAATTGCCATCAACTGCATTTTCAAAATCGATATTTCCTTTTTTATCGGCGACTGTGTATTGAAAATTAGTAAAACCCTGCTTGATCATTACTGCTTTTTCAAATACCGCTTTATCTGTATTATAATCCATTTTATATTCTGGCGAAAGACTGTAATTATTGAACATTCCCGTAATATAAATGTCTTTGTTGAGTTGAAAGGCCGGCGCCGAAAGTGTAAAATAAACCCAGGCATAATCGGCTTCGATGGTGTTGTCAGAACCGTTTATGTTCTTCACCACAAAATTACCATTTACATCCTGATAATTGGTATAGTTCTGATTTCCTCTTGCTCTATTTGTATACAAATAAGCATTGTAAATATCATTGTTAGAACCAATTCTGCCTACGTTATTATTTGCTGCCCGAATGTCTTTATTTTCAAAGTATAAAAATTCATTTCCTGCCCAAAATTGTGTTTCAGCATCGTATTTGTAAACCAATTGATTTCCAATTGTATATTGAGGCGCAATATTTTTAATAGCCGTATTAAAATTTCCATTTTGTATCAAAAGCACTTTTACATTTTGTGTTGGCGTTTGAAAAGTAATATCGTTTGAGGCAATTGTAAAATCAAGATTTTGTTTATGCTCAATATTGCTGAGGTTTCGCGTTCTTTTTACCTGCACACCAACCGTACAATGTTCCTCATAAACAATAAATTTTCGGGATAAAACGACTTCTTTATCTTCATTTAAAATTTTCAGCATATAATTTCCTGATAATCTTATCTGCGTTGTAAATTGATTCGGAAACGGAAGTCGGTAATGCGAATACACCTGAAGTGTATTAAAAGAATTAGCATACTCCATAATTCGCTGGCCGTCAAAACCTCTTAAATAATCTGTTTTAGGAATATCGCTGGGTTTCCAATTGTAATCGCAATGCGTAATTTCGAAATAATAATTAGCTTCGTTACCAAACAAATCATCAAATTGAAATTCGAATGTAGAATTCAGTTCAAAGATCGGAACGACATTATTACCATTCTGAACAAAAGTGGCGGTTTTAATATTGTATGGAGGAACTACTTCTGTTTGTATTTCCTGGGCTTTCGCCGAAGTAAAAATAAAAAGCGCAATTAAGCTTTGATATAAAAATTTTGGCATCTTATTACGTTGTAAGATTGTAAATATAAGAATTTTATTAAACGTATTAAGATGCCAATTTATTGGAACTTGATTAAGAATTCAAAATGTACTCTAAATTTGCCTGAATTTCGTCGTTGATATAACTTTCTTCTAAAAGTGAATCCGACAATAGTTTTTTGTTTTCCTGCAGTTTGATGATTTTTTCCTCAACAGTATTTTTAGAAATAAAACGAACCACGTTTACTTTATTTAACTGCCCAATTCTGTGCGCCCTTCCAACTCCTTGCTTTTCTGCAAAAGGATTCCACCAAGGATCTAAAAACAAAACATACGAAGCTTTGGTAATATTTAGACCAACACCTCCCGCTTTTAATGAAATAAAGAACAATAAAGGCTCTTCTTTTTCCTGAAACTGTTTTACCTGCTGTTCTCTTTTGTCTGCCGGAGTTTCGCCGGTAATTTGGCAATAGGTTATTTTGTTCTCTTTGCACCAATCTGTATAGAAATTTAAGTTGGTAACAAACGAGCTGAAAATGATGACTTTCTGTTTTGCCTTGACCAAATTTTCCAGATAATTGGTAACCGCAATATATTTTCCGGAATCAATTTCAGATTCCTGATCTACCATTTTTGGGTGATTACTCAATTGTCTTAACTTCATCAGCGTATTGATAATACTGATTTTGTCCGGACTAGAACCATCTGTTTTTAATAAAAAGTTTCGAGCTTTCGATTTTTCTTTTTCGTATAATTTTTCCTGATCAGGATCCATATCGCAATAGTAAATCTGCTCTGATAATTCGGGTAAATCCTTTAAAACCTGTTCTTTGGTTCGTCGCAAAATATAAGGCTGCACCAGATTTTTTAATTCAGATAAAACGTCTTCATTCTGTTTTTTCTCAATTGGAATTTTAAAATTGGCAGCGAAAAAATTGTAAGTCCCCAAAATATCTGGGTTTATAAACTGCATCTGCGACCATAAATCATCCAGCGAATTTTCGATTGGTGTACCGCTTAGCGCGATTTTATGCCCTGTACTTATTTTATTGATGGCTTTAAAAATCTTAGAATCTTTATTTTTAATGTATTGACTTTCATCCAAAATCAAATAACGGAAATCATACTTTTCTAAAATCGAAATATCACGATGAATAATGCTGTAACTCGTAAAAATTAAATCGGTTGTGGCTAATCGGCTCACTAATTGTTTTCTGTCATTACCCACATATTGCATTCTCGAAAAATGAGGCGTGAATTTCCCTGCTTCATTAAACCAGTTAAAAACCAATGAAGAAGGCAAAACAATCAAGGCTTTAAGCGGTTCTCTTTCAATTGTGGTTTCATTAGCAAACAAATCAAAATTGGTTGTTTTGGTTGTAAATCCTAATTGTTCCTGAACAGCAACCAGAACAGCTAAAGTCTGCAATGTTTTTCCAAGTCCCATATCATCAGCAAGACAAGCACCTAAATTGGAATTAAAGTGACCTAAAAGCCATTTTACACCCTCAATTTGATACGGTCTTAAAGTTGCTTTTAATAAGTCAGAAGCAATATATTCTGCTTTATACGTTACATCGTCTTTGATCTCAGGAATGGCGTCCAGTGCTGTAAAATTACTTTTGCGTAAAAGTAAAGTGCCACTTTCTGTTTTGGCCAGTTTTGCCAGAGAACCGTATTTGCTGAACCACTCTAACGGAATCAAAAAATAATTTCCGTCAGGCAGAGGAAAAAGTCTTTCCTTGCTTTTTATATTTGGGATAATTTCGCTGAAATTAATCGTATAAGACCCAATTGTAATGATGATTTTAATATCAAACCAATCTCCGTTTGTATCTTTTGATGCAGCAATAGTATGATTAGATGTGATAATTTCTTTGCTTTCGAGTTTTAAATTTTGAATGTCAAAACCTAAACTTTCCAGTTTTTCTTTATTGTCAATGATCAATTGAATGTTGACATAAGGATCAGAAGTTTCAGCGTCAGAATTGAATCCAAATAATTCGTTTTTAATTTTTATTAAACCAATTTCGGCTAATTTATCAGCATATAAATTCTCCTCACTATTTCGTTTAAACTGAATGATTTTAGGTTCATTGGTAACACTGAAATCTACAAACGAATGTGTTTTCTTCGTTTTACTGGCGTCAAATGAATAACCGTTGTAATCAAAATAAAGGTTGAGGTAATAGCAGTTTTTAAAGAAATCATAAACCGGCTGAATCGTGCAGGAAGTAATTTCGTCGCGCTGTTCAATTTCGAAACCAGTTGCTTCAATGTCAATTTTCTTGGCTATTTCCGGAATAAAATTTTTAAAATAATCGTCGACTAATTTAGAGGGTATTTCGATTGATTTTTTCTTTAAAAACGGCATCAGTTTTTTAGCGTTAAGCTCTTTTAACTGTCCTAGTTTTTTATTGATAATTAACCAGCCCGGCTCGTCTAAAAGAATATCGGCATTGCTGTTCATTGGAAGAAAAGCCGTTTCATTTTCTTTTAAAGAAAGGGTATAGGTAATTCCTTCGGCGTGTTTGTCAAATTGAATTTGGGGTTCAAAATAAAGCGGACTAACATCCACTCTGGAACGATAGAAATCTTTCTCGGGGCCAAGATTTATAGATAAAGGAAATTGTTCCTGAACTATAAGGCTGTAAAACGAACTTAAATGAAATTTTAAATGCTGACGGATTGCAAACTCGATTTTTGAATCTTTTTGCAAATCAGCAATGCTTTTAGCCGATTTGATTTTGGTGCTGAATTTTTTGAATATGAATTCAGGTTTTAAAGATTCGCAGGCGGTCAGTATTTTTTTTGTATTAGAATGTAAATCTTCAAAAACAATACCGAAACTTTCGATTATTCCGGCAGTTGCTTTTTTGTCTAGATATTTGATTTCTACAGTATTCTCAACGATGTAGGATGTTGGGATATAGGCATTCAGATTTTTTTCAAAACTGATGTCAAAACAAAATTGATAAGGTTTTGTAGGTTCCAAGGTTTAGGGATTTGGTTGGCTTATAATTTAGAGATGGGGCAAAAAAAGAAAGAGTTTTCAAAATATCAATAATTTGAAAACTCTTTTTAAATGAACTTGTATCACTTATATGTGAAAAAATTAGTTTTCCTGTTTAAAGCAAAGCGGAATAATTTCGCCTTTTGCCAAACAGTATTTTTCAACTAACTCTGGTGCAATTTTATTGGTATAATCTTCTTCGATTACAATAAAGCCAATGCTTCTTAACTTGTCGAAATAATCGCGTCCGTAAATGCGAACGTGATCGTACTGGCCAAATATTTTAGCACGCTCTTTTTGATCTGTAATAGAGTCATCAGCAAAAGTTACTTCACGATTTAAATCCTGCGGAATCTGCAAAATTGCCATTCCGCCTGGTTTTAAAACGCGGTACAATTCTCGCATCGCTTTTGTATCATCCGGAATATGTTCTAAAACATGATTGCATAAAATCACATCGTATTCGTTGTCTTTAAAAGGCAAATTGCAGATATCTGCTTTTACATCGGCCAAAGGCGAAAACAAATCGGTTGTGGTGTAATCCAGATTTTTCTGCTTACGGAATCTTTTGTAAAAAGCTTGTTCGGGAGCAAAATGAAGTACTTTTTTTGGTGCTGTAAAAAAATCAGTCTGATCGTTTAAATACAACCAAAGCAAACGATGTCTTTCTAACGAAAGTGTACTTGGCGAAAGCACATTATTACGTTGTTTTCCGTATCCGTAAGGTAAAAACGATTTAAAGCTTCTGCCATCGATAGGATCTGTAAATTTATCTCCTCTTAACGAGAAAGCTAAAATAGGACGTGCCACATAACTCAAACGAATTAATAATGGACGAGGTATAGTGTTAAGTACTAGTTTGAAAAGTTTCTTCATGGGGCTGTTTCGCAGAGTTACACAAAGTTGGCACAGAGCTTCACAAAGTGTTTATAAATCTTTTTATATTGTTTTTTAATATTTTTGAATGAAAATTAATAAGTAATCCTAATGGATAATTTCCGAGCTTCAGATAGGTTAGTATTTGCGCAAAATGTACATCAGTAAAAGCTTCAACTGTTTTTAGTTCAATTACAATTTTGTTTTCAATTAACAAATCAATTCTATATCCGTGATCTAATTTTATGTCTTTATAGATTATTGGTAAGGCTTTTTGTTTCTCAACAATTAAACCTGAATTCTTAATTTCATAATACAAACATTCCTGATAAGCAGATTCTAATAAACCTGGACCTAATTGTTTGTGAACTTCAATTGCTAAACCAATAATTTTATATGAAATAGAATCTAGTTCATCTTGTGATACTACATTTTCCAAATACATTTTTAAAGGCATATAAAAAATTTTGCGAACCTCGGCGTATATATCTTTGTGAATCTCTGTGGAATATCTTACAGTACTAGAGGCACTTTTCTAAATTCGTCTTCTTCGTTGCTTTCGATTCCCAGGGCTTTATAGATGTATTGAAAAGTCGATAATAATTCCGGTTTCCCGTCTATTAAAGCTACATCGTGTTCGAAATGGGCACTTGCTTTTCCGTCAGCTGTTGTAATTGTCCAGCCGTCTTTATGTTGTTTGATGTTTTTTGTTCCAAGGTTAATCATCGGTTCGATTGCTACAACCATTCCTTCAACAAAAAGCTTTCCACGGCCGCGTTTTCCGTAGTTTGGCATTTCTGGTTCTTCGTGCATTTTTTGCCCTAAACCGTGCCCAACTAATTCGCGAACCACACCATATCCGTGAGATTCTGTATATTTTTGAATCGCATTTCCAACATCTTCTACGCGATTTCCTGCTTTAAATTCTCTAATTCCTACGTAAAGAGATTCTTTCGTTACTTTTAGAAGTTGTTTAACTTCTGGAGCAACTTCTCCAATTTCGAAACTATAGGCGTGATCTCCGTGATATCCGTTTTTAAATGCACCACAGTCAACAGAAATTACATCTCCGCTTTTCAAAGGTATATTATTCGGAATCCCGTGTACAACTTGCGAGTTTGGACTCATACAAAGTGAATTTGGGAAATCGTACAAACCTAAAAAGCTTGGAACCGCACCGTGATCACGAATGAATTCTTCGGCTAATTTATCAAGATATAATGTAGTAACTCCTTCTTTAATTTCAGAAGCAATCATTCCTAATGTTTTCGATACGATTAAAGCACTTTCGCGCATTAATTCGATTTCTTCTCTGGTTTTTTGGATGATCATATTTTTCAGATTTTCAGTTGGCAAAAGTACAATTTTTATCTCATTTTTTAAGTAATTTTTTTGCCGCGAATTTCACGAATTCACACTAATTGAAGCTTATTAAATTGTAATTCGTGCTAATTCGTGAAATTTGTGGCAGACTTTTTTAATTCAATATCCCAGAAAAAAGCCCTAAATTAGTAGTAAAAACGTGTAAAATCATGAAAACTACTATAGATCAAGATATATCCAAAGTAAAAGCTTTACGACGAATGCAGCGCAGCGCTTTGGGACTTTTAGGCTTTGCGGTGCTTCTTTTTATAATTGCTATATATTTTAAAATTCCCATTTTACAGGCTTTCAGCGAAGCGGCAATGGTGGGGGGAATTGCCGATTGGTTTGCGGTTGTGGCTTTGTTTCGCCATCCGCTTGGAATTCCAATCTGGCATACGGCAATTATTCCAACGAAGAAGAATGAAATTGGGGAAAACCTCGGGAATTTTGTTTCGGAAGAATTTCTAAACCGTGAAAAATTAGAAATTAAATTAGAAGAATTCAACTTCGCAACAAAGGCTTCAGATTGGCTTTCGCAGGAAGAAAATGCCAATAAAATTGCGAATGTGGTTTCGGTTAATATTATCCCCGGAATTTTAAAAACCATAAAAGATGAAGATGTAAAGCGATTTATTCAGGTTCAGTTCAAAGAAAAAATGGAGGGAATAAATTTTGGAAATTGGGTTGCCGTCGCTTTAGAACCTTTGCAAAAGGGAGATTTAAAAAATCAAATGCTGACCAATCTTTTGGAAGTTATGAGTGCTGAATTAACCAATAATAAAGATTTAATCAGACAGAAAGTAAAAGCTTCAACGCCGCTTTTGAGTTTCGGATTAGCTGATAAAAGTATTACCGAAGGTGTTTTTAACGGTTTACAGGATTTTCTAAATGAAGCTAAAAAGCCAGAAAGTGCAGTTCGCTTAAAGATTGATGAATATATTTTTGACTTTTTAGAAAAAGTAAAAAACTCTGAAGAAATGAGGGTTAAAATCAATGATATGATTTTAGGTTTTGTTGGGAAAAAAGAGGTTCAGGATTACATTAACGGAATTTGGGACGAAATAAAACTATCCATAACCAATGATTTAAGCAAAGGAGATGAGTCGTCAATTAAAAATAGTATTTCGGGTTTAATTCAAGGTTTTGGAAACGGAATTAAAGAAGACTCTGTTATGATTGATAAAATCAATAATTTCATTAAAAATGATCTGCTTTCGGTTCTTTTAAATAATAAAAAGGTAATAGGAGATTTAATTTCATCTACCGTAAAAAGCTGGGACGGAAAAGAGGTTTCTGAAAAACTGGAATTAGAAATAGGGAAAGATCTTCAATATATCAGAATCAACGGAACTTTAGTAGGCGGTATTATCGGGCTTATTATTTATGGTGTCGAACAGCTTTATCATTATTTTGTTGTTTGATCTTGAACCATGGACACGAATGTCAGGCTGAGCGGAGTCGAAGCCTTTTTGATTCTTAAACGTCATGTACCTTCGACTTCGCTCAGGCTGATAAAATTGGGATATTAAAAATATAAACCATATAAGTGATGTAAGTAAATATAAATAAGCATTGCTTAATTTAAGAAATGAAAATCACATAAGATAAAAGCTGAACTAAGTGTTATATTCTAGTGTAAAATAGTTCTCGCAAAGTCGCAGAGGCGCAAAGTTTTATAAATTTCTTTGCGACTTAGCGTCTTTGCGAGATTTTTTAAGTTCAATTAAATGAACTTATATCACTTATATGGTTTAAAATAGTTTAAGTGTTTTTTACAATAACGAATGACAAGTCATAGCATTTGGCTGCTGTACTCCCATTAATTCTAAAATAGTAGGAGCGATGTCACCTAGAACACCATCTTGAATATTTTTCAATTGTTTGTCAACCAAAATAATAGGCACTGGGTTTGTTGTGTGCGCTGTATTAGGGCTTCCGTCAGGATTAATCATGGTTTCACAGTTTCCGTGGTCTGCAATTACAATTGTAGTATAATCATTTGCAAGAGCGGCTTCGATTACTTTTTTCGCGCAAGCGTCAACGGCTTCACAAGCTTTAATTGCAGCGCTCATGATTCCGGTATGACCAACCATATCGCCATTTGCAAAGTTTAAACAAACGAAATCTACTTCGCCTTTGTTCAATTCAGGAACAAGAGCATCAGTAAGTTCGTAAGCGCTCATTTCCGGCTGTAAATCGTAAGTTGCTACTTTTGGAGAGTTTCTCAAAATTCTGGTTTCGCCTTCAAAAGGAACTTCTCTTCCGCCAGAAAAGAAAAACGTTACGTGCGGATATTTCTCTGTTTCAGCAATACGGATTTGTTTTTTACCCGCTTTTTCTAAAACTTCACCAAGAGTTTCGGTAATATTATCTTTATTGTAAACCACTTTTACGTTTTGATACGTTTCGTCGTAGTTGGTAAGCGTTACATAATACAAGTTTAATTTGTGCATGTTTTGCTCGTGAAAATCGTGCTGAGAAAGCGCTTCTGTAAGTTCACGGCCTCTGTCTGTTCTAAAGTTAAAGAAGATTACAACATCACCTTCAACAATTGTTGCCAAAGGTTTTTGTTCTTCATTTACAATAACAACCGGCTCGATAAATTCGTCAGTAACATCATGTGCATAACTGTCCAAAACACTTGCAACAGCATTCGTAGACGGAATTCCTACTCCGTTAACTACTAAATCGTAAGCTAGTTTTACACGTTCCCAGCGTTTATCTCGGTCCATTGCGTAGTAACGGCCAATGATAGAAGCAATTTTTACTGGAGTATCTTTAATATATTCATCTAAATCGTGAATGTATTTTGCTCCTGATTTTGGATCAACATCACGACCATCTGTAAAAGCATGAACATAAACCTGATCTAAACCATATTCCTGCGAAGCATCGATCAGGCCGCGTAAGTGTGATGTATGAGAGTGAACACCTCCATCAGAAACTAATCCTAAAAAGTGTACTTTTTTATTGTTTTCTTTAGCATAAGTAAAAGCATCAACTAAAACTTGTTCTTTAGCCAATGTTTTGTGGGCTACTGCTAAATTTATTTTGGCTAAATCCTGATATACAATTCGTCCGGCACCAAGGTTCATGTGCCCAACTTCACTGTTCCCCATCTGCCCTTCAGGTAAACCAACGTTTAATCCATCGGTACGAAGCTGTGCGCTTGGGTAATTTTTGTAAAGACTATTTATAAAAGGAACATTTGCATTGTCTATTGCAGATACTTTAGGGTCAGGAGATTTTCCCCAACCATCTAAAATCATAAGGATAACTTTTTTGTTCATTACATTTTGTTTTTTACAAAGATAAGGCATTTCTAAAGTTTGAAACCTGACGAATGTTACATTTATATTTAATAAAATGAACTATAAAAAAAAATATTGATTTAATTAAAGAAGCCTTTATTTTTTAAAATTAATTCACACTAAGCTCTTTTTCTAACCTTATTTTTAACAGCACTATAGTCTATAAAATATTTTACGCTGATTGGAAAAATGTGTTTTAAGGCATCATTAGTTAATAAGCTGTTTTTTGTTGGCTATGAATCTAATAGAAAAAAAATATTTCTATTTATAAAGTTTAAACCAGAAAAAAAATCTATTTACTTGCATTAATCTAATCTAAATACACTGCATTTTGTTCTATTTATAGCAAGTTAAGTTTTAAAATTTCCATTTTGTTCAGCTTTTTTTAAGAAAAAAAGCCAAAACATTATGATTTTTAGCATAGGAAATAATCTTACATAAATATCCGTTTTATGTTAATAATGTTAAATTTTAAGCAAAAAAAGCCTGATTTACAGGCTTTTATTTTGAGGCTTTTCAAAAATTTATATTTTTGCTCTACCCAAATTTTATTATTAACCTAAAGAAATTCAATGATTTACAAAATGTATCCGCTGCTTGTGTTTTTGTTATTGTCTTTTGGCAAAGATTCAAAAAACGCACCCGAATTAAAGAATGCAACGACAAGAAGTATAGCTAAAGTTGAAAAAAAGCTTACTGTTGATGCAAGAATTGAGACCATTTATAACTCTTTAAATTCTAACAATTTTAATCTTCCTGAACTGAAATCTTTTTCAGAAGCATTAAAAGGTTTTTATCTTTTAAAAGAAAAAGGGATTATTCAAAAAAACATTCTAACATTAGTTGATTTTAGTCTATCATCAAATACCAAACGTCTTTGGGTAATTGATATGACTACCAATACCATATTATTTAACTCTTTAGTGGCTCACGGAAGAAATACCGGAGAAGAATTTGCTACTGCATTTTCAAACTTAAATTCGTCTTTTAAAAGCAGTTTAGGTTTTTATGCAACAGGCGAAATTTACAGAGGTAAACACGGAGCTTCATTGCGTTTAGATGGTCTTGAAAGAGGTCTTAACGATAATGCACGCGAAAGAGGTGTTGTAATGCATGGTGCTGATTATGTTTCTGAATCCTTTATCAGAGATCATAAAAGACTAGGCAGAAGCCAGGGTTGTCCTGCACTTCCTGTAGAATTGACAGATGAGATAATCGAAGCAATAAAAGATAAATCATGTTTGTATATCTATCATCCGTCAAGAAGTTTTACGATGGAGGAGAGGTTAATCTCTTAACTTAGCATACAAATCTGCATCTAAATTATAAATATCAGCTCTAAAAATGAGCTGATTTTTTTTGCTCCAAGCTGTCCAATACCATTGATACAAAGCATATTTCTTGGTTATCTTGAAACTCATTGTTTTTTTAGTAGCAATAATTGTATCAATTTTGCTTTTAGAAAATCGTGTTGAATCATTTAAAATATGTTCGGCCAGTTCCAGCGGATTTTCTACACGCACGCAGCCGGAACTCAAAGAACGATTGTTGCGTACAAAATTGTTTCTGTGGTTTGTATCATGCAAATAAACGCTATGATGGTTGGGGAATAAAATCTTCATTAATCCTAACGAATTATTATATCCCGGGCTTTGTACATATCTGTAGTTACTAGGTTTGTTTTCGTTCCAGGCCGTTGGTTCAACTACATTTCCAGATGTGTCGTAAATAGTTATGTTTTTCTTTGCCAAATAATTACGGTTTCGTTTCATGGCGGGAACAACATCTTCTTTTAAAATCGTTGGCGGAACTGTCCACGTTGGATTAAATACAACTGTTTTTAGTACCGATGTAATAATGGGTGTTTTTCTAGAACTTGTTCCTACTACAATATTTCGAACCAAAGTGGTATCTTGTTCTTCGACTACATGCAGGCTGTAATCCGGTATATTGATGATGAAATAGTTTTCTGCCAATTCTGTCGGGTACCATCTCCAGCGCTCTAAGTTGGCAATAATCTGCTGTTTTCTTCTTTCTTTAGAATAATTTAAGGCGCTGATAGTTCCTATACCAATAACACCATCATCGGCAAGGCCGTGACGGGCTTGAAATTTCTTAACGGCCTCGAAAGTCTTTTTATCGTATTTATCAGTAAGGCTGTCTTTTCCAGACATATCTTTCCAAAATAAAAGTTTCTTTTTAATAGGTATTAAGGCATTATTTGTATCGTTTAAAGTGATTTTCTTAACTGCGTCAATTTTTTGGATGTCTTCGTCAGGAAAAGTATTGATGATTTTAAGCGATTTTAATAACTGTTTGTATGTTTCTGATTTTGGCTGAACGCTCTCAACAATGCTGTCTAATTTGTCTTTATTAAAAGCTTTAATAAGAACATTATTTACATCGAATGTTTTTTCGTCAAGATCCCAATCCGTATATAACTTTTTGGGATCTAGTTTTCCTTTATATAAATGATTTAAATATTTTTCGAAATTGTAAGTCAATAGAATATCATAAGTGGCTAAATCAGAATCGTTTAGTTTGCTTATTCTGTTTTCGAATTTCTTTAACTGCGTTGCTTTATAATCTTCAGGATTTAAACCCAATTCATCTGAATTTTCTAACTGAGATAAAACATAAGTTCTTTTTTTTAGGTTTCCCCAAACCGTTTTATTTTCAGATGAAATGTAAAATTGTTTAAGAGTTTCGCTTTTAAAAGTATTTAGTAACGCGGTATCTATCTCTACTTTTCTTTCGTCAGTAAGTATAATTGCAGGAGCCTTTTTAACCACAACGGGCTTTATTTTAGGTTCCTCTTTTTTGCAGCTAATAAAAATGCATACTGCTAAAAGAAAGTAAAGTTTTTTCATTCTATAATTTTTTAAACATTAAATAATGTTCTCCAACGTCTTTTATATCAAAGGGTTCTCCTAAAACCTGATAATTCATTTTTTTGTAAAAACCAACTGCAGCGGTTCTGGCATTAAACCAAATTAAGTCGGTTTGATTGTCCTTGCAATAGGTTTCACAATGTTTAACCAGTGCTTCTCCATAACCTTTTTTCTGATGATGGTCTAAAATAGCCATTCCTCGAATCTGTGCCTGAAATTTTTCGGCAAATATAGGGTTGCTTTGGTTGAATAACGAAATTATTCCTGTTAAATTTTCGTCACTAAATAAGCCGAAATGATGCGTTGTTTCAAGATCGTCTCCTTCAAAGATACAACTTTCGATAGGTTTTCCTTTTCTAAGAACAGGTTGACGTACGGCATAAGTTTCATTTGATGGGATTTCTTTTATAATATTCATGATTTTCTAAAAATAATTGATTTTATAACGTTTTAATTTTAAATAGGTTATAGTAAAATGTTGTTTTTTATTAATTTTTTTTGCCAAAAAGCTTGTTTTGAACTTAACTTTCTTTTTATATTTGCACCACAGTAA